>SSGH01000060.1 GCA_008015835.1 Lysobacter sp.
ATCTGGAGCGCACGAGTTTCGACAGCAGCCTCCTTGATTTCGATTTCGAACTCGACGAAAAGGCAGAGCCCAAGATTCCGCCGCGTGCCTCGTTTGCCACTTCGAGCAACCTGAACGCGATCGACATGGAGCTCAGCCGGACTGTCGATACGGCGATCGAAATGCCGGACGCTGGCCCGCCCACCGAGCCGCCCCTCGATCTGGATCTTCAGCAGGAGGTCGCGACCAAGCTCGAACTGGCTCGCGCCTATGAAGAAATGGGTGACAAGGAGGGCGCGCGGGAACTGGTTGAAGAGGTCCTGCGCGAGGGCTCCGGCCGTCAGCAGGATGAAGCTCGCCTGATTCTCGGTCGCCTGTCCTGATCGCGCGGAGCGACAGCGAAGTTTCGGGTTCGTGCTGAACAGCCTGCATCCGGCGACGCGTCTCGTCGGGTGGATAGCCTTGATCGTTTTCGTACAACTGGCCCGAGGCCCCCTTTTGTGGGGCTTCGGGCTTGTCGTTGTCACGCTGGGGCTTTTGTTCGCCCGCCAGCTGAGCCTGCGGCTGGTGCGACGTGCCCGATTCCTGCTGATCGTCCTGATTGTCCTGTTTGCTTTTTTTACACCTGGCGAGGCCCTGCTTTCGGCGCTCGGGCAGGCCGGGCCGACGCGTGAGGGCCTGATGCTGGCGGCTGGCCATGGTGTTCGCCTGCTCTCGGTGCTCATCGTGGTCGCTCTTCTCCTTGAAACGACTGACGAAAGGACGCTGGTGTCCGGATTGATGACTCTGGCAGCGCCGCTTGGCAAGTTCGGCTTTCCCGTGGAGCGTCTGGCGCTTCGCGTGCTGCTGGTGATGGCCTACGTGGAGCGCCCGCCGGAGGGCGGCTGGAGGGCGCTCCTCGACGGCCACGCCGACACGCCCTCGGACCCCGCTTTGTGGGTTCGTCGGCAGGCACTGGCGGTGCCCGACCGGCTTCTTATCGGGGCCTTGCTGGCGCTGATCGCCTGGGGAGCGCTCCGGTGAGGATCGCTATAGGTATCGAATACGCCGGGAACGCCTTCGAAGGCTGGCAGACTCAGCCCCACGGACGCACCGTGCAGGACTTCCTGGAGCGGGCGCTGGCGCAGATCGCCCAGGCGCCGGTCAAGCTCGTGTGCGCCGGGCGCACCGACACGGGGGTTCATGCCAGCATGCAGGTGGCCCATTTCGACACCACGGCCCATCGGCCCCTCGAGGCCTGGGTGAGGGGGGTCAATAGCCATTTGCCAGCGTGCATCGGCGTGTTGTGGGCGGTGGAGGTGGACGAGAGCTTTCATGCCCGCTTCAGCGCCGAGGCGCGCCGCTATCGGTATGTGCTCCTCAACCGGCGGATTCGCCCCGGGCTTGCCGGCGGGCGGGTCGGGTGGACCCACGGCGATCTCGACGAGGAGGCGATGGCTGTGGCTGCGGCCTGCCTTGCGGGTGAGCACGATTTCACGTCTTTCCGTGCTGCCGAATGTCAGGCCAAGTCTCCTGTTCGCCTGATGCATTCGGTGTCGGTCCAGCGACGGGGCGAGGTGGTCGTGTTCGACTTTCACGCCAATGCATTTCTCCACCACATGATCCGAAATCTGGTGGGCTCGCTGGTGTTCGTGGGCAAGGGCCGACGCCCGGTGGGCTGGATGGCCGAACTCCTGGCCGCGCGTGACCGCAGCCTCGCGGCGCCCACCTTCGCACCCGATGGGCTTTACCTGTGCGGTGTCGATTATCCGCCCCAGTGGCCGCTGCCCGGTGGGGGGCGTATCATCGCGCCTCCGCAACTCCTGCTGCCGTGAGCCCCGTGCCTCATCGTACCCGTATCAAGATCTGCGGCCTGACCCGCGAAGAGGACGTCCGCGCCGCCGTCGCGGCCGGTGCCGACGCGATCGGCTTCGTGTTCTATCCGCCCAGCCCGCGCTACGTGAGCTTCGAGCGTGCGGCCGAGTTGGCACGTCTCGTCCCGCCCTTCGTGAGCATCGTCGGATTGTTCGTGAACCCGGCGCCGGATTTCGTCCGCGAGGCGCTGGCCAAGGTGCCGTTGCAGGTTCTGCAGTTTCATGGCGATGAGCATGAAACCAACTGTCTCGGCTTCGGTCTGCCCTACATCAAGGCCGCGCGGATGCGCCCTGGCCTCGATCTGTTAAAATACGCAGCCTGTTTCCCGGGTGCCCAGGGCTTGCTGGTGGATGCCTTCGTCGAAGGTTACGGCGGCGGGGGTGAAACCTTCGACTGGTCGCTCATTCCCTCAGAACTTCCCTTGCCCCTGATCCTGTCCGGTGGGCTCAATGCCGGGAACGTCACCGAGGCCGTTCGGCGTGTTCAGCCCTGGGCCGTGGATGTGTCGAGTGGCGTGGAGGCCGCAAAGGGAATCAAGGATGCAGTCCGAATCATCGAATTTGTTGCCGGAGTTCAACATGCACATGGCTGATGCCCCCTACGATCTACCCGATGCACGCGGTCACTTCGGCCCCTATGGCGGAATTTTCGTCGCAGAAACGCTGATCCCGGCCCTCACCGAATTGCGTCAGGCTTACGAAGAGGCCCAGCAGGACCCTGCCTTCGTCGCCGAGTTCGAGTATGAACTGAAGCACTACGTCGGTCGCCCCAGCCCCATCTACCACGCCAAGCGCTGGTCGGAGTTGCTCGGTGGCGCCCAGATCTACCTGAAGCGCGAGGACCTAAACCACACCGGCGCGCACAAGATCAACAATTGTATCGGCCAGGCCATGCTCGCCCGCCGGATGGGCAAGCCCCGCGTGATCGCCGAGACCGGCGCCGGCCAGCATGGCGTGGCGACGGCCACTGTCGCGGCCCGCTACGGCATGGAGTGCGTGGTTTACATGGGCTCCGAGGACGTCCGGCGCCAGGCGGCCAACGTCTATCGCATGAAGCTCCTCGGCGCCACCGTGGTGCCTGTCGAGAGCGGCTCGAAGACCCTCAAGGACGCGCTCAACGAAGCGATGCGCGACTGGGTCACCAACATCGGCAACACCTTCTACATCATCGGCACGGTGGCCGGCCCCCACCCTTATCCGATGATGGTCCGCGACTTCCAGACCGTGATCGGCAAGGAGTGCATCGAGCAGATGCCCGAGATGGCCGGGCGCCAGCCCGACTACGTGATCGCCTGCGTCGGCGGCGGCTCCAACGCGATGGGAATCTTCCACCCCTACATCGAGCACGCCGACGTGCGGCTCGTCGGCGTGGAGGCGGCCGGCAGCGGCATCGATACCGGCATGCACGCGGCGTCGCTCTCGGCCGGCCGGCCGGGGGTGCTGCACGGCAACCGCACTTATCTGCTGCAGAACGAGGACGGCCAGATCATCGAGACCCACTCGATCTCCGCCGGTCTCGACTACCCGGGCGTCGGCCCCGAGCACGCCTGGCTGAAGGATATCGAGCGGGCCGAATACGTCGGTGTCACCGACGCGGAGGCGCTGCAGGCTTTCCACGACCTGTGCCGTTTCGAAGGTATCATCCCGGCCCTCGAGTCGTCCCACGCGCTGGCTTACGCGGCCAAGCTGGCCCCCACCTTGCCCAAGGACAAGGTGCTACTGGTCAACCTCTCCGGTCGCGGCGACAAGGATATGCACACCGTCGCCGAGAAGTCCGGCATCCAGTTCTGATCCTCACGGCCCCGCCGGCCAGTCCGGCGGGGCCGCTGACCATTCATACCCGTCCATGTCCAGAATCCAACACACTTTCAAGCGGCTTGCAGGAGAGGGGCGCAAGGCGCTGATCCCCTTCATCACCGCCGGCGACCCCGCCCCCGAGCTGACCCTGCCGCTGATGCAGGCGCTGGTGGCCGGCGGTGCCGACATCATCGAGCTCGGTGTTCCGTTTTCCGATCCGATGGCCGACGGCCCGACCATCCAGCGCGCCTCCGAGCGGGCGATTGCCGCCGGCATGAGCATGCGCAAGGTCCTCGACATCGTCCGCAGCTTCCGCGCGACCGGCGACGAGACGCCTGTCGTGCTGATGGGCTATGCCAATCCGATCGAGGCGATGGGCGTCGGGTCCTTCACCCGCGCGGCGGCAGAGGCCGGCGCCGACGGCGTGCTGGTGGTCGACTATCCGCCCGAGGAATGTCACGAGTTCGCCGCCAGCTGCAAGGCGGCGGGGCTCGATCCGGTCTTCCTGCTGGCGCCTACCTCCACCGAGCAGCGCTTTGCCGACGTGGCGGTGGCCGGCAGCGGTTACATCTATTACGTCTCCCTGAAGGGTGTCACCGGGTCGGCGACCCTTGATCTTGACGAAGTGGCGCGGCGCATCCCGGTCATTCGCGACAAGGTCGGCATGCCGGTCGGTGTCGGCTTCGGCATCCGCGATGCGGCCACCGCTGCACGCATCGCCGGCCTCGCCGATGCGGTCGTGATCGGCAGCCGCATCATCGAGGAGATCGAGCAAAGCAGCCAGGTCGAGGCGCCGGCTCGCGTCACCGCCTTCATCCGCGGCGTGCGCGAAGCGATGGATGCCGCGGTCGGGCAGCCGGGAGGTGCCCGATGAGCTGGCTCAAGAAGCTCCTGCCGCCCAAGATCAAGCGCGACACGCCCTCCGGGCGCAAGGCGATTCCGGAAGGCCTGTGGAGCAAGTGTCCGGCCTGTGAGGCCGTGCTGTACCGTTCCGACCTCGAGAGCAATCTCAACGTCTGCCCCAAGTGCGGCCACCATCAGCGCATCCGGGCGCGCCAGCGCATCGACCTGCTGCTCGACCCCGAAGGCCGTTTCGAGATCGGCGCCGAGGTGGTGCCGGTGGACCCGCTCAAGTTCAAGGATTCCAAGCGCTATCCCGATCGTCTTGCCGCGGCCAACGAGGACACCGGCGAGGCCGATGCGCTGCTCGTGGTGCAGGGCGCGATCAAGACCGTGCCGGTGGTCGTGGCCTGTTTCGAGTTCGAGTTTCTCGGCGGTTCTATGGGCTCCGTGGTGGGTGAACGCTTCGTGCGGGGCGTGAAGGCTGCGCTCGAGCAGCGGCTGCCCTTCATCTGCGTCACCGCAACGGGCGGCGCGCGGATGCAGGAAGGTCTGTTCTCGCTGATGCAGATGGCCAAGACCACGGCCGCAATCACCCAGCTCGCCGAGCGCAAGCTGCCCTTCATCACCCTCCTGACCGACCCGACCATGGGTGGCGTGTCGGCCAGCTTCGCCTTCATGGGCGACCTGGTGATCGGCGAGCCCGGGGCCCTGATTGGCTTTGCCGGCCCGCGGGTGATCGAGCAGACCGTGCGCGAAACCCTGCCGCCTGGCTTCCAGCGTTCGGAGTTCCTGCTCGAGAAGGGTGCGCTCGATCTGATCATCGATCGCCGCGAGCTCCGTGATCGCATCGCCGAGCTGCTCACGCTGCTGACCCGGCAGGCTTCCGTCAGCAGTGTGGCCTGACATGCAGCTGCCTGAAACACTCGAGGGCTGGCTCGGCCTGCTCGAAGCGCGTCATGGCCAGGCCATCCAGCTCGGGCTCGAGAGGGTGCGGCTGGTCCGCGACGCCCTGAACCTGCCCCAGGCCTGCCCGGTGTTCACCATCGGCGGCACCAACGGCAAGGGGTCCACCTGCGCGCTGCTCGAGGCCGTGTTGCTGGCCGCCGGCTACCGGGTCGGTCTTTACACCTCACCGCACCTCCTGAAGTACAACGAGCGTGTCCGGATCGACGGGCGCGATGCGTCCGACGAGGCTCTCGTCGAGGCATTCTCCGAGGTCGAGCGGGCCCGCGGCGAGATTCCGCTCACCTACTTCGAGCACGGCACGCTGGCGGCCTGGGTGGCCTTCTGCCGCTCCGGGCTCGACGCGATCATCCTCGAAGTGGGGCTGGGTGGCCGTCTCGATGCCGTCAATGTCTTCGAGCCCGACTGCGCGATCGTCACCAGCGTGGCGATGGATCACATGGATTTTCTCGGCGACAACCGGGAGGCCATCGGCTTCGAGAAGGCCGGTATCTTCCGCGCTGGCCGTCCGGCCATCTGCAGCGATCCAATGCCGCCGGCTTCCCTTGTGGCGCACGCCGAGGCGATTGGCGCCAAGCTGTGGGTCACCGGCCGCGATTTCGGTTTCGCCGGCGACCAGAACCAGTGGGCCTTCTGGCTGGCGGGTGGCAGCCGGCGCGGCGGCCTGGCCTATCCGGCCCTGCGCGGCACCAACCAGCTCCTCAACGCTTCGGCGGTGATGGCTGCCTGCGAGGCCGTGCGTGAGATCCTGCCGGTGCCCATGCAGGCCATCCGCCAGGGCTTCATGCTGGTCGAGCTGCCCGGGCGTTTTCAGGTGCTCCCGGGGCGTCCGGCGGTCGTCCTCGATGTGGCCCACAATCCCCAGGCCGCAGGGGTTCTCAACGAGAACCTGGCGAGCATGGGCTATTTCCCCGAAACCTGGGCGGTGCTGGGCATGCTTGGCGACAAGGACGTCGCCGGTGTCGTCCGCTTGCTCCGTGATCGGGTTGACCACTGGCGCCTGGCGAGCCTGCCCGGCCCCCGCGGCCTGAGCGCAGCGCGTCTGGCCGAGATCCTCCGCGAAGTCGGGGTGAGCGGCGATGTCAGCGAACACGATTCGCCGCGGGCTGCGTACCAGGTCGCACGTGATGGCGCGGCCGAGGGTGATAGAATCGTAATCTTTGGTTCCTTCCTGACCGTGGCCGACGTGCTGGCGGTGGTGAAGGCACCGCAATAGGTAAGTGCTGCAAGAATGGCGGATAACGATTCCCAGATCGACCTGAAGAAGCGTGCGCGCAGGCGCCTGGTAGGGTCCGCAGCGCTGGCCTTGGCGGCTGCCATCGTGTTGCCGATGGTGATGGATCACGAGCCGCGGCCGCCTTCCCAGGATGTACAGATCCGCATTCCCAGCCAGGAGGGCAGCAACTTCACCTCCCGCGTCATCAACGGCAAGGCGCCTGCCCCGGCTCAGCCCCAGGCAGGTGTGGCGATGGACGAGACGAGCGCTCCCGAGGTCGACGACGGGGCGGCCCGCGCGCGGCTGGGTGCCGAGCCCGGTAGCCCGGTCTTCAAGCCCGGTGAAGAGCTGATCCCGCCCCCGAAGAAGGTCGAGCCGACCAAGGCCGAGATGGCCAAGGCCGATCTCCGCAAGCCGGAACCCAAGCCCGAGCCCAAGCCTGATCCCAGGTTGAAGGAGAAAGAGCGCGAGCGCGAAAGGGAGAAGGAGCGGGAGAAAGAGCGCGAACGCGAAAAGGAGCGGGAGCGTGAAAAGGCCCGCGCCGAAGCCGAGCGCGCCAAGGCGCTGCTCGCCGGTGTCAGTCCCAAGGATGAGGCCGGCAAGTCCCATGTGGTGGGCCTCGGTGCCTATCGCGAGGAGGGCAATGTGGCGATCCTGCGGGCCAAGCTGAAGGCTGAAGGCTACCCTTCCTACACCGAGAAGCTGGGCGACAAGATCCGGGTGCGAGCAGGCCCGTTCCCGAACAAGGCGGCGGCCGACAAGGCGGCCGCGCGCATCCAGAAGGTGCTCGGCGTGTCGGCGTCGGTCGCGGCCAAGCCTTGATCCGTGTGATTCCTTGAGCGGATTCGATTACGCGCTTCTCGCCCTGGTGGGGCTGTCGGCGCTCCTTGGTTTCTGGCGCGGTCTGGTCTCGGAGCTCATCGCGCTCGGGGCCTGGCTGCTGGCCTTCGTGATGGCGAAGTCCTTCATGCCGGAGCTTCAGCCCCATGCGGCACAGTGGGTGAAGGAACCGCTGTTGCAGGGGCCGGTGACATTTTTGGTGATTTTCATTGCCGTTCTCATCGTGGTGGCACTCGCACGCTGGCTTCTCGGCCTGCTGGTGCAGGCCGCCGGGCTGGGTTTGGCCGATCGCTTCCTGGGGGCTTGTTTCGGCACCCTGAGGGGCGGTCTGATAGTTTTCGCATTGGCGTTGCTCGTCGGCATCGGCGGCTTCGCCAAGGAAGCCTGGTGGCGGGAGGCGAGCCTTTCGGCCCCCCTCGAAACCGCCGTGCTGGCTTCAAGACCCTGGCTCCCCGAGCCGTTGGCAAAAAGACTTCGATACCGATAGGTGGTTTGAAATGTGTGGGATTCTGGGCGTAGTAGCGACGACACCCGTCAATCAGCTTCTTTATGATGGCCTGCAGGTGCTCCAGCACCGGGGGCAGGACGCCGCGGGCATCGCGACGTC
>SSGH01000045.1 GCA_008015835.1 Lysobacter sp.
ATCCAGGCCTGATTCCATTCCGACCCTTCCGGATCGATCGCGGCGGGATAGGTCGTTTCCCCGTTCGCGCCGCTGTTGTACCCGTCGCCGGCATCGGCGATGCCCTCGGCCTCGACCAACGCGCTCCAGCCACCGCCGAATTCGGCGCGCAACCCTGCGCGCAGCCGCAGCGTCGCGGCGTCCGCGGTGTGCGAAAACGCGTCGTCCGCGACGTGTTCGTGCCGCGCGCGCAGATCCCATTCGAGACGCAACGGCGGCGGCGGATCGGCGGCGAATACGCACGCGGGGGCGGCGCAAGCCGAAATGCAGGCGAGCGCGAGCGGTGCGACATTGCGGTTCTTCATGATCGTTCTTCCTTTGAAGTCGTGTGGTCCCAGTGTCGCGACCCAGGTCGCGTCCAGCGATGACCGAAGTCAAGCGAGACTACCCTAATGCCCGAAACGCCAGAGCGGACGAATCGAATGCCGTGCCCGATCGTTCCTTGCAACCGCGTCCCGTCACGGGCGAAGATGGCGCGCATCCACTTTCGTCGGGGGCAATCGTGCTACGAGAACATATCCGTCTATTCGCCGTTGCGTCGGCGCTCGCGGCCTTAGCGTCCCCGGCGTTCGCGCAGGAGCAGTTCGACGAACTCGATCGCGTGACCGTCGTGGGGACGCGGATCAGCTACGACGATTTGCTCGATACGCCCGCGGTCTCGATCACGCGGCCCGGAGATTTTCTTCTGCAGTCGATCGTCATGAGCAACGACAGCCGCGACTCCGCGTTGCGTCGGCGCGAGCTTCACGAGACGATCTTGCAGATGATCTCGGCCGCCGGCGGCCGTTACCGCATTCTGTACGAAGACGATTACCCGATCGCGCTCAATCGCGAAAATTATCAGATCGAGCTGGACAACGACGACAAACGCCCGGACACCAATCGGGTCGACCTGAAGGTGCAAGTCGATATCGGCGGCGATCCGGCGCAAGCGCAGAGCATCATCGCCGCGATGCGGCGCTTCATCCGCAGCACGAATAAGGTCGGCCGCACCGAGATCGACGTCAAAGGCGAAACCGCGTTGGTGATGAATCGTCCCGAGCGTTTTCGCTACGACATCATCGACGCGATCGCCAAGGACTCGAAAAAACTGATGGATGCGATGGCGCTGGATTGCAAAATCGAGATCGACGGACTCAACGGCCGAATCCAATGGGAACGCGCATCGGCGGCGGAATTGCTGCTGTACATTCCTTATCGCATGACGATCGGCGATTGCGGAAAACGCGCGCCCTGATCGATCGACGGAGCGGCGGATCTCGATTCGGGCGGACGGGTCTCAGCCTTTCGACAAATGCGCGATCGCGGCCGTCGCCGCGTCGCGATCGTTGTCGTCGAACGCGACGATCGTCGTTTCGACCACGGTGCCCGTGTCGAGACACCGCGCGTTGACGCTGTAGCCGTCGGGATGGCTGCGCGGCACGTAGAAGGCTTTGATGCCGCAGTGTCGGCAGAACAAATGCCGGGCGGCGCCGGTGTTGAAGCGATATTCGGTCAGCGCATCGGCGCCCTGCAGCAAGCGAAAACGCGCCGCCGGCACGATCAAGTGCAGGAAACCCGTCATCCGGCACATCGAGCAATTGCAATCCAAGACCTCGATGCGCGACGGCGCATCGACTTCGAAACGCACGCGGCCGCAATGGCAGCCGCCGCGATGGGTCGTGGTCGCGTCGTCGCGCATCGCTCAATCCTTCCCTTTGCCCTTCCCCTTGCCGTGGCTATTGCCGGGGCCATGATCCGAGCGGCCGCCGCCGTGTTCGGAGCCGTGGTCGTCGTCGTGTTCGCGATGCTTGCTCGCGCCTTTGCCGCGTCCCGGGAAGTCGCGTTGGAGTTGGGCGTCGAGATCGATCGGGCGGCCCCAGCGGTCGTAGGTCGGCACCATGCCGCGCTTGAGGCGATGGAATTCCGCCGAACCGGGTTTGATGCCCAGGCGCTTCGCCATCGCGCCCCAGCCTTGGCCGTGATCGCGTTCCCACAGGTCGACCACGTAGCGGCACGGATGGCCGGCTAAGCGCGCTAGCGCGCACGCGAAATAGATATCGCCCGGCGCCCAGCGGCGACGCAGCAGATCTTCGACCAAATCGCGCGGCGCGCCGTGGTAGCGAACGATCTCGTCGACGAACGGATCGCGATACCGGCTGGCGTAGCGGTTCATGTCGCCGAGCCACACATCCACCCAGGCGTCGCCGCTGCGGGGGTTCCAAGAGAAGACGAAGGTTTGCGCGTGCGCGGCCGTGGCGGCGATGGCGAGCGCGAACACAAGAGCGGCGGCGTTGAAAATGCGCATGGCGTTGGCTCGGACGGGCGCGCGCGGCGCGCGAAAGGGCGTCGGCGACAGGATAGCGCGGACGCTTCGAGTCTGGCGCGCCGTTCGCCCGCGCGGCGATGCGCGGGCGCGCGAAGCCCGTCACGAAAGAAGGCCGGTCTTTCGACCGGCCTTCTTTGTCGTCGCGAGGGCGCCGCGATCGGGCGCGCGAGGATCAATGGCCTCGACGGTGGCCACGATCGTCGCGATCGCGCCAGTCGTCGTTACGCCAGTCGTCGCGATCGTCGTGATGACGGCCGCGACGGCTATAACTGTAACGATCGTCGTCGTAGCGGTCGTAGCGCGGGTCGTAGTACTGCACCCGACAGCGACCGCGGTTGTCGCAGATGCGACGGGTGTAGCGGTTGTCCCCGCGATAATGACCGTAGGCATTGCCGTAAGGCGGGCGGTACTGCGCGCGCGGCACGTAACGGTAGTAGATCGGACGGCCGTAGCGGTCGCGTTCGACGATCAGCCGGTCGTCGTAACCGTAGCGGTTGCCGTAGCGGTAATACGGATGCCCGGCGCGAATCACGACATCGCCCAGATCGACGATCACGCGAATCAGATCGTCTCGCGCGCTGGCGGGCGCGGGGGCGAACGCGGCGACGGCCAGGGCGGTGGCCAAGGCGGGCGTCGTCAGCCAACGGAAGAGGGACATCGCGAGTGCTCCGGAAGACCGCGGGAGTGCGGATGGGCAGACGATGCTACGGGCGGAGTGAACGGGATTTTAATTTCGCGAGCGCGACCCGCGGGATTTAGGGAGAGCTAAGCCGGCCGGGAGCGTCGCGCCCAGGCGAGGATGCGATGTCCGCGAACGCCGTCACATCGCGTCGTTCAGCGCGGCGATCGCCGCCGGCCATTCGCTCGCCGTGCTCGCGCTGCGCATGCGCGCGGCCGCATCCGCCGGCAACGTCGCTTCGGTTTCGTGCGTCCACGTCACGTGATACGGCATATGCACGCCCCAGCCGCCGAGTTCGAGCACCGGCACGATGTCCGAACGCAGCGAATTGCCGATCATCGCGAACTGCGCGGGCGTCGCGCCGCATTCGCCGAGCACGCGCGCGTAGGTGGCGGCGTCTTTTTCGCTGACGATTTCGATGCGTCGGAACAGGTCCGACAGCCCCGATTGCCGCACTTTCGCTTCCTGATGGAACAGATCGCCCTTGGTGATCAGCACGATGTCGTGGTCTTGCGCGATCGCCGCGACCGCTTCGCGCACGCCGGGCAGCAGGTCCACCGGATGCCGCAGCACGGTTTTGCCCAGTTCGACGATGCGATGCAGGTCGGTGGCCGAGATGCGCGCATCGGTGATCGCGACCGCGGCTTCGATCATCGACAACGTCATGCCTTTCGCGCCGTAGCCGAACAACGCGATGTTGCGTTTCTCGATGTCGTAGAGACGGTCGTGCGCGTCGTTCAGATCGACGTACTGCGCGACGATGCGTTCGAATTGGGCTTGGGCGTCGCGATAGTAGTCTTCGCTCTTCCACAGTGTGTCGTCGCCGTCGAAGCCGATTAAGCGGAGGTGTTGGCGATTCATGGGCATGAGCGAGAGAAGCGCAGCGCGCGGAGGGCTCATGACATCCAGCACGTGCGTCTTTGTCAATCCGCCGACAACATCTGAGTTCGTTTTCCGGAGCCGGCTCATGTCTCGATTCGCGCGTATCGCCGCCGTGTGGTGTTCCGCCTTCGTCCTCATCGGCGCTGCGACGGCCGCGGAACCGCCGCCGGCTCCGCTTTCGACGCCTGCCGCCGCGCTGGAGATCGCGGTCGATCCGAGGATTGAATTGGTCGCAGCGGTCAGCTACCTCGCGGGCGGCCGCGACGGGTGGTCGCCGCGCAGCGAATCGCCGTATCGCGAGGCGATGAAAGCCTGGGCCGAGCCGTATCGCAAGCATCCGGCGGTCGCGCGGCTGCGGGCGATCCAGGGCTTCGCCTACAGCTATCCCGCGCAGGCGATTTTGCATTTCGGGCCGCCGCCCGCGTTCGAGCCGATCGCGCCGGTGCCGCAGGATGCGATCGACGCGATCGGCGGGCCGCGGGCGATGGACGCGTGGGTGCGATCCTTGCGCGAGTTCGCGCGCGACACGCGCTATATGGCGTTCTATCGCAGTCAACAGCCGCAATTCGACAAGATGCTCGCGCGGGCGCGCGCCACGCTGGGTGAGACCGACATCGTCGGCCCCTTCGAGCGGTTCTACGGCCTGCAGCCGCAGCGGTACAGCGTGATTCTGGCCCCGAATATACTCGCTGGCGCGTTCGGGCCGAACGTCGCGCTCCCCGATGGGCGGCATCACTTCTACAACATCCAAGGCGCTGCGGGATTGGTCGATGGCGTTCTGGATTTCGGTCAAGCCGCCTCGATCGCATCGCTGGGCTGGCACGAATTCGGGCATACGGTCGTGAACCCGCTCGACGCCGCGCAATCGACGAAGCTCGAAATGAGCGCGTCGTTGTACGCGCCGATCGCCGATGACATGCGCGCCGCGGCCTATCCGAACTGGCAGGTCGCCGCCAATGAAGCGCTGGTCCGCGCGAACGTGCTGCATCTGTGCCGCACGGTGTTCGTGGCAGACGCCGCCATCACTTGCATCGAATCCCAATTGACCGGTTCCGTCGTGTTCGACGGGTACGTATATCGCATCGCCGATTTCCGCACTGCCTACTACGAACGTTTTCGAGCGAAATGGCCGACCTACGCGGATTTTCACCCGATCGATCTGCAGGTGCTCGAACTGCTCGCCGCCTCGCGGCGGACATCCTGAGCCCGATCGGTTCGCCGCGCGAGACGGGAAATCAGGGCAACGTCGTGCGCAGCGCGTTACCGACCGGCACCGCGTCGGCAGGCCGCAGCGGCGGCGGGGACAGCGCGCGCTTGTACGCGTCGTACAGCGCTTCGACTTTCTGCAGGTACGCCTTGGTTTCGGCGTAAGGCGGCACGCCGGCGTAGCGCGCCACCGCGCCGGGGCCGGCGTTGTAGGCGGCGATGGCGAGCGTGCGGTCGTTCTTGAAACGCTTGAGCAACGTGCCGAGGTAGCGCGCGCCCGCCTCGATCGACTGCGCCGGGGAGAACGGGTCGGTCACGCCCAGCGATTCGGCGGTGGCGGGCATCAGTTGCATCACGCCCTGCGCGCCCTTGGGCGAGACCGCTTTTTCGTCGAAGCGGCTTTCGGCGTGCGCGACCGCGCGCAGCATGGCTTCGTCCACGCCGCTGCGCTTCGCCGCGGTCTTGAAGGCTTTGGCGTGGCGGTCGAGTTTCGGCGCCTCCACCTCGCCCAAACCCTCGTGCGCGGGTTCGCCGGGCGGGGTGGCGACGGTGAAGCGCAGGTATTCGCGCGCGCCGGGCAGCTTGCGGGTGCCGTAGACCAGCACGCCGTCTTGTTCGCGTTCGTACAGGGTGCCGCTGAACACGCCCATCTCGCCCCACAGGTTCGGGGTCTGCACGGCGTCGTCGGGAATGTCCTTCGCCTCGCATTTGGAGCCCGGCTCCGGCGCGGTCGACAGGCTTACCGTGCCGGCGAGCACGCAGCGGTAGATCGTGCGGGCCTGGGCGTCGGCGCCGCCGAACGCCCACAGCGCCGCCGCCGCCAACAGCAGCGGGGCGCGGGAGCGGAGGCGGGATGGGCGGCGCGACATGGCGCGGATTGTAGGCTCGACCCCGGCCGCGAGCCCGTGCCGTCGGTCGTGGCCGTTCAGCTTCGCGTGCGGTCGCGGGGGACGGTGGTGGAGGCCACGGCCCGGGCCAGCGCCAAGGCGGCGGGACGGAACAGGTAGACCGCGAGCACGGCCGACGGCCAGGCGATCGCCCAGGCGCTCAGCCAGCGCAGCGCGAAACCGGGCGCCAAGCCGGTGTTGATCGCGGTCACCACGCCGGCCACGAAGGCGGACATGAACGTCGCCAACGCGCCCGGCAGCAGGCGTTGCGTTCGGGCGGCCACGGCCGCGTCGCGTTCGGCGGAGGACATCGCGGGTATCTCGGGCATTGCGGGATGAAGGGCGTGTTCGGCGCGGCGGTTCGGTTCAGGCGCTGCGCTCGACGACCTCGCGCATCCGCCGCAGCTTCGGCGTGACCAGCGGAATCGTCAGCATGGTGCTGGCGACCGCCATCAACAGCAGCGCGGTGAAGGTGGCGCTGGTGATGATGCTTTTGTCGAGCAGCACGTTGGCGAAGATGATCATGATCAGCGCCTTGGTCTGCAGCAGCCAACCGATCAACGAGGCTTCGCCCGGCGCCCAGTTCAGAATGCGGCCGGCCAGATGCACGCCGGCCAGCTTGCCCGCGAGCTGCGCGACCAACAGCGCCGCCGCCGCGACGAACACCATCGCGCCGCCGACGTCCCAACTCGTGCGCAAGCCGGTGCTGAGGAAGAACACCGGCATGATGGTGAGCAGCACGTTGTGGCGCAGCGTGTCCATCTTGTCGCGGTCGAACCAGTGATGGTCCATCACCATGCCGGCGAGAAACGCGCCGACCATGAAATGCAACCCGCTCCAATCGGCGCCGAACGCGCACGCGGCCAACCAGATCAACGCGACGTACCAGCGATCGCGTTCCTGCAGCCACCGCATCAATTTGCGGAAACCCACGCAGGCCGCGGCGAAAATCGCCAGAAACGCGACCTGTCGGCCGATGCGCTCCCAGTCCATCAGCACCAGCGCCAACACGCCCCAAATCGCCACGTCGTCCAGGCTGGCGTAGCGCAGAATCCGCTGGCCGATGGGCTGGCGCAGAATCTCCAGCTTCTCCATGAACAGAATCAGGATCGGCAGCGCGGTCACCGCGCAGGCCATGCCCACGCCGGCCACGAATTGCCAGGGCAGGCCTTTTTCGCCGATCCAACCGTCGAAGCCCAACATGCCGAAGGCGACCGCGGCGCCGAACGCCAGCGGCGTGCCCAAGGCGAGACCCGCGGTGATCCCGCTTTCGCGGCGGTGCCGCCACGCGGCGCCCAAATCCAATTCGATGCCCGCGATCCACACGAACAGCATCACCGCCCACCATGCGATGCCGTTGAGCGATTGGATCACGTCCTTGGTGAAGACGAATTGGTAGTAATCGGGAAACGCCGCGCCCAACACGCCCGGCCCCAGCAGAATGCCGGTGATGATCTGCACCACCACCAACGGCGCGTAGTACTCGGTGCGCCCCACGCGCCAGATCAGAAACGGCACGCAGAAGATGATCGCCATCGCGATCAGGAACAATTCGGTGGTGGTGATGGCGTGGGGCATGGCGGCGATTTTCGGGGCGAATCGGGCTTCGAGCGTAGCCCTGGCGTGCATCGCGGGCGGGCTGCGCATGGTAGCCGTATTTCGCGACCGGGACCGATCGTCGGCGGCACCGGCGGCATGCGCGGATGTCGCGCTTTCGGATCGACCCAGCGAGTCGGTGCGCTCGTCGACCGATGAAGAATTCGCTCATCAACGATCGGATTCATGCCGTTCGTCGGCGACTGCCGGCCAAGCTGAAGCGGATTGAATTTCGCGTTGCCGATCAATGGGCCCTGGTGTTGGCCAACCTTAGGTTTGTAGCGATAGCGAGCGAACTTTTACGAACAAAGAAATCAATTGCTTACGCTTTTTGGCGCGGGTATTTCTTATATTCTTTTGAGATATCACGCCTCCTAAGTCAATGACCTTTACGGCCGGCGTCGTGTCTGCAGAAAAGAGCTAGATGACTGTTGATCGGAACTGGTCACAGTCCATCTCGGATGAATCATCGTACTAGCATGGTGACGCGCGATATGGCTTCAGTGTCTCTATTGAGGACAAATCGGCCACCAATCGCTTCCCCAGTGCTGAAAAGGGGCGAAGCGATGGGTGGTGATCTCATATGACAGAAAGCTAATCGCATCCCTCGTGAACGTAGGCATGTGGTCCATGAATCATCCCGATAATTCTTTTAATGCCGATCCTCGATACGAAGCCTTCAAGCTACGCGAGCGGCGATTGCGGATCGACATGATTTTGAGTCATTGCGAGCGAATCGCGGCATGCATCACATTTGGTGCCGTTTTGATCTTCACCGATCATCCCGCAGCGATCGGTAGTTGGTTCGCGGTGCTCATCGCGATGATGCGCAGCGGCGCAGCGCCGACGTGATTGCTGGTCGCACCTCCGCGCGACTGTCGTGCGCGTTCGCTTCGTATCGAAGCGATGCGCTCGATGTCGCCGCCGTGCAGACTCGCGCCGGTCTTCGAAGGCGATCGGCCCGCGACGACGAGGGGATCGTCGTTCGCGGCAGGCGTTTCCGGAGGCGCCCGCGCGATGTCCCATCGGTCGATTCCCCGGGCGCTTTTGGATAGGTCCCCCCGCGCCCCCGTGCTACGCTCTCGCCGTCGTTCCGCGAGAAGAGGCGTAACCCTTTGATTTTTCGTGCCTTACCCCGTGCGGCGGCGGTCGCGATGAGCTTGACGCTCGCCGCTTGCGCCACCCAGAAGCCGCCCGCCAAGCCGGCGCAGCCGCTGAAAGACCTGCCGGCGCCCGCGCCGGGTCCGGCCACGCCCAAGCCCGCATCGTCGCCCGAGGCCGCGCTGTTGCCGAAAGTGCCGCAGCCCCCGGAGCGCCCGGTGGCGCCGCCGTCGGTCACCGACCCCGCCATCCCGCGCGAGCAGCGCATCGCCGCGTTCGTGGACTACACCGCCACCACTTATGGCGTCGCGCCCGAGCGCATTCGCGGCGCGTTGGCGCAGGCCGAGTACAAGCAATCCATCATCGACGCCATCACCCGCCCGGCCGAGGCGGTGAAACCTTGGCGCGAGTACCGCACGATCTTTCTGACCCAGGCGCGCATCGACGGCGGCGTGGCGTTCTATCGCGACAATCGCGCGGCGCTCGATCGCGTGGCGGCGCAGACCGGCGTGCCCGCGGAGTATGTGGTCGCGATCATCGGCGTCGAGACGTTCTACGGCCGCAACACCGGCAGTTATCGCGTGCTCGACGCGCTGTACACGCTGGCGTTCGATCACCCGAAGCGCGCGCCGTTCTTCGCCGGCGAATTGGCGCAGTTGTTCGCGTTGACCGCGCAAGAGCCGCAGCTCGACACGTCGACGCTCAAAGGCAGTTACGCGGGCGCGATGGGCATGGGCCAGTTCATGCCGTCGAGCTATCGCCTGTGGGCGAAGGACGGCGACGGCGACGGTCGCCGCGATTTGCTCACGCACAAGCCCGACGTGTTCGCGTCGATCGCGAATTATTTCGTCGTCCACGGCTGGCAGCCGGGCGGCCCGGTCGTGGCGCGCGCGTCGCGCGATGCGGCGCTGCCGGAATTCGTGCCGGAGACGACCGAGCCGAGTGTCCCGCTGCGCGTGTTGGCCGAGCGCGGCTATCGGCCGATGCCCGGCGAAGCGCTGCCGGCGGATCCTGCCGTCGAAGGCGCCACGGTCGTGAATTTCGACGGCGACGCGGGTCGCGAACATTGGTTGGGCTATCGCAATTTCTACGTGATCACCCGCTACAACCGCTCGCCGATGTACGCGATGGCGGTGCACCAGTTGGCGCAGGCGATTCGCGCGGGCGCCGACGCCCCCGCCGCGGGCGTCGCGCCGGCCGGGAGATAAGCGCATGCGTGGCTTTTCCAGCATTCCGTCGAATGTTTCCCCGTGGCCCATCGCTTGCGCGTTCGCGATCGCCGCTGCGCTGAGCGGCTGCGGCAGCGCGCCGACGAAGGACGCGCCGCCGGTCGCGCAGGCGCCGCGCGACATGCCTGCGGCCGACGCCGAACCGAAACAGTCTCCGTACGCGCCCGCGCAGGAAGACCCGAGCAAGCGCGGCGACTACGTCGCCGGTGGTCTGTACGCGCCGCACGTTAAAGACAGCGTGCCCGACTACGTGCCGGACGTGGCCGCGATTCCCGAGCCGGAAGTGAAGGACGAGCCGCGTTCGCGTTTCGGCAATCGCAGCTATTCGGTGCTGGGCAAGACCTATCGCGTGCTGGAATCGGGCGAGGGTTACGTCGAAGAGGGCATGGCCTCGTTCTACGGCAAGAAATTCCACGGCCGTCGCACCTCGAATCAAGAGGTTTACGACATGAACGCGTTCAGCGCCGCGCATCGTTCGCTGCCGCTGCCCAGCTACGTGCGCGTGACCAATCTCGATAACGGCAAGTCGGTGGTGGTGCGGGTGAACGATCGCGGCCCGTTCCATTCCGGCCGCATCATCGATTTGAGCTACGCCGCGGCGGTCAAACTCGACTTCATCCGCAAGGGCACCACGCGGGTGGAAGTGCGCGCGCTGATGCCGGACGACCTGGAGGGCCAGCGCACGGGGTCGCGCCGCGAGCGCACGCGCCGCGAACGCGCCGAGCGAACGCCGACGCCGCCGACCGGCGCCGTGGTCGCCGTCGCGCCCGCGACGCCCACCGACCCCGCCCTGCGCGCCGAGGAATTCGACCGCTGGATGCGCGAACGCGGCGTCCGCGTCGCCAGCGGCCGGCCTGGGTCCGCGAATGCCGCGTCGACCCCGGACGCCGCGCAGGCCGCTTCGACGCAGGCCGCGGCCGTCGAAGGCGGCGTTTCGCTGCAGGTCGCCGCGTTTTCGGCGCAGGACAACGCCGAGCGCGCGCAACAGCGTCTGCGCGATGCGGGCTTACCGGTGGTGCGCATCGATGCGGGCGAAGTCGACGGCAAGCCGGTGTGGCGGTTGCGCATCGGCCCGGTCGCCGCCGATCGCGTGCCGGAACTTTCCGCGCGCTGCGCCGATCTGGGCTTCGACGCGGTTCGGGTCGTGCGCGACTGAAGCGCGGAACGAACGCGAACGACCGGACGCGCAAGCGTTCGATCGATCGGGCGGAGGCATCGCATCGGCGACAGAGCGAACGATCGGGAGGATCGCGATCGACGCCCGACGGGACTCGGAATCGTTTCGGGCCTCGTTAAAATGCCCGCTTTCGGCGCGTTCCGCGCCCTTCGCGGCTTCGCGCCGCGCACCGGAGAACTCCATCGATGAGCCGCGAGGCAGATCAAGCGACCGGGACGAGTAGGCCGCGCCGTTCGGAGATCGGTCCGGGTTCGACCGCGCGCGCGCCGATTCGGCGATTCGGCGCGACGTTGGCGATGGCGCTGTGCGTCGTCGGCGCGACCGTCGCCGTCGGCGCGATCGCCCAGGCCCCGGCCGGCAAAGAGGCGCCGACCAAATCGTCGACCACGAAACCGACGGCCGCAAAACCGTCGACCGCGGACGCTGCGCAGGCTAAACCCACGCCATCGAAACCCGCGCCATCGAAGCCTGCGCCCGAAAACGCGACCGCCGCGGCGAAGCCGCTGGCCGTGCCCGATGCGCCGAAACCCAAATCGGCGCGCGCGTGGTTGGTGATGGACGACGCCACCGGCAAAATTCTGGCCGGCGAACGCATCGACGAGCGCTTGGAGCCCGCCAGTCTGACCAAGGTGATGACGGCGTACGTGATCGCCGCGGAACTGCAGGCCGGGCGCATCGGCGCGCACGACGCGGTGAAGATGAGCCTCAACGCCTGGCAACACGGCGGCGGCGCGCTCGACGGCCGCTACAGCGGCTTCGAGGTCAATAAAAAGGCCGACCTGACCGAAATGCTCAAAGCTATGCTGGTGCAGTCCAGCAACGATGTGGCGGTCGCGCTGGCCGAACACGTCGACGGCACCGAACCGGCGTTCGCGGCCCGAATGAACGACCACGCCAAGCGCTTGGGCATGGAGAACACCCGCTTCACCACGTCGCACGGCTTATCCGCCGAAGGCCAGTATTCCACCGCGCGCGATCTGGCGGTGCTGGGGCGTGCGTTCCTGCACGATTATCCGAACGAATACGCCTACACCAAGATTCGCGAATTCCGCGTCGGCGCGATGAACCCGCAGCTCAACCGCAATATTCTGCTGTGGCGCGACGAGTCGGTGGACGGCATCAAGACCGGCGATCACGCCCGCGCCGGCTACTGCATGCTGACCTCGGCCAAGCGCGGCGATCAGCGCTTGATCGCGGTGGTGCTGAAAGCCGCGAGCGAGGAAGAGCGCGCGGTCGATTCGCTGGCGCTGCTGAACTGGGGTTTCCGCTTCTACGAAACGCACCGCCTGTACCAAGCCGACGCCGTCATCGCCACGCACAAAATTTGGAAAGGCGAAGCCGATGCGGTGAAGCTGGGCTTGGAGCAGCCGTTGCTGGTGAGCACGCCGCGCGGCCGCTACGCCGAACTCAAGCCGTTGATGGACGTGCCCAAACGCTTGATCGCGCCGGTCAAGGCCGGCACGCCGATCGGCACCGTGCGCGTGATGCTGGACGACAAGACCGTGATCGAAGCGCCGCTGGTGGCGATAGAATCGGTGCCCGAGGGCGGTTTCTTCAAGCGCTTGTGGCACGAATTCCTGATGTGGTGGGAGTCGGTGTGACGCCTGGTTTCGCGTCGACCACGCGCCAACGCGCGTCGACGCGACGGAACGTATTGAACGCGCGGCCCCGAACCCGCAAGATCGGTCCCAGTCTCGAACGATGAGGTGAAGCGGCATGGACTACAGCGAGTTCGTCGCCGTCATCGGCGAGAAGAAAGAACCCGAGATGAAGGATTTCGGGCGCGTCGCGGTGTTCGCCCAAAGCGCGGACAAGGAATTGCTGTGGACGGCCCTGGGCAGCAGCGGCGTCCATCCGATCTATCGCACGCTGATCATCCAGGCGCTGCATCAGCGCATCATCGAAGAACTCGAGCGCGAGCAGCAGGCGCGCAAGCGCAAGCTCGAAGAAGAGGCGCGATTGGAAGCGCTGAAGGAAGAGCGCGCGCTCGACGCGCCGCGCCGCCGGCTGCGCTGAGCGTTCTGCTCTTCTCGTCGGTTCGATCCGGAGCGTCGCCATGACCCACCGCAGCCGTCTCGCCGGCTTCATCATCGATTGCGAAACCGACGATCTCGGCGCCGCCGCGCGGTTTTGGAGCGATGCCCTGGGCTGGCCGATCGGCGCGCTGCCGCCCGAAGAGGCGGAGACCTACGTCAAGCTCGACGACGCGCCGGGCGGGTTGCACGTCGAAGTGCAGAAAGTGACGCATCCCTCGCGCGTGCATTTGGATATCGAGACCGACGACATCGACGCCGAAGTGGCGCGCTTGGAAGCCCTCGGCGCGAAACGCATCGCCGCCGTCCACACCTGGGTGGTGATGGAAGCCCCGACCGGCCAAAGGTTTTGCGTCGTGCGGATGAAACATCCGGAGCGCGGGGCCACGCCGAACGTGTGGTGAAGCGCGTCGACCGGCCTTCGTCGCGCGTGAGCACGAGCCAAGAAAAGTAGGTCGCGCGTCAGCGCGAAACATATCTTTTAGCGCACCGAAATCGAATCCCGCACCGTGCCGTCGCGGTTCAGCGCCAGCAGACGGCCTGCGTGATCGAACAGAAGAATGCCGTCGGGCGTTTCGCGGCTGAGCGGTCTTGCGCCCACCGGCCAATCGAATTCGGCCAGCGCGGCGGCGTCGCGATAACGGTACAGCCCGTACGACGCCTGCCGTTCGCCGCAGAGGCCGAGCAGCGCGCCTTGCGACAGCGCGCGGAAGAAGATCGACGGCGCGGTTTCGTCGATGGGTTTGCGCAGCCGCACGCGTTGGGATTGGTGGTACCAATCGAAGCCGATTTCGATCGCGACGCGATCGTTGGCGACGACCTCGAATTGCACCGCGCCCGCATGCGGAATCAAGACCCTCGCGTTCGTGTCGTCGACGAACGTCGCTTCGCGCGACAGCAGACGTCGACTCGGAAGCTGATACGTCCACAGCTCGAACGCATCGCCGCTGCGGATCAGATGCAGCTCGTGATGCGGGGCATACTGCGACTCCACGATCGGCCCCGACAAATCGCCGACGTGCCAGAGCACGTCCTGCAGCGATGTCGCCGTATCCACCACCAGAATGCGGTCGCGCGACACCAGGCTCCAGGCGATGCCGTCGAACGCGCGCGCGTGCGCGTCGATCGGCAGCGCGCCCAGATCGACGACGCTGTGCCGCACCAGGTCCAATCGGCTCACGCGCGAGACGCGCTCGCGCGGGGCGACGGCGAGCGCGATGTTGCGGCTGTCGGCGACGACGAGGGCGTAGGCGGGCACGTCGTAGCGCCGCAGCGTGCGGCCCTCGCGATCGATCACCGCGGCGCCGGCTTCGCCCAGCGCGATCAAATAACGATGGTCGTCCAGCGCCGCTGCATCGTGGATCGTGCGTAAGCCCGGGGCGGGCGCGTGCCAGCGCAGTCCGCCGATGCCGTCCCACAGATCGATGCGGGTTTTCATGGGCGGCACGAGCGGATGGGGCGCGTCGGCGTTCAGCCACGGATCGTCGGCGAGCTGCAGCAAGCGGTTCAGACGCGCTTTGCTGAGGTCGTGTCGGCTTTCCGCGCGATCGGCGAGCAGCGCCGGCAGAATCGCGCTCGCCACCGCGCGCGTCGCGGCGTTCTGCGTCGCCGCTTCGAGCAAGGCGTCGGCCATCGCGCGCCGGGCCTCGACGTGATGTTCGGGTTCGCCCAGGGCCGACAGTCGTTCGCCGTACAGCTCCAGCGTATCCGGCCAGCGTTCGGCGCGCCGCACCAGCGCGCGCGCGGACAGCGTTTCGCCCGCGGCCTCGGCCATGCGCAGCCAGTGGAACGCGAGGTCGCGCGCCTGCGGCACCGGCCACACCGCGTCCATCGCCGCCAACCATTGCCCGCGTTCGGCCAGCGCTTCGCCCCACGCCAAGCGCAGTTTGATCGCCAGCTCCGGTTTGTCTTTCTCCAGCGCCGCGATCGCGCTGGCGAACTCGCCGTCGCGTCGCGCCACCTGCACCGCGCGCCGCCAATCGCCCGCGAGCAGCAGCAAGCGCACGATCGTCGTCGACGGCATATCCCAGGCCAACGCCAGTTCCGCCGCCTGCGCGTGGCGGCCGTGGCGTTCGAGATAATCCAGCGCCTCTTGTTTGGCGTTCAGCAGCTCCGCCAAGACGAACAAGGCTTCGTCGATTTTGCCGGCGCGATCCAAACGCTCGAACGTTTGCCGGTAGACGCCGCGCAGGTGATCGCGAAGTGCGTCCGGCAATCCGAGGTTGGTGCCGATATCCGACGCGCCGGACAAGCGCAGATCGTCGCGTCGGCCGGGCGTGGAGAAGGCTTGGCCGCGGTTCGGGCCGGTGGCGTCGATCGGCAGCGCGTGGCGCAGCGCCTCCTGCAGGTCGCCGTCTTCGAACATGCGCAGCATTTTGCGCAAGTACGCGCCGTGCCGGCGACCGATCAAACTCGACACGCGCGAGGCGATGGCCAATCGCGTCAAGGCTTCGCGCCAACGCGAGGGCGCGACCGGACGTTGGCGTTCGCGCAGTCCGCTCGCGCTCGCGCCGCGCCCGCCGCCTGCGCCCGTCGCCGCGAAAGCGCCCAGCCAGCGCGCCGCGAACCGGCCCAGCCAATCTTGCGCGATCGTGCGCGCACCGTCGGCCGCGCCGCCGATGCCGATGCGACGCTTGGCCGCGCCTGCGTCCGCGGCGCGGCCGGACAAACGCTCGAGAAACGCATCGCGCTCGGCGCTCGGCGGCGGAATTTTGTCGCCCAGCAATTCGCGCACCTGCCGGCCGACCAGCGCGCTCGCGTTCGGCACCGGCAACGCCTCGCTGCAGTCGAACGGTTCGCGCAGCGCGTAATCGTCGATGTCGATCAAGCGCGAGAGATCCAGCGGCGCGCCCTCGGCTTGCCGCAGCGCGAGCACGCGCGCGCCGCGCACGATCAGCAGGTCGGCGTCCGTTCCGCTCGATGCCTGCGCGCCGCGCTCCTCGGGCCGCAGCGGCGCGCTGGTCAACGCGCCGCGCGCATCCAGGCACAGCGGCAACGCGGGCAGCGCATCGCAATCCCACCACATCGGCGCGGGATAGCGCAGCAGGTCGCCTTCGGGAAACCGCAGCGCCTTCGCGCCGGTCCGCCAATGCGCGAGCATTCGCGCCGCGCGCGCATCGGCGTGCGACGAGTCCTCGCGCGGCGCATTCGTCGTTTCGGCGGCGAACCACAGCGCCGCCACCGGCTGGACGCCGCGCCACAGCGGAACGCGTACGGCGGCGACAGGGTTAGTCATCGCCGTTCTCCCCGTCGGCGTTCCAACGACGCGTCTCGCCGCCCGGCGTCAGCGCGATCAACTGCCGATCCTCGGTGATCAAGGCGATCAACGACGTATCGGTGGCGACGCTGGCGGCGGTGATACTGCGCGCCGAGGCGTACAGCGTGTCGCCGCCGACGACGCGCTGCAGCATCAAGCGTTTGCGGTCGGCGGTGATCGCGACCAATCCGTACTCCGCGGGCGCGCCCGGCACTGGCGTCAGGCCCACGACCGACCAACCGGAGGGCACTTGGATCGATTGCGCTTGCGCAAGCAGTTGTCCGCGCTCCATGCGGAACAATTGCCAGATCGACGCACTGTCGTCGCTCTGCGCGCCGCGTTGCGTGCGTACGCACCATGCGCCGCTATCGGTCACGGGGTGACCGTAAAGAAACCCTTTATCGGGCCGCTTCGGCATCGGAATCTTCGCGATGGTTCGGCTGGGTGTGCCGCGACGATGGACTCGCATCAATTCGACCGCGCCGTTGCGATTGCGAAGATACGCCAAGTGCTCCGAATCGAGGCGCATCATGGCGATGGTGTCGCAGTCGATCGGTATCGCGCACATGGCCCGATCGTGACGTTGACCCTCGAACACCGATAATTGCCCTGCGGTATCCAGCACGAACACGTGATGCGGACGCTTGCCGCCGTTGAACCACAGCGCCGGCAGCCAATGCGCTTGCCCCGGCGTCGTTTTCAACACGGCGTTATCCGGTCGCGGCAAGACGCCCATGCCTTCGATCTGCCAGAAGAACAGATGGCTCCGATCCGCGATCGCGCCGCCCATGCTTTTGCCTGCGACCGCCGCGAACAACAATTCGCTGCCGCGGCCCCAGCGCATTTTGCGCACGGCTTTTTTCGAGCGTTTCGCCTGCGGCGACAAGTTGTAGAGCATCGCCGCGCTTTCGCCCAACACCGGCACGACGATCAAACGTCCTTCCGGCCCGATCAACGGCGGTTGCCGCAGCGAGAGTTTTTCCTTCGTCTTATCGGGCGATGGATCGAGCGTATGCGTCGCCGCCACTTCGTAGGCGAAGCCGCCGCGCAGCAAGCGCGCGCTGGCTTTGCCCGGCGGTAGCGGCACGTCCACGTCGCGTCGTCCGCTGGGGCCGGCGATCTCGACGTGCAGATTCGCGTGCAGATCGCGCGCGATGACGACCCGGTGCGAGAACGCGTCCGTCGCGTCGCGCGCGCCGCCGATGCACCAACGCTCGCCGCTTTGGCAGGGATCGGCGGCCAATGCGGCTTGCCACGCGGCGACGCGGCTCGCGTCGGCGTGGTGCAGCGTGCGCGCCGCGAGCATGCGTTTGAGCGCATGCGCATCGCCGCCGGCGTCCAGCGCGCCGGGCGCATCGAGTACGCCCCAGCGAAAGCCGATGCCGGCCTCTTGCGCGCGACGCGCGAGCAGAATCCACAGCGCGATATGCGCCAGTCGCGGCGCGCCGAACTGCGCCGGGCCGCTGTCGAACACCGCGACGATTTCGGCGTCCGCGCGCAAGGTTTCGTAGCGTGGCGACAGGAACAGATGCTCGCCGCTGCTGGCGCGGCGCAGGAATTCGTCCGGCACTTCGTCGGCCAGCGCCCACTCGCTGAGCAAGAGTCGGTGATACGGACCGCGACGACGCAGTTCGTCGATGCCGTTGGGCGTGTGCGCGCCGCGCTGCAGCGTGCCGCGATAGCGGCCCATCGCCGCGTGCAGGCGCGGCAGCATGCCGCCGATCGCCAGCGCCGAATCGTGCGGGAACCACTGCAGCCAGTCGTGCCAGGGCTGCAGCGCGCGCGGCAACGGTTGCGGTTGCGGTGCTGCCGCTGGCGCCGGCAATAACGGCAGCGAAGGAGGCCTCGTCGCGTTCATCCGCGCGCCCAATACGCATCGATGCGCGCCAATACCGCCGCGCTCGCCGCCAAGGCGCGATGCAGCGGCACCAGTTGCGCGGGATCGGGCCACAGCAACATCGACGATGCGGCCTGCGCGGGCGGCAGCTTGCGCGCGAGCGCGAGCGCCAGCAGATCGAGCGGCGCGTCGGGCCGCAGATGCGTCGGCAGCCACAGCGTGGGCGCCTCGGGCCGCGGTGCGATGTAGCGCGCGCCGTCCACCCACGGCAATGCGTCGGCGGGGCCGGTGAGGATCAGCAGATCGGCGTGCGCAGTCGCCATCAACGTCGGCGTTGTCGTGCGCTCCGCGGCGGCAGGCGTTGTTGCCGCATGCTTTGTTGCCGCATGCTCGGTTGACGCATGCATCGTGGCGTCGTCGTCGGTGGCGTTATCGTCGGCGCGCGTCTCGGTTTGCGCCCGCGACAGCGGTCGATCCAATTTCGGCCGCAGCGCGCGCGCGACCACGCCCACGCCGACCACGCCCGAAGGCGACGGCGGGTCCGGGTCCGGTCGCCAACGCAAGCGCAAAGGAGTCACGCGCGCAGGCTCGTCGCTCAGCCCTGCACACCCGCGCGCGCCACTAACGCCGCGCGCGCATCCGTCAGTTCTTGCGGTAGCGATTCGGCGTCGAAATTCGCGTCGATCTCGCGCAGCACCGCTTCGGCGAGCGTGACGCCGGTCGCGTCGTCCTCGGGGCGCTCCAAACACGCCTGCGCGGCGTCGAGCAAACGCGCCACGCGCGACACCGGCTGCAGCGCGGCGTGTTCGACGGCCGCGCGCAGCGTGGGGTTCGCCGCCGCCGCTAACGTGTCGCGCAGCGCATCCTGCGCTTGCGCCTGCGCGGTCTGCGTCGGCATCACGTAGAACAACGGCCACAGATCGGCTTGGGTGGCGCGGGTACGACCGGCCAGCACCGTCGCGGCCGCGACCAAACGCTGCGCCTTCACGATGCGGCGGTCCGACAGCGTCAGTCCGGCGCCGCGCAGCGTGCGGATCGCGCCGGCCAACGCGCTGCGGGCTTCGTCCATCTCTACTTGCGCCACCGCGTCGCACAGCAGGCTCAACTGCGACAGATCGGCGCAGGCGCCGACGGCGGCGCGCTCGCTGCGCCAGCCGCCTTCGAGCAGCGCTTCGAGCTGATTGTCCGGCACCGCATCGACGAACAGATGCAGCAGGAAGCGATCCGCGAACGCGGCCAGCGATTCGTCGTCCGGCAGCGCGTTCGCCGCGCCGACGCACACGCGCAGCGGGCAGCGATGCACGGTTTGGCCGCGACGGAAGCGGCGTTCGTTGAGAATGCCCAGCAGCGTGTTCAACACCGCGGTGGAGCCGAGAAAGACTTCGTCGAGGAAGGCGACGTCCGCCTCCGGCAGCATGCCGGTGACGTCGGTTTCGACCACGCCTTCGCGCAGCTTGCGCAGATCGACCGGCCCGAACAGTTCCGAGGGTTCGGTGAACCGGCCGAGCAGATATTCGAAATAGCGGCCGCCCAGCGCGCCCGCGACCCGGCGCACGATCGCGCTCTTGGCGGTGCCGGGCGGGCCGATCACCAACAAATGTTCCTGGGCCACGGCCGCGAGCACGATCAATTCGGCCATTTGTTCGCGGCCGATCATGCCGTCGGTGGCGGCGACCACGACATCGCGCAAACGCGCGGCGGATTCGGTGAGAGAAGAGGTCATCGGGCTCGATCGAAAGAAGAAGAGAGGGATCGCGCGCTCACGTCGCCGCGCGGCGGCGCAGCCAACGGCGGCGAACGAAGAACGCCGTCGTCATCACCGACAGCCACACGCCGTAGCCCAGCGACGCCGCGAGCACCTGCGGCCAAATTTTGCCGCGGCCGACGCTGGCGTTGTCGTGCGCCCAGTGGATGCTGATGAGGAACGCGACGATCGACAGCGCCAACGCGGCGATATCGAACAGCCTACGCGCGGCGTGCCGCGGCGTGCGCGGATAGCACCAATACAGCGCGCCGAGGATCGCGAACCACGGCAGAAACAGAATCAGCGATAGATTGAGTTCGATCAGCGGGTTCATCGCGCGATTCAGCCGGCCTTCGCCGAGGCCTTCGCGTCCTCGGCCGCTTTCAACGCATCGAGCGCTGCGGCTGCGGCCGGATCGACCGCGGCGAACGCCTCGGCCGACGCATCCAGCGCGGCCGCGCCTTCACGCCTGAATCGCGCCACCCACGCGCCGGCGTCTTTCGGATTGTCGAAGCCGACGCTTTGCAGCAGCGTCTCGCCCGCATCGGAAGTGAGTTTGAAATAGAACCGACCGTCGGTCTCGCGATATTGCTTGAGCTGCGGCAGCGACGCCGTTTTTTCTTTCTCCGGCTTCGACGCCGGCGAGAGCTGCGACAAATCGCGGAAGCCCACCGCCTCGCGCAGCCGCTGCATCAACGGCAAGCCATGGCGTTCGCGCGCGACCTGCGCGCCTTCGCGCAGCATTTTTTCGATCTTCTCCGGCTGCGCCATCAGCGCTTCGTAGCGCTCGCGCATCGGTGAGAGTTCGGCGTCGATGCGCTCGAACAATTTCTGCTTCGCGTCGCCCCAGCCGATGCCCTGCGCATAGGCCTCGCGCATCGCCGCGGTTTCCTCGGCGCTGGCGAAGGCTTGATACAACTGGAACAGCGCCGAGCCCTCGGTGTCTTTCGGCTCGCCCGGCGCGCGCGAATCGGTGACGATTGAGAAAATCAGCTTCTTCAACTGCTCGCGCGAGCAGAACAGCGGAATGGTGTTGTCGTAGCTCTTCGACATCTTGCGGCCGTCGAGGCCCGGCAGCGTCGCGACGTGCTCCTCGATCGCGGCTTCCGGCAGCACCAGATGGTCGCCGTACAGATGATTGAAGCGCTGCGCGAAATCGCGCGCCATCTCGATGTGCTGCACTTGGTCGCGGCCCACCGGCACCTTGTGCGCGTTGAACACCAGAATGTCGGCGGCCATCAGCACCGGATACATGAACAGACCGGCGGTGATGCCGAAGTCGTCGTCCTGGTCGTCCGCGCGGTTCTTATCCACCGCGGCCTTGTAGGCGTGGGCGCGGTTGAGGAT
Organism: Lysobacter sp.; assembly: GCA_008015835.1. Taxonomy (GTDB): domain Bacteria; phylum Pseudomonadota; class Gammaproteobacteria; order Xanthomonadales; family Xanthomonadaceae; genus Lysobacter_I. Next base: position 21,322 of record SSGH01000045.1, read on the forward strand.
GCCCTTGCCGGCCACGCAGGTGAGGAACCAGGTGAGCTCGGGAATCTCGACGATTTCGCTCTGCCGGTAGAACCATACGCGGTCGTTGTCCGGCTCCAAACCGCAGGCCAACCAACTGGCGGCGATCTCGAGCGTGGAGCGCTGCACTTTCGCCGGGTCCTGCACTTTGATCAGCGCGTGCATATCCGCCAGAAAGTAGAAATTCTGGGTGCCGGGCGCACGGCTGGCGGCCACGGTCGGGCGGATCGCGCCCACGTAGTTGCCCAGATGGGGGATGCCGGACGTGGTGATGCCGGTGAGAACGCGGGTGACGGTCATGAGCGGGCGAGGGCGCGGCGAAGCGGGCCGGCTAGTTTACCCGGCGCTGAACGCTCCGGCCGCGCGGCTCGAACCCACTTCGATTCGCCGCAACCCCACTCGCCGGCTTGGGGCGTTCAAGATCTGCGTCCGATGCGCGAGACGCGCGGACGCCCACCGACCACGGAGACCTTTCTCATGTTCCGCCCGACCGTTCTGCTGCTGTCCGCCTTGATCGCCACCAGCGCCTGTTCCTCGCTCTCGGCGCAGCCGCTCGTGGATATCGACGTCATCGACCGCGACACCGGCGAATGGCTGCCGGAATACCGTCATCGCGGCCAATACTGGATTCCCGGCGACCCCGGCCACCGCTACAGCGTGCGCCTGACCAACACCACCGGCGAGCGCGTGCTTGTGGTGCTGTCGGTGGACGGCGTGAACGCGATCAGCGGCCAGACCGCCGCCGCCAGCCAGACGGGCTATGTGCTCAACCCGTGGCAAACCACCGAAATCAACGGCTGGCGCAAGTCGATGCAGGATGTGGCCCAGTTCTATTTCACCGACCTGCCCGATAGCTACGCCGCCCGCACCGGCCGCCCCGACAACGTCGGCGTGATCGGCATCGCGGTGTTCCGCGAACGCAGTTACCCGCGTCCGTACGACGCGCCAGCGCCGATCGCGCGCGAAGACGAGCGCTATCGCGGCGCCGCCGACAGCATGGGCCGCGCCGAAAGCAAATCCGCGCCGGCCGCGCCCGCGGGCGCGCGTAACGCCGAATCGGTCGCGCAGGATCGCGCCTACGGCGGTGCGCCGCAGCGCCGCATCGGCACCGGTCACGGCGAACGCGAATGGTCGCCGGTCTCGCACACCGATTTCGAGCGCGCGACCCGTAGCCCGGCCCAGGTGATGCAGTTGCGCTACGACGATGTCGACAATCTGGTCGCGATGGGCGTGATGCCGCGGCCGTATCGTTGGGACCGTCCGCGTCGCGGTTCGCCGGAAGCGTTCCCCAACGGTTTCGCGGCCGATCCGCCGAGCCGCTGGTAAGTCGCACGCCGCGCGTTTCGTCTCTTTCCCCGAGAACCCACGGGCCGGCATCGCCGGCCCGTGTCGTTTTCTGGGTATGCGCAACCGGAATGCGAACTTTCGGAACGCGAGCGCTAGGAATGCGAACCTGTCGAGCGAAACGAAGGATCTCGATGCCTCGTCGCGTCATTCGATCGCCTCCTCGCAATTTTTATTCTTTCGCGTCGGCGTAGCGTCGAATCACCTCGTACAGAAAACGCCGGCTGTCCAGCAACGAACGCACGCGGACGCGCTCGTTCAACCCGTGCGATCGCGGGCCTTCGGCGTCGTGGAACAAGCCGGACAGGCCATAGGTCGGAATGCCCGCGGCGTTGAGGAAGCGGCCGTCGGTGGCGCCGGTGGCGAGTGTGGGCACCACCGCCACGCCGGGCCATAGCGATTCCGCCACGTCGCGCACTGGGCCGAGCATGCGCGCGTCGATCGTCGGCATCGGCGCGGCGACCGGAATCTTGCCGATCGCGTTCACCGCGATGCCCTCGTCGTCGATCGCGCGCTGCAGCGCCTTGCGTACGTCCTCGACCGCGACGCCGGGCAGAATCCTGCAGTTGATGTTGGCGCTGGCGCGCTGCGGCAATGCGTTCGCGGCGTGGCCGCCCTGCGCCATGGTTGCGATGCAAGTGGTGCGCAGCATGCTGTTCCAGCCCGGATTCTCGGCCCACAGGCGGTCGACTGCGGCTTCGCGTTCGGCCGCGGGGCGCGCGTCGTCGAGCAGCGCGCGGAATTCGGCCTCCGATGCCGGCGCCAACGCGCGCTGGCGTTCGAAATACGCGCGCGTCACCGGGCTGAGCGACACCGGAAAACGATAGTCGCCCAAACGCGCGAGACCGCGGGCGAGGCGATGGATGGGATTCGCCCGCGTCGGTCGCGAACTGTGGCCGCCGACATCGGTCGCGACCAGTTCGAAGTCTTGATAGAGCTTTTCGCCGGCCTGCATCTGTAGCGCGATGTGTCGGCCCGCGGCGTCGAGCTCGCCGCTCGCGCCTTCGTTCAGCACGAACGCGGCGTCCAGCGTCTCCGGGTTCGTCTGCAGCAGCCATTCGACGCTGTTGAAGATGTCCGGCGTTTCTTCGCCGCAGGTGAGCGCGAGTTTCAAGCCGCGGCGCGGCGCGAAGCCTTCGCGCTTGTAGCGGATCATGCTGTCGGTCAGCACCGAGGCCATCGCCTTGTCGTCGCTGGCGCCGCGCGCGGTGAACCAACCGTCGCGCTCGATCAGCTCGAACGGATCGCGGCCCCAGTCTTCGCGCCGCGCTTCCACCACGTCGATATGCGCGAGCAGCAGGATCGGTTTGAGCGACGGGTCGCGGCCGTGCAGGCGCGCGATCAGCGCGCCGTCGCGCGGCCGGTCGTCGGGCGCGTAGATGCGCGCGTCCTCGGGCGCGTAGCCGGCCTCCAGCAAGCGCGCGCGCATCGCTTCGGCGGCGCGCGTGCAGTCGCCGTTCGAGCGCGTGGTGTCGATCTCCACCAGCGTTTCGTACAGCGCGCGAAAACGGGCTTCGTCGGCATCGACGTCGGATGCGGCGCGGGCCGGCGACAGCGCCGATGCGGAGGACAGGACTAAACCGAAACTGAACGCAGCGAGAGCCTTCGACACGGCGATTTCCTTGTGAACGACCGTGTTCAGGGTGAGCCGGGCCGCGCTTCGGCGCAAGACTACGACCTCGCTCGCGCATGCATCCGTTTGCAGCGACCCAGCGCTGCGCACACGGCGATCGAACATCGCGCATCGAGGGCGAGGACGTCCTCGCGCGCTCGATCCGCCACGCCCGAACGAAAACGTTTCCAGCCAAGCACGGCACGCCATCGGAGCCGTGGAGGCCGCGAGACCGTCGCCAAGCCGTCGCCGTTCCATGCCATCATGCGATGCACGTCACAGGATTGGGGGCCTGTGAGCGCGACCGAAGTCGGAAACGACGGTCGAGGACAGCAGTTCGTTAGGCAATGGGAGTCAAGGAACATGGAGTGCGAGACCGCGCGCCGCATCCACACGATGTTCGAACATTGGGTCGCCCGTACGCCCGACGCGGAGGCGGCGGTCGACGCCGGTACCCGCTTGAGCTATCGCGCGCTCGACGACCGCGCGAACCGTCTCGCGCGGCATCTGCGCGCGGCCGGCGTCGGCCCGGGCGCGCGGGTCGGCATCTGCATGGATCGCGGCGTCGGCATGATCGAAGCGATCTTCGCGATCTTCAAGGCCGGCGGCGCATACGTGCCGATGGATCCGGCTTACCCGGCCCAACGTCTGCGCGAAATGACCGAAGACGCGCGGCTCGCCGCGCTGGTGGCGGATGCGACGGGGCAACGCGCGCTTGCGGCGGCGTTCGTCGATGCGGTCGCGCCGCCGACGATCGCTGTCGCCGACATCGCGACCCTCGCGATGCGCGATGCGACCGATCCGATCGGCACCGACACCGCCCAAGCGTTCGCCTCGTCGGACGAGAACGACGATCCGGTCGCCTACGTGATCTACACCTCCGGCTCCACCGGCCGCCCGAAAGGCGTGGAAGTGACCCACGCCGCCGCGCTGCATCTGTGGCGCGCGCTCGATGCCGTGCTGTATTCGTCGGCCGTTCCGTCGACCGATCCGTCGGCCGATCCGTCGGCCGATCCGTCGGCCGATCCGTCGACCGACACGCCGAAAGCCGTCGCGCCGCATCGCGCGGCGATGAACGCGTCTTTGTCTTTCGACGTGTCGGTGCAGGGCTGGAGCCGTTTGCTGAGCGGCGACTGCGTGGTGGTGCCGTCGCAGGCCGCGAAACTCGACCCCGAACAGATGTTGGCCTTGCTCGAACGCGAGGCGGTCGATCTGTTCGATTGCACGCCCGCGCAATTGGTCGGATTGATCGACGCCGGTTTGCTGAGCCGCCCTGCGCTGGCGGGCATGACCGTGGTCGTCGCGGGCGAAGCGATTCCGCCCGCGCTGTGGACGCGGCTGCAGGCGAGCGACGGCCCGCGATTCTTCAACGCGTACGGCCCCACCGAAGCGACGGTATACGCCACCGCGACGGCGATTCGCGGTGCCGGGCCGACGCCGCATATCGGGACGCCGCTGCCGAACGTACGCATCGAGATTCTGGACGAGACGCGTTCGCCGGTCGCGCCGGGCGCGGTCGGCGAGGTGTATATCGGCGGCGCCGGTGTGGCGCGCGGGTATCTGCATCGCCCCGAACTCACCGCCGAACGCTTCGTCGCCGATCCGCGCCGACCGGGCGAGCGCTTGTATCGCACCGGCGATCTGGGGCGTTTGCGCGACGACGGCGCGATCGACTACCTCGGCCGCAACGATTTTCAAGTGAAAATTCGCGGGTTTCGCGTCGAATTGGGGGAAATCGAGGCGGCGATCGCGCAGATGCCAGGCGTGCGCGATGCGGTAGCGCTGATGCGCGACGACGCCAACGGTCCGCGATTGATCGCGTATTTTCGCGTCGATGCGATGGCGTCTTCGGCCGTCACCCCGATGACGATCCGCGAGGCGTTGGCGTCGCGCTTGCCGGACTACATGCTGCCGGCCGCCTACGTGCGCGTCGTCGCGTGGCCGCAGACGGTGAACGGCAAGCTTGATCGCGCGGCCTTGCCCGCGCCCGGCGCGGACGATGTCGCCGCCGACGCCTTCGCCGCGCCGCGCACCGCCACCGAGGGCGCGCTGGCGGCGATGTGGGCCGAACTGCTCGGCCGCGATGCGGTCGGTCGCGACGACGGGTTTCTGCGGCTCGGCGGCGATTCGCTGCGCTTGATCCAACTCGCGTCGCGCATTCGCGCCGAGTGCGCGGTGGATCTGCCCGTGCAGGCGCTGTTCGCGGCGCGCAGTTTGGCGGAGATGGCCGAGACGATCGACCGAGAGGCCGCGGCGCAGCGCGAAGACGACGGCGGTTTCGACGGTTGGACATCGCCGGATCCGCTGCCGACGCGCGTGCCGCTGTCGTATCAGCAGTCCGGCCTGTGGCTGTTGGAGCGACTGGCGTCGACCTCGATCGCGTACAACGCTCAAAACGTCATTCGCATCCGCGGCGCGCTCGATCCGGAACGGCTGGAGCGCGCGGTCGCGCGTTTGGCGCAACGCCACGAGATTCTGCGCACCACCTTCCACGACGACCGCGAGGCGGACCGCGGCGACGACCGTCTCGGCGAGCCCTACCAAGTGGTGCATCCGGATGCGCCGGGCATGTTCGTCTATCGCGCGCTGGAGACGCCGCCGGACGAGGCCGCGCTGCGCGCATTGATCGAAACCGAAGTCGCGCACGTCTTCGACCTCGCCCGCTTGCCCTTGCTGCGTTTCGCGCTGTTCGAGCTGGCGCCGGAGGATTTTTTGCTGATCCAGGTCGAGCAGCATTACGTGCACGACGGTTGGAGCATGAATCTGATCCTGCGCGAATTGCTCGCGCTATACGATGCGGATACCGATGCCGACACGGACGATGCGCTGCCGCCGCCGGCCGCCCAGTATCGCGACTACGCGCTGTGGCAGCGCAGCGAACCGGCGAAGGCGCGTTTCGCCGCGCAGGTCGCGTATTGGAAGCGCAAGCTCGAAGGCGTTTCGCTGGAACTGCCGATGCGCACCGATTTTCCGCGCCCGGCCGTGCCGTGCTACGTCGGCGACCAGGTGCGCGTGGTGCTGCCGCCCGATCTGAGTCGCGCGCTGCGCGCCTTCTGCCGCGACGAAGGCGTGACGCTGTTCGCGGCGATGCAGACTGCGTACCGCATCACCGTCGCCTATTTCGCAGGCGGCGACGATTTCCTGATCGGTTCGGCCGTGGGCAATCGCGTCTGGCGCAACAGCGAAAGCATGGCCGGCATGTTCGTGAACATGATTCCGACCCGCTGCGATCTGTCCGGCGATCCGACCTATCGCGCGTTGATCGCGCGCACCACGGACGACCTCGCCGAAGCTTACGCGAACCAGGAAGCGCCGTTCGAATGGGTGGTGCGCGAGATCCATCCGCAGCGCGAGTTCTCGCGCAACCCGCTGTTCCAAACCGCATTCAGCACCCACAACTCGCCCGGCCCGCAGCTCGACCGGCCGCAGTTTTCGCTCAAAATCCACGAGGTCTACGGCAATCGCACGTCGAAGTTCGATTTCGACGCGGTCATGATCCCGCGCGCGACCGACGACCCCGACGGCATCACGCTGTTCTGGGAATACTGCGTCGCGCTTTATCGGCGCGAGACCATCGAACGCCTCAACGACGCTTATTTGCGCGTGCTCGCGCAGTGCGTGTCGCGGCCGTCGCTGCGCGTGTCGGACGTGGAGTTCCTCGCGCCGGAGGAACGCGCGCGCCTGCTCGAAGGCCGCGATCGCGCGCCGGAGGTCGAGTCGTCGGCCGCGATGCCGTCGCCGTCGTTCCTGCATGCGGGCTTCGAGGCGCACGCCGCGCGCGCACCGGACGCGCCCGCGGTCGAAGACGGTGAGCGCATCGCGACGTACGGCGAACTCGATGCGCGCGCGAATCGCCTCGCGCGGCATCTGCGCGCGCTCGGCGCCGGACCGGATCGCCCGATCGCGCTGTGCATGACGCGCTCGATCGCCGCGGTCGAAGCGGTGCTGGCGGTCGCCAAAGCCGGTGCCGCTTACCTGCCGCTCGATCCGATGTTGCCCGAAGCGCGTCTGAGCTTCGTACTCGATGATGCGCGCCCGCCGATTCTGTTGACCGATCGCGCGCACCGCGCTGTGGCCGAGCGCGCCGTCGCCGCGCAAAGCGTCGCCGGGCATGGCCTCTCGGGGCATGGCGTCTCGGGGCCAAGCGGCGAACTCGCGGCCCGCGCGCATGTCGTCGATGTCGATGCGGACGCGGCGGCGTGGGCGTCGTACGCGGCGGACGGTATCGATCCGGCCGAGATCGGCCTCGCGCCGCATCATCTGGCCTACGCGATCTACACCTCCGGTTCGACCGGCACGCCCAAAGGCGTGTTGGTCGAACATCGCCAGATCATGGCGATCGCCGCGGGTTGGGCGCGGCAGTACGGCCTCGCGCCCGGCGTGCGTCATCTGCAGATGGCGAATCTCGCCTTCGATGTGTTCACCGCCGATCTGCTGCGCGCGCTCGGCCACGGCGGCACGCTGGTGCTGTGTCCGCAGGAGACGCTCGCCGACCCCGCGACGCTCGAAGCGCGCCTGCGCGCGTCGCGCATCGACATCGCCGATTTCGTGCCGGTGGTGCTCGACGCCTTGGTCGCGCATCTCGAAGCGCAGGGCCGCGATCTGAACTTCATGCGCACCATCGTATGCGGCTCGGATCGTTGGTCGGCCGAAGCCGCGGGTCGCGCGCGGCGCGTCGTCGGCGATCGCGTGCGCCTGCTGCATGCGTACGGCCTGACCGAAACGTCGGTCGACAGTACGTGTTTCGAGATCGCGCCCTGCGCAGATGCGTCGCACGAAAGCGCGCCGCCGCTCGCGGTGCTGCCGATCGGCGATGCGGTGGCCAATGCGCGCGTGCTGGTGCTCGATCGCGAGCGGCGTCCGGTGCCGGTCGGCGTGATCGGCGAGCTGTACATCGGCGGCGCCGGCGTGGCCCGCGGCTACTTGGCGCGGCCCGAATTGCAGGCCGAGCGCTTCCTCGACAGCCCGTTCCATCCCGGCGAACGCTTGTACCGCACCGGCGATCTCGGGCGTCGTCTGCCCGAGGGCGGTATCGAATTCGTCGGCCGCAACGACGCGCAGGTGAAGATTCGCGGCCATCGCGTCGAGTTGGGCGAAATCGAAGCGCGGTTGCGCGCGCAGCCCGGCGTGGAAGACGCGGTGGCGATCTTGCGCACGGACGCGCCGACGCGCGACGGCGTGCCCGCCGAAGCCGCGCTGGTGGCGTACGTGATGCCGAGCGGTCGCGATGCGGCCGTCGATGTCGACGCGCTGCACCGCGCGCTGCGCGCGAAACTGCCCGCGCACATGGTGCCGGTCGCGTACGTCGCGATCGACGCGTGGCCGCGCACCGCGAACGGAAAACTCGATCGCGCGGCGCTGCCGCCGCCGTCGGCCGGGTGCTTCGCGGCGACCGAGGAACCCATCGCGCCGAGAACGCCGATCGAAGAAGCGGTCGCCGAGATTTGGTGCGACGTGCTCGGCCGCGACGCGATCGGCGTGCGCGACGATTTCTTCCGGCTCGGCGGCAACTCCCTCTCGGCGATGCGCGTGTTGGTGGCGCTGCGCGATCTGTTCGGCGTCGGCTTGCCGCTGCGCCGTCTGTTCGAAGCGCCGACGGTCGAAGGTTTGGTCGAAGCGATGTTGGATGCGTCGATGGCGGAAGCGCACCCGTCGGAAGAACGCGCGCCGGATCTGTCCGCGGAGGACGCCGAAACCATCGCTTGAGCCCGCGGTCGTTGCGACCGCTCGATTTCCCCCGCGCGCCAAGGAACGTCGACGACGGCAGGCGCGCTCAGGCGACGGAACGCCGCCCCCGCGGCGCGTCGCCTCCCACGTTCGAGCGCGGCAGGAGCCGCGTCGGGCGCGAAAAGGAGCCCTGCCGTGAACTCGCCTACCCCCGAATCCCTCGCCGAATCCACCCCGCCGCACTCGCTCATCCATCGCGTCTTCGAAGCGCACGCCGCGCGCGCGCCGGACGCGCCCGCCATCCGGACGCATGCGCGCGTCGACGACGCGACCGCCGCGACGACGCGCCGCTACGGCGAGCTCAATCGCGACGCGAACCGCTTGGCGCGGCATCTGCGCGGCTGCGGCGTGGCGAAAGACGGGTTGGTGGCGATTTGCATGCAGCGCACGCCGGCCTTGTTCGAGTCGGTGCTGGCGGTGCTGAAGGCGGGCGGCGCGTATGTGCCGCTGGACCCGAATTACCCGGAAGAACGCTTGGCGCAGATGCTCGCCGATGCGCGCCCGGCGGTGGTGCTGACCGACGCGGCGAGCGCGGGCGTTTTGAAGGCCGCGATGGCCCGCGCCGAGCACGCGGCGCGCACGATCGATGTCGCGGCCGAGCGCGAGGCGTGGTCGTCGCAGCCGGCGGAGAATCTCTCGCGCGACGAAGCGGATATCGACGCCCGCGATTTGGCGTACGTGATCTACACCTCGGGTTCCACCGGCGCGCCGAAGGGCGCGATGATCGAGCATCGCGGCGTGGCGCACTTGCTGCGCGCGCAGACCGCGACCTTCGATCTGGACGCGAACGCGCGCGTGCTGCAGTTCGCGTCCTTCAGTTTCGACGCCTGCGTGTTCGAGTGGGTCATGGCCTTCGGGCACGGCGCGTGCTTGTGTCTCGGCGGGTCGGGTATGCCGCCGATCGGAGACGCCTTGGTCGACGCGATCGACGCGCATCGCGTCACCCATGCGACGATTCCGCCGGTCGCGTTGTCCACGCTGCCGCGCGAGGCGGTTTTGCCGTCGCTGCGCGTGTTGATCTCCGCGGGCGAGGCGCTGCCGCCCGCGCTGATGCGGCGCTGGGCGCAGGGCCGCACACTGTTCAACGCGTACGGGCCGACCGAAACCACCGTCTGGTGCACGGTGCACGCGTGCGACGCGAACGCCGACGATGCGAGCGTGCCGATCGGCCACGCGGTGCCGGGCGCGACCGCGCACGTGCTCGACGCGCAGCGTTGCCCCGTGTCCGATGGCGAACTCGGCGAGCTGTACGTCGGCGGCGGCGGTTTGGCGCGCGGGTATCTGCATCGGCCGGGACTGACGGCGGAGCGTTTCGTCGAAAACGCGCTCGGCGGCGAGCGTCTGTATCGCACCGGCGACCTCGTGCGCCGCCGGCCCGACGGCGCGCTCGACTATCACGGCCGCAACGATTTTCAGGTGAAGATTCGCGGCTTCCGCGTCGAGTTGGGCGATATCGAGTCCGCACTGACGCAGTCGAACGGGATCGAAGAGGCGGTCGTCGTCGCGCGCGACGACGAGAGCGGGCAACCGCGGTTGATCGCTTACCTACGCGCGCGCGCCGAACGCGACGTGACTCCGCAAACTCTGCGCGCCACGCTGTCGGGGCGGCTGCCCGACTACATGGTGCCCGCCGCGTACGTGCGGATGACCGCATGGCCGCAGACGCCGAACGGCAAGGTGGATCGGCGCGCCTTGCCGCCGCCGCAGGCGGAGGATTTCGCGAGCGCGGCGTATGTCGCACCCGAAGGCGAGACCGAAACGGCGCTCGCCGCGATCTGGGGCGAAGTGCTGGGAATCGAACGCGTCGGTCGCGACGATCGCTTTCTGGACTTGGGCGGCAATTCGCTGAAAACCATCCAATTGGCGACGCGCATCCGCGCGCGGCTCGGTCGCGATCTGCCGGTCGATGCGCTGTTCAAAGCGGCGAGTCTGCGCGCGATGGCCGCGGCGATCGACGCGCAGGCGCCGCAGCCCGATCGCGATGTCGACGCGGGCTCGTTCGATGCCTGGAGCGGTTCGACTTCCGGCGCGCGCGACGGCGAGTCCGCGCGCGATCCGGTGTCGTACCAGCAGCACGGCTTGTGGCTGTTGGAGCAGGTGACGAAGACGTCGCTGGCCTACAACGCGCAGAACGTGATCCGCATCCGCGGCGAGATCGACCCGGCGCTGCTACAGCGCGCGGTGGACCATGTCGTCGAGCGCCACGAAATTTTCCGCACTACCTTCCACGACGACGGCTCCGGCGAGCAATATCAACGCGTGCACGACGGCGCGCCGGGGATTCTGCAGACGCGAACGCTCGACGCCGATGCCGACGAGTCCGCGCTGCAGACCATGATCGACGCGCATGTGGCGCATCGTTTCGATCTGACGCGCTTGCCGCTGGTGCGCTTGACCCTGATCCGTCGCGGTCCCGCCGATTACGTGTTGATCCACGTCGAACAGCATTACGTCCACGACGGCTGGAGCGCGAACCTGTTCATGCGCGAACTGTTGGACGCCTACGCCGCCTACGCGCGCGGAGAGGAACCCGCGCTGCCGCCGGTGCCCGCGCAATATCGCGATTACGCCCGCTGGCAACGCAGCGAGGGCGCGCACGCGCGCTATGCCGAGCATCTGGCGTTCTGGACCGCGCAACTGGCCGACACGTCGCACACGCTGACCGTACCGACCGATCGTCCGCGCCCCGACGAACCTTCGTACGCGGGCCGGCAGTTGCGCTGCGAGCTGGCGCCGGCGCTGGCATCGGCCTTGCGCCGCTTCTGCGCGGCCGAAGGCTTCACGCTCTACGCGGCGATGCATGCGGTGTATCAGATCGTGCTGCACCGCGTCGGCGGCGCGGACGCCTTCCTGATCGGCTCGGCGGTGGCGAACCGGCGCTCGCGCAAGTCCGAGGGGATGCTCGGCATGTTCGTGAACATGATTCCGATCCGCGCCGACGTGTCCGGCAATCCCAGTTATCGCGAGCTGTTGGAGCGCACCGTCGCCACCCTGTCGGCGTCGTACGAACACGAAGAACTGCCCTTCGAATTGTTGGTGCGCGCGGTGCGACCGGAGCGCACCACCGGCCACAATCCGCTGTTCCAAACCGCGTTCAGCGCGCACAATTCCGATTTGCCGAACCTGCGTCGCGCCGGATTCGAGCTGTCGATGTTCGAGGCCTACAGCAATCGCACCTCGAAGTTCGATTTCGACGTGGTGATGCTGCCTCGCGGCCAAGCGCACGCCGACAGCGTGACGTTGCTGTGGAACTTCGCGACCGATCTGTTCGAGACCGCGACGATCGAACGTCTGCGCGATGCGTATCTGCGCGTGTTGGGTCAGTGCCTGGCCGACCCGGATCAGCGCTTGGACACTATCGACGCCATGGCGCCGGAAGAACGCGCCCGCCTGCTCGAAGGCGGCTATCGCGAAGCGCCGTTCGAGTCGACGCGATGCTTGCATCATGCGTTCGAGGCCCAGGCGGCGCGCGCGCCGGAGGCGTCGGCGATCGAGATGCGCGACGGCGCGCGCACGACGACGCGTCGCTACGGCGAGCTCAATCGCGACGCGAACCGCTTGGCGCGGCATCTGCGCGGCTGTGGCGTGGCGCGAGATGGTTTAGTGGCGATTTGCATGCAGCGCACGCCGGCCTTGTTCGAAGCCGTGCTG
>SSGH01000053.1 GCA_008015835.1 Lysobacter sp.
CCAACGAAACTAACACCCAGACTCTCGTCGCACGCAGGTCTCGCCCCTCGCGTGCTCGTGGAACGGCACCCTACGTGACCCCCTCCCCTTCCGTACGCTTCTCTGTTCGCGTCCCTCGCGGGCGCGTGGATTGAAACTGACCCCCTCGACCTCGGCACAATACACAGCGCAGTCGCGCCCCTCGCGGGCGCGTGGATTGAAACTACCGAGTGCGCGAACTTGCGCGAAGGCTCCGGGGTCGCGCCCCTCGCGGGCGCGTGGATTGAAACGAGTCCTGACGATAAACCGCCTAGCGATGGCGATAGTCGCGCCCCTCGCGGGCGCGTGGATTGAAACATCGAAAAAGAAACGAGCGAGACGCTCGTCGCGAGTCGCGCCCCTCGCGGGCGCGTGGATTGAAACAAATTCGGCGATTAACCCCTCACGCCCGGCCGCGTCGCGCCCCTCGCGGGCGCGTGGATTGAAACTGCTGCTGTGGGTAGACGAGGCGGAGCCCGTCACGTCGCGCCCCTCGCGGGCGCGTGGATTGAAACGAGTCGGCGCGTGGCGGCTGGGGCCGTCGTTTTGAGGGTCGCGCCCCTCGCGGGCGCGTGGATTGAAACAAATTCGGCGATTAACCCCTCACGCCCGGCCGCGGTCGCGCCCCTCGCGGGCGCGTGGATTGAAACAAATACGGCCTAGGGCAAGAGGCCGGCCAAGGCTTGGTCGCGCCCCTCGCGGGCGCGTGGATTGAAACGCTCACCGCCTTCGGCTTCGCGATGCGCTCGAACAGTCGCGCCCCTCGCGGGCGCGTGGATTGAAACGTAACGACCCCCTCGATGCCCTTGAATACCTTGAAGTCGCGCCCCTCGCGGGCGCGTGGATTGAAACGTCGGCGACCGGTTGATCGCACCAGACGGCCAGAGGTCGCGCCCCTCGCGGGCGCGTGGATTGAAACGCTTGGAATCCACGCGAAACGTGAAGTTGACCTCGGTCGCGCCCCTCGCGGGCGCGTGGATTGAAACCGGGCGGCTATTTTTCTTTGCAGGCGGCCTAGTGGTCGCGCCCCTCGCGGGCGCGTGGATTGAAACACTACTCTCGACAATGCAAACAATGCCGCGCGAGGGTCGCGCCCCTCGCGGGCGCGTGGATTGAAACGTTACGATTTACGTTGCGAATCGCGCCCTCGAAAGAGTCGCGCCCCTCGCGGGCGCGTGGATTGAAACCGTATTGCGTTGAATCTGCGCCGACGCCGCATCGGGGTCGCGCCCCTCGCGGGCGCGTGGATTGAAACACTGCGACGTTGACGTTAGGGAGTTGAAACTGCGAGGTCGCGCCCCTCGCGGGCGCGTGGATTGAAACCGTATTGCGTTGAATCTGCGCCGACGCCGCATCGGGGTCGCGCCCCTCGCGGGCGCGTGGATTGAAACATCTCGATCAAAGAACACGAACCGCACGGCTCGTGTCGCGCCCCTCGCGGGCGCGTGGATTGAAACGTTCTCGTAGCGCGAATTGGCGCGCCGGCATTCCTGGTCGCGCCCCTCGCGGGCGCGTGGATTGAAACCTGCGATGACCGCGGGAGGAGCCTGCGAGGGGGGGGCGCGCCCCTCGCGGGCGCGTGGGTTGAAACGAACGAGCGGGGCAGCTTCGGCAATTCGAGCTCGGGTCGCGCCCCTCGCGGGCGCGTGGATTGAAACAGTCTTTGCAGAGCTATTTTTGCGGAACCATCAATCGTCGCGCCCCTCGCGGGCGCGTGGATTGAAACAAGCCCATGAAGGGCACCTCGAAAAAAACCGGTGGGTCGCGCCCCTCGCGGGCGCGTGGATTGAAACTTATCCGATGGTCCTAGCTCGCCGTTGTTTGGGATTGTCGCGCCCCTCGCGGGCGCGTGGATTGAAACCATGCGATGCGCGGCCAGTTGCACGCGTTCCGTTTCGTCGCGCCCCTCGCGGGCGCGTGGATTGAAACCGCGAGCGTCACACGCCCGGCTTAAATCGAATCTGGTCGCGCCCCTCGCGGGCGCGTGGATTGAAACTTGATAGACAGCATAAATGGTCGATCCCATGGCTCGGTCGCGCCCCTCGCGGGCGCGTGGATTGAAACCTCTTGCGCACGCCCTACGGCCAACAACTCGACGTCGCGCCCCTCGCGGGCGCGTGGATTGAAACCGAGCGGCCATTCCCGGTGCATGCGTTCCATCATGTCGCGCCCCTCGCGGGCGCGTGGATTGAAACCGGATCGAGCTCCGTCAAGTCCCCGTCGACCGCTTGTCGCGCCCCTCGCGGGCGCGTGGATTGAAACTCTAATAATTCCGACCCGTTTTTATTGAGGCCAAGTCGCGCCCCTCGCGGGCGCGTGGATTGAAACATCCGCATCTTGGGTCGGATACTGAACGCTATCGCCATGGTCGCGCCCCTCGCGGGCGCGTGGATTGAAACATCCGCTTCTCGGCGTGCGCATGCCAGCGCATCGTCGCGCCCCTCGCGGGCGCGTGGATTGAAACATCCTTCTGATCGGAATCGCCGGTTACGCGGGGATGGTCGCGCCCCTCGCGGGCGCGTGGATTGAAACTGACGATCACGGTCACGAATGGCGGTAGCGGCTAGGTCGCGCCCCTCGCGGGCGCGTGGATTGAAACCTTGATCGAACAGCCCGACGACGCGAGCCTGCAGGGGTCGCGCCCCTCGCGGGCGCGTGGATTGAAACTCGAACAAGCGAACGGCGGCAACTACACCGGCCCCGTCGCGCCCCTCGCGGGCGCGTGGATTGAAACCCGCTTGAGCACGATCGCGCCGACGGCTTCGCCCGGGTCGCGCCCCTCGCGGGCGCGTGGATTGAAACATCGCATTCGTCACGGCACGGACTCCGCAGGAAACGTCGCGCCCCTCGCGGGCGCGTGGATTGAAACACGCCGGTGCCGCCGATGGAGCAGATCACGGCGGTGGTCGCGCCCCTCGCGGGCGCGTGGATTGAAACAATGCCACCAACCCGGCGTACGCGATCACCAGGAGTCGCGCCCCTCGCGGGCGCGTGGATTGAAACCGGCGTCGACGGGCTCACCTGCTGCTCGCTGGCAGTCGCGCCCCTCGCGGGCGCGTGGATTGAAACCATGCCAATACCGGAAAGCCCTCGCAATCGCCGCGTCGCGCCCCTCGCGGGCGCGTGGATTGAAACTTCAGGTCCACCGCCATGCTGTTGAAACTGGCGAAGTCGCGCCCCTCGCGGGCGCGTGGATTGAAACGAGTCGATACTCGACATACTGGGCGCCCGTGGAGGTCGCGCCCCTCGCGGGCGCGTGGATTGAAACGCCTAGAGCGCTGGCGCACGTGTGCATGATCGGCGTCGCGCCCCTCGCGGGCGCGTGGATTGAAACGCCACGCTGGCGGGGTGGAGCGTGCAGGAATGGGCGGTCGCGCCCCTCGCGGGCGCGTGGATTGAAACTGCGATGTCGATCAGCAGCGGGAATTCGCTCGATCGTCGCGCCCCTCGCGGGCGCGTGGATTGAAACTTTGATCGCAACAAATCGTCCGACACTTTCCTCGCGTCGCGCCCCTCGCGGGCGCGTGGATTGAAACGAAGTGTGGGCCGTCGTACTCGCCGGCTTCCATCGGGTCGCGCCCCTCGCGGGCGCGTGGATTGAAACGCGCCGAGCAATTACCCGATCGCGAAAGAGATTTGTCGCGCCCCTCGCGGGCGCGTGGATTGAAACTGCTCGCGCAGAACCTCGTAAAGGCTGGATAGGGTGTCGCGCCCCTCGCGGGCGCGTGGATTGAAACGGTCGCCTTGCGGCCAACCGGCGCGCGCGAGTTGCTTGTCGCGCCCCTCGCGGGCGCGTGGATTGAAACAAACACCAGCGCATCGCGCTGCATGGTGGGGAGCGTCGCGCCCCTCGCGGGCGCGTGGATTGAAACACGCAACTGGCGATCCGCCACTGGGCGCACATCCGTCGCGCCCCTCGCGGGCGCGTGGATTGAAACTTCGCGATGCACCGGGATCTCGCGGGGCGCGATGAGTCGCGCCCCTCGCGGGCGCGTGGATTGAAACACGTGCAAGGCGTCCGACGTGATCGGCGTTAAAAAGTCGCGCCCCTCGCGGGCGCGTGGATTGAAACGATGCGGTATCCGCTGCAGCATCGAAGGCGCTCGAGTCGCGCCCCTCGCGGGCGCGTGGATTGAAACTTCAAACAATTGGGCGAACTCAACACGCTGACGGACGTCGCGCCCCTCGCGGGCGCGTGGATTGAAACCCGGACTGAATTGGAAACATGCAGACCACATCACGAAGTCGCGCCCCTCGCGGGCGCGTGGATTGAAACCTTCTCGACGGGCTTCAGCTTCATCGAAACCAGCGTCGCGCCCCTCGCGGGCGCGTGGATTGAAACCATCTCATCGAATTTGGAGCGTCGGCCCATGCAGGGTCGCGCACCTCGCGGGCGCGTGGATTGAAACTTTGATGGTTTTTGCTTTGGCGGTTGCCATTACTTGTCGCGCCCCTCGCGGGCGCGTGGATTGAAACCCGCCGTAGTGACAGGTCGCTATGTGTTTTTGGCCGGCGTCGCGCCCCTCGCGGGCGCGTGGATTGAAACGGAATCGTGATTCGCTTGCCGCCATACTCGCATTGTCGCGCCCTCACGGGCGCATGGATTGAAACCAGATCAGCCAGTATTCCGTTAAGCCAATTTATGCGCCGCTCCTTATCGAGCGGTGCGTGGATAGCCACATGCCACTTGAGCTACCCCGGATTTCTCGGGCGCCTAAAACGAGGGCAATCCTCGTATGGAAGTGGTCGATGCAGAAACGTTTAGAGTTCACATCGGAATTCGCGAAGCAGTTCGATTGCTCAAGGCGGGTAGATGATACTCGTGCTGGTGACACCTCCAAACTACCAAGGCTCAGTACCAGCGACCTGTCCTGCGGCCAACTCACTAGCTGAATGGCTGAGAACACCATCAAGCCCTGTTATCGGCCTATACGTGTTGATGCACCCACATAGCTCCGCTATTGCATCGCTCAGGGCCACCGCACTGCCTGCGTCAATGTCCATCGCGTAGCCTCGAAGCGCCGCCCTGCGCCGCTGTCGCCGCCGTTCTGGCGGCGTTGGCATGGGTGGCGTTCCGACGATCACATGGATTTTTTCAAGGAGAACGCGATGAACGTGTACACCATGCAAGTGACTGCGCTGCGCGCTGCGATGCTCGCCGTGGCGATGCTGACACCAACGATAACGTGGGCGGCTTGCTGCCCGTCCGATGGCAATACCTCTCCGAAGGCTGCGCGCGGGCTGGGCGAATCTACGCCGACCGCGCCGGACTTGGCCGCCGATCCGGCGTGGCGGATCTACGAGTTCGAGCGCGACGGCGTTCGTTACACGCAGGTCAACGACAATTTGGGCGCGGTGCGTGCGGCGGTCGGTCGCATCGGCGAGACGGCCTGGGTGCTGCCGATCGGGCGCGATGCGGATCGCGTGCTGTTGCCCGGCGATGCGGTGCCTGCCGGGAACGCGCGCGTGCTGTTGCGCTCGAAGGAGGTCGAGGTGGTATTGATCGACAACGGCACGACGCAATACTGGCGGGTGCGCGCGCTGTCTGCCACCGACTAAGCGGTGGACAATGGTTCGGAGACCAGGAACCCGATGCGGTGCGTATGGCGGTGCTGAAAAGTGCCGTCATACGCCCGCGCAAGCATCGCCAATGTCTGCAACGCGCGCTGCGTGTCCGAGGTGAGCGCGAAGGCGGTCGTCGGCGAACAGTCGATGAAGACGGTGAGCCCCTTGCGTCCGCCGCGCCGCCATTGGCGCACGCGCACGTAGTACTCGTCTGGCGCCATCGTCGTCAGCAGGTCCATGCCGCTGCAAATAGCGCGGTAGGCGGCCAGTTGCAATGGCAGACTCAGCGGTGGACGCTTGGAGGACGTGCGGCTGGGTACGGCACATTGCAAGCGAACGCGACCACCCCAGCGGTCCTTGAAATACTCCGAGAGCAAGACGGCGTGCAAACCGTAGGTCTCGATCTCGAAGGGGTAGAGCAGTTCGCTGTGGCGCTCCAACGCGCGGGAGGACTCCACGCCCGCGGAAATCGCATCCATCGCTTGTCGGTAGAGTCCTTCGTCCTTGAGCGTCTGCGCTACCGCGTTGCGATAGGCATCCAGATCGTCGCGAGCGTACGCCAGCAGTAGGGATTTTTCGCGGAACTGCTGCTCGAACGAATGAAAGATGCTGCGCACTGCGCTCATCGTCTGCGCCTCATCGTGAGCGCGACGCTGGTGCAACTGGATCGCAAGCAATTCATCGCGCAGTGACTCGCCGGAGCGTTCGTGCAATCTCGAAAAATGGACGCCTCCTACAAGGAAGCTCGCCGATGCGATAGCGAGAACAATTTGAGCCATGAGCAGAGCGTCATCTGCAGCGCCCGCCAACTCGATACGAGGCAAGGCAAAAGCGATTGCGACACTAACTAGTAGCGTTCCGACCGCTGCGCCATGCCAACCGTGCAGGGCCGTCAGATAGGCAATCGCGATCAACATCAATGCTAACGGAATTACCCGGATCGTCAGACCTTGCACGCCAGGGATCAATGCAGCCGCATAGAGCGCGGCGATTGTGAGTGTCGCGATAGCGATGCTTTGGGCGATACGGCTTCGCGTGTTCCGCCACTCCCCGCGCTGCCGCCATAAAAAGCAAGGCAGGAGTATAAGCATGATGCCGAAGTAGTCGCCAGTTGCGAAACGGATGAAGCTATCCACTGCAATGTCTGGCTTAGGTCCTTGCAGTGAGTAGTTCAAAATCGTTGTCCATGTGGACTTCATGAACGCTGCGGCGATCGCAATGACCGGTAGCCACAGCACCATGTCCCGCGTGGTGGTGAGTTTTTTCTGGATGTAGTAAGGGATAAGCGAATAGACGGGAATGAAGAGAAATGGGCTCAGATACGCCCATTGCACGCTGTACTGCTCGGCCTTCGGGATACGCATCACTAACAGTGCGGCGGCATCACCAGCGAACACATAAGGCCAGTAACGCATCGGCATCAACAGCAGGCAGGCAAGGCGTAGCCCCGCCGGTAGGTACCACTGGTCGACGGAATAGCGCCAAAGAATCAAAAATGCGACGCAATAGGCCGCGCCTATCGCCACACCCCGTCCGGCGGTTTTCCACGCGTGTTCGTCCATGCCGCTCCCTGTTCCGTCTGCCCCAAAATCCCCTTCCGTCTTACGGGGGATTGGCGATGGTGTCAACGACCTGCGCGGCATTGTGCCGCGCGCGCGCCTTACAGCCAGCCGACCACGGCCCCGCGCAAGACTAGGTCCGGCATCGTCTGTTCTTCGACCAGGATGCGATCCCGTTCGGCGTCCTGCATGCACAGCACCCAGCCCTCGCGACGAATCTGGATGCGGCGGATATGCGGGCGTCCGAATAGCGTGAAGGCGTAGAGCCCACCATCGATCACGCGATCTTGCGTCAGCGTGCGCACATCGACCAACACGACCGCACGCGGCGGAATCAGCGGCACCATCGCCTCGTTCGGTTGAAACGTCCAGCGCACTTCGTCCAGCGGCGTCATGCCGATTTTCTGACGCACGAGAAACTCCGGCAGCAGGATGAAGCCGGGGCCGTCGCCGTAATCGAACGAGTGCAGTCGGTCCACGGCGAGGTGGCCGTTCGGCACCGTGCCGGTGCCGATGCCGTCGCGCGGAATGCAGCCAGATAGCAACAGGCGCGCATACGGTTCGCTGATCCGCTCCGGCGGCACGCCCAGCATCTCCGCGACGATCGGCGCACGGCCCGCCGGAATCGGCCGTCGGCCGCAGCGCCATTGCGAGACGTAGGCATCGACGACACCCGCGCGTTTGGCGACTTCGCTATTACGCGTCTTCGTCGCGTCCATCGCTTCGATGAAAGCCCGCGTGTACTTGTCCATAGCAGCAATGTCCGGTGCGGAGTGGCGGCGAAACTTATAGCAGAAAGGGTTTGACATTGGAACAATAGCAATGCTACTAATTCTATCAAGCAGAGTCTGGGCCGGGCGCGAAACGCCCATTGACGCAGGGAGGGGGGCAGGATGCAGATCGAAACATGCCAAGTCGGGGGCGCCCTGCGCCTCGACGGCGGGATCGACCTCACGATCCATCGCCGGCAGGGGAAACGGGTCGTTCTGGGCGTATCCGCGCCGGTCGGCACCGCGCTGACTTTGTCGGGCGCAGACCTGCGCCCAGCCTGTTCCTCTCCAGGCACTTGGAGCTACCTCTTCTCGCTGCAGGCGACCCGTCGCTTCCAGATCGGTGATTTCGATGTGCGCATTTGGTTGCCCGGCGAGTTGGTCCCGTCTGCGGCCTGCGAGGACCGTCTCCACGTCGGCATTGCTCAACGCTCCGACACGGCATCTTGCCGGTCGCTCTCTCGCTTCCCCGATGCCGCTTTGCCGGCCTCCGTCGTGCCCGGTCGGCCCCTGGGCCGGGCCGCCGACGGCGGCCGGCCGTTTCGGCGGAGCGCCTGAGATGGACACGATCGATTGCGCCGCGGGCGAAGAGCTACGATTCGGCGAAGACGTGCGCCTCAAGATTACAGGGCGCTCTGGCGATCTCCTGTATGTGTTCATCGATGCCGCGCGGGTGCTTGAATTGAACGGCCACGACGGCTTTCACGCCACGGCGCGCTGCGGTCGCGATCGGCGGGCGCATGTTTTGGCCTTAAGCGATGGGGATCGCTTCGCGGTCGGCCCGATCCGCGTTCACGTCGAATGCGTGCAGATCGTGTTGCTGGGTGCGCAGGCGCTGCGCGATGTGCGCCTGCGCATCGAAACCCCGCTGCCGTTCGTTCGCGCGACGCCCGAACGCGTCAAGCGCCGTCTCCGTCGTGCGGGCGAGCGGGTGTCATGCTGGTCTTGACGCGCGGCGTGGGGCAGAGCATTCGGATCGGCGACGACGTGCGCCTGACGATCCGCGGCAAGCTGCGTGCGCAGATGACGGTGGCGCTCACGGCCCCAGATGGGCTTGCCATCCTCGATGACGCCGATGCGACTGTCGCGCCTGCGGAGGCGCACCGCTGCATGCGACGCTACGAAGTCGCCGTCATGGCGGGCGAGTCGTTGCGGATCGGGCAGGACATCGTGGTGTGGTTCGGCGCGAACCCCCGTGGCGGTTGGTTGGGGCTGTGGCGCGGCCGACAGGTGCGCGTGGGCATCGACGCGCCGCGCGCGGTGCCGGTGCATCGCGAAGAGATTTATCGACGGATTCGGCGCGGCGAGCCCCTGCGCGCTGCGGAGGCGATTTGATTGCGTCGGCGACTACGGGGTCGCGGCCCGGAGAAGGCGCGGATCGAAGTCGTCGCCCACGTCGTCTACATCGTGGCGCGGTGGGTGTTGGGGGTGCTGTTGTACACGTTTACCTGAACCGAATCGGAGGCGCTGTGCGGTACGACAGGGGGCTTTGCTAGGCTGACCAACGCAATGAGTCTGTATATGTCTTACCACCCCATCGTCGGCTTCCTCTTGTTGTTGGTCCTTTTGAGCGTCTCACAACGCAGCAAAGGCTTATACAGGACTCTGTCGATCCTCAAGGAGAACAGAATGAAAACCGTTCGGAATTTCGCCAAGCGCATGGCGCCTATTCTTGTCGTCGGAATGTTTGCGACGGCCGCTGCCCAAGCGAAGACGCCGGCTGCAACCGCGCCCCCCTCCGATGCGCCATCAGAGAAGGCGGTCGAACGATTAGGGGTTCCCGGTCCCATCGCCTTCAACGATGAAACCTACGTGTTGGCTTGGTCGAGTCATCCCGAAGCGGGGCTGTACAAACAGGAGTACTTGCAGGCGGGCGAGCCCGCCGACCGTTTCTCGTCCATGGTCATGATCGATCTTCGTTCCGATGGGCCGGCCGCCATCCAAATGGCGCAAGGCATCGCGACGCAGATCGCCGCACGTAAAGACGCCGACCCGGTCGCCAACTACGACACGATCGTCAATCCCGAAACGAAGGAAGTCATCATCGACTTCCTGCTGTCGGCGAAAGACGCGGACGGGGTGCAGATCGTGGAATGGTCGGCGCACCGATACACCACGCAACCCGATGGTACGGGGACGGTGCTGGTGGGGAACACCCGGCGGGGCTATGGCGAGGCCGCGATCGACTTTCTGAAGTCGCTCAAGGCCGTGCGCCAACGGGACATCGAAGCCCTGTCGGCGTTGAAGCTCGATGTGGTGGAGCCGACACAGTCGTTGCGATAAGCGTACTCGCGGAGGGTGAGGATCGCTTTCGCTTTGAAACTTCACAGAACTTCAATCGCTCCACGGACTACACGGCACCTCCAGATATGCGAAAAATATTAGCCGCCCTCGTCGATCCTAACGCCATTCGTGTGCTTCGCGTGTGCGATATATGGAGAACACCTTTGAAACGTTTCGCTGCGCTTGCGCTCCCCTTCTGTCTTCTCACCGCCTGCAGCATGCCGGACCCGCTAATGGACGAATCCAACGCGCAACAGCCCAAGAAAACCTACAGCCCGGAAGAGGTTGCGGCGATGTATCACCGTAACCCGAGCCCAAAGCGGCGCTACGACATCACCATGAAGGTTGAGAATGCGCCTGGGCCGTTTGAGTCCTATGGGGCGAGTGCCCATTACGATGCACCGGATTGCGTGTACACGATGGATCGCTTCGCAGGTGTTCATGGTCGTGTGTTCACCCACTTCAAGATCGATTTCAAGAAAATCGATGCGACCACCTTCGTGGGCACAATGTATCTGGATGCGATGCAGGACGAGGATTATTTCGGGAAGGGTGTGTGCAAGTGGGAGTTCTCCAATGTCGGGGTAGGTGTGAGCGCAGGGGAAGGAGACGACTACATCACAAACTTTGGGATCAGCATGGACCGAGAGGATGTGATCGCACAAAAAACGATCAAACGGTATTACGCCAAAACTGATTATCCGAAAAGTGATATTCGGAACTACAGCGATTCAGGGCTGAAAGACAAGACGGAATTCAAGCCTGAATATCGTGACGACGTGTTCTCCATCACGATCACGGCAACGGAAATCAAATAATGCGTCCATCTCATCAGGACTATGCCGACCTGTCGGCGCATTCGTATGAGGCCCTCCCTCCTGGCGTTCGTGAGGTGGACGCGCGTGAGCCCGTGATGATTGGGGGTGTCAAATATGAGGTCATCGAGCATGTGAGCCGCCCGGTGAGCGGGTACCAGGGGACGATCTACCGCAATACCGAGAGTGGCGACTATGTCGTCGCGCATCGCGGAACAGAAGTGAATTCCGGGGCGAAGGCCATAATTCAAGATGCGCTCTTCACCGATGGCAGTATGGCGGTGAGCCGGGTCAATCCGCAGGCAGAAGAGGCGATCGCGCTGACGCACCGTGCCATTGAACTGGCCGAGAAAGAAGGGCGTCGATCTGGTCATGCCCCGCATGTCACCGTCACCGGCCACAGTCTGGGCGGTTGCCACGCCCAGATCACGGCGCACCATTTCAATCTCGAAGGCGAAACCTTCAACGCGTATGGCGCGGTGAGCCTGGGGCTTCGAATTCCCGAAGGCGGTCACAAGGTCGTCAATCATGTGCTGGCAGGCGATACGGTCAGCGCCGCCTCCGGGCATTACGGCGAAGTGCGCATCTATGCGACCGAGAACGACCTGCGCGCGATGACGATGGCCGGCTACGAGAACGACGCCAGCAAGCTGGATAGCCGCATGCCGATTTTCGCGGTTGGCTACGCCGCGGGTTCGCACTCGATGCACCAATTCACGCGCCGCGACGGCGACGAGCGCCCGGACCGTTCGATCTTCGACCAGCCGGAGGCGGTGACGCGCGCGGCGGTGGCGAAGGACATGATCGATAAATTCCGCGACGACGTGATGACGATGCGCCAGGGCATCACGATGGTCGGCCGCGGCCATTTGGGCGCTGCGCTGGACGGCATCGAGGCACTGCGCGGCCCGGTGGCACCGGGCGAGTACGCCGAACGCGAAAGCAAAACGTGGCGCCTACCGCCGACGCCCGAGCCCACTCCGGCGCATCCTGCGCCCTACGACTCGCCGTTGTTCGGCCCCGGCGCGGCCTTCCGAGACATCGGCGATTACGTTCCCAAGCCGACCGAAGCGACGCCCGTCCCGTTTCGGCCGGGTGGCGGAACTCGCGAGCGGCAGGCGCACGAGACCGAGGTCGAACCCACCGCGCCACCTAAACCCTCGATACACGTGATGTCCGCCCCTGGCCACATCGCGCACCATCTTTATCTGCAAGCGCACAGCGCAGTGAACCGCCCGGGCTTCGATCCCGATGGATTGCTGACCGAACACCAGCGCGGGCAATTGGCCGCGAGCCACGTCTCGGCGAGTGTTGTCGCAGGCGCGTTGCACTACGACAGCGGATTTCGTGCAGTCGATCATGTGGTGCCGAGTACGAAGATCGACCCGGAGACAGGCGCGCCGCGGTATTTGATCGCGGTGCAGGGCGATGTCGAGAGTCCGGCGTCGCGTCGCGCGCCGGTCGATCTGCAGGCGGCGTTGACGATACCGATGGAGCAGTCCTCGGAGATGGCGCGCACGATGCTGCAGGCGCGCGAGCAGAAGGAAGCGCAGGCGCTGACGCAGGCGATGGAACAGAACGGTCCGGGCGGCCCGACGATGCGGATCGGCGGCCTGACCATCGCGATGCCGAGCGCCGACAGCGGTGGAGGTGGTGGCGATGGTGGAGGCGGAGGCGGAGGCGGCTGAGCCTTCATCGGTCGCAGCCGTCGAGACGTATACCCCGCAAGATGAAGCGGTGCGTGCTGTCCTCAATTCGAGGCGGACACGAGAACGCAATCGCGCCTTTCATTGAAGGGCGTGTTCAACGAATCACAAGTAATGGAGCGCAGAATGCAGCCACAGTCGAGCCGAAGCATACGAATGACGCGCCTCTTACCGCGTCTGCTCTTCGCCGCGGTATTGGTGGTCGGATTGTCGTCGCGTGCGACCACGGTATTCTCGGAGAGTACCAATCCCGATCAATTCTGCTATTCCAACTCCGGCACGACGCAGTCGGTGTGTTTCGACACGCGCCAGGACGCGGAAGTCGCGATGCGCAGCGATCCCGCTTTCGCCGGGGCAGGTCCGTTGCTGGAGCGAATCGATGTGGCGGGCGGGCTGGTCGGCGGCACGCCGGCCCATCCGTCGATCAATTATTTCTACCGCATCAAAGAACGTGCGCCTGTGGTGTCGTACACCATGTATTCGGCGAATCTCGGTAGCGCGGGGGCGGGCGGTTTCGGGTGCCTGCCGGCCGCGGGTGATCCGCATCCCGACTACGCCGGTTGGTGCGCGAATGAGGCGGCGTTGGTGACAGCGGCGCAACAGCGTTTGCTCGCGACCGAACTGACCGGCTGCACGCTGCTTTCGACGACGATCGCGCTTGATCGCAGCGTCAATGCGAGCCCCTTTCTCGAACAAGATCCGAACAATCCCCAGCGCGGCGTCATTCGGCTTTACATGGGGTACGACACGCTGTACCGGGAATACGAGACGAAAGCGCAATGCCCCGGCGAACAGGTGCCGAGCACGCGTCGGTGGCACTTGCGCCGCCACGTCTCCTTTTTATGCCCGAACGGGTTCGAGTCGGATATCGCCTACGGACGCGTCGACGGCACGTATTGCAAGGCCCAGAACCAACACGTGGCATTCATCAGCGGCCCGCTGCAGCAGTGCGCGAGTTGCCCCGGCAGTCCGAACCCGATCTATCCCGCGACAGGCGAGAAGGCGCGACAGGAGCCCGATTTTACGTTCGCGGGCCGCACCTTCGTGCGCTACTACCACTCATTGGGCCAGTTGCGGAACAACCCGGACTTCGCGCTGGGCTGGACCCACACCTACAGCGACCGCATCGACGGCTTCGTGGGCGCACCGTCGATCGCCGTGGTCGGCGATTCGGGTTACTTCGAATCGTTCGTATCGATCGGGAACCGTCGTTACCGCGGCGAGAACTCGGTCGATCGCGTGTTGGAGGCGATCACCGAAGGTGCGGCGGTGTGGCGTTTGCGCGATGGCGACGGCGAGGTCCGCGAGTTCAACGCGGAAGGGCGCCTGATCGCGCAGTACGACCCCGCCGACCCGATCGATGCCGTCGCATTGACCTATGACGGCGAACTGCTGACCCGCGTGACCGACGGCGCGGGCCGCGCGTTGCGCTTCGAGTACGCGAACGGGATGCTCGCGCGAATCGTCCAACCCGATGGCGCGAGCGTGGGCTATAGCTACGACAGCGACCGTAATCTGACCAGCGTCGATTACGGCAACGGTGCGATCAAGCAGTACCACTACCATGAAGCCGGCTTCGCCGATCCGAAGTTCGTGAACCATTTGACCGGGATCACCGCCGAGAACGGCCAGCGCTTCGCCACGTTCACCTACGATGCCAAGGGCCGCGCCATCGAGAGTCGTGTGCTGGGTACGCCGAACGAAGTGACCACGGTGAGCTATCCGACGCCGACGACGGCCGTATTGACCACCATGAACGGTTTGGTCCGACAGTACACGATGCAGTCGGGGTTGTATCGCAAGATCGCCAGCATCGATGATACGGCGGGGCAAGAGGCGATGACCTTCGATGCGCAGGGCCGGCCGCTGACCAGCACCGACAAACGCGGCGTCGTGACTAAGTTCGAATACACCGATGCGTATCGCTCGGCGATGATCGAAGCCTTCGGCACGCCCGAGCAGCGACGCACGGAGTACAGCCGCGACCCTGTGACGAACCTGTTGACGCAAAACAGGGTCTACAACGCGACGGGCGGACAGGTCGCACAGCAGACGATGACCTATAACACCCGCCGGCAACCAACCAGCGTCATCGTGACGGACCCGGCGACGAACGCAGCGCGCACGACCACGCTGACATACTGCGAACCGACGGATGTGACGGCCGGTGCTTGCCCAATCGTCGGCTTGCTCAAGTCGGTGGACGGCCCGCGTACCGATACGGTCGATGTGGCGACGCTGACCTATCGACCGGCGGACCATCCGGCCTGCACCACCGTGCCGACGGCTTGCGACTACCGTAAAGGCGATCTGTGGAAGACCATGAACGCCCTGGGCCATACGGTGGAAGTCCTGCGCAACGACGGCGCGGGCCGTCCGCTGTCGGTGAAGGACGGCAACGGCACGATCACCGACCTCGAGTACGACGCGCGCGGCAGAGCGACGGCACGCAAGACGCGCGGCGCCGACAACGCGGTGGAGACCGATGACCGGATTGTCCGAATCGCGTATTGGCCGGATGGTTCGGTGAAGCGGGTGACACAACCGGACGGCGCGTTCCTCGATTACACCTACGACGCCGCGCATCGCCTGACCCAGGTCGCCGATAGCGCTGGCAACCGCATCGTGTACACATTGAACGCGGCCGGCGAACGCACGCAGGAAGAGGTGAAGGACGCCACGAATACCCTGCGCCGCAAAGCCTCGCGCGCTTACGACTTGCTCGGCCAGTTGCAGGCGATCACCGACGCCTACGGCAAGCAGACAGGGCTGACCTACGATGCGGAGGGTGCGCTCGACCATACGACCGACGCTCTGAGTCGGATCATGGACCACGACGTGGACCCATTGGGCCGTCGTACGCGCACGATCGCGAATGCGACAGTGGCGATCGCCGCGACGGATCGCGCGCAGACGAGCTTCCAATACGATGCGCTCGACCGCTTGACCCGCGTCACCGACCCGAGGGATCTGCAGACGATCTACGGCTACAACGGCTTCGGCGAGACGACGACGCTGCAGAGCCCGGACACCGGTACCACGACGTCCGCCTACGACAGCGCAGGCAACCGCGTGAGCCACACCGACGCGCGCGGCAAGATGGCGACCACGGTGTACGACGCCCTGAATCGCCCGACGGCGGAGGTCTACCCGCAAGAGCCGGAGCTCAACGTCGCCTACACCTACGACGTGCCGCAGAGCGATTGCGCCGTGGGCGAGACCTCCCTCGTCGGTCGGCTGGCGAAAATGACCGATCACAGCGGCAGCACGACATGGTGCTACGACCGCTTCGGTCAACTCGTGCGCAAGGTGCAACGCACGCAGGGCAAAACCTTCTCGCAGCAGTGGAGCTACCACGCTAACGGCCGTCTGAACACGATGACGTACCCCGACGGCGCGGTGGTGGATTATCTGTACGACACGCTGGGCCGCACGATCGAAATCGGCATCACGGTTGCGGGCAGCGGCCGTCAACAAGTACTGCGCGACGCAACGTATCACCCGTTCGGCGCAGTGGCGCAGTGGACGTACGGCAACGGAAGGACGATGAGCCGCACGCAGAACCTGAACGGCCAGCCGGGGGTCGTGCAGGATACGGCGGCGGGCGGGATCAGCCTGGGCTATGCGTTCGACGACGTGGGCAATCTGAAGACGTTGCGCAACGGCAACCAGAACGACCCGCCGAAACGGACGTACGGTTACGACGGTTTGAATCGCCTGACAGAAAGCAAAGACGGCGCGAACGTGTTGCAAGGCAGTTACGCCTACGACAAGACCGGCAACCGCACGACGTCGGGGCGCTTAATGACGACAATGGGCTACGATTGCACGGGTCTGCCGCCGGGCGCGCCGTGTCCGGCGACGGGGCCGGTCTCGACGTGGACGACGCGCACGTACGGGTATTTGTCGAACCATCACCGTGTGGTGACGATCGGCAACACCGAGCGGCACTACGATGCGGCGGGCAACACAATTTGGATCGGCCAGCGCTCGATGGAGACGCCGGCGCCGCCGAGCGAAGACCCGCCGCCGGGCGACCCGCTGGAGAGCGCGGCGTACAACGGTACCGAGCAATCGACGATCGGCATCGATGACGGCAACGAACCGCCGCCGGGGATCGCGACGAAGACGTTCGTCTACGACGCCGCCAACCGGATGCGCAGTGTCAGTGTGAACGGTAATCTCATCATGAGTTACCGCTACAACGGGCTGGGCGAGCGGGTGTACCGCACGGGCAGCAGCCAGACGGCGCACACGGTGTTCGGCGCGAACGGTCAATGGATCGGCGACTACGACGAGAGCGGGCAGAGCATTCAGCAGGCGATTTGGTTCGGCGACTTGCCCGTGGGCGTGCTTGCGCGCATGGATGGCGGTCAACGCAAGCTGTTCTATCTGCAGCCGGATGCCTTGGGTACGCCGCGCGTGGTGATCGACCCGACGCGCGGCGCGCAGGGGGTGGCGGTGTGGCGCTGGGACCTGGAAACCGAGTCGTTTGGCGAAGAACTCCCCGATCAAGACCCGGATGGCGACAACGCGTGGTTTGTGCTGGATCTGCGTTACCCCGGCCAGCAATACGACAGCGCGACGGGGTTCAACTACAACTACTTCCGGGATTACGATGCGGAGAGTGGGCGGTATGTGCAGAGCGATCCGATTGGGTTGGAGGGCGGGGTAAGTACCTATTCTTATGTCGAAGCTAACCCACTGCAGTGGGCTGACACGTTGGGCCTCGCTGTCGATATAAACCTGTTTGCCCCTGGGTCTAGTGAGTACAAGAGCGCAGAGAAATTTCAGAACAATTCAAATGAGTGTACTGTCGCAGGGCATGGATATCCGCATTCTGTGGGCAACAGGTCGCCTACTGATCTGGCGGCAATCATTAGAAACACTGCTTCATGCAATAACAAACCGGTACGATTGGTTGCATGTAATGCGGGTGTTGCACCGAAAAGGGGGCAGGATTCTTTTGCGAAACGTTTAGCGAATATTTTGCAGGTGGATGTCTATGCTCCAAATAATTGGGGGTGGCTAGATAGCGCCGGCGGTTTGTATATAGGACCAACAAAAGGCAATCTTCACTGGAGTGCGGGTGAGGCTGCCGCAAACGCAGCCGGCCCGGACTATTCAAAACCCGGGGCGTTCGTGCCATTTAAACCGAGAGGTCGAAAATGAAAGGAAATCTTAAACTTAAGAACGGCGGCATCGCTGTTTTGCTGCTGGTGACGGCGTTCAATTGCTCTTTCGCCAAAAGCGCTGAGCATTTTTTAGCTAATGTTGACTATTCATTGACAAAGGATGAGCTTGAGCAGCTATCAAGAGAGGCGTTGGATGGATCTCCAGAGGCTGCTACTAGAGTGATGAATCATTATGTCGCTTTAAGAAAGGATAGAAAAAAAAGTCTCGCGTGGGCTGTTATTGGGGCCGAAAATGGTTCAGCAGAGTCCCAATATATGGCGTACCAGCTATTTGCTGACTCAAAAGCCATTGATGACCAAAGGAGGGCGTTGTTTTGGCTTGGCAAATCGGCAGCTAATGGGTACTTCGGCGCAGATTCGGTCTATAAGGTCTGTAATTCAATTACTTCGCGACATGGCGATCCAGATAAAACGCCGTGTTTTGGCCCAAAGTCTGATAATTTTTGGCCCAGGTGAACCTTCGTCCTTCTTGCTAATCTGAAGTTCTAGATTATGGGGTTTCATTGCTAGAACAGAATTGACCTCCTCCCTGTAATCAGGTCCAGCCTAAACTAGAAAATTCGGCGACACTCAGGCCCAAGGAGGCCCGTCGCCATGAAGAAGTCGAAGTTCACCGAGGAACAGATTGCGTTTGCCCTGAAGCAGGCCGAGAGCGGCACGACGATCGAAGAGATATGCCGCAAGATGGGCATCAGCCAGGCCACGTTCTACGCTTGGCGAAAGAAGTTCGGGGGCCTGGGCGTGGCCGAGCTCCGCCGGCTGCGTCAGCTCGAGGAGGAGAACCGCAAGCTCAAGCAGTTGGTCGCCGACCTGAGCCTGGACAAGGTCATGCTGCAGGATGTGTTGTCAAAAAAGCTCTGAGGCCTGCGCACCGCAAAACGCTCGTGGGCCATTTGATCGATCGTTACCGGATTGGCGTGCGACGTGCCTGCGGGGTGGTCAGGCAGAGTCGTTCGGCGTGGTACTACCGGCCTGAGGAGAATCATGATGGTCCCCTGCGTGGGCGAATCGAGGAGATCGCTGCCGCGCGGGTTCGCTACGGCTTCCGGCGAATCTTCGTGCTGCTGCGCCGGGAAGGCTGGAAGGCCAATCACAAGCGTGTGTACCGGCTGTACTGCCAGGCGGGGCTCAATCTGCGGCGGAAGCGTCCCCGGCGGCGCAAAGCTGCGGCCCATCGTCTGGATCGACCGGTGCTGACTGCGCCCAACCAGTGTTGGAGCATGGATTTCGTGGCTGATGCCTTGTTCGATGGACGACGCTTCCGCGCCCTGACGGTGGTGGACAACTTCACCAAGGAGAGCCTGGCTATCGAAGTCGTCAAGGGCGAAGATATGGTCGCAGTGATGGAATGGCTACGTCATCAGCGTCACCTGCCGCAGCGGATCCAAACCGACAACGGCAGCGAGTTCATCTCGATGGTGATGGATCGCTGGGCCTACGACCACGGGGTGACGATGGACTACTCCCGTCCCGGCAAGCCGACCGACAATCCGTTCATCGAATCGTTCAACGGCAGTTTCAGGGATGAGTGCCTCAACACCCACTGGTTCCTGTCACTCGAAGACGCCCGCCGGAAGATCGAAAACTGGAGGGTGGATTACAATCATCTCCGCACGCACTCGTCGATCGGGGATGTCCCGCCGGCAGAGTTCGCAGTCCGATTCACGTCTCAACCGAAGGCCGAATTTTCCAGCTCTGCCCGGGCCTAACGCGGGGAAGAGGTCAAGTTGACGGACTTTACAGCTTCACGTGGTACGGATCAGTGGGGGCAGGTCACCGGCAAGGAAGGTGCTGGATGCAGTGCTTTGGGTTCTGAAGACGGGGGCGCAGTGGCACATGCTTCCGCAGTCGTACCCGAACTACAAGACAGTGCATCGTCGGTTCCAGATGTGGGCGCAGCAGGAGGTATTGCGCGGCATCCTGGTCGATCTGGCGAACGAACTGCGTGATCACGATCTGCTCGACACCTCCGAGTGTTACATCGACGCGACGTTCGCGAACGGGCGTGGCGGTGGGTTGGAGATCGGCAATACGAAGTGCGGAAAAGGCGTGAAAATCATGGCGATCGTGGATCGTGCGGGCCTGCCGTTATTGGTGAGCACGCATGCGGCGAACCACCATGAGGTGAAACTGGTGCAGCTGAGCTTCGACTTCTACATGACCGAGGCGATGCCTGATGTCTTAATTGGCGACCGGGCATATGACAGCGATGATCTGGACGAAGATTTGCGCGACAAGGGCGTCAAGATGGTGTCGCCGCATCGGAAGAACCGGAAGAAGGCGAAGACGCAGGATGGTCGTGAGCTGCGTCGTTACAAGCGACGTTGGATTGTGGAGCGTTTTTTCGCTTGGATGAAGAACCAGCGCCGGCTATTGAATCGCTGGGAGCTTCATCCGGAGAATTTTCTCGGGTTTGTGCAGGTTTCTGCCGCTGTTTTACTGCTCAAACAATTTTGAGATAGCTTCTACTTGGGCGGGGCGGGCAGTCAATTTCAAAAAAATTCACTATATCTGCGTCAAGACAAAGTTTGCAGGTAAAGAATAGGGGGCATGAAAGAAATTGTTCTGCTTTTTGTCACATTTTTTCAATAGGCGCGATGCGGACGGCGCTGGTTGTAGGCATCGCGCAACATGTTCAACGCAGTCTGTAATGCGATGTCGTCCTGACGTCGGTTCCCATCCCACCTGACCCGAGTTGGGGGCGGTCGCGCGTGGCGGTTGTGGAGTTTCCAAGGGGGCTCTCTACAGGACTGGCCGGAACCACAAAGGCCAAGTTCATAACTCGCAATGTTTTGACCACGCCTCCATCAATTCTGCCCGCTTGCGCAGCAGATCGCCGCGCTGGTAAGCGGCTTCCGCTTTGTCGCGTAGCCGATGCGCCAGCGCATGCTCGATCACTTCGCGTGGGAATGCGGTCGTCTCGCCCGCCCAATCGCGGAACGTCGAACGGAACCCGTGCTGAGTGATGTCGC
The DNA here is from genome assembly GCA_008015835.1 of Lysobacter sp. Lineage (GTDB taxonomy): Bacteria > Pseudomonadota > Gammaproteobacteria > Xanthomonadales > Xanthomonadaceae > Lysobacter_I. The sequence continues at coordinate 20,884 of SSGH01000053.1, forward strand.
CTCGGCCCATGCGCCGCAGCACGGCCGTTAACGCCATATCCGAGAGCATGCCGCCGCGCGGTGCGGTGAAGACGTAGCGGCTCCCTGCGATCCGCGGCATCGCGCGCAGTACCGCGATGGCGCCCGACGACAGCGGTATCCGATGCTCTTTCCCCATTTTCATCCGCTCCGCAGGGACCGTCCACGTCCGCGCTTCGAAGTCGAATTCGTCCCACGTCGCGCCGCGCGCTTCGCCGCTACGTGCGGCCGTCAGGATGCTGAATTGCAGCGCCCGGGCAGCGACGCTCTCCCGGCTCGCAAGATCGGCCATGAAGGTCGCGACATCCGAGTAAGGCAGCGCGGGGTGATGCTCGACCTTCTGCACTTTCGAGCGCGCGGGCAGCAGTTTGTCCAGGTGTCCTTTCCAGCGTGCGGGGTTCTCGCCCTGCCGATAACCGCGAACCGTGGCCCAATCGAGAATCGACTCGATCCGCCCCCGCACCCGGCTGGCGGTCTCGGTCTTCGTCAGCCAGATCCGTTCCAGCACCGCCAGGACGGCCGCCGTATCGACTTCGGCGATCGGTCGCTTGCCGATCACAGGCGCGGCATACGTGGCGAGCGTGGACGCCCATTGCTGCCGATGCTTGGGGTTCTTCCAACCGGCGCTGTGGGCCGCCAGATAGGCCTCGCTGCATTCGTGGAAGGTGTGCGTTTGCTCGGCCTGCTGTCGTTGCTGCGCCCGATGCGCCTTGCGCTCCCGCACCGGGTCGATCCCTTCCTTGGCGCGGCGGCGATGGTCCCGGGCCTTCTCGCGCGCTTCGGCGAGCGACACATCGGGATAACCCCCCAGGCCGACATCGACGCGCCGAGGGCTGAGAGATGCGGACGACGAGCCCCCGACCACCACGCGAAGCACCCAGGCGCGCGATCCGCCGACGATGCGAAGGTGCAGGCCATCGACACCGCCAACGGCGTGGCGACCTTCCGCCCGAAGTTTCGAGACAGCGAGCACGGTAAGTTCCTTGGCTTTCTTGGGCATCGCAATCAACCCCACATCTATGCCCACATAGAATGTAGGATTGAGCGAGACGAATCAAGACGTTGATGGAGCTTAATTCCAATACAATCCTTAAAAATAGGGTGTATTTAGACGGTGATGGATGTCTTGATTCCTGAGTTCTACGGACGTCCACTCCGCCATTCATTCGCAGCCTAGGCTGCCTGCCCTTCGGGGCCTCAAAAAGCGCCGCAAGGCGCTTTTTTCGTGCCGGTCGGTTCGCGCTCTCCGATTCCGGCGCCACGGGCGGTTGGTTGCCGACCGCCCTCCTGTCGCTCGGCGCACGGGCTCGCGGCCGAGGCCGGTCGATCGAGCGCGGGGTCTGCCGACGCGGCTCGGCTCGGGCTACACTAAGCGGCTCACCTTTCGGCCCCGACTGCCAATGCTGCAAGCACTCCGCGAAAAATCCTCAGGCTGGATCGCCACCGTCGTTCTCGGGTTGCTGATCGTCCCGTTCGCCTTTTTCGGCATGGAACAGTATTTGTTTCAGCGTAACGACACCTACGCCGCGAAGATCGAGGCGCCGCCGACATGGTGGTCTTCCGCGCCGGACTGGTGGATCGTGCGCAAGATCTTCTGGAGCGCCGAGGAGATCCCGGCCGACGATTTCAAGCGCTCGTTCGAGCAGGCGCGCCAACAGCAGCGTCAGGCGCAGGGCGATGCCTTCGATGCGCGCCGCTTCGAAACGATGGAGAAGAAGCGCGAAGTGCTCGACGGTCTCATCGACCAGACCGTGATGCGCTTGGCGACGGATCATGCGGGTTTCGCCATCGGCGACGAGCAGGTCAAGGAATTCATCGCCACGATCCCGGCGTTCCAGGTCGACGGCAAGTTCAACCTGCAGCGTTACCAATTGGCGCTGGCGACGATGAATCCCCAGCGCACGCCGAAGCAGTTCCAGGACGAAGTGCGGCAAAGCATGCTGCAGAGCTTGATCGCCACGCGTCTGTCGGGGTCGGCGTTCCTGACCGATAGCGAGACCAAGCGCTTGGTCGGCCTGTTGAGCGAAAAGCGCGATGTGTCGTTCCTGACGTTGACGCCGCCGGCCGTCGACACCGCGCCGGTGTCGCCCGCGGAAATCGCCGCGTGGTACAAGTCGCATCAGAGCGATTTTCGCGCGCCCGAACAGGTGACGATCGAATACGTCGAGATCGACGGCAACGCGCTGCCGCCGCCGCCGCCGAGCGACGAGAAGGAACTGCGCGGGCGTTTCGAACAAGAAAAAGCCCGCTTCATCGAACCGGAGCAGCGCCTGACCTCGCATCTCTTGGTCGCCGTCGATCCGAAGGCCGACGCCGCCGCGCAAAAGGCCGCGGAGGCCAAGGCGCAGTCGCTGCTCGCGCAGGCGAAGGGCGGCGCCGATTTCGCGACGCTGGCGCGGCAGAATTCCGACGATGCCGGCTCCAAGGCGACCGGCGGCGACCTGGGCTGGGTCGGCCAGAACGGGCAGATGGCGAAGCCGTTCGAGGATGCGGTGTTCGCGACGGCCGCGGGCAGCGTGTCCGGGCCGGTGAAGACCGAATTCGGCTATCACATCGTCCAAGTGCGCGAAGTCAAAAGCGGCAAGGCGATGACCTTCGAGGAAGCGAGACCCGAATTGGAGCGCTTAGCGGCCGAATCCGCTCGCGAGCGCGCGTTCAACGACCTGACCAACAAGGTCGTCGACGAAGTGCTGAAGAGCCCGACCTCGCTGACGGCCGCGGCGAAGGCCGCGAACCTCACGGTGCAGCGTCTCGGCCCGTTCGCGCGCGGCCAAGGCACCGGCATCGCCGCGAATCCGGCGGTGCTGCGCACGGCGTTCTCCGAGTCCGCTAAGCAGGACCGCATGGTCAGCGACCCGATCGAGGTCGGCGCTAATCGCAGCGTGTTCATCCGCGTCGTCGAGCACCAGCCCGAAGCGGTGCAGCCGCTGACCAAGGTCGGTCCGCAGGTGATCGCCGCGGTGCGCGCGGATCGCGCGAACAAGGCCGCGAAAGCGCAGGCCGACGCCGTGCTGGCGCGCTTGAACAAAGGCGAGACCATGCAGGCCGTTTCGGAGAGCCTGAAGCTGCCGATGGCGAACGTGCCGTCGGTGCCGCGCGGCGCGCCGATGCCGACGGCGGAAGCGGTCGAAGCCTACTTCGAGGTGCCGGCGCCGAAGGGCGACAAGCCCTCGTACGGCACGGTCGAACTCGGCCCGGCGCAGTACGTGATCTTCGCGGTGACCAAGGTCTCCACCGGCGATGCGGCGGAGGTTTCGGCCGAGGAGCGCAAAGCCTTCGTACAGCAGTTGGCGCCGCGTTTGGGCGATGTCGACGCGCGCGCGATCGTCGAAGCCGCGCGCAAGCGCATGAAGATCGACATCGCCGAGGATCGGCTCTGATCCCGGCGTGTCGCGAGGGTCGAGCGTTTTCGGCCGCGTCGACGCGCTAGAAGGCGATCGAACACTGCGATCGAACACGGCGATCGAATCTTGGATCGCCTCAACGACGAAGCCCGGCGAATGCCGGGCTTCGTTGCGTTTAGGGTCGAGAATGCGCGAGGCGGGGCGCTCGCGGATGTCGTCGCTCAGTCGGCGTCGAGACCGGTCATGCCCAGGATGTTGTAGCCGGCGTCGACGTACGTGACTTCGCCGGTCACGCCCGCGGCCAGATCCGAACACAGGAACGCCGCGACGTTGCCGACGTCTTCGATCGTCACGGTGCGGCGCAGCGGCGCGTTCTGTTCGACATGGCCGAGAATCTTGCGGAAGCCGCCGATGCCCGCGGCCGCCAGCGTTTTGATCGGTCCGGCCGAGATCGCGTTCACGCGGGTGCCTTCCGGGCCGAGGTTGTAGGCCAGATAGCGCATCGTCGATTCCAGGCTTGCCTTGGCCGCGCCCATCACGTTGTAACCGGCGAGCGCGCGTTCGGCGCCGAGATAGGTGAGGGTGAGGACCGAGCCCCTGCGGCCGGCCATCATCGGGCGCGCCGCTTTCGCCATCGCCGCCAGCGAATAGGACGAAATCTCGTGCGCGATCGCGAAATTCTCGCGGGTCAGGCCGTCGAGGAACTGCCCGGCGATCGCTTCGCGCGGCGCGAAGGCGATGGCGTGGATCAGGATGTCGAACCCGTCCCAGCGCTTGTTCAATTCGGCGAAGCAGGCCTCGATCTGCGCGTCTTCGGAGACGTCCAGCGGCAGCACGATGTCCGAGCCGTATTCCGCTGCGGCTTTCTCGACGCGCGTCTTCAGCTTGTCGTTCTGATACGTGAATGCCAATTCCGCGCCTTCGCGGTGCATGGCCTCGGCGATGCCGGTCGCGATCGAGCGTTCGCTGGCGATGCCGGTGATGAGGGCGCGCTTGCCTTGGAGGAATCCCATGCTGGTCTCGTCGTCTCGGAATATCGAACGGGGCGCTAGTGTGCCATGCGTGCCGCGCCATCGGCTGCCGTACGGTGGCGACGAGGCCGGCGATGCGATGCGCGAGGGCGGGGCTCCGAGTGCCGGATACGCCTGTCGTCGCGACGGCGCGCGCCGATCCGCATCGACGCGACGCGTCAGCGAAAGCCGTCCTTCCAGCGGCGCAATTCCGCGAAGACGTCGAGCCGGCTCAACGTATCCGGCGACCGTTCGAGCCGCGCGGCGATGGTCGCGCGGATCGCCGCATGGTCGCTGCGCAGGAAGGGGTTCGCGGCGCGCTCCTCGGCGAGCGTCGTCGGTAGCGTCGGCAGGCCCGCGTCGCGCTGCGCGCGGGCTTGGGCGATGCGCGCCTGCAGGTCGGCGTTGCCCGGGTCCACCGTCGCGGCGAACTTGGCGTTGGACAGGGTATATTCGTGCGTGCAGCACACCCGGGTCGTATCGGGCAGCGCGGCTAAGCGGTCCAACGACGCCAGCATCTGCTCGGCCGTGCCCTCGAATAAACGCCCGCAGCCCAGACTGAACAAGGTGTCGCCGCAGAACAGCAGCGGCGCATCGGCGTCGCGTTCGACGAAGGCGAGGTGCGAACGGGTATGGCCGGGTACGTGCATGACCTCGAACCGACGCCCCAGGGCCTCCACCGTATCGCCCTCGCCGACGCGATGCGCCGCGGGCGCGCCCGACGCATCGGCGATGCGCGGGTCGTCCGGCGCGTACACCGTGAGCGTCGGCCAGCGTTCGCGCAGCGCGCTCAAGCCGGCGATGTGATCGGCGTGGTGGTGCGTGATGAAGACGACCTCCGGCCGCAAACCCGCGTCGGCGGCGGCGAACACCGGCGCGAAATCGCCGGGATCGACCACCAGCGCGCGGCCGTCGGCATCGGCCCACGTCCAGATGTAGTTGTCGTCGAAGGCGGGCAGGGGCTGCAGGCGCATGAAGGGCGTGGATCGGTGGGGGGCGGTCGCGGGAGCCCTCAGCTTACAATGCCGCCATGTCCGATCTGTCCTATCGCCGGCTTCACGATCTCGACGCCGCGGCGCAGTGGTTTCTGCGTCCGGCCGGGCAGGCGATTCTCGATAGCGAACAGGGCCTGATCGCCGAGGCGCTGCGCAATACCCACGCGGGTCTGCCGTGGCTGTGGATCGGGCCGTCGAACGGAGTTCCGAGCGAGGGCGCGAGCGATGCGGCAAGCGAGCGCAGGCACGCCACGTCGAACGCGTCGGCCGACAACGAGACCAACGACCCGCGCGCCAGGGACGATCGGGCCATCGACCACCAAGCCAGCGACGACCAGGCCAGCGACAGCACGACCGGCCGCGTCGTCGATGCGTTCGCCGCGAACAACGGTATCGGCCGCGGTCTGCGGCTGTGCATCTCGCCGGAAGGCTGGCGCGGGCCGATTCTGTGCCGCCTGCCGCTGCCGATCGCGACCGAATCGCTGGGTGCGGTGGTGCTGCAGCACGTCGCCTCGCTGCGCAACGCCGGCAGCGGCGCCTTGCTCGCCGAATGCGCCCGTGCCCTCGTGCCGGGCGGTCGTTTGCATCTGCTGGCGCTGAATCCGATTTCGCCCTATCGCCTGCGGTGGCAGGGCCGCGGCCTGCGCGGCGCCGATGCGCCGCATCTGCGACAACTGCTGCGCGATGTCGGTCTCGCCCCGGAAGACTACGCGCAAGGCGTGGGACCGCAGTGGGCGACCGAATTGTCCGAACTACCGCAGGCCGGCGCGGGGCTGCGCGCGGCCTACGTCCAACGCGCCGATAAGCGCACGATTCCGATGACTCTGATCCGTCAACGCAAACCGCTTTCTCTCGTCGACCAAGTCCCGGTCGCGCTGCGCGTGCCCGCCGAACCCGCCGACGCGCGCCGTCGTAGGAGCGCGTCGTGAAAGACGTCGAACTCCACACCGACGGCGCCTGCCTGGGCAATCCCGGTCCGGGGGGATGGGCGGCGCTGCTGCGTTACGGCGAGCGCGAACGCGAGTTGTGCGGCGGCGAAGCGCAAACCACCAACAACCGCATGGAACTGATGGCGGCGATCGTCGGCCTGGAGACGCTGACCGAGCCTTGCGCGGTCAGCGTGTGGACGGACTCGCAATACGTGCGCCAAGGCATCACCGAATGGCTGCCGAATTGGCTGCGCCGGCACTGGAAAACCGCGGGCGGCGACGCGGTGAAGAATCGCGATTTGTGGGAGCGCCTGCATCTGGCGACGCAGCGGCATCGGATCGAATGGCATTGGGTCAAAGGCCATTCCGGCGACCCGGACAACGAACGCGTGGACGCGCTGGCGCGCGCCGAGGCGATCAAATTCAAAGAACAGGTAGGCATCGCATGAGCGGGCATCGCATGAACGGGCATCGCATGAACGGGCATCGCATGAACGATTGTGGCGCGAGTGAACGCAGCATGGGTGCATCGGCATGAGGCAGGTGGTGCTCGACACCGAAACCACCGGTCTGGAGTGGAAGAAGGGCAATCGCGTAGTCGAAATCGGCTGCGTGGAATTGATCGAGCGTCGCCCGACCGGCCGCACGTATCAGCAATACATTCATCCCGAGCGCGAATTCGAAGCCGGCGCGCAGGAAGTGACCGGGCTGACGCTCGAATTCTTGGCCGACAAACCGAAATTCGCGAAGATCGCGGACGAGTTCCTGAAATTCGTCGACGGCGCGGAATTGATCATCCACAACGCCGCATTCGATATCGGGTTTCTCGATTACGAGTTATCGCTGCTCGGCGCGTCCTACGGCCGCATGCGCGACCGCTGTCGCGTCGAAGACTCGCTGGAAATGGCGCGTCAACGTTTCCCGGGGCAACGCAATTCCTTGGACGCGCTGTGCAAACGCTTGGGCGTGGACAATACGCATCGGCATCTGCACGGCGCTCTGCTCGACGCGCAGTTGCTGGTCGATGTGTATCTGGCGCTCACCGCGGGTCAGAGCGAGATCGGTTTCGCGGCGCCGGCGGCGGGCGAAGAGCGGCGTCGCGACAATGGCTATATTTTGCCGGCCGCGGAAGCCGCGGCGCGTCCGCGCGTGCGCGTGAGCGAGGAGGATTCGGCGGCGCACGAAGCGCGATTGGCGGCGATCCGCAAGAAAGCCAAATCCGGGCAGTGCGTGTGGGATGCGGCGTAGGCCGGATTCCGCTCTCGATCTCTCTCTCGATCTCTCTCTCGATCTCTCTCTCGATTGGTCGCTCGTGCTCGCGCGGCGATGCGCGCTCGGCGCGCAGACGACATTACGGATGCGGTTTGGCCGAGCCGTACAGCACCGCCAGGTAGTGCCCGATATCGCGCGGGCCATCGACGTAGCGGCGGCCGGTGGGCGCGGTGCGGATATTCGCCCCGATCGGCGTTTCGCGGCTGTCGGCGAGCACCAGCACCGGGCAACCCGGATGCGGTTCGCCCAATAACGCCGCCACCTCGGCCCGTGGCCGCGGATAGTCGATTTCCTGCAGATCGATGCGATCCAGCAGTTCGGGGTGGTAATCCAGCAAGCCCCGTACTTCCGCGCAGGCCGGGCAGTAGTACACGCCGTCGCCGGCGGCGGCGTCCGCGAAATCGGGGCGGAGCAGGAACAAGCGATCTTTCATAGGCGAGGCGGCGGACGAGGCTGGCGAAAGAATCGCCATCTTACCGATTCGCCCCTACGTCGTTCGAGCGATTCCCGTCCGAGCGAGCCGGTCCACGCGCTTGAGCAAGGTCGGGATGCGATGCGGCCCGTGCATCGAGACGACCGCGCGCTTGGCGGCGTCGAGTTCGAGCCCGGCGGCGGTGACGTACAGCGGGCGCGCGCTGTCGCCGCGCAGGACCGCGTGCGTCGGGTCGATCCCCGCGAACGCCGTTTTGGCGACGCCGAGCACCGCGATGCGCCCGTGCAGCGCTTCGAATAAACGCCGTCCCAGGCCCGGCCGGCCGTGGGCGTCCAAATCGACGTAACCGTCGACGACGATGGTGGCGATGGCCGCGATGGCCGCGTCGGCGCGACCGGCGGCGGGCCGTCGCTCGTAGGCCTCCAGCGCGCGCAGCAGACACGGCAATTCGCGCTTGTAGAACGCCCCGGGTTCGTAGGCGTGCGGCGTTTCGATGCCGACGACGAATTCGGCGCTCGGCGCCTCGGTGGTCCACGCCTCGAACGCGACGCCCGCCGCAACGGCGCCGCCGCTCGGTGCGTAGTGAACATCCAGGGCGAGCAACACCGAAGCGGGGGCGGACATCGACGGAAGCGGCGAAACGAGCGAGCTAGGTTCCATCATGCCGCGATGCGCGGTTCGTCGCGAGTTCGGGATGGCCTCCCGATGCGCGCGCGCAGCATGCGTTCGTGCCTGTCGCGGCCCGGTGGATCCGTCGTCGATCGACATGCCGGAACGGACTTGCCCGAAGCGGGCGGGTTTGGCACCCTCGGCGCAAGGACGAATACGGGGATTCCGGCGATGACGCGTCACTTTTCGATGCTGCGGGATTTCCACCTCGCCGATTGGCTGACGCTCGCCAACGCGATGTGCGGCACCGGCGCGATTTTCCTGGCGATGCGCGCACTGCAGGACCAGGACCAGCGCTGGCTGCTGTGGGGCGCGGCGTTGATTCCCTTGGCGTTCGTTTTCGACGCCCTGGACGGGCGCATCGCCCGCTGGCGGCAATCCTCGTCCACCTTGGGCCGCGAACTGGATTCGCTCGCCGACGTGATCTCCTTCGGCGTCGCGCCGGCGGCCCTGGGCTACGCCACCGGCCTGCAGGGCGGTTGGGACAGCCTGATTCTCGGCTATTTCGTCTGCTGCGGCGTCAGCCGGCTGGCGCGCTACAACGTGACCGCCGAGCAATTGTCGGACGGCGGCCCCAAAGTCACGCACTTCGAGGGCACCCCGATCCCCACCAGCCTCGCGCTGATCGTCGTGCTGGTGATGGCGATCGATCACGGCCGCGTCGGCGACGATTTCTGGTTCGGCGCCTACGAACTGCTGTTCTGGGACATCCATCCGCTGACGCTGATGTACGCGCTGTCCGGTTCGCTGATGATCAGCAAAACGCTGCGCATTCCGAAGTGGTGAGCCGTCCGCCGCGGATCGTGCCGCGCGCGTGCGACCAAGGTCCTAGTGAGGCTCTCGTCGAGGGCCGTCATCGCGTCGCCGACGCTTGTTATCATGCGCCGACACCATGCGGAGGGCGGCGATGCGTACGACGGATCCAGCGGGGTTCGGCTTTCCCGGCATGAACGCCGGCGAAGCGATGGAGCAAGCGCAGCGCTATTGGCAAGCCTGGAGCGACGCATTGCGCGCGACCACCGGCGCCGGCGCACCGAACGCGTCGCAGGACGTCTGGCGCGGTGCGATGGCGCAATGGACGCAGCTCGCGCGCGCGTTGAGCGGCGAGGGCGCGGGCATGGGCCGAATGGGCGGGATAGGCGGCATGAACGGCGGCGCATCGGCGTTCGGCGGAGACGCGTTCGAGCGCATGGCCCAGCAATCGCAGCAATGGTTCGGCAAGATGCAGGAGGTCGCGGCGCAATTCGCCGGGCGTCCCGCTAGCGCGTCGGATGTGGCCGGCGCTTGGCGCCAAGCGATGGGCGGCGGCGACAACCCGTTCGCGGCGATGTTCGCGCAGATGCAGGGCCCCGGCCAATCCGGTTTCGATCGCTGGTATCGCGATATCGCGCCGTGGCTGCAGCAGACCGTGTTCGGCGGCAACGTCGTCGACGCCGCCGAGTTCGCCAGCCGCATGGCCGGCGGGTTCCGCGATGAGGGCCGCGATTGGCTGCGGACGCCCGCTTTCGGCCCCGCGCGCGAGCAGCAAGAGCGTTGGCAAGCGTTCGCGCAGGCGCAGCTCGACCTGCAGGAAGCCAACGATGCTTACAACGCCGCGATGCTGCAGGCCGGTCGCGATGCCTTCGAGCGGTTCGAGCGCAAATTGGCCGAACGCAGCGAACCCGGCCGCCAGTTGCAGTCCGCGCGCGCCCTGTTCGATCTGTGGATCGACGCCGCGGAAGAGGCGTACGCCGACATCGCGCTATCGACCGAATTCCGCCGCCTGTACGCCGATTTGGTGAACGCGCAGATGCGCGTGCGCGCGGGCGTGCAGCGAGAAGTCGAAGCGCTGTGCGCGCAATTCGGCATGCCGACCCGCACCGAAATCGACAGCGCGCATCGCAAGATCGCCGAATTGGAGCGCGAACTGCGTCGCCAGCGCGCCGCCGCACGCGCGCCGAGCGCACGCGCGACCGCGCCGGTCGCCGATGATCGAAAGAAGGTCGCGAAGGACGCCGCGAAGGAAGCGCCGAAGTCGGCTGAGGCGAAACCTTCGGCGACGCGAAAGACGGGATCGAAAACCGTCGCGCAATCCACGACGAAACCGACGGCGAAGCCCGCGACGAAGTCCGCAGCGAAACCCGCGGCGAAACCCGCCGCAAAACGCGCTGCGAAGCCTGCGGCATCGGCGAAAGCGCCCGCTAAGCCCTCGCGCGCGGCGACGCGCCCCGCCGCCAAGCGCAGCGCGCGTCCCAGCATCGCGATGGCGATGCCCGAGGCGCCGAAGCCCATCGCCGCCGCCAAAACCAAAACCGCAGCCTCGACGACGTCGAGCGGGAAGCGCTGACGATGTACGACAGTCCGTTCGACGTCACTCCGGAAAAACTCGCCGAAGAAGCGGCGAAAGTGCAGCAGAAACTCGGCGCTGGCCTGTCGACGCTGCGCGAGATGGATGAGGTGCACTACGGCGCGACGCGCAAACAAGAAGTGTGGCGCGACGGCAAAGTGGTGCTGTATCGCTTCGTCGGCGATGCGCCGCCGACCGCGAAAATCCCGATCCTGATCTGCTACGCGCTGGTGAACCGCCCGTACATGGTCGATCTGCAGGACGACCGCTCGCTGGTGAAGAACCTGCTGGCCCGCGGCGAGGACGTGTATCTGATCGATTGGGGCTACACCGATCGCTCCGACCGCTTCCTCACGCTGGAGGACTATATCGAGCGCTTCATCGACGGCGCGGTGGATTACCTGCGCGATGCGCACGGGCTACCGGCGATCAATCTGCTCGGCATCTGCCAAGGCGGCGCGTTCTCGCTCACGTACGCCGCGCTGCATCCTGAGAAGGTCAAGAATCTGATCGCGATGGTGACGCCGGTGGATTTCCACACCGACGACAACATGCTCTCGAATTGGACCCGCGGCCTCGATATCGATTTGTTCGTCGATACGCTGGGCAACGTGCCGGCCGATCTGATGAATCTGTGCTACCTCACGCTCAAGCCCTGGCGGCTGTTCGTGCAGAAGTACGTGGGCATGGTGGATATCCTCGACGACAAGAAGGCGATGGAGGATTTTCTGCGGATGGAGAAGTGGATCTTCGACTCGCCCGATCAGGCCGGCGAAGCCTTCCGTCAATTCATCAAGCAGTATTACCAAGGCAACGGCTTCGTGAACGGCGGCATCGTGATCGGCGGACGCGAAGTCGATTTGGGTTTCGTCGATATGCCCGTGCTGAATATCTACGCCGAGCAAGATCATTTGGTCCCGCCGTCGGCGTCGCGGCCGATGAAAGACTTGGTCGGCACCGACGATTATTCGGAAGTGTCGTTCCGCGGCGGCCATATCGGCATTTACGTATCGGGCCGGGCGCAGAAGGAAGTGCCGTCGGCGATCCACGATTGGCTGGCGAAGCGCGCGAAGTGAAGTGGGCGAAGTGAAGCGCGCGCGTCGTTGCTCTCGCGCGAACGCGTACGGCGTCGCGCGGTTCGCCGCGTCGCTGTTGGTGTCGTTGGCGATCTCGTTCTCGTTCGTGTTCGCGGCATTGCAGGCCAACACCGCGACGTCGGCGCAGGCGCAGCGCGAGATCGACGCATTGATCGCCGGTCTCGGCGCGTCCGGTTGCCGCTTCGAGCGCAACGGCAGTTGGTACGACGCGGCCACCGCCGAAGCGCATCTACGGAAGAAATACGAATATCTGCGCAAGCGCGACATGGCCGACACCGCGGAGTTGTTCATCGAACGCGCCGCCAGCCGCAGCAGCATGAGCGGTCAGGCGTACCGCGTTAGCTGCGGCAAGGACGCGCCGGTCGAGTCCGCGACGTGGTTCGAGCGGAAGCTGGTAGAAATCCGCCGCGCTGCCGGGCGCTGAGTCGTCGAAACTGAACGCGCAAGACCGAACGTACAAGACCGAGCGTGCGAGATCGAGCGCCAGCCGCGCGATGATCCCGGCCTTCGCCGGCGCGAGATCGTTCGGAAATCCGCTCGAAAATTCCTTCGGCAGCGTCTCTCGTCGCCCGATGGCATCGCGTACACTGCAAATCCCGCCCTTCGCACGCCCGGGAGGCTGTTCATGAACGCTCATTCGTCTCCGCCCGAATCGCGCCCGTTCGCGCGTTCCATCACCGACCGCGTACTGGCCGGCGTGATGGGCGGGCTCGCGCAGCGGCTGGGTTGGAATTCGACGCTGCTGCGTATCGTGTTCGTGTTGGTCTCGGCGATGTCGGCGGCGTTTCCCGGGATTTTGGTCTATCTGATCCTGTGGTTGCTGATGCCGGAAGAGCGGAAGGCCTGAACGCGTGAATCGTGCGACGCGCTTTCTGTTTTTCGCGTTGGGCGCCGTGTGGGCGTCGCCGTATTCGCTGGTCGGCTTGCTGGTCGGCTTGATCGCGACGCCGTTCGGTGCCCGCCCGCATTTCGCGCGCGGCGATTACGCGCTGATTTTTCATCGTTTCCCGTGGGGGCCGGGCGGGGCGATGACGCTCGGTAATGTCATTCTCAATACCAATACCCATCTCGATAGCTTGTGCACCACCTACGCGCATCGCGCCGGCTGGTGCGTCGAGCCCAAGACCCGCATCGGCGACCACGAGCGCGCGCATGTGCTGCAGTACATGGCGTTGGGGCTGTCGTTTCTGCCGCTGTATTTTCTGCACGGCGGCGTGAGCGCGCGCAATCGCTTCGAACGCGCGGCGGATCGCTATGCGATCACGGGGAAGGATTGGTGGCCGTGGTCGAAGGCGAATGCGCTGCCCGTGGGCGCGAAATCCGCAAAAGCGAACAAATCCGAGAAAACCACGGCGGCAGACCATTGACCGGATCGCGCGCCGGCTACCGCCCGAACGCGCGACGCCAAGCATCAACAATCAAGCTTCAATAATCCGGCCGCAGTCGCACCGTTTCCATTTCTTTGCGGATGCTGCGCCAGAAGATCGTCGGCGCGAACCAGGTGTAGACGCAGAACGCCAGCCAGGCGAGGGTGAGATAGACCGATTCGGTTTTCAGGCCGTTCTGGTCGAGCGCGATAGCGCCGATGCGATACAGCAGGTACGCGCCGATCAGCAGCGCGATGGTGCGGCGTTGGCTGCCGGCGTTGACGAAACTCTGGAAGCGCCACCACAGGCCCAGCACCCAGCTCTTGCGCGCTTTCACGGCGGCGAACAGGGTCATGGCGCCGCTGTCTTCGGGTTCCTGCTGCAGCGCCCACAGCGCATGCGCGCGCGCCTCTTCGGTGCGTCCGGCGGCCAGGTCGCAGTGACCGAGCAGGGTCAGCGCATCCACATGTTCCGGGTCGCGTTCCAGCGCCTCGACCGCGTACTCGCGGGCGAGATCGCGCTCGCCGCGATCGAACGCGAGCCAACCGGCTTGCGTCCAGGTTTCGGCGCTCTCGGGATCGAGCGCGCGCGCCTGTTCGATCTCGGTCTGCGCGCGTTCGGGCTTGCCCCAAAGGCGGTACAGCGACGCCGCCAAGCGATGCGCCGCCGCGCTTTCCGGCGCGAGCGCTTTCGCCGAATCCAGATGCCGCTCGGCGTCGACGAATTTGCGCGACGCCAACGATACCGCGGCCATCGCCAAATGGGCGAACGGGCTGTCCGATTCCAACGTCAGCGCGTAGCCCGCTTCCAGTTCGGCGGCGTACAGCCGCTTTTTGCCGACCAAACAGAACGCCAACATCGCGTGCGCGTCGCCGCTGTCGGGGTCTTCGCTCAGCGCGCGAGTCAGCAGTTCGATCGCGCGGTCGAGATGCCCGCCGTCGATCATCCGCTGCGCTTGGCGCAGCCATTGCGCGGTGCGCAGGTCGTCGCTCATACCAGCACCGCCTGCAGCAGTTCGGGTAATCGCAGTTCGGCCAATACGCGGCGCGCGATCACCGCGACGATCAAGAACGCCGGCAGGCCGTTGCGCAATACGCCGCCGTAATGCTGTACCAATTCTGCGCAGCGCGATTGCGACAGGAATAGCGCATAGCCCACGCCCAACTGGAGCAGATCGATCGAGAGGCGCGCGTACGGCATCGCCTCGGGCGAGAGCAGCGCCTGCTGCGCCCCCCACGCGAGCGCAACGCTCAAGGCCGCGCTGCCGATCAGGCTGACGACGACGAGCGTCCATTCCTTGATCGCGGTCGGGCTGCCGAGCGCGCGCGCGTTGATCGCGAACCACAGCAGCCCCAAGCCGTTGCCGGCCAGCATCAACGTCAGCAGCGGCCACATCGGGTCCACCGCCGCATGCGCCCAACCGGTGGGGCGGGGTTCGTCGGGGAGGCGGTAGCGGAGATGCGCGGACATCGTGCGGCGTGCGTGGCGTCGTATCGCTCAGCGATGCGTATCGAGGAACTTCAGCACATCGTCGTACTGCCCGCCCTGATTCGCGTAGCGCGCGTGATTGCGCGCGCTGGTCAGCCATTCCAACGTGGTCGGTTTGATCTGCTGCAGCGCGCGCTGCAGTTGCGGCATGCCGATGGCGTGTTCCTGGCCGGAGGCGATGGATTCTTCGATCGCTTCGTCGGCGGCGGTATCGACCAGATTGCGCAGATCGGCGCCGGAGAATCCCGAGGTGCGCTTCACGATTTCGCGGGTATCGATGCCGCCGGCCAGCGGGCGGCCGTCGAACAGCAAGTCGAGGATGACCTGACGCGCGGCGGCGTCCGGCGGCGGCACGAACAGCACGCGATCGAAGCGGCCCGGACGGCGGAACGCGGGATCGACCGCCCACGGCACGTTGGTCGCGCCCAGCACCAACACCTGATGATTGTTCTGCGCGAAGCCGTCGAGTTCGGTGAGGAATTGGCTCACCACTTTCGCCGAGGTCGCTTCGCGGCTGTGCTGGCGCTTGCCTCCGATGGCTTCGATCTCGTCGAAGAAGATCACCGCCGGCGCGGTGCGGCGCGCCTGCTCGAAGATCTCGTGCAATTTGCGCTCGGATTCGCCGATGTACATGTCCAGCACGTCGGTGATCGACACGTTGTAGAACTTCGCGCCGCATTCGCCGGCGGTGGCGCGCGCCAGCAGGGTTTTGCCGCAGCCCGGCGGGCCGTACATCAGAATGCCGCCGCCGGATTGGCGCTTGAACCGCTGAAACAGCGACGGTTTCAAGAACGGCGTGACGATGCGCCGACGGATCTCGCGCTTCACCTCGTCCAGACCGCCGACATCGGCGAAGGTGATCCGCGTCGTCGAGGCTTCGATGTAACGCACGGCGTCGTACGCGGCGGTGTCGTCGTTGGCGATGCTGGGCTGGGCGCGATTGCGGGCGTCGGCGAACGACACGACCTTGCCGCTCAGCAAGGCCGCGAACGCCGGGTCTTCCAAGGCCGGGTTCGCGGCGATCGCGGCGCGATACGCCTCCATGGCTTCGGCGCGACGGCCCTGTTCGAGCCACTGCCGCGCGTTCGCCATCGCCGCTTCCGGCGAGTCCGGCGCCAGCATGCGCACGGCTTCGTGCTGGCCGGCGTCGGCGAGCAGTTTGATCGCGCGCGTGCGTGTGTTCTCGTCGACCGCTTCGTCGGTCAACAGGCTCGGGCCGCAGGCATCGATCGCGGCGAGCAGGCTCTGCGCATCGCCCGCGGCCAAACACTGATCGAGCGCCAGCGCGCGCAGCGGCGCGTTGTCGGGCGTGGCGCGTAGGGCGGCCAACAGGCCGAGCAGCGTGTCGCGGGTCATGTGCGAATCGAAGCCTTCGAAGTCAGCGCCAGATCGACACTTGCTCGGCCGCGGGGCGCAGCATCGCGTTGCCGGTCTTGCACTGGAAACTTTCGGCGAACGCGGGCAGGTTCATCAGCGGCCCGTTGGTGCGCCATTGCCCGGGCGCGTGCGCCGAGAACGCGGCGTGGCTCGGTGCCGATCCGGCGGCGAACTGCTGCGGCCACAGCGCCGCCCAGCCGCGGAAAAACGCCTGTTTATCGGCGGGTTTGAGCTGCGGGTCGGCGCTCTGCAGCGCGGTCCAAGCCAGTTCCACGCCCGAGAGATCGGCGACGTTCTGTTCGCGGGTGCGCGCGCCGTCCACTTTCGTTGCGGTTTGCCCGGCGTAGGGGAAAGCGCCGTACTGCGCGGCGAGCGGCGCGGTGCGCGTGTCCCAGGCGGCGGCGGTCGCGGGCGACCACCAATCGCGCACGGTTTCGGAGGCGTCGACCATCCGGCCTTTGCCGGCGATGGCGTGGCTGATCTGCTGGCCCACCATCGCGCCGAACCCGCCGTAAAGCGCGGCGTCGGATTGGCTGGCGTCGAACACCGGCGCCTGCAGCACCGCCGCGGTGGCGAACAAGCGGTTGTGCGCGAGGTCGTAGCTCAGCACCGGGAACTGCGGCAACACCGCCCAGCGCCGGTCGGCGTTGCTGCGGCCGATCTTGCGCATTTCCTCGCGATGCTGCCACGTCGAGGCGATCAGGATATTGCTGCCGAAACTGCCGCGGCCCATCGGCTGCAGATTGAAATCCAAATCGACGCGCGGTTTGCCGATCGAGAAGCGCAGCTTCTCGAGCTTGCTTTTCGCCTCGGCTTTCGCGGCCGCGTCCATCCAGGTGTTGGCCTCGACCGCGGCCAGCGCCGCGTCGCGCACGCGGCGGGCGATGTCTTCGGCGCGCTCGCGATTCTTCGACGGCGCGTATTTTTCGACGTATTCGTGCGCCAGCATCGAGCCGGCGGACGCGTTGATCGCTTCGAGCACCTGCTGCCAGCGTTCCGGCTGCGTGTCCTGGCCGCGGAACAAACGGCCGCGGAATTCGTGATCGGCCTCGCGCCAGGATTTGCTCAGATACGGCGCCATCGCGTTGCCGATATGGAAGCGCAGATACGCTTTCCATTGCTCGGGTTTCAGCGTGCCGGCCAATTTGTCCAGCGTGGCGAACAGGGCGGGGTCGGCCATCGATACCTGCGCGGCGTTCACGCCCTGCGCTTTGAGGAAGGCGTCGAGCTGCAGATTGCGATATTTCTTCGCGAAGTCCTTGGTCGCGGTCGGCGCGTACTGCGCGTTGGCGTCGTCGGTGGCCAATACCTTCGCCGCGCGCGCGATGCGGCTTTCCAGGTCGATCACTAACTGCGCTTCGCTCGCGGCTTTCGCCTGCGGCGTGCCGGTGAGCACCAGGATTTTCTGCACGTAGCCGTTGTACTGGCCCATCAGCGTGCGCGCGTCGTCGTCGGTGCGGGTGTAGAAGCCCGGCGCGGGCAGGCCGAGGCCGCCCTGGGTGAAATAGCCGAAGTAATTGTCGAGATTCTTCAGATCCAGGTCGGCGTCGAAATCGAACGCGACCGGAATGCCGACTTGATGCAGCGCGGCGATCGCCGGGGCCACGTCTTTGTTCTTTTTGATCGCGTCGATCCGCGACAGCAACGGCGCGATCGGTGCGGCGCCGTCGCGTTCGACCGCGGCCTCGTCCAAGCCGCTGGCCCAAAAATCGCCCAAGGCCTTCTGCGTCGGCCCCTGCGGCGACGCCGCCGCGGTGTCGAGCAGGTCGCGCTGCTGACGACGCGCCCGTTCGGCCAACTCGCCCAGCGCGCTGACGCTGCCGTTGGCCGGGGCCGGATGCGCCTTCAGCCAGTCCGCGTTCGCGAACGCGTAGAAGTCGCTGCAGGCGGTGACGGCCGGCGGTTTCGGCGGCGCGGCGGGCTTTTTCTTCTTGGCCGCGTCGGCGGCGAACGGCGCGGCGAGCGCGAGGATCAGGCTGCAGGCGAGGACGGTCGGGCGCAGGGTCGGCATCGCGGTGACGGCTCCTTTCGGGGAGCCGGCAGTGTAGCAAGGCCGGTCCGAGATGCTGTGACCACCGTTGGAGGGCGGAAGCGCCACTGGAGGGCCGTTCGCAACGCGCTCGTCGTTCGCCGGAGCCGCCGCGGCGTCCGATGCCGCGGCGCATCCGGCGGCCGCTTTCGACCGTTCGCTTCAATCGTTCGCTTCAACGGTTCACTTCACCGTTCATTTGAACGGAACCGGTTGGCCCCGAATGTCGAGCGGTCGCGATTCGAAGACTTGGTCCGGCAGCAGCATGTCCGGCATCGGCGGCGGATTCTTCGCGGCGGCCTTGGCGCTGGCCGCGGACTTGTCGATCGCCTCGTAGAGTTTTCGCAGCGCTAGGGTCAAGTCGTCCATGCGTTCTTTTTCGAGCTTCTGGCCGGTGCCGGAATCCGTGCGCGCCGATGCCGCCGGGTCGATCAAGCCCTCGAATCGTCGGGCGACGATGCCCGCGTAACGCGTCGCCACGGTGTCGTTGCTGGGGGCGTTGCCCTCTTTTTTGGCGGTCTTGGACGATTCCCGCGCGGCGGTTTGGGTGACGTACTTTTCCTGCACCACGTATTCCATCAAGGCCGCCGGCGACACCGACGGGTCGCGATCGAATTTCGCTTCCGCGGCGGGGTCGAGACCGATGTAGAACGCGCGGATCGCGTCGATCTTCTTGAGCAGATTTTTCGCCCATGCCCAGTCGCCGGTGACCAGCGGCAGCGCGCCGTAGCTGGCCTTGTCGTCGAGCGTGCCTTTGGCGCCGAACTTGGCGCCCTGGGTCACCTCCGACAATTCCATCGCCTGCTCGTATTCCCGATAGAAACTGGAGCGATCCTGCGGCGGCAGCGTGCGGTCGATGCTGATCCGCAGATGGATCAACTCGTGCAGCGCGGATTGCAAGGTCGACGCTTGGCCGCCGCGCAGAATGTAGGTGTTCTGGTGCAGCATCGTCTTGCCGTCGGCCGAAGCCGTGGTTTTGTCCGGCGTGAGCGCGCCGCCGAACTTGGCGCCGTTCGTTTGTTCTTCTTCGCTCAATTCGACGATCTCGGTCTTCACTTCCCAGGTGTGTTCGACCCCGCCGACCGTTTGCTGGCGGATCCTGTGGTAAGCGCCGTCGGCGACGATGGCGTCGATCAGCTCGTCGATTTCGCCGCGGCCCATGGCTTTGAGCTTCGCCTTCTCGTTGGGCAGGAACCGATCCGCGCGTTTGGTTTTCTTCGGCTGCCGCGCGATCGACGCGGGTTCGTTCCGCGCCGCGACCTGCGCGGTGCGTCCAGCCATCACCGCGCTCGCCGCGCGTTCGGCATCGCGTTCGGCGTCGCCGTTCGCGGGCGGCATCGACGGTGCAATCGACGGCGCGCCGCCGTGCGCGGGCGCCGTTTTCTGTTGCTCCGCATGCGCCAACTCGTGCGCGAGCAGGGCGCGCCCTTCGGCGGTGTCGGGCCGATAGCGGCCGGGGCCGAACACGATGTCGCGGCCGACGGTGTAGGCCTCCGCGTCGAGCGCTTCCGCGGAGGCAGCGGCCGCGGCACCGGTGTGGATGCGCACATCGGACAGATCCGCGCCGAAACCGCGCTCGAAGGCCGCACGCGCGCTGCCGTCCAGCGCGCGCCCGTCGGACGGACCGCGAACCTCCGCGCTCGGACGGAGCGCCGCGGGGGAAAGGGGCGGGGCGCCGATGGCGCCGACCGCCGACGACCCGCTCAGCAGCCGTTGCATTCGGCGATTGCCGAGCGCAGGCGCGGGCTCCGTCGCGGAGTCTCTCGGGCTTTTCGTTCGCGCGTCGGTCGCCTCGTGCGACGATTCCGCGCGGTTCGGTCTCGCACGCGTGCGGCCGCTATCGTCTTTTCGCATCGTCGCGCGTTTCGGTCGCGGAAGTGGAGGCGGGAGCGTCGGTCGGGAGATATTGACTGTTCGCGTGCGGCTTTCCGCCGATATACAGATCGTGCGCGCTGGAGTAGAGCGCCATGCCCTTGGTCGGCAGCGCGTCGAGCGCATTCGACGCCCGTTCCACGGTGCCCGGAAAGAACGCGTCGGCGTAGCGCCGATACAGCTCGTCGGCGTCCGCGAGCGCGTACAGGTCGATGGTGTTCCACAGCCGCACCATCGCAACGTAATCGTCGTCCGCGAACGCGTCGTCGCGCAGCATCCTTTCGAGATAGCGTTCGGCCATCGCGCGCATGCGCGAACGTTCGATCGGAATGCCGATGCCGGTGCGCGCGTTCGCGGTCTTCGAGGGCGGGCGTGTCATCTCGCGGCCTCAGCTATAGCGGTATTTCGGGTAATCGTGTTTCACGATATTGGCGAATTCCGGGCTGACCGCGCCCATCACGCTGATGCCCGATTTGGCGCCGGCGATCTCGCTGTTCGGCCAGTATTTCCCGACGGTCGGATCCGTGCCCATGTTCAGCCAGCCCCACTTGAAGACCTTGAGCACTTTGTCTTGCTTGGTGCCGTTGTAGTTCACGGCGACGATCGCGGTTTCGAAATGCGCTTCTTCGTGCATAGCCACGGCGCCGGGGCGGTCGAAGACGTTGATCGTGCCGGTGTCCTTGGTGAAGTTCACCTGCGCGGCGACTTCGGTCGGCGTGAGGTAATAAGGCTTCGTCGCGTGTGCGGGCGGGTTGCCGCCGAGGGTCACGTAGGGCGAGTTATTGCCGCCGTCGACGAAGGCGTCCCAGGTTTTGCCTTTCCACTGCCAGGAATACGTGCCGACCTGCACGCCGTCGCTCCGACGCGTGCCCATGAAGGTCTGCACCGCCTGCAGCGAATCGGCGGGCGTGCCCGAGACCGAGAACGTCACGTTCAGCGTCAGCCCCGAGAGCCCGCCCGACGTGGCCTTGGTCTTGAACGTGCTCTCGGCCGCGCCGCCGTCGGGCTCGCTCACACCGGAATAGAGCATCCGCTGCATCGCACGGTTGCCGAGACGCTGCTGAGGCAGAGGGGCGTTCGCGGCTTCGCGGCCGTGCGAACGCTGGGCGTTCAGCGTGGCGCTCGCGGCTGTGCGCCGTGCATCGCGCGCGCCGGGACGACGAAGATGGCTGCGCATGGGCGTCCCTCCTGGTTGGCGATGCGCCGCGACGACGTTCGCGACGCACTTTCGGCCCCGTGTCGTTGACTGCAACGCGGTTTCGCGCCGGGGTCGGCCGCGCGATTCGCGGCCTTTCGTCGGATCGGTGCGGGGATATTTCGACCGAACGCGTTCTTCGCCGCGATCGGGCGCGAATCGACATCGTCGCTTGGCCCGACATCGGCGGCCGAATGCGATTCGGACGATTCCTACACGACGCGGCGGCGTTCTCCGATCGCGCCGCCGCCGCGCGGCGCCGACGATGGCCGTCCTTCCGCCGCCGCCCGCCGTTCCGTCGCCGATGCTCACTCCCGCGTTCGCCATCGTGCTGCTGGCCGGCATGCTTGCCTGTCTGTGGCTGCCCGTTTTGCCGCCCTGGTGGCTGTGGGCCTGGCTCGGCGCGGGGCTTGTCGGCGCGATCTTGTGGCGGGCGCGGATGGCGCGACGCGACAACGCGGAGTCGCTTATCGACAGATCGAACGGTAGGTCGCTGGGCCAACCGATTCGATTGTTATGCGTCGCGGCGCTCGGGTTCGCGTGGGCGGCTGTGCACGCGTCCTGGACGATGTCGCTGCGGCTGCCGGCCTCGATGGAGCGGGGCGAGTTCGCGCTGCGCGGGACGGTCGTCGATCTACCGGCGCACGAAGCGCGGCGCACGCGGTTCGATCTGATCGTGGACGACGATGCCTCGCAGCCCGAGGCCCTGCGCGGCAAGCGACTGCGCCTCGCGTGGTACGACGATTACGACCTGCCGCCGTTATCGGCGGGATCGACGACGATCGATGTCGCGCAACGTCCGCGCTTTCGGCTGCAAACGGGCGCACGCTGGGCGTTGACCGCGAAACTGCGCGCGCCGCGCGGCCTGCGCAATCCGGGCGGCGTGGATAGCGAACGCTATGCCGCGATCGACCGGATCGCGGCGACCGGCTACGTGCGCGACCCGATGCGAGCGCGTAGTCTGGCGGCGCCGCGCGGTCTCGATGCGTGGCGCGCGCGGATGTCGGGGCGGATCGCGGCGGCGACGCCGGACGCGGGCGGGCGCTTCGTGCGCGCGCTGGCGCTCGGCGATACCCGCGGACTGCGCGACGAGGACTGGGCGACGCTGCGCACCGCCGGGCTCACGCATCTGATCGCGATTTCCGGCTTCCACGTCGGTTTGGTCGCGGGCTTTTTCGCGCTGCTGGCGCGCGCATGCTGGTGGTGCTGGCCGACGCTGGGTCGCCGCTGGCCGCGCGCGCAGGCGATGGCGGTCGCGGCGATGTTCGGCGCATCGCTGTACGCAGCGGTCACCGGTTTCTCGGTGCCGACGCTGCGCACGGCGGCGATGATCGCGGTTGTGGCGGTCGCGCGCGCGTCGCGGCGTCGGGGCCGTGCGGCCGACGCGCTCGCGCTGTCGGCCGTCGGTTTGGCGGCGCTGGATCCGCTGTCGCTGCTGGCGGCGGGGTTTTGGTTGAGTTTCGCGGGCGTCGCCTGGTTGCTCTGGTGCATGCCTGCGCCTTCGCGGCGGCCCGTGCGCGAATTTCTGACGGCGCAGCGTGTGGCGACGATCGGTTTGTTGCCGCTGTCGGCGGCGTTCTTCGGACAAGTCTCGTCGATCGGCCCGCTCGCGAATCTGTTCGCGATTCCTTGGTGGAGTTTGGTCGTGGTGCCGCTCGCCTTGATCGGCGTCGCTTGCGACGCCGTGGCCCCGGGCGCGGGCGAGGGCGCTTGGCGGGCGGCGGCGCTCGCCTTCGAGCCGAGTTGGGCGTTGGTATCGCGCCTCGCCGCCGAACCCGCCGCGCTGTGGTGGTTGCCGGAGGCCGCGTGGTTCGCGCTGCCGCTGGCGCTGTGCGCGGCGTTTTGGAGCCTGATGCCGGCCGGCGTGCCGGGTCGCGCGCTGGCGCTGCTGCTGTGGCTGCCGCTGCTGTGGCCGGATCGCGCGCGCCCGGAACCGGGCGAAGCCGAAATCGTCATGATCGATGTCGGCCAGGGCCTATCGGTGCTGGTGCGGACCGCGCGCCACAACCTGCTGTACGACATGGGGCCGGCGGTGGAAGAGGGCTTCGACGCCGGGGAACGCGCGGCGACGCCGAGCCTACGCGCACTCGGCGTTCGCGCGTTGGACGCTGCGGTGCTCAGCCACGGCGACAACGACCATGCCGGCGGGTTCGAAGCGGTCGAGGCGGCGTTTCCGATCGCGCGCCGCTATGCGCCGGCCGACAGCGGCTTGAGCGCGCGGGTTCGTCGGCTGCGCGATTGCCAGGCCGGACTCGCGTGGGAATGGGACGGGGTGCGCTTCCGTTTCCTGCACCCCACCGCGCATTTTCCGTATCTGCGCAACGAATCGAGCTGCGTGCTGCGCATCGAAACCGCGCACGGCGCGGCGCTGCTGACCGGCGATATCGGCGAGGTGATCGAACGCGATCTGCTGCGGCGCGCGCCCGAGGACGTGCGCGTCGAGGTGCTCACCGTGGCCCATCACGGCAGCGCCGGCTCTTCCGATTCCGGGTTCGTCGCGGCGACCGGGGCGCGATTCGCGCTGGTCTCGACCGGGGACGGCAATCGCTTCGGCCACCCGCGGGCGGAGATCGTCGAGCGTTGGCGACGGCACGGGGCCGCGGTGCCGGTCACCGCGCGGACCGGGGCGCTGCGGGTGCGCTTGGGCGCGAGCGGGGCCGCGCTGGTCGCCGAACGCGAGCGAAGACCGCATTGGTGGGACGCCGCGGCGCGGCGCGAGTGACGGCGAGGCGACGCCCCGGCTCGACGCCGCCCAAACGCGGGCTGCGGGATATTCCGGGCAAGCCGGTTATCCTATCGGCTTCCGAAACGCGGCCCGAAGGCCGGAGGACGAGACGTGCTGGAACTGGTCAAGGCGGGCGGCTGGCCGATGATTCCGCTGCTGCTGCTCACCATCGTGGCGCTGGCGATCATCCTCGAACGCTTCTGGAGCCTGCGCCGCAAGACCGTCCTGCCGCCGGGCCTGGGCGACGAAGTGCGGGCCTGGGCGGCGCGCGGCAATCTCGACCCGGTGCATATCGAATCCCTGCGCCGCACTTCGCCGCTGGGCGCGCTGCTCGCCGCCGCGCTCGGTGTGCGCAACCGCCCGCGCGATCAGGTCCGCGAACGGATCGAAGACGTCGGTCGCCATCTCGTGCATCGCATGGAACGCTTCCTCAACACGCTCGGCACCATCGCCTCGGCCGGCCCGCTGCTCGGCCTGTTCGGCACCGTGGTCGGCATGATCGACATCTTCCTGGTCATCGATCAGCAGGGCCTGGGCGACGTGAACGAACTGGCCGGCGGCATCGGCAAGGCGCTGGTCTGCACCGCGACCGGCATGGTCGTGGCGGTGCCGGCGCTGATCTTCCATCGCTATTTTCGCGGCCGCATCGCCGGGTACATCGTCGATATGGAGCACGAGGCGATCCAGTTGCTCGACACCCTCGACGGCGGTCACGACGGCTTGCGTCCGGCCTCCGCGCACTTCGCGGCCGGCGCGCGTGGCATCGCGCCGCCGGTGGACGTGCGGTGAATCCGCGCCATGCCTGCGTTCCGCGATCTGTTCGCCTTGCTGCTCTGCGCCGCCTTCATCGCGGCGTTGACGTATTGGATCGTCCGCGCGCTGCGCACCGGTACGCTACGTCACAGCGATACCGTCTCGAAAGTGGTGCGCGCGAAACAGCCGGTGCGGTATTGGTCGCTGCTGGCGGTGTTCGTCGCCATGGACGCCTGGATCTGCGGCGTCGCCATCGTCGTTCTGCAACGCGTGTGGTCGGCATGACCGCCGCTCGGATCGTGTGAGTACCTAACCGATGCGCATTCGCGATTTCCGCGCCGACGACGAGCCCGAGATCAATCTCGTGCCCTTGATCGACGTGGTGCTGTGCCTGATTCTGTTCTTCGTGGTCACCACCACCTTCGACGCGCGCTCGGTGCTCAAGCTGCAATTGCCGCAGGCGAAGGGCGAACCCAACGAAGGGCCGACGAACGTCTTGAGCGTGCTGGTCAACGCCGACGGCCGTTATTTCGTGCAGGACCGCGAGTCGCTGCGCACCGACGTGGAATCGCTCAAGCGCACGATCGTCGAGGCGACCGGCGAAGGTCGCGATCACGACAGCCGCAAGCGTCCCGTGCTGCTGCGCGCCGATGCGCGCACGCCGCATCAGTCGGTGGTGACGGCGCTGGATGCGCTCGGGCAGCTCGGTTTCCGCCACATCAGCATCGCCACCGCCGCGGAACCGGGCGCGGCCGCGTCCGTGAAACCCGCCGACGGAGCGCGACGGTGAACACGCCCGATCGCACCCCGGCGTGGCCGATCTATCGCCGCCTCGTCGGGTTCGCCCAGCCGTATCGGCCGCTGCTGTTGCTCGCGCTCGCCGGGATGCTGATCGAAGCGGCGGCCGGCTCGGCGTTCATGAAGCTGATGGAGCCGGTGGTCAACGAGACCTTCATCAGCCGCAACACCGAACTGAGCCTGATTCTGCCGATGACCATCGTCGGTCTGTTCGTGGTGCGCGGCATCGCCGGCTACGTCACCGACGTGTGCATGGGCCGCTCGGCGCGCAGCATCGCCCGCGACCTCCGCGTGCGCGTGCTCGGCAAATATCTGCGTTTACCCGGACTGCGTTTCGACAGCGAGCCGGTGCCGGCGATGCTGATTCGCTTGGGGTCGGACAGCGATCAGGTCGCCAACGCCGCGGTCGACGCCGCCAAGGTGATGCTGCAGCAGTCGCTGCAGATTCTCGGCGCGCTGGCGGTGATGCTGTGGACCAGTTGGCAAGTGACCATCGCGATCCTGGTGATGGCGCCGCCGCTGGCGTTTCTGATGGATCGGGTGGCGAAGCGTTACCGCCGTTTCAGCCATCGCGTGCAGGAAAGCGGCGCGCGGCTGATGCAGGCCGCCGATCAGACCCTCAACAATCAGCAGGAAGTGAAGATCTACGGCGCGCAGGCCACCGAAATGGCGCGTTACGGCGCGCTGGCGGACGAGAACCTGCGTCTCGCGATGAAGGTCGAATCCACCCGCAGCATTTCGTCGGCGGTGGTGCAGTTGATGGGCGCGGTGGGGCTGGCTTTGCTGCTGTTCCTCGCCGGGCGCGAAGCGATGGCCGGGCGCTTGAGCGCCGGCGGCTTCGTCAGCCTGATGATGTCGATGATGGCGATGATTCCGGCGCTCAAGCAATTGACCAACGTGCAGAACATGCTGCAGAAGGGCATCGTGTCCGCCGAGCGCCTGTTCGCGGTGATCGACGCCGAGGAAGAGCGCGACGACGGCGCGTCCGCGCTGGAACGCGCCCGAGGCGTGCTGGAATTCCGCGGCGTCGACGCGCGCTACCCGGGGCAGACGCAGGCCGCGCTGCAGGGCATTTCCTTCGTCGCGCGGCCGGGCACGGTGACCGCGATCGTCGGTCGCTCGGGCAGCGGCAAATCCACGTTGATCAAACTCATTCCGCGGTTCTACGAACCCGAGGCCGGCGAGATTTTGCTCGACGGTCGGCCGTTGGCGGAGTACCGCCTCACCGATCTGCGCCGACAGATCGCCCTGGTCGGGCAACAGGTCATGCTGTTCGACGGCAGCGTCGCTGCGAACGTCGCCTACGGCGAATTGGAATCGGCCGACCGCGACCGCATCCGCAGCGCGCTCGACGCCGCCAACGCCAGCGAATTCGTCGACAAACTCGCGGACGGCGCGGACACCGGCATCGGCAGCAAGGGCGGGCGGCTGTCCGGCGGCCAACGGCAGCGGCTGGTCATCGCCCGCGCGATTCTGAAGGACGCGCCGATCTTGATCCTCGACGAAGCCACCGCCGCGCTCGATAACGAATCCGAGCGTTTGGTGCAGGACGCGTTGAATCGATTGATGCCGGACCGCACCACGCTGGTCATCGCGCACCGCCTGTCCACCATCGAACACGCCGATCAAGTGCTGGTGCTCGACGAGGGGCGCTTGGCGGAGCAGGGCACGCACGCCGAACTGCTCGCGCGCGACGGCTTGTACGCGCATTTGCATCGCATGCAGTTCCGCGAACCCAGCGAGACCGGGGCGGCGTGAGGACGCGATGAGCGGCGTCGGCGGTACGCCTCGCTACTGGTTCGACGGCGCCTCGCCGCCGCTCTGGGCGCGCGCGCTGGCGCCGGCCTATGCCGCGGCGGTCGCGCTGCGGGCGACGCTTTATCGCCACGGCTGGCTGCGTCGCGGCCATCCCGGCGCGCCGGTGGTGGTGGTCGGCAATCTCATCGCCGGCGGCAGCGGCAAAACGCCGCTGACCATCGCGATCGTCGAGCGCCTGCGCGCCGAAGGCTGGACCCCGGGCGTCGCCAGCCGCGGCTATGGCCGGCGCGACGCCGCGACACCGCGCTGGGTCGAGCGCGACACCGCGCCCGCCGACGGCGGCGACGAACCCGTGCTGATCGCGCTGCGCACCGGTGCGCGCGTGCGCGTGGATCGCGACCGCCTCGCCGCGGCGCGCGCGCTGGTCGCCGAGGGCTGCGACATCGTGGTTTGCGACGACGGCCTGCAGCATTATCGGCTCGCGCGCGATATCGAGATCGAAGTCATCGACGGCCGACGTCGCTACGGCAACGCGCGTCCGATCCCCGCCGGCCCGCTGCGCGAACCGATCGCGCGCGGCGCGACCTGCGATTTCCGCGTGCTGAATCTCGGTGCGACGCGCGAGACGAACGAGGACGCCAGCGGTTTCGGCGAATGGCCGATGCGATTGGCCGCGACCGAAGCGCGCGCGCTGCGCGGTGCGCGGACGCTACCGCTCTCGGCGTTCGCGGGTCGACGCGTGCATGCGGTCGCCGGCATCGGCGACCCGGAACGTTTCTTCGAAACGCTGCGCGGCGCCGGCATCGCCGTGGTGCCGCACGCCTTCGCCGACCATCATCGCTATGTCGCCGAGGATCTGCGTTTCGGCAGCGATCTGCCGGTGCTGATGACCGAAAAAGACGCGGTGAAATGCGCGTCATTCGCCGACGACGACCACTACGCGGTCGCGGTGCGCGCGGAATTGCCCGAAGCGTTTTGGGTGGCGCTGATGGATCGGATCGAACACCCAGACGCGAAAACGGGAGACGCCAACGCATGAATCGAAGCATGGAAAGTCGAACGTCGGGCGCGGGCGGCATCGCGCTCCGCGCGATCGTCGCGCTGCTGTCGGCCGGTTGGTTGATCCCGATGTGGCTGGGCGTTTCGGCGCTGCTGGATTTCGTCGAAGTCGAACTTTGGCCGCTGTTGCTGCAGCAGCCGAAACTCAACTCGTTCCCGTTCATCGGCTTCGCGGAGCGCTGTTTCGCGATCGGCTTTCTGTGGCTGGGCGTCGTCATCGCCGCTTGGGCCTGGGTCGGCGCGACGGCGCGACAGCGCGCGACGCACATGCGATGAATTCGAGCGCACCGACTGCGATAACTTCGGCTGCGATGCACGCTCACCCAAAGGTTCCGACGCCATGACCGACGCTCTCGATTTCGTCGTCGCCATTCCCGCCCGCTACGCCGCGTCGCGATTGCCGGGCAAACCGCTGCGTCCGCTCGGCGGCGAGCCCTTGGTGACCCACGTCGCGCGTCGCGCGCTGGCGGCCGGCGCGCGCGAGGTGTGGGTGGCCACCGACGACGCGCGCATCGCCGACGCCTTGAGCGCCAGCGGCGTGCGCATCGCGATGACCTCGACCGATCATGCCTCCGGCACCGATCGTCTGGCCGAGTGCGCGCGCATCGCCGGTTGGACCGACGAGCAAGTGGTGGTGAATCTGCAGGGCGACGAGCCGTTCGCGCCCGCCGCGGGCATCCGCGCCGTGGCCGAGATTCTGGTCGAATCCGGCGCGCCGATGAGCACGCTGGCGGCGCCGATCGAAGATGTCGACACCTTGTTCGACCCCAACGCGGTCAAGCTGGTCCGCGCTGGCGACGGGCGCTTCGGCGATGCCCTGTATTTCAGCCGCGCGCCGATTCCCTGGCCGCGCGACGCCTTCGCGCGCGATCGCGATGCATTGCCGCCGGGCGGACATTGGCTGCGGCATATCGGCATCTACGGCTATCGCGCGGGCTTCCTGCAGCGGTTCGCGACGCTGCCGCCGTCGCCGCTGGAACGCGTGGAGGCGCTGGAGCAACTGCGGGCCCTCGAAGCGGGGTATCGCATCGCGGTCGCTCGGACCCCGGAACCGTTCCCGCCGGGGATCGACACGCCCGAAGACCTCGCCCGCGCCGAACGCACGCTCGCGGCGCTGTCGGCCGAGGCGGCCCGGCCGTGAAGCTGCTGATGGTGTGTCTGGGCAATATCTGCCGCTCGCCGCTGGCCGAGGGTGCGTTACGGGCGCGGCTGGCGCAGGCGCGCTTGGACTGGGTCGAGGTGGATTCCGCCGGCACCGGCGGTTGGCATGCCGGCGAGCCGCCCGACCGCCGCAGCATCGCGATCGCGGCCGAAGCCGGGGTGGACATTCGCGACCAGCGCGCGCGCAAGCTGCGCGCCGCCGATTTCGAGCGTTTCGATTGGCTGTTGTGCGCTGATCGCAGCGTGCTGCGCGACGTGCGCGCGATGGCGCCCGCGAGCGCCGTCGCCACGGGAACGACATCCGCGCAGGCCGCGCTGCTGTTGGAATGGGCCGGGCAGGGCGCGGGCCTGGAGGTTCCCGACCCGTACACCGGCACGCAGGAGGATTTCCGCCGCGTTTGGCGGATGGTGGATGCCGCGGCCGAAGCGATCGTGCGCCGCATCGCGGCCGGCGAGGCCGTCGCGCGCTGAGTCTTCGGGGCTGCGGGTTTCGGCCGCCATTCGCGGGCCATGAGGCATCAGCGCTCCAATTGCGCGTTCTCGGCCGGAAGCGACGAGGTCGAAACCGGTTGACATCGAAGCCCGCCGAGAGACGCCGCAGCCCTGTCGTTCGTTGCAGTTGACGGTCCGGCTGCGACTGGTAATGCTGGCGAACTCTATGGACATGCCTCTCGCCCCCGAATTTCCCAGCGGCCTGCAATGGCTGAATCTCGTCGAGCCGCTGCGGATGGCGCAATTGCGCGGCCGGATCGCTGCGCTGGCGTTCGTGAACGCCGGCTCCGCGTGGTGTCAACAGCGCTTGAACGATCTCGCGACCCTGCGCCGTCGTCATCCCGAACAACTGCAGGTGGTCGCGATCCACGTGCCGCGCTTCGACCACGAACGCGACCCGCGCCGCGCGCTGAAACGTCTGCATCGCCAAGCCCACGATTACCCGATCGCGCACGACGCCGATTGGACGATGTGGCAGCACTACGGCATCGAAGCGTGGCCGACCGTGGTGCTGATCGACGAGCGCGGCCGCGTGCGCCACAAGATCGTCGGCGACGCGCCGGTGCGCGATCTCGACGCGCAGATCGCGGCGCTGCGCAACGAATCGCAGCCGCAGTCGCTGAATCACGCGCCGATCGAACTGCGCCGCAACCGCGAGCCCGATTTGCCGCTGCGGTTCCCGATCGGTCTGGCGGTGAGTCCGCAGCATCTGTACGTGGCCGACAGCGGCCACCACCGCATTCTCGAATGCGAATTCAACGGACGCATCCGCCGTCAATTCGGCAGCGGCGGCTCGGGTTTCATCGACGGGCCGATGGAATTGGCCGCGTTCCAGCAGCCGATGGGCATCGCCCTGCAGCGCGACGCGCTGTACGTCGCCGACGCCGGCAATCATGCGGTGCGCCGGATCAAGCTCGGCACCGGCGACGTGGACACGCTGTGCGGCGCCGGGCGCCCGGGCGCGCCCACGCCCGGCGTGGTCGCCGACCCGCGTGCGGTCGCGCTGGACCAGCCGCGCGCGATCGCGGTCTCCGCCAGCAACGCGCTGTGCATCGGCACGGCCGGCGACGGCCGTATTTGGACGTTCGACCTGACCGAACGCTCGCTGAAACTTCTGGCCGGGTCCGGCGCTCTGGATTTGGTCGACGGCGAAGGCGAAGCGGCGGCGTTCGTCGCGCCGACCGCGCTGGCGATCGTGCAGCAAATGCTCTACGTCTGCGACGAAGCCGCCTCCGCCGTGCGTAGCGTGCAGTTGCGCACCCGGCAAGTGACCACGCTGCTGGGGCAGGGCGCGTGGCAATTCGGCAACGTCGACGGTTCGCGCACCGACGCTTTGCTGCAGCAGCCGCAGGCGCTGGCGCTCGACGGCAGCGCGCCGGTGCTGTGGATCGCCGATAGCGGTAACGATCGCCTGCGCACGCTGCGCTTGGGCGGCGGCGAATTGACCACCGTGAATCTGCCGCAAGCGCTGCATGCGCCCGCCGGTTTGGCGGTGTCCGGCGGCGTGGTGTGGATCGCCGATACCGACGCCCACGCGGTGCTGCGCTACGACACGGCCGACGGCAGCCTGCGTCAAATCCCGATCGGCGAATGACCGGCGCAGGCTCCGCGAACGACGGGCGAACGGTTCGCGCATCGAACGACGCGTCGATTCTCTCGGCATCGAGCTTCGCGCCATCGAGCTTCGCGACATCGGCCTGCGCATGAGCGTCGGCAGCGATCCGTCCGCCGCGCGCGCGCCCTTCGACGGCCGCGCCTATGCCCGCGAACTCACCGCCGCGCCCGGCGTGTACCGCATGTACGCCGCCGACGACAGCTTGCTGTACGTCGGCAAAGCCGCGTCGCTGAAGAAGCGCGTTGGCAGCTATTTCACGAAAGCCCTGCAAGCGCGCACCGCCGCGATGGTGGCGCAGATCGCACGCATGGACGTGACCGTCACCCGCACGCCGACCGAAGCGCTGCTGCTGGAAAACCAGCTCATCAAGTCGCTCAAGCCGCGCTACAACGTGCTGCTGCGCGACGACAAGAGCTATCCGAACGTGTTGCTGACCCGCGAAGCCTGGCCGCGGATCGCATTCCATCGGGGCCCGCGTTCGGTGCCTGGGCGGTATTTCGGCCCGTATCCCAGCGTGCTGGCGGTGCGCGAAACGCTGAACTTGATGCAGAAGATCTTTCGCCTGCGCAACTGCGAGGACAGCGTGTTCCGCAACCGCTCGCGGCCGTGCTTGCAGCACCAAATCGGCCGCTGCACCGCGCCGTGCGTGGGCCTGGTGTCCGCGCAGGATTACGCCGAGAGCGTGCGCCGCGCGGCCTTGTTCCTCGATGGGCGCAGCGACGAGCTCAGCGCCGAACTGACCGCCGCGATGGAAGAGGCCAGCGCAGCGCTGGCGTTCGAGCGCGCCGCGGTCTTGCGCGACCAGATCGCGGCGATCCGCAAGCTGCAGGCGCGGCAATACGTCGACGGGCAGGCGGCGGATCTGGA
>SSGH01000040.1 GCA_008015835.1 Lysobacter sp.
ACCTTGAGCAGAAGCTGGCCGGTTTTGACCTGCTGGCCTTCTTTGACGAGGATTTCGGACACGATGCCGCCGTCGAGGCTCTGCATCACCTGCACCTGACGCGATGGGATGACCTTGCCCTCGCCGCGGGTGACTTCGTCGAGCTGGGCGAAGGCCGCCCAGACGATCAGCACCAGCACCGCGGCGAAGGTGAGCAGTACGGCGATCCGGCTGCCGCGCAGCTTTTGCTCAGCCATGACCCATTCGGCGTCGGCCATGTAGTCGGCGTCGTCGTGGATTTCCTTTTTTTCGGCGCCGTCGAGGATGCGGTCGAAGGCGCGCGAGGCGCGTTGGTAGAGGGCGGCGTAGGTGCGTTGGAGCAGGGCAAGAAGTTTTTTCATGGCGATCACCCGGCTCGTCCGATGCGGCCCTGCTGGAGGGCTTCGACCACCTGCGCCTTCGGTCCGTCGGCGACGATGTGGCCTTGGTCGAGGACGATCAGACGGTCCACGAGGTCGAGCAGCGAGGTGCGGTGGGTGACGAGGATGATCGTCTTGCGGGTCGCAAAGCGGCGCAGGCGCTGCTTGAGGCCTTCTTCGCTCTGGTGGTCCATGCTGCTGGACGGTTCGTCGAGGAGCAGCACCGGCGGATCGTTGAGTACCGCGCGGGCGATGGCCACCGCCTGACGCTGGCCGCCGGAGAGGGATTCGCCGCGCTCGCCGATGGGCATTTCGAAGCCCTGCGGGTGGGTGTTGGCGAACTCGCGCACGCCGGCCAGATCGGCAGCGGCGAGGATGGCGCTGTCGTCGGCAAAAGGTGCGCCCATCGCGATGTTCTGCTTGAGCGTGCCGTAGAAAAGGGTGACGTCCTGGGGCACGAAGCCGATCGAGCGGCGCAGTTCGGCCGGATCGATCTGGCGGGAGTCGATGCCGTCGATGAGCACCGCGCCTTCGGTGGGCTGGTAGAGGCCGAGGACGAGCTTTTCGATGGTGGTCTTGCCCGAGCCGATGCGCCCGATGATGGCGACCTTCTCGCCGGCCTTGAGGCGGAAGCTGATCTTTTTGAGCACGGCCTGGTCGCGGCCGGGGTAGCAGAAACTGACGTCCTTGAATTCGATGTCGCCGGTGAAGCTGGGCCGGTGGACGAAGCTGGCGCCTTCCGGGCGTTCGACCGGGAGGTTCATGTGGGTGCCCACCGAGTCGAGGGAGGTGCGGGCGTTCTGGTACTGCATCATCAGTCCGGCCACCTGACCCAGCGGTGCCATGGCGCGGCCGGAGAGCATCGACGCGGCGATGATGCCGCCCATGGTCATCCGGCCTTCCGAGAGTTCATAGACGCCGACGATGATCACCGCGATATTCACCGTCTGCTGCATGAGCTGGGCGAAGTTCACCGTCGCCGACGACAGGAGCTTGAGGCGCCCGCCGATCTGGGCGATGAACAGGGTGGTGCGTTCCCAGTGGCGCTGCACCTGACTTTCGGCACCGAGGGTCTTGAGGGTTTCGAGTCCGACCAGGCTTTCGACGAGGGTGGCGTTGCGCTGGGCACTGGCGCGATAGGTGGTTTCGGTGAGTTCGTGC
The DNA here is from genome assembly GCA_008015835.1 of Lysobacter sp. Classification (GTDB taxonomy): domain Bacteria; phylum Pseudomonadota; class Gammaproteobacteria; order Xanthomonadales; family Xanthomonadaceae; genus Lysobacter_I. The sequence goes on from SSGH01000040.1 coordinate 1,560, forward strand.
ATCTTGTCCTGGGCGACCAGGGTGACGAACAGCACGGCCAGCATGCCGACCAGCGGCGGCACCAGCAGCCACGGTGAAACCCATGCCATCACGGCCAGAAAGAGCAGCACGAAAGGCAGGTCGATCAGGGTGGTGACGGTGGCCGAGGCGATGAAGTCGCGCACCCCTTCGAAAGCCCGAAGGTTGGAGGCGAAGGAGCCGACCGAGGCCGGGCGGGCATCCATGCGGAGGCCGAGGACACGCTCCATGATGCGTGCCGAGAGTTGTACGTCGATGCGTTTGCCGGCGGTGTCGACGATGTAGGCGCGAAGCGTGCGCAGCATGAAATCGAAGCCGAGCACGAGGATCGCGCCGATGGCCAGCACCCACAGGGTTTCGACGGCGTGGTTGGGCACGACGCGGTCGTAGACCGTCATCGAGAACATCGGGATGGCAAGGGCGAAAAGGTTGACCACCAGCGCCGCGAGCAGGGTGTCGCGGTAGAGCCGCCAGTTTTCGAAGACCGTGCCCCAGAACCAGTGGCCCCCGCGGGCGGCCTTGACCTGCGGCGCCCGGGCTTCGAAGCGGAAGCGGGGTCGGACGAAACACACCAGGCCGGTGTAGAGCGCAGCCAGTTCGTCGGCGGAAAGGTCGAAGGCGGATTCGCCGGCTTCGGGAAAACGCACCCGCGCGCCGCCTGCGGGCAGACGTTCGAGCATGATGCAGGCGCGACGGTCGTTGAGCAGCAGGATCGCCGGCAGTACGGCGGGCAGAATGTCGTCGGCCGGCTTGCGCACGATGCGGGCGGTGAGCCCTGCGCGGGCGGCGGCGCGGGGCAGCAGCGACGGGGTGAGACGGTTGTCGACCAGCGGCAGGCCGGCGGAAAGGGCGGCGGCGGTGAAGGGGTTGCCGTGCAACTGGGTCAGGATGACCAGTGCGTCGAGCAAGGGGTCTTCGTGGGCGGCCGCTTCGCCAGGATGCCACTCGGCGTCGGAGGCGGTTGGGCCGCTCCGGGGAGGCGGGGCAGATGTGGCAGAGCCACTGGCAAAAGGGGCAGAGGGCGCAGCGTCGGTCATCGGAACAATCGTTGGGTGGTCGTTTTTCAGCCAGGCGGGCTTGGGGCCGCAGGGGAAAACCGCCGGGCAGGCCGGCGGACGTCCGGATTGTAGGGATAACGGGTGACGTCGGGGGAACTTGAGCCTTCAGGCAGCGCGTTGCAAAAAATGACTTTCGGCTGTGTCGCCGAGTCGGACGGCATCGACTGCCGGGGTTCAGATGACGTCGTCGGGACCGAGCAGGTTGAGCCCTTGACGCAGGCGGGCGCGGGCGCCTTTGCGGGCAAGGAGCTTGCGCTGGGCGTCGGGCGGCAGATCGGTGAGGCGCAACAGGCCGCGGTCGATGAGGACGTCCACCACGTCTTCGATGACGCGGATCAGATCGGCGTCGAGGCGGGAGAAATCGGCCGAACCGGTCAGCTCGGCGGTGTCGGGGTGACCGTTGGGGAGTTCTTCCTCATGGCCCGGCCCGGCTTCGGCGAAGAGGGCGACGACCTGGCCTGTGGAATCGCGTTGGACGTAGGGCATGGTGAAGTGCGGGCTCGGTTGAAGAAAACGCTTCGATGGATGGAGTGGAACAAGGCCGCCCGGCCGGGGCGGCCCCCGAACTTGGCTCAGACTCCGGCGGTCGGGGTCTGGAGTTCCTTGGGCAGCGGGAAGGTGATCCGCTCCGGCACGCCGTCGAGCGAGCGCACCGAGGCGGCACCCAGCGCCTTGAGACGGGCGATGACCGATTCGACCAGTACTTCGGGCGCGGATGCGCCGGCCGTCACTCCGATGCGCCGCTTGCCGACAATCCAGGCCGGGTCGATGGCTTCGGCGTTGTCGATGAGGTAGGCGGGCACGTTCAGCAGTTCGGCCACTTCGCGCAGGCGGTTGGAGTTGGAACTGTTGGTGGAGCCGACCACCAGCACCAGATCGGACTGGGGCGCCATGAACTTGACCGCGTCCTGCCGGTTCTGGGTGGCGTAGCAGATGTCGTCTTTCTTGGGGCCGACGATGTTCGGGAAGCGCTGGCGCAGCGCTGCGACGATGGCGCCGGCGTCGTCCACCGAGAGCGTTGTCTGGGTGACGTAGGCGAGCATGTCGGGGTTGGCGACCTGCAGATTGGGCACGTCGGCGGCGTTTTCGACAAGATAGATACCGTCCTTGATCTGGCCCATGGTGCCTTCGACTTCCGGGTGGCCCTTGTGACCGATCATGATCAGTTCGCGGCCCTGCTCGCGCATGCGGGCCACTTCGAGATGCACTTTGGTGACCAGCGGGCAGGTGGCGTCGAAGACGCGCAGGCCGCGGGCCTCGGCTTCGGTGCGCACCGACTGGGGTACGCCGTGGGCGCTGAAGATGACGGTGTTGCCGGCCGGCACGTCGGAGATGTCTTCGATGAAGACGGCGCCCTTGGCGCGCAGGCCGTCGACCACGAAGCGGTTATGCACGACTTCGTGGCGCACGTAGATGGGTGCGCCGAACTGGGCCAGGGCACGTTCGACGATCTCGATGGCGCGTTCGACGCCGGCGCAGAAACCGCGGGGGTTGGCGAGCAGGACTTCCATTTGATTCCTCGTGCTGCAGGGCTTAGTTGATGCCGATCACTTCGACTTCGAAACGGATCGACTTGCCGGCCAGGGGGTGGTTGAAGTCGATGACCGCGTGGGTGTCGAGCACTTCGCGGATCAGGCCGGGGTAGCGGGTGCCGTCCGGTGCGGTGAATTCCATGATGACCATCGGCTCGACCGCGGTGCCTTCGGGGAAGTCTTCGAGGCGGACTTTTTCGACCAGATCGTCGCGGTGGGCGCCGAAGGCGTTTTCCGGTTCGAGCAGGAAGTTGTGACGCTCGCCGACGGTGATGCCGGCGAGGCAGCGCTCCAGCGTGGGGGCGATGTCGCCGCGGCCGAGCTGGAGCGTGGCAGGCTGGGATTCGAAGGTGCTGATGAGTGGCTGACCGCTGTCGAGGGTGATGCGGTAGTGGAGGGTGAGAAGGCTGTCGGGCTGGACGATCTGGGTCATGAGAGTTTCTCTTGAACGGGGGCGTGACGGTGTTCGCGCAGTTGCGCGAGGATCATGAGCACGACGCCCACGGTGATGGCGGAGTCCGCCACATTGAAAGCAGGCCAGCCGTAGCTGCCAACGTGGAAATACAGGAAGTCGACCACCGCGCCGAAGACGAAGCGGTCGATGACGTTGCCGACCGCGCCGCCGATGATCAGCGAGAAGGCCAGCGGTTGCAGGCGTTCATGCTGGTGACGGGCCAGAAGGCGCAGGAGCCAGCCGCAGATGCCGGCTGCCAGTGCCACGAAAAACCAGCGCTGCCAGCCGGCCTGGTCGGCCAGAAAACTGAAGGCGGCGCCGGGGTTGAAGGCCAGGACCAGATCGAAGAAGTCGGTGACGCGGATCACTTCGCCGTTGCGCAGGGCGCCGCGGACGAGGTGCTTGGTCCATTGGTCCGCCAGCACGACGATGGCCGACAGGCCGATCCAGTTGCCGAAGCGTAGTTTCAAGGCGGGCTCCTGTGGGTGAAGGGCGCTCAGGCCGCCGAGCGGGCTTCGCCGGCGCCGTGCAGGTTGGACGTGCAGCGGCCGCAAAGTTCCGGATGGGCGGCATCGTGGCCGACGTCGTCGCGGTAATGCCAGCAGCGCTCGCATTTTTTGTGCGTGGACGGGGTGATGACGATGGCTTTGTCGTTTTCGGCTGCCACGTCGATCAGCGTCGTTTTCGAGCAGATCAGCACGAAGCGCAGGTCGTCGGCGAGGCTGGCGAGAAGCGCGTGACTGTCGCCGGCGGCGCGAATTTCGACTTCCGCCTGCAGGGACGAGCCGACCTGGCCGGCGGCGCGCACGGCTTCGATTTCCTTCTGCACGTTGGCGCGGATCGCGCGAATCGCCGTCCAGCGGGCGAGCAGCCCTTCTTCGCCGGCCTGGGCGGGCAGGGCGTGGAAGAGCTGAAGCATCACGCTGTCGTCGGCGTCTTGGCTGAGCAGTTGCCAGATTTCCTCGGCGGTGAAGGAAAGGATCGGCGCCATCAGCTTCACGACCGATTGCAGGATGTGCCACAGGGCGCTCTGGGCCGAGCGGCGGGCGGCGGAATGGGCCTGCGTGGTGTAGAGGCGATCCTTGAGAATGTCGAGATACACCGCGCCGAGGTCTTCGGAGGCGAAGTTCTGCAGCGCCTGGACGACGCGATGGAACTCGAAGCGGCTGTAGTCGGCTTCGGCCTGGGTCTGCAGCTTGCGGGTCAGGGCCAGCGCGTAGCGGTCGATCTCCAGCCACTCATCCACCGGCAGCATGTCGGCCGTCGGGTTGAAGTCGGCGGTGTTGGCGAGCAGGAAGCGGAGGGTGTTGCGGATCCGCCGGTAGGATTCGACCACCCGGTCGAGAATCTCCTTGGACATGGCGAGTTCGCCCGAATAGTCGGTGGAGGCGACCCACAGGCGGAGGATTTCGGCGCCCATTTTTTCGGTGACTTCCTGGGGCAGGATGGTGTTGCCCAGGGACTTGCTCATCTTGCGGCCTTGCTGGTCGACCGTGAAGCCGTGGGTCAGCAGGGCTTTGTAGGGCGGGTGGCCGTCGATGGCGCAGCCGGTGAGGAGCGAGGAGTGGAACCAGCCGCGGTGCTGGTCGGAGCCTTCGAGGTAGAGGTCGGCGCGCGGGCCGTGGGCGTGACCGTCGTTGTGGGAGCCGCGCAGCACGTGCCAGTGGGTGGTGCCGGAATCGAACCACACGTCGAGGGTGTCGTTGATCTTGTCGTACTGGGCAGCTTCGGCGCCGAGCAGTTCGGCCGGGTCGAGCTTGAACCAGGCAGCAATGCCTTCCCGTTCGATGCGCTGGGCCACGTCTTCCATCAGTTCGACCGTGCGCGGATGCAGTTCGCCGGTTTCCTTGTGCAGGAAGAAGGGGATCGGCACACCCCAGTTGCGCTGGCGCGAGATGCACCAGTCGGGCCGGTTGGCGATCATGGCGTGGAGGCGGGCCTGACCCCAGGACGGGAAAAACTCGGTGGCTTCGACGCCTTTGATGGCGAGTTCGCGCAGGCTGGGGCCGCCGTCGGGCTTGATGTCCATGCCGACGAACCACTGGGCGGTGGCGCGGTAGATCAGCGGCGTTTTGTGGCGCCAGCAGTGCATGTAGCTGTGGCTGATCTTTTCGTGGGAGAACAGCGCGCCGACTTCCTGGAGCTTGTCGACGATGACCGGGTTGGCCTTCCAGATGTGCAGGCCACCGAAGAAGGGCAGCGATTCGGAATAGACGCCGTTGCTTTGTACCGGGCTGAGGATGTCGTCGTTGGTGAAGCCGTTGGCTTTGCAGGAATTGAAGTCTTCCAGACCGTAGGCCGGGGCCGAATGCACGATGCCGGTGCCGGCGTCGAGGCCCACGTAGTCGGCCACGAAGACGGGCGAGACGCGGTCGTAGAACGGGTGGCGGAATGCGATGCGCTCGAGCTTGGCGCCGTTGGTGCGGGCGACGATCGTGCCTTCGAGGCCGAAACGCTTGAGGCTGGCTTCGGCGAGTTCGGTCATCAGCACGAGCAGGCCGCGCGGGGTGTCGACCAGCGCGTAGTCGTGTTCGGGATGGACGTTGAGCGCCTGGTTGGCGGGGATGGTCCAGGGGGTGGTGGTCCAGATCACCGCGTAGGCGTCCTTGCCCGCCGGCAGGGCGGCGAGACCGAAGGCGGCGGCGAGCTTCTCGGGTTCGGCGCAGACAAAGCCCACGTCGATGGCCGGGCTGGCTTTGTCCTGGTATTCCACTTCCGCTTCGGCCAGCGCCGAGCCGCAGTCGAAACACCAGTTCACCGGCTTCAGCCCCTTGAACAGGTATCCGCGACGATACAGCTCGCCCACCGCGCGAATCTCGTCGGCTTCATTGCGGAACGCCATCGTCAGGTAGGGGTCGTCCCAGTCGCCGAGCACGCCGAGGCGGATGAAGTCCTTCTTCTGCCGCTCCACCTGTTCCGCGGCAAAGGCGCGGCACAACTCGCGTGCCTTTTCGGCGGCCAGGTGCTTGCCGTGCGTCTTCTCGATCTGGTGCTCGATCGGCAGGCCGTGGCA
>SSGH01000049.1 GCA_008015835.1 Lysobacter sp.
GCCGATGCTGGAGGTGGAGGTGCCGACGACGATCGCCACGCGCTCGGCGCCGTAGCGCGCGCCCAGCGCTTGCGCGGCATCGAACGCGCCGTCTTGCTGCAGCGCCAACCACGCCAGCCGATTGTTGCGGCAATCGAGTTCGGCCAGCGCATCGGGCAAGCGCACGTCTTCGACGCCGTCGACCCGGCCAATCCATGTGTCCAACGCCGCCGCCGCGACCGCGCCTTCGCCGAAATCGTTGCGGCGCAGGCCGCTGCGGCGCGCGCGCAAGGCCGCGTACTGCGCATCGCGGCCGTGGCCGAGAGCGGTGGTGGCGGTGTAGGCGGTGATCGCGAGAGGCGTCGCCTGTGGGGAACGGTATGGCACTGCGGACAACGGGAGGCTCGGTTTCGAGATAACGCGGAAGTATACCGGCCCCCGCCTGAGTGACGCCTCCGTGCCCCGCGTCGCCTGAACGGATGCCGAGGCCGGAGTATGATCCCGCCTCGCCGGGGCCGCGCGTCCCGGCGCGTCCGTCCCCGTCAGAGCCGCGCTTGAGCCGCCTGGATCACCGCCTGCGTTTGTTCTTCGACCCCGACGTGCTGCACGCCGGTCTCGTCGCCGGCGGCGCCTGCGTGCTGTCCGCGGGGTTGGTTTACGTCGGCTATTTCGTGCATGTGGTGCGCATCGCCCGCCGTGCGCCCTGCGCGCCCGACGACGGCCGCTGCTTGCTGCTGTTCGGCAAACACGCGCCGCAAGGCCGCATCGACGCCGATTTCGACGCGCGCCTGGAACGCGCTGCGCAACTGTGGCGCGAACGCCCGCCGCAGGTGATCGTCTTGCTCGGCGGCGGCGCCGACGGCCACCCCAGCGAAGCGCAAGTCGCGCATGCCGCCTTGCTCGAACGCGGCGTCGCCGACGATGCGCCGCTGCGTTTGGAACAACGCTCGCGCGACACGCTGCAGAATCTGCGCAACGCCCGCGGCCTGCTCGCCGATCGCGCCGCCGACGAACCGGTGACGTTGTTGAGCAATCGCTACCACCTCGCCCGCTGTGCGCTGTTCGCGCGGCAATTGGGCATGCGCGCCGAACTGTGCGCCGCCGAACCCGCACTGCGCTGGACCCCGCGCACGCTGTATCGCCTCGCCGGCGAAGCCGCCTACGTTTGCTGGATCGATATCGGCACCCGCTGGGCGCGCCGCATCGGCCATCGGCGGATGTTGGGGAAGGTGACGTAGCACGTTGTCGACATCGGCCGGTTGGAACATCGGCGCTGATCCGGCACGATGCCCGCAACGAACGCTTCGGGAGAACGTCATGTCGCGATGGTCGCGCATTGTCTTGGCATCGCTCATCGGGGCGTTCGCTTTTGGCGGCGTCGCGAAAGCATCGGAGCCGATCGAGCTTTTATTCGACGAGGATACGTTCTACATCACATTCCCGGAGCCGATGCGGGTTCTCGACAACCAAGTCGTGCCGTCGATTTCGATCCAACCGGCGCGGCCATTGTCGTGCCATTGGGAAGACGATACCGCGCTGGAGTGTTCGATCGAATCCAGCGAACCGCTGCCGTTCGCCACGGAAGTGGTTTTGCGCATCGATCCCGGCCTGTACACGGTAACCGGCAAGCCGCTCGGCGCGGTACGACTCGTCGACGAAACCGGGCGCCCCGGTTTTTCGGCCGATTTGAGCGCGTGGAGATCGGGGGTGCCTGCCATCGTCTTGAACGCCAATGGGCCGATCGACCTCGAAGAAGCGCGGGGCACTCTGGAGTTGCGCGACGGCGACCGCGTCTGGCGCGATCTGCCGTTGTCGCTGCTCCCGAACAACGAAAACCAGACCGAGGCCGATGGTCCGCGTTTCGCGTTGGCCTTGCCCGCCGGTCTTTCCGCCGACGCGAAACTCGAACTATGGGCTCGGAAAGGACTCGCCTCTACGGCCGGCCCGTTGCGCTCGGAGAAGGACGAGAAGATCGTCGCATTTCGTTATGCCGAGCCGTTCCGCGTCGTCGGTGCGGATTGCGTTGCAGAGAAAGGCCGCGTCGAAGACTGGAACATCGAGGACGGCATCGCATTGAGCTGCGTTCCGGGCGAAGCCTTGCATTTGCATTTTTCCTCGTCGATGGAACGGGTCGGCCGCGAAGCCCTGCTCGCGAAACTCCCCGCAGGCGTGCGCATGCTCGAATGGCGAGCCGGCTACGAGCGATGGAGCCATGCGCGCCCCACGGTCGTCGAACAAGGCGAAACGATCGAACTGCGCGCGGCGCAGGTGTTGTCGGAGGTGCGCATCGACCTCGACGAGACATTGCGCGACGCGTCCGGCCGGTCGCTGCAACCGATCCGCATCGCGATCCGAAACGGTGCGCCGCGGCCCTCGCTGCGCGCGAAGGCGGCGCGCATGCTGCTCACGGATACGCGCAGTGCTTCGGTACAAGCGGTGAATGCGGGTTCGAGCGAGGTGGAAGTGCGCGGATTCGGCGTAAGCGCTGTACGCGAACGTCTGAAAACGCCGGATTCGCGAGGGCGCGCCGTGATGTTCGGTTCGCAGGGCACGCAGCAAGCGCTTGAGGAAGGCGGTTGGGTGCGTTGGGCGCCGAAAGCGGGGAGTCCTCTCGACATCGCGGCCCCGCAATTCGACTTGAGCGCGCAGGTCGGAACCGATGGCCTCGTCGCTTGGGCGCTCGATTGGGACAGCGCCCGTCCGCTCGCTCGGACCGAGGTGTCGTTGCATCTTCTCGAAGAAGACGGCGGCGAACGCGAAATCGCGCGCGCCGCGACGGATGCGGACGGGCTGGCGCGGCTGACCTTGCCGCAGGAGTTCGTTGCGCCCACGGCTATCGACGACCGGCACACCAACGGCCGTCCGATTAAGGACCGGCCGATGCCGATGTGGGTATTGCGCGCGAGCGCCGGCACGCGGCACGCCACGCTGTCGCTGGGGCGTTTTGACGATTGGAACGTTTCGCTGGGTCAGTCCTTGCGCGCAGCGCGGATATTCGTGGTTGCGGACCGGCCGCTGTATCGGGCGGGCGATACCTTGCGTTACCGCGGCTGGCTGCGCGAATCCGGCGGGGGTCGCCTGCGCATCGGGAACGCCAAGTCGCTCGATCTGGTGCTCTCGTCGAGCTACGACGAACGCGAGCTTCTGACATGGAGCGTCGCGCTGGACGAAGCGGGCGCGTTCGCGGGCGAGATCGCGCTACCCGCGCATCTCGTCGACGGCGACTACTGCGTTCGCGCGGCGTCCCTCGATGAAGAAGCAGGCGGCGGCGCGTGCATCTTCGTCGGCACGTTTCGCGCGCAGGATCTGTGGTTGGAGGCGACGACGGCAGCGCCCCTATTGCGCGCCGACGATCTGTTCCGGGTCGATATCGAAGCCGGCTATTGGTCCGGCGGCGGCGCATCCGGCGTGGGCGTGCAGAGCATCTCGACCCAAGCGTTCGCCGAATCGCCCGCAGCGCTCTATCCGCAATATGCGGACTACGCATTCGGAAGCGCGGATAGCGACGACGACTCGGATTCCCCGACGTTCGTGCCGTATCGCGAACAGATGCTACCCACGCTGGATGCCAACGGTAAAGCGCGCATCGCCTTGCCGCTGATCTTCGATGCGAAAACGTCGCCGCCCGCGTTCGGCCGCCTCGAAATGACGGTCGAAGCGGGGCTGGACGGCCGCGAAGCCGCCGTCAGCCGCCCCGTTATCGCCCGCTACGCGCGTTTCGAGCGTTACGTCGGCCTGCGCATCGCGCCGCGATGGTTCGATGCGCGCGTGCCCTTGCGCTTTCGCAGCGTGGTGATCGATGCGGGGGGCCAAATGCAGGCGGGTGCGACCGTCGAACTCGCGGTCGATTACGCGCCGAACGCCGCAGCAGCAGCGACGGAACGGGTCGCGACCTGCACGCTCGTCGCCGACATCGAAACGCCCTGCGACGTGCCGCGCACCCGCACCGGCGTCTATCGTTTCACGGCGCGCAGCGGCGATGCCGCACCGACGACAGCCGAGCGCTACGTGTGGAATGCGAGCGATGGCCCGACGGCTGCGCCGTCGATCGAGACGAAACTGATATTGATCGAGGCGCCGGCGAACACGACCGCGCCTGCACGCGTGTTGTTGCGTCAGCCGTATCCGCATGCGGATGCGCTGTTGGTGTTCAGCGCAGGCGGCCGTATTCTCGGCACGCGCGTAGTGCCGATCGATCGCGTCGAAACCGAACTATCGCTGCCGACGTTCGCCGAGGGCCGCAATCGCGTCCAATTGCATGCCTTGGTACGCGAACGCACGTCGTACCGAGCCGATGCCGAGGGCGTGCGCGAGCCGCCGCGAACAGCAAACGCGAATCTGGATGTGGATGTCCCGCGACCGGCTCCGACAGCGGCGCTTGCCCTGGAATTCGACGCGCAGAACGCAACGCCCGGGCAAACCGTGCGAATTCGCGTGCGCAATCGCGGCGATCGCCCGATGACGGCGACGTTATCGGTGCTCGACGATGCCTTGCGTGCGCTGGCCGGCGCGCGTTGGGACACATTCGACCCGCAGGGTCCGAATTGGTTAGGCTGGCGCGAATCGTCATGGCGGTCGCGCATCGGCGCGATCGGTTTCGACGGCTGGAACGGCCCGGCATGGCAGGCGAGCCTGTCCGAAAACGCCGGCTCCGCACCGAACGCCGAAGAGCCATCACAACCGGTCCTGATTCTGGAACGCAATACGTTGGAAACGCTCGGAGGTTCGGCCGTCGGCGATCTGCTGTTCGAGATCAGTGCGGCCGACGGTGGCGCGCTGGCGAACGTGGGTTGGGGTTCGCGCGATCGGTTCGAAACCGCGCTTGCGGGAAGCGCCGAACAGGAGTTGGATCGCGTGATCGTGACCGGATCCCGCATCGTCCGGTCGGCCGAACTTAGCGAAGGCGATGCCGCGGCGATCGGCAAACCGGAATTCCGCATCGAACGCTCCGGGCGCGCCGCGCGCGCATCCGAAGCGCGCGCGTTGTTCGGCGCACGCGTTCGCGCCGATTTCGCCGACACCGCGCTTTGGCGGCCCGAGATCCGCCTGGCCCCCGGCGAAACGCAGGAATTGACCTTCGTGGCGCCGGATAATCTGACGCGTTGGCGCGCGGTGGCTTGGAGCGCGACCGGCGACGAGGGCTTCGAGAAAACCGAGGCGACGTTGGACGTCGGTTTGCCGCTGGAAGCGCGGCTGCAGGCACCCGCGCGCGTGTACCCGGGCGATCGCGCCGTATTGACCGCCAACGTGCGTCAGACCGGCGATACGCCGATCGAAGCCGATGCGACGCTGCGTGTCGAAGCACTCAACGCTGAAAGCATCGTGCGGCTTCCGTTGGCGGCGCGCGGTCAGGCGGCGTTCGATTTGACGATCGCCCCCAATGCCGACGCTGCGCCGAAACCGTTGACGGCGATCGTGGCCGCGCGTTTCGGCAGCGCGACCGATGCGACGGCGCAGCCGATCGAATTGGCTAGCCCGACGATCGAGGCATCGAAGGTGCAGGCCGGCTGGCTCGGCGCATCGACGCTGCGTCTGGACGCGCCCGCGTTTCCCGCGACGGTGCGCGATCTGCGCGTGCGCGTCTCGCTGTTGCCGGGCGCGGATGCGATGGCGCTCGAATGGATCGACGATCTGTATCGCTACCCGCATCGCTGCTGGGAGCAGATCCTCAGCCGCGCCGTCGCGGCGGCGATCGCGCTGGAACGCGGCGACGACGCGCGTTTTCCCGATGCGCGCGCAGCGATTCGGGAAGCCGTCGAAAACGTGCCGGTGTTCCAGGGCGAAGACGGCAGCTTCCGCTACTTCGCCGACAGCGCTTCGGTCGACGACGACAAGGGCACGTATGTCCCGTTGACGGCCTACAGCGTGCGCGGATTGGCGTTGCTGCGCCGTCTGGGCCATACCGCAGCGCAGAACGGATCGGAGACGGCGCTGGAGGATGCGTTGGAAAGCGCGCAGTCGTACTTGCGATCGTCGTTGTCGGACGACGAGGACGCGCCCGATGCCGCGACCCGCAACGCGCTGGCGCTGGCGAGTCTGGATGCGCCGAAGCGCGAGCACATCGACCCGCTTTGGCAGAGTTTCGATGCATTGCAGCTACCCGCGAAGATCGCGACGATCCGCGCGATGAGCAACGGCGGGCATGCCGCCGCCCGCGACGCCGCGTCTCGCGTGTTGGACGCGACCAAGCGACGCGGCGAGGCGCGCGTGCTGCGCGCGGGCGCCCGCAACGATCGCTGGATGAGTTCGGAATTGCGCGAACAATGCGAATTGATCGATGTGCTGCTGAAGCATCCCGAATTGGGCGACACGGCGACGCGACGCGCGTTGATCGCTGGCTTGAGCGATCTGTACGCGGGTGGTTACGCCGATGTCGATACCCAAACCGGCGCCTCGTGTTTGATGGCGATTCGCGAATTGGGCGCGGCGCGGCCGTCGCAAACCGCTCGATTGGACATCGCGCGCGGCGATGCGCGAACGCGTTTGGCATTGCCGGCGAACGGCGATGCGCAAACCTGGGAAACGCCGGTCGCCCCACGCGAGGCGAAACGTTCGCTCACGCTCGACCCGGAGGTGAGCGGCGACGCGCCGGCCAGTTACATCGCCGAATATCGCTACCGCGAGGATGCGCGGGTCGCCAGCAGCACCGCCATCGGCTTCGCGCTGCAGCGCCGTTATGCCGTGTTGCGCGACGGGCGTTGGTCGCCGTTGGCGTCGCAGCGCGTGCGCGACGGCGATTGGGTGCGTATCACCCTGGTCCTGGATAACGCCGCCGAACGCTATTTCGTCGCGATCACCGACGCGGTGCCCGGCGGTTTGCGACCGACCGATCTCGCGCTCAGCGGCGTCGCCGGCCTCGACCTGCTCAGCGTCTCCGACCTCGGTGCGTGGTGGTTCGAAACCCGTCGACTCGATCCGAAAGCGCCGAAGTTCTACGCCGAATATCTGCCGCCCGGACGCCACGAAGTGCATTACTTCGCGCGCGTCGGCAATGCCGGGGATTACCTCGCGGCGCCCGCGGTCGCAGAGCTGATGTACGGCACCGCGACGCGCGCGCGGACCGCGGCGGAGCGCGTGCGGATCGAGCATTGAGTCGGATGCGTGCGATCACTCGCGCGCATCTCAAGGCGCCTCGAACGTCGCCGTGGCGGCGGCGCGTTCTTCGTCCGTGAGCAGATCGATGCGCTCGCCCGCGTCGGTGTCGATGGCCAGCGTGGAGAACGTCCACGCGCCGTCGCGTTGGTCGGCGACGAGGGAAAGATCGCCTTCGCCTTTCGGGCCGGAGAGCCCGAATCGGACCGCGGCGTGGCCGGTGGTGTCGGAGGTTTTCATCTCGCCCGTCAGCCACCAGCTCGGTTCGATCGGGGTGCCGAATGCGGCGATCGCGTCGGGCGAAGATCGCGCGCGGCGCAGCGCGGTTTGGTAAACATCGGACGATTTCATCAAGCCGAAAATGCCCGAAACGAAGAGTAAGATCACGCCGACCGACACGGTCAGCGCGAAGACGCCGAGTACGGGCACCGCCCATTTCCAGTGACGATTCCACCAGCCCTTTCGCGGCGCTGGCGGCAGCGGCGGCGCGGCGTTCATCGTTTCAGGCACCGCGCGAAGAAGGCTTCGGTGGTGCGATAGCGGTGCAACGCATCCTTGCCGCGCAAGCCGTGTTTGGCGCCGGGATAGGTCATCAGCTCGAACGATGTCGCGCGCTTCTGCAGCTCGCTCATCAATTTGGTGCTGTTGCCGAAGAGCACGTTATCGTCGGCCATGCCGTGAATCAGCAGCAATGCGTTCGGACGAATGCCGTCGACATGGGTGAAGACGCTGGCCTCGCGATAACCGTCCGGGTTCGCTTTCGGCAGATTCATATAGCGCTCGGTGTAGTGCGTGTCGTACAGCGCCCAGTCGGTGACCGGCGCGCCGGCCGCGCCGCAGGCGTAGTCGCTCGGCGCTTTGCCGAGCAGCATCAACGTCATGTAGCCGCCGTTGGACCAGCCGTAAACGCCGATGCGTTCGCCGTCCACCCACGGCTGCGCGCGCAGCCATTCCACGCCTTTGCGCTGATCGTCCACTTCCACCGTGCCTTGCTTACCGTACAGCGCGCCGCCGAACGCCGCGCCGCGTCGCGGGGTGCCGCGGTTGTCCAGCGTGAACACCACGTAGCCCTGCTGCGCGAGGTATTGGTTGAAGAAGTGATCGCCGCGACCGGGCCAACTGTCGGTGACGGTTTGCGCGGCGGGGCCGCCGTAGACGTAGACGACGACCGGGTATTGCTTCGCCGGGTCGAAATCCGTCGGTTTGAGCACGCCGTAATGCAGCGGCGTTTTGCCGTCCGCGGCGGTCAGCGTGCCGAATTCGATGGCGCGATGCGCGTCGCGATAGCGCGCGTACGGATGTTCGGGCTTCGCCGGGTCGTTGTCGATCAACGTTGCGATGCGACTGCCGTCGGCGCGATGCAGCGCGATTTGCGGTGGCGTGCCGGCGTTCGACCACGTGTCGACGTACACGCTCGCATTCTTCGCGAAACTGGCGCTGTGCATGCCGCGTTCGCTCGACAGCGTGCGGATCTTGCCGCCGGCCAACGGCACGACGTGCAACTGCGATTGCCGGGCGTCGGCTTTGCCGTCGGCGGTGCGCCCGGCGCTGAAGTACACGAGGCCGTTCGCTTCGTCGACCGCCAATAACGCATCCACCGGCCAATCGCCGCGCGTCAGTTGAGTGAGTTTTCTGCCGTCGGCGCTGGCGAGATACAGATGCTCGAAGCCGCTGCGCTCGCTGCTCCACAGAAAACGGCCGTCTTTCAGAAAGCGCAGATTGCGGTGCAGCGGCACCCAGGTCTTCGCGGTTTCGGCGATCAGTGTGTGCTGTTTGCCGCTGGCGAGTTCGACTTCGATCAATTCCAGTAACCGTTGATCGCGCGATTGGCGCTGGAAAGTCAGGCGTTTCGCATCGCGCCAATCGACGCGAGCCAAATAGATGTCGGCGTTCGGGCCGAGATCGATCCAACGCGGCTTGGCGTCGCGGGTCGGGGCGATGACGCCGAGCGCGATCTTCACGTTCGCATCGCCTGCCGCCGGATAACGCTGTTCCACCACATCGGTGCGATCGGGATACACCTCGTAGCGTTTCTGCACCGGCACCGCGCTTTCGTCGATGCGCGCGAAGGCGATGGCGGAATCGTCCGGCGCCCACCAATAGCCGGTGTGGCGGTCCATTTCTTCGTCGGCGACGAACTCGGCCACGCCGTTCGCGATGGTGTCGCTGCCGTCCTGCGTCAGTCGCACTTCTTCGCCGTCGCGCAGATCGACCACCCACAGGTCGCGGCCGCGCACGAAACTGACGAAACCGCCTTTCGGCGAGACTTTCGGGTCGGTGGCGAAGCCTTTGCCCGAGGTGAGTTTGCGCACGGCCTCTTTGCCGGTTTTCGCCAAATCGTACAGATACAGTTCGCCGCCCAGCGGGAACAGCAGCGCTTTGCCGTCGGGCGACCATTGGTAATCGACGATGCCCGACAGCGCCGCGGTACGTTGCCGCTCGCGACGCGCTTTTTCCTCGTCGCTCAAAGTTTCTTCGCCCGGCAGCACGTCGGTGGAATCCACCAAGAGCGCCGCGCGCCCGGCGGCCACGTCGAACGCCCACAGATCTAAGCGATTGCGATCGCCGTCCTTGCCGCGCAAGAAGGTCACGCGCGAGCCGTCGGGCGCGATCTGCGGTTTCAGCAGGGTCGGCCCCGACAGCGCGGCGTCGCCGGTGATGGCTTCGAGGGTCAGCGCCTGCGCGGGCGGCGGCGTGGACGGTGCGGCGAGCGCGGCGGGGGTGGCGAGCATGACGGTAAGCAGGTAGGCGGACAGGCGCATGAGGAAACCCGGAGTGCGGCAGGCCCGCAGCTTAGCCGCAACGCCCGCCCGATGTCCGCCCCGCTCCGCTCTACGGGAGGTGTTCGGGGATCAACGCCCGAACAGCGCTTTGCGCTGTTCGTCGGTCAGCGGCTGTCCGGCCTGCGGGTTCACCTGTTTGGTCAACGCATAGGCACGCTGCGTGGCGGGGCGCGCGCGAATCGCGGCCTGCCAACGGCGCACCTCGGGATACGGTTCCAAATCGATCGGCGCGCTGGTGTAGGGCGCGATCCACGGGTAACAGGCCATATCGGCGATGGTGTAGTCGTCGCCGACGATGAACGCGCGGCCCTGCAGGCGTTTGTCGAGCACACCGAGCAAGCGGTTCGCTTCGCGGGTGTAGCGATCGATCGCGTACGGAATTTTCTCCGGCGCGTACACGTTGAAATGCCCGTACTGCCCGGTCATCGGCCCCAGACCCGCCATCTGCCAGTACAGCCACTCCAACGTCGCGGTGCGGCCGCGCAGGTCGGCAGGCAGAAAGCGCCCGGTTTTCTCCGCGAGGTACTGCAAGATCGCGCCGGATTCGAACACGCTCAGCGGCGCGCCGCCGTCGGCCGGGGCGTGGTCCACGATCGCCGGCATGCGGTTGTTCGGCGCGATCGCGAGGAAGTCTGGTTCGAACTGTTCGCCCGCGCCGATGTTCACCGGCACGATGGTGTAAGGCAGTGGCTGCCCGGCCTCGACCAGTTCTTCCAATAGCAGCGTGACTTTGTGGCCGTTGGGTGTGGGCCAGTAGTGCAGATCGATCATGGCGGCGTCCGTCGCATCGTGGGGCGGACAGTCTACGGCGGCGATGCGGCGAGGATCGACGCGCCGCGGCGACGACGGCGGAATGCTGCATTTCGGTCGTATCGCCGCAGCGACCCCCGTAGAGCGGAGCGCAGCTCCGCTAAATCCGTTTCCGAAGAGATGTTCAGCGGAGCTGCGCTCCGCTCTACGGGGGCGATGGGCTTGGAGCGGCGGATAGTAGATCGCGCGAATCGGTGCGCCGCGCCCATCGCGTAGAATGCGCGCATGGATGTTTCCCATTTGCTCGACGGCCTGAACGCCGCGCAGCGCGACGCGGTCAGCGCCGAACCGGGCCACTCGTTGGTGCTGGCCGGCGCCGGTTCCGGCAAGACCCGCGTGCTGACCCATCGCATCGCCTGGCTGCACGAAGTGCACGGCGTGCCGATGCACGCGATCTTCGCCGTGACCTTCACCAACAAAGCCGCGGGCGAGATGCGCCATCGCGCCGAATCGCTGCTGCCGCACGGCGCGCGCGGCATGTGGATCGGCACCTTCCATGGCCTCGCGCATCGCCTGCTGCGCCTGCATTGGCAGGATGCGAAGTTGCCCGAAGGCTTCCAAATCCTCGACAGCGACGATCAACTGCGCCTGGTCAAACGCGTGGTGCAGGCGCTCGAACTGGACGAGGCGCGGTTCCCGCCGCGGCAGATCGCGTGGTGGATCAACGCGCAGAAAGACGAAGGCCGCCGGCCGCAGCACATCCAGCCCGAACGCACCGCGCATGGCATCGACGAATGGTCGAGCGTGATGCTGCGCGCCTACACGCTGTACCAAGAGCGCTGCGAACAAGCGGGGCTGGTGGATTTCGCCGAAATCCTGCTGCGCGCGCATGAGGTGCTGCGCGATCACCCGCCGCTGCTCGCGCATTACCGGCATCGCTTCCGCGAGTTGTTGATCGACGAGTTCCAAGATACCAACACGCTGCAATACGCCTTCATTCGCCTGCTGGCCAGCGACACGGGCCATGTCTTCGTGGTCGGCGACGACGATCAGGCGATCTACGGTTGGCGCGGCGCGAAGGTGGAGAACGTGCAGAAATTCCTACGCGACTTTCCCGGGGCCGCGACCGTTCGGCTCGAACAGAATTACCGCTCCAGCGCCAACATCCTCAACGCCGCGAATGCGGTGATCGCGCATAACCCGTCGCGTTTGGGCAAGCGGCTGTGGACCGACAGCGGCGAGGGCGAGCCGATCGATCTGTACGCGGCGTTCAACGAAATCGACGAAGCGCGTTTCGTCGTCGAGCGCATCCGACAGTGGGTGCGCGACGGCGGCAGCTACGGCGACGCCGCGATTCTCTACCGCAGCAACGCGCAATCGCGCGCGTTCGAAGAAACGCTGCTCGGCGAGCAGATTCCGTTCCGCGTCTACGGCGGCATGCGCTTTTTCGAGCGCGCCGAAATCAAGGACACGCTGGCGTATTTGCGCCTGATCGCCAATCGCGACGACGACGCGGCCTACGAGCGCGCGGTGAACACGCCGACGCGCGGCATCGGCGAACGCACGCTCGACGAAGTGCGCCGACGCGCGCGCACCGACGGCACGTCGCTGTGGAAAGCCGCCGCCGCCATCGCGACCGGCGATACCTTACCGGCTCGCGCGCGCAGCGCGTTGGCCGCGTTCCACGCCTTGATCGACGCGATCGAACGCGAATGCGTCGACCTGCCGCTGAAGGACAAAATCGATCATGCGCTGGCGCGTTCCGGCCTGCGCGCGCATTACGAACTGCAGTCGAAAGGCTCGCTCGATTCGCGCACCGACAACCTCGACGAATTGGTGTCGGTGGCGTCGCGCTTCGTGCGCGGCGACGACGAAGAGACTGCCGCGCTGAGCGAGTTGGTCGCGTTTCTCGCGTACGCCGCGCTGGAAGCGGGCGAAGGCCAAACCGAAGCCGGCGAGGACGGCGTGCAGTTGATGACCCTGCACAGCGCGAAAGGCCTGGAATTCCCGCTGGTGTTTCTGGTCGGCTTGGAGGACGGTCTCTTTCCGAGCAACAAGTCGACCGAAGAAGCCGGGCGATTGGAAGAGGAACGCCGCCTCGCGTACGTCGGCATCACCCGCGCGCGGCAGAAACTCGTGCTGTGCTACGCCGAAGCGCGGCGCCTGCACGGCCAGGACATGTACGGCACGCCTTCGCGCTTCCTGCGCGAAATTCCGGCCGCATTGCTGCACGAGGTGCGCCCGAAGATCCACGTCTCGCGCCCGATGTTCACGCCGCAACCGCGCAAACAGTGGGGCCACGCGTCGCTGGACGAAGCCCCGAGCCTGCGTCTGGGCCAGAACGTTCGCCACCCCACCTACGGCAGCGGCGTGGTGATCGATATCGAAGGCGGCGGCGCCCACGCCCGCGTGCAGGTGAATTTCGACGACGTCGGCAGCAAATGGTTGGTGCTCGCCTACGCGAAATTGCAACCGGCGTGATCGGCAAACGTCGAACGCTCCTCGTCACCGGCGCCTCGGGGCGGATCGGTCGCGCGATCTGGGTTCGATTACAGGCGCGCGGCGACGATCCGCGAGGCCTGGACCTCAGGATGGGTCCGGCGGTGAAATGGTTGGCCGACATCGGCGACGACGCGATGCTGAGGCGCGCCTGCGAGGGCGTGGATGCGGTGGTGCATACCGCGGCCCTGCATGCGCCCCATGTCGGCCACGTCGCCGATACCGAGTTCGAACGCATCAATGTCGATGCGACGCGAAAGTTGCTGGATGTCGCCGCGCGCACGGGCGTGCCGCGGATCGTCTTCACCAGCACGACCGCGCTGTATGGCGACGCGTCGATCTCGACAGGTCGCGCGGCATGGGTGGACGAAGAACTGACGCCCGTGCCGAAGACCATCTATCACCGCACCAAACTGGCTGCCGAAACGTTGTTGCGGGAAGCGGCAGAACAGGGCGGACCCTCGGTCCGGATCCTGCGAATGTCCCGATGCTTCCCCGAACCCGCGAACGCGATGGCCGTGCTGCGATTGCATCGCGGGATCGATGCGCGCGATGTCGCCGATGCCCATGCGAAGGCCGTCGTCCACGAGGGCCCTACGCATGCGACGTTCGTCGTGTCCGGGTCGACGCCCTTCGGGCAGAACGATCTTGCGGAACTGGCGGCCGATGCTCCGGCCGCGATCGCTCGGAAGGTGCCCGCGCTCGTCGCGGCATTTACGGCGCGCGGCTGGTCGCTGCCGTCGAGCATCGACCGCGTGTACTGTCCGCATGCGGCGATGACGGCGCTCGATTGGGCGCCTCGCTATGGTTGGGATGCGGTCGTGGAGCAGTTCGATGCCGGTTCGACGGAGGTGTTGCCGCCAGCGACCCATCACACGATCGATGCCGATCTCCGCGACTGATTTCGCCGCTGACCTACCCAGCCCGCGTAGTGCGGGCCCCTGGCCCGCCATTGCCATCCGGCCGATGGATGGGACAATCGTCGACACCGCTTCGCCGGGTGTTCGATGCGAGCGGGAACATCACGATGACGACCCGGCCGCGATGGTGGGCCAGGGGCCCACCCTACAACGAGCCTGCTTCGATGACCGACACCACCGACCCTGATTTCCTTCGCGTTCGCGAGTATCTGACCGATCTGCAGGACCGCATTTGCGCGGGGATCGAAGCCGCGGACGGTGCGGCCCGGTTTGCGGAGGATCGCTGGCAGCGCGCGGAGGGCGGCGGTGGGCGCACGCGGGTGCTGCGCGAGGGCGCGGTGTTCGAGCAGGCGGGGATCGGGCTTTCCGATGTCTCCGGCACCACATTGCCGCCGTCGGCCACCGCGGCGCGGCCGGAATTGGCCGGCGCGTCGTGGCGCGCGGTCGGCGTGTCGCTGGTGTTCCATCCGCGCAATCCCTACGTGCCGACCACGCACGCCAACGTGCGCCATTTCCGCGCGCTGCGCGACGGCGAAACCTTGGCGTGGTGGTTCGGCGGCGGTTTCGATCTGACGCCGTTCTATCCGTTCGACGAGGACGTGCGCGCGTGGCACCGCGTCGCGCGCGATCTGTGCGAACCGTTCGGCGGCCGCGCGCGTTACGAGGCGCATAAGAAGTGGTGCGACGAGTATTTCTTCCTCAAACACCGCAATGAAACCCGCGGCGTCGGCGGCTTGTTCTTCGACGACCTGCACGAGGATTTCGAGCGCGATTTCGCGTATCAGCGCGCGGTCGGCGACGGGTTTCTCGATGCGTACCTGCCGATCGTCGAGCGCCGCAAGGACACGCCCTACGGCGAGCGCGAACGGCAGTTCCAGTTGTATCGGCGCGGGCGCTACGTCGAATTCAACCTGGTGTTCGACCGCGGCACGCTGTTCGGTTTGCAGTCCGGCGGACGCACCGAATCGATCCTGATGAGCCTGCCGCCGCTGGTGCGCTGGGAATACGGCTATGCGCCGGAGGCCGGCAGCGACGAGGCGCGGCTGTTCGAGTACCTCACGCCGCGCGATTGGTTGAACGACGCCGTCTGAGCGCGGAGCCGGTCGTCTTCTGCGATTTCGATGCGCCCCGAAAAACGAAGCGGCCCGAAGGCCGCTCGATGCGATGTCATGCGGACGCGTGTCCGCGTCCGCGCGCTAGGCGCCGTTCGCGCCGCCGCCGCCGCGCAGCTTGTTCAGCCAGTTCGGCGCGCGCAGCGGGATGTTCAAAGGAATGTTCAGCGGGATCGGGCGATTGAGCAGGCTCGGTTCGCGCTCCGGCACCACAGGCGGCGCATGGGTGCTGTCGGCGACCACGGCCGCTCGCATCCGCGCGACGGCGGCGGAGCGTTCGGGGCTGAGTTCTTCCAGTGCGTACTGCACTTCGCTGCGCAACGCCAACCATGCCGGGCCGTCGGGCGACCCGTCGGCGCGCTGCGGTAGGGCGCGCTGCAGGGCTTGGCGGTAGCTGTCCTCGCTCACCCCGAACACCAAAGCGCTCTGGGCGTCCTCCAACTGCGCGACCAAGCGCGCCAGCACGACCGCCCGAGCGGCGAAATCCAGCCGCGCCAGCGGGGCGAAATCGCCCTGCCAGAACGGCGCCAGGGGCTCGGCGGCCAGCGCCGGGGATTCGAGGAAGGTCACCCAGAACAGGCGCGGCCATTCCACCTGCGGGGTGCCGCGGGCTTCGGCGACGAACTGGGCGAAGATCGCCTGCAGCGCCTGATCGCCGTGGGCGGCCTCGCCGCACTGCAGTTCGGCGAACACCGCGGCGCGGCGCTCGATGCCGCGCAGGAAGGCGGTCAGGGCGGTGGTCGTTCCGGTGACCGAGTCCAACGTCTGCGCGAGAGGCGAATTCATGGCGATACGAGAAGCGTGCGCGTCCGGAAGCGGCGTGACGACAAGAGAAGCGAAGGCGGTTTCGCGGACGGTTCGCTCTACGGAACGAGGCGTCGGCCCCGACCGAGACGCGAAACGGCTCGGAGCCGAAATCCCGGCCAAGCGTCTGCGCGAAAGACAGGCCGGCATGATGCCTTTCCGGCCCGGGCGGGCGGCATGACCGCCATCACGAAATCGGGCAGCGATTCCGATGCGCGGCCGACGCGCATTCCCGGCGGGCCGCGCGTTGTTCACAGCGGACACGAAATTGCAATAGCGCGCGGCGTTTTCCGCGTTAATCCGCGAAAACGCGGATGTTTCACGGCTAAGCGATTGATTCGACTGAAAATGCAAGCGCTGGCGCTTTTTTCGCCATCCTTTGCGTTTTCGCCTGATTTCGGGGCGAAACGCGGCCGCGCGGCGGTTCATGCACAACGTTATCCACAGGTTGTGTGGATAATCCCGAAATCCGTTTGCGATCCGACACTTGCGCCCGATTCATGGAATGGCAAGCAAGTATGCGTCGCAAATGTTGCGACCGGCTCTGAGTAGACTGCCCGGCCTATGTCGTCCGACCCCGCCCCCGTGCTGCGCGTGGCCCTTCCGGTGCCGTTGCCGCGGCTGTTCGATTACCGGCCGCCCGAGGACGATCCCGCCGCGCCCCATCCCGCCGACATCGGCCGCCGGGTGCGGGTGCCGTTCGGGCCGCGCAGCCTGGTCGGCGTGGTCGCCGAGGTCGGGCCGCCCGAGCGCAGCGACGCCCCGCTGCGGGCCGCCGAGGCGTGGTTGGACCCTGCGCCTCTTCTGGACGGCGAATTGCGGGCCTCGCTGCGCTGGCTGGCCCGCTACACCCATGCCCCGCTGGGCGAGACGCTGGCGACGGCGCTGCCGGCGGCGCTGCGTCGCGGCGAGTCCCCGGCGCCCGTGCAGCACTGGGCCTGGCGCTTGACCGAAGCCGGCGCCACCGCTCGGGCGCGCTTGCGCGGCGTGCCGAAGCGCTTGGCCGACGCCTTGGCCGATGGCGCGCTCGACGCGGACACGCTCGATCTGCATCCCGACGACGCCCTGCGCGACGGTTGGCGCGCCGCCGCGCGGGCTCTGATCCGTCGCGCGTTGGTCGAACGCATCGCGGTGGCGGCCCCGACGCAGGCGCCGCCGCCCGGGCCGGCGCTCGCGCTCAACCCCGAACAGGCCGAGGCCTACGCGGCCTGGCGCGCGCTGGCCGCCGATGCCGACGGCGCGCCGCGCTTCGCGGTGGCCTTGCTCGAAGGCGTGACCGGCAGCGGCAAGACCGAGCTGTACCTGCGCGCGATCGCCGACGCGTTGGCGCAGGGCCGGCAGGCGCTGGTGCTGGTGCCGGAAATCGGCTTGACCCCGCAAACCCTGGCGCGTTTCCGCGCCCGCCTGGGCGTGCCGGTCCACGCGCTGCACTCGGGGTTAAGCGATCTCGAGCGCGCGCAGGTCTGGGGAGCCGCCGCCCGCGGCGAGGCGCGGGTGATCGTGGGCACCCGCTCGGCCGCGTTCGTGCCGCTGGCGCGCGCGGGCGTGATCGCGATCGACGAAGAACACGACGGCAGTTACAAACAACAGGACGGCATCCGCTACCACGCGCGCGATTTCGCGCTGATGCGGGCGAAAGCGTTGAACGTACCGGTGTTGCTGGGCAGCGCCACACCGTCGCTGGAGACCCTGCACAACGCCCGCAGCGGCCGTTACGCGCATCTGCGCCTGCGCCAGCGCGCGGGCGAGGCCAAACCGCCGACGGTGCGGGTGCTGGACGTGCGGAAACGCGCGCTCGACGCCGGGCTCGCGCCGGATGTGTTGGCGGCGATCGAACGCGCGCTGGCGGCGGGCGGGCAGGTGCTGGTGTTCAAGAACCGCCGCGGCTACGCCCCGGTGCTGCAATGCCACGACTGCGGCTGGAGCGCGCACTGCCGACGCTGCAGCACGCCCGAACGGCCCAGCCCGATGACCGTGCACGGCGGCGGACGTCGCCTGCAATGCCATCACTGCGGCGCGCGCCAGCCCGCCCCCGCGGCGTGTCCCGATTGCGCCAGTTTGGCGCTGCAGCCGCAGGGCATCGGCACCGAGCGTTTGGAGGAACGGCTGGCGGAACGTTTTCCCGATGTGCCGGTGCTGCGCATCGACAGCGCCAGCACGCGGCGCAAGGACGGTCTGCAACGGCGTTTCGAAACGCTCGGCGACGGCCCCGGCATTCTGGTCGGCACGCAGATGCTGGCGAAGGGCCACGATCTGCCGAAGCTGACGCTGGTGGCGGTCGTCGGCATCGACGAAGGCCTGTTCTCGGCCGATTTCCGCGCCTCGGAGAAGCTGGCGCAATTGCTGATCCAGGTCGCCGGCCGCGCCGGCCGCGCCGACCGCCCGGGCGAGGTCTTGCTGCAAACCCACCATCCCGAACACCCGCTGCTGCTCACCCTGATCCGCAGCGGCTATCGCGGGTTCGCCGACGACGAGCTCGTCCTACGCGAGGCCGCGGGCTTCCCGCCCTACGCGCACTTGGCCCTGCTGCGCGCCGAAGCCGCCCAAGCCGATACGCCGATGGCCTTCCTGCAGGCGGCCAAGACCGCGCTGATCGCCGCCGGCGCGCACGAGGCCAGCGTCGCCCTGCACGGCCCGATGCCCGCACCGATGCCGCGCCGCGCGGGCGTGTACCGCGCGCAGTTGCTGCTGTCCTGCGCCCAGCGCCCACCGCTGCACGCGACGCTGGACGCCGCGTTGCCCGCGCTGTACGCACTGCCCGATGCGCGAAAAGTACGCTGGTCGCTGGACGTCGATCCGGTCGATTTGTACTGATCCAGCCGGCGAAACATCCTGCCGCCCCGCATTCGCGCTGCGACTGCCTCGAAGGCTGCGCGAAAAACGCCCCTCACCCGCCTTTGGCCACCCTCGCCCGGCCCTCGCGCGTAGCGCTCGGGCGTTCATCGGCGCGCGAGGCATGCCTCGAAAACGCGCCTCTTCACCCCCGCTACACGGGGAGAGGGGATATCCGCAGATCGCATCGCAAGGAGCCATGACGTCTCCCTTCTCCCCGCCCGGCGGGGAGAAGGTGGCGCGCAGCGCCGGATGAGGGGCCGGGGGGAGGAGCGCGCGCGCGCCGAGCGCGTTTCGCGGGGCCACCGCACGGAACGATCGGGGAGCGCGTGGCAGAATGCGGGCGCTTCGGCCGTTCGATGCCGTTCGACGCCGTGCGCATCCCCCCACATCGCAGCGCCGCCATGATCGCTCCCGACGCCCGTTCCCGCATCGCTCCGCCACGCCGCGCGTTCGGCATCGCCTCGACCCTGCTGTTCGCGGTCGCGCTCGCCGCTTGCGATACCTCCAAACCGGCGACGGCGTCGCCCGCCGACGGCGCGGCCCAGGCGCCCAATGCCGGGGCGGCGCCCGTCGCGTGTCCGTCGCAGCAGCTCAGCGCCTTCGTCGCGGCGTTCGCCGAAGACCCGGCGCTGCAGAAAGCCTTCACCGCGGCCACCGTGGACACCGCGTTCGTCGATATGAACGCGCAGCCGGAGCCGGCCGAGTCGGTCGAGCCGCTGGCGCGAGAGACGCTGCATTTCCCGGTGATGCCCAATCGCGCGCAGCAGCGGAAAGAAGGCCTGCAGTACCGCGAAATCGCGAACGAGGGCGGCCGCGCCGTGGTAGCGCTGGAAATTCCCGACACCGACGCGCAGTTGCTTTACACCTTCCGCCGCGATGCGTGCTGGACGCTGGTGAAGATCGTCGACCCCGCGTTCGGCAAAGCCTTCCCCGGCGAGGCGCCCAAACCCGCGGCGCAAGGCGCGGCGAACGTCGACGCGATCGTCCGCGATGCGATGCGCGCGCAGTACGGCGACGGTTACGACGCCGAGCGCGATTGCTGGCCGACGACGTACGACGACGGCAACGACAGCTTCGATTACTGCATGCGCCCGGCGAAATCGACGACGGTGGAAACTCCCGCGGGCAAGCAACTGCTGTTCCTCGCCCACAATATCCAGGATTTCGATGCGAAGACCCGGCGCTACAGCTACAGCCGGCTGGACCCGGGCCTGATCGGCCTGTTCGCGCTGTCGTTGGACGCCAAGGGCGGTTGGACGGTGCGCGCCGCCACCAAGGCCGAGCCCTTCGGCATGGAAGGCGACTGCGGCTGCAACGACGCCCAGCCGACCCGTCTCGGCCGCGACGATTACGGCTGGATCCTGCGCTCCGGCGGCGTCTGGCAGGGCGTCGTGGTCAGCGATTTCAGCGTCTACGCGCCGGTCCAGGGTAAGTACGCCTCGGTCGGCACGTTCGGCGATGTCGCCGAGGACGACCAAACCGTCTCCCATCGGGTGACGGTGGACGCCTCCAACCCCGACGCCCCGCACTACCCGCTGATCGTCGCCACCGTGCGCGAACAGCGCGAAGTCGGTCGCGAAACGGTCGCGTTCGACGCGAAGCGGATGCGCTATCCTGCCCCGAAGGCCCGTTAACCCTCCCGCTAACCCCCGCCGCACCGCTCCGACGACCGGAGTTCGATAGGACGACTCGCCGCTATGACCGACCGCGTACAAGAACGTTTCGACGAAGCCCGGGAGCGGTTCGTCCGAGCCGCCAACGCTGCCGGGATCGACCCGGAAGTGATGGTCAAGATCGCCGGCTTCGAATCGCGCGGCTTCAATCCGGATGCGCGCCCGATCTCGCGTAATCCCGACCTCAACACGGTGCGCCAGTTCGACGGCACGATGGCGATGTCCTCGGCGCACGGCTACGGCCAGTTCCTCAACGGCACCTGGCAGGAGATGGTCAATCGCTACGGCGAGAAGTACGGCATCGAAGGCGCGTCGACGATGGATCGCGCGCAGGCCAACGCACCGGAGCTGCGCAATAACCGCGACCTGCAGGCGGCGATGCTCGCCGAATTCACTCGCGAGAACATGGACCGCATCCGCGGCATCGCCGGGCCGAACCCCGACGCGAATGTGTACGCGATGCACAACCTCGGTACTCAGGGCGGCGAGCGTTTCCTGCGCGCCCTGCAGGACAACCCGAACGCCTTGGTCACCGACAACGGGCTGATGTCGAACGACATCGTGCGCCGCAACCCGTCGCTGTACATGGACGGCGACCGCACGCTCACCGTGCGCGAGGCCTACGACCGCATGGGCCAGCAGCTCGCGCCGTATCAGCGATTCGCCGATCAAGTCGCCGGCCGCGCGCAACCGGAGCCCGGCCAGACCGCGCCCGGTCAAACGCCTGGGCAGCCGACGCCGGGCCGCAGCGACCCGCTCGCCGACGGCCAACTGCAGCGCAACGAACGCGGCGACGCGGTGCGCGAACTGCAGCAGAATCTGACCACGCTGGGCGTGCAATTCCGCGACGGCCAGGGCCGCACGATCGCGCCGACCGGGTTCTACGGCGAGCAAACCGAAACCGCGGTGCGCAATTTCCAAACCACGAACAATCTGCCGGCGACCGGCATCGCCGACGAAACCACGCGCCACGCGATCGAAGCCGCCGCGCGCGAACGCACGCAGGCGCAGGCGAACCCGCAGCAGCCGAATCCGCAGTCGCCGAACGCGCCGCAAGCGAACGCGCCGCAGGCGAATCCGGCCAACCCCGCCGAACAGCCCGCCGCGCCGCGCCAAAACGGTCCGCAGTCGTTCGACGACGCGATGCGCACGATGATGCCGCCGCAGAACGGCACCAACCCGCATATCACCAGCCCCTTCGGCCACCGCACGCTCAACGGCCACGACGACAATCACGGCGGCGTCGACTTCAACTACGTCGGCGGCCAAAGCGGCGCCAACCTGCAGCACCCGACCGTGCGTTCGCCGGTCAGCGGCGAAGTGATTTTCTCCGGCGGCCAGTACGGCACCGTGAAAATCCGCGACGATCAAGGCAACACGCACGAAATCCTGCATCTGGATTCGCGCTCGGTGCAGGTCACCAACCCGCCCACCCGGGTCGAAGCCGGCGACCCGATCGGCACGATGGGCGGCCGCGGTCCGAACGGCCCCAACCAATATCCGCAGCACGTGCACTACCAAGTGCGCGACCCGAACAACAATCTGGTCGACCCCGAAGCGTTCTGGAACAACCCGCAGCGCCGGCAGGGCCAGGAAGCGCCGCAGACCCAACCGCCGGCGGCCCAGCCCGACGCGCGCGCGGCGCAACCGCCCGCGCAGAACACCGTTCCGCCGCCGCCGGTCGAGCAGCCGGGCGCGCAAGCCCCGCGTCAGGACACGCCGACCGCGCCGCCGGCGCGGCAGGACGCCCCCGCCGATCGTCCGACCGCGAACGTGGCGCCTCCGAGCGACCGCCCCGCGAACGAGCCGCGCGAAGCCGCGCCGCCGCAGACCCAACAGCCGAACGCGCCGCGCAGCGAAGCGATGAACGACGGCGTGCTGCGTCGCGGCGAAAGCGGGCCGGAAGTCGGCCACTACCAGCGCATCCTCGCCGACCTGGGCTATCGCGGCGCCGACGGCAAACCGCTGCAGGTGGACGAGAAGTTCGGCCCCAACACCGAGTTCGCGGCCAAGCAATTCCAGCGCGATCACGGCATCGAGCAGCTCGGCGTGATCGGGCCGAAGACCCGCGCCGCCGCCGAAGAGGCCGGGCGCGAATTGGTCACGCATCCGGACAACCCGAACAACCCGCTGTACAAAAAGATGCTGGAGAAAGTGTACGAGGCCGAGGACGGCCGCAAGATTCCGCACGGCGAGCACAGCCGCAACTTGGCCGCCGCCTTGACCGTGGAAGCGGTGCGCGAGCGCATCACCAACGTCGATCGCGTCGATTTCAACCGCGACGGCTCGATGGCGCGCGCGGTGCAGTTCAGCGCGATGGGCGACAAATTCGAACTCAACCGCGCCACCGACGGCCTCGCCACCCAGCAAGCGGTGCGTCAGCCGATCAAGGAAAGCAGCGAGCAAGTCGAACAGGTCGCCAACAACGTGCGCACCCAGCAGCGCGAAGAACGCCAGCAGTCGGTGGCGCAGCGCTGAGGTCGACGCGGACCCACGCGAACGTTCCCGCATCGGCGCGATGCGGCACGAAAAGGCCCGGAATTCCGGGCCTTTTTCGTTTCGACCGACGTGCGGCGATCGAGTCGCGCGATGGCTTCGCTCGCGATTCGCGTTGCGACGCCTCCGCCGCGGTCGGCGCGGCGCAAGCCGCGACCGGCATGCGTGGCCTGATACGATCAGTCGAGTCCGGCGGCCAACGTACGAAGCCGTCTCCCGTCGATGCGGTTGCGGCGACTCCTATCGAATGTTCGAGCCTCCACGTCGCGCCTCGTCGTCACTCCCGCAGCAATTTCTGAATTTTGCCGCCCAGCTTCATCAACTTCATCAGCGTCGCCGGTTCCAGACGCAGCATTTCCTCGCCCCAACCGGATAGCGCGTTCATCAGCGTCAGCGTGTCCTGTACGCGCGCGCGCACATCGGCCGATTCGTTGGCGAAGTCGGCGTCGGCCACCAGATCTTTCAGCATCGCGACGGTCGGGTCGAACTCGCGCGCTTTGCGCTCGCGCACCACGGTGCGGAAGAGCGCCCACACGTCTTTCGACGTTTCGAAATGATCGCGGCGGTCGCCCAGCGAATGCACCAACTTCACTAGGTTGAGATTCATCAGTTCGCGCAGGCTGGTGCTCACGTTGGAACGCGCCACCGCCAGGGTCTCGCTGATCTCCTCGGCGTGCATCGGCCGTCCGGCGACGAACAGCAGCGCGTGGATCTGCGCCACGGTGCGGTTCACGCCCCAGCGCGAGCCCATCTCGCCCCAGTGCAGCACGAAGCGGCGGGCGACGGGGGTGAGGGCGTCGGCGGGCGTGGGGGCGGGGCTCGGTGCGGGGTTCGGGTCGGACATGGCGATTTCCGGTGCGGTGCGTGCTGCGCGATCGGCGGGCGGCGAACGGCGATTGCGTTCAGGCTAGTTTCGTCATATATTTCTGTCAAGACAGAAATTACTGACAGCCGTACAGGGGTACGTGCATGAACGCGCAGGGCGGGACGATCTTGGTGTTGGGCGGCGGCGGTTTCATCGGCCGTCATGCGGTAAGAGCGCTGCGCGAACGCGGCGTTCGGGCGATCGTCGGCACGCGGCATCCCGGCCGCCGTCGCGGGGCGGCGCACGCCGGCTCGGACGCCGACGCCGCCGAAGCGTATCGCGAGACCCATTTCGAACGCTTGTGCGCGCCGGAGGCGTGGGCGCCGGTCTTGGAGGGCGTCACGGCGGTGGTCAATTGCGTGGGCATCCTGCGCCAGCGCGGCCGCGAGACCTACGACCGCGTCCACCATCGCGCCCCCGCGGCGCTCGCCGCCGCCTGCGCGGCGCGCGGCCTGCGTTTGATCCACGTCTCGGCGCTCGGCTTGGAAAGCCCGGCGCGCAGCCGGTTTCTGACCTCCAAGCGCGCCGGCGAAGCGGCCCTGCGCGCCAGCGACGCCGACTGGCACATCGTCCGCCCCTCGCTGCTCGACGGCGAAGGCGGGTTCGGCGCGCGTTGGATACGGCGCGTCGCGGCGTGGCCCGTCCACCCGATGCCGCGCGCCGCGGGCGGTCAAATCGCGGTGTTGGACGTGCGCGACCTGGGCGAAGCGCTCGCGACCCTGGCGCTCGGCGACGGCAGCCGCCACGGCGGCGTGCGCGAACACGATCTCGGCGGCCTGCATGCGCGCACCTTGGCCGAACATCTCGCGGCGATGCGCGCTCTGCGCACCGCGCGGCCCGCGCTGCGCATCGCCGTTCCCGACATCCTGGCGCGGCTCGCCGCGCACGTATGCGATCTGCTCCACGTCACGCCGTTTTCGTTCGGGCATTGGGAACTGCTGCAGCGCGATAATCGTCCGGCGTTCAACGCACTGCCCGCGCTGCTGGGCCGCGCGCCGCGCACCGTCGGCGTCGCGCCATCGGCGATCGACGATGCGTCGCCCGCCTCCGCATCGCCGGCGCCGCCGACGTGGCCGAGCGCCTGCGAGCCCTAAGATCGCGGTTGCGCTTACGCAGCGAATCCCCGTTCGTTCGGATGTTCCCGATGTCCTCCATGTCGACTCTCGCGCAGAAAACTCCGCATGTGCTCGTGATAGGCGGCGGTTTCGCCGGTCTCTGGGCGACGCGCGCGCTGCGTCGCGCGCCGGTGCGGATCACGCTGATCGATCGCGCGAATCATCACGTCTTCCAACCGCTGCTGTACCAAGTGGCGACCGCCGGGTTATCCGCGCCGAATATCGCCGCGCCGCTGCGCCATATTCTGCGCCGACAAAAAAACGTGACCGTCTTGCTCGGCGAAGTCGCGAACATCGAACCGGCCGCCAAGCGCGTGCGGCTCGCGGACGGCCGCATCTTGGATTTCGATCTGCTGGTGCTCGCCACCGGCGCGACCCACGCGTACTTCGGTCACGACGATTGGGCGCCGCATGCGCCGGGCCTGAAAACGCTGGACGACGCGCTGGAGATTCGCCGTCGTCTGCTCACCGCGTTCGAGCGCGCGGAAGCGACCGACGACCCCGAAGAACGCGCGGCCTGGCTGCGTTTCGCGATCGTCGGCGCCGGGCCCACCGGCGTGGAATTGGCCGGCACCCTCGCCGAAATCGCGCGGCATACGCTGCACGGCGAATTCCGCCGCGCCGACCCGCGACGCGCCGAAGTGCTGTTGCTCGAAGCTGGGCCGCGCGTGTTGCCGTGCTTCCCCGAGGATTTATCCGAACGCGCGCGCGAACAACTGCGCAAGCTCGGCGTCGACGTGCGCACCGGCGCGCCGGTCGCCGCGATCGATGCCGACGGCGCGACGCTGCGCGGTGCGAACGGCGTCGAAACGCGCATCGCCGCGCGGACGGTGCTATGGGCCGCGGGCGTCGCCGCGTCGCCTTTGGCGCGCGATCTGGGCGCGACGCTTGATCGCGCCGGTCGCGTACGCACGAACGCCGATCTCAGCGTGCCCGAGCATCCGCACGTGTTCGTCGCCGGCGATTTGGCGTCGATCGACAGCGGCGGAAAACCGGTGCCCGGCGTCGCGCCTGCGGCGAAGCAAATGGGCCGGCACGTCGCGCGCGCGATCCTCGCGCGTCTGCGCGGCGAGCCCGCGCCCGAATTCCGATACCGCGACGACGGACAACTCGCCACCATCGGCCGCATGGCCGCGGTGGTCGAAATGCACGGCGTCAAACTGTCGGGACTGCTCGCGTGGTGGCTATGGCTCTCCGCGCACGTGTTTTTCTTGATCGGGTTCCGCAACCGCTTGGTCGTGCTGATCGATTGGGCGCAAGCGTATTGGAGCTATCAACGCAGCGCGCGGATCATTCTCGGCGCGTAACCACGCGCGAATTCGCGATCGAAGCGGCGTTCACGCGCGCTCCACCCGACAGGCGTAACAGCCCGGCTTCGCGTAGTGCAGATGCAGAGAGGCGGTGCGCTCGTGCGCGAACAAGGCCTCGATCGCGGGCTCCAACTCGGCGCCCGGCGCGACGTCGGCCCACACCATCATCCCGCGCGCATCGTAGGCGCGCAGCGAGATCAGGCGCGTGCGCAGCAATTCGGGCACTGCGTTCGCCTCCAGCCGCGCTTGCGCCGCGTTCTCGCGCACATAGATCGGCCCGGACGCGCGATACGGCGATGCCACCGCATGGTGCGCATGCGGCAACAGCAACAAACGCTCGCCCTCGGCCGCATCTTGCAGACTGACGCGGCAGGGATACACCGGCCGACCATCGGCGACGACGCGACGGATGTCCCGCGCGCGCAAGTCCTCGTCGGACAGCGCGAACAGCGGCGAGAATTCTTCGAGCGGTAAAGCGTGAATGCGAAAAGACATGGCGGCGCTCCGTGACGGGAGCGCATAGCCTGAATGTCCGCACGGCGATGCGATATCCGATTTCGACAATTATTTGTTAGGCGTTTTCGCTAGGTTTTTTCTTGGCATGCTTAGGCGGCAAAGCCTTGATATGGTTACCCTCTGGATGGAGCGCGAAAAGTTCGGTAGCCAGGATGAGAGGCTTTAAAGTCTTATAACCGTAATTTTTTGGAGTGAATGACCCGCGATTGTTGATATGGTTGCCAATCGCCCCAAGGTGAGACCAACCATCCTCTCCCTTAGCAGCCTCGGTCGCGCCGCGCAGGAGATTGACGAGCGCTGTGTCTCCACGTAATTCGGCAC
The DNA here is from genome assembly GCA_008015835.1 of Lysobacter sp. Lineage (GTDB taxonomy): Bacteria > Pseudomonadota > Gammaproteobacteria > Xanthomonadales > Xanthomonadaceae > Lysobacter_I. The sequence goes on from SSGH01000049.1 coordinate 27,071, forward strand.
CCGAGCGTTTCTTAGGCGGTTGCGTAGGCACAGCGCCAACTTTCGCTGTTGCCGCCGATCCAGATGTGAGCGTATAGACGCTGGTAGACCTATCCTGGGTGATTGTTGCGGCTTCGATCGCAGAAGACTGCGTGCCCTCTTTTTCGCTCAATAATCCAAGCGGCGGCTCCTCAGTGTTGTCGACATGGAAGAACGTCGAACATGCAGCCTTAAACGCATTCGGAGTTTGCGATTTTCCGAAGCCAAAAACGAGCATATTCGCGGCACGCAATCGCATCGCTAGCGGCGTAAAATCCGAGTCGCTCGACATTAGAGCAAACGCGTCGAAACGTCCCGTGTAAAGAAGATCCATGGCATCGATTATCATGGCCATGTCTGATGCGTTGCCTTTTTTCGAATAAGCAATCTGTTGAAGCGGCTGAATAGCATTTTCTAATAAGGCATCTCTCCAAGGCTTGAGATAGCCGCTACCCCAATCGCCGTAAGCGCGACGAACATTTGCGACCCCGAGGTTAGCGATCTCTTCCAGAACATACTCCAGGGTTCCCGAAGATGCATTGTCCGCATCGATCAATAACGCGATTCTCAATCGATCGTCCATGACGCGCTCCTTTGATTTCGATCAGGGCAGACTAGTCCTTACGGACTCTGCGCGCCAGCCGCAACGAAAAACGGCCCGGATGTCCGGGCCGTTTTCGTCGCGATGCGCATGACGCGGCGCGATCAGTTCCAGGCGTCCTCGTAGTACGCCGTCGCCGTTACCGTCTTGCTGGCGCCGGTGGCGTTGTCGATCACCGCGACGCGCACGGTCTTGCTGCGGCCGACGCGGATCGAACGGAAGCAGCTCACGCTGTTGGTCGCGCACACGCCGACTTGGTTGGTGGTCACGTCGGTCCAGTAGAAGGTGTAGCTGCCCGCGGGCAGCCCGACGACTTGGAACACGGCGTTGGTGGGATTGCTCGCGGTGCTCGGCGTCCATCCGCCCCAGCATTCGCCGATGGTGGCGTAGTCGTAGGCGTAGGTGTCGACGAAACAGCTGAGCTGCGCGTTGCTGACGTCGCCGGCCTGCGCGGGGGCGCTTTGGCCGAGGGCGGCGACGCCGAGGACCGCGGCGGAGAGGGCGGCGAACAATTTCGTGCTCATGGGGATAACCTCCGATGTCGAAATGAATGGAACGCCCGCCGTCGATGGCGGGCGTCGCGATGGTACC
>SSGH01000015.1 GCA_008015835.1 Lysobacter sp.
CCGCCGAGGCGCGTGTGAAGTCCCTGCGCGGCCGTCCGTGAGCAGATCTCGATGAACCCGTCCCGATGAATCAGGATTTCGTCCTCAACTTCAAGGTTCGCGGCGACTCGGCGCAGGCCGAGACCAGTCTCGGCCGGCTGCAGACGGCGCTGGTCCAGGTCGACCGTGCGCTCGGTCAGGTGCGCGCCGCCGGCCGGGCGGTGACCGTCGATGCGCAGGCGGCGCCCGTGCTCGCCGCGCAGCGCGCGATCACTGCCGAGGTCGAGCGACGCACCCGCCTGGAAGCCGACGCCGCGGCCCGCAACGCCGCTGCCTTGCGCCAGCAGGCGGCCGAGCAGGCGCGCATCGCCGAACGGCGCGCCGCGTCCACCGCCGTGTTCAGCGCGGCGACGCCGGAGCAAATGCGCACGCAGGCCGAACGCACCGCCGCCCTGGGGCAGGCCCAGGCGCTGCGCCGCGACGCCGAACTGCGGATGCTGGAGATCAACCGCCGCGCCGACGCGCTGGAGGCGCGGCTGGCGACGACGCGGACCGGACTCGCCACCGCGACCGACACCGCCGCGCGTGCGACCGACGTCGGTCGCCGGGCCGTCGATCAATACGGGATCTCCGTCGGTCAGACCCGGCAGGCGATGCGTCAGTTGCCGGCGCAGATCACCGACATCTTCACGTCCCTGGCTGGCGGCCAGAAACCGTGGCTGGTCGCGATCCAGCAGGGCGGTCAGTTGAAGGACTCCTTCGGCGGCATCGTGCCCGCCGCACGCGCCCTGCTGGGGGCGCTCTCGCCGATGGTGATCGGCTTGGGCCTGACCGCCGCCGCGATCGGCGCCGTTGCGGTCGCGGCGGTGTCGGGCTACCGCGAGACGCAGGCCTACGAGCGTGCGCTGATCGCCAGCGGCAACGCCGCCGCGACCACCGCCGACCAACTGCGCGTGGTGAAGGACCGCGTCGGTGGCGCGACCGGCGAGTACGGCGATGCCGAAGCCGCGCTGACCGCGCTGGCCGCCGCCGGCACCGTCGCGGGCGACACGCTCGCACTCGCGGCGAGCGCCGCGGTCAATCTCTCGACCCTCACCGGCGCGTCGATCGAGGACACGACCCAGAAGGTGATCGCGCTGGCGCGCGCGCCGTCCGCGCAACTGCTCGAACTCAACCAGCAGTACCGCTTCCTCTCGGTGGAGGTCTACCAGCACGTCCGTGCGCTCGAAGCGCAGGGCCGTGCGCAGGATGCCGCGCGTCTCGCGATCGAAGCTTTCGCGCGCGTCCACGAGCAGCGCGTGCAGGAAGCGTATGCGCGGGCGGGATCGCTCGAACGCGCGTGGATCGCGCTCGGCAAGGTCATCGGCGGGGTCTGGCAGACGATCCGCAACATCGGCCGCGACGATCTGGCGTTCCGGCTGAAGAAGACCACCGACGAACTCGATCGCATCGGCAACGAGTGGCGCGAACTGGGTGGGATCAACTCGCTCGATGCGGTGCTGGCAAGCACCGAGGTCGATGCGGACACGAAGCAACGCATCCGTGCGCTGCGGCAGGAGCAGGCGACCCTGCAGCGCGAGGCGAACGCCGAACAGGCGAAAGCCGATGCGCAGGCGGCGACGCAGGCGAAGCAAACCAACGCGATCAACGCCCTCGGTCGCGCGCAGGCGGCGCTCGGCCAGGATCGTGCGGTCGCCAAGGCGCAGCAATTGCGCGAGCTGGAGCGCGATATCGCCGCGCTGCGCGCGGGTGGTGTGACGCAAGTCGAAGGCGTGTCGCTCGCGGCGTTCGAGAAGACGCGCCGCGCGCAGATCGACGACCAGTTCAAGGCGCCGAAGGGGCCGCGCGCACCGAAACCCAAGGCGACCGACGCCGATCGCGCCCGCGAGTCGGCCGAGCGCGAGCTGGAGTCCCTGCGCCGCGAGGTCGCGCTGCTCGGCGAGGTCGAAGCCGGCCAGACCCGTGCCGGCGAGGCCGCGCGCATCCGTTACGAGACCACGCAGGGCGCGCTGAAGGCGATTGCGCCTGCGCTGAAGGCGCAACTCGTCGCCGAGGCGGAAGCCCTCGACACCGCGCGCGCTGCGGCGGAAGCCGAACGCGAACGCAAGGCCGAACTCGAGAAGACCACGCGCGCCTACGAGACGCTGCGCGCCAGCCTGCGCACGCCGGCCGAGGTCGCGCTGGAAGAGGCGCGGGCGCAGGTCGCGCTGCTGAACGATGCGCTGCGCGATGGGATCGCGACCAAGGCCGCGTTCGACGCGGCGATGGCGCGCGTGGTGCAGACGAGCTTCCGTAAACCTGACGCGGCCCTTGATCGCGTCCCCGGCGCGACACCGGATCTCGGGCAGGCCGGCAGCGATCTCGCGCAGATCGAACAGTCTCGCACGCGGCTTGAAGCCTGGCACGCCGAACAGCTCGCGCTGCTCGCGCAGTTCCGTTCGCAGCGCGCCGATCTGAATGCGCAGTGGGACGCGCAGGAAGAAACGATCGAGCGCCAGCACCAGGCCGCGCTCGCGCAACTGCAATCGGCACAGACGCAGGTGCTGCTCGCCGGTGCCTCCGCGACCTTCGGCCAGCTCGCCGACATCGCCAAATCTTTCGGCGGCGAACAGAGCGCGACCTACCGCGCCCTGTTCGCGCTGTCGAAGGCGTTCGCCATCGCCCAGGCCGCGCTCGCGCTCGCCAACAACGTGGCCGAAGCGAGCAAGGTCGGTTTTCCACAGAACATTCCGTTCATCGCGGGCGCCATCGCGCAGGGCGCGACCATCGCCGGACTGATCGCGCAGGCGACCTTTAGTGGTGGAGGTGGGTACGCCACCGGCGGCCATGTGCGCGGGCCGGGCACAGCGACCAGCGACAGCATCCCGGCGTGGCTGTCGGATTTCGAGTTCGTCACGCGGGCCGCCGTCGTGCGCCAGCCCGGTGCGCTGCCGTTTCTGGAGGACTTCAATCGTCTCGGTATGCCGGCGCTGGAGGCCTGGCATGCGCGTCGATTCGCCACGGCCGCGCCGCCGCAGGTCTCGCTGCCGCGCGCGCCGCGCGTCAACTTCGCCGAAGGCGGCCTCGCCCGCGCGGCAGCGGGTCTGAACCCGCAACTCAATCTGCGCCTGATCAATGCGATCAACACCGATGCGCTCGCCGAGTCGATGGCGCAGAGCCGGGGCCTGGAGCAGACCATTCTCAACGTGATCGACCGTAACGGCAGTTTTCTGCGCCAAAGGATCGGTGGCTGATGGCCTATGCGATCGACGCCGTGGTCAGGGGCGCAGGCCCGGACGCCCACCTGCAACTGCTCGATGTCCTGCGCGCGCTCGCCGAGAGTGCCGGCTGGACGACGCTGCGTTACGACACCTCGATTCCCGAACGCGAACTGATCCTGCGCTCGACCGGCACCACGGGCGAGGAGGAGATCACGGTCGGCTTCAAGGCGTACCAGAACGTCGCGGCGGATTACTACAACCTGCTCGCCGCGACGATGGTGGGCTACGTGCCGGCCGCGCCGTTCGAGGCGCAGCCCGGGATCAAGACCAGCGGCGTGCCCTGTCACAACCAGGCGGTCAGCTACTTCCTGACCGCCAATCCGCGTCGCATCGTTGGCGCGCTCAAGGTCGGCTCGCCGATCTACGCGCACCTCTACGTCGGCAAGGCGCTGGCGTATGCCCGGCCGAAGGAGTTTCCTTCGCCGCTGATCGTGGCGGGGCATTTCGACGGTCGTGATGCCCGACGCTACAGCGACCTGCACTGGTTCCCCTACAAGGGCCGCCGCGGCAGCAGCGAGGCCGGCTACAACGACGGGTTCCTGTTCCTGCGCGATGCCGGCGGGACCTGGAAGAAGGTGCAGATCTCGCCCTTCGGCAACGGTCAGGGCACCGAGACCACCTACGCCGGATTAGCGGGCGAGTACGTGGGTCGCAATGGCAGCGGGTATCGCTGCCTCGTGCCGGCCGGCACGCTGCACCAGCCGCAGCCGCTCGAACTGTACGAGATGCAATTCGGCGCCTACGACAACGATGCGCGCGCCTATCCCAGCAGCGGCAATCTCTACGGCGTGCTTGATGGCGTGAGCATGGCCTCCGGTTTCAACAATGCCTCCGAGAATGTGCTGCAGCTCGAGGGCAGCGCCGTGGTCGACCAGACCGGGATGAGCGTGCGCCAGGCGGTCGATGCGATCCGTGCGGTGAACGGCCGTGCGTTCGTGGTGCTGCAGGACGGCGCGCGCACGACGTGGCGGGACTACGTCACGGTGGAGATGGGCTGATGGCGACGTTCACCGGCCAGGTCGCGAGTTTCGCGGCGCTGAAGGTCGCCATCGAGACGACGCTGACCGCGCGGGGCTGGACGCTGGCGAGCGGCATCCTCAGCAAGGGCGTCGCCTTCGTGCAACTGACCGCGACGGCGACGGAACTGCGCCTGCAGGCCGGGACCGGTCAGGCGGGCGGGGCGCTGACCGGCGCCTGCCCGCAGTCGGTGAAGCTGTTGTCCTTCACCAACGCGCCGATCCAGTGGCCGGCCGTCTATGGGCTGCACGCGTTCGACGCGCCGGACGAGATCTACTGCGTCCTGCGCTACAACGTCGATCGCCACCAGCATCTCAATTTTGGCGTGTCCTCGATGCCGCAGATCGGCGGCACCGGCCTGTGGTGCAGCGGCTCGTTCCGCGGCGATGTCGTCGGCACCTCGGCGACCTGTCGTGTGTTCATCGCCGCCAACAGCGGCACGGATCTCGGTGCATTGCCCTACGACGGACTCGGGCTCGGGTTCTTCTTCGCCAGCACGGCCGGCAGCTATCACAGCAGTTTCGTCCACTGCGGTCTCGAAGGTGCGGCGGGCTGGCGCACCGCCAACGGTGGCGCGCCGGGCGAACTGCTCGGCGTCTCGCACAAGGCCGGCCTGTTGCACGCGCTGCCATCCACCTTCAATCAGGCGACCGTGCTGCTGCCGATCGACGTGCTGCTCGCGCGCCAGGCGCAAGGGCAAACCATCGTCGCCACGTTCGCGCACGCGCGCTATTGCCGGCTCGACCACCTCGATCTGAGCCAACCGCTGCTCTACGGCCCCGAACGCTGGTGGGCGTATCCGTTGCACGCGGTTCACCCGGTGCAGCGCAATGGCGCCGGCTGGCCGATCGGCGCACAGCATTCCGGCACCTTCGGCGTCGCGTTGCGGGACGTACCCTGATGGCGGCCTTGACCGGCATTGCGCCGACGCCGCGGGCGTTCGGCGCGACCAATCCCGCGCTCTCGATCGAGTTGAATTCGCTCGGCGAGGGGGCCTTCGCTCCGGCCGCTTACCGCCGCGAGGGCATCGTCGCGCGGGCAGGGGTGTTTCGGTCGCCGACTGCGCTGCGCTGGCCCGCGACCGGACGCCTCGCGCACCGGTTCGCGGAGGACCTGTTCGACCGCGTCCACGTCCTGCCGACCGCGCTGTCGCTGGGGAACGTCGTCTCCGAGCTGACCCGCGAGGTCGCGGTGTGGAATGCCTGGCGCACGATCCCGCAGACGCTGACCGCGTTGCGCCTGGAGGGCGATGCCGGCAGCACGCTCGCCGCGCCGGGGGCGTTGCCGCTGGCGCTGCGTCCGTTGCAGGAGCGGGTGATGACCTTGACCGTCGGCCTCGACGGGCCGCCGGTGATCGACGCGGTCGCGGCGCTCTCTTTCGCGGACGGCGCGACGTGGTCGATCCGGATCGACGGCCTGCGCCTGCAGGCGTGGACGCTGCCGCCCAACTGGTCCGAGGCGCTGACCGAAACGCTCGCCTGGCTCACCGATGTCCAGATCGCCGTCGCCGGCACCGTCACCCGCACGCCGCTGCGCGAGGCGCCGCATCGGTCGTGGGAGTTCGCGGTGCTCGCCGATCGCGTCGAACGCCGCTGGGTGGAGCACGCGCTGTTCGACTGGACGGCGCGGGTGTGGGCGCTGCCGGTGTTCGTCGATACGACGCGGCTTGGCGCGCCGCTGGTAGCGGGCGCGGTCGAGGTCCCGGTCGACGCCACGGGTCTGGATTTTGCGGTCGGCAGTCTCGCCATGCTCTGGCGCGACGTGGCGACCTACGAACTGGTCGAAGTCGCGCAGATGGCGAACGATCGCATGACGCTGCGCGCGCCGACGCGCCGCGCGTGGCCGGTCGGCACACGCCTGATGCCCTGTCGCACCGCGCGCCTGACCGACGCGCCGGAGCTGCGGCGCCACACCGACCGACTGATGTCCACGCAGCTGCGCTTCGAGGCGACCGAACCGTGCGACTGGCCGCCCGCACTGCCGCCGACGCGCTATCGCGGGTTCCCCGTGCTCGAACACCGCCCCGACGAAACCCGTGACCCGAGCGCGATCCTGGCCCGTCGCTTCGACCTCCTCGATGGCGACGTCGGCCGCACGCAGGTCGACGATGCTTCGGGGCTGGCGTGGACGACGCAGTCGCACGCCTGGCGGTTGTTCGGCCGCGCCGAACGCGCCGCGCACCGCGGCCTGCTCTATGGCCTGCAGGGCCGGGCAGAGGCGCTGTGGCTGCCGACCTGGACCGACGATCTTGACGTGATCGAGACAATCGGCGAGACCGCGCTCACGCTCACCGTCGCGGCCTGTGGCGTCAGTCGCAGTCTGCGCCAGCAGGCGGGCCGTCGCCATGTCCGCATCGAACTGGTCGATGGCGCCGTGTTCTACCGCGCGATCGAAGCGTCGAGCGAACTCACACTCGCCAACGGCGATCTCGCCGAACGCCTGCGACTGGATACGGCATTGGGTCGAACGATCACACCCGAACGGGTGCGCCTGGTGAGCTGGCTGGCGCTGGTCACGCTCGCGGGCGATACGGTCGAGCTGCGCCACCACGCCGACAGCGACGGTCTGCTCGACTGCGCGGTGTCCTTCGCCGGGATTCCGGCGGAAGAACCCTGAGTCTGCACGCATGGGCCTGCTCTCGCGCGAGATCGAGCTGTACGACTTCTCGATCGGACTGCACCACTGGCGCTACACCGACGCCAAACGCGACGCGATCGTCGAAGGCCAGCGTTACGCCCCGATCACGCTGACGCGCGAGAAGATCGTGCAGTCGGCGGAGGATGCGAAAAACGCGCTGCAGATCACCGCGCCGCTGGATCTGCCGCTGCTGAACCTGTTCCGGCCCGTGCCGCCGGGGCTGCGCCTGCGGCTGGATCTCAAACGGGTGCGGGTGCGCGACGGCCAGGTACGTCTGGGCTGGACCGGGCACGTCGCCAACCTGGACGAGACCCACAGCGTCGCCAAGCTGCGCTGCGAGTCGCTCGCCGCCGCCGTCGAGACGCTCGGCCTGCGCCGCAGCTGGCAGTCGAACTGTCCGCTGGTGCTCTACAGCCAGGGGTTGGGGTTGTGCAATGCCGATCCGGACGCGCACGCGGTGCCTGCGATGCTCAGCGATGCGACCGGCTACACCGTCGCGTCCGCCGCCTTCGATGCCTTCGACGACGGCCACTTCGACGGCGGTGTGCTGCAGTGGACGGCGACGCTCGGCGTCGAACGCCGTTTTGTGGTCAGCCACGTGGGCGCCACCCTGCGCCTGCTCACCCCAGCCGCACTCGCGCCGGATGCGCGCGTCGTCGCGTTCCCCGGCTGCGATCGCACGTTGGGGCCGAACGGCTGCCCCAAATTCCGCAACGAACTGAACTACGGCGGCCAGCCGACCTTGAAGGGCATGCGCAATCCCTTCGGCAGCGATCCGGTCTTCTGAATTCCCCTTCCCAAGCACCGCCCGGCGCCACCGCGCGTCCCGCACCGCGTACTTCGCACCCCAGGAGCCCGTCCACGATGTGGGTCTACGTCTTCGTGCTGATTCTCGCCATCGCGCTCAGCGTCGCGATGCGGCCCAAGCCGCAATCGACCAAGCCGCCGGCATTGGCCGATTTTTCCGTGCCGACCGCCGAAGAAGGTCGCGAGGTCATGGTGATCTTCGGCGAGGTGTGGGTGGACGATCCCAACGTCCTCGCCTACGGCGATCTGCGCACCACGCCGATCAAGGCCAGTGGTGGGAAGTGAACATGCCATCGAACGGCATGCCTTCGAATCGCGGCCTGCGCATTCACCTTCGGCACGTGCGCGCGATCGATCCGGCCGGCGGGCCGCTCTGCACACCGGGCATTCGCGCGTGGTGCCGCCAGCACGGCATCGATCTGCGCGCGCTGTGCGAGGACGGGATCGTCGTCGACGACCACCCCCACCTGCACGACGATCCCTTCGTCGTCCGCGTGATCGCCATCGCGCGCGAAGAGACGGCGCACGATGCGACGTGAGGCGATGTATCGCGGCTGGATCGTGTGCGCCTGCGTCGCATCGATCGTCTCCGGCGCGGCGCTTTGGATGGCGGGCGAACGCCCGTTCGGCGCCTTCGGCATCGCGGCGGGCGTCTTCCACGCGCTGTGGGGCCTGGATCTGCGCGCCCTCGTGCGCGGGCGCTGGCGGCGACGTCCGATCGTGATCCCGACGCTGCGCCCGATCGTCGTCTTGCCGCCGCATCGAAGCCTCGCGCAGCGCCTGCGCGCGTGGAGAGCGCGACGTGACGCGGTGAAGCATGCGGCGGTGAAGCATGGGTAAGTCGAGCAAGCCGACGATCGGCTATCGGCACTTCATGTACCTGTACATGGGCGAGTCAATCGGCCCGAACGATTACCTCGCAGGCGTGAAGGTCGGTGGCCAGAGCGTGTTCGAGGGCGAACGCGCCGGCAGCGGCACCCTGGCGATCAACCTGCCGCAACTGTTCGGCGGCGACAAGAAGGAAGGCGGGCTCGTCGGCACGCTGCAGATCCGCATGGGCGAGCCGGACCAGCTGCCGGTGCCCTACCTGCAGCAGCAGGTGCCGGGACCGTGGCCCGCCGCGCGCGGCCTCTGCACCACGCTGTACCGCGGAATGGTCGGGGCGATGAACCCCTACCTGAAGCTCTGGGCCAAGCGCTGGGGACGCTTCGTGCAGGGCTGGTCGACGCCGGTGTGGCAGCCGCAGCTCGCGCGCATCGGTCGCGGCATGAACGCGGCGCACATCCACTACCAGTGCCTGACCGACACGGTGTGGGGCTGCGGGCTCGATCCGGCGTTGATCGATGGCGAGAGCTTCCTGCGCGCGGCCGAGCAGTTGCACGACGAGGCGTTCGGACTGTGCCTCGGTTGGCGACGCGGGGACTCGATCGGGAATTTTCTGCAGACGGTGAACACCCATGTCGGTGGGCTGTGGGCGTTCGATCCGATGCGCGGCCAGTTCGTGTACCGGTTGTTCCGGCCGGACTACGATGTCGCCACGTTGCCGCTGCTCGACGAAACCAGCGTGCTCGCGCTGGAGAGCTGGCAGACGCCGCTGCTCGATGGCTCGGTGAACGAAGTCACCGTGCTCGGCCGCGATTGCGTGACGAATCTCGAACTCGCCGCGACCTTCCAGAACATGGCGAACGTCCAGGCGCAGGGCCGCGTCGTCGCCGACCGGCGCACGCTGCCGGGGCTGTGGAATCGCACGCTGTGCGAGCGCGTCGCCGCGCGCGAGACCGCTGCGGCGAGCAGCCTGCTGCAGCGGATCAAGCTCACCGTCGACCGCCGTTGGTGGGGAGTGAAGCGCGGCGACGTGCTCGCGCTGTCCTGGCGGCGCAAGGGCGTGCAGCGCATGCCCGTGCGGGTGCTGGAGGTGGACGAGGGCACGCGCGCCGATGGCGCGCTCGCGCTCACGCTGGTGCAGGACATCGACGGCATGGCCGCGACCACCTACCTGCGGCCGGTGATCGGACCGTGGACACCGCCGGACACGCGCCCGCGGCCGGTGCCGGCACAGCGCCTGGTCGAGGCGACGTATCGCGACCTGGCCGGTCGCCTGCGCCCCGCGGATCTGGCGCAGGTCGAGGACGATGCCGGGTTTGTGGTCGCGCTCGGCGCACGGCCGAACGGGCCGGCCTACGGCTACACGCTGACCACGCGCACCGGCGCGGGTGACTTCGTCGAGGTCGCGGGCGGGGACTTCTCGGCCACGGCGACCCTTGCGGGTGCGCTGGAGCCGACCGACACGGTCGCGACGCTGGCGGACACGCGCGATCTGGATCTGGTCGCCGTCGGCACCGAGGCGTTGATCGACGAGGAACTGGTGCGGATCGATGCCCTCGATCCCATCGCCGGCACGCTCACGCTCGCCCGAGGCTGCGTCGATACCGTGCCGACGCCGCACGCGGCGGGTGCGCGGGTGTGGTTCACGGACACCTATGTCGGCGCCGATCCGACCGAATACCTCGCCGGGGATACCGTCCAGGCGAAACTGCTCACGCGCACGCAGCAGGGCACGCTCGATCCTGCGCTCGCCCCGATCGCGCAGACCGTGCTCGCGGCGCGGCATGCACGGCCGTATCCGCCGGGCCGGTTGCGGATCAACGGCGCCGCGTGGCCGCAGGCGGCGTTCGCGCGACTCGACCTTGCCTGGGCGCACCGAGATCGCGTGCTGCAGGGCGATCGCCTGATCGATCACGAGGCCGGCAGTATCGGCCCGGAGCCGGGCACGACCACGACCGTGCGCGTGATTCACGCGCTGAGCGGCGCGGTGCTGCATGAGACGACGGACATCGTCGGGACGAGCCATACGGTCGAGGTGTTGCTGGTCAACGACGCCACCGTCCGCGTCGAGGTCGACAGTCGCCGCGGCGTACTCGTGTCCCGCCAGCGGCACGTCCGGACGATCGCCTGCGAATGCGGCGAGAAGCTCGCGAATGCGGACTTCGACACCCAGGCGGCGTGGACGCTCGGCGCCGGCTGGTTGATCGCCGGAAGCGCCGCGGTCAAGGTCGCCGGTACCGCCTCCGATCTCACGCAGCCGTTCGCGTTCGTCGATGGCGCGCTGTATCGCATCGAACTGGTGTTGTCCCAGGTCACGGCGGGTTCGGTGCGCGTCGGCCTCGCGGGGGTCGCACCCCTCGATGGCGCGACGCGCAACGCGAACGGCACCTTCGTCGACACGATCACCGCGAACGCGCACACCGCACTACGCATCGCCGCCGACGCCGTGTTCGCCGGCCGCATCGAGCGCGTCAGCCTGCGCCGGTTGGCGTAGTGCCTGCGCGAAGTCAATACGCCGGTTGAACCCTGTACGACGGGTGTCCGGTTGTCGCAGCGCGACATCACTTCGCGCTTGGCTTTTCGCGGCGACAGCGCGTTCATGCGACCACACACCACGGAGACACCCATGAACGATCACAGACCCGCCGCCCAGGATGAAGGCGAGCGCCATCTGCGCGCCCTGATCGATGCACTCGCCGCCACGCGCGCGGACATCGAGCTTCAACTGCAGCGTCTTGAACGGGCGCAATCGCCGGGGGAGCGCGGCGATGTGCTGCGCGATGCCATCGTCGCCGTCGAAGATCGCCTGTGCCCGCAAGAGCGCCTCGCGCAGTTGGCGCGATTGGGCGATGCCTACGACCTCATCGCAGGCAAGCGCCGCTGACGCCGGCATTCGCCCACCTGTACGGCGACGATCTGCGCACTTGCGGCGCTTGGCTTCCATCGCACACAGCGCGTTCATGGCCACGTCGAATCGCCGACGCCCACACCGAGAACACCCATGCCCACGATGACGCTGGCCACCTCCTACACCATGACCCTCCACATCCCGCGCACACCGCGCACCTTGAAGTTTCGCGGCAGACCGATTCAGGTCGAAGAGCTCGGCGCGCACCTGCCCTTCGCGTGCAAGCCCGACAACCTGCGCGAGATGTGCGCGACCGGCGAACATCGCATCTACATCACCGAAACGGTCGAAATGACCATCGCGGAGTTCGATGAATTCACGAGGGACTTGACCCGGCCGCAGACGTGGCTCGCCGGCAAGGGCGGCAACGTCGCCGATGGCTGCCTGTGCGTCGAAATCCACGCGCCCGGTCGCCCCTACATCTACGTCGATCCCTCGGGTTACGACTATGCCCGCTACGTCGCGCGCCTCGGATAACCGAAATTGATCCGAAAAAGAAGCCAATTCGACTTGGCTTCTTTCCCGAACAGCGCGTTCATGCCGCACCTCCACACCATCGACGCAATGATATGACCCCCCTCGACACGCTCCTGACCGACATCGCCCAGCGCCACCTGCGGATCGAAACGCTGGAATCCCGTCGTCGCGACAGCTTGGACTTCCACGAAGTCTCGGTGCTGGAACTGCGGGACGCGCTAGAAGCGGCCTACCGCGCCGGCATCGAGCAGGGCCGCAAGGGCAAGAAGCGCAATGCGTCCGGCGGCTGAACACGACTCTCGTAAATCGGAAAAAACGCGCTTGGCTTCCCTCGCGCACAGCGCGTTCATGCTCACCCCGACACGGACATCGACCCGCATGAAAACCATCCCCTCCTGCAAGCCCAAGCGCGTCAAGGAATTCTTCCTCGCCTCCCTGCTGGTGCGCGTCCACGGCCAGCGCGGCCGGCACGCATGGCGACGCGAAGTCCTGCGCGCACGCACGCCGCATGCGCTCATGCGCCGCATCGACGGCCGCAAGCACATCGCCTACGCCAGCAACGGCATCGACGTCATCCGCATCGAACTGATCGATACCGGCAGCACGCTGCTCGCGCCCATCGCGGAGGGCGCGCAGGTCGAGCCGCTGGGCGACCTGCTCGCGCGCATCGCCGCCAACCCCACCAGCATCGTGTGGTGAGCGACATGACGCCGCATGCTTTCGAGCACAACGAGGATCCCTACCGCTTCATCGTGCAGGCACGCCACGGCATCGACATCGACGCCGTGGCGGTGTCCGACGACATCGACCGGATCGCCCACGTCCAGCGACTGCTCGACGGGCTGGCGGAGGTCTACACGATGGGCTTCGAGGACGGCGAGCGTCTCGCCACCATCACGGACTGGCCGGTGAAGGATCTCGTCGCCGAACTGCGCACCGACTTCCTGCTCGCGCTGCATCGTGGCGACGCGGACCTGCGCGAAGTGATCATCGCCGAAATCGCCCGCCGCGCCGGCATCGGCACCGATCCGCTCGTAGCCTTCGCGCCGCCGCTGGCCGAACAGGAGGGATGAGCGCAGCGGTCGCAGTACCGAAGCTGTCCGTCGCCTGTCTTCGCCCGCGAATCGATGTGCGCGCGCTTGGCTTCACATGGGAACAGCGCGTTCATGGATGCACACCCACACACACAAGGACTTGTCCAATGAGCACTGAATTCGACGAACACGCCTTCAACACGCGTCGCGCCATCACGCAGGGCGAGGACGCGCTGATCAATATCCAGCAGGCGCTGGAATACGCCCTGCGTGAGATCGAACGCTGCCAAGCGCGCTATCAGGCGGCTCCGCTGCACGAGAAGCCGCGCGTCTTGAATCACGCCCTTTCCACGGTCTGTACATGGGCCACCGTCAACGCCCGGATCGGGTTGGCGGCGGACGCGCAGGCCGAACTGCACGCCATCGTCAGCCGGATGAGCCCACAGTAACGGTGACCCGATGGCGGGCGGGAAGTGAACCTGCCCGCCATCCCGCATCGCGATTGCGCAAATGGACTTGGCTTTCAGCGCGAACAGCGCGTTCATGTGTCTATGCCAACACGGACACCACGCCATGCAAGATGCACACGTCACGCCCAGCGCAGATCGGGACGAAGGTCGTCCACCACAGCATCGGGAGGACTCACCAGCACATCTCATAGGCGCATTACGCGCGGGACCACTGGCGCGTTTTTACCGACATCAAATTCAGGCAGGTGCCTGACAAGCGGACGGCCGAGGTGGTGGAACACCCCAGCCGTCCTGACCACTACCGTTCACTTGGAGAACGACAATGGCTGCAAATACTCTATCAGGCCCGAACCGGGTGGAATATCGTCTGTCGCGCGTTGCGGCTACTGCCACTTATGGAGCGCGGGCATGACTGGGACCACGCGCGAGATCCCGTTTCGGGACATTCCTGCCGAGCAGCGCTTCTTGCTACTGGTCGCCTCCGGAGTCGAGACAGCGACTGCCACCCGCGAGGCAGAAGATATGGAGCATGCGGTGCGTCAGTTACTTGCGTTGGGCATTGAGACGGGTATTGATGGCAGCATTGCCTTTCTTTGCGAATTCGTATTGGAAACTGCTTCGGCGTTGAGGCGTTCAACAGCCCCAACCTGAACAGATTTCCCCGTATCGGGCTTGAGCGACTGGGTGTTCGCCACTTGACGCGACCATCGCAAAGGCGTCACATAGTCGGTATGGTCACACTGCGATTCAGGCGTACCCGTGTCCGTCGAATGATGGCGGCGTGCGCCCTGTGTTGCATGTTGTTCCTGCAGATCGCGGTGGCCGCGTATGCCTGTCCTGTTCAAGCACCGCCATCGGAGCCCGCATCGATGATGGCCGGATGCGAGGACATGACGATGCCGGACCCCGAGGCACCGGCGCTGTGCATCACGCACTGTCAGGATGGCCAGATCGCGACTCCCGATTTCAATCCCTTGCAGGTGCCGCCATCGGCGCTGCCGCCGCCGCACTTTGCCCTGACCGAAGCCCTGCTGCCGCCGGTGCGGGCGCAATACTACGAAGACGTGCCCGTCTGCCGGTCGGACCCGCCGCCCGCGCAACGCTTCTGTAGCCTGCAGATCTAGACCCCGACCACGCCGCTCCCGCGCTGCCGATCCCGGCGGCGCGTTCGTCGTTGCGTGTTCGGAGGTTCCATGTCTCGTTTTCTTTCGCTGCGCCGCCGGTGCAGTGGCCGTCATTGGGCGCTGCTTGCGCTCGCTCTGACCTGCGTCGCCGCACCTGCGTGGTCGGCGACACCCATTGGATTCGATGAGGCCGTGCGTCTGGCGGAGGCGCGCGCGCCCACGCTTCAGGCGCGACGGTCGCAGATCGAAGCCGCCCGCGAGGAGGCGGCGCGCGCTGGCGCGCTGCCCGATCCCAGGCTGACCTTCGGGCTGACCAACCTCCCGGTCACCGGTACCGATGCGTTCGACCTGCGCGCCGATGACATGACCATGCGGCAGGTCGGCGTCATGCAGGAATTCCCGGCGCGGGCCAAGCGCCAGTCGCGCCAGGCGATGGCCGATCGCATGATCGAACAGACGCAGGCGCTGAGCCTGGCCGAACGACTGGCCGTCCGCCAGGCGGCTGCCGAAGCCTGGATCGGGTTGTGGACCGCCCAGCGCGAGGTGGAGGCACTGCAGGCGCAACGGGCGCAGTCGGCCCTGGCGATCCGCATCGCCAAGGCACGGCTGGCCGGTGGCACCGGCACGGCGGCCGATGCGCTGGCCGTCCAGTCGGCGGCGCTGGAACTGGACAATCGCATCGATGCGGCAGAAGCGGCCGTCGAGGTGGCGCGCAGCACCTTGGCGCGCTGGCTGGGCATCGCCCCCGAGGAGGTGACGATCATCGGCGCACCATCGGACTTGACCGTACTGCCCGTCGACGAGGCCACTTTGCTGACGTCGACGGATCGCCAAGGCGCGCTGCTGGCGTGGCGGTCGCGCGAATCGGTGGCCGAGGCGGCAGTGACCGCAGCCCTGGCCGACACACGCCCCGACTGGAGCGTGAGTGCGATGTACGGCCAGCGCGCGCGCGCGCCGGGGGGCATGTCGCGCAGCGACATGCTGACGATCGAGTTCTCCATCGGCCTGCCACTGTGGACGCGCACTCGTCAGGATCGCGGCGTCGCGGCGCGGCGCGCGGAACGGGATGCGGTCGTGGCCGAACACGAGGACGCGCGCCGCCTGCAGGTCGAAGCCGTGCGCCGCGCCCTCGCCCAGTGGCATGGGCTCAAGCGTCAGGTCGAACGCAAGGAACAACAGGCGTTGCCGCTGGCGCACGACCGCGCGCAGGTCGCATTGGCGGCCTACCGCGGCGGCGGCCCCTTGCAACCGTGGCTCGATGCCCGCCGCGACGCACTCGAACTGCACATCGAACACGCCCGCCACCTGGGCGAACTCGGGCGCGTCTGGGCCGCGCTCGCCTATCTGCTCGTCGACGAGGAAACCCAGCCATGACCCGCAAGCAAACGTATGTGATCGCAGTCTGTCTGGCGATCGGCCTGCTGGCCGTCGGTCTGTTCGCAGGCCGCTGGTGGGCGCGGCACGAGGCCGGGCACGGCAAGCCGATGGTCGCCGAAACCGCATCGACCGCTGGTGAACGCAAAGCCCTGTACTGGTACGACCCGATGGTGCCGGACCAGCATTTCGACAAGCCGGGCAAATCGCCGTTCATGGACATGCAACTGGTCCCGAAATACGCCGATGAGACGGTCGGCGGCGGCGTGCGCATTTCGTCGGACATGCAGCAGAACGTGGGCATCCGCACCGCCGTGGTCGACACCGGAACGCTCGCGTCCACGATCCGCGTGCCGGGCACCTTGACCTGGGACCTGCGCCATGAATTGGTGGTCAGCGCCCGTGTCGAGGGGATCGTGACGCGGGTCGAGGTGAAGGCGCCATTCGAGCCGGTCCATCGCGGTCAGGCGCTGGCGACCTTGCTGGCCCCCGAGTGGAGCAGCGCGCTGGCCGAAGCGCAGGCGCTGGGTGATGCGCGCTCGGCGGCCGCGCGCGAGTTGCGCGGCGCGGCGCAGCAGCGATTGCGCGTGTTGGGTGTGCCCGGTCACAGCGGCAGTGGCGGTGTGGCGTTGACGTCACCGGGCGATGGCGTGGTGAGCGATGTGCTGGTCCGCGAAGGCCAGACGGTGATGGCGGGTACGCCGCTGTTCCGGATCAACGGCACGGCCACGTTGTGGTTGGAGGCCGCGATTCCACAAGCCGGCGTGGCCGGCATCCGGCCCGGCACGCCGGTGGAGGCGACGATCAATGCGCTGCCGGGGCAGACGTTCAAGGGCGAGGTGGAGCGCCTGTTGCCGGTGGTCGATGCCGTCAGACGCACGCAGCGGGCGCGGATCGTACTGCGCAATCCCGATGGCGTCCTCGCGCCGGGGATGTTCGCCGACGTGGTGCTGCAAGCGGATGCCGGGGCGCCGGTGCCGCTGATTCCGAACGAGGCGTTGATCGCGACCGGCGACGACAGCCGGGTGATCGTGCAGACGGCGACGGGCGAGTTCCGCCCGGTCCGCGTGCGCACCGGCCGCAGCGGCGACGGGCGCACCGAGATTCTCGCCGGACTCGATGGTGGTGAGCGCGTGGTGGTTTCCGGCCAGTTCCTGATCGACTCGGAGGCCAGCCTGTCCGGCGCGTTGGCGCGCATGGGCGAGGCGCCGGCACTGCCTGCCCAGGCCACGATGCCGAAGCGGGAAGACGCCATGCAGGCGTCTCCGCAACCCGAGCCCGAACCGATGCCCATGCGCACGCAGTCGGAGGTGCGCGCCACGACGCCGATGCCTCGCAGCGCACAGCGTGCGCCCAGCAGATCGCCGGCACGCACCTGCACGGTGGCGTACTGGTACGACCCGATGGTGCCGGACCAGCATTTCGATAAACCGGGCAAGTCGCCGTTCATGGACATGCAACTGGTCCCGAAATTCGCGCCCGGAGCGGCGAGCGACTGCACCATCCGCGACGTGAAACCGGATGGTGGGGAGGCGCGGTCATGATCGCCCGCCTCATTCACGCCTGCATCGCCAACCGCGTGTTGGTGCTGATGGCGGCCGCGTTGCTCGCCATCGCTGGCGTGTGGTCCGTCAGTCGGACGCCGCTGGACGCGCTGCCGGACCTGTCCGACACGCAGGTGATCATTCGCACCCAGTGGCCCGGACAGACGCCGCGCATCGTCGAGGATCAGGTCACCTATCCGCTCGCCACGACCATGCTATCGGTGCCGGGGGTGAAGGCGGTGCGCGGGTTTTCGTTCTTCGGCGATTCCTTCGTTTACATCCTGTTCGACGACGACACCGATCCGTACTGGGCGCGTTCGCGGGTGCTGGAATATCTCAGTCAGGTCCGCGAGCGATTGCCGCAGGGCGTCAACCCCGCACTGGGACCGGACGCGACTGGTCTGGGCTGGATCTATCAGTACGCACTCGTCGATCGCACCGGACAACACGATGTCGGCGAGCTGCGCGCGCTGCAGGACTGGTTCCTGCGCTACGAGCTGAAAACCATTCCCGATGTCGCCGAAGTCGCCAGCGTCGGCGGCGCAGTGCGCGCCTGGCAGATCGTGCCGGACCCGCAAGCGCTTGCGGCCCGTGGCCTGACCGTGGCGCAACTGATCGAGGCCGTCGATGCCGCCAATGGTGCGACCGGCGGCTCGGTGATCGAACAGGGCGAAGCCGAGCTGATGGTGCGCAGCGAAGGCTATCTGCGCAGTGCGGAGGACTTCGAGCGGGTGCCGATCACGGCCGCCGATGGCGTGCCGGTGCTGCTGGGCGAGGTCGCGACCATCTCGCGTGGACCCAGCTTCCGTCGTGGTATCGCCGAACTCGACGGTGAGGGTGAGGTCGTCGGCGGCGTGATCGTGCTGCGCACCGGCAAGGATGCGTTGACCGCGATCGAGAACGTCAAGGCGCGACTGAAGGCGCTGCAGGCCAGCTTGCCGAAAGGCGTGGAAGTCGTCCCGGTCTACGATCGTTCCGAACTGATCTTGGATGCGGTACGCAATCTCACGCACAAGCTCGGCGAGGAATTCCTGGTCGTGGCGCTGGTCTGCGTCGTGTTCCTGTGGCATCTGCGTTCGGCGCTGGTCGCGGTCATTACCCTGCCGCTCGGCGTGCTGATCGCGTTCATCGTGATGCACGCACAGGGCATCACCGCCAACCTGCTGTCGCTCGGCGGCATCGCGATCGCGATCGGCGCGATGGTCGATGCGGCCATCGTCATGATCGAGAACGCGCACAAGCATCTGGAGCATTGGCGCGAGGAACACGGCGAGGAACCGCAGGGCGAGGCGCGCTGGCGGTTGATGGCGGACGCGGCCAGCGAAGTCGGCCCGGCGCTGTTCGCCAGCCTGCTGGTGATCACATTGTCGTTCGTGCCGGTGTTCGCGCTGCAGGCGCAGGAAGGGCGGCTGTTCTCGCCGCTGGCTTACACCAAGACCTACGCGATGGCGGCGGCGGCCGGTTTGTCGGTCACGCTGATTCCGGTGCTGATGGGCTACCTGATCCGGGGGCGCATCCGGCCGGAGCGGGAGAATCCGATCAATCGCGTGCTGATCGCCGTCTACCGTCCGGTGCTGGATGCGGTGCTGCGTCATCCGCGTCTGACGCTGGCATCGAGTGCCGTGCTGCTTGCGTTGACCGCCATCCCCTATGCCCGCATCGGCAGCGAGTTCATGCCGCCCATGGAAGAAGGCACGCTGCTGTACATGCCCACCGCGCTGCCGGGGCTGTCGGCGGACAAGGCCCGGCAATTGCTGCAGCTCTCCGACCGGATGATCAAGACCGTCCCCGAGGTGGCGCACGTGTTCGGCAAGGCGGGGCGCGCCGAAACCGCGACCGACCCGGCGCCGGTCGAGATGTTCGAGACGACGGTGACCTTCAAGCCGCGCGATCAATGGCGGCCGGGCATGACCCCGGAAAAGCTGCGCGCCGAACTCGATGCTGCGGTGAAGGTGCCGGGCCTGACGAACCTGTGGGTGCCGCCGATCCGCAACCGCATCGACATGCTCGCCACCGGGATCAAGAGTCCGATCGGCATCAAGGTGTCTGGACCGCAGATCGAGGATATCGCGCGATTGAGCACAGAGGTCGAGCGTGTCGCGAAGACCGTGCCCGGTGTGAATTCCGCGCTGGCCGAACGGGTGAGCGGCGGTCGCTATGTCGATGTGCGCATTCGACCGGACGTCGCGGCGCGCTACGGCGTGACTCAGGCCGAGGTGCAGAGGCTGATCGCGACCGTGGTCGGAGGCGATCCCATCGGCGAGACCATCGAGGGCCGCGAACGCTATCCCATCGTGTTGCGCTACCCGCGCGGCGCGCGCGACTCGTTGTCCGCGCTGATGCAGTTGCCGGTCGTCGCCTCCGGTGGCGCGCAACTGACCTTGGAGCAGGTCGCCGATCTCTCGCTCAGCCCGGGACCGCCGATGCTCAGGAGCGACAACGGCCGGCTGGTCGGCTATGTCTACGTCGATGTGGCCGGTCGCGATCTGGGTTCGGTGGTCGAGGATCTGCAGGGCGCGGTCGCCGCGCAGGTGCGCTTGCCGCCGGGCTACGGGATCGCCTGGTCCGGTCAGTACGAATATCTGCAGCGTGCCCTGGCGCGACTGCGGTGGGTGGTGCCGGCGGCGCTGGCGATCATCGTCCTGCTGATCTGGGGCGTGTTCCGCAGCGCAGGCGAGGCCACCATCATCCTGCTCAGCCTGCCGCTGGCGCTGGTCGGCGGGCTGTGGCTGATCTGGACACTGGGCCATGCGGTCTCGGTCGCGACGCTGATCGGCTTCATCGCGCTCGGCGGCGTGGCCGCCGAGTTCGGCGTGATCATGCTGCTCTACCTGCGCCACGCCTGGGAGCATCGACTGGCCGCGGGGGAGCCCGCCAGCCTCGACACGCTGGAGGCCGCGATCCGCGAAGGCGCGGTGCAGCGCGTGCGCCCCAAGGCGATGACCGTGGCCGTGATCCTCGCCGGCCTGTTCCCGCTGTTCATCGGTTCGGGCGCCGGCTCGGAAGTCATGCAGCGCATCGCCGCGCCGATGCTCGGCGGCATGGTCACCGCGCCGTTGCTGTCCATGCTGGTGATTCCCGCGGCGTATCGCCTGCTGCGCGGGCGAGCCTTATCCCGTACTTCGCCCGCCACATCGCCGGCGGGCACCGCGACGTGAGCGGCGCGTGGGTCCGCTCACCTCAACACCACACAGGAGACTCCTCATGAAACGCACTTCCCACATCGCGGCCTTGGCGATCCTGATCGGGACGCTGAGCGTGTCCGGCACGCTGTCGGCAGGGGAACGGCTCGGTCATGTCGCCGAAGCGTCCGGCGAGTCCTTGCAACTATGCTTCGATTCACAGGCCGCACAGCCGGCGGCTGGCGAAGCCGTGCGCATTGTCCGCCGCATGCACGTGGGCAGCCAAAAATCCGGCCCGACGTTCCGCAAGCGCACCGTCGGTGTGGCGCGGATCGGCGACGATCGATCCGGTGCCTGCGTTGCGGCCACACTGATCAAAGGAAAAGCGCGTCGCCAGGACGAAGTTCGCAAGTGAAATCGCCGTCTGCCGATGGCGACAGCGCGGAAGGCGCTGCCGTCATTCCTGTTGTCTCTACTTCATCAACCCACTCAAGGAAACCCAGATGAAACCGACGTTCATTCCCTGCACTCTTGCCACGCTGCTGCTGGCGGCCTGTTCGCAAACACCTGGCAGCGAGGACGCTGCCGCCAAGGACGCGACCGCCGCCAGCGACATGGCGATGCCTGCTGCCGAACACGCGGCGATGGCGGCACCGCCCAAAGCGGCTGCGGATGCGATGACGCAGACCGCCAAAACCGCGTCCGCGTCCGGCATCGTCGAATCCGTCGACGCGGGCGCGGGCAAGATCACGCTCGCGCATGGCCCGATCGATGCGCTGGGCTGGCCCGCGATGACGATGGGCTTCAAGGCAACGCCCGAGCAGATCGCGTCCGTGCAGCCCGGTCAATCCGTGCGATTCGAGTTCACGGCAGAAGGCATGGCGGCGACGATTACCCGGATCGAGCCGGCCAAATAGTTCCGGAACGGATGGCGGCAATACGCAATGCCGTCATCCAGGCGCAGTGACCAGGAGCGCGGGGTGTTCCGCGTGCTGGTCATGGCGGGTCGAGTCCGGATCAACCCGGTGGGTTGCAGCAGGGACTGTGCTGCTGGATGGGCGGGCATGGCACCGTGCCATAGGAACAGAACACGCAACAATCGCCCGACTTGGGTCGCAGCAGCGTGCCGCAGGCCAGGCATTCGTAGAAGAACTGGCACGCCGTGGTCGGCATGGTTTCGACCGCCTGATGTCCGCAGGCCGGGCACGTCAGCGTGCTTTGCAATTGCAGCTCAGTCACCGTGCTTGCTCGTTATCGCGGTTGCGGGAAAACCGGCGTCGGTGATGATCTTCGCGATGGCCACCGGGTTGGTGCGTTCGGGATCGAAGCGAACGGTCACCGTGGCGCTGCGGGCATCCACACGTTTGGCAGTGACGCCAGGCACCTTGTCCAGCGCCTTTTGGATCGTGATGCTGCATGTCGGACAGGTCATGTTCTCGACGCGAAAGACGGCCTGTCTCGGCGTCGCCGCGTAAGCGACGGCGATCCATGCCGTGAGGATCAAACCGAGGAAGAGATTGCGCACGGGAACCCCCTAAAAAAACCAGCCGATGTAGTACGGGAACAACAACAGCAGAACAATCGCGCCTGTGGCGACCCACAGCCAGCGACGGCGACGCCTCAGTCGAGCCGCATCGGCGCAGGCGCCGTCGTCGCGACAGCGTGATGCTGGCCCATAAGAGGCCCAGAACGCCCAAGCCAGACAGACCAGCACAATCGTGCTGAACCAGGGGCGCCAGGCCTCCAGCGCGGTGAGATTGGCGATCCATGCGCCGCTCACCCCAAGCAGGACCAGTACCAACGGCAAGACGCAGCAGGTCGAGGCTCCCAAGGACGCGATGGCGGCGCCAATGAGCGGGACGAGCGTCGTGCGGGGCGCGGGCGGCTTCATGAAAGGATGGTAATCTCTGTACCAAGGTACGGAGTCAAGCGATGGCAGCTCATTCAATGACGATCGGTCGCCTGGCGGCAGCGGCAGGCGTACATGTCGAGACCGTTCGCTACTACCAGCGACGAGGGCTGCTGCGTGCGCCGTCGCGTGCTGCAGGCAGCGTTAGACGGTACGAGGCCGAGGATGTCGGTCGATTGCGATTCATTCGTCGTGCCCAGGGGATGGGGTTCAGTCTGGCCGAGGTCTCGGAACTGCTTGAGATCCAGGGTCATGCCGCGTGCGAGCAGACACGGCAGTTGGCGGACCGCAAGCTCATGGAAGTTCGCAGCCGTCTGCAGCAGCTCAAACGACTGGAATCCGATCTTGTGTCCATGGTGGAGCGGTGCGGCCGCGTCGAGGTCGGCGGCGCGTGCCCGATGCTCGATGTCTTCTTTGCGCTGGCCGATCGGGACCATGCAACCGCACTGTCGCAGGCGGAATGACAACGGTCTTGGTCGAGGGGGTTGGCGCCGTCCGCGCTTGGGCAAGAACGGCGCAGACCGCCAAAACCGCGTCTGCGTTCGGCATCGTCGAATCCATCGACGCGGGCGCTGGCAAGATCACGCTCGCACACGGCCCGGTCGATGCGCTGGGCTGGCCCGCGATGACGATGGGCTTCACGAGCAGATCGCGTCCGTGCGGCCCGGTTAGTCCGTGCGATTCGAGTTCACGGCAGAAGGCATGACGGCAACGATCACGCGCATCGAACCCAGTCCATAAAAACAACTCGTCACCTATCCCAACGACCATGTGTGAGGCGTGGCGTTGGTGTAGACAATCTCGATATCGCCTGTGCCTGCATGTGTGACGACAGGCGAGATGATCCGAAATCCGCACCCTGACCTTGAGCCGGAACGCGCTGTGTTGGACAACGAAAGCGATTGATCCCGCAGTGGTTCGTCTCAGGCCTGTGGCTCGCGATACGCCAACAGCCGCAGGGCATTCGCAACCACCAGCAGTGTCGAGCCTTCATGGAATAGCACGGCGACGCCCATCTTCAGCCCGAAAATCGTCGCTGGGATCAGGATTGCGACCATGCCCAGGCTCGCCCACAGATTTTGACGGATGATGCGACGGGTCTGGCGACTCAATCCGATCACGAACGGCAGTTTCGACAGATCGTCGCCCATCAACGCGACATCGGCGGTTTCCAGTGCCACATCGGAGCCGGCGGCCCCCATCGCGATGCCGACCGATGCACTGGCCAGCGCCGGTGCATCGTTGACGCCATCGCCGATCATCGCGACATCGCCAGCCGCCTGCAGTTCGCGGATGGTCGTGACTTTGTCTTCGGGCATGAGGTTGCCCAGCGCCCGGTCGATGCCGACGCTCTTGGCCACGGCATCGGCGACCTGCTGGTTGTCGCCCGAGAGCATGACCATCTGGCGGATGCCCAGCGCCCGCAGTTGTGCGATCACAGCCGTTGCGGCGGCGCGGGGAGTGTCCATCAATCCGATCGCACCGAGATAGCGGTCGCCGTGTTTGACCGCAAACGTAGTGCGACCATCGGATTCGAGTTGGCGCATGCGTGCGTCGAGATCCGGCGGTAGTCGGATGGCATCGATTTCGGCGAACAGCGCTCGTTTGCCGATGTACACGACTTGACCATCGACTTCGGCGCGCAGTCCTTTACCGGTCAGACTTTCCAGGTTGGTCGCCACCGGCAGGGCCGCACCGCCAAGGCGTTCGCCGCCATCGCGGACGACCGCGGCCGCCAACGGGTGGCCGCTCAGTTTTTCGACAGCGACTGCGACTTCCAGAAGCGTCTCTTCGCCGACGTTCTCTGCGGCCAGCACATCGGTCACGCGTGGCTGGCCTTCGGTGAGGGTACCGGTTTTGTCGAACGCCAGCGCGTGAAGCACGCCCAGCCGCTCCAGCGGCGCGCCGCCTTTGATCAGCACGCCCGCCCGCGCCGCCCTGGCGACGCCACTGAGTACCGCGCTGGGTGTCGAGATCGCCAGCGCACAGGGGCTCGCGGCCACCAGCACGGCCATCGCCCGGTAGAACGACGCGCTGAACGGTTCGTCGACCACCAGCCAGGCGAACAACAATACGAACGCAAGTGCGAGCACCACAGGAACGAAGACACGCTGGAAACGGTCGGTGAATAACTGCGTTGGCGATTTCTGAGTTTCCGCGGAGCGGACCATCTCGACGATACGGGACAGCGTGCTCTGGTCGGCGCGACGGCTGACTTCGATTTCGACGAGGTGCGCCCGGTTGAGGGTGCCGGCGAACACGCGATGATCGGCGCCCACTGCGTCCGGATTCGCGCGGGAGGCAGCGATATCCGCGACTGGCCGTTTGTCGACCGGCACGCTCTCGCCGGTAATTGCGGATTGATCGATGCTGGTTTCGCCGACCACCACGAAGCCATCCGCCGCGATCCGTTCGTCCGGCTTGACCACCACGATGTCTCCCACTTGTAGGGATCCAACGGCGATTTCGACAATTTCCTGTCCACGCCGCACCAATGCGGTCTCGGGTCGCAGTTCCGCCAGCGCCTCGATCGCACGACGGGCACGGCCCATCGCATAATTTTCGAGCGCATGTCCCAGGCTGAACAGGAACAGCAGCAAGCCGGCCTCCCCCCAGTGGCCCAAGGCGATCGCGCCCGCAGCGGCGACGAGCATCAGCGTGTCGATCTGCAAGCGTCGATTGCGGAGGTTTTCGATCGCCTCCCGCACGGTGAACCATGCACCCGCCAGACAGGCCGCGGCATATAACCCGCGGGCGATGAGCGCATCCTCGCCCATCGAGCGGCTGACGATCCAACCGGCGAGCAATAGCGCGCCGCTGAGCAGCGAAAACCACAACTCCAGGTTGCCAGTGCCGTGTGCGTGTTTGTCGTGCCCGTGCTCCCCGTGAGGGTCATCCTGGTGTGATGTATGCGTATGTGCTGACATGGTCGTTTCCTCGTGATCGAGTGTCTGTCGTGGCGGGACAATGCCCCGTCGAGATAGGGTCAAGGCAGCAAACGAAAGCAGCAGCGGGTCATGACGGCGCCATCTGCGGCGTGTGCGCGTCCGGCTTCGCATCGCCGGGTTTGTGCAGCCAGCGATACAGCGCCGGCAGCACCAGCAGCGTCAACAGCGTCGAGGACACGATGCCGCCGATCACTACCGTCGCCAGCGGCCGCTGCACCTCGGAGCCCGCACCGACGTTGAGCGCCATCGGCACGAAGCCGAGCGACGCCACCAGCGCCGTCATGAGCACCGGGCGCAGGCGGCCGAGCGCACCATCGACAATCGCTTCATCAAGCGGATCGCCCTGTTCGCGCAGCTTCTTGATGAAGGCGATCATCACCAAGCCGTTGAGCACGGCCACGCCCGACAGTGCGATGAAGCCGACGCCGGCTGAAATCGACAGGGGAATGCCGCGCAGGGCCAGCGCGATCACCCCGCCAGTCAAGGCAAGCGGCACGCCGCTGAACACGATCGCCGCATCCTTGGCCGAGCCGAAGGCCATGAACAACAGGCCGAAGATCACGATCAGGGTCACCGGCACCACGATCGACAGGCGCTTGCTGGCCGACACGAGTTGCTCGAACGTGCCGCCGTAGTCGATCCAGTAGCCCTCGGGGACTTTGACTTCTGCATCGATCTTCGACTGCAATTCGGCCACGAATCCACCGAGATCGCGATCGCGCACGTTGGCGGTGACCACGATCCGGCGCTTGCCGTTCTCGCGGTTGATCTGGTTCGGACCCAACTGCGTTTCGACGCTCGCCACTTCGCGCAACGGCACGGTGCGCGGCGTGCCGGCCGCCCAGTTGCTGGTACGGCTGGACTCGTCGGCCTGAGTACCTTCACCCAGGGCAATCGGCAGATCCGCAAGTGCCGCGGGATCCTCGCGCAGCGATTCGGGCAGACGCACGACGAGATCGAACCTGCGGTCGCCCTCGAACAGTTGGCCCGATTCCTCGCCGCCGATGGCCGTGGCGATCGTTTCCTGCACCTGCGACGGGTTCAGGCCATAACTGGCCAAGGCAGCCCGGTTGGGCACCACTGTCAGCAGCGGCAGGCCGGTCACCTGCTCGGTCTTGACGTCGGCGGCACCGGGCACAGCCGACATCACGCGCTGTACCTGGACGGCCGTGCGCACGAGCTGGTCGAGATCATCGCCGTAGATCTTGACCGCCACGTCCGCGCGCACGCCCGAGATCAACTCGTTGGTGCGCATCTGGATGGGCTGTGTGACCTCGTAGTTGTTGCCGGGCAAGGTGGCCAATACCTTCCCGATGTCCTTGAGCAGAACCGCCTTCGGCTTGTCGGGGTCCGGCCAGTCGTCGCGATCCTTGAGCATCACGAACGTATCGGCGATCGAAGGGGGCATCGGATCGCTGGCCACCTCGGCGGTGCCGATCTTGGCGAAGACGCGCTTGACCTCGGGCAGTTGCGCCAGACTCGTTTCGAGCGCCTCTTGCATCTGCACCGACTGGGTCAGGCTGGTGCCGGGGATGCGCAAGGCCTGGACCGTGACGTCGCCCTCGTCGAGGTTGGGAATGAACTCGCTGCCCAGGCGCGTGGCAAGCAGTCCGGACGCGACCACCAGCGCCAGCGCGCCCAGCATCACCGGCATCCGGTGGCGCAGCGTCCACGCCAGCATCGGCGCGTAGCGACGCTTGGTCCATGCCATGAGCTTGTTCTCGTGCTCATCGACCTTGCCGCCGAGGAACATCGCGATCGCGGCGGGCACGAAGGTCAGCGAGAGCAACATCGCGCCGGTCAGTGCGAGCACCACCGTGATCGCCATCGGATGGAACATTTTTCCTTCGATGCCGGACAGCGCAAAGATCGGCAGATAAACCGCTGTGATGATGCCCAGGCCGAACAGGCTGGGGCGGATCACTTCGGCGGTGGCCGAGGCGGTTTCGTCGAATCGTTCTTCCTCGGTCATGACGCGGCCAAGCCGATGCTGCAGCTCGCCGAACCGGCGCAGGCAGTTCTCGATGATGATCACCGCGCCGTCGACGATCAGGCCGAAATCGAGCGCGCCCAGGCTCATGAGGTTGCCCGACACGCCGCCACGCACCATGCCCGTGAGCGTGAACAGCATCGCCAGCGGAATGACCGCCGCGGTGATGAGCGCTGCACGGAAATTGCCGAGCAGCACGAACAGCACCACGATCACCAGCAGTGCGCCTTCGATCAGGTTCTTGCTGACCGTGGCGATGGTGCGGTCGACCAACTCGGTGCGGTCGTAGACCGGAATGGCTTTGACGCCTTTGGGCAGCGACGCATTGGCGGCCTGCAGCTTGGCCGAGGCGGCCTGGCTGACCTCGCGGCTGTTGGCCCCCACCAGCATGACCACGGTACCGACCACGACTTCATGACCGTTCTGCGTGGCTGCACCTGTGCGCAGCTCCTTGCCTTCGCCCACCGTGGCCACGTCGCGCACGCGGATCGCCAAGCCTTCCCGGCGGTCGAGCACGATATCGCGGATCGCATCGAGATCGCTGACCTGACCAGGCACGCGCACCAGGAATTGCTGGCCATTGCGCTCGATGTAGCCCGCGCCGACGTTCTGGTTGTTGGCGGCGATGGCTGCGACGATGTCATGTAGCGTGAAGTTCAGGGCGATGAGCTTGGCCGGGTCCGGTGTGATGTGGATTTGCCGCTCGTAACCGCCGATGGTGTTGACCTCGGTGACGCCCGGCGTGTTACGCAACTGTGGACGGATGACCCAGTCCTGCAGGGTGCGCAGGTCCGTGGGTGAGTAGCTGCTGCCATCGGGTTTGCGCGCCTTGGGGTCCGCTTCCACCGTGTACATGAAGATCTCGCCCATGCCGGTCGCGATCGGGCCCATCGTGGGTTCCAGCCCGGCCGGCAGTTGCGCCTTCGCTTGCTGCAGGCGCTCGGAGACCTGCTGGCGGGCGAAGAAGATGTCGGTGCCGTCCTTGAAGACGACCGTCACCTGCGACAGCCCATAGCGCGAAAGCGATCGCGTGTAGTCGAGACTCGGCAGGCCCGCCAGTGCGGTCTCGATGGGGAAGGTGACGCGCTGTTCGGCCTCCAGCGGCGAATAGCCGGGCGTTTCGGTATTGATCTGCACCTGGACGTTGGTGATGTCTGGTGTCGCGTCGATCGGCAGGCGGGTGAAGCTCCACACACCCAAGCCGATCAGGCCGAGGGTGAAAACGAGCATCAGCCACCGATGCGCGATCGCGAATCGGATGATTTTCTCAAGCATGTCGGCGGCCTCAGTGGTCGTGCTCGGCGGTCGACTTCTCGATATCCGCCTTGATGAGGAAACTCTGCGCGGTGACCACCTCTTCGCCGGCCTTGAGCCCGGAAAGGATCTCCACTTGCCCAGGATCGCGTTTGCCCAGCTTCACCGGGCGCTGGGTGTAGGTCTCTCCCGTGCGCACGAAGACCACGTCCATGTTCTCCATCGTCTGCAGCGCTGTTTGCGGCACCATCAACGCCACCCGTTGCTGGGCCACGGTCACGCGCGCGCGTACCGCCGAGCCGGGGCGCCACATGCCGTCGGTGTTGCGGACACGTGCGCGTGCGATGGTGCTCTGGCTGGCTGTTGCGGTCGAGGGCAGAATGCGTTCGAGCACCGTCTCGGTCGTGACCTGGTCGCCCATGCGCGTGATCAACACTGGGCTGCCCGCGGTGATGTGCTGGGCATCGGCGCCGAACACGTGCAGGTCCACCCACAGTTCGGACAGGTCGCCGATTTCGTAGAGCGCCATGCCTTCGGCGGCAACGCCGCCCACTGACGCATTGCGCTGGAGCACGACACCGGAAATCGGTGCCGTCACCGTATAAGTGGTCAGGCTCAGGTTGCTTTCGATGCTGGCCAGTGCTTGGCCAGCGCGCACCTGATCGCCGATGTTGGCGCGCAGCGAGCGGATCGGACCTGGAAAGCGTGCCATCACCTGCGCGACCCGCCCGTCGATGGGGGTCAGCAGACCTTGTACCTCGTGTTCGTCGGCGATCGTGCCCGGCGCGACCTTCGCGACCTTGATCCCGGACTTGGCCGCGACGGCGGCGGAAAGTTTCGTGCTTGGCGGGCCTTCGGCATGCTCGCCTTCTTCGCCCTCTGCGTGCGCGTCTCCGCCTTCGGCATGTCCATCTTCTTCGGCGTGCTCGCCTTCCTCGGCATGCTTGCTTTCCTCAGTGTGCTCGTCTTCCCCGGCGTGCTCGCCGGACTCGGCATGTGCATCGGCGGTCTTCTTGTCGCCGCAGCCGGACAACGCAAGGGCAAGCAGCAGGGCGGTCCAAAACGGGATGCGATTCATGGGGTGTCCTTCAATAAAGGGGTCGTCGATGGCGCGGCGAGCAGTGGTTGGCCAGTCAGGCGTTGGATTTCGATCAGGGCGCGCTGGGCGTCGAGCGCGGTTTCAAGCTGCTGTTTGCGTGCGTTGGTGCGCTCGGATTGCAATTGCGCCCATTCGAGATAGCTGATCGCACCGGAGCGGTACGCGCGTTCGGCGGCGGCTTCGGCTTGTCCCAGTTTCGGCAAGACGTCGCTCCGCAACCGCTGCACTTCGATCTGCGCCACGCGATAGCGGCCGTGCGCTTCGGCCAGCGTCGAATACAGCGCCAGTCCCTTGGCCTCGCGCTCGATCTCCAGCGACGCCAGTTCGGCTTCGGCGATGCGGATCTCGGGCTGCGCGCGCGAACGGCTTCCCAGCGGCATCGACACACTCCCGATGAGGCCGAAGTCGTCAGTCGACTGTAGCCGGCGCACGCCGACTTGCCAGTCCAGATCTGCGGTGCTGCTGCTGCGCGCAAGTTGTAGCCGCGCTTCCCGGATGCGCTGCTCATCGGCAAACTGGGCGAGCTCCGGCGTGTTTCCGATCAGCTCGGACAGGGCTGAGAAATCGCCGATGGCGGGAAGTTGCAACGGATCGCGTGCGACCACATCGAAGTCCGGTTCACGTTGACCCCACAGTGCAGCCAGGTGGTGTCGCGCGGCGATCAGCCGCTGTTCGGCGCGGGCGCGATCCAACTCCGCGCGCGCCAGTGCCGCCTGCGCGGTCAACACCACCGATTCCGGTGACGCGCCGGCCTGCAAGCGGTGGCGCGCGCCAGCGACCGTGCGCTGGCGCTGGGCGATGTCCAGTTGCGCGATCTCGCGCTGCTGCTGCGCCGCCACCGCAGCGAGATACCGCCGCGCGACTTCGGCCAGCAGATCGAGACGCCGGGTTTCGCGCTCGACGGCCAAGGCGTCGATCCGGCTCTGCGCCAACACACGTCGGGCGTCTAGCTTGCCGCCGCGTTCAAGCACCGACGCCAGTGTCAAACTGAGTTCGGCGCCCTGCAGGCCGCTGGCCTCGCCGGAGCCAAAGGCATTTTCGACGGTAGCGCCCGCGACCAGTGCGGGACGCAATGCGGCGCGGTCGCGTTCGGCGGCCAGCACATCGCCGCGAGCACCGAACAGGCGCAATTGAGGGTGGGAATCGGCGACGCGCGCAAACGCATCGTCCAAGGTCAAGGTTGGACGGGGAACAACAGGATCTGCAGCGGTCGCGGGCCAAGCCACGACGAACGCCACGATGCACGCGGCGAACGCCGCGAGTCGCATACGCATGGGAAACACTCCGATGGAAAGGTTGGACGAGCAGCCGGAGTACGGCTGGCGGGTCTCAAGCCTGAATCGGAGGTCGGAAGGGGGTTGCCGCGTGCGCGTCGGCAGTGATGGCGTTGGTAGGCGCCCAAAGCACCCTGGCAACGGGTTTGAAAGCCGGAAGCTGTAACTGTCCGGATAGCGGAAGCTGCGGCTGCGCACAGCAGTGCGCGTGATGCATCAGTTGGTGCGAAGCGCCGGCGTCGCCGTCGCCGTCTGTTTCGGTCGAATCCGTTTGCCACTGGGTGGCATGCAGATCAGCGTGAGTACCCGATGCGCTCGAATGGCCGATCGCCTCGTGCAACGCACCTCGGCCAGCAATCACAGGTTGCACGATCAGGCACAGCATGAGTAGCGCCAGAAAAGACTGGCGGCACAGGGTGCTTATCCGGCGGGCTTGACGACTTTTCACGGCCGCAGAGTGTAGCTCAATCGCGAAAGGTTAGACAATTACAGGAAACGTCAAAAACCTGCATATTTCATTGGCTTGGCTGCCAAAAGACGACTATCTTTCACTCTGCTAAGCCTTTTCCGCATGGGCATCGCGCAAAATTCCAAAGGCTTCCTTGATCACGTACAAGCCGATCAACGTGCCGATGGCAAAATCCGGGTACGGCGAGTGCAGCCAGAACACCAGCACCCCGGCCAGGATGACGCCGAGGTTGGCCACCACATCGGCACGGGTGAACAGCCACGTCGCCCGCAGATGCACTTCACCGGACTTCAAAGGCGCGAGCATGCGCAGG
Organism: Lysobacter sp.; assembly: GCA_008015835.1. Taxonomy (GTDB): domain Bacteria; phylum Pseudomonadota; class Gammaproteobacteria; order Xanthomonadales; family Xanthomonadaceae; genus Lysobacter_I. The sequence continues at coordinate 31,835 of SSGH01000015.1, forward strand.
ACGGTGACATTGACCGCCAACGACAACAAGGAGATGCCGATCATCCATCCGCTGAGCGGTTCAGCACCGAACATGACGCGGCGGCCGACTTCGACGAGCACACCGACGCCCAGCATCAGCAGCACACCGCCACTGAGCAACGCAGCGTTGGCCTTGAACCGGGTCGTACGACCGATCGCGACCAGACCAATCGCATAGGCAGTCGCGTCGGAAAGCATATCCAGTGCATCGGCTAGCAGACCTGTGGACTGGGCGATCCAACCAGCGAAACCACCGATCACCGCCATGGCCGCATTAAGGGCCAGCGCAATCCAAAGAACACGACGTTCACGCGCGTTCTTGGCTTCGTGGTGGCAGCCGCATTCGCTCATCGCAAAGTCCTCATGATTTTGCCGCGACACGCGCGGACCGGGCATTGAAGATGAAACCTGCCACCGCGACCGTTGCGATCGCCAACTGTGCCAGCAATGATTGCCACGACGGATAGACGCCGAGCCAGTCGATGCGTGGCGCAGCAATCAACGCCTGCGACACCCAGCCGGCTTCCTGCAGCGCGGCCACGCCTTTACCGACCAGGACGATCGCAAGCAAGGCGATCAGGACCGAACTGATCGTGAAGAACTTGCCGATCGGCAAACGCTTGCTGAGACGCAGCATCCAATACGCTACGCCGACCAACACTGCGGTGCCAGTCAACAGACCAGCAACGATAGCGCCGGATGCCTGCTCGCTCCACATTGCGATGTAGAACAGGATCGTTTCGAACACCTCGCGGTAAACGGCGACGAACGCCAAGGTGAACAGGAAGATCGCTGAGCGCCGCGTCAGGGCCGCCGACATCTTGGCGTGCAGGTATTGCTGCCAGCGGCCAGCGAAACTCTTGCCGTGCATCCAGATGCCCACGCTGAGCAGTACGACCGCGGCGAACAGCGCCGAAACGCCTTCGGTCACTTCACGATTGGCGCCGCTGATATCGACAAAGTACGTGGCCACCGCCCAGGTGATGGCTCCTGCCAGTAGTGCCCCGATCCAGCCAGCATGAACGTAAGGCAGCACATCACGGCGTTCGGCTTTGCGCAGAAAAGCGATCATGCCGATGACGATCAGTAGTGCTTCCAGCCCTTCGCGCAGCAGGATGGTGAAGCTGCCGAGAAAGGCCGTGGTTGTGTCCGTATGCCGATCCAGTAGCGCGACCTCGGCGCGATCGAACAGCGCCCGGATTCGCGCCGCCTGGGCGGTCGTTTCCGCGAGTGCTGAACCGCGACCGAGCTGTGCGCGAAATTGGGCCATCGCAGCTTCGAGTTCGCGCATCAGCGCAGCGTCGCGCGTGACCAATGTCGGTTCGATCGGCTCGACACCATCGAGGTAGGCGGACAAAGCCAAGGCCTTGGCGCGCGTCGTGTCCCCGGTGCGGTAGGCCTGCTCGCTCTGGGCCAGCCGTTGCCGGGCCATCGCCAGTGGTCCGGCAGCAGCATCAGCCAACACCTCGTCCACGGCTTGCGGGTGCGCACGCAGATACGCCACGACTTCGGCCGCCTGCGCCGGCTCCAACGTCTTGGCGAGTTCAGCCTCGCTGGCGCGGGTGAGCGCTTCTAGGTCGGGGATCTTCGAATGCAGTTCGGGACGCTCGCGCCACAGCGTTTCGCCGCGCGTTTGCGCCTGCGGCGAATACGACATACCGCCGATGTAAAATGCCAAGTCCCAGCGATCGGCGTCTGACAAGCTGGAGAACGCCGCCATTGCGGTACCGGGGACGCCCTGCGAAATTACCTCGTACAGCGCGAACGGCGTGCGTTGCGCTGCGCGGGTGGCATCGCTGAAGGCGATCGGCGGCGGATCCAGTGCGGCCGCAGTCGGGCCGTCACCGCGACCGGCCGAACCGTGACAGGCTGCACATTGCTGGGCGTAGAGCGCCGCAGCCCGGCTCGGCACCGGCGGTGAAGTCGGCACCGCCCCGATGGAGTAGCTGGCCAGCAGGTCATCGGCCAGCCCACGGGCGAGCGTCGCCACATGCAGGGGCTCGGCCTTGGTGGTCACCGCCACCACCAGTTGGTCGGCTTGGGCCAGCAGGGCCGGCTGTTTTGATGACTCTGGCAGGCTCGCCAGTTGCGTGCGGACGGCCCCGGCGAACTCCTGCATCTCGGCGTACTCGCCCGGCGACACGATATGACCGCCTTGAACGGCGCCGGCGTAGTCCACGGCGATGTAGTCGAGCATCTGCCAGGTCTGGTGCGGGTTCGCTCCAGGCTGTTCGGCACGAACCGGCAGCAACGTGGCCCCCAGCATCAGAAGGGCCAGGAGGCTGGACTGGATCAGGACAATCGGTTGGGGCATGGTTCGACCATGGTTGGGCCCCGCCAGGGTGGCAGCGGAAACGTGCCCAGCGTAAAGTCTGTAGTCACTACAGGGTCAAGCGGAATGCGAATGAAAATCAGTGACGCCGCCGCCGCCAGTGGCTGTCATCTGGAGACCATTCGCTACTACGAGCGTGTGGGTCTGATGCCATCACCGATGCGAACCGGGAGCGGTTACCGCGCCTACGCGCCGGCCGATGTCGAACGGCTGCGCTTCATCAGCCGGGGGCGCGAGTTGGGGTTCAGTCTGGAGGATATTCGCAGTCTGCTGCGCTTGAACGACGATCCGCAGTTGTCGTGTGGCGATGTTGATGTGCTGGCTCGTGCGCACTTGACCGACATCCATCAACGCATTGATGCGCTCAGTCGCATGGCGGAGGAACTGGAACGAGTCATCGCCCAGTGCTCCGGCGGCGAGCGTGTCAAGTGCACCATTCTGGAAGCGCTACGTCGCGCCGATGGCGCTTCTACCGAGAACAAAGGATCGAAGACATGACGATGGTTGTGCGCTGACGGATAACTCAACCTGAGTGGTGCGCTCACGGTGCTCAAGTACTCGCGCAGGAAGTCCGCAACGTAGGTCTTGCCGACCGACCATCCCTGTTCGACGTGGTCGCGGTTGAACCGATCCGCGATCGTGCGGCAACTGGCGTCGGGCGATTCCATCGCAATCCGGAACAGTCTTTCACGTACTACGATGGGCTTGGCCCGGTAATGATGCATGCCGTTGGCGCTTGTTGATGTGGGTTGCATTTCACATTTTGTATGCCTGCGAATTCCGGATCGCTGCGGAAGCGGTCGTTGATGGCGGATGCGAGCAATCAACATTGCGACAAGCGCGAGCAGCAGTGCAAGAATCATCCGAATCAACCGTCATGGCCCGGCGGTCGACGCCGTTTGGGTCGCGCAGACTACGCTACGCTGCGATACAGCATTGCGATTGCGCTGGGACACTGCCTGCTCGTTTGACGAGCAGGCAGGACCACCGTGACATCCCTCCAAACTTTCGACCCGGCGCGCATGACGCCGGCACAGCGGCGCACGGAGGCCGCCGCACTGCTGGCCCAGGGCCTGCACCGCCTGCGCGGCGGCGACGCGCACACCGCCGCCGTCGCCGCGCCCTCTCCGGTTTGTCTTGGCTTTGGCGACCACCCACGCGTACATGCCAACCCCGCTCACCGGAGTCCACAGGCATGACGCAACAATCCCCTCCCGCGGCTGCGCCCGCATCGATGGCTGCGCGCATCGCGCACCTGGCCGATTGGTCGTGGCCGGATATCAAGAAGGAATGGCAGCGCCTCTTCGGTGGCGAGCCGCCCATCGCCAATCGACGCTTCGTCGAGAAGCGCATCGCCTATCGCTGGCAGGAAATCGAGTTCGCCAAGACTGACCACAGCTTGCTCGAGCGTAACAGCGGCCGGATCGATGAACTGGTCGCGACCGGCACGTTGAAACGCCAGAAGGCCGGCGCGACGCCGATTGCCGGCACCGAGCTGATCCGCATCTATGCCGGCGTCGAGCATCGGGTCCGGGTCCTGCCGGACGACGAATTCGAGTACGCCGGCAAGCGGTATCCCAGCCTGTCGATGATCGCCCGCACGATCACCGGCACCCGCTGGAGCGGGCCGGCGTTCTTCGGATTGCGCAAAGCAGGTGGCCGATGAGCGCCGTTCTGCCGAAGCGCCTGCGCTGCGCCGTCTACACCCGCAAATCCACCGACGAAGGGCTCGATGCGGAATACACCTCGATCGACGCCCAGCGCGATGCCGGCGCGGCGTTCATCGCCAGCCGGCGGATGGAAGGCTGGATCCCGGTCGCAGGTGATTACGACGATGGCGGCTTCTCCGGCGGCACGTTGCTGCGTCCCGCGCTACAGCGCCTCATGGAAGACATCCGCGCAGGCCAGATCGACATCGTCGTGGTCTACAAGATCGACCGCCTGACGCGATCGCTGTTCGACTTCGCCGAGCTGATCAAGGTCTTCGAGGAATACGGCACGACCTTCGTGTCCGTTACACAGCAGATCAACACCACGGATGCGATGGGCAGGATGATGCTGAACATCCTCCTCGCGTTCGCGCAGTTCGAGCGCGAGTTGACCGCCGAGCGCATCCGCGACAAGTTCGCCGCCAGCAAGAAGAAGGGGTTGTGGATGCACGGGATCTGCCCGTTGGGCTATGACGTCGTGGATCGCCGGCTGGTGGTGAACGCGGCGGAGGCCGAACAGGTCCGGACGATCTTCCGTCGTTTCGTCGAGTTGGGCTCGATCCTGAAGATCGTGCAGGAGGCGAGGGCGCGCGGCTGGTGCAACAAGACGTGGACGACGAAGGCGGGCACCGTGCGGCCCGGTAAGCTCCACGACAAAAGCTCCATCCACGGCATGCTGCATTGCCGCACCTATCTGGGCGAACTCAAGCATCGCGGCGAGTACGTCGAGAGCACCCACCCGGCAATCATCGACAAGGCGCTCTGGGACGAGGCGCATGCGCTGCTGCAGATCAACGGCCGAGTCCGCTCCGCCGCCTCGCGCGGCAAGGTGGATTTCCTGCTGAAGGGCCTGTTGACCGGCCCCGACGGCCGCGCCCTGTCGCCGTGGCACACGACCAAGGCCAACGGGCGCACCTACCGCTACTACCTGAGCACGCGCGACATCCACGAAGGGCGGGGCACGTCGGGCCTGCCGCGCCTGCCAGCGGCCGAACTGGAGGTTGCGGTGGTCGGGCAACTGCGCCAACTGCTGCGCGCGCCGGAGATGATCGAAGTGATGATCCCGCAGGCGCTCGCCCTCGACCCCACGCTGGATGAAGCGCAGGTCACGGTCGCGATGACGCAGGTCGACCGGGTATGGGAGCAGTTGTTTCCCGCCGAGCAGCAGCGGCTGGTCAGGCTGCTGGTGGAGCGGGTGATCGTGACGCCGACGAACCTGGAACTCCGCCTGCGCCCCGGCGGCATCGGCAGCCTCGCCGCCGATGCCCGGCAGGTCGCCGAGGCGGTCGCATGAACCGCCCGACCCTGACGATGGCGGGGCAGGCCAGCGAGGTAGTCGCCAGCGACGGCAGCGTCGTGCTGAACGTCCCGATCACCCTGCGGCAGCGGAGCGGTCGACGGGTGGTCGCCGTCGGCGGTCCCCGGTGCGAATCCGGCGAGCGGACTCGAACCGGCGCCACGCCGCTGCAATTGGCGCTGGCCCGTGGCCACCGCTGGCTGCGGAAGCTGGAAGCGGGTGAGGTCTCGTCGCTTCGTGAGATCGCGCAGCGCGACGGCGCCGACCACAGCTACGTCGCCAAGCACCTCAACCTGACCTTGCTGGCACCGGACATCGTGGCCGCGATCCTGGAAGACGCCCTGCCGGACGGGGTCCGGCTCAGCGCGCTGCTGATCAATCCGCCGGTGCTGTGGGATGACCAACGTGCGGCGCTCGGCACGACGCCTGCGCCGCCTCGGATGAGGAAGGGCGGCCGGAAGTAGGGCAGGGGCAACAGGCGGCTTTCGCTGGATAACAGCCGCGCCGGGGTACGCTACGCTGCGATCCCGCATGAGAGCGAGTTTGGATGCCGGTTGCTCAGGCACGACCAATTCAGGAAACGAAAAGCCGCCGGAAGGCGGCTTTTTTGTGGGCGGTGTTTTGGTTGAAACGAAGAGGTGAGATGTCAGGCGCATGTGCCTCAGAGCGATACTGAAAGTGCAGCGTTGGAGTTCAGGGCAGTAGCACTTCGAAGGATACCTATTGTGTTTTCTATTTTTAATTGCAAGGCGATAGTGAGGAGCTATGAATGTTTCCTGCGATCCGAGTCCATATTCATTTCTTAAGGCCTGAGACATGTGGCTTCGTGGCGTTCTCTCGGATTCTGAATAGTCTTTGCCGTTAGTATCTGACGGTGTTGTGATCTTTAATAAGCGACTGCTTTCATCTCTGGCGCGTTTAGGAAATTCGGATCACCTAATCTTTGCTGACAGTTGTCAAGAAGCGCTTATTAAGCTTAGCTTCTTCCCTCACGACCAAACGGCTCCATGCAATCCAGGAGGGGGAAGCATTGGCCACATTCACGATTTACCTGCTACGTGAGGCAATAAAGCGGGCAGAAGACGGGTTGGTAGAGGGGGCAAAGGGTCACGAAATCAGAGACGGAGAGTCGGTGTATGGAACTCTGTTCGTAAAGCAGACGCCAGCTCGGCCGCCAAAGTGGGCGAACTTGTTCGACATTTATGTGGATCGACGCCTACTTGGAACTGTCCAGTCTTCAGCCGCGGTCTTTGTTGTGCCGGTTGATGGACGTCTCTTTGCGCTGACCTTTGGGCAAGGCCGGTTCTTGCTTAACCCTGATGCTTACGAGGAGCGATTCGGCCTGATAGTAACGCTCAATTCCATCAAGTCTGACGCACTTCGTAGCGTTGAAAAGCGTGCGCTTGTTGATGATCAAAATAGCCGCATACAGACAAGTCAAGCGGCTTCCGCTCTTAGTTTTGGCCTGGACATTGAGCGTGATCTTGTTCGGGGTATTGTTGGACGTCCGACAGACTTAGCTTTAGGAAAGAGACTTGCCGGTGCTGATGCCCTCACTGTGACGGCAGATGTCGCCGTTGTTGGTTTGCGAAAGCTTCTTCGTCGATATTTGAAGAAATTTTACTCCAAAGACTACCAGGCGAATTTTCCTTGGGTCGACCACGTTCGCCAACTAATACCTAAAGGGCAGGCCGCAACTAAGCTTGATGCCATTCTTGTCGAAAAGCTTAAAGAAGCTTGGAAGAAAAACGGACTAATCGAAGGATGCTGGTTGGCAGTTCCAGACATAGTAGATTGGAGTGTTGTGGATGGATTCAAATTCACTCTGTCTCGATCGGAAGGCGTATCGAACGATCTGCACCTTCCCGGGTTAGTCCAAGCGTATCCAGATGAGGAGCCAACGATAAGCTTTCTACGAAAGCACTACGCTTTTTCTGTCAATGATGAAGAACAACCAGTTGATCGATGGCCAATATATCGATGCATTCATTGCGAGATTGATGAAAATGGAAAATCATTCATTCTATCTGCTGGGCGTTGGTTCGAAATAGATCGAGATTTCGTCGGATCTGTGGAGGCGGCATTTGCCGAAATGCCGCGTTACATACAATCTTTTCCTGTTTATAACCACGCCAATGAGGACGAATACAATAAGTTCGTGGCGAAGGAGAGTAACGGAAAGTGGTGCTTAATGGACAAGAAGATGCTTGCTGTTGGGGGCATCCGCGACAAGGTTGAGTTCTGCGATCTTTATGGAGATAGGAAGCTCGTTCATGTAAAGCACTACGGGAGTTCCGCTGTGCTAGGGCACCTATTCAATCAAGGTCTTGTCTCTGGGGAGTTGCTGAGATCGCACCAAGCTTACGTTGGTCTGGCCAATGCGGAACTACCGCAAGCACACAAAATTCCTGTTGATCCAGATAATGAGAAGTTTGTCGCGCGCGATGTTTCCAGCTATGCGATTATCTTTGCGATCATAAGTCAGTCAGAAAAACCCGATGTGCATTTGCCGTTCTTCGCTAAGGTCGTTCTTAAAAGCGTAAATGCACGCCTATTGGAGCTGGGGTATGGAAAGGTAATGCTAACGAAAATCTCTTGCGACCCTCTGGTCAAACTGACGAAGCATGTAAAAGAGAGAACGTCTAGGCGCCGGAAACATTTAGGGCGCAAGTAGCGCGGAAGAAAGTGCCGTAGGCTGGGTGCTATGCACCCAACCCGGTAAGGCGAATGGGCTGTTGCAGGGTGCATAAGCGAAGCGTCATGCACCTTCTTCATGGTGTCCTTCATCGCTGACGGAACATTACGAAATTCAATGTCTGGCTCATGGCCGAAAACAGGCCTCAATGTAGGCTGAGCGGCTGCGGTGCGGCATGACGCCCGCATGCGGGTTCGGCCCGCCCAACGAAAACCTGAATGCGCGAACGCGGTTCGGCATCCTTCGCGCGGTTTTTGTCGGACACTGCGCGGGCTCACCCCCCGAGCGTCTTCCGTCGGTCTTTATGTCGCTTTCGAAATGGATGCTGTGCGTGTGCGCAGCGAGTTTGTCCGCCGTCGCATTCGCGCAAACGCCTGCGCGCACTTCGTCGCCCGTATCCGCGCCGTCGTCGGCGCCGTCGGTCGCTGCGCCGCCCGATGCGGTGCCGGCGGGCGGGGCGGACGAGGGATCGGTCGAAACGCCGCTGCCGGCGAATGCGGTGGATTTGGGCACGATCGTGGTGGGCGGGCGTCAGCCTGGACCGGGGCTGTGGGTGGTGCGCAAGGGCGACCATACGCTGTGGATTCTGGGCACGCAGTCGCCGTTGCCCAGGCGCATGGAGTGGGATTCGGCCAACGTGTTGCTGAAGGTCGCGCAATCGCAGCGGGTGTTGTTGGAGCCGGGCGTGTCGATCAAGAGCGATGTCGGTTTGTTTCGCGGCTTGGCGATGATTCCGACCCTGCTCAAAGCGCGCAAAAATCCCGACGGTAAAACGCTGCGCGACGTGGTGCCGCCGGAGCAGTACGCGCGCTGGCGAACGCTGAAAAAGCGCTATATCGGCGGCGACGACGACGTGGAGGAGTGGCGTCCGATTTTCGCGGCGCTGCGGCTCTACGAAAAAGCGATCGAGCGCTCGGGCATGACCTTGGACTCGCTGGCGAGCGATGCGGTGCGTAAGGCCGCGAAGAAACACGATATTCCCGTCGCCTCGCCGAACGTGGAAATCAAGATCGAGGACCCGAAGACCGCGCTGAAGGCCTTCTCGAAGCAGTCCATCGACGATTTGGATTGCTTTTCGCGCACGCTGGATCGGATCGAAGGCGATCTCGGCACGATGGTCGGCCGCGCCAATGCGTGGGCGCAGGGCGATCTGGAAACCTTGCGCGCGCTGCCGTCGCGCAATCAGTTTTTCGTTTGCGGCCAGGCCATCACCGGGAGCGAACTCGCGCGCAAACTCGGCATGAACGATATTCGGCAGCGGATCGAAGCCAAGTGGATGGCCGATGCCGAAGCGTCGCTGGCCGACAACGCCTCCACGTTCGCGGTGATGCCGGTCAGCGAACTGCTGCGCGGCGACGGCTATCTCGCGAAGCTGGCGGCGAAGGGGTACATGATCGAAGAGCCTTGATCTAATCGCCCGCTGAAAATCTTTCTGGAGCGTCTCCTCCCCTTGCGCGTAGCGCAGGGGGAGGTTGGGAGAGGGTGAAAAATGATATTCGTTCTAACCCCTCCCTAACCCTCCCCTTCGCTTCGCGAAAGGGAGGGAACATCGTCGGGCCGATGCACGGAGTCGACGTGTTCCTATGTGGTTTGACAATGCGTATGAAGGTGTTGAACGGACTTTAAGAGCCGCGATCGAAGAACCGCGATCGAACGGCCCCGATTCGGAAATAGGAATCGCGCTTCAACCCGCCGCGCGCGCGGCGGGTTGCGATTCGGTTGCGATGCTCAGCGTGGGCCAACGCTTCAACACCGCCGTGCGAATGCCGTCGATATCGAGCCCCGCTTCGGCCAACAACTGTTCGCGACTGGCGTGATGCTGGAATGCGTCGGGCAAGCCCAAATGCAGGATCGGCATCGCGATGCCTTCGGCCGCCAGCAATTCCGCGACGCCCGAGCCCGCGCCGCCGGCGACGACGTTGTCTTCCAGCGTGACGAAACCTTCGTGGGTTTTCGCCAATTCCAGGATCAGCGCGCGATCCAGCGGCTTCACGAAACGCATGTTGACGACGGTGAGGCCGAGTTCTTCGCCGACCTTTTCCGCCGCCGGCACGATGGCGCCGAACGCGAGCAGAGCGACACGCGTGCCTTTACGTCGCACGTCGGCTTTGCCGATCGGCAGCGTGTCCAAATTCGTTTGTACCTCGACGCCGGGGCCGGTGCCGCGCGGGTAACGCACGGCCGCCGGGCCGTCGTAGCGATGGCCGGTGCTGAGCATCTGCCGGCATTCGTTTTCGTCGGCGGGCGCCATCACCACCATGTTCGGCACACAGCGCAGATAGCTCAAATCCAGATTGCCCGCATGCGTGGCGCCGTCGGGACCGACCACGCCGCCGCGATCGATCGCGAACAGCACGTCGAGGTTCTGCGTCGCGACATCGTGCACCAATTGGTCGTAGCCGCGCTGCAGGAACGTGGAATAGATCGCGACGACGGGTTTCGCGCCTTCGCAGGCCATGCCCGCGGCTAAAGTCACCGCATGTTGCTCGGCGATGGCGACATCGAAATAGCGATCAGGATATTCCTTGCTGAAACGCACGAGGCCCGAACCTTCGCGCATCGCGGGCGTGATGCCGAGCAGTGTGTCGTCCGCAGCGGCCATATCGCATAACCAGTCGCCGAACACGTCGGTGTAGGTCGGTTTTTTCGCGCCGGGTTTGCTGATCACGCCTTTTTCGGGGTCGAACGGCGAGACCGCGTGATAGCCGATCTGATCGCCTTCGGCCAGTTCGTAGCCTTTGCCCTTCGTCGTGATGATATGCAGCAGTTGCGGGCCTTTCAGCGTCTTCAGCGTTTTCAGCGCGGACACCAGATCGCCGATGTCGTGGCCGTCGAGCGGGCCGGTGTAGTGGAAACCCATTTCCTCGAACAGCGTGGACGGCACGAACATGCCTTTCCAATGCTCTTCCCAACGCCGCACGAAGCGCGCGGATTTGCTGGTGCGTTTGTCGCCGAGCAATTTCTTGCCGCCTTCGCGCAGCGCGTTGAGCGTGCGGCTGCCGGTCATGCGGCCCAGCATCTTGGTGAGCCCGCCGACGTTCTCGCTGATCGACATCTGGTTATCGTTGAGGATCACCAGTACATTCGGCTCGCTGTCCATGCCGCCGGCGTGGTTCAGCGCTTCATAGGCCATGCCGGCGGTCATCGCGCCGTCGCCGATCACCGCCACCATGCGTCGGTCGCTGCCGGCGCGCGCGGCGGCGATGGCCATGCCGAGCGCGGCGGAGATCGACGTGGACGAATGCCCGACGCCGAAGGTGTCGTACTCGCTTTCCTCGCGCTTCGGAAACGGCGCCACGCCGCCTTTCTGTTTGACCGTGTGGATGAAGTCGCGACGGCCGGTGAGGATCTTGTGCGGATACGTCTGATGACCGACGTCCCAGACGATCCGGTCGTTCGGCGTGTCGTACAGATAATGCAGCGCGACGGTGAGTTCGATCACGCCCAGCCCGGCGCCGAAGTGGCCGCCGCTTTTGCCGACGGATTCGATGAGATACGCGCGCAGTTCGTCGGCGATGGCGCGCAGTTCGCTTTCGTCGAAACGCCGCAGGTCGGACGGGGTCTGGATGCGGGACAGGCGCGGATAGCGTTCGCTATCGATCTGCGCGGCGAGATGCGGGTCGATCATGCGCGTATTGTCCTCCGCGGCGGGCCGCAGGGGCAAGGAATCCCGGCGATGGGTAGTGTCTCAGTTTGAAATTGACCGCCCTTGAGCGCTCAAGCATTACGGGTGACAATCGGGGCATGGCTAAGACACCCAAGCGCCCACGCGACCCGAACCAGCTTGCGAAGCTGATCGCCGACATTGCAACCGGGGAAGTCACCGAACCCAAAACCGACGACGGCAAAGACCCGGCAGCGGTCGCGCTTGGGCGGAAAGGTGGGCTCAAAGGCGGCAAAGCTCGGGCGGCATCGCTGACGGCGGAGGCTCGCGCAGAAATCGCAAAGAAAGCAGCGAGCAAAAGGTGGGAGAGCAGAAAGCAGCAGCAAGCCATTGATTCAGAAGAATAAAAAACACTCTCTTACTTCTCGCGAAAATCTCTTGACTTACTCACTACGCAGCCTGTAGTGTATCCGCCGTGCCCAAAGCACAAAGCCCGCTACAGGGGCGGGCTTTGGGTACAGAATCTTTGGTTGTACCGGCGGAACGTTGGCTGAGTGGCTTAAAGCACCGCACTTCGAATGCGGCGCACCCGCTAGTACCGGGTGCCGAGGGTTCAAATCCCTCACGTTCCTCCACTTTCCTGTGGTGGATAAGTGTATGAAGAATCTACAAGAATGCGTCGATTTTGTCAAGACGCAGGTCACATTTCATGAGAGGAAGGCCGCCTACTTTGAACGCGGATTGGCTCGGTATCCGGCCAATCAAAAGCGCATGGAGGCTCATAGGGAGATGGCGGCAAAATTCTCCGAGTTGTGGGCGTTTCTTATGGCGATGCACATAGATGGCACTGCCGCGCCGTCACGAAATGTGAGGCCCTTGCGGCTAGGACTGACCCCTGAAGAGATCGATGGTCTCCCGGCGGAATTGCTCGAAGAATTGAGTATCTCTGAGGCCGACAAAGCAGATTTTGCCGTTCTTTCCGTGATCGATGAGGCCGGTGGAGTGCTCTCCCTGGACAAGATTCTGATCGCCCTGTATCGCAAGACTGGCGAAATTAACAAACGTACGCAGCTCAATTCCCGCATTTATCGCATGATGCAAAAAGGCATGGTCTATTCGGTGAACGGGCGGAAGGGCGTTTACTCAACAAGAGAATTGACCGAAGCAGAGGTGGAATCTCTTTCATAGTGAATTTTAATGCTTGACCGATTAAGCATGATCGGTTAAGCTGACTCTATGAACCGGATGCCTCTCGCCAAGCGCGCTCAGATTCTCGGATTCCTCGTTGAAGGGATGAGCCTGCGGGCTGCTTCCCGTTTGGCGGATTGCTCGATCAATACCGTGACCAAGCTTCTCGTGGACGTTGGCGCGGCCTGTTCCGAGTATCAGGACGCCACCCTGCGGAACCTGCCAAGCAAGCGGATTCAGTGCGATGAGGTTTGGAGCTTCGTCGGAGCGAAGCAAAAGAACGTGCCGGAGGACCGCAAGGGCGAGTTCGGCATCGGCGACGTGTGGACGTGGACGGCGATCGATGCCGATTCCAAGCTGGTCGCCTCGTGGATGGTCGGCACCCGCGACGGAGAGGCCGCCAAGGCGTTTATCGGCGACCTATCGGAGCGTCTGGCGAACCGCGTGCAACTGACCACAGACGGCCACAAGGTCTATCTAAACGCCGTGGAAGGCGCGTTCGGCGGCGGGATCGATTACGCCATGCTCGTAAAGCAATACGGCGAAGGCCCGCAGGGGCCGGAGCGGAAATACAGCCCGGTCGAGTTCGTTTCGGCAGAAAAGAAGCGGATCACGGGCAAGCCCGATATGGCCCACGTTTCGACCAGCTACGTCGAGCGCCAGAATCTGACCATGCGGATGTCCATGCGCCGCTTCACCCGTCTGACCAACGGCTTTTCAAAGAAGGTCGAAAACCACGCCGCAGCTATCGCGCTGCACTTCATGTATTACAACTTCGGGCGTATCCACAAAACGCTGCGCGTCACCCCTGCCATGCAGGCGGGCGTGAGCGATCACGTTTGGAGTCTCGAAGAAATTGCGGCTCTTGTGCCGGAGCCAACCGCTAAGAAGCGGGGCCCATATAAAAAACACATGGAAAGCGCCGGTTCCGCTTAAAAACGATGCGGTATCCCTGCGCTTTTCATAATTCCGTTTGCAGTATGTCGTGACTTACATTCGTGATTCACGGAGACGCTTTTATCGCCATTGGACCAAATGTCATGCGATCCTTTGCCGTGTCTTAAAAACGACCATCCATACTGTTTAAGAATTTCTTTTACCTGCTTTTCATAGCCATTCATGCACAGGCTAGGTCGCCGTTAATTCTGAATCGCGTAACTGAATGTTTTGGTATCCGCTCATGCTCAACCTCAAGAAGAGACTGAATCATGTCTTTAGATTCTTCGATCAACTGATCCAGCGTTTCCGCTTCCACGACCAAGCCTTGAACATCGGAACTCGTGCCGACGTAAACGCCAGCCTCCTCGTCCTTTATCACGTTGATCCGAATAGAGATCGGGACCCCTGCGCGTGCGGCAACCCTGCCGAGAGGCCAGCCCAATCTATAGTGCATAGCCATGGGAACTCTCCGGTATATGTCTAGGTAATACATTAAACGCCGCGTTTATCTCAATTCCGGCGACCGTAAGCAAGTGGCTTTAGACATAAGGTCGGATTTAGGCGGACTTACGGCCATGCCCTGTGGATAACTTTAGGTCCTGGACGCTGAACCTAGAGCTTTAATCAGGGGCCCTATTCAGCTTCGCCAATTTCAAACTGAGACACTACCCGGCGATGCTCGTCCCGACGGCGAGCGGGCGGTCAGCGTCCGCGCAGGCGGCCGAGCAGGCTGCCTTTACCGCCGGCGTTGGGGTCGGGGGCGTCCGGAGGCGCGCCGACCGGCTCGGCGAAGCCGGTGGTCAGGTTGGCGTTGATGAAATCGACCACGTCGCCCGCCGGCACGCCGCTGGCGGTGACGATCTCGGCGATGGTCATCGGCCCCTTCATCATCGCGGTGGCGATGCGGAAATGCCGCGGATATTCGCGTTCGGTCTGCGGCCACTTGTTCAGTTGGAACTTGCCGTCGGCAGCGAACCCCGGCAACAGCCGGCCCTCGCCCGCCAGCAGGGCGCCGAACCACTGCAGGCGGGTGAGCGGCTGCGGCGCGCCGCCCCCGGGCGTGGCGGCCATGGCGCCGAGCGCGGCGTCCCAGCCCGCGGCGTCGAGTTGCTCGAAATCGCGCAGGCCCACCGCGCCGACGAAATACTCGGCCAGCGGTTTCAGCGTCGCCGGGCCGAAGTACTGCCGAAGCCCGAAGTCGATCAGCAACATCGGCCCTTTGCCGCTTTGATAGCGGGCTCGGCCGGCCAGCGCGCCGGGGCGCAGCCAATCGGCGAAGCCGCTGCCGCGTGCGGCCGAGGCGGCGTCGTCTTGCTCGGGCGCCCAGGCGTCGGCGGCCTGAGCGGAAAACGCAGGCGATGGCGAGGCTGGCGAGGGCGAGGCGAGCGGGGCGGCGGCGGGTGGAAATGCCGGCGAAGGCGTCGCCGCCGGGAACGGGGCGGGCGCAGGAGCGGAGGCCGCTGCAGGCATCGCGTCGGGCGTCGGGAATGCGGTCGTCGCGAGCGCTGCTTGCGTCGCGGCCGGGGCGATCGGCCGGACATCCGCCGCTGCCGAGAGTGCGGGCGGTGCGTCGAAGCGAGGGGCGGGCGGTGCGGGTGCCCGAGTTTCGGGCGAGCTTTCGAGACGAGCGCCGTCGGCATGACGACCGTCGACGTGCGCGCCGGCCTCCTGCGCGATGCGCAGCAGCAACCCCTGCAGCGCCGGGGTGTCGAACGGCCGGCCAAGGCGATAGTCGGCCTGCGTGCGCGGCGCGGTAGTCAGCCCGATCACGCGCTTGCCCGCGGCGTGCAGCCGCAGCCAGCTCATCGGCCCGTACATGCTGTCCATGTCGACGACGACGTAATCGGCCTCGGCCTCGTTCTGCAGCATCCACAAGCCATGGCGCTCGTTGGCGTCGGTGAACGACGTTCTCAGCGCCGCTTCCGTGGCTTGATCCATGCCGGTCAGGCCCAGCGTCAATAACATGTACGGCACTCTCGCTCAGGAGCCGGGCAGTGTCGCGAAGCGGGATTTTTCCGTCAATCCGCGCGGTGTGACGCAAGCTCGGCTTTCGCCCGGATTTCCGATGCCCGGCGCGCCGATGCGGCGAAAACGCGAATGCCGACACGTTTCTCGCGTCGGCGCCGACGACGGGGCTCGAACCCGCACCCGTTCGGAACGCATTCCGAAGGGGCCACTGCAGTGGCGCGTCGACCCATTCCGCCACGTCGGCATACGGACCATCGCCCTTTTGCGCGCATTCCGTCGCGGAGGCCGGAGCGATCCATCGCGAGTCGCGACATCAACTCGCGATCGACGTGCCTCTCGGATTCTTCGGCAACTGATGCTTCAGAAAGGCCATCTGGTCGGCCAGGATATTCCTGTTCGAGAGGATCAGATGCTCGATCCAGCTCGGTCGATACGGCACCGCCAACAGCGGCATCGACGCCTGCTGCGGCGTGCGCCCGCCTTTGCGCGAATTGCAGTGGAAACAGGCCGAGACCACGTTTTCCCAGATATCGCGGCCGCCGCGCGACAGCGGTATCACATGGTCGCGGGTGAGCAGTTGCCGGCTGAAATGTTTGCCGCAATACAGGCACAGATGCTGATCGCGCGCGAACAGCGCGGCGTTGCTGAGCGCCGGCGTGGGGTCGAGCGCGTGACCGCGGGCGTGGCCGCGCGCGGCGATGATCGGGTGCAGATCGAGCGTGCTGCGCTCGCCGGTGGCGCGGCACACGCCGCCGTGCACGGTGAGGCAGGGTTCGCCCAAGGTCCACGCCACGGCGCCGCGCGCGTACAGGCAACTGGCGTCTTGCCAACTGATCCAATCGAGCACGCGGCCGTGGGCGTCGAGCGAGAGCAGACGCACCGCGTCGAGACGCGCGGTCAACGAGGTCGATCGATGCGGAGGGTGCGCTGCGGTGCGTTCGCCGTCGGCGGCGGATGTCGGCGTCGCGGTCGCGACCCGGCGTAGGGGGAGCCCGGCGGAACGCGCGCCTTCGAGACGCGCGTTATCGGGAACCAGGCGCAACTGCGGTGTGTCGGCCTCCATATGAAGGCCGAGCATATACCCTTTTCGTGGCGATGTCGCGACAGCGGCGCGCGTTCGGCGGCGCCGTCGCGACCGGCCCGCGTCAGTCGCCGAAACCCTCGGCGGGCAAGCGCATCAGCGTGCCCGCGCCGCTGCCGATCGCGGCCGCGTGCGTGCGGGTGCGCGGCAGGATGCGCGCGAAATAGAAACGCGCGGTTTCGCGCTTGGCGTCTTTGAACGCCTGCGATTGCGAGGACGCATCGGCGGCGGCGACGCTGCGCGCCCACCAGTACGCCAGCGCGACGTAGCCCGAGTAGAACAGGTAATCCCAGGCCGCGGCGCCGATTTCCTCGGCGTCGCCCGCCGCGCGCTGACCGATGCCCATCGTCAGCTGCTGCCATTCCTGCGCCAAGTCGCGCAGCGGGCCGACGAATTCGGCCAGCGCTTCGTCGTTCGCGCGGGCCGCGCAGAACTCGCCGATCATGCCGAGGAAGACTTTCAGCCCGGCGCCTTTGAGCTGCATCACTTTACGGCCCATCAGATCCAAGGCTTGGATGCCGGTGGTGCCTTCGTACATCGTGGTGATGCGCGCATCGCGGGCGAGTTGCTCCATGCCCCATTCCTGGATGTAGCCGTGGCCGCCGAAGCATTGCTGCGCGTGATAGGTGCATTCGATCGCCCATTCGGTGATGCAGGCTTTGACGATCGGGGTGAGGAAGCCGAGCAACGCGTCCGCCTGCGCGCGTTCGGCCTCGTCCTTGCCGTGATCGAGCGTATCGAGCGCCAACGTGGCGTGATAACCCAACAGGCGCGAGCCCTCGATCAGCGCTTTTTGGGTGAGCAGCATGCGCCGCACGTCGGGGTGGACGATGATCGGATCGGCCGGTTTTTCCGGGAATTTCGCGCCCGACAGCGCGCGCATCTGCAGACGGTCGCGGGCGTAGCGCAGTGCGTTCTGATACGCGCGCTCGGACAAGCCCAGGCCCTGCAGGCCCACCGACAACCGTGCGCCGTTCATCATGGTGAACATCGCGAACAGGCCTTTGTGCGGCTCGCCGATCAACCAACCTTCGGCGTCGTCGAAGTTCATCACGCAGGTGGCGGAGCCGTGGATGCCCATCTTGTGTTCGATCGCGCCGCAGCGGACGGTATTCGCGTCGCCGAGCGCGCCGTCGCGGCCGACTTTGATCTTCGGCACGATGAACATCGAAATGCCTTTGCTGCCGGCGGGCGCATCGGGCAAGCGCGCGAGCACCAGATGCACGATGTTCTCGGTGAGGTCGTGATCGCCGGCGGTGATGAAGATTTTGGTGCCGCTGATGGCGTAACTGCCGTCGTCCTTGGGCAGAGCGCGGGTTTTCAGCAGGCCCAAGTCGCTGCCGCAGTGCGGTTCGGTGAGGCACATCGTGCCGGTCCAACGGCCGGCGATCATCGGCGGCAGGAACGCGTCTTTTTGCCACTCTTCGCCGTGGTGCAGCAGCGCTTCGGTGGCGCCGTGCGAGAGCAGCGGGAAGTTGCCCCACGCCAAATTGCCGGCGTGGATCATTTCCTTCATCGCGGTGCCGAGCGTGTGCGGCATACCCTGGCCGCCGTAGGCCGTCGGCGATTCCAAGCCGGTCCAGCCGCCTTCGGCGAATTGCGTATAGGCCTCTTTGAACCCCGGCGGCGTGGTCACCGCGCCGGTCGCTTTGTCGTAGGTCGCGCCGTGTTCGTCGCCGACGCGGTTGAGCGGCGCGATCACGTTCTCGGCGAAGCGCGCGGCTTCGTCCAGCACCGCGTCGATCAATTCGCGGTTGGCGTCGTCCATGCCGAGACGGGCGAAGTGGGCGTCGCTTTCGAGCACGTCGTACAGGGCGAAACGAATATCGGCGAGCGGGGCTTTGTAGGCGTTCATGCGAGTCGTGAGTGATGGAAGTGCGAGAAGGTGGGAAAGCGGTGATCGCGAGCGGAGCGGGCCGATCGCGTGCGCGGCGTCGGCTCGGTGCGCGGGCGTTGCGTGGGATCGATGCGTTGAGAAGCGTGAGATGCGCGCGAAGGCGTCGGACGAAGCGCGCCTAGCCGCGCGCCGCGACGGCCGCGCGTCAGCGCATCACGCCCGGTCGCCCGGGCACGGGGCTCAGCGCGCTGTTGCGTTTGATGTCGTAATCGCGCGGGCGGCCGTCTTTCGCGGCCGCGACGATCCGGCCTTTGAGTTCGTACTTGAGCGTGCGGCGTTCGGCCAATGCGTCGGCGACGACGATCCGCGCGGCGGAGGAGGGCGAGAACGCGACGGTCGCGATGTCGGCCGATTCCGGCCCCACCGTCAGCCCGGGCGTCGCGCGCAGCGTGCCGGCGGTTTGATCGCCGACCTTCACGTCCAGCGAGACCTCGTCGAAGCGCATCGGCACGCTGCTGAAATTCTGCAGCCGCACTTGCACGGACCAGTCGCCGTCGGCCTTCACTTCGAGCTCTTGGATGCCGGCCGTGGGTTCGGACACCCGTTTGACCGGACCGCTCGCGCACGCGCTCAAGATCGCCAGGCCGAGGCCCGCGATCGCCCATCGCCACTGTCGCCGCATCGAACACCTCACTACCGTTCGAACCATACGTGTGCGCATAGTATCGCGACGCGAGGGCGGGCGTGCCGGGGCGAGGCGAAAGCGTTCATCGACGGACGTCGGTTCCGATCCGTACGACGCGCGAGACGCGGGGTCGCCGCGCGGCGGGACGGTTCGGTCGGCCGTCCCGATGCGGCGTTCAGCGGATCGGCGCGCTGACGATCAACTCGTCCAGTTCGTAGCCCATCGCCGTCACTTCGGTCTTGATGCGTTCGAAGCGATCTCGGCTCATTTCGGGCGTGCGGCTGAGGATCCACAGGTAATCGCGGCCGGGCTCGCCGACCACGGCCCACTGGTACTCCGGGTCTAGCGCGATCACCCAGTAATCGGCCCAGGTGAAGGGCATCCAGGACAGCCAATCCGGCGCGAACCGCACTTCCAGCCGGCCGGGATGGCCTTCGATCCGACGCGCGACGCCTTCGGCTTCCTCGATGTCGCCGTCGTCGTTGCGGCAGCGATTGCGCACGCCGACCAGCCCATCGTCGTTGAGCGTGTACTGCGCGGTGATTTCGCTCTTGCATTTGCGTTGGAAGAACATCGGCAGGCGCGCGATTTCGTGCCATTCCCCGGCGTAGCGGGTGATGTCCAACGCCGCGACCGAGGTGACGTCTCCCGCCGAGGCGGGGCCTGCCAGCGCTAACGCGAGAACGGCGGCGAACGCACGCATGCGCTTTTCCCCTGACGACGGCCCGTGCGCGGGCGATGGCGGCATCATAACCGAGGGATATGAGGCCGCAGGCCCGCGGTCCGGCACCGTCCGTCCGATGCGGCGTCCGCGTCTTCGGCGATTCCGACGCCGGCTCAAAAACAGAGCCGGGCGAACCCGGCTCTCGATTCCATCCAACCACAGAGCCGGGCGAACCCGGCTCTGAGGCGGCGCGCTGGCTTACGGCATCCAGGGATGTCCACGCAGCGGGTCGTGCGCCGCGGTCGCCGACAGCTCGCGCTCGGGGCGGTCGGCCACCGCCATCAGCTCGACCAGGCGACGCGTGCCGGAGAGGCTCGCGGCCGTCTCGGCCATCGCCGCGGGTTTATCGCAGAGCGCGGCGAGCGCCGTTTTGTCGCAGCCGGGCGCTTCCGCCAGACCGCAGCCGTAAAGATCGACGGCGGTCGGTTCGCCCATCAGCGTCCGCAAATCGGGCGCGGCGAAGGACGGAAGGTCGATCGCCGCCACCCCGGCCGGATCGAACCCGAGCGCATCGTTCGGCGAGTACGGCACGTCGGATCGGAATCCGTCGGGTCGTTTCGGCGGATCGAGCGGTGCGATAGGTGCTATTGGCGCGACCGCCGCGGCCACCACGATGTTCGGCGGCATCGGTTGGGTCGGCGCTTCGTCGCGAGACGGTGCGAGGTCGAAGCTCTGCGGCGCGCGCGCCGAGGGCAGGGCGCGCGACACCACGATCGGCGCGGACGCCGCGGTCGCGTCGTCGGCGATGGCGAGCGTTTCGCGGAACGCCGGCTGGCTGTTGCCGGCGAACCCGGCGGTCGTGCGCCATGCCGACGCGAACGCGGCGCTCAATGCCGTTTGCTGGCTCGGCGTGAGCGTGGTTTGGCCGGCGGGCGGCGGCGTCATGCCCGCCATCGCGGTCACCAGCGTTTGCACGTCCGCCGCGAGCACATAGCGACCGCCGTCGTCGACCCGGATTTCCTCCGTGCGGTACTGCGCGCCCAGATACCAATCCTTGATCACCAATTTATCGGTGGTGCCGATGATCGCGATTTCCAGATTGTTGCTGCCGCCGGGGCGACTGAACCACAGTTGGTCGAACGCCACGCCGGTGAGGAAGCGCGCGATGTCGTAATTGCCCGCGGTCGTATCGTTTTCGACCACCGTATCCGCGCCAAAACCGCGATTCATCACATAGCTGTCGTTACCGGTGCCGCCGGTCATGGTGTCGGTGCCCGCCATGCCCTGCAGAGTGTCGTTGCCGGCGTTTCCGGTGAGCGCATTGTTGCCGCTGTTGCCGATCAACACGTTCGCGCTCGCGTTGCCGGTGGCGTTGAACGCGCCGGTGCCGGTGAGGGTGACGTTCTCGAGATTCGCGAGGCTGGCGATCGAGTAGGTGAGGCCGGCGTTGACGGTATCGATGCCTTCGTTGGCGTTCTCGGTGACCACATCGGTGGAGACGTTGACGTAGTACGTATCGTCGCCGCTGCCGCCGACCATCGTGTCGTTACCGGTGCCGCCGTCGAGAATGTCGTTGCCGCCGCCGCCGGTCAGCGTGTTGTTGCCGCTGTTGCCGGTCAGTCGGTTCGCGCCGCCATTGCCGGTCGCGTTGATCGCGCCGCTGCCGGTCAGCGTGACGTTTTCGACGTTGGCGAGGCTCGCGATCGAATACGTGATGCCCGCGCTGACCGTGTCGCTGCCTTCGCCCGCCAATTCGGTGATCGCGTCGGACAGGGTGTCGATGGTGTAGCTGTCGTCGCCCGTGCCGCCGATCATCGTGTCGATGCCGGCGCCGCCGTTGATCGTGTCGTTGCCCGCGCCACCGGTGAGCGTATTGGCGCCGCTGTTGCCGGTGAGCGTGTTGTTCTCGGCGTTGCCGGTGGCGTTGATGTTCGACGTACCGGACAAGCTGACGTTTTCGACGTTCGCCGACAGCGTGTAGCTCACGGTCGTTTGGACGAGATCCACGCCTTCGCTGGCCAGTTCGACGATGGTGTCGCTCGCGGAATCGACGATGTAGGTGTCGTTGCCCGCGCCGCCGATCAGCGTGTCGGCCCCCGCGCCGCCGTTCAAGGTGTTGTTGGCGCCGTTGCCGGTCAGCACGTTGGCGAGCGTATTGCCGGTGCCGTTGATCGCGTTGCCGCCGGTCAGCGTCAGATTCTCGACGTTGCTCGACAACGTGAACGTCGCCGACGCCTGGATGGTATCGGTGCCGTTGCCCGAGGTCTCGGTGACGACATCCGAACTCGAATCGACGATGTAGGTGTCGTCGCCCGCGCCGCCGAGAAGCGTGTCGTTGCCCGCGCCGCCGTTGAGCACGTTGTTGTCCCAATTGCCTTCGATGCGGTTGTTGAGCGCATTGCCGGTGCCGTTCGCGGCGCCTTCGTCGAGATAGAGGTTCTCGACGTTCGCCGCGAGGGTGTGGTCGACGTAGGCGTAGACCGCATCGGTGCCCGCGCCGGAAGCCTCGACGATGGTGTCCAGCGTATCGGACACGTAGTAGGTGTCGTTGCCGATTCCGCCTTCGAGGATGTCGACGCCGTCCTGGCCCGACAGGCTGTCGTTGCCCGCATCGCCGTACAGATGATCGTCGCCGCTGCCGCCGAAGAGCGCATCCACGCCGTCGCCGCCGCGCACCGTGTCGTTGCCGCCGCCCGCGAAGACGCTGTCGTCGCCGGCGAGGGCGTCGATCGTGTCGTCGCTGCCGAATCCGGTGATCGAGTCGTTGCCGGTGGTGGCGGTCAGCGCTTGCGCGCGCAGCGACGCGCTGGTCAACACGGTGCCGTCCGCAAGGCGGATTTCGTGCGCAGACGTGGTGTCGCTCATGAAGCCGACCAAGTTGATGTAGCTGGTGACGCCGGTGTAGACGTTCTGACTGAACAGACTGAGATCGTCGTTGTTGGAGAAACTCCAATACGTGTAGTTGGTCAGCGGTTGGCTGGTCAGATCGACGATATCGATGCCCGAGCTCGCAGCGCTCAATCCGCGAATCTCGTCGCTGCCGAAGTCGCCGTTGAACGCGTAGGTGTCGTTGCCCGCTCCGCCGTCCAGCGTGTCGTTACCGATGCCGCCGTCCAAGGTGTCGTTGCCGTCGCCGCCGTTCAATGTGTCCTTGCCGCTGCCGCCTTCCAGCAGATCGTCGCCCAGATCGCCCGCCAACGCGTCGTTTCCGGCAGCGCCTTCCAAGCGGTCGTTGCCGTCGTTGCCGATCAACGTGTCGTAGCCGGCCCCGCCGATCAAGTGATCGGCGCCGCTGCCGCCCGTGAGCGTCACCGCATACAGTCGGCCGAGGATGTCGTCGGCGGTCCAGCTTTCGCGAAGACTGCCGTCCGCGTTGCGGAACTCGACGACCTGCAGCGGCGACACGATCGTTCCGCCCGAGGCGTCGACTTGGACATCGATGCGATCGACGCCGTCGTTGCCGATGGCGATCGTCATCAGATTCCCGACCAGGGTGAGTTGGACATCTGCGGGCGCGACCGTTGCGTCGAAACGCAGCGTGGCGGTTCCGGCCACGCCGTTGCCGGCGATGGTGTCGTGGCCGTCGCCGCGCGCGTACGCGAACGTGGCCGCATTGCCCTGCAGCGTATCGTCGCCCGCGCCGCCGACCAACCAGTCGTTGCCGCGGATGCTGATCAGCGTGTCGTTGCCGTTGCCGCCGAACAACTGGTCGACATCGTCGTAACCGGTCGACACGTCGCGGTCGCGCAGGACGTCGTTGCCGTCGCCGCCTTCCAGCGTGTTGTTGTATATGTTGCCGGTCAAATCGTCGTCGGTCGCGCTGCCCGTCAGCGACGAAGCGCCGGTGTTCTCGCCGAGCGCGAAGCGTTCGATGTGGGCGTAGCCGGCGGTGGTGTACGCCGCCGTCGCGCCGAAGCTCAGCACCACGGTATCCGCGCCATCGCCCGCGGCTTCCGTCGCCGTGTCGCCGACGCCGAGGACGTAGGTGTCGTCGCCCAAGCCGCCGATGAGCGTATTCGCGCCGGACGACTGCGCGCCGTCGAGACGATTGTCGAAGCGATTGCCCGTCGCCGTGGTCGCAGCGCCGCCGGTGAGCGTGATGTTCTCCAACTCCGAACGATCGGCGATGCTGTAGGAGAACCCGGCTTCGACGGTGTCGATCGACGTGTTGCGCAGCGCTTCGACGATCTGGTCGCCGAGCGAATCGACGACGTAGGTATCGTTCGAGACGCCGCCGATCAGCACGTCGTCGCCGACGCCGCCGTCGAGACGATAGCCCGAGGTGTAATGGCCGCCACCGCTGACGTCGATCACGTTGTTCAGTGCGTTGCCGGTGAAGGTGCGGGGCGTCGGATAACTCCAGGTGCCTTCGCGCGCGATCAGATTCTCGACGTTGGCTTCGAGAGCGTACGAGTAAGTCTGGGTGTAGACCGTGTCCACGCCTTCGCCCGCGTTCTCGACGATCAACGGCATGGTGCCGCTCTCCGCGACGAAGTAGCGGTCGTCGCCGCCGCCGCCCGCGAACGTCGGATTCGCGCCGTAGTAGAACGGCGAATTGAAGTCGTTCGACAAGGCGTTGCCGTTGACCGTTTCCCCCGGGGTTCCGCTCCCGAACAGCAGCGTCGGCGGTTCGGGCAGCGACATCGCGGCGATCTGCGCCGCGGTCAGCGTGCTGCCGTCGGCGAAGCGAATCACGTCGATCCACTGATCCGGCGCGCCGTCCGACCAGTTCGCGCGAATGTAGTTGCCGGTCGCGTTGACGACGACCAACAGCATGCTGCTGGATCGATACAGCGTGATGTCGTTCGGACCGATCCCCGGGCCGAGTTCGAGCGTGTCGACGCCGGCCGCGTCCGCGGCGCTGCCGTAGATGTGATCGCGGCCGTCGCCCAGCGCGTAACGATAGGTATCGTTGCCCGCGCCGCCGTACAGCGTGTCCATGCCCGCGCCGCCGATGAACACATCGTCGCCGCCGCCGCCGCGCAGCGTGTCGTCGCCGCCCTGGCCGTCGAAGGTGTCGTTGAAATTGCCGCCGGAGAACGTGTCGCCGCCATGTCCGCCGTGGCGGATCGTCAGCAGATCCAACTGGCCTTGCGTCAGCGTGCTGCCGTCGTCGAATTGGACTTCCAGCGAAGCGCCTCCGCGCAGGTTGTAATCCACGATCTTCAGCGTGTCGGTTCCGCTCGCGATCACCAAGTCGTCGCCGACCAAGGTCATGCTGACCGACGACGCGGTGATGCCGGCGCGGAAGCGAATCACCGCCGACTCCGACGGCGCGCCGATCTGCGCCATGTAGCCCACCGCTTCGGTGAGGCGCAGACGATCTTGACCGAAGCCCGGATCGAACGCGTAGGTGTTGCGGCCGAGACCGCCGGTCAGCGTGTCGTTACCGGTCCCGCCGACCAGCAGATCGTCCGACGATTCTTGAATCGGGCCGATGCCGACGATGCGAAGGCCGCCGGCATCGAGCGTATCGTCGCCCGCGCCGCCGTACAGGCGATCGATGCCGTCGCCGCCGACGATCGTATCGTTGCCGTCGTCGCCGTACAGCGTGTCGTCGCCGCGCTGGCCGTCGATCTGATCGTTGCCGTCGCCGCCGAAGAGCACGTCGTTGTCGCTCGCCGTGCCGTTGTAATCGTCGTCCATGCCGCCGATCAACGTGTCGTCGCCGCTGCCGCCGAACATCAGGTCGTCGCCGAGGTATCCGTTCAACGAATCGACGACGCTGCCGCCGACGTAGCTATCGTTGCCGAAGGTACCGAGTCCGCCCGGCGGCGGTGCGAAGCGCTGCAGCAGATCGGCCATCGTCCACACCGTGCCGCCCGCGAATTCGATGCGATGCGTGGCATCGGTGTTGGCGAAAAAGCCCTGGATCACCAGCGTATCGGTGCTATCGGGTCTGCGCAGCACTAGGCCGCCGGAAGCGTCCAGGCCGACGAGCAGGGTGGCCGGATCGATACCCGCGCCGAACCGGATCGTCTCGTTGCCCGCGCCAGCCGTGCCCAAGCCTTGAATG
Source organism: Lysobacter sp. (assembly GCA_008015835.1). Classification (GTDB taxonomy): domain Bacteria; phylum Pseudomonadota; class Gammaproteobacteria; order Xanthomonadales; family Xanthomonadaceae; genus Lysobacter_I. Next base: position 57,870 of record SSGH01000015.1, read on the forward strand.
GTGTCGCTGCCCCAACCGACATCGAACAGATACAGGTCGTCGCCGCCCGCGCCGTTCATCGCGTCGTCGCCGCTGCCGCCTTCCAGCGTGTCGTTGCCGTCGCCGCCGTAGAGCCCATCGTTGCCGCTGCCCCCGTTCAGCACGTCGTTACCGGCGTCGCCGTCGAGGGTGTCGTTGCCGCTGCCGCCATGAAGCGTGTCGACGCCGTCGTCGCCGTCGAGAAGATCGTCGCCTTCGCCGCCGTCGCCGAAATCGTCGCCGGCGCCCGCATCCAATATGTCGTTGCCGGTGCCGCCGAACATCTGATCGTTGCCGTCCTTGCCGCCGATCTCGTCGTCGCCGTCGTCGCCGCGCATCGTGTCGCCGCCGTCGCCGCCGTCGAGCAGGTCGTTGTCCATGCCGCCGCTCATGCGATCGTCGCCTGTGCCGCCGGACAGTTGATCGAGCCCCGCGCCGCCATCGAGCCTGTCGTTGCCGCCGTTGCCGAAGAGTTGGTCGTTGCCGGCACCGCCGTAGAGCTCATCTTGACCGTGGAATGCGGGGGACAATTGGCTGTCGGCCATATCGCCGAGCATGATGTCGTCGCCCGCGTCGCCGTAAAGTATGTCGTTGTCGCCCTGGCCGAACATCGTGTCGTTACCGTCGCCGCCGCGGAGGGTGTCGCGGCCGTGTTCGGTTCCAGCGATGTCGATGGAATCGCCCGAAAGCGTGTCCGCGCCGGCGCCGCCTTTGATGTCGTCGCCGCCGCCGTCGCCAGTGACGATGTCGTCGCCGTCGCCCGCATCGATGTCGTCTTTGGCGGAGCGAACGCTGGCGTATCCGTTGTCGCCGCGAATGCTATCGTTGCCGTCGCCGCCCAGGATCGTATCCTCGCCGTCGTCGCCGAAAATCACGTCGTTGCCGAGGCCGCCGTCGATATAGTCGTTGTCGCTGTCTCCGGCATCCGCCGCATGGTCGCCTTGGCCTCGGCCGCTGATCGTATCGTCGTCCGCGCCGCCATAGAGGGTGTCGGCGCCGCCGCCGCCGCGCAGGTTATCGTTGCCCGCGCCGCCGTCGATCGTGTCGGAGCCGTTCGCGATCGCGGTACTCGAAACCGCGGCGGTGAAATGGGTTCCGGCGATCAGATTCAACGGCATATCGCCGTCGATCGAATCGTTGCCGTCGCCGGCCGAAATCGTGTCGTCGTCGTGACCGCCGTTGACGTAGTCGTCGCCGCTGCCCGCGACGATCGTATCGTCGCCTTCGCCGGACGAGACGCGATCGTTGCCGTAGCCGGCGTCGATCGTATCGTCGCCGCTGCGATGCGTATCGGGATCCAGGAACAGATAGTCCGGCGCATAAACGACGTGGAGTTCGTCCATCGCGGGATTGTTGCCGCCGGTCATGTTGCGTCGTTCGATGTACCAATTCGAACCGCGCGCGGCGATCGCCCCGCCGAGACGCGCGATGTTGGCCTCGAAGCGACTGAGCTCGCTCGACCCGTCCGGGCGATCGACGTACGTATGCAGTTCGCGGAAGTCGGCCCATTCCGATCCGTCGATGATCTCGTCGTCGCCGAATCCGCCGACGATGGTGTCGTCGCCGGATCCGCCGAAAATCAGATCGTTGCCGAGCCCGCCGTCCAAATGGTCGTCGCCTTCGCCGCCGGACAAACCGTCGTTGCCGCCAAGAGCGGTGATTTTGTCGTCGCCGGTGTTGTTGTTATCCGTGCCGAACGCATCGTCGCCGCTCGTCAACGGAGCCGAGTTCGGCGGGTTCACCTCATCGTAGCCGGGCAGGCTAATGCCGAGGTCGCCGTTATGCCAGTTCTTCACGATGATTCTGGACTTGGTCGGGCGGTGGACGATGATCAGATCCGTGCTTCCGTCCGAATGGAACGCGCTCAATCTGAATTGATCGTCCGACGTGAGCCAAGTGCCGAGTTCGGCGCGCTTGATCGTATCGAATCCGATGCCGGTGCCGCTGATGTCGAGGCCGTCGAACGTGATTTTGCCGATGCCGTCGGTGTCGAGAATCGTATCAAACGATTTATTCGAATCGAAATCCGATGCGGAAAATTCGTAGGTATCGAATCCGGATCCGCCTTCCAGATAATCGCTGCCTTTTCCTCCGTCGAGCGTATCGTCGCCATCACCGCCCATCACTTTGTCGTTACCTGCTAGTCCCTGTCCCGTGTCGTTTCCATCGCCGAGCGCGATGTAGTCATCTTTATCGGCGCCAGTGACAATGTCATTGGATTCCATGGCAAAGAACGCGTTATTCACCGAATCGGAGCCGACCATGACATCCGCAGTTTCTAGTCCATAGTGAAATCGTGAATTGAGGGTCGGCGAGTAAACGGAATCAGAAATTACAAGCATTTGCCGAATTCGCTCGACGCGCTGGTATATGGTTTCGTCTTCGCCGGTATCAAATGCTTTGTCGAACCATTCGTTCTCGGCTAGTTCGCCGATTGCCCAGCCTCCGATGCCGGCGAGAACAGCAAGCGTGATAGTGACAGGTGCGGTAGAGGCCGATGCGACTCCAAAAATTCCTACGGCTACAGCTCTTAGCCCAAAGGCGATGGCTTCGCCCGCCACATAGCCGACAGCGATTCCTCCGATCTTACCCCAGTCGCCCGCCAGTAGTGCGGTCGTTAAATCGGCAACCGTCAGCACATCGTCGAGTGATTTGACAATTTTCTTAAGATCAACGCCTGTTCCAAAGGCGCTGGACACGTCTAGCCCAGCGCGAGAGTTCATGTCGTCGACCCATTGGTTCAACTTCTGCTCGCTGGAAACAATTTCGGATTCGTAGTAATCGAATTTACTTTTGTACTCATTGGACAGGAAATTGAAGTATGCGGCCGCCTCGGCGTCGCCAGCCGTCGACGCTAGACTCCAGAAATACAATGCGGTTTGGAAAGAGTTTTTATAAGAGGCTTTAACTCTTTTAACGAACTCTGCAGAGTCGATTTGGCCGTTTTTGATCAAATCTTGTGTGTTCTCTTGGAACACAGACAAAGACGATGCCATGATCATGGCAGCCTGTTCGGCATACCAGTCCGCTCTTTTGCCTTCGAAAATGTTTTGAACGGGATTGTTACTCATAAATTCCTCGGTTGGTGGTGTGTTTGTTCGGGTTTTGTCTTTTTTGCATTAGCATTTCTTTGGAAACTAGAAAAAGACAAAAAATAGATGATTCTCGATCTTCGGATTAGTCGAATTTTTACGATTTTTCAAATAAAAATTCGATCTTTTTTTGGATTATTCTTTTGAGATGTCCATAAGGATGCAAATAGAATTTCCAGCTAGCATGCAGCATAAAAAAAATGAAGACCTGTTGCCAGGCCGAACACGACTGCGCTTTCTGTGGCCATTTCGACTAAGAATGAGAATTTTCCGTTTGAATTGAAATTCTCATAAGGGATTAGATGCGGGGATAAATAGGTCGATATGGATAACAGCGCTGATGCTAGTGCGACGCTGCCGTCTTTGGGCGATTGGAGCAGTTTTTTTGATCTGATTTCGCCGATTTCCCTTGATATATTCCAAGAAATAATCGGTGCGAATAAGATCAAAATAACTATGTGTGGCAATGAATTGACACCACTTTTTTCGTACAAGAAAGAGCATGAATTTATTCTTTGGCAAATTCCATCAAAAATTTCGAATGAGTCGAGTAGATAGAATGTCGCTATCGAAGAGATAACGCTTACGAGAAGCGTGGTAATGAAGTAGAAATTTAGTATTTTTTCCGACGAAAATTGATTTGTTTTTTCATCTTTATGCTACTTTTTTTATTTTTCTCATCTTTCTCTCCCGAACTCCGATGTTGATTTTTGAATCGGACTAACTAAGTAAGAAATCACTCTCCGCTTCCCGGTCTTGATCTCCGCGCTCAAACTCATCCCGGGCGTGAGCGAAACACGGACGCCGTCGACGCTGAGGTGGGATCGCTTGAGCCGAACGCGCGCTAGGTAAACCAGGCCCATCGCATCGTCCTGCGCGGCATCGTGAGACACCGATTCGACGACGCCGTCCAGATAGCCGTAGCGGGTGTAGGGAAAGCTTTCGACTTTCACCGTGACGTGCTGGCCGGGTTTGACGAAGCCGATGTCCTTGTTGAGCACGGTCGCTTCCACTTCCAACGCTTCCTTGCCCGGGACGACGGCGAGCAGCGGCTGCGCGGGCGTCACCACGCCACCGACGGTATGCACCGCGAGTTGCTGCACGGTGCCGTCCACGGGCGCGCGCAGACGCATCAGTCGGTCGCGTTGGCCCGCTTTCGCGACGTCAGGGGCGAGTTGCGCCACCCGTTCGCGGGCGTTGCGCAGGCCGTCCAGCGTCTGCTGGCGCATATCGGCGATCAGCACGCGCAATTGTTCCTCCGCGCCGTGCGCGGCCGAACGCAATTCGCCGATGCGACTGCGTTGCTGCGTCAGCGCTTGCTCGGCGGTAATGCGCTCTTGCTCGCGTAACAGATAGTCGTGACGACCGACGTACTTGCCTTCGACCAATTTGGCGAAGTCCTCGGCGCGCGATCGCGCGATTTTGGCGTTCGCCTCCAGCGGACCGATCGCGGCCTGCACGGTCGCCAATTCCGCTCGGCGTTGCTCGATCGCGCTGGCGAGGCTGCTGCGTTTCGCGCGAAAGGCTTCGAACTCGCTCTCGGCTAGGCGCTGCTCCGCCTCGAACCGATGCGCCGGCAGCGTCGGTTCAGCACGCAGTCGCGGCGGCACGTCGCGGTCGATCGCGACGGCCATGGCGTCCAATCGCAGCTCCGCGAGTTTGGCGTCGATCAAGGCGTCGCCGGCTTTGGCGTAATCGGCGCCGGTGCCGGTCGCGTCCAACTCGATCAACACGTCGCCGCGCTTCACCGCTTGGCCGTCGCGCACCAAGATGCGCTTCACGACCGCGGTTTCGGCGGGCTGAACGATCTTGGTGCGCGAGCCGACCACCGTTTTTCCCGGCGCGACCGCGACGATATCGAGCTTGCCCAGACAGGCCCAGAGCAGGGCGACGCAGAACAGCGCGATGATGATGCGTGCGAACCAGCGCGCGGTCGGTGAGACCGGCGCGTCGATCAGTTCCAAATGCGCGGGCAGGAACGCCAGTTCGTCGGCGTTGCGCTTCGGCGGATCGAGGGCGTCGCGCACCGACCACGCGGATCGGAACACCGCGACGTAACGGCGCGCGAAGTCGCCGATGCCTTGAAGAATATGGATCATGCGGCGCCTCCGCCTTGCTGCAGCCGGTTGAGATGCGTGAACAGGCCGTCTTGCATTCGCAGCAATTCCGCATGCGTCCCGCATTCGGCGATGCGTCCCTTCTCGACTACGACGATGCGATTCGCCATGCGCACGGTCGACAACCGGTGCGCGATGATCAGCACCGTGCGGCCTTTGCAGATCGCGCGCATGTTCGCCATCACCGCATGCTCGGACTCGTAGTCGAGCGCGCTGGTGGCCTCGTCGAAGATCAGAATTCGCGGGTCGCCGACCAACGCGCGCGCGATCGCGATGCGTTGGCGCTGACCGCCGGACAGACCGGTGCCGTGTTCGCCGACTTTCGTGTCGTAGCCTTCGGGCAGCTCGGCGATGAACTCGTGCGCGCCTGCGAGCTTCGCGGCGTGGATCACGCGTTCCAGCTGCATTCCCGGGTCGGTGAGCGCGATGTTGTCGCGAATGCTGCGGTTGAAGAGGAAGTTTTCCTGCAGCACCACGCCGATCTGCCGACGCAGCCATGCCGGATCGGCGAGGGCGAGGTCGTGGCCGTCGATCAATACGCGGCCGCGTTCCGGCGTGTACAGGCGCTGCACGAGCTTCGTCAGCGTGCTTTTGCCGGACCCGGAGCGGCCGACGATGCCGATGATTTCGCCCGGTTGGATGTCGATGTCGATGCCCGCCAACACTTCGGGGGCGTCTTGGCGATAGCGGAAGGCGACGTTCTCGAACGTCACCCGACCTTGGATCGGCGGTAGCGCCATGCGACTGCCGGGCAGTTCGGTGCGCGTATTGAGGATGTCGCCCAAGCGCTCGACCGAGATCCCGACTTGCTGGAAGTCCTGCCACAGTTGCGCGAGTCGGATGATCGGTGCGGCGACCTGCCCGGACAGCATGTTGAACGCGATCAACTGGCCGAGCGAGAGTTCGCCTTCGATCACCAGCTTCGCGCCGAAGTACATGATCGCGACCGCGACCAGCTTCTGCACCAACTGCACGCTCTGTTGGCCCAGCATCGCCAGACGCGCGACGCGAAAACCGGCGGCGACGTAACCGGCGAGCTGTCCGTCCCAGGTGCGCGTGGCGCGCGGCTCCACCGCCATCGCTTTGACGGTGCCGATGCCGCCGACCGTTTCCACCAGGAATGCCTGATTATCGGCGCCGCGCGCGAATTTTTCGTCCAGCCGCTTGCGCAGGCCCGGCGTGATCGCCGCGGAAATCAGCGCGTAGATCGGCAGCGACAACAGCACGATGACGGTCAGCCAGACGCTGTAGTAGAACATCACCGCGAGAAAGACCACCGTGAACAGCAGGTCGAGCACCGAGGTCAGCGCTTGCCCGGTGATGAAATTACGGATGTTCTCCAACTCGCGCACGCGCGCGATGGTGTCGCCGACGCGGCGCGACTCGAAGTACGACAGCGGTAGCGACAAGATATGCCGGAACAGTCGCGCGCCGAGCTCGACGTCGATCTTGCTCGTGGTGTGCGAAAAGACGTAGGTGCGCAGCGCGCCGAGCACGACGTCGAACACCGCGATCGAGACCAAGCCGATCGCGATCACGTGCAGCGTGGTCATGCCGTTGTGGACCAAGACCTTGTCCATCACCACCTGATAGAACAGCGGCGTGACCAGGGCGAACATCTGCAGGAAGAACGAAGCGGCAAAGACCTCCGCCAGCAACTTGCGATATTTCACCGCCGCGGGCACGAACCAACTGAAATCGAATTTGGACAGTTCGCTGAGCACCGATGCGCGCGATGCGGTCAACAGCAGTCGTCCCGCGTAACGTTCGCGCAGTTCGTCGGCCGAAATCGTGCGCGCGCGGCCTTCGGCCAGATCGTGGATCAGCGCCTTGTCGTCGTCGACGCGCGCGACGATGAACGGGCGTTCGTCGTCGGTCAGCGCCATCGCGGGCAGCGCAGCTTTGCCGATGCGCTCGAAGGGCTGTCTCGACACCTTCGCTTTCAGCCCAAGATGCTTCGCCGCGAGCAACAGCGTGGTTTCGTCGAACGCTTCGCCGTTGCGGCCGAATTGATGCGCCAATTGGTTCGCGTCCGCGGCGATACCGTGGAATTGCGCCAGCATGGTCAATCCCGTCAGCGCGCGGTCGAGCACCGGCGTCGGATGTTCTTGCGGCGCGTGCGGAACGGCGGTCAAGTGAGGAGCGATGTGCGTATGCGTCATAAAGGAAGGCGATCGAGAGCGATTCGGCGATGCGGAGGCGCAGCCGCCCGTCGACGCCGCGCGAGCGAGGCGTTCGGGTGCGCGAATCGATGCGCGAGCGATACGTCGCTTGCGTTCGCATAGCGACGAACGACATGGCGACGAAACGAGCGCACGAACCCATCGCCGCGCGAAGATCGGCGGAAATCGAAGGTAAACGGGCGTCTCGAATCGCGCCGACGGCGCCGCCGTTGCGCGAAGGCTCAGCGAGCGTTATCGCTCGGCTGCGTTCATGAGCAGGCTATGGACGTCGTCGATAGAGTCGCGATCGGCATCGTGAAGCGATCGGCATGCTCGGGCGGAGATACGGCATGGGGGATTCCTGAAAGTATTGCGATGATTGCGGCCGCATCGTCGTCTTAACGCGACGATGCGAATCGACGCGATGCGTAGCATGTCGACGCGCTGTGAATTGTCTGTGAAAAAAATCTCACGGTTTGAGAGCGCGCGCGCGCGATGCCTGCGCGTCGCTGCGAACATGCGATACGGGCGACTCGCGCAAGCTTAGGATTGCAGCGGCGAATCGGCGAAATACGATCGTCGACGCCGTGAATTCGCCGCATTTCGGAACGATGAACCGATGCGAAACGTTGCGATGCGCGATGATGCAATGCGCGTTGATGCGATGCGAGATGCGACGACCGTTAGCGCAGCGAACGCGTCATCGTTTCGCGCGCCGACGAAACGAACGCGCAGCGGCGATTCGCATCGCGCATGCGGCGTGAGCGCCATACCTGCCGGCGCGCATCTGGCGCGCGTCCAGGATACGCGCGCAGTCTTTTCGAACGCAGTCGGTTCGGGCAGGCGGATGCGCCCAGGAGCGAGGGGCGAGACGAGGGGCGGAAAGCCGCGAGCGGGCAACAAAAAACCCGCATCGCTGCGGGTTTCGTATCGAAAGTGGTGGCCGGGGAGGGAATCGAACCCCCGACACGGGGATTTTCAATCCCCTGCTCTACCAACTGAGCTACCCGGCCACGTTCGAGCCGGCAATCATACGGATCGACAGGCGGTAGGGCAAGACGCCCGCCCTCGTCGGGCTGTGGGGCAGGGGGGCGGGCGCGTTCGGGCGGCGATTCGGCGCAACCGGCCTCGACGCACTGGCGCCTGAACTCGGGGGCGGCGCAGGCTTGCCTTCGCGGCTCCGCGGCGCATGATGACGCCATCGCGGCCGGTCGCGGCCCAACATCGCCGAGGTGGGTATGAAGCGGTATATCTCGACTCTATTCGTCATGTCGCTCGCGGGATTCTTCTCCGCCAGTTGCGCCAGCGCACCCGCCATGCGCGATGCCGAACGGCTCGCGCTTTATCGCAATCATGCCGGCCAGCCGGTCAACAGCTTTCAGTACTACGGGCGTTTCAGCAATTGGACGCCGCTGGGCGACAGCGCCATCGCGCTGTGGGTCGGCCCCAGCCGGGTCTGGCTGCTCGATCTGTACGGCCCCTGCAACGATCTGGACTTCGCCAACGCGATCAGCCTGACCAGCAACAGCGGCCGCGTCAGCGCGCGTTTCGACAGCGTCCGCGTCCATAACCGCAGCGCGATTTCCATTCCGTGCCGGATCAAAGAAATCCGTCCGGTGAACGCCAAAGCTCTGCGCGCGGAGGAGAAAGCGCTGCGCCAGCGAGGGGAATCGGGCGAGACGCCTCAGGCCTCGGGCACGTAGCCCGCCGGCGCGTCCGCGCCTCCGCCGAACAGGAATTTCTCCATTTCGCCCTGCAAAAACGCGCGATGATCGGGATTCATCGGCGACAGCCTGTTTTCGTTGATCAGCATGGTCTGGTGCGCCAGCCATTTCGCCCAGGCGGGCTTGCCGATCTCCGCGAACACGCGCTTGCCTAATTCGCCTGGCCACGGGGCGAAGTCCAGGCCCTCGGCCTCTCGGTTTTCGTAGCGGCAGAACACGGTGCGGGCCATAAAGTATTTTTTGTGGGCAGGGGATGAAGATCACCAATCGGAGATCACCAATCGGAGATCGGCGATATCGATCGAGCGCTTGCGACGTTCTCCGCATCGCGCGCATCCTTGAAGTCTAAACCATCGCGTCCGCGGTTCGCGGGCGCATTCGCAGGAGGCGATCGCGAGGGGAGACGACGATGCGACGCATATGGGGGCTGGTGTTGTTCGCGGCGGCGTTCGCGAGTGCGGACGCATCGGCGCAGACGACATCGCGGATTTCGCCTTCGGCGCCCTCGCAGGCCGCGCCGTCGATGCCGGAATCGACGACGGCTTCCGAATCGATCGACCCGCTTCCGATGCCCGCGCCCGTCGAGGCGCCGAGCGCCGACGCCGACCCTGCGCCATCGGCCGGCGCGCCCGCATCGACCGACACGACAGCATCGGTTCCCCCGGAACTCGCGGTGGCATCGGCCACCGACGCCGCCACCGCGGCCGATTTCGATTTTCTCAGTTGGTATTCCGACGGTTATTACAACGAGTACTACCGCTTCAAAGCCGCGCGCGAGGCCAGCAAGGGCGATTGGGCGCATGCGGCGCGGTTGTTCGAAATCGCCGCGCGCTACGGCGATAAGTATTCGCAGCACCGATTGAGTTTGATTCGCTGGCACGGTGTGGGCGCGCCGAAGGATCGCATCGAGGGGTATATCTGGGCGGATTTAGCGGCCGAACGCGGCTATCCGCCGCTGCTGGCGATCCGCGAAAAGATGTGGGAAGCGTTGACGCTGGAGGAGCGCGCCGCGGTGCCCGTACGCGGCAAACCGCGTTACGCCAAATACGGAGACGCGGCGGCGATGCCGCTGTTTCGCGGCATGCTGGCGCGGCAGCGCGCGCGGCATTTTTTATTGATCCGCAGCACCGTGCCGAGCAAATTGCCGCGCTTCTATCCCGACAGCTACATGGCCCAAGAAGCGCGATCGTGGAAAAAGATTCGCGTCGATATCGGCGATATTCAGCGCGATGACGCCACGGCATCGTCGCCTGCACCGGAGAAGGGCGCGGCGCCGGACCCGCCGCCCGCCGCCGAGAAAGCGACGCCTCGATGACGCATATTTCCGAGTCGCGCCGACGTGCGATCGAAACGAAGATCGCGTGCGCAGGCTTCAGCTCATGGCAGCACGCGTTCCAGCAGCGTACGCACGGGCGCGGGAATCCCCAGCGACGGCAAGTCGCCGCGCGCGACCCAGCGCAGCGCTTCGTCGTCGCGCACGCCGTCGCGCAGCGAGACCGCACGCCACGACAGCGGGCGCATAGTGAGCCGGTAATGGCTGAATCCGTGGGCGATATCGTCCAAGGCGAGCCCGTCGTCGAAGCGCATGCCCTCGAAGCGCATGCCGTCGATCCGCGTAGCATCGATGCGAGCGGCGTCGATATGAGCGTCGTACCAAGCGCGCGCGTCGTCGTGATCGTCGGCGTCCGGCAGCGACCACAACGACGCCCAGATGCCGCTCGGCGGGCGTCGCCGCAGCAGCGCGCGACCCTGCGCATCCTGCAGCAGCAGGACGTAGGCCGTGCGTTCGGGCAAGGGTTTGCCCGGCTTGGGCGTCGGCAACTCGTCGATGCGGCCTTCGCGGCGCGCCACGCAGAGGTTCTGCAGCGGGCACAACACGCAGGCGGGATCGTGGCGAGTGCATAGCGTCGCCCCGAAATCCATCTGCGCCTGCGTGTAATCGGCCATGCGATGCGCGCTGCGCGCGTCGTGCGGCTTCGCTGCGAGCGACGTCGCCTCGGGAAGCAAAGATTCCGCGATCGTCCACAGCTTCTTTTCGATCGCGGGCGCGCCGGGCCAGCCGTCGACGCCGAAGACGCGGCACAGCACGCGTTTGACGTTGCCGTCGAGGATCGGATGCGCATCGCCCCACGCCTGCGAGAGGATCGCGCCCGCTGTGCTGCGGCCGATGCCGGGCAAGGCCATCAGCGCGTCGAGATCGCGCGGCAATTCGCCGCCGTGCGCTTCGACGCAGCGTTTCGCGGCCGCATGCAGATTGCGCGCGCGGGCGTAATAGCCGAGCCCCGACCACAGCGCCAGCACATCGTCGGCCGGGGCTTCGGCCAAGGCGCGCAGATCGGGCAGGGCGGCGACGAAGCGCTCGAAATACGGCACGACCACGCGCACCTGCGTCTGCTGCAGCATGATTTCCGAGAGCCACACGCGATACGGCGTGCGCGGATGCTGCCAAGGCAGATCGTGACGGCCGTCGGTGTCGAACCAGGCCAGCAGTTTGGCGGCGTAATCGGAACGATCCGAGGCGGCGAGGCTCATTTCATGGCCTCGTCGTCGATCTCGATCTCCACGCCTTCGAGCGCCGCGCCGGATATCTCCAGACGCGGCGCGCGCAAGCGCCCGTCGAGCGGCGGTATCGGCGAGCCCGTGCTGCTGGACACCCATGCCAACACATCGTCCAGACGGAAACGGCTTTCGAAGCGCATCGCGTCGCGCGCGAGATCGAGCGCGATCGTTTCCGATAGATCCGGAGCGCCGACGTAACCCAGGCGAAACGGTAGCGGCGAGCGCGATGCGCCGAGGAGCGCGGGCAGCGCCGGCCAAGCGTCGGGCCATGCGGGCATGCGACCGTCGAGCCGCAGCACCAAGCGGCGACCGATCGCGAACGCGCCGTTCGCGTCGAAATTCGGGATCGGTCCGTCGCTGCGCAGCGATGCGGTCACCGGCTCCAAAGCCCAGGTCGCGTTATCGAAATGCAGCGGGCCGAAAAGACCCAGCGTGAACGGCAGTGTCGTCTCGCCGGCTTCGTAGCGCGCGATCATGCCGAAACGCACGGGATCGATGCGCAGATCGTCTCGACCGATGCGCAGCGGCCCCGAGAACGTCGCCGTCGCCGGCAGTCGCCAGTCGTCGCCGCGCTCGATGGTCAGCGGCCCGACCACCGCCAGACCCGCGCCGTTCGCCGGCCGGGTCAGCGCGACCGCCAGATCGAACGGAATCGCGGTGGGCGCGTCGACGTAGCGGCCGCGAATCCGCGCTTCGACCGGCCGCTGCGCGTGCAGCGCCGGCAGATCGACGGCGACGTTCTCGATGCGCCAATCGTCGTTCTCGATGCGGCCGTCGCGCACGCGCAAGCCGTCGGTGAGCGTGGGGATTCGGGTGTCTTCGCTCGGCGGGCGCTTCGCGAGCCACGTTTGCAGCGCGACCACGTCGAGCGTCGGCGCGTCCAGTTCCAGACGCTCGACGGTGAGTTCGTCGCCGCGACTGCGCAGCGTCGACCAGGGCAGGGCGATCAGCAGTCGGTCGGCGCGCAGAATCACGGCCTTCGAGTCGGGTTCGCGCACGACGATGTCGCGGACCACCAATTGCGGCGTGTCGCGCAGTCGCGCTTCGACTTCGGGAGCGGCGCTCACGACCAAGCCGAGCGCCTTGCCGCCGCGATCGAGCAGCACCGGTACCGAACGTTGCGGCTGCAGCAGCCACAGCGCGACGCCGGATAGAACGACGGCGACGACGAGCGCGATCAGCGCCCGGCGCAGCCATCGACGCCATCGGGACCGACGACGCGGCGCGCGGCCCGACGCATTCGACGATGGCGGCTCGGACCCGCTCCCCGCATCGACGGATGTCGCGTCCTCGCGACTCGTCGTGTCGACGCTCACCCGCCCAAGGCTTCCGGTAGCAGCGCGTCGACGAAGGCTTCGGCGTCGAACACGCGCAGGTCTTCCGGACGTTCGCCGATGCCGGCGAAGCGGATCGGAATGCCGAATTCGCGCGCCAACGCGAACACCACGCCGCCTTTCGCGGTGCCGTCGAGTTTGGTCACGACCAAACCAGTGACGCCCGCTGCGGCGTGGAATTGGCGCAATTGCGATAACGCGTTCTGGCCGGTGGTGCCGTCGATCACCATCAGCACTTCCTGCGGCGCTTCGCCGTCGAGTTTGCCGAGCACGCGTTTGATTTTGCTCAGTTCGGCCATCAGGCCTTGCTGCGTGTGCAGACGGCCCGCGGTGTCGGCGATCAATACCTCGATGCCGCGCGATTTCGCGGCCTGCAGCGCGTCGAACGCGACCGACGCGGCGTCGGCGTTCTGCCCCTGCGCGACTACGGCGACGCCGTTGCGCTCGCCCCAGGCCTGCAATTGCGCGACCGCCGCGGCGCGGAAGGTGTCGCCCGCGGCCAGCATCAAGCTGCGGCCTTCGTTTTTGAAGCGATGCGCCAGCTTGCCGATCGTGGTGGTTTTGCCGACGCCGTTGACGCCGACGGTGAGGATAGTGAAGGGCTTGGCGTTGCGGTCGATGTTCAGCGGTTTCGCCACCGGCGCCAGCATCGCGATCAATTCGGCGCGCAACGCGGCGAGCAGGGCGTTAGCGTCGGCGAATTCGCGCGACTTCATGCGTTTGCGCAGCGTTTCGACCAACTGAGTGGTGGCGGCGACGCCGACATCGGCGGTGAGCAGCGCGGTTTCGATCTCGTCCAGCAGATCGTCGTCGAGTTTCGGGTTGCGCGAGAACAGCCCGCCGAAGCTGCGCGCGAACGCGCTGTTGCGCAGACGCTCGCGCCAGCCGGGTTTACCGGGTGCGGCGGCCGGCGCGGCCCCAGGCGTGGATTCGGCCGACGGATGCGCGTCGGGCGCGGGCTCGACGGCGGCGCTTGCGGTCGCGCCGTGTGCGATGGTTTCGCTCGACGCGAGCGCTTCCGCGGCCGGTTCGATCGCGCGCTCGGGGGCGGTCGCCGCGAGGGGTACCGCGTCGGCGTTCGTCGTTTCGGCTGCGATGACCTCGTCGGCGGTGGATTCCGGCGCCGTCGCGTCGGTCGCGGGTTGAGCGGGCGCGGCGGGCGTCTCGGCCGGTTTCTTGCGACGGAAGAACGGGATCATCGGGTACGCGGGTCCTGGAATGCGGCGCCGAGGGGATGGCGGCGACGAGCGGTGTTCTCAAGCGATCTCGGCCCAGCGAGGCGGTGTGTCGCGGAATTCGACCGACCTTCTCTCGAATCGCTGGACGGGCGAATGCGCCAAAGCTCGGCGACTCGTGGACAATGCTCGGAATGTTAACACCGCGCCTCCCGACCCCTCGATGAAGACGCCGCACGGTGGGGCGAAGCGCGGCGCGGCCGCCGCGCGCACGGGCACGCGGCCGGCGGGCGAGGTGCGGATCGTCGGCGGCCGTTGGCGCGGCAGCAAACTGCCGGTGCCCGACCGCGACGGGCTGCGGCCCACGGCCGATCGCGTGCGCGAAACCCTGTTCAATTGGCTGCAGCCGATCGTGCCCGGCGCGCGGGTGCTGGACCTGTTCGCCGGCAGCGGCGCGCTGGGGCTGGAGGCGCTGTCGCGCGGTGCCCATGCCGCCCGGCTGATCGAACGCGACCGCGAACTCGCCGCCGGGCTGCGCGCCACGTTGGAACGGCTGCGCCGCGGCGACCCCGCCGATCTCGTCTGCGACGCCGAAGCCGTGCATGCCGATGCCTTGGCTTGGCTGGCCGCGCCGCCGGCCGCGCTCGCGACCGACCCGACGCAGCGCTTCGATCTGATCTTCCTCGATCCGCCGTTTGCGGGCGATCTGTGGCGGCCGGCGCTGTCGCTTTTGCCGCCCTGGTTGGCCAGCGACGCGTGGCTGTATCTCGAGAGCCCGCACGACGCCGCCATCGACCCCGGGCCGGATTGGCGAGCGCATCGCGAAGGCAGTACCCGCGACGTGCGTTTCGCGCTGTATCGTCGCGCGTCCTGATCGCGCGCGGGCGGGCGCTCGCCCGGCTGTGCGCCGCGCGCGTTAGGTTCTACACTCCGCCCGATCTCACGGCCCCGGACTCCCGCCACCATGACCCCAGCCGCCTCGCGCATCGCGGTCTATCCCGGCACTTTCGACCCGATCACCAACGGCCATCTGGATCTGGTCGAACGCGCCGCGCCGCTGTTCGAGCGGCTGATCGTCGGCGTGGCCGAAAGCCCCAGCAAACGCCCAGCGCTGCCGCTGGCGCTGCGGGTATCGCTGGCCGAGGAGTCGTTGGCGAAATTCCCGAACGTCGAGGTGCGCGGTTTCGACTCGCTGCTGGCCCATTTCGTCGCGGATGTCGGCGCCGGGGTGCTGCTGCGCGGCCTGCGCGCGGTCTCGGATTTCGAATACGAATTCCAGTTGGCCAGCATGAATCGGCACCTGATCCCGAACGTCGAAACCCTGTTTCTGACCCCCGCCGAGCAATACGGCTTCATTTCCTCGTCCCTGGTGCGCGAGGTCTCGCGCCTCGGCGGCGATGTGTCCGGCTTCGTCCCGGCCGCGGTCTGGCGCGCGCTGGACGCGGAATGGAAGCGCCAGAGCAGCTGATCGGCGATACTTCCCCCATCCCGTCCCGAACCGAGGTTCCCGTCATGAACATCCTCGTCCGCCTGCTGCTGGTCGCCGGCCTCGCGCTTTCCTTGAACGCCTGCAAGAAGGAAGACGCGCCGCAGAAGGCCGAAAAAGCCGCGCTCGCCGCGCCCACCAACGAAGACGCCGCCGCCTGGCGCGCTTACGTGTCCGATGTAGTCGGCCGCAATATGGAAGGCGTGACCGGTCAGCCGTTCGTGTACCTGCTGCCCGCCGAGAGCAGCGCCGACTTCGAAGGCAGCTACGACCGTCTGCTCGACAAAGCCGCGACCGATGTCTCGCGCGGCATTCTCTCCGGCAGCATGTTGGCCTACGCCGCCGCCTCGCCGTCGTCGACGAAGATCGCCGAACTGGTCGAAACCGCGTTCACGGCGAAGAAGCTCGACGGCAAGCTCAAAGGCGTGAAGCTGGTCTTCATCGGCAAGCCCGAGGACAGCGAACGCGTGAAGGCGGCCGTCGCCGCGTCCGGCGTCAATTACGTTTTCGTCGAAGCCAAGTAAGTCCGCGCCCGGCGGGGTCGAATCGCTGCCGCCGCTTTCGAGCGGCGACGCGCGAAAATTCCGCCGAAAATTCCGCCGCTTCGTCGCTTGCCCAGCGCGCGCGCCGTTCGCGGCGCGGCGCGCGGGCGTCGAGTCCCCCGCCTCATGTCGCTGAAAATCGACGATCTGTGCATCAACTGCGACGTCTGCGAGCCGGCGTGTCCGAATCGCGCCATCTCGCAGGGCGACACCATTTACGTCATCGACCCGGCGCTGTGCACCGAATGCGTCGGGCATTTCGACGAACCGCAGTGCGTGTCCGTCTGCCCGGTCGAGTGCATCGACAAAGACCCCGCGCACCCCGAATCGCAGGACGCGCTGTTCGCTAAGTTCCAGCGACTGCAGCAGGAGATCGCATGAACCGGCCCCTTCATCGAACGGCGACGCGGTCGGCGACTTCGACGACGACATCGAGAACGACATCGCTCGCGGCATTCGCGCTGACGCTGCTGATCGGCGCGGCGCCTTGCGCTGCGTTCGCGGCCGCCGACGGCGCGCGCGCGGAGGCCGCTTCGGCGCGATCGACGCACGCGAAGCCGGCGAAACCGAACGGCTTCGCGGTCGCCAGCGCGCACGCGCTCGCCACCGACGCCGGCATCGACATTCTGCAGAAGGGCGGCAACGCCTTCGACGCCGCGGTCGCGGTGTCGGCGGTGCTGTCGGTGGTGGAGCCGATTTCCTCGGGCCTGGGCGGCGGCGGTTTCTTTCTGTTGCACGACGCGCGCAGCGGCAAGGACATCTTCATCGATGCGCGCGAAACCGCGCCCGCCGCCGCGACGCCGCAGCGGTATCTCGCCGCGAACGGCGAATTCGACCGCGACCGCGCCACCAACGGGCCGTGGTCGGCCGGCATTCCCGGGTTGCCCGCCGGTTTGGCGCATCTGTCGAAAACCTACGGCAAGCTGCCGCTGAAAACCACGCTGGCGCCGGCGATCCGCATCGCGCGCGAAGGCTTCCCGGTCTACGCGCGCATGTCGCAAGGCTACGCGCAGCGCGCCGCGGTGATGGAGCGCTACCCGGGCACGCGCGCGGTGTTCCTGGCCGATGGCGACGCGCTGAAAGAAGGCGAGACCTTCCGCCAGCCGGATTTGGCGCGCACGCTCGAATTGCTGGCGGAGCGCGGCCACGACGGCTTCTATCGCGGCGAAACCGCGAACGAACTGTTGGCCGGCGTGAAGGCCGAAGGCGGCGAATGGACCGCCGAGGAACTCGCCGGTTACCGCGTGCGCGAACGCGCGCCGCTGCGCTTCGAGTACGACGGCTGGAACATCGTCACCGCGCCGCCGCCGTCCTCCGGCGGCATCGCCTTGGCGCAGATGCTGCAGATTCTGGAGCCCTACGATCTGGCGAAACTTCCGCCCGCGCAGCGCGTGCATCTCACCGTGGAAGCGATGCGCCGCGCGTTCCGCGACCGCACGTTCTATCTGGGCGATCCGGATTTCGTGAAGATCCCGATGCGCACCTTGACCAGCGCCGATTACGCCGCCGGTTTGCGCGCGGGCATCCATCCGAACAAAGCGACGCCGAGCGATCTGCTGTCGGGCGAGCAAACGCCGCTCGAAGACGAAGACACCACGCATTTCTCGATCATCGATGCCCAGGGCAATCGCGTCGCCGGCACGCAAACGGTGAATCTGCTGTACGGTTCGGGCCTGATTCCGCCCGGCACCGGCGTGCTGTTGAACAACGAGATGGACGATTTCGCGTTGAAGCCGGGCACGCCGAACGCGTTCGGCGTGATGGGCTACGAGGCGAACGCGCCGAAACCCGGCAAACGCATGCTCAGTTCGATGACGCCGACCTTCATGGAATCGGGCGATCGCGTCGCGGTGCTCGGCACGCCGGGCGGTAGCCGCATCATCACGATGGTGCTGCTGGGCGCGTTGGGATACGCCGACGGTTTGGACGCGCAGGCGGTCGCCGCTTTGCCGCGCTACCACCATCAATGGGTGCCCGACGCGATCGGCATCGAACGCGATGCGCTGCCGGACGAGGTCGTCGCCGCGCTGCGCGCGATGGGGCATACCGTGGTCTCGCCGAAAGACAACACCGACGGCCGACGTTCCAGCGACGCCTGGGGCAATCTGCAGACGGTGGAGTGGGACAAGCGCACCGGCGCTCTGCGCGGCGGCAGCGATCCGCGCAATCCGGTGGGCAAAGCGCGCGTCACCGCGCCGACGCCGCCGCGCTGAGGTCGAGAACGTCGCGATGAGCCTGTTCGATCATTTGCCGCACAGCGCGCAGCGCGTGCGTCTTCGCCGTTTGCGGCCCTCGGATTTCCGCGCGTTCCATGCCTATCGCGGCGATCCCGACGTCGCGCGCTACCAAGGCTGGGACGTCATGTCGGAAGACGAGGCGATGACCTTCCTGCGCGAGAACGGACGCGACGCGCGGCTCGAACCCGGCGAATGGGCGCAGCTCGGCATCGCCTCGCTGGACGACGACCGCTTGCTCGGCGATTTCGGCGTGTGGCTGGCCCCCGACGCGCGCTGGGCCGAATTCGGCATTTCGCTGCATCCGTCGGTGCAGGGCGGCGGCTTGGGGCGCGAAGCATCGGCGGCGCTGGTCGGCTTGTTGTTCGCGCACACGCTGGCGCAGCGCGTGGTGGCCGCGACCGACACCCGCAACGTCGCCTGCGTGCGCATGCTCGAAGCGGTCGGCATGCGTTTGGTCGAAACCGCGGACGCCGAATACAAAGGCGAAGCGTGCAGCGAACATATTTTCGCGTTGGAGCGGCCCGCGGCGTGATCGCGCGCGGCGCACGAGGAGCATCGATATGAAACTCTGGTCCATTCTCGGCAATTCGCAGAAGCTCGACGGCGGCGCGATGTTCGGCAACGCGCCGCGCGCGGTGTGGGAAAAATGGTCGCCGCCCGATGCGCAAAACCGCATCGCCTTGGCCTGCCGCGCCTTGCTCGCTAGCCCGATCGCCGGTAAGACGGTGCTGTTCGAAACCGGCATCGGCGCGTTCTTCGAGCCCAAACTGCGCGAACGCTACGGCGTGGTCGAAGATCGGCATGTGCTGCTGGATTCGCTGCGCGAAGCCGGTTTCGGCTACGAGGACATCGACGTCGTGGTGCTCTCGCATCTGCATTTCGATCACGCCGGCGGTCTGCTCGCGCCGTGGCGCGAAGGCCATGCGCCGGAATTGCTGTTTCCGAATGCGACGTTCGTGGTCAGCGCGGGCTGTTGGGATCGCGCGCGCGACCCGCACCCGCGCGACCGCGCCAGCTTCATTCCCGAATTGCCCGCGCTGCTCGAGGCCAGCGGGCGTTTGGAGATCGTCGACGGCGCGCACAGCCGCGCGCTGGGCAACGCGGTGCGTTTCCATTACAGCGACGGCCATACGCCCGGGCTGATGCTGGCGGAGATCGTCGGCCCGGAGCGCAGCCACGCCGAAGCGCACGGCGGCGTGGTGTTCTGCGCCGACTTGATTCCCGGACGGCCTTGGGTGCATGTGCCTATCACGATGGGCTACGACCGCAACCCGGAATTGCTCATCGACGAAAAGCGCGAATTCCTGGAGGACATGCGCGCGCGCAACGTGCATCTGTTTTTCACCCACGACCCCGGCTGCGCGCTGGCGCAAGTGGTGCGCGACGACAAAGGCCGCTTCGGCACCGCGCACGAAGTGCCCGAATTGCGCGCCCGCGCGCTGGCCGCGTAAGCCGGAGTCTTCGCCGCGACGCGCGTTTCGCGCGCGACGCGCTGCCCGAAATCCTTCATCGACGAATCGGATTCCACGATGCCCAAGATCGCCCTGTTCTTCGCCGCACTGCACATCCCGTTGATGCTGTTCCTGGCGTATCGCGTGGTGACGCACCGGCACGCCGCGAAGATCGGCCTCGGCGTCGCCGGGGATTACAAACTCGAACGCAAAGTGCGCGCCCACGCCAATTTCGTGGAATATGTGCCGACGGGTCTGATCGCGCTGGCGCTGCTGGAGCTGTGCGGGCTCGCCGCGCCGTGGTTGTATGCGTTCGGTAGCGTGTTGTTCGTCGGCCGTTTGCTGCACGCCTTCGGGATTTCCAGAAAATCCGGCTATTCGCCCGGCCGATTCACGGGCACCTTGCTCACTTGGCTGTCGCTGGCGGCGATGGCGGTCGCGGGATTCGTCGTCGCGCTCGGTGCGGCGTAACGCGACCTCGTTCCTCTCGATTTCTTCGCCCGCCGCCGAATCGGCGCTTCGCCCTCCATCGCCATCACGAGAGTTCTCATGCCGTATCGCCTTTCGATCGCCGCCCTCATGCTTGCGCTCTGCGCATCGCCCGCGCGTGCGGCGTCGCCCCAGCCCGAATCCTTTTCGCACGGCGATTGGGAACTCGTCTGCGACAACACCCGCACCTGTCGCGCCGCCGGCTATCCCAGCGAGGAGAATTTGGGCACCGTGAGCGTGTTGTTGACGCGCAAAGCCGGCCCGGGCACGCCCGTCGCCGGGCGCGTCGTCCTCGGCGGCGGCTGGGACGAAACGGATTTCGACTTGCCCGCGAGCTTCAAGCTCGCGCTGTGGATCGACGGCCGCGCGCAGGGCAGCGCGACGATGACCGACAAAAGCCGCGAAGCCGATTTGACCGCGGCGCAAGTCGCGGCCTTGCTCGCGGCGCTCACGCGCGACAGCAAGATCGAATTCCGCGCGCCGAAGTACGTTTGGCCGTTGTCCGATCGCGGCGCGTCTGCGGTGCTGCTGAAGATGGACGAAGTGCAGGGCCGCGTCGGCACCGTCGGCGCGCTGCGCCGCAAGGGCAAAGCCAGCGAAGCGAACGTGCTGCCGCACGTGCCCGCGCCGGTGGTGCGCGCGGTCGCGCCGATCGCGGCCATGCCCGGCGACGAACGCGCGTTCGAAAAGCAACAGGATGCGATCCGCGCCGCGTTGAAGACGGTCACCAGCGACGAAGACTGCATGGACCTGCACGACGCGGAATCGTCGGAACCTCTGAATATCGTGCGCTTGAGCAAGACTAAGTTGCTCGTGTCCACGCGCTGCTGGCTCGCCGCGTACAACGCCGGTTCCGGCTATTGGGTGATCGACGACAAACCGCCGTACCGCCCGCAATTGGTCACCGAATCCGCCACCGATTACGACAACGGCACGATTTCCGCGGGCCAAAAAGGCCGCGGCATCGGCGACTGCTGGAGCAGCGAAGACTGGACCTGGGACGGCGCGAACTTCGTCCACACCTCGTCCGCCTCCACCGGCCAATGCAAAGGCTTCGCCGGCGGCGCGTGGACGCTGCCGACGCTCGTCACCGACGTGAAATAACCCGAGCCGCCGTAGAGCGCATAAGCCGAAGGCGTCATGCGCCAATGATCCTAGCGATTCGATGGTCGCTCACTGCCGTCCAGCGGCGCGCAACATCGCGTCGAGGTTGGCGCGCACTCCCGCGGCGTGCGGATGATCGGGACCGTAGGCGCCCTCGAAGATCGCGATCGCGCGTCGGAACAATGGTTCGGCTTTGTCGTATGCGCCTTGACGGACGTACAGCCGGGCCAGATTGTTCATGACCATCGCCAGGTTTGGATGGTCCCTGCCAAGTGCAGCTTCCAGAATCGCGTAGGTCTTCTCGTACAGCGGAACGGCTCGCGCGAAATCGCCGCGTTCGACGTACAGCATCGCGAGATTGTTCAAGGTCATCGCCACATCCGGATGGCGTTCGCCCAGCGCTTGTTCCTTGATATGCAGCGACCGCATGTACAACGCTTCGGCATCGGCGGAATGGCCCGAAACGGCCAAGGTGTCGGCCAGGTTGCTCAATGCGACGGCGACCTCCGCGTGCGCAGGCCCCAACGCTTTCTCCTTGATCGCCAGTGCGCGTCGCAGATAGTCTTCGGCCTGCGCGGTATCGCTTCGCTCCATCGCCAACACAGCGAGATTGTTCAATGTAGTCGCCACCTGGGGATGGTCCGAGCCCAACGATTTCTCCTTGATCGCCAATGCGCGGCGGTGCAGCGCCTCGGCTTCCGCGTAATGCCCGAGCATATGTTCGAGCATGGCGTAGTTGTTCAACACCTTCGCCAGATTCTCATGCTCAGGTCCGAATGCGCGTTCGAGGATATCCAGCGCGCGCCGCAGCATCGGCCTCGGTTTGTTGGTATCGCCCTGTTCGATCAAAATCTGGGCGAGGTTGCTTAGGCTGAGCGCGATATCCGGGTCGTTCGGGTCCAGCGCCGCTTCTTTGATCGCGAGCGCGCGTTCCAACAGCGGCACCGCTTGGTCGTATTCGCCGCGAAGCGCATGCGATTGCGCGAGGTTGTGCAGCGTTGCGGCCAGGCCCGGATGATTCGGCGGCAGCGTGCGCTCGTCGATCGCCAGCGCGCGGCGCAGCGCCGCTTCCGCTTCCGCGAAATCGCCCCGTTCCTGAAAAATGACCGCGATGTTGCTCAGACTGGAAGATACCAGTGGATCGTTTTCGCCGTAGGCCGACTCGGCCAGCGTGAGCGCCTCACGCGCCGATATCAACGCATCGTCGTAGCGCGCTTGCCGTAATGCCGCGATCGCTTCGCCGCTGAGCGTATCCCACCGTGCTCGGGCATCCGATTCTTGGGCGAACGCTGTCGATGCGCACGCAACGTACAGTGCGCCGCTCAATGCGAGACCCCAGAACAGCGATCGCCATCGCCACTCTGCGAATGCCCATCTCCGGTCGAACCAGGCGCTCATTTCACCCCTCCAACGTCCCAAACACCCGATCCCCCGCATCCCCCAGCCCCGGCAAAATATAGCCGTGGTCGTTCAATCGTTCGTCGATCGCGGCGGTGTAGACCTCGGTGTCGGGGTGTTGCGCTTCCAGCGCGCGTAGGCCTTCGGGGGCGGAGACGAGGAAGATGGCTTTGATGCGGGCGACGCCGGCGGCTTTCAGGGCATCGATGGCTGCGATCGCGCTGCCGCCGGTGGCGAGCATCGGGTCGATCAGAATCGCGGTGCGACCGGCGATATCGCGCACGAAGCGTTGATAGTAGGCGTGCGGTTGCAGCGTGGTCTCGTCGCGACGCAAACCGATGACGCTGACGGGCGCGTTCGGCAGCAGAACCTGCACGCCCGGCAGGAAGCCCAGGCCCGCGCGCAGAATCGGCACGAGCGTGATCCGCGACGAATCGTAGCGTCCGACCTGCAGCGGGCCGGCCCAGGTGTCGATCGTCGCGTCGACCAGCTCCAAATCGGCGGTGGCCTCGTAGGCCAGCAGCGTGGCGATTTCGCCCACCACCTGCCGGAACAGCGCGGCGCCGGTGGCGGCGTCGCGCAGCAGGCCGAGTTTGTGGCGAACGAGCGGATGGCGGACTTCGACGATGCGCATGCGATGGCCTGCGAGCGGAGAGGATGGCTTAGCCTAACCGAGCGCGGCGGCGATACGCATCACTTCGCCCGCGGCGGCGTCCGTGCGCGTTTGCAGCAGAAGATGCGGGCCGTCGATCGCGACTTCGCGCGCATCGCGCAGGCCATCGAGCAACTCCCGGGTCGCGCTCGCGCGCAACAGGCGGTCGTGGCGCGCGCGCAGGCAGAGCGTCGGCACCGCGACATCGGCGAGGCGCGCGGTCGTGTCCACGCGCATCGCGGCAGCCGCGCGAGCGCGCAGCACGTCGGGCGCTACCGCATCGAGCGCCGCGCTTAAATCGCGACGCAATGCGGGCGTCGCCCAGCGGCCCAGCAATATCGCCGAGAGCAGCGGCATCGGCGCTGCGCGTACGGGTGCGAAGCTCGTCAACGGCGCGAACGGCGACGCCCACGGCACCGGCGCGCGCGCGAACGTGGTGGACAGCGCCAAGCCGATCAGATTCGGCGGCGGTTTCGCGGCGATGGCGATCGCCACCGGGCCGGAAAACGATTCGCCCAACAGCACGAACGGCGCGTCTTGCGGCAAACGCGCGCGGACGTAAGCGTCCAGCGCCGCGTAATCCATCGGAACATCGTGCGGATAGGCGATGGCGTGCGTGGATGCGAACGCGGGCGTCACAGCGTCGAGGAACGGCGTCAACAAGCGCGCCGTGCCGTCCAGTCCCGGCAAGATGCACAACACCGCACGCGTCACGCCTCCGCTTCCCAATCGAGCTTGTAACCGACGCCGTACACCGACACCACCGGGTCGCGTGCGCCGCTGTCGACGATCTTGCGGCGCAAATTCTTGATGTGGCTATCGACGGTGCGGTCGCTGACGACGCGATGATCGAGATACAGGCTGTCGATCAATTGCGCGCGCGACATCACCCGGCCCGGTCGCGCCTGCAGCGCTTGCAGCAGGCGGAATTCGACCGGCGTGAGCGGCAGCAGCGCGCCGTCGATCCGCGCTTCCAGACGCTCTTCGTCCAAGCGCAGCGGCGAGGGCGCAGGCGCGTCCACAGCGTCCGCAGCGTGCGCGCGACGCAGCACGGCTTTCACGCGCGCCACCGCTTCGCGCGGGCTGAACGGTTTGCAGATGTAATCGTCCGCGCCGAGTTCCAAACCGAGCAGGCGATCGATTTCGTCCACGCGCGCGGTCAGCATCAGGATGGGCAAGCGCGCGATGCGCGGGTCGGGCGAGGCGCGCACCGCGCGACAGACGCTGAGCCCATCGAGTTCGGGCAGCATCAGATCGAGCAGAACCGCGTCGGGCAAGCGCGTCGGCGGCGATTTCGCGTCGGGTTCGCTCGCGCGGATGCGGGCCAGCGCGCGCGTGCCGGTGTCCGCCGTTTCGGTGGCGTAACCGGATGCGGTGAGGTAATCGCACAACAACGCCGCGAGTTTCGGCTCGTCCTCCACCACCAAGACCAAGGGCGACACCGACGGCGGCGCGCTCATGCGATGCCTCCGCGCGGCAGTTCGATCTCGATGCGCAGGCCGCCCAGCGGCGAGAGCTGCGCGTCGATGCGGCCGCCGTGCGCGTCGACGATGTTGCGGCAAATCGCGAGGCCCAAACCGGCGCCGCCGAACTGCCGGCTGCGCGAGGGTTCGACGCGATACAGACGATCGAACAATCGCGGTAGCGCGTCGTCGGGCACGCCCGGCGCGGTGTCGTCGATGCGCAGGCGGCAGCGCGCGTCGCCCGCCTGATCGATGGCTTCCAGCGCGACGACGACGCGTCCCGGCGCGTCGGTGTAGCGCGCGACGTTCGCGAAGAGGTTGTCGAGCAATTGGCGCAGACGCGCGCGGTCGCCGCGGGCGATCGGGCAGGGCGGTATCGTCGCTTCGCAGACGATGCCGACCGCCTGCAGCGCATCTTCGTGCGCCTGGACCGCTTCGCGGACGAGCGCGCCGAAGTCCAACGCTTCGAAACGATAGCTCAACGCCTGCGCATCCGAGAGCGAGAGGTCGTACAGATCGTCGACCAAATCGCGCAGGCGCGCGCATTCGGCCTGCAGCGAGGCCAAGCGCGCGGCGTCGACGCTGCGCACGCCGTCCTGCAGCGCTTGGATCTCGCCGCTGAGAATGCTGATCGGCGTGCGCAGTTCGTGAGCGATATCCGCGCCCCAGCGGCGGCGCGCGTCGCGATGCCGCTCCAGCGCGGAGGCGAGGGCGTTGAAGTCCCCCGCCAGCGCGCCGAGTTCGTCGTTGCGGCGAATGTCGATGCGCGCGGCGTAATCGCCGTTCGCCAAGGCCTGCGCGCCGGCCGCGAGCGCGCGCACCGGATGCAGCAACCAGCGCGCCACCGCCCACGCCAGCAGCAGCGCGCTCAGCAGCACGACTGCGCCGATCGCGGCCATATCGCGACGTTGTTCGCGGTCGAACGCGACGTCCACATCGGCGCGCAGCCGCGGCAGCGGCGCCAGCAGCAATCGGCCGACGACCGCGCCGTCGTACCGCACATCGAGGGCGGGCGTATCGGGCGCGATGCGCGGATTGCCGGCGATCGGGCGGCCTTGCGCGTCCACCAGCAACACGCGTTGACGGGGCGGGGGCGGGCGACGCTCGTCGGGGCCGAAGCCCGGCGCGCGATGCGGCGGCGGACGCTCGAACGGGGGCGCGGGGCGCTCGCCAGCGCGCGGCGGCCCCTCGCCTTCGAGAATGCGCATCAACCGCGGCGTGTCGCCGCGCAAAAAATCCCAATCGCCGTGCGTGGCGTAGGCGCGTTCCAGTCGCGCCACGCCGTCTTCGGCGCGTTCGCGTTCCAGTCGATTCACGTAGTCGAGGAAGCCGCGCTGAAAACTGCGCGCTTGCAGCATCGCGAACGCCGCCAGCGCGAGCAGGCTGAGCAAGGCGAAGGCGAGGAAGAGGCGATGCCAGAGGCGAAGCGGCATGCGGAAAGCTGCGGGGCGGCGACGACGACACCTTACCCGGATCGCGACGGCAGCGGTGCGGCGCGCGGCGCGACGATGCGCGATTCCACGATTTCTCCACAGTCGCTGCATGGTGCCTGCGCAATGCCGGCGCAGTCTGTACCGGCCGGAACCCCCGGCCCCTCACTGGAGCCCGTCATGCCATCGATCGCAAGTTCGGCCGCAAGTTCGGCCGCACGTTCCCTGCGGTTTTCCACCTTGGCGCTGCTGTTGGCGCTGAGCGTCGGCGCCTCGGCGCAAGACCCCGGACGCGGCCCGCCGCCCGACGGCCCGCGCATGACGCGCGGCGGCGAGGGCGGCCATCGCGGCCCGCCATCGGCCGAGCGGGTCGCGAAAGAGCTCGGACTCGACGCCGCGCAAACGAAGTCGCTGCAAGCGCTCTTCGACAAGCATCGCGCGCGCATGGAGCAATCGCGCGAACGTATGCGCGAAGAACACGAAGCGATGCGACGCGAGCACGACGCCGAACTGCGCAAACTG
The DNA here is from genome assembly GCA_008015835.1 of Lysobacter sp. Lineage (GTDB taxonomy): Bacteria > Pseudomonadota > Gammaproteobacteria > Xanthomonadales > Xanthomonadaceae > Lysobacter_I. Next base: position 84,825 of record SSGH01000015.1, read on the forward strand.
CTGGGCGACCAGAAATTCGAGCAGTTCAAAGCCAAGCGCGAAGAACACGGCCCGCCGCACGGTCGCCGTCCGCCTCCGGGCGGTCCGCGCGGCGAAGACGGCCCGCCGCCGCCGCGCTGAGTCGTCGCGAACGTCGAAAACGCGAAAGCCCGGGAGCGATCCCGGGCTTTCGTGCGTTCCGTAGGCGGGCTTGCGATTACGCCGCTGCGGCCTGCTGTTGCCGCGGGCCTTCCACCAGCGCGCGTTTGACCATGCCGATCAGCAGATCCAATTCGTCCGATCGCATCGCGAAATGCGGGGTGAAGCGGAGCGAGTTCTCGCCGCCGTGGATCACGCCGATGCCGCGTTCGCGCAGCCATTCTTCGGTCGAACCGGTGCCGTAGCCCTTGAACTGCGGCGGCAGTTCGCACGAGAACAACAGACCCGTGCCTTGCACCTTCGTGATCAGGCCCGGCAGTTCGTTCTTCAGCGCTTCGAGCTTGTCGATGGCTTCCTGGCCGCGTTCGCGGATGTTCGCGCGCAGCGCCGGCGTGAGCTGCGACAGCACCGCCACCGCCACGTCCAGCGCGCGCGGGTTGGTGGTCATGGTGTTGCCGTAGGTGCCCTTGCGATACAGATTGGCGGCGCGCTCGTTCGCGGCCACCACCGACAGCGGATACTGCGCGGCGTTCAGCGCTTTCGAATAGGTTTCCAAATCCGGCGCTTCGATGCCCTCGAAGCCCGGGTAATCCACGATCGACAGCACGCCGTGGGCGCGTAGGCCAGCCTGGATCGAATCGATCAGCAGCATCGAACCGTGCGCCTTGGTCAGCTCGCGCGCCACATCGTAGAACGCGCGCGGCACCGAACGGCCCGGGTCGCCTTCGCCCATCACCGGCTCCAGGAACATCGCTTCGATGAACCAGCCGTTCGCATCGGCGTCGGCGAAGACCTTGCGCAGCGCGTCGGCGTCGTAGGCTTCGACCGCGATCACGCTGTCCTCGCCGCGGAAGCTGGCGAGGTGCGTCAGGTAATTCTTGCGGCTGGAATCCGAATACAGCGCCGGGCGTTCGGTGCGGCCGTGGAAACTGCCTTTGATCACCACGCGCTTGATGCTGCGGCCGGCGTGACGCGCACCGGGGTCGGTCATCAGCTTGGCGTTGACGTCGACGATGCGGCTGGCCAGCGAGACCGATTCCGAGCCCGAGTTCAGGCACAGGAATTTGCTGTACGGGCAATGGCCGAGGGTGTGGCCGATTTCCTGGCGGATCGCGCGGTCGAAGCGCAGTTGCGCGAGGTTGGGGGTCATGATGTTGGCCATCGCCTGCGGGCGGGCCATCGCGTCGAGCACGGCCTGCGGCGCGTGGCCGAAGCCGAGCATGCCGTAGCCGCCGGAGTCGTGCAGCACCGCGCCCTTGAGCGTGACGATCCACGGCCCGCGGGCGGCGAGGGCGACGTACGGGTTCACCGTGTCGGTGGCGTAGAAATTGACGAAGCCGCCTTGGATCGCGTCGATCTGCGCCTGTTCGTCCAGGTCGAGCAGTTCTGGAAACTCGGCGCGGACGCGGGCGTATTCCTCGCCTGCGGCGGCGATGGCCTCGGCCAAGTCCGAATGACCGGCGGCAAAGGACAGCACGGTGGCGTCGTCCAGGCCGTGGGTGCGACGGGCGCCGCCATGGGCGCGAAGCGGGGCAAGGGTATCGAGCAGGGCCATGGCGGTCCTCGTGTAAAAGTGGCGTGAACGGTCGGCACAGGCCGGCAAGCTGCCTATTATTCCGATAATCCTGTCGTTTAATAGTTGTGATTTGGTCGGTTTTCGGGGATATTTCGTCGAATCGACGAAAATTGGCGGCCGAATGAAGCCTTCCGAGACCGATCAACAGTTGCTGTCTCTTCTGCGGGAGAACGCCCGCGCGTCCACGGCGCTGATCGCCCGACGCCTGGGCCTGTCGCGGACGACCGTGCAAAGCCGGATCGAGCGGCTGGAACGCGAGGGCGTGATCAGCGGCTACACGGTGCGGGTCAGCGACGAATACGAACGCGGCCAAGTGCGCGCGCACATCATGATCGCGGTGCATCCCAAGCTGATGACCTCGGTGGTCGCCACGCTGCGCGCGATGCCCGAACTGCGCGCGCTGCACTCGGTCAGCGGCGCCTACGACTTGATCGCGATCGCCGCGGTCCCGGCGGTTAGCGAGATGGACGAACTGACCGATCGCATCGGCAATATCGAGGGCGTGGAGCGCACCACTTCGTCGATCGTGCTGTCGACCAAGTTCGAGCGCTGAGGCCGGCGCTTCGTCCGCGATGACCACGATGCCCGTTTCGACGCTGCCGATCATCGATCTCGCGCCCTTTCTCGGGGAAACTCTCGGGGCGACTCTCGGTCCGGCCGACGCGAATGCGCGTCGCCGCACGGCCGAGGCTATCGATGCGGCGTGCCGCACGCATGGCTTCTTTTATATCGAAGGGCACGGCATCCCCGCCGAGACCCAAACCGCGCTGCGCGAGGCGAGCCGGGCGTTTTTCGCCCGCCCGGAGGCGGAGAAACTGCGGATCCGCATGCTGCACGGCGGACGCGCTTGGCGCGGCTATTTTCCGGTCGGCGAAGAACTGACCAGCGGCCGTCCGGACCGCAAGGAAGGCCTGTATTTCGGCACCGAATTGCCGGCGGACGACCCACGCGTGCTCGCGGGGCGGCCGCTGCATGGGGCCAATCTGTGGCCGGAAGCGCCGTCGGAACTGCGGCCGGCCGTGCTGGCCTACATGGCCGCGGCCGAGCGCGCCGCGCAGGCCTTGCTCGAAGCGATGGCGATGGCGTTGGGGTTAGATGAAGCGTGGTTCCGCCGGCATTACACCGCCGACCCGACCGTGCTGTTCCGGGTCTTCCGCTACCCGCCTCAGCGCGCGGACCAGGACGGCTGGGGCGTCGGTGAGCACACCGATTACGGCTTGCTGACGTTGCTGCTGCAGGACGATGTGCCCGGGCTGCAGGTGCGCACGCCGCAGGGCTGGATCGATGCGCCGCCGCGCCCGGGCACGCTGGTCTGCAATCTCGGCGACATGCTCGACCGGCTGACCGGCGGCGTCTGGCGCTCCACGCCGCATCGCGTGCTCAACGCCAGCGGGCGCGAGCGCTATTCCTTTCCGCTGTTCTTCGACCCGGCCTTCGACGCCCGGGTCACGCCCTTGCCGCGCCACGCCCACATCGATCAGGCGCAGGTGGCCGCGGATCGCGCCGACCGCTGGGACGGCGCCAGCGTGCTCGCTCCATTTGACGGCACTTATGGCGATTACCTGTTGGGGAAAGTCGGCAAGGTCTTTCCGCAGTTGCTCGAACGCGTGCGCTGAGCGCCCCGCAGCGGCCCCGCCGCTACAATGCGCGCCCCCGACCGCGACCGCCGATGAAAAAGTCCGACTTCCACTACGAACTGCCGCCCGAGCTGATCGCCCAGGCGCCGCTGCCCGAGCGCTCCGCGAGCCGGCTGATGATCGTGCCGCCCGAGCCGGCCGCGTTCGAGGACGGGGGCGTGCGCGATCTGCCGACCCTGCTGCAGCCGGGCGACCTGCTGATCTTCAACGACACTCGGGTGATCCCGGCGCGGTTGTTCGGGCAGAAAACCAGCGGCGGTCGGGTCGAAATTTTGATCGAGCGCTTGCTGGCCGACGACGAGGCGCGGGCGCAGATCGGCGCGAGCAAGGCGCCCAAGCCGGGCGGACGCATCGTGCTGGACGCTGGCGGCGAGGCCGAAGTGCTCAGCCGCGACGGCGAGTTCTACCACCTGCGCTTCGAGGTGCCGGAAGGGCTGGAAACCTGGCTACTGCACGCCGGCCGCTTGCCGCTGCCGCCGTACATCCAGCGCGAACCCGGCGCCGACGACACCGAGCGTTATCAGACCGTGTTCGCCAAGCGCATCGGCGCGGTGGCCGCGCCCACCGCCGGCCTGCATTTCGATGAAGCCCTGCTCGATGCGCTGCGCGCCCGCGGCGTGGAATTCGGTCACGTCACCCTGCACGTCGGCGCGGGCACGTTCCAGCCGATGCGTGTGGACCGCGTGCACGACCATCGCATGCACAGCGAATGGTTGAACGTCGGCGCCGAATTGGTGGCGCAGATGCGTCGCACCCGCCAACGCGGCGGACGCGTGATCGCGGTCGGCACCACCGTGGTGCGCGCGCTGGAAAGCGCGATGCGCGACGGCGAGGTGCAACCGTTCTCGGGCGAAACCCGCATCTTCATTTTCCCGGGTTACGCGATCCGCAGCGTCGATGCGCTGATCACCAATTTCCATTTGCCCGAAAGCACGCTGTTGATGCTGGTCTCGGCCTTCGCCGGCCGCGAACGCATCCTCGACGCCTACAAGCATGCGATCGAACGCGGCTATCGGTTTTTCAGTTACGGCGATGCGATGCTGCTGTGGCCCAGCCCGACGCCCGCGCCCCAAGACGACGGATCGAACGCATGAGCCGCATGAGTTTCCAGTTGCTCGGCACCGACGGCGCGGTGCGTCGCGGCCGATTGACCTTCCCGCGCGGCACCGTGGAAACGCCGGCGTTCATGCCGGTCGGCACCTACGGCTCGGTCAAGGGTGTGCTGCCGGATCAAGTGCGCGCGCTGGGCGCCGAGATCATTCTCGGCAACACCTTTCATTTGTATCTGCGTCCCGGGTTGGACGTCATCGCCGATCACGGCGGCCTGCACGGCTTCGAGCGTTGGGACGGCCCGATCCTCACCGATTCCGGCGGGTTCCAGGTGTTCTCGCTCGCGCACAAACGCAAGATCACCGAAGCGGGCGTGACCTTCGCCGCGCCCACCGACGGCCGCAAAGTGTTTCTCGGCCCCGAAGAGAGCATGCGCATCCAGAAGACGCTGGATTCGGACATCGTGATGATTTTCGACGAATGCACGCCCTATCCGGCGACGGAAGAGGTCGCGCGCAAGTCGATGGAGCTATCGCTGCGCTGGGCCGAACGCTCTAAGCGCGCGCACGAGGGCAACGACGCCGCACTGTTCGGCATCGTGCAGGGCGGGGTGCATCACGACCTCCGCACGCGTTCGGCCGAGGGCCTGAAGGCGCTCGACTTCGACGGCTACGCGGTGGGCGGCCTGGCCGTGGGCGAGCCCGAGCACGAGCGCAATCGGATGCTCGAACACACCTGTCCGCAACTGCCCGCCGACCGCCCGCGCTACCTGATGGGCGTGGGTCGGCCGGAGGACTTGGTCGAGGGCGTGGCCCGCGGCATCGATATGTTCGATTGCGTGATGCCGACCCGAAACGCCCGAAATGGGCACTTCTTCACATCGTTCGGCACCGTGCGCATCCGCAACAGCCGCTACGAGCGCGACCTGGGGCCGATCGAAGAAGGCTGCGACTGCGTCGCCTGCGCCGGCGGCTACACCCGCGCCTATCTGCGCCACCTCGACCGCTGCAACGAAATGCTCGCGCCGATGCTCGGCACGCTGCATAACCTGCGTTATTACCAGCGGTTGATGGCCGAGATGCGCGCCGCCATCGAGGCCGGCCGCTTCGCCGAATTCCGCGCCGGGTTCTACCTCGCCCGCGGCGCCGCGCCGCCCGCGGATTGAGCGGGCAGGGCGCGCCGCGCGGCCTCCGAGCGCCCCCAAACGCCGTGCGAGCGGCCGGCCTCGGCTCGCCGGGATGGGCTTGAATCGCCTCGCCCCCGCCCGCATGGCATAATCCCTCGTTATTTTCGCTTCACGGACCCGAAATGAATCCGCTCGATCTGTTGATTTCCCCCGCCTTCGCGCAAGCGGCGCCCGCCGCCCCGGGTACGGGCAGCCTGCTGTCCGGCCTGTTGTTCCCGATCGCTCTGTTGGCGGTGATGTATTTCATCCTGATCCGGCCGCAATCCAAGCGCTTGAAGGACCAGCGCGCGATGATCGAAAAGTTGGCCGTCGGCGACGAAGTGATCACCACCGGCGGCATCGCCGGCGTGGTGCGCGAGATCGGCGACAACTTCGTCTCCGTCGAGGTGTCCGACAACGTGCGGATCCGCGTCCAGAAAGGCGCGATCGGCAACGTGCTGCCCAAGGGCACGCTGAAGTCCCTCTGACCCTTCCGTTCCACCCTCGATGCGCCCGGCCGGACGGTCGGACGCGGTGCCCGTCATGCTCGAATACGCTCGCTGGAAATATCTCGTCGCCCTGCTCGTTTTGGTGTTCAGCGCGCTTTATGCGCTGCCGAACGTCTTTCCGCAGGACCCCTCCGTGCAGATTTCGGCCAACCGAGGCCGCAAAGTCGACGACGCGCTGAAGCAACAGGTCGCCGTCGCGCTGCAGAAAGCGGGCCTGAAGTCGAAGGCGATCGAGACCGAGGGCGAAAGCATGCTGGTCCGCTTCGCCGGCAACGACGAACAAGGCAAGGCGGCGGATGCGCTGCGCGCGGGCTTGGGCGACGGCTACACGGTCGCGTTGAATCTCGCCTCGACGATGCCGAACTGGCTGTCGGCGATCGGCGCGCGGCCCATGCCGCTGGGTCTCGACCTGCAGGGCGGCGTGCACTTCCTGATGGAAGTGGACAAGAAGGCCGCGATCGACAAGCGTTTCCAGGCCTATCTCGACGAAGCCCGCTCGCTGCTGCGCGATAACGGCGTCGCGTTCGAATCGGTCGAGCGCAGCGGCACCAACCGCATCGTCGCCACCTTGGCGCCCAGCGCCGACGCCGCGAAGGCGCGCAAGCTGCTGGAACAAACCTTCAACGCCATCGCGATCGACGCCGGCGGCCTGTCGTCGGTCAACGCGTTCCGCTACGAAGCCGTCGGCAACGTCATCAACATCGACGTCTCCGACCAAATGATCCAGCAGGTGACGCTCAACGCCGTCGAGCAGAACCTCGGCACGTTGCGCAACCGTATCAACTCGCTGGGCGTGTCCGAACCGGTGGTGCAGCGCCAGGGCGCCGAGCGCATCGTGGTGCAGTTGCCCGGCGTGCAGGACACGGCGAAGGCGAAGGCCACCATCGGCGCCGCCGCGACCCTCGAATATCGCGCGGTCCACGAAGACGGCGATGCGGTGGAAGCGGCCGCCACCGGCAACGTGCCGCCGGGCGCCAAACTCTATTTCCGCCGCGAGACCGGCCCGGACGGCCAGCCGCTGCCGGTGTTGCTGAAGAAGCGCGTGATCGCCGCGGGCGAAGACATGGTGGACGCGCGCGTATCGGTGGACCAGAACGGCTTGCCCGCGGTGTCGGTGACGTTGAACACCGCCGGCGGCCAGCGCATGTTCGATTTCACCAGCGAGAACGTGAACAAGCCGATGGCGGTCGTGTTCATCGAACGCGAACCGAAGACGATCATGGTCGACGGCAAACCCGTGCAGACCTCGGTGACGAAGGAAGAAGTGATTTCGATCGCCAACGTCAACGAACCGTTCGGCAAGAAATTCATCACCACCGGTTTGGAGCGCAAGGAAGCCGAGACGCTGTCGCGCTTATTGAAAGCCGGCGCCCTGGCCGCGCCGATGGACTTCAAGGAAGAGCGCGTGGTCGGCCCCAGCCTCGGTAAAGAAAACGTCGAGCGCGGCCTGAAGGCGGTGATGTTCTCGTTCCTGTTCGCGCTAGCCTTCTTCCTGGTGTACTACCGCATGTTCGGCATCGTCACTTGCTTGGCGCTGGTGCTGAACTTGGTGATGGTGTTCGCGCTGATGTCGTTGTTCAACGCCACGATGTCGCTGCCGGGCTTGGCGGGTATCGCGCTGACCGTGGGTATGTCGGTGGACGCGAACGTGCTGATCAACGAACGCATCCGCGAGGAATTGCGTGCGGGATTGCCGCCGCAAGCCGCGATCGCCGCCGGTTACGACCGCGCGTCCGGCACGATTCTCGACGCGAACATCACCGCGTTCCTGGCCGGTCTGGCGATGGCGGTGTTCGGCACCGGCCCGCTGCGCGGCTTCGGCATCACCACGATGCTCGGTATCGCCACCTCGGCGTATACCGCGGTGTCGGTCTCGCGCGCGATCGCCACGCTGATCTACGGCCGGCGCCGCAAGCTGAAGTCCGTCGCCATCTGACCCTCGCCCCCTTTCGCGCGTTCGCGCGGCGCCGGTTCGACGGCGTCGCGCTTTCCAAAATCCGGTACCGCCCATGAAACCGTTCAACGTTTTTCCCTACGACAGCAATTTCGACTTCATGCGCTTGCGCATGGTGTCGTTGACGATCGCGGCGATCATCATGTTCGTCGCCATCGGCGCGATGGCGGTCAAGCAGTTCAATCTGGCCTTGGATTTCACCGGCGGCGTCGGGATCGAACTGAGCTACAAGAAAGCGGTGGAGGTCGAGGCCGTGCGCGGCAAGTTGGCCGCCGCCGGCTACGACAACGCCCAAGTGCAGACCTTCGGTAACGGCAGCGAATTGCTCGTCCGCCTGCAGCCGAAAGAAGGCAAGAGCGAGACGGTCGCCAGCATCGCGCAGCATGTCCGCGAGTTGGCCTCGTTCGCCGACAACCCGGCGGAACTGCGCAGCAGCGCGGAAATCAGCCCGCAGATCGGTAAGGAACTGGCCGAAAACGGCATCTACGCGCTGCTGTTCGTGGTGCTCGGCTTCCTGGTCTACATCTCGTTCCGCTTCGAATGGAAATTCGCGGTGGCGGCGATCATCACCACATTGCACGACGTCGTGGTGGTGGCCGGTTGGTTCGCCTTGACTGGGCACGAATTCGATTTGACCGTGCTCGCCGGTTTGCTGTCGGTGATGGGCTATTCGATCAACGACACCATCGTGGTCTTCGACCGCGTGCGCGAGAATTTCCGCGGCCTGCGCGCGACGCCGGCCGAGGTGCTGAACAAGTCGGTCAACCAGACGCTGTCGCGTACGGTCATCACCTCGTTCGTGGCGTTCCTGACCGTGCTGGCGCTGTATCTCTACGGCGGCGGTTCGCTCAAGGGCATGGCCGAATCGCAGATGCTCGGTATCGTCATCGGCACGCTGTCGTCGATCTTCGTCGCTTGCCCGCTGTTGCTGTGGCTGGGCGTGACCAAGCAGGACTTGATGCCGAAGGCGCGCGACGAAGCCGCCTTGGCGCGCCGGCCGTAAGACTCGGCCGGCTCGGAGTCGCATCCGCACACGAAAAAGCCGCGCAATGCGCGGCTTTTTCGTGTCTGGTTCAGACACCCGCTTCTGGAACGCGTCGTGTCGCCGCCAGTCTGTTCGCGACTCTCTAGGGCGAGGGCGGCGTTTCGACGACGCGCTCAGTCGAACGTCTTGGCGTAACCGGTGTTGACCAGCGTTTTCTGCAGCGGATCGATCAGTTTCACGTTCGCGGCGACGACCTGACGCGTCGGTCCGTCCACGTGCATCGGGCCGAGGGCCGCGCCGCGGAAATCGCCGATGCGGCCGCCGGCTTCGCGCACCAACAGGGCGCCCGCGGCGATGTCCCAGACTTTGAGCCCGGCTTCGAAGTAACCGTCGAAGCGACCGGCGGCGACGTAGGCCAGATCCAGCGCGGCCGAACCGGCGCGGCGGATGTCTTCGGCATGCACCAGCAGCGATTTGATGCAATCGAGCTGCGCGTCGGCGCGTTTGCGTTCGCGCGGCGCGAAACCGGTGGCGAGCATCGCGCCGTCGAGGTCTTTGCGCTCGGCGACGCGGATCTTCTTGCCGTTCAACTGCGCGCCGCTGCCGCGGCTGGCGGTGAACAGCTCGTTGCGCAGCGGGTCGAACACGACGGCATGCAAAGGCTCCGGGCCCTCGCACAGGGCCAACGAGACGCACCAATGCGGGAAACCGTGCAGATAGTTGCTGGTGCCGTCCAGCGGATCGATCACCCAGGTGTAGCGGCTGGGGCCGCGATTGCCTTTGCTGTGGCCGCTTTCTTCGCCCAGCACGGCGTAATCGGGATGGGCGCGACGCAGCTCCTTGACGATCTCGACCTCGGCCAACCTGTCCACTTCGCTGGCGTAGTCGAGGCGATCTTTTTCGACCACGTCGATCGCGTCCAAGCGCGCCATGTGCCGCAGCAGGATATTGCCCCCGGCGCGCGCCGCTTTGACCATGATGTTGACGGCGGGCTGTTGCATCGCGAACGACTCCGGGCGCCGGTGGGCGCAAAGACTGAGGGGCGGGCGGAAAGATCGAGGGGAAAGAGCGGACCAGCTACAAGACTGGCCGGCGCAGTTTACCATTCGCACCATGCCGTCCGCCCCTCCGTCCGCTTCGCTCGCCGCTTTCGAACCCGACCGCGCGCCCGCCCATGAGTCCGCCCATGAGCTTGCCTCGGCTGCGTTCGGGCGCACGATGGCGGTGCTGGTGGGCACCCAACATCCGGGCAACATCGGCGCCGCCGCGCGCGCGCTGAAGACCATGGGGTTCTCGCGGCTGGTGCTGGTCGCGCCGGAGCGATTCCCTCACGCGGACGCCTCGGCGATGGCGGCTGGCGCCGACGATCTGCTGGCCTCGGCCGTCATATGCGAGACCCTGGCCGAGGCCGTGGCGAATTGCCGTCTCGTCTTAGGATGCACCGCGCGTTCGCGACGGATCGCTTTGGACGAGCTGAACCCGCGCCAGGCGGCGCGTCGGGCCTTCGCGGTCGCGAACGACGCCGCGGACGTGGCCTTGGTCTTCGGCCGCGAGCGTACCGGGCTGGACAACGACGAGCTGCAGTTATGCCATGCGGCCGTGCATATCCCGGCCAACCCTGCGTACAGCTCGTTGAATCTGGCGGCGGCCGTGCAGGTGTTGGCATACGAATTGCGTGTGGCTTTCTCCATGGATTCGGCATCGGATGCCCCACCTGCGGCGATCCTGCCGTCGGAGGGCGAGGCTCGGAACGAGCCGCCCGCGACCCATGCCGAACTCGAAGGCTTCTTCTCGCAATTGGCGGACACTCTGGATGCGATCGATTTCCACAAGGGGCGAACCCCCGAAACCGCGATGCGCAAGCTGCGTCGGATCTTCCTGCGCGCCGACCTCGACGCGCGCGACGTGCGGCTGCTGCGCGGGGTCTTGGCCGACGCGCAGCGTATGGCCCGATTGGCGGCGGCGCGCGACGGTTGACGCCGAAGGGCGTCGCGGATGATCGCGTTCCGTTCACGGAGTTCGCGCGACGCGCTCGCGCGTTCGGCTGGCCGCGTCTTGTTGTCGTTCGCGTTGGTGTGCGCCGCATTCGCGGGCGGCCTCTCGTCGGCGCGCGCGCAAAGCCATGAGGGCGTGCTGGTGCTGGGGCGGATCAGCGACGATCCGAAGTCGCACTACGAACCGCTGAAGCGCTTGCTGGATTACGTCGTGCCGCGGATGCGCGACGTGGGCATCCGCGAAGGCAAGGTGCTGATGGCCAAGGACGCGCAGCAGATGGCCAGCTATCTGCGTCGCGGCCAAGTCGACTGGGTGACCGAAACTGCGGCCACCGCGGTGCAACTGCAGGAGCGCGCGCGCGCCCAGCCGCTGCTGTTGACCGAGCGCAACGGCGTCAGCCGTTACCGCAGCCTGATTTTCGTGCGACGCGACAGCGGCATCGGCGACCTCGGCCAACTGCGCGGCCGCAGCATCGCATTCCAAAACACCGCCTCGACCAGCGCGTACTTCGTGCCCGCGATCGAGTTGCTGCGGCGCGATCTTGCCTTGAGCCTGTTGCTGTCGCCGATGGATCGCCCCTCGGGGGACAGCGTCGGTTACGTGTTCGCGCGCTCGGAATTGAACATCGGCGCATGGGTGCATAAGCGGCTGGTCGACGCCGGCGCGATGAGCGAATTGGATTGGAACGACCCGGCGCGTCTGCCGCCGACGTACCGCGACGATTTGTTGGTGATCCACACCAGCGACCCGATCCCGCGCGCGCTGGAGATGACGCGCAGCGACTTGGACCCGCGCGTTCGCGAACGCTTGATCGAAGTGCTGATGCAGGCCGCGAACGATACGCAGGCGCGCGAGCCGCTGAAATATTTCTTCCGCACTACGCGGTTCCTGCCCTTGGATACGCCGACGCGACAAGGGTTGGAGCGCCTGCGCGAAGGCGCGATCCGGGTGAGGAAGGAAGTGGAATGAAACCGCTCTACGGCCTCCAAGCGCGCTTCATCGCGGTGATCAGTTTGGCCATGATCGTGGTGGTCGCGGTCGTGGCGGTGATGTGGCAACGCCAGAACACCATGCAGACCGAGGTGCTGCGCCTGAATCAGGATGCGATGCGGACGCTGGTGCAGGAGCGTTTGCGCGATCGCGGCGAAGCCCAGGCGACGCAGGCGGCGGAATTGCTCGCCAATCCGCTGTATTACTTCGATTTGGACGCCATCGGCGACACCACGCGCAGCATCCTGCACCAACCCGGGGTCAGTTACGTGTTGGTGTACGACGGCAACGGCGACATCATCCACGACGGGTCGGGCGATATTCCCAGCTACGGCCAGGCGATGCGCGACCCGCTCGCCGCGCGCATCGTGAAGGCCGACGACATGCAGGTGCTGGCGCACGGCGACGCGCTGGACGTGTCGATGCCGATCATGCTCGGCGATCAGCGTCTGGGCGGCGTGCGCATCGGCTATTCGTTGTCGACGATTCGCGTCGAGGAAGCGCACATCGGCGAGCAGATGGCGCGCATGCTCGGCGAAATCGGCAACCGTTATCTGACCTGGATCGCGCTGCTGCTGCTGTCGCTGCTCGGCCTGTTCATCGTGGTCGGCATCGTGCTGCAGCGCGCCTTGGTGCGGCCGATCCGGCAGCTATCGGCCGCCGCCCGCGAGATCGAATCGGGCAATTTCGCCACGCAATTGCCGGCGGCCGGCCGCGCCGACGAAGTGGGCACGCTGATCGACGCCTTCTCGCGCATGTCCGACAGCATCGTGCGTCACGACCGCGACATGCGGCGCATGGCGTACACCGATGCGTTGACCGGGCTGTCCAATCGCCTCGCGTTCCGCGAAGCGCTCGATCATCGCCTGATGGAACTGCGCGGCGTCGGCCGGCAGTTGGCGCTGCTGTTCGCCGATATCGACGATTTCAAACGCGTCAACGACACCTTGGGCCACGATGTCGGCGACGAGGTGCTGGTGCAATGCGCGAATCGCATTCGCGAAGCGGTCGATCGCCTCGCCGGCGGCGCCGCGCAATTGGCGCGCTTCGGCGGCGACGAATTCGTCATTCTGCTGCACGCCGACGCCGAGCACACCGGCGACGTGCGCGCCGCGGCGACGCAACTGGCGGAGCATTTGGTCGCCGAACTCGGACGCCCGATCCTCGCGCAGGATCGCCAAGTGTTCCTCGGTACGTCGATCGGCGTGACGCTCTTTCCCGACGACGCCTCCGGCGCGACGATGCTGATGAAGAACGGCGACATCGCCATGTACCAAGCGAAGTTGGCCGGCAAGAATTGCTATCGCTTCTACAGCCGAGCGATGGATCAGGCGGTGTCGCGGCGCGTGCGCATCGAGCAGGATTTGCGCGGCGCCTGGGAGCGCGGCGAACTCACGCTGGTCTATCAGCCGGTCTACCGATTGTCCGATAAGCGTTTGGTCGGCGCCGAGGCGCTGCTGCGCTGGAAGCACCCGATCCACGGCCAAGTCGCGCCTTCGGTGTTCATCGACGTGGCCGAACAGAGCGGCTTGATCGAATCCATCGGTCCCGCGGTGGTGCGCGCCGCATGCAAAGACGCGGCGCAGTGGCGCGCGTATTTCTCGGAATCGGACGGCTTGTTCGTCGCGATCAACGTCTCGGCGCGGCAGTTGCGCAGCGGCGATTTCCGCGAACAAGTGCTCGATGCGTTGCGCGACAGCGGTTTGCCGCCGCAGTCGATGCACATCGAGTTGACCGAAACCGCGGTGTTGAGCGACGAGGGCCTGGCGCGCACGCTGTTGTCGGATTTGCGCAATCACGGCATCAAAGTGTGGCTGGACGATTTCGGCACCGGGTTCTCCGGCCTCAGTCATCTGCGTCGCGTGCCCGTCGACGGCGTGAAGATCGATCGCAGCTTCATCGCCGACGTGCTGCGCGACCCCGACGATTTGGCGCTCACCGCGGCGATCATCGCGATGGCGCATTCGCTAGGCATGACCGTGGTCGCCGAGGGCGTGGAGAAGGAAGGGCAGACCGATCTGCTGCGTTCGCGCGAATGCGATTTGGCGCAGGGCTATTGGTTCGGCCACCCGATGCCGATGCAGGATTTCTGCCGGCTGCTGGGCTGAGCGACATCCGTCGGCGATGCTTGAGGCGGCGAAATCGCGCATAGGGTGCGCTTCGGCGCACCGCTGGCCGGTCTCGCGAAATGCCGTTCGCCGCGATTGAATACGCCGTCTCTCGTTTCCCGAAGATGCCGTCGATGCGCTTGTGCGCACCGTCCGGATGTTCGCGAATCGATTCATGGTGCGCTGAAGCGCACCCTACGGCAATTTTTCCAGCCACGCCCAGGCCAGCGCCACTAAATTGCCCGACAGCACGCCGAACACGGCGATCGCCGCCAAGCCGCAGGCCCAGGCGATCAGCATCATGGCGCCGTCGCGTTCGAGCAGCGCCAGCGCGTAGACCAGCAGTAAGCACGCGAACAAATAGTTGGTGAACGGGATCGGCAGCGACAGCAGGATGCCGAGCAGCACCAATTGCAAGCCGGTGAAGATCGTGGCCAACGGATGCTCGACGATCGCCAGCAGGCGAGGGCGCACGGTTTTCTCCAACCGGCGCAGCCACGGCGACACTTTGCGATCGAAGCGAATCACGGTGCTGCGCAGCGGCCCGCGGCGGGCGATGAAGCCGGGCAGCCACGGGTTCGGAAGCAGGAACAGCACCTGCAGCCCCACCAGCACCACCAGCGGCCCGCTCAGCGCGCCGGCGAGGCCCGGAATCGGGATGAAGGCGGGCAATGCCGCGAGGAACAGCAGCACGCCGAAGGTGCCGCGGCCCAGGCCTTCGATCACATCGCGCACGGCCAAGGTGTCGGCGGGGTCGCCGGCCGCCATCGCGTCCAGCACCGAGCGCATACCGGCCGCGGACGATTTGCGACGGGAATGCGCGCCGTCCTCTTCTTGCCCGCTCGTCTCGGTTTTCGCGTCGCCGTCCGCGCGTGCTGAGCGTCCGTCGCCCTCGGGGCTCTCGTTCGCGCCCTCGTCCTGCGGGTCACGCGTCATCGACGTCGTCCTTGCGCTCGATCGGAGAGATCAACAACTTGTCCACGCGCGGACCGTCCAGATCGATCACCTCGATCCGCCAGTTCGCCCATTCGAACGATTCGCCGGTGTTGGGAATGCGGCCGAAATACGCGATCGCCATGCCTGCGGCCGTGTGGTAATCGTGGTCGTCTTCGTTCGGCAGACGCTGACCGATCAATTCGCGCAGTTCGTCCACCGGCAGGGAGCCGTCGACCAGCAGCGAACCGTCCTCGCGTTGGACCACCAGCGCTTCGGCCCCGGGCGTCTCGCCCGACTGCAGCCGTCCCACCACCGCGCCCATCAGATCGTTCACCGTCACCATCCCGGTGACGTCGCCGTATTCGTCCACCACCAGGGCCAGCGACTGCTGTTCTTCGCGGAAAATCTCCAGCAGCTTGAGCGCATGCGTCGATTCGGAGACGAACAGCGCCGGGCGCAGATTCGCGAAGAGGTCCGGCGCGCGATCGTCCAAGCGATCCAGCAGCGATTTGACCTCCAACACGCCGGCTACGTCGGCGTCGCTGCCGCGATACACCGGGTAGCGCGAGTAGGGCGTGGCCCGCATTTCGGCGAGGTTGTCTTCGAACCCGGCGGTGGTGTCGAGCCAAACGATGCGCGTGCGCGGGGTCATCATGCTTTCGACCGTGCGGTCGCCCAAGCGCATCACCCGCTGCATCATGTTGCGCTCGTCGTCGTCGATCACGCCCTGCTCGTGGCTTTCGCTCACCAGCAGTTGGATCTCTTCCTCGGTGATGGCGTTGCGGGCATCGTCGCGAATGCCCAGTAGGCGCAGCAGCGCGCGATTGATCTTGCCCAGCGCCTTCACGATCGGCGTCGCGAACCGCGCCAGCAGGTCGAGCGGGATCGCGACGCGACTAGCGATCAGCTCGGGGTTGGTCAGGGCGAGCCGTTTGGGCAGCAACTCGCCGAAGATGACCGAAGACGCGGTGATGAGCGTGACCGCGATGCCGATGCCGATCTTGTCGGCGTATTGGTTCACCAGCGGGTGCGTGCCGCCCAGCCAGCCGGCGATGATCAGGCCGATGGCCTCGCCGCCGAACACACCCGCCAGCACCCCGATCGCGGTGATGCCGACCTGCACCGTCGACAGCAGGTTATCGGGGTGTTCGGCCAGGGCCAGGGCTTTGCGCGCCCCGCGGCTGTGCTCGCTCATTTGCTTGAGCTTGAGCTTACGGGAGGTCATCAGGGCCATCTCCGACAGCGCGAAGAAGGCGTTGAGGACGATCAGCAGGACGACGATCGACAGCTCAAGCACGGGTTCCGCCTTTCTGCCGGCGGCGGAACGGGTGGGGCTGCGGTGTCGGGGGGCGCATGCGGGAGGGTGGGGATGGGGGAGTTCGGATGATAGCAGGCGCTCGCGACCGCCTCGGGACGGCCCCGGCCGGGCCGTTCGGGGCCGTAGGGGCTGTGCGATCGCCGAGGTCGGGCGACGATTTCATGACAATGGGGTTTCGGCGGGATGAAACAATCGGGGCGGATGTCATTCCGATGTCATAATTCAGACTTACGCTGTTCACATCACTGTCATCGAGGCGCGCGCCCTTATGTTCTCCCTGCAAACCATCTTCGGCTCGGGCAAGCAGTTCTATAGCCTGCTGGACGAAGCCGCCGATGCCGCCTACGAAAGCGCCAAGGCGCTGCACGCGATGATGCGGGCGCCCGATCGCCAGCCGGCCCTGGACGCCTTCAAGTTGGCCCGCCAACGCGAACGCTCCGCTTCCGACAAGATCGGCAAGGCCCTGGTCGAGAGCTTCATCACCCCGATCGAACGCGAGGACATCGAGTCGCTCGGTTCGGCGCTCTACAAAATCCCCAAGCAGATCGAGAAATTCGCCGACCGCTATTCGCTGGCGACCCATCATTTGGAAGGCATCGACTTCGCGCCGCGCGCCGCGATGCTGGAACAGGCCGCCGGCGTAGTGGTGGAGATGGTCCACGCGATCGAGGCGATGAACATCGATCGCATGACCCAGCTCAACGAGAAGCTGCGCTCGATCGAGAACGAAGCCGACCGGCTGATGCTCGAACTGTATCGCGACATCTACTCCGGCAAGCTCGACAGCCTGCAGATGTTCCTGCTCAAGGAATTCTTCGAGATCCTCGAAAAAGCGATCGACCGCTGCCGCGAAGCGGGCGTCGTCGCTTATCAGATCGTGCTCAAGAACAGTTGATCGCCGCGGCGTCGCGCGCGTCGCGTCCGCGCCCCGCGAGGGCGCGCGCGGCACGCCCGAACCGGCACGACACCGCATCGAAGAGGCTTCCGTGCTCACTCTCGTTCTGATCGTCATCCTGGCCGCGCTCGTTTTCGAGTTCATCAACGGCTTCCACGACACCGCCAACTCGATCGCCACCGTGGTCGCGACCAAGGTGCTCACCCCCGGCAAGGCCGTGATGCTGGCCGCGTCGATGAACCTGGTCGGCGCCTTCTGGGGCACCGCGGTCGCCAAGACCATCTCCTCCGGGTTGATCGACACCGAAGTGGTGACGGTGACCTCGCAGGTGATTCTGTGCGCCTTGATGGGCGGCATCACTTGGAATCTGATCACCTGGTGGTTCGGTTTGCCGTCGTCGTCGTCGCACGCGCTGATCGGCGGTCTGTGCGGCGCCGCATTGGCCGCGTCCGACAACAATTTCGCGGCTTTGATCTGGTCGAAGCTCGGCGACGAGGGCTGGACCAGCAACAAAGGCATTCTGTGGAAGGTGCTGATCCCGATGGTCAGTTCGCCGATCGCGGGGTTCACGCTCGGCGTGTTGATTTTGGGGTTGCTGTACGGCTCGATCTTCGGCTTATCGAAGATCGGCGGCGCGCTCGGCAAGCTGTCGCGACCGCGCTGGGTCAACGCGATTTTCGGTAAGGCGCAGTTGGTGTCGGCCGGTTACATGGGCTTCGCGCACGGCACCAACGACGCGCAGAAGACGATGGGCATCATCGCCCTCACCATCTACGCCGCGCAGAGCGCGGGCACGCTGGACGTGCTGCCGGCCTGGGCGCAGTTCCTGCACCCGGACGGCGGCGAGAAAGACATCGATACGTGGATCGTGGTGACCTGCGCCGTGGTGATGGCGGCCGGCACCGCGATGGGCGGCTGGCGCATCATCAAGACGCTCGGTCACAAGATGGTGAAATTGCACCCGATCGACGGCTTCGCGGCGGAAACCGCATCGGCCACGATTCTGGTCACCGCCGCGCATTTCGGCATGCCGGTGTCGACCACGCACAGCATCTCCACCGCGATCATGGGCGTGGGCTTCGGCAAGAATCCGCGCAAGCTCAAGATCACGGTGATCGAGCGCATCCTGTGGGCCTGGGTGCTGACGATCCCGGCCTCCGGCGGCGTGGCGTATCTGCTGTTGAAAACGTTCGAGGCCTTGGGTTGGGCGTAAGGCCCGATCGCGGCTCTCGCGAAGACGACAATCCGTACGTCGAAAACGAAAAAGCCCCGGTTCGCGCCGGGGCTTTCGTTTTGCGACCGGCGCGCTCGATGCGCGCGGTCGACGATTCCTTCAGAGCAGATCGCCGCCGGCCGAGAGCGCGCGTTCGAGTTGATCGCCCATGCCGCCGATTTCGAGGATCAGACGATCGATTTCGGCCGGCGTGAGGCTGTCGTAGGGGCGGTTCTCGCACAACTGCAGATACGGCACGCCGTCGAGTTCGCCGATGGCCAGATAACCGATGCGGCTTTGCCAATTGAAGGCCAGCGCGCGGCGGCCGTCGATGCCGGTGGTCGGCGCGATCACGGTGCTGACGCGCAGATAGTCGCGGCCGTCCTCGCCCTCCAATTCCGACAGGAAAATGGCTTGATGCCGGCGGCCTTGCGCCAGCGACAGTTCGACGCAGCACACGAACGGTTCCTGCATCGTCAGTTTGAAATCCGCGGACGCCAAATGGCTGCGGATCTGTTCGAAATTCTGCATGACGGGGGATGTGGAGCCTGAGAGGGGAGGCGTTATGCTACCCGAATGGCCGCTCGCACACCCGCCGAACGCATCGTCGCCGCGATTCGCGCGATTCCGCGCGGAGAGGTGGCGGGCTACGGACATGTCGCCCAGCGCGCCGGATTGCCCGGGCGCGCGCGCATGGTGGCGCGACTGCTGTCGCGCAACGACGACCCGACATTGCCCTGGCATCGCGTCTTGCGCAGCGATGGCCGCATCGCGTTTCCGGTCGGTTCGGAAGGTTTCGTCGAACAGTGCGACCGCCTGCGGCGCGAGGGCGTCGACGTCACAGACGAAGGCCGCGTCCGCACGGCGAAACGCGCGCGCACGCTCGACGAAGCCGTCTGGGGATAACGCCGTCCCGGGCCGACTCGCCCCAGGCGTTTCGCCGCGCCGCGATCGGTTCCGAAACGCCTTCGCGCGCAGGCGACGATCGTTCGACGCGCTTTACAGCGGATCGCGCGCGCGCCGCCGCATCCAACCGGCGATGCTGTGGCGTTCGCGATGCGCTATCAGCACCTCGTGCTCCAATTCGCTGAGAAAACAGACGCTGCCGCCGATGGGGGGCAGATCGACGATGTCCACCGCGTCGCCGTCCGAACCGTCGCCGTTCGGCAAATACAGCCGCAGCGCGCCGCCGTCGGCCGCATGCCATTCCGGATTGAGATAGCTCACCCACGACACCACGCGCGCATCGCTGTCGCGAAAACGATCGCGATGCCGCGCGTAGCGTGCGCCGGGCGGGTACGCGGCGTAGTGCGCTTCGAATTCGACCAAGCCCAGAAATAAGCGTCGATCGATCGCGGTGCGGATCCGCGTTAACGCCGCGAGATAGTCGCCGGCGACCGCGCCGCAGCGCGGATCGTCCAACCAGCAGGTGCGGTCGCCGCGGACGTCGCTGCGCTGCGCGCGCGCGCCGAGCCGGCCCACGGCCGCCGTTTCCAGCGCCGCGTCCGTTCGCAGACGGATCAGATCCTCGCGCAGTCGCGCGGTCATCGCCGGCGGCGGCCAATTCGCGATCCAACACGCGCCATCGCTCGTCAAGCGCTCGGCGACCGCCTCGCCGAGCGCGGTCAACGCCGCGTTTTCGTCGCCCGATTCGGACGGACGAGCGGTGAAGTCGGCGGCGTCGAGGGTCGGCAGGGGGCGCATGCCGGTATCATAGGCCCTCGGCGTTCGCGCCCCGGATTCGCGATGCGGCCTCGCGCTTCGGTCTCGCGCAAAGACGGTCGCGGACGCCGCCGCGCCCCGGTCGATTCGACCTGTCCGGTCGGACCGTCCCGATCCCTCCATCGCCGCATCGTCTTGTCGTCTCCAAGGACTCCCAAGGATCTCGGATGTTGTCCAGGCTTCCCCCGGCCACTCGCTACCTGCTCATCGTCAACATCGTGTGCTCGCTGATCGTCATCCTGATGACGAAGTGGCACGTCCCGGCGGGGTTGCGATGGTTCGCGTTGTGGCCATGGCTGCCCGGCGAGCCCTGGGCGTCGCAAGCGTTCATGCCCTGGCAACCGATCACGCACGCCTTCCTGCATGCGGACCCGGTGCATTTGATGCTCAATATGCTGGGGCTCGCGATGTTCGGCGCGGTGCTCGAATCGGAATGGGGCACGCGCCGATTTCTCGTGTTTTACGGGGTTTGCGTGCTCGGCGCGGCCTTGTGCCAATTCGCGCTCGCCACGTGGATGGTCGAGGCGCAGGGGCGCGTCGCGTACGCCCTCGGCGCCTCCGGCGGCATCTACGGTTTGTTGGTCGCGTTCGGTTGGTTGTTCCCGAACGATCGGATGGGGTTGTTCTTCGTTCCGACCACGTTCAAGGCGCGCTATTTCGTGGTCGGTTTGATCGCGCTGCAGTTGGCGTTGGCGCTGTTCGGCGGGGATACCGGCGAATCGCACGTGGCGCATTTGGGCGGCGCGGCGTTCGGCGCGTTGCTGATTCTGTACTGGCGACGCGACCGCACGCGCCCGCCGCAAGGGCCGTCGCCGCGTCGCCGTCGCTCCCATCTGCGCGTCGTCCGATGACGGCGCGGAGGCCCTCGCTCGGCGGCTGTGGTATGTTCCCGTCGGTCGGGGGTTCTTCGAACGAGACGGATCGTTAGCACATGGTTTGGGACGCGTTTACCATTTTCGAGCAAATGCTGATCTTCGTCACGATCGGCAGCCAGATGTACATCGCGATCCGGGTCATCGCTCTGGCGCACGGCGCCGAGCAGTACGTGCGCATGATGTCGTTCAGCACCGGCTTCCTGATGTTCCTGATCAGCCGCGCGTTGGGCGTGACCTTCGCGGACATGATGATTCAGGCGCACACCTACGACAGCACCATGCTGATGCTGGTGACCGGCGCGGTCTTGCCGTTCGTGGTCGGCGTTTTCATCTCGGAACTCACCATCATCGCGCTGTTTCTCGGCAAGCCGGTGCCGATCCGCATGGTGCTGATGGTGGCCGCCTTCACCATTTCGCAGGCGGCGTACACCAATTTCGTGGCGTGGACCACGAAGATCACCACGCTCGATAAGGCCTTCATTCCCAACCTCTGCTACGCCGTCGCCGTCGGCATTTGGTTGACCTTCCGCTTCCGCGGCATCAAGCCGGGCGCGCTGTCGGGCAAACCCGAAGATCCCTGAGGCCGCCGACGGTCGTCGGTGCTTATCGGCGCCGAGGCGGGCGATGTCGGCGCAGATCGCGGATCAACGCATCGCGTTCCGCGCGTTCGTGCGCATGTCGTGCGTAGCGCCAGCGGGCGAAGCGCTCGGTCAGACCGATCAAGTCGTTCGGGTCGGAATGAGCGTCGCGACCGGTCTCGCGATGGGCTTCGCCATCGACGGCATCGCGTTCGCCCGCGATGCGATACGCCCAGCGTAACGCCGGTTCGTGCCGCTCGCGCGCCGCGCCCGCACGGCGATAGCGCGCTTCCAGCGTGCGCCACGCGCGCAGCAACGGGTCGCGTTCGCGTTCGTTGCGGGTGGTCAGCCACCACATGCCGCCGAGCGCCAGCACCGTGCCGAGAATGAAGATTTGCGCCAAACGCGCCGCATCCATTTCCGGCGCGCCCAGCGACGTGAACAAACGCCGCTGACGATTCGCGTTGAAGCCGAGCACGAAATCGTTCCAACCGCGGCGCAGCCAATCGCCCACGTCGAACATCGGGTTGAGCCCCGAAAACCCGGCGAACGCGCCGGGCGCGCGGTCGTCGATGGTGTCGTAGATGCGTTCGGGCGCGACCGCGGCGGTCGGGTCGATGCGCACCCAGCCGCGGCCCGGCAGCCAGGCTTCGCTCCAGGCGTGCGCATCGGAGCGACGCACCAGCCAATAATCGCCGATCGGATTGCGATACCCGCCGACGTAGCCGGTCACCACGCGCGCCGGAATGCCCGCCGCGCGCATCGTCACCACGAATGCGGAGCTGAAGTGCTCGCAGAATCCCGCTTTCGTGCGGAACAGGAATTCGTCGACGGAATCTCGCCCGAGGGGTTCGGCGTCGAGCGTGTAGACGAAGTCTCGACGGATCGCGCCGAGCATGCGGCTGACGATCGCCGCATCGGCCGCGGCGCGATTGCCGGGATGCGCCGCATCGGCTTCGCGGCGCCAGCGCTGGGCTTGCTCGATCGTTTTCGGGTTGTAGCCGTCCGGCAACTGCAGCGCGCGCGCGCGCAGCCATGGTTCCAACTCGGGTTCGAACCGCTCCGGCATCGCCGACTGCAGCCGCCAGCGCGTCAGCGCCGCCATCGGCAGCGGCGAACGCAGGCTGTAGTCGTGATCCATCGTCGCGTCGCCCGGCGCGGCCACGGGCAGGTCCAGCGCCACCATCTGCCGTCGATCCGTCGGTTCCAACTCCATTTCGTAGTCGTACTGCTCGCCGCCGAGCTTGGCCGGCGCGCCGCGCGCGCTCATCGCGCCGCCCCAACGCAGCGCGCGCCAGCGGCGGCCGTCGAAATCCCACAGCACCGGCCCGCGCCAATACAGTTCGGAGACTTCGGGCTGCGCGCCGAAAAACGTCGCGCGCAGCGCCGGGCTTTCGTCGGCGATCAAATCGATCCAATCGCCGGGCGACATCTCGTCGGAGAGCCCGGGCTTGCCGATCGCGCGGTCGGGCACGCCCCACAGCGGCGACACCAGCCGGGGAAACAGCCAGAACACCACCAGCGCCAGCGGCAGGCCGGTCAACGCCATGCGGCCGACGCTGCGCAGACGCTGCAGCGGCCCTTCGTCGCTCGCGCCGACGCGGCTTCCCGATGCGGCGTCGAATTGCGATTCGGATTCCGAGAGCTTGGACATCGCCATCAGCGCGCCCGCGAGGCTGATCAACCCCAACAGCAGCGACACCGGGCCTTGATCGAGCAAGAACGTCGCGAACGGCGCGAATAGCGCGAAACCCAACAAACTGCGCGCGTCGCGGCGATGGCGCAATTCGACCGGTTTGAGCGCGAGCATCGTCGCGAGCAACGCGCAGCCGGTGTCGCGCCCGAACGAAAACCGATAGAACAACATCACCGTGGCCAGCAGCGCCAACGCCAGCAGCAAGCGCACCAGCACCGACACGCGGCCGCTGCGCGCGAGCAAGGGCGTGGCCAAGGCCACCAAACCGACGCCGACGGCGAGCGTCCCCGGCAATTGCAGCAACAACGGCAGCAGACACACGCCGCCCGCGCCCAGCGTCCACAGACGATCGGCGCGGTCGAGGTCGACGCCGCTGAGCGGGGCGCGAATCGAGTCGATGCGAACGTCGGCGACGCTCATGGGGGCGCGCCCTCGCGCGGTGCGGCGGGATTCACGCGATCAATTTTTCTTCGATTCGGCGGGCGGAACGTCGAGATCCAGCAGCACGAATTCGCCGCCGCGGCCCCATTTTTTCGATTTCGTATCGATCTTCACGCAGGGATGCCCGGCGCAATTGGCGATGTTCACCTTCCGATAGGCCTCCGCCGCTTCGGCTTCGATCGCCGCGGCCTCGGCGCGCTCCTTCGCCGATTTGTATAGCGCGTGTTGATACAGGATCAGAGCGAGGCCGCCGCACAGCAGCACGACCAGCGAGCCGATCGCGAGCATCTGCAGTTTCCAGACCATTTTCCCCAACTTGTCCGACACCGCGGCTTGGTCCTTCTGCAGGGCTTCGCCGCTCTGCTTCAACTGCGCTGTGACCGCCTTGACCGTGGCGTCGAACTGCTGCGAACCCGGCTCGAAGGTGCGCGCGATCGCGTCCTGCATCAATTGCCGCAGTTGATCGCCCGAGCGATTGACGCTCATTTGCATCAGTTCGTTAGTGCGTTCGACCGTTTGCTGCAGATACTGCGCGGCCTGGGTCTGCTGTTGGATCGACGCACTGACGTTGCGCTCCAGCGTTTCGGCCAGCAGCGCGAACTGTTTGGTGGATTGCACCATCGCGGCGTATGCGTTCTCGTCCATCGGTCGGCTCTCGTCGGGATGCGCGCGTCGTCGGTCATGTTACGCCAGACCTTTCGTTTTGGGCGGACGACATCGGCGACACGCGCGACCGCCGCGACCGTAGCGGTGCGGATGGCGCTTCCGGCGCGCGGCTGCGTGCGCGTGCGTCCGGCCGTCGGAACGCGGAGGACTCGCGCGAGGGAAGCCATTGACAGCCCATGGGGCCTGTGGAACCCTCCGAACGGTGCCCGTCACGGGCCATGATGTCGCGATCGCGGCAAGGACGACGACGATGACCGAGCCGAAATACACCGCGGAGAATCTGTATTCGGGCAGCGGTGCGAAGGACTTGCCCAAGGGCAAGGACATCCACCAAGACACGTTCATGGACTGCTACTACATCTCGGTGCTCGGCGCGACCGCGGATCGGCAGCCGGACCGGATCAAGGACGCGATCAGTTACGACGCGCAAAAAGGCACGTTCACGGTCAGCCTGTACCAGGAGAAGGACGGCAAGCCCGAGAAGGTCAGCATCGAAGTCACGCAGGCCGACATCGAAGACAACATCAAGCGCGGCGGCAGCAGCACCCTGGACAACACCGGCAAGACCACGCCGGTGTGGCCGGCGGTGATGGAAGCGGCGTTCGCCAAGATGCACGACACCAATCCCGCCGATGGTCTGAAGGAAGGCTACGACGCCATCGCGGGCGGTTGGTCGCGGCAAGCGATGTACGCGCTGACCGGCGAGAAGGGCACCGACATCGGGTTGGCCGAAGCCAAAACGGCCGGCACCGAAAAAGTCTTCGAACGCGTGCGCGACGCGATCGCCGAAGGTCGCGCCGTCACGCTGTCCACCGATCCGGAACCGGGCGCGAAGCAGGACGGCCTGAACGACAATCACGTCTACATGGTCGACCGCATCTACAAGAACAAATCCGGCGAGGTGATGGTCGAATTGCGCAACCCGTACGCGCGAAACGACTACGTCGGCGAGGGCCAGGACACCAAATCAGCGAAAGTGACCGTGAAGCTGGACGATGTGATCGCCACCGGCGGTTTCGAGGAATTCAACATCGGCCCGGGCAAACGCCAGCCTGCGCAGAACCAAGGCGCGGCGACCGGCCAGGGCGCCGGAAACGGCGCGTCCGCCGGCGCGGCGCAGGGCACGGGCGATCCGCTGCTGGATCGGATGATCGACAACATGCGCGACCCGGCGGCGCTGAAAGAAGCGCTGAAGGCCGCCGCCGCATCGCCCGACGGCCAACAATTCCGCGAGCAAGGCGCCGTGCAGTTCGAGGCGCAGCAGACGCGGGCCAAACCCGAACCGGCGCTGCCGTCGCCGGTCGCGCCGGTCGAGCCGGAGCGGGCGGCCAGCGCTCGCGCCATGTGAGCGGAGACGCCGCACGCATGTCGGCTTGCAGCCGGATCGGTCGGAAGTCGACGACGTCGCGCTCACCAGACACGTTTCGACGCGGCTGGGCTGCGTTCTCCGCCATATTTCTGATTCCCTATTCGGCTGCGTTATCGCTCGCGTTCGGCATCGCCGGATGCGCCGCTATCGAGGACACGTCATTGAATACCGCATCCAGTTCCGCTTCTCCTTCCGACGCGTCGTCCGCGTCGTCTTCGCTGAGCCGAATCGCTCCGTTGCCGCACGCGCGCGCCGCGACCGAAGCGGCGTCGAACCAAGCGCTCGACGCTTGGCTGAGCGCTTATCTCAAAGACGAGTATCGGATCGTCGATCGGCGTTATTTCGCGGTGGATCGCAAGGATTTCCTGTGGGTCGCGATCGCCAAATTCGTGGGCAACGCGATCGAACGGCCGCTCGGCGCCTGCGTCGAGCGACAACCGTGGCACGAGCCGGGCTACGACCTCGTGCAGGTGTGGCGCATGCCCTCGCAACCGTACCGCCGCATCGCCGTCGCCGCCGAGAACGATGGCGACGGCAGCCGCGTGGTCGGCTATTTCGAGCTGGAGCGCGTCGAAGCGTCTCGCGGGCCGGAAGCCTTGGACGCCGAACGCGCGCCGTGTCCGGACACGGCCGGCGCGCCGAACGGTTGATCGGCAGGTTGGCAGGTCGGCCGATCTTCCGACCGACCGATCTTCTCAGCGAAACGCGCGCGGTCTCGGTCGTTTCCCGCGTTCGCGCGCGGCCGTCATTCCGACGGCAGCAGCGCCAAGGCTTTCAAGCAGGCGTGCCGATGCGCGTCGCCGTGCGCGGGCCCGATCGGGGCTTGTCCCGGTAAGCGCAACCGGTAGCGACGTCCGTCGCGTTCGGCCTCGTCGACCCAGCGCGCCAAACGACGAATGCGGGCTTCGTAGGGCAGGGCGTTGATCTCGTCCCAACGCAGATCGATGTCCGCGCCCTGCGGTTGTTCGTATTCGCGCACCAGCAACTCGTCGCGCCGTGCGGAGGCTTTCCACGCGATCGCGCGCCGCGCGTCGCCGCGGCGATACGCGCGCAGATGGTGCGGATCCTCGCCAGCGGGGTGCTGCCGCGCCTGCGCCTGATGCCCGGCGCCCTCGGGCAGCGGCGGCCCTTGCGGTTCGGGCGTCGGATAGACCAGGAGCGCTTGGTCCGGCCACACGTAGCTCCAGGCGATGGCGAGGCCCAGCGGTCGCGTGGTCGAAATGCGCAAACGCTCGGGCCGCAGCCAACCGCGGCGCAACGTGGGAATCGTCAGCGTCGCGTCGCCGGTGCCGTGTTCCAGCGACAGCGTGGCGCGCGCGTCGCCGCAGCGGACCAGCAGGCCGCGGCGCGAGCGCCCGGGTTCGGCGCGCGCGTGCACGCGCAGCGACAGCGGTCTGCCCGCGGCGACGGGATCGGCGGCGACGGCGACGACGGCCAAGCCCGACAACTGCAGATGCGCGGCGAACAGGCTGGTCAATCCGGCGCCGCCGAGCAGCAG
Organism: Lysobacter sp.; assembly: GCA_008015835.1. Lineage (GTDB taxonomy): Bacteria > Pseudomonadota > Gammaproteobacteria > Xanthomonadales > Xanthomonadaceae > Lysobacter_I. The sequence continues at coordinate 112,139 of SSGH01000015.1, forward strand.
CCCCAGCAGCAAGGCCGGATTGTTGTTGTAATTCAGCGCGCCGACCAGCATCGCCGCCAACAGCGCGGCGAAGAACGCGCCGAAGCCGGTCGGCATCACGTAGATGCGGCGCCGATCGAAACGCACCGGCAGCGATTCCGCGGCGCGCGGCGGAATCCACCGATCGAAACGGGTTCGGATCGTGCGCGCGACGGCGTTCATGCGCGTATCGCCGTTGCGCGCATCAATCGACCGCGACCGCCTGCAGGATCGCGTTCGCGAGCGTCGCCGCGTCGCCGCTTTCGGCTTCGACCACCAAGCGATGCGCCGCCACCGCGACGAACAGGGCCTGCACGTCTTCCGGTAGCGCGTGCGCGCGGCCGAGCAACAGCGCATGCGCGCGCGCGGCGCGCAGCAGCGCCAAACCCGCGCGCGGCGACAGCCCGACGCGCACGCCGGGGTGATGCCGACTGCGCGCCAGCAAGCTCTGCACGTAGTCGATCAGCGCTTCGCTGGCGTGGATTTCGCTCACGGCGCGGCGCAGGGCGCGTACGTCGTCGGCGCCCAAGACGGCGCCCGCGCGCGCGATCAGATCGCGGCGATCGGCCCCCGCCAGCAGCGCGCGTTCGGCGTCGTCGGAGGGATAGCCCAGATGCAGCCGCAGCAAAAAACGATCGAGCTGCGAGTCCGGCAGCGGATAGGTGCCGGCCAGATCCACCGGGTTCTGCGTGGCGATCACGAAGAACGGGTCGGGCAGGGCGTGCGTAGCGCCGTCGACGGTGACTTGATGCTCGGCCATGGCTTCGAGCAGCGCGCTTTGCGTGCGCGGCGGCGCGCGGTTGATCTCGTCCGCCAGCAGCACTTGCGCGAACACCGGACCGGGATGGAATTGGAAACTGCGCGCCTGCGCGTCGAACACCGAAACGCCGACGATGTCCGATGGCAGCAGATCGGAGGTGAACTGCACGCGCTGAAAGCCTAGGCCCAGCGTCGCCGCCAGAGCATGCGCCAATGTGGTCTTGCCCAAGCCCGGCAAATCTTCGATCAGCACATGCCCGTCGGAGAGCAAGGCGACGAAGGCGAGTCGCACTTCGCGCGACTTGCCCAGCACCAGACCGTTCACCTGCGACTGCGCGCGTTCCAGCGCCTGCTTCAGCGACGGATCGAGCGCGACATTGGCCGCGCGAAGGGACGCACGATCCGACGACACCTCCTGCGCGTCGTTTAGCATGTGCGAAGTCCGGGGGATGGCATCACGTCGTTCTCCTAAGCGCTCCGAAGCGCCCCGCAGTGTACGAGACTCCGACAGCATGCCGCACCCGCAGTTTCCGACAGCGCGCGATCGCGCGGCCCAGCGCGGGTTCGTCGCGCTCTGGCTGGCGGTCGTGCTGTGCAAATGCGTCCTCGCGACGCGCTTGCCGCTGTTCGTCGACGAGGCGTTCTACTGGCAGGAGGGCCAACACCCGGCCTGGGCGTATTCGGACCTGCCGGGGCTCACCGCTTGGCTGGCGCGGCTGGGCGTGGAACTGGGCGGGCACGCGCCGCTGGGTCTGCGCTGGCCGTTTCTGCTGATCGCCGCCTGCGTGCCTTGGCAGGTGGTTGCGGTCGCGAGGCGCGAAGGCGCCGCGCTCGGCTTCGCGCCTTCGCAGGCTTGGGTCGCCGGGATGTTGGCGACCCTGCTGCCCTTGCTCGGCACGCTCGGTGTGTTGGCACTGCCCGATGTGCCGCTGGCGTTCGCCACGATGCTCTGTCTGGACGCGGGCACGCGATTGCTGCGCGGCCCCAGCGCGTCGGCGGCGGCGCTGCTCGCGCTGGGCTTGGTCGTCGGCGGTTTGACCCACTACCGCTTCGCTGCGGTGATCGGTCTGGGGTTCGTCGCCCTGCTGCTGTCGGCGGAGGGGCGCCGCGCGCTGCACGACCCGCGCGTGTGGGCGGCGGTGGCGGCGGGCGCCCTGGCCTGGTGGCCGTTGCTGTCGTGGAATGTAGAGAACGCCGACGCCGGCCTGCGCTTCCAACTCGTCGACCGGCACCCGTGGGCGTTCCACCCCGAAGCCGCGGTGTTTCTCGCCGTGCAGGCGGCGATGGCGACGCCGCTGCTGTTGATCCTGCTGCTGCGCGCCGGTTTCGCGCTCTGCGGGCGCTCGACGCCGCCCGGCGCGCGCTATCTCGCGGTGTCGGGGCTGTCGGTGTGGCTGGCGTTTTTCGCGCTGGGGTTTTTCGCCGACAGCGAGCGCGTGAGTTTCCACTGGCCGTTGCCGGCGTATCTCGCGCTGTTGCCGCTCGTACCGTTCGCGCTGTCGCGCGGATCTTTGGGATGGCGGCGCGCGACCTGGGCGACGGCCGCGCTCGGCTTGATCGTCGGGTTGGGCTACTACGCGGCGGTGTCCTCGCCCGCGCTGCGCGAACGCGCCGCGAGCAGTAAGTGGTATCCGTCGAACTTCGCCGGTTGGGACGCCTTGGCGCGCGAAGTGTCGGCGCAGCGCGCGCGGATGCCGGCCGGCGCGCGCCTGCTCGCCGACGATTTCAAGATCGGCGCGGAATTGGGCTTCGCGTTGAACGACCCGCGCATTCCGGTGCTGGATCACCCGTTGAATCATCATCACGGCCGCGCGCCGCAGTTGCGGTTATGGGGCCTGCAGCCGGCGCATCGGCGCGAACTCGGCGAGGCGCCGGTGCTGTTGATCTTCGGCGCCACCGATGTCGAGTACAAGCAGCAACTGCGTCGCTATCACGACCTGTGCGCGATGGTCGGCCCGCTGCCGCCGCCGACCGTACTCAATGTCGATCGCGGCCGGCAGCGTTTTTTGCTGTTCGCGCTGCCGCCGACGGTCGCCGAAGGCCCATGCACGGCGCCGGCGATGGCGTGGATCGACGCGCCCGACGACGGTGCGACGGTCGCGCGACGTTTCGCGGTGACGGGCTGGGCGTTCAAAGACGGGGTGGGGCTGCGGCGAGTGGAGGTGCTGGTCGACGGCCGCCCGGTCGCCGAGGCGCGTTACGGCATCGCCCGGCCCGAAGTCCCCGGGTTTTGGGCGAAATGGCGCGAAGGCGGCTCCACCGACCCGCAGCAGCCGAACGTCGGTTTCCGCGCCGACGTCGATTTGAGCGCGCGGCCGCCCGGCGCGTATCGCCTGGGCCTGCGGCTGCACGGCGAAGACGGCGCGATCGAAGATTGGCCCGAGCGCATCGTCGTGGTGCCGTAGAGCCGTAGAGCGGAGCGCAGCTCCGCTGAACACCCATCCCAAGACATGATTTGTAGAGCGAAGCGCAGCTCCGCTGAACACCCATCCGCACCGATTGAGATGTTCAGCGGAGCTGCGCTCCGCTCTACCTGGTCTTCGAGCGGTGCGTCGTCGAACGGCGCCTCATGGAATCGCATAGCCCGCTTCGCGCAGCAGCCGTGCGGTGGCGATCAGCGGCAGGCCGATCAAGGCGGTCGGGTCGCGGGTCTCGATCGCCTCGAACAATGCGATACCGAGGCCCTCGGATTTGAAACTGCCGGCGCAGTCCAGCGGCCGTTCGCGCGCGACGTAGCGTGCGATTTCGTCGGTCCTCAGCGCGCGGAACCGCACCACGGTGACGTCGAGCGCTTCGAGGCGACGGCCGTTCGGTCCGGCGAGACACAGCGCGGTGAGGAAGCGCACCGCGCGCCCCGACATCGCGGCGAGCTGCGCCTCGGCGTTCTCGACGGCGCCGGGTTTGCCCAGTGGCCGGCCGTCGAGTTCGGCGACTTGGTCGGAGCCGATCGCCCAGGCGTTCGCTGGTCCGCCCTCCGGGCCGAGCCCATCGCGAGCGAGCGCGCCGCGAGCGAGAGCTGCCTCGGCTTTGGCTGCGGCCAGCCGCACGGCGAGGGCGTCCGGCGTTTCGCCCGGCTGCGGGGTTTCGTCGGTCTCGGGCCGCGCCACCGCGAATTCGACGCCCAGCCGAGACAGCAGTTCGCGCCGATACGGCGAAGTCGAGGCGAGAATCAGCGATGGAGCGGCGGACATTCGACCGGGCTCAGGGCGCGACTGCGCGGGCCCGCTCGATCACGCTGAGCTGTTGGTCGATCCGCTGCCGGGCGGCGTCCATCGAGGCGCGCATTTCGTCCAAGCGCTGCGACGACGCGGTTTCGCCGTACTGCTGCAGCCACAACCGCTGGCGCAGCATTTCCTGCAGCGCGGTGCGCACGGTGTCGTCTTCCGCCCCAGTCGCAGCCTCGATTTCTGTGCGCGCGGTGCGCAGACGGGCTTCGAAGGCATCCGCCGCGTCGAGCAAGCGGAGCAGGGCGTCGCGGTGCCGGCGGCCGCGGCGGCGCACCCACCATGCCGCGCTCAGCGCGACGGCGACAACCGCGAAAAAGGAAAGCGTGAGAACGGTCACGACGGCGCATCGAATCGGGGCCGACAGTCTGCCGTGGCCTTCGGACGCCGGCAATCGGCGCACGCGCAGGCCGCGACCGCCGTCGCGAACGCGGCGAAAAGCCCATCGCGACAAGGCCTTGGGTTTGACACGCCTGCGGACGGCCTCTAACATTCCGCGTCTTATGTCCGCTGAAGTGCCCGAAGTTTTGGACGCTTGGCGTATGGTGGCGGCCCGGCGCAGTTTCGACGGCCGGACGCCGCTGGCTGCGATGGCCCGCCTCCGCGATCTGCTCGCTGACGACCAGGGAGAAGTCCGCTTCTCGCTGGAGTTCGGCCAGGACGCGCTGCGGGTGTCGTTCGTGGAGCTTCGGATCGACGCCGAACTGCCGCTGATCTGTCAGCGCAGTCTGCAGCGGTTCCTGTTCCCGGTGGCGTTGGTGCAGCGGCTCGGTTTGGTGCGCGCGTCCAGCGACACGATCGACGCCGACGAAGCCGCGCTGCCGCCCGGTTACGAAGCGTTGGGCGTCGAAGACGACGGTCTGCTGCGGCCTGCGGAGTTGGTCGAGGACGAATTGATCCTCGCCGTGCCGCTGGTGCCGGTGCGGCCCGGCAGCGAGGCGTTGGAACGCGATTGGCCGGCGCAGCCGGACGAGCGCGCCGGCGCCAACCCGTTCGCGGCGTTGGCGGCGCTCAAGCGCGGCGATCCCGCGTAGCGCGTCCAGCGACGGTCGCGGGCGAAGCGGATCGGAATCGAACCGCGGACGCACCGCATCCAACCGCACCAAACCGAAGTTCGTTACCCGTTTTTCTCAATCGTTTTCACCATTTTCGAGCGTTGAAGCCGGAGCAATCCCATGGCAGTCCAGAAATCCCGAGTCACTCCTTCCCGTCGCGGCCAACGCCGTTCGCACGACGCCCTCACCGCCAAGCAATTGGCGACCGACCCGACCTCGGGCGAGATTCACCTGCGTCATCACGTCACCAAGGACGGCTACTACCGCGGCCGTCGCGTGATCGCTCCCAAGGTCAAGGTCGTCGACGAAGAGTGATCCCGTCGAAGCCGTTCGCGGCGGTATTCGACTGCGTCGTCGACGCGTCGTTACGGCTGCGTTCGGAGTCGCGCGCCGACGCCGCTTCGCGGCCGCAGGCGCCGGCTAGGAAGCCGGTCGGCGACACGACCCATTTCGATGCGAGCGATGCGGCCGTCATGGCCGCATCGTCGTTTCCACGGGCTTCCTTGAGGTAACGACGGGCATGAGCCAACAGCTTTACGCGCGAATCGCGGGCACGGGCAGCTATTTGCCCGAAAAAATCCTGACCAACGACGATCTGTCGAAGATCGTCGACACCAGCGACGAATGGATCGCGGCGCGCACCGGCATCCGTCAGCGGCACATCGCCGCCGAGGGCGAAACCACGTCGGATCTCGGCTACAACGCGGCGGTGCGCGCGCTCGAAGCGGCGGGCGTCGAGGCGTCGGAAATCGATCTGATCGTCGTCGGCACGACCACGCCGGACCTGATCTTTCCGTCCACCGCATGCTTGATCCAGCATCGTTTGGGCGCGAACGGCTGTGCGGCGTTCGACGTCAACGCCGCGTGTTCGGGGTTCGTCTACGCGCTGACGGTCGCCGACAAATTCATCCGTTCCGGCGCCGCGAAGACGGCGTTGGTGATCGGCTCCGAAACGCTGACGCGCATGGTCGATTGGAACGAACGCACCACCTGCGTGCTGTTCGGCGACGGCGCCGGCGCGGTAGTGCTCAAAGCGGACGCCGAAACCGGCATCCTCAGTACGCACATGCACGCCGACGGCGGCAAGAAAGAATTGCTGTGGAACCCGGTCGGCGTCTCCGTCGGTTTCAAGCCCGAAGAGAAGAACGCCGGCGTTCGCATCCTGATGACCGGCAACGAAGTGTTCAAACACGCCGTGAAAGCGCTGGATTCCGTGGTCGAAGAGACGCTCGAGGCGAACGGTCTGGATCGTCACGATATCGATTGGCTGATTCCGCATCAGGCCAACTTGCGCATCATCGAAGCGACCGCCAAGCGTCTGGACATGCCGATGGAACGCGTGATCGTCACCGTCGACCGGCACGGCAACACGTCGTCGGGATCGGTGCCGCTCGCGCTCGACGAGGCAGTGCGCTCGGGCAAGATCCAACGCGGGCAGTTGCTGCTGCTCGAAGCCTTCGGCGGCGGTTTCACCTGGGGATCGGCGCTGCTGCGCTATTGAGGCGATCGGTTTCGCCGTCGCCGCCGCTTCCGACGCGGACGTTGTCATCCCAGCCGATGTGTTGCACGAAGCCCGCCTCGCCGCGGGCTTCGTCGTTTCGCGGGCGCCTCGCGTGCGCGATGCGCTGCGATTCGCCGGGTCGCGCCTCGCCATCGATCCGCTCGGTCGATCGATCGCGGACGCGCCGCAGCCGTCGTCTATCCCTCGGCCGAGTCGACGTCGGGACGGTCGCACTCCGGCGCGTCTCGTCTCGCATCCGACGAACGCGCGGACGCCCGTGGACATACGCCCTCGTACAGACAGACGGCGGGATTCGCCCGTATCATTCGCAACCGTTTCCGGGCCGCGCTTTCGAGCGCCGTTTCGGAACAGGCCGCCCCTCGCGTCGACAGGTCGCCGAACGGGTTGTCGTCCGCCATTTCCGCCCCATGTCTTCCCCAAGCTTGTCTTCACCCACGCTTGTCCTCACCGACGTTTGTCCTCACCCACGTTTCCGCACAGGCCGACCGAGTGACCGCTACCACCGACGCGAACGATCCCACGCTCGCTTTCGTCTTTCCCGGCCAGGGTTCGCAGTCGGTCGGTATGCTGGCGGAACTGGCCGAGTTGCACGCCTCGATCCGCCACGACTTCGCCGAAGCCTCCGATGGCGCGGGCGTCGATCTGTGGGCGCTCTCGCAACAAGGTCCGGAAGAGCAGCTCAATCGCACCGAGTACACGCAGCCCGCGCTGCTCGCCGCGAGCGTCGCGGTGTGGCGGTTGTGGCGCGCGCAGGGCGGCGCATTGCCGGCGGCGCTCGCCGGCCACAGCTTGGGCGAATACACCGCGCTGGTCGCCGCCGAGGCCTTGTCGCTGCGCGAAGCCGCGCATTTGGTGCGCATTCGCGGCCAATTGATGCAAGCCGCCGCGCCCGCCGGTAGCGGCGCGATGGCGGCGGTGATCGGCGTCGACGACGACATCGTGCGCGGCGTCTGCGAGGAGGTCTCCGGCCGCGAGGTCGTGGTGCCCGCCAATTTCAATTCGCCGGGCCAGATCGTGATCGGCGGCCATGCCGCGGCGGTCGATCGCGCGGCCGAGTTGTTGACCGAACGCGGCGCGCGCAAAGTCGCACGTCTGGCGGTGAGCGTGCCCTCGCACACGCCGCTGATGCGCGATGCGGCGAATCGCTTGGCCGAGACCATGCAAGGCTTGGCGTGGCGCGAACCGACGATGCCGATCGTGCAGAACGTCGACGGCGACATTCACGCGGGCGCGGATGCCGTGCGCGATGCGCTGGTGCGCCAGTTGTATCTGCCGGTGCAGTGGACCGCCTGCGTGCGAACGCTGGCCGCGCGCGGCATCGTGCGCATCGCCGAATGCGGCCCCGGCAAAGTGCTGTGCGGTTTGAACAAGCGCATCGAAAAATCCATCGAGAACCGCGCGCTCGGCGCCGTCGGCGATTTCGAAGCCGCGCTGCAGGCCTGGTCCGCGGCTTGACGCTTCGACGCTGCTCGCCGCCCATCGCCGCGCTCGCCTCTCTTTTCACGACGACACGAACCGACGCTTTGTCATGACTCCCGATTCCGATTCCGTCTCCGTCTCCCGTCCGCTCGCCAGCGAAATCGCGCTCGTCACCGGCGCCAGTCGCGGCATCGGCGCCGCGATCGCCGATACCTTGGCCGCGCAGGGCGCGACCGTGATCGGCACCGCCACCAGCGACAGCGGCGCGGAAGCCATAGGCGCGCGTCTGGCGCCGCTCGGCGGCCACGGGCGCAAACTCGACGTCGCCGACGGCGATGCGGTCGTGGCGTTGATCGACGACATCGCCAAGGAGTTCGGCGCCGTCTCCATCCTGGTCAACAACGCCGGCATCACCCGCGACAATCTGTTGATGCGCATGAAAGACGAGGAATGGCAGGCCATTCTCGACACCAACCTCAGCAGCGTGTATCGCACCAGCAAGGCGGTGATGCGCGGCATGATGAAGGCGCGCAAGGGCCGCATCGTCAACATCGCGTCGGTGATCGGCGTCACCGGCAACGCCGGACAAACCAATTACGCCGCCGCCAAAGCCGGCATCATCGCCTTCAGCAAATCGCTGGCGAAGGAAATCGGTTCGCGCGGCATCACGGTGAATGTGGTGGCGCCGGGTTTCATCGATACCGATATGACCCGCGCGTTGCCCGATTCGGCGAAAGAGGGCTTGCTCGGCCAAATCGCGCTCGGCCGCCTCGGCGAGGCGCAGAACATCGCGGACGCGGTGGCCTTTCTTGCCGGCCCCGGCGCCGCCTACATCACCGGCGAAACCCTCCACGTCAACGGCGGGATGTACATGCCATGACGCCGTCGATTCGCGCGCGATCGGCCTCCTACAGCCGCAGAACGCCCTGCTTTACGGCTAAGTGATTGAATCGAAAAGACGCCGCCGGGCCTGTTGCGGGCTCGGCTTTCCCTTACACTATTCCCTGCGATATCCATCCGGAGTACACCACCCATGAGCAGCATCGAAGAACGCGTCAAGAAAATCGTCGTCGAACAACTCGGCGTGAAGGAAGAAGAAGTCACCAACAGCGCCTCCTTCGTCGACGATCTCGGCGCCGATTCCCTCGACACGGTCGAACTGGTGATGGCGCTCGAAGAAGAATTCGAGTGCGAGATTCCGGACGAAGAGGCCGAGAAGATCACTTCGGTCCAGCAAGCGATCGACTACATCAAGAATCACGTCAAGTGACGGAACGCGTTCGGCGCGCGCGAGGTACCGATGCGCGCCGAACGTCGCCGCCGCCGACGCGTTCCGACGACGAAGCCGTCGGTCCGCGCGCCGTCGACGGCGAGCTTCGGGAGACGGTTCTCTCGAACGGCGGATCGTCGTAGACCGTGCGGTCGAACGGCGCGCCGTTCGCGCCGTCTCCTTCGATGTCGCGCATACGCGCAGCGTCCTCGCGGACGCGACCACACGGGGCTGCTTGCGGCCCCGTGCGCACACTCGGAGCCGGGATTCGGCTCCGTCTCGATTCGGAGCCGCCCCGGCTCCGTCGCGGCGCCGCCGCGATCGGCCGCGAACGATTCGCCGCGCCGACGCCTCGCGACCGCCGCACGTTCGGAACTGGAGCGCTCTATGTCTCAACGTCGCGTCGTCGTCACCGGTTTGGGCATCGTTTCGCCGCTCGGCAACGATCTGGCCAGCAACTGGGACGCCATCGTCCATGGCCGTTCGGGCATCGCCCCGGTCTCGAACTTCGACGCGTCCGCGTTCGCGACGCGGATCGCGGGCGAGGTGAAGAATTTCGATCCGTCGCTTTGGATCTCGGCGAAAGATCAGAAAAAAATGGACCCCTTCATCCATTACGGCGTCGCCGCCACGATGATGGCGATCCAGGATTCGGGGCTCACCATCGACGAGCGCAACGTCGAGCGCATCGGCGCGATCGTCGGCTCGGGCATCGGCGGCATCCTCGGCATCGAAGAGCAAACCATCCGCTACCACGAGGGCGGGCCGCGCAAGGTCTCGCCGTTCTACGTGCCCAGCACGATCATCAACATGCTGCCGGGCCAAATCACGCTGATGACCGGCATCAAGGGCCCGAATTTCTCCGCCGTGTCCGCTTGCGCCTCGTCGAACCATTCGATCGGCATGGCGATGCGCATGATCCAGTACGGCGACGCCGACGCGATGATCGCGGGCGGCGCCGAGCGCGGCTCCACGCCGACCGCGATGGCCGGGTTCTGTTCGATGAAGGCGATGTCCACGCGCAACGACGAGCCCACGCTCGCCTCGCGCCCGTGGGACAAGGACCGCGACGGCTTCGTGCTCGGCGACGGCGCCGGCATCGTGGTGCTGGAAGAATACGAATCGGCGAAAGCGCGCGGCGCGAACATCTATTGCGAACTGATCGGTTTCGGCGCCAGCTCCGACGCGTTCCACATGACCGCGCCGAGCGAGAACGGCGAAGGCCCGGCGCGCTGCATGGTCGCGGCGCTGAAGGATGCGCGCATCGCGCCGGACGCGGTGGGATATCTCAACGCGCACGGCACTTCGACGCCGCTCGGCGATTTGGCCGAAACGCTATCGATCAAAACCGCGTTCGGCGATCACGCCCGTCAGTTGATGGTGTCCTCGACCAAGTCGATGACCGGGCATCTGCTCGGCGCGGCCGGCGGCGTCGAGGCGGTGTATTCGGTGATGGCGATCAAGCACGGCGTCGTGCCGCCGACGATCAATCTCGATCAGCCGGGCGAAGGCTGCGACCTCGATTACGTGCCGAACGTGGCGCGCGACGCGAAGATAGACGTCGCGGTGTCCAACGGCTTCGGGTTCGGCGGCACCAACGCCTCGCTCGTGTTCCGCCGCCTCTGATCGCGTTCGACGCGCGCGCGCCGCGATGATCGTCACTCGTGCGTTGCCGGCGGATTGCGATCTGCTGCGCTTGCATCGGTTGGCGCCCGCGCGCTATCCGCTGCTGTTGCAGTCCACATCGTCCTCGCTCACCGCCGGGCATACGCTCGGGCGGTGGGACATGCTGCTCGCCGCGAACGGCGAGGCGCTGCGACTGGACGGCGAAGGCGGATTGCACGCCCGCGACCGCGCCGGCGTCGAGCGCCGCATGGGCGGCGCGGACGACCACGATTTTCTCGATGCCCTGGATGCGCGTTGGCGCAAGCTGCGGGTATCGCGCGAAGAGCCGCGCTGGCCGTTTCGCGGCGGTTGGGCGCTGTTTCTGGGCTACGAATTGGCCGGGCAGGTCGAGCCCGTGCTGCGCGCGCCGATGGCCGAAGGCGGGTTGCCGGTCGCGCTCGCGCTGCGTTGCCCGGCGGCGATCCTGCGCGATCACGCCACCGGCGAATGCGTCGCCCTGGTCGAAAGCGAGGGCGATAGCGCCGATGCGAGCGGCGCGCCGGTTCGCGACGCCGAGACGGTGCTGCAGCGCATCGTCGACGATGTCGCGCGCTCGCGAATCTTGCCGGACGCGCGCTGGCGTGCGCCGACGATGATCGAGGACGACGCGTCGGAGGCGTTCGTGCGCGGGGTCGAACGCATTCTCGAATACCTCGCTGCCGGCGATGTGTTCCAAGTGAATCTGTCGCGCGGTTGGCGCGCGCGTTTCGCGGCGTCGAGCGGCGAGAACGAATGCGAGCGCATCGATCCCGCCGCGTTCTACCAGCGGCTGCGCGCTGCGAGTCCCGCGCCGTTCGCGGGCCTGTTCGCGGGAGACGGATGGGCGGTGGTCAGCTCCTCGCCCGAGCGCTTGGTGTCGGTGCGCGGCGATATCGTCGAAACCCGGCCGATCGCCGGCACGCGTCCGCGCTTCGCGGGCGACGACGATGCCGCGCGCATCCGCGAGTTGGTCGGTCACCCGAAGGAACGCGCCGAACACGTGATGCTCATCGATCTGGAGCGCAACGATCTGGGTCGCGTCTGCGCGCCGGGCAGCGTGGAAGTGAACGAATTGATGACGGTCGAAAGTTATTCGCACGTGCATCACATCGTCAGCAACGTGCGCGGCCGTTTGCGCGACGGCGTGGCGCCGGGCGAAGCGATCCGCGCGGTGTTCCCGGGCGGCACGATCACCGGCTGCCCGAAAGTGCGCTGCATGCAGATCATCGCCGAACTCGAAGGCGTCGGCCGCGGCGCGTACACCGGCGCGATGGGCTGGCTCAACCGCGATGGCGACCTGGATCTGAACATCCTGATCCGTAGCGCGGAAATCGAAGGCGACACGCTGCGGTTCCGCACCGGCGCCGGCATCGTCGCCGACTCCGACCCGCAGCGCGAACTCGACGAAACCCGAGCGAAGGCGCGCGGCCTGCTGCAGGCCTTGGGCGAGGCGTCGCCCAAGAGCGCTTCGTGACCTCCTCGCCGACCGCGCGCGACGCGTCGGCGCTGCGCGTATTCGCAGGCGACGAGGCGCTCGCGCCCGAGCGCGTCGCCGACGTGTTGGCGCGCAGTCGCGGCATGGCGTACGGCGACGGCGTGTTCGAGACCATGCGTGCGCATCGCGGTGCGATCCACTGGTGGCCCGCGCACTGGGCGCGCGCCGCGCGCGGCGCCGAGCGACTGGGGTTCGCGCTGCCGTCGCGGGCGCGCGTCGAAGCCGAGCGCGATGCGCGCCTGCGTGCGACGCCGGACGGCGTCCTCAAATGGACCCTGCTGCGCGGCGCCGGCGCGCGCGGCTACGCACCCGATCCCGAAGCGCCGACGCTCTGGTGGTGGTCCGCGCATCCCGCGCCGCCGCCGTACGCGCGCGCGCTTCGGTTGCGTTGGTGCGACACGCGTTTGGCCGCGCAGCCGCGTCTGGCCGGCATCAAACACTGCAATCGGCTCGAACAGGTGCTGGCGCGCGCGGAATGGGCGCGACTCGACGCCGACGAAGCCGCCTGCGACGACGGCCTGATGCGCGACGCCGACGGCCTCGCGATCTGCGCGACCTCGGCCAATCTGCTGGTCTATCGCGACGGCGGTTGGCGCACGCCGCCGGTCGAACGCTGCGGCATCGCCGGCGTCTGCCGCGCCTGGGCGATCGAGGCGCTGGGCGCGCGCGAAGCCGAACTGAGCGTCGACGCGGTGGAATCGGCCGAGGCCGTCGTTCTTTGCAACGCGTTGCGCGGCCTGCTGCCGGTCGCGCGCCTCGGCGACGCCCGTTGGCCGTCGCGGCATCCGGCCGTGGACGACGCCCTGCGCCGCCTCGCCGCCGCGCATCCGGCCTTCGCCGCCTCGCCGGCGGTCGCGGAGACCGCCCGCGCCGACATCGGCGACAATGCACAATGACGGCGCTGCCGTGAATCCCGAGGTCCTGCCGTGAGTGCGCCCCGCAAACGTTCCAAATCGCTGTTCGGCCTGCTCTTGTGGGGTCTGCTGGGTGCGGTCGCGCTGTTCGCGGTCGCCGCGGTGGTCGGGTATCGGCATTACGACGCGTTCGCCGATGCGCCGATCGCCGGTATCGATCCCGGCGAAACCGTGACCATCGCGCCGGGCGATGCGCTGCCGACGGTGGTGCGCAAGCTGCGCGCTTTGGGCGCGGGCGGGAGCGACTTGGAATGGCGCGCACTGGCGCGCGAACTGGGCGCCGCGGGCAAGCTGCAGGTCGGCGAATACGCCCTGGAGCCCGGCATGAGCCCGCGCACGCTGCTGCAGCGGATGCGCGACGGCAAGGTGGTGAGCTATCGCTTCACCATCGTCGAAGGCTGGAATATCCGCGAATTGCGCGCCGCGCTCGCGAAGGCGAAGCCGCTGGCGCAAGAGGCCGCGCAACTGGACGATGCGGCGCTGATGCGCGCGCTCGGCCGCGGCGGGCAGCATCCGGAAGGCCGTTTTCTGCCCGAAACCTATCTCTACAACCGCGGCGACAGCGATTTGGACGTGCTCAAGCGCGCCGCCGACGCGCTCGACCGCACGCTGACCGAGATCTGGAACGGTCGCGACCAAGATTTGCCGCTGAAAACGCCGTACGAACTGCTCACGTTGGCCTCGATCGTCGAGAAAGAAACCGGCGTCGCCGACGAGCGCCCGCAGATCGCCGGCGTGTTCGTGCGTCGCCTGAAAGTGCCGATGCGGTTGGAGACCGACCCGACCGTGATCTACGGCCTGGGCAGCGCCTACACCGGCAATATCCGCCGTAAGGATTTGGACGCCGATACGCCGTACAACACCTACACCCGCGACGGCCTGCCGCCGACGCCGATCGCGATGGCCGGCGCCGACGCGATCCGCGCCGCCGCGCATCCGGCGGACGGCGATGCGTTGTTCTTCGTCGCGGTCGGCGACGGCAGCGGCCGTCACGTCTTCACCAAGACTTACGGCGAACATCAAACCGCGGTGGCCGAGTATCTGCGCCGCTACCGCGAACAACGGGCGAAGACGCAGTGACCGCGACGAACGCCACCGTGCGCATCGACGATGCCGTACGCGCCGACGCGCAGGCGCTGGCGCGCCATCCGCGTTTCGTATCGCTCGAAGGCGGCGAGGGCGCGGGCAAGACCACGGTGCTCGGCGCGCTGCGCGAGACGCTGCAGCAGGCCGGCTACGAAGTGGTCTCCACGCGCGAACCGGGCGGCACGCCCTTGGCCGAACGCATCCGCGAACTGTTGTTGACGCCGGATCACGAAAAGCCCGCGCCCGAAACCGAATTGCTGCTGATGTTCGCGTCGCGCGCGCAGCACGTGCGCGAAACCATCCTGCCGGCGCTGGAGCGCGGCGCGTGGGTGATCAGCGACCGTTTCACCGATTCCAGCTACGCCTATCAAGGCGGCGGCCGCGGTCTCGATGCCGGGTTCATCGCCGAACTCGAACGTCGCGTCGTCGGGCTCGCGCCCGGGCTCACGCTGTTGCTCGATTTGGGCGTGTCGCAAGGCCGCGAGCGCACCCGCGGCCGCGATTTGGTGTTCGGCCAATACGTGCCCGATCGGATCGAACGCGAACGCGACGAATTCTTCGAGCGCGTGCGCGACGCGTTCCTCGCCCGCGCCGCGGCGGAGCCCGAGCGGTTCCGCGTCGTCGACGCCGCGCACTCCGCGGCCGAAGTGGCGGCCGCGGCGGTCGCCGAACTGCAAACGTGGATGCGCAGCGCCTCGCGCGCGGCGCTGGGCAGCGCGGCGGCGGAGCGGGCATGAGCGATCGCGCCGACACGCTGCGCGCGCGCGATTTCTCGCCTTGGCAGCGCGATGCGTACGCGCACGCGACCGCGGCGCTGGACGCCGACCGTCTCGGCCACGGCCTGTTGATCTGCGGGCCGGCGAAACTGGGCAAACGCGCGTTCGCCGAACATCTTGCGCGGCGCATCCTCTGCACCGATCGCGACGTCGAGGGCGAACCCTGCGGCCGCTGCCGCAGTTGCCAGTTGTTCGCGGCCGGCACCCATCCGGATTTCGCCGTGACCACGCTGGAGCCGAACAAGGAAGGCACCAAGCTTCGCAGCGAGATCGTGATCGAACAGATCCGCGGCTTATCCGAACGCATGGCGCTCACGCCGCAATACGGCGGCGCGCAGATCGTGGTGATCGACCCGGCCGACGCGATCAATCACGCCGCCTGCAACGCGCTGCTCAAGACCCTGGAAGAGCCGCATCCGGGCCGCTACCTGTGGCTGATCAGCGCCCATCCGGCGCGCTTGCCCGCCACCATCCGCAGCCGCTGCCAGCGCGTGGAGTTCCGGCTGCCGCCGGCGGAACAGGCGCTGCGCTGGTTGATCGCCCGTGGGCACGCCGAACCGGTCGCTCGCGAAGCCCTCGATGCGGCCCGCGGCCATCCCGGACTCGCCGACGATTGGCTGCGCGAGGGCGGGTTGGCGCTGCGTAAGGAGGTCGCCGAGGACTTGGCGGCCCTGGCCCGCGGAACCCGCGGCCCGCTGGAGACCGCGCAGCGCTGGGCGGGCGGCGACGATCTGGCGCAGCGCCTGCGCCATGCCGCGGATCTGGCCTTGGCGGAGGCGGCGCGCTGCGGAACGGCGGCGGATGGCTTGACCTCGGCGCGCAGAATCCGCACCCTCGCCACTTGGTTCGACGCCGCGAACCGGACCCGCGACCTGTTGCGGACCACCGTTCGCGCCGACCTGGCCGTGGTCGAGTTGCTCGCGCAGTGGCGCGGCGGCGGTGGCCCGTCGGGCGGACAGCGGGCGTCCACGACACAGCCTCCGAGAGATCAGACATGAATGCGAAAGCGGCACTCGCGGGCGCCCGGCAGGGCATCCTTTCGCTCGCGGTGAAGGACAAGAACGCGCTGTTTCAGGCGTACATGCCCTACATCAAGGGCGGCGCGATTTTCGTGCCCACCACCAAGCGCTATTTCCTCGGCGACGAGGTGTTCCTGCTGCTGACCCTGCCCGAATCCACCGAGCGTTTCCCGGTGGCCGGTAAGGTGGTGTGGGTCACGCCCGCGGGCGCGCAGGGCAACCGCACCGCCGGCATCGGCGTGCAGTTGGCGGAAACGCCCGAAGGCGAAGCCGTCAAGAACAAGATGGAAGCCATCCTCGCCGGCATGATGACCTCGGACAAACCGACGCATACCATGTAGCGGCCGTCTTCGCCGTCGCCGATGCGGGCGACGCCGACGCCGGCCCCGTAACGAAGGAACCGAACCGATGACCACCGCCTCCCAACCCGCCGAAATCGATCCCCGTCTCGACCCGCGCAATCCGGAGAACCCGCAGCACCGGATGTACAAGCAAATCGAGGACGGCGTCTCCCGCCTGAGCGCCCGCGCCGGCGGCGTGCCCGACGAGCAGAACGCGCAGACCGCGATGAGCCTGTTCAATCGCGCCGATCAAGCCGGCTTGAAGTCGGTCGATCACTTGGAGCTCAACCGTCGCGGTACCCAGCACGAGGCCGGCACGTTGGCGGTGATGGTGCAGGGGCAAGACCCCTACAACCCGGCGAACCGCAGCGCGCATATGGATGTCGTCGAAGCCGCGCGGCAGAAGATCGACGACGCGCTGCAGAATTATCAGTCGCGTCACGAGCGCAGCGCCTTCCAAAACCCGGTGTTCGATCAGAATCTCACCCGGAATTTCGAGCAAGCGCAGCAGCAAGACAATCAGAATCGCGAGCAGCCCACGATGCGGATGTGATCGCGCGCAGCGCGCGCAGGCGATCCGAATCGAAACGCCCGCAGGGTCGACCCTGCGGGCGTTTTCGTTGCCGGACGCGAATGTCGTGGGGATCGTCGCGAGGTTCGGAAGCGGCCGCTCGTCAAGCGCTCGCGCGACGATCGACCGGCGCGACGATCAGCCCGCGCGCAGGGCAGGGTTGTCCCAACCCGGACGTGGCGCGAAGCGGTCGCCGTACTTCGCTTGCAGCGCGTTGAGTTTCGCCAGCAGCGGTTCGACGCCGGTGTCGCGGATGTATTGGATCGGGCCGCCGCGGAAGGGCGCGAAGCCGGTGCCGAAAATCACGCCGGCATCCAGCAGATCGCCGTCTTCGACCACGCCTTCGTGCAGCGCGGCGACGGCTTCGTTGAGGAAGGGCAGGATCAAGCGGTCTTCCAAATCGTCCGGCGCTTTGTAATCGGCGGGAATCTGCGGCTTTTGCGCTTTGCCGTTCTCCCACTCGTACAGGCCCTGTCCGTCTTTTTTGCCGCGTTTGCCCATCTCCGGCGGTGTGGCCAATGCGGCGGGAATCGGCAAGCCGAGAAACGGCGCGAGTTCGGCGCCGACGCCCGCGGCCACGTCCAAGCCCACGGTGTCGATCAGTTCGATCGGGCCCATCGGCATGCCGAATTTCACCGCGGCTTTATCGACCACCGGGCCGGGAATGCCTTCGGAAAACGCCGTCGCCGCTTCCAGCATGTACGGGAACAAAAGACGGTTCACCAAAAAGCCCGGCGTGCCCGCCACCGGCACCGGCAGCTTGTCGATCGCTTTGCAGAATGCGGCGAGACGCTTCTCGGTGGCCGCGTCCATGCCGTCGTGACGGATGATTTCCACCAACGGCATCAGCGCCACCGGGTTGAAATAATGCAGACCCGCGAACTGCGCCGGCCGCGCGATGTGTTCGCGCAGTTCGGTCAGCGGGATCGAGGACGTGTTCGTCGTCAACAGCGCGTCGGCTTTCATCTTCGGCTCGACGGCGGCGTACAGATCGCGCTTGGCCTCGGGTTTTTCGATGATCGCTTCGATCAACAGGTCGGCGTTGGCCACGCCCGCGCCGTCCAGATCGGAGACCAATCGCGCAGCGACCTCGGATCGCTTCGCCGGGTCTTTCGCGCGCTTGGCGAACAGTTCCTCCGCGCGCTTCATCGCGGCGTCGATGAAGCGCTGTTCGCGATCCTGCAGCGTCACCTGGAAGCCTTTGTAAGCGGCCCAGGCGGCGATGTCGCCGCCCATCACGCCGGCGCCGACTACGTGCACGCGCTCGATCTTCGCCGAGCCGTCGGCGTCTTTACCGCCGAGGTTCTTCAAACGTTCCATCAGGAAATAGATGCGCGTGAGATTGCGCGCGGTCGGCGTGCCCGCGAGTTTCACCACCGCGCGGCGTTCGGCGTCCAACAAGCGATTGGTGTCGCCGCTGCTGCGGCGCCAGGTTTCGATCAGCGCGAACGGAGCGGGGTAGTGCTCTTTACGCGCTTTGCGCGCGGTCATCTGCGCCAGCTTGGGCGCGATGAGTTGGCGCGCGATCCAGGTGTTCGTCGCCCAAGCCAGGAAGCGCTGTTTGAACGGGCGCTGGGTGCCTTTGAACGCGAGCGCGACCGCCGCTTCGAGCAATTCTTCCGGCGCGACCACCTTATCCACCAGACCCATCGCGCGCGCCGCCGAAGCCGACAGATTGCGCTGGGTGAGCATCATCTCCATCGCCGCGGGCGCGCCGACCAAGCGCGGCAAGCGCACGCTGCCGCCCCAGCCGGGATAGATGCCGAGTTTGATTTCGGGCAAACCGATCTTGGTCGACGGGTCGTTCGACGCCACCCGATAGCGACAGGCGAGCGACAGTTCCGTGCCGCCGCCCATGCAGAACCCGTGGATCGCGGCCACCGTCGGCACTCGCAATTCGGCGAGGCGCTGGAACACGCGCTGACCGCGGCGGATCGCGTCGGCGGTGGTGCCTTTGGCGTCGAAACTTTCGAATTCCTCGATGTCGGCCCCAGCGATGAAGCCGCGCGCCTTCGCCGAGCGCACGACCACCGCTTTCGGCGGCTCCAACGCGATGCGTTCGAGCATCGCGTCCAATTCGATCAGCACGTCCTGCGAAATCGCGTTGACCGCTTTGCCGTCGCGGTCGAACGACAGGACCATCGCCCCGTCGGGGCGGACTTCGGTGCGCCAGTGGCGCAGTTGCAGACCATCGAAACCGGAGTTCATGCGGGCAGCTCGCTCGTGCGGGGCGTGTTCGACGCGGCCGCGCGGACGCGAAACATACGCCGGGGAATGTTCGGTCGCCATCCTACCCGAGCCGAGCGTCGGATGGGACCGCGCCGGCCTCGTAGAACCCCAGCGGTGCGTTCGGTCGGCCAGGCGCGCTGCCCCGAGTCGCGGGAGCTGGCGCGGCGGCATCCATCCGTTCGCGCTTGCGCCCGCGCGCGTCCGGCCCCAGATGAACCGCAGACCCGCGGCGACCGAATCGGTCCGCGTGCGGGGTCGGGAACTTTTTTCGACGGTGTATTGTCCGAATGCCCGGCCATCGCGCGGCGGGGAGCGACCGAACGTCGCCCCGACGCGAAGGCTGGCGGAATCCACGAATGGGAGTGCCGGCCCGATGGCCGATGTGAAGACATCGCAGGACTTGGATGCGGAACTCGTCCGACGCGTGCAGCGCGGCGATAGCGCGGCGTTCGATTTGCTGGTGCGCAAGTACCAACATCGCGTCGTCGCGCTGATCGGCCGCTACGTCCACGATTGGAGCGAGTGCCAAGACATCGCCCAAGACACGTTTTTGCGCGCGTATCGCGCGCTCGGGAACTTCCGCGGCGATGCGCAGTTCTCAACGTGGCTCCACAGAATCGCCGTGAATACCGCCAAGAACCATCTCGTCGCCCACAAGCGCCGGCCGCCCGGCGAGGACATCGACATCGACGATGCCGAACAGTTCGAGTCCGCCTTGCGCTTGCGCGACAACGACACGCCGGAGCGCGAACTCATGCGCCAGGAAATGGAACAAACCGTGATGCGCGCGGTCGAAGCCTTGCCCGAAGAGCTTCGGACCGCGATCACCCTCCGCGAAGTGGACGGGTTGAGTTACGAGGAGATCGCGGAACGGATGGCGTGCCCGATCGGCACCGTGCGTTCGCGCATCTTCCGTGCGCGCGATGCGATCGACGCGCAACTGCGTCCGCTGCTCGACGCGCCCGCCGCGCGCGAACGCGCGATCCGATGATGTTTTCGTTCCCGCGCGGCCGCCATTCGTCCATACGTTTGCCCATGCGTTCGTCCATACCTTCGTTCGAACTCGTCAACGCCACACGATCCAACGTCGAAGTCCCATGACCGACATGCACACCTCCGATTCCTCCTCGATGACGCAATCCCCGAACCTGCCGCAGCGCGACGGTTATCGCGAGCAGCTCTCCGCGATGATGGACGGCGCGCTCTCCGCCGACGAAAGCCGCTTTCTGCTGCGCCGCATGCAGCACGACGCGGAATTGGCCGGATGCTGGGAACGCTGGCAATTGTTCGGCGACGCGATGCGCGGCCAGACCGGCACCGCGTTGCCGGCCGATTTCAGTCGCCGCGTCGCCCGCGCGATCGCCGACGACACGCGCGCGCGTCGCGCGGCGGCGCAGGACGCCGAACCCGCGCCGGCCGCCGATGCCGCCGTCGCGTGGCGGCAGCGTTTGCGTTGGGGCGGCGGCGCTGCGCTCGCGGCTTCGGTCGCCATCGCCGCGCTGATATCCACGCGCCAGCCGGCCCTGGACGATGCGTCCACCGCGACGCCCGCCGTCGCCGCGCATGCGCCATCGACCGCCGCACCGACGGCCGCGCCTGCGACGGGCGCGACGGCCCGGATCGCCGAAACCGCCGCCATTCCCGCAGACAGCATTCCGCGCAAAATGGCGAGTATCCCTTCCGTGTCGTCCAGCGCGATTCCATCCTCCGCGCCGCTGACGGTCGCGTCCGCACCGGAGCGGACGCGACGCGACGCGCGCCCGTCGATTCGACTCTCCGGCGAACGCGTCCGCGCGGCCGAAACATCGGCGACCGCCGCGATCGCGACCGTCAGCGACGGCGTCGCGACCGCTTCGGCCGCTTCGACCGATCCTTTCGGCCGTCCGAATCGCGACATCGCCGCGAAGCCTTGGCCGCGCGCGCTGCTGCCCGAGGCTGCGGGCGCGATGAGCGGCGCGATGACGGTGGATTACAGCGCCGCCGGCTTGCATCCCTCGTTCCAACCGCGAACGGACGCCGCCGACGCGCCGTCGGAATCGCCCGCCGCGCCTTCGAGCGACGCGCCGTCGCCTTGAGCGCTTCGGCGAGGCCGGATGCGTCGCGTCCCGCCTCGCCCGCCGTATCGATCCCGACGCGAATCCGTCTCGCGATTCGTCTCGACTCGCAACACGCTCGTTGTCGCCTCTCCGCACTCGTTTCCAACCCCACTTATCGAGGATCGCTCCCCGATGAACGCTAAGTTCCGTACGCTCGCTCTGGTGTCCGCGACTGCGGCGGCGACCGCCGCCGCCACCGTCATCCTTCCCATTTCCGCCGTCGATAACGCGACGACGCGCGCGACCGCCGCGCCCGCGGTCGCCGCCGAAGCGGCCGCGCCGCTGGTGACCGGCTTGCCCGATTTCACTCGTTTGGTCGACCGCGTCGGCCCCGCTGTGGTCAACATCGAGGCGCAGGGCAAATCCGGCATGCGCATGATTCGGCGCGGCGGCGGCAACCTGCCGGACGACGAATTGCCGGAATTCTTCCGCCGCTTCTTCGGCCCCGATGCGCCGTTCCCTGGCGGTCCGCAGCCGGGCGGTCCGCAGCCCGGCGGTCCGGACGATCTGCCCGACGGCGGCCCGCGCCCGATTTCGCAGGGCAGCGGCTTCCTGATTTCCGCCGACGGTTACGTGCTGACCAATCATCACGTGGTCGACGGCGCCGACGAGGTGACGGTCAAACTCTCCGATCGCCGCAGTTTCAAAGCGAAAGTCGTGGGCAGCGACGAACAGTCCGATGTCGCGGTGCTGAAAATTTCGGCCACCGGCCTGCCGCATTTGCGCGTGGGCGAATCCAAGACGCTCAAGCCGGGGCAGTGGGTGGTCGCGATCGGTTCGCCGTTCGGACTGGACCACTCGGTCACGGCAGGCATCGTCAGCGCGGTCGGTCGCGCCAACCCGTACGCCGATCAGCGCTACGTGCCGTTCATCCAGACCGACGTCGCGATCAACCGCGGCAATTCCGGCGGACCGTTGCTCAACACCAGCGGCGAAGTGGTCGGCATCAACTCGCAGATCTTCAGCAACTCCGGCGGCTACATGGGCGTGAGTTTCGCCATCCCGATGGATGTCGCGATGAACGTCACCGAGCAACTGCGCACCACCGGCAAGGTCGCGCGCGGGCAGATCGGCGTGGTGGTGCAGACGGTGCCCGACGACGCGGTGAAAGCCTACGGCTTGCCCGACAGCCGCGGCGCTTTGGTCAACGACGTGCGTCGCGGCGGCCCGGGCGAGAAAGCCGGTCTCGAGCCGGGCGACGTGATTCGCGCGGTGAACGGCATGCCGGTCGACGATTCCAGCGACCTGCCGCCGATGATCGGCGCGATGGCGCCGGGCAGCAGCGTCAAGCTCGACATCCTGCGCAACGGCAAGCCGATCGAGCGCACGCTCACGCTGAGCAAGCTCGACGAATCCGCCATCGCCGGCAATGCTCCGCGTCGCGCCGCCGACGACGACACGCCGGCTCCGGCCAAGGCGGGCAATCGCCTGGGCCTGGCGGGGCAAGATCTGGACGCCGACGACCGCGGCCGCTTGGGCTTGCGCTCGGGCGAGGGCGTGGCCTTGGCGCGGGTCGAGAGCGCGGCCGCGCGTAGCGCGGGCCTGCGCCCGGGCGACGTGGTGCTGCGGGTCGGTTCCACCCCGGTCGGTTCGGCCGACGCGCTGGATCGCGAGTTGTCGAAATCCGGCGAGAGCGACACGGTGATGCTGTTGGTCCGCCGCGGCGGCGCCAATCAGTTCGTGGCGATCACCCCGATCGCGGATCGCGGCCGGCCGTAAACATCGACGCCCCGCGCCACGCGAAGGCCGCCCGGTTGGGCGGCCTTCTTGTTTCGGGCATCGCTGCGGGCGGCTTCGGCGGGTGCGACCCGAAGGCTCGGCCTTACGCCGCGCCGGGATTTCGGCCCGCTGTGCGATAATCCGTCGTTTTCCCCACAAGGCCGACGACGGCCGCCGCCGCCGACCTCTTATGACCGATTCTATGCCCAATGCGATGGAGCGCATCCGCAACTTCTCCATCATCGCCCACGTCGATCACGGCAAGTCCACGCTCGCCGATCGCATCATCCAATTGTGCGGCGGGCTGGAAGCGCGCGAGATGGAAGCCCAAGTGCTCGACTCCAACCCGATCGAGCGCGAGCGCGGTATCACCATCAAGGCCCAGTCGGTCTCGCTGCCGTACAAAGCCAAAGACGGGCAGATCTACCAACTGAATTTCATCGACACCCCCGGTCACGTCGATTTCAGCTACGAAGTCAGCCGCTCGCTCGCCGCCTGCGAGGGCGCGCTGCTGGTCGTGGACGCCGCGCAGGGCGTCGAGGCGCAATCGGTGGCCAATTGCTACACCGCGGTGGAGCAGGGCCTGGAAGTGGTGCCCGTGCTCAACAAGATCGATTTGCCCACCGCCGATATCGAGCGCGCGAAAGCCGAAATCGAAGCGGTGATCGGCATCGACGCCGAGGATGCGGTGGCGATCAGCGCCAAGACCGGGCTGAACGTGCCGGACGTGCTGGAAGCCATCGTGCACCGCATTCCGCCGCCGAAGCCGCGCGAGACCGACAAGCTGCAGGCCCTGATCATCGATTCCTGGTTCGACAACTATCTCGGCGTGGTTTCGCTGGTGCGCGTAATGCAGGGCGAGATCAAACCCGGCGACAAATTGCTGGTGATGTCGACCGGCCGCACGCATCAGGTCGACAACGTCGGCGTGTTCACGCCCAAGCGCAAAGTACTGACGAAACTGGGCGCCGGCGAGGTGGGTTGGGTCACCGCCAGCATCAAGGACGTCCACGGCGCGCCGGTGGGCGATACGCTGACCCGCGCGCAAGACCCCGCGCCGCATCCGCTGCCGGGCTTCCAGGAAATGCAGCCGCGCGTGTTCGCGGGTTTGTTCCCGGTGGACGCCGAGGACTACCCGGATCTGCGCGAAGCCCTGGAAAAACTGCAGCTCAACGACGCAGCCCTGCGTTTCGAACCGGAAAGTTCCGAGGCCATGGGCTTCGGTTTCCGCTGCGGCTTCCTCGGCATGCTGCACATGGAAATCGTGCAGGAGCGCCTGGAGCGCGAATACAACCTCAATCTGATCACCACCGCGCCCACCGTGGTGTACGAAGTGCTGAAGACCGACGGCAGCGTGGTGTCGCTTGACAATCCGGCGAAATTGCCGCCGGTGAACCACATCGACGAAATCCGCGAGCCGATCATCCGCGCGAACATCCTCACGCCGCCGGACTACGTCGGCAACTGCATCACCCTGTGCGAGGAGAAGCGCGGTCGCCAGATCGGCATCACCTACATGGGCGGGCAGGTGCAGGTCAGTTACGAGCTGCCGATGGCCGAGGTGGTGCTGGATTTCTTCGATAAGTTGAAGTCGGTCTCGCGCGGCTACGCGTCGCTCGACTACCATTTCCTGCGTTTCGACGCCGGCCCGTTCGTGCGCGTGGACACCCTGATCAACGGCGATCGCGTCGATGCGCTGTCGATCATCGTCCATCGCACCCACGCCGACCGTCGCGGCCGAGAGTTGTGCGAGAAGATGAAGGACCTGATCCCGCGGCAGATGTTCGACGTGGCGATCCAGGCCGCGATCGGTTCGCAGATCATCTCCCGCAGCACGGTCAAGGCGTTGCGCAAGAACGTGCTGGCGAAGTGCTACGGCGGCGACGTCTCGCGCAAACGCAAGCTGTTGGAAAAGCAGAAGGAAGGCAAGAAGCGGATGAAGCAGGTCGGACGGGTGGAAATCCCGCAGGAGGCCTTCCTCGCCGTGCTGCAGGTGGACAGCAAATAGCGGGGGAATCGGGCGTGCGGGGCGAGGATCGACAGGACGCCCCGCCGTATGCCGATCCGGCGGTTCGCGGTCGCCGATTCTCCTTTCCCGGTTCTCCATTCACGAAGTGCACGTTCCGAAGGAACATCCATGCGTTGGTTCGAAATCGCTCTGGTCTCGCTGACTTTCATCACCGGCATCACCTGGATGCTGGATCGCCTGTTCTTCGCCAAGCGCCGTCGCGACGCCGACGGCTTGCTCGACGAGAACAAAGAGCCGGTCGTGGTCGATTACGCGCGCGCGTTCTTCCCGGTGCTGGCGTTCGTGCTGATCCTGCGCAGCTTCATCGCCGAGCCGTTCAAGATACCGTCCAGTTCGATGATGCCGTCGCTGTTGATCGGCGATTTCATCCTGGTGAACAAGTTCTCGTACGGCCTGCGCTTGCCGGTGACGAACGAGAAGTTCGTCGAGATCGGCGAACCCAAGCGCGGCGACGTGGTGGTGTTCCGCTACCCGGGCCGCAGCGACAGCGACCCGAACAAAGGCGTGGACTACATCAAGCGCGTGATCGGCCTGCCGGGCGACACGGTGGCGTATCGCGAGAACAAGCTCACCGTGAACGGCGAGGCTTACGCCTACGACACGGTCGGCGAATATCGCGGCTTCGGCCCGGGCGTGGAGATGAACGGCGCGACCGAATTCCTCGAAAAAATGCCCGGCCGTCCGCACCCCGTGCTGGAGCTGACCGGCGTGCCGCAGATCGACCCTGGCGAGGGCGAGTGGGTCGTCCCCGAAGGCCAGTACCTGGTGATGGGGGATAACCGCGACCGTAGCGATGATGGTAGATTCTGGGGGTTCCTGCCGGAGAAGCAGCTTCGCGGCAAAGCCTTCCTGATCTGGCTGAACTGCAAGGGTTGGGGCTGTCGCGACAGTTTCGAGCCTTCGCGGATCGGCACGTCCATTCAGTAAGTCGCGCCGCGCTCGGCGCAGGGACCGACGTCACACCTTTTTATTTGGGGAATCGCGTATGCGACGCAATCAATCCGGTATGACCCTTCTGAGCTTCATCCTCGTGATGGCGGTGGTGGGGTTCTTCGTCTACATCGGCATGAAACTGTTCCCGATGTACAGCGAGTACTACTCGGTCCGCAGCTCGCTCAAGGCGCTGGCCGCCGAATCCGGCGTCGCCGACCGCGACCCGGCGCAGATCAAGGCCGACCTCATCGACAAGCGCCTGTACGTGAACTACGTCACCAGCGTGAAGTCCGACAACATCATCGTCGAGCAGGTCAACGGCGGCGTGCAGGTGCGCATCGATTACGAAGTGCGCAAACCCATGCTCTACAACATCGACGTCGTCGGTAAGTTCTCGGCCACGCAGATGTTGGGCGTCAGCGCAGCCGAGTGAGCGCGACGGTTTGATTCAGAGCGGGCGGTCTTCGACGGCGGCGTCGATCGGCGGCTATACGTTCGCCGATCCCGCGCTGTTGGCGCAGGCGCTCACCCATCGCAGCGCGCGCGCCCACCACAACGAGCGGCTGGAATTTCTCGGCGACGCCCTGGTGGGCCTGTTGGTCGCCGAGACGCTGTATCGGCGCTGGTCGAAAGCGGCCGAAGGCGACTTGACCCGCGCGCGCGCCGAACTGGTGCGCGAATCCGCGTTGGCGACGGTGGCGCGCACGCTGAACCTCGGCGCGCGCATCGAACTCGGCCCTGGCGAACTGAAATCCGGCGGTCATCGCCGCGATTCGATTCTGGCCGATGCGCTGGAAGCGGTGGTCGGCGCGATTTATCTCGACGCCGGCTACGACGCGTGCCGCGACGCGGTCGCGCCGTGGTTCGCCGACGCCATCGAAGCGCTGCCGCCGCTGCATAAACTCGGCAAGGATGCGAAGACCCGCCTGCAAGAATGGCTGCAGGGCAAGCAGCGGCCGCTGCCGATCTATCGCCTGCTGTCCGAATCGGGTGAAGACCACGCCAAGAGTTTCCGCGTGGAATGCGCGATCGCCGAACCGCCGCTCGCGCGCGAAGGCGAGGGCGGCTCGCGTCGCGCCGCCGAACAGGCCGCCGCCGAGGCGGTGCTGACCGCGCTCGAGACATAGCGAAACCATAGAGCCCTTACGCGGTTTCCGACCGACGGTCGATCGCGTCGATCGCGCTGTCTAGCATGCGCGCTGCCAAGCATGACGATTACACGTCGTCCCGTCGCCACGCCGGGCGCGCGATGGGTCGCGCGGTTGTCCGGTTCGCGAGACCGATTCCGTCACACTTCATGCGGACAATCGGCGTCGAAACGCCATGGTCGCGGATCGTGCGACGCATCGCTCGCACGATAGCGCTTGCGCAATTCGCTCGGACAGGGACGAGCCCACGCTCAGCAAGCACGCTCAGGAAGCACGCTCAGGAAGCACGTTCAGGAAGGACACCTCATGTCGCGTATTTCGTTGTCGCATTCGATCAATCTCGTTTTGCTCGCGGCCGTGCTGACGCTCGGCTGGATGCTGTTCCAGCGTTCTTCGCCGCGCGCGGAGCCCCCCGCGGCGCTTGTCGCGGAGGACGAAACGTCCTCGGCGTCTTCGCCCGCGCGCATGGGTGCCGATTCCGATACGGCCGACGCCATGGCCGCGATCTCCGCGCGTTTGGCCGCGATCGATGCGCGGTTGTCGGCGATCGAGCGGGGCGCGCCTCCGCCGTCTGTCGGCCAAGCCGCGCCCGCGCCGCCTACGATCGCGCCGCAGGCCGCCGCCGCCGCGGAGCGGCGCTTGAACGCCATGTTCCCCGATGGTCGCGTCGATCAAGAGGACATGCAGCGCTTCCAGATGACGCTCGCGACGCTGCCGCCCGACGAACGCCTCGCGCTCACCGCTTCGATGACGCAGGCGATCAACGCCGCTCGCATCAAATTGCATAAATAGACTGCGTCGCATTCGACGCGCGTCGAGTCGTTCGATCGCAGTCGATCGCAGTCGATCGCCGTCGAACGCGCATTCGCGGTGCGCTCGAATCGTTCCGTCTTTCCCATTCGCGGCAGAAGGAGATGCCGCCGTCGTGCCGAGCCCGTCCCCCATCCCCCGGCACGATCCCGCGCGTTCGAGTCCGTTCCGACGGTCGAGGGGCTCGCGCGCGCCGCCGACGCGTCCAGGAAGGGCGCGGCGGCGTTCCAACGCGGATCGCATGTCGCGTTCCGCGACCGCGATGCGCCGCGATCGGCCGGCGGCGCGTCGACATCACTCAATCGAAAAAGGAGCTATCGATGAAACTCATGACCAAGACCGCTTTGTTCGCCGTGTTGGCTGCGGCGGCCGCGACCGCCTATGCGGGCACCCGCGCTCAGGTGCAAGTGCAAGTGAACACCACCTCCCGTTACGCCTACGGCGCGATGGCCGATGCCCGCGGCTCGGCCGATCCGTACCAGCAGATCAGTTGCAACACCAATTCCGGCAGCGGTTCCTGCTACTTGTCGAACGCGACCGGCGTCGGCGGTTCTTGCTACACCACCAATCCGGCGTTCATCGAGCTGATCCGCAGCATCAGCGCCGAGTCGTACGTCTACATCCAGTGGAATGCGGACGGCACGTGCAACTACGTGTTGGTGCAGAACGCCTCGTTCATGAAGCCCGGCGCGGTGTCCGGCTTCTGATCGACGCTTCGCTTCGCGACGATCCCCGTCGCCGCGACGCACGCCCCGCGCATGCGGGGCGTGCGCTTTCGGGGCGAGCGATGCGCACGGCCTGTCGCGTTCGATGCGTTCGACGCGCATCGCGAGTTGACCGCTCGCATCCCGCTTTCTCGTGACGTTCGGAGTCCGCCGCAAATCCGCGGCTCCCGCCTCGCTCGCAAAGGAGCGCTCGTCATGTCGCGTCTTTCGACCACGCTTAACGTCGTACTCATCGCGGTTGTCCTCGCCCAGGGATGGATGCTGTACGACCGCCCATCGCCCGCGGAGACGGCAACGAACGATCGGGTGTCGGACGGCTCCGTATCGCACGAACCTGCGTCGAGCGACCCCGCGCGATCCGTCGATTCCGCAGGGAACGAAGCGCCGCTCGCGATGGCGGTGATGGATCGCCTGCAGCGCATCGACGCGCGCTTAGCCGTTTTGGAGCGAGCGGCGCGATCGTCGTCCGACTCCGCCGTCGAAATGTCCAGGACACCCCCATCCGCCGCGAGCGCGCCGTCGGACGCAGCGATCGATCCTCGAACCCTCGCCGAAGCGGATCGTCGTCTCGCATCGCTGCTGCCCGTGCGCGAACTCGACCGCGCGGGATGGGCGCGCTGGCAGACCTCGCTCGCCTCGATGCCGCCCGACGACCGCTTCGCGCTGTCCGCGGCGTTCGCGCGCGCCGTCAACCAAAACAAAATCAGGCTGAAGTTCTGAGCCGCTCCTTCGATCGCGCGCGTTGCGGTTCGGGCGCGCATCGATTCTTCCTCGAACGGCAAACGTTCGATTCGCACGCACAACAGGAGAACACTCGATGATTCCTAAAACCGTCGTCCGCACCGTCGCGCTCGCCGCGCTCCTCTCCAGCGCTTTCGCGGCGTCCGCGGGCTCCCGAGCGGTGTATCAGGCCTACTTCAACGACGCCCAGCGTTGGGCCAACGGCACCATGACCGATGCCCGCGGCTCCGCGGACAACAATCAACTGATCGGCTGTTATCACAACGCCAGCTTCGCCGGCTGTTACGTCACCAACGCCGCCGGGCAGGGGCGCACTTGCACCACCACCAACCCGGCGCTCATCGACGTCATTCGCGAAATCGGCCCGGAGTCCTATATCTACTTCCAATGGAACGCCGACGGCACCTGCAACTACGTGCTGGTCGAAAATTCGTCGCGCTTCAAGCCCGGTTCGGCCTCGGGCACCTGAGAAATCGCGGCCCGGGCGGTCGATGGCCCCGCCCGGGCTTACAATGCGGGCATGACCGCATCCCCTTATCGCGCCGGCCACGTCGCCGTCCTCGGCCGGCCGAACGTCGGCAAATCCACGTTGATCAACGCGCTCGTCGGCGCGAAGGTCAGCATCGTCTCGCCCCGGCCGCAGACCACGCGGCACCGTTTGCTCGGCATCGCCACCTTCCCGGACGGGCAGCTGGTGCTGGTCGATACGCCGGGCATCCATGCCGACAAGGGCAAGGCCACCGCGTCGGCGATGCACCGCATGATGAACCGCGCCGCGCGCGGCGCGCTGGAAGGCGTGGACGCGGCGGTGCTGGTGGTGCGCGCCGGCCAATGGAGCGACGAGGACACGCTGGCCTACGCCGCGCTGAAAGACGCCGGCATTCCGGTGACGCTCGCGGTGAATCAGGTCGACCGCTATCCCGACAAAACCGCGCTGCTGCCGTATCTCAAAGACGCCGCGGACGGCCGCGACTTCGCCAGCATTCATCCGATCTCCGCGCTGAAACGCAGCGGCCTGCAGCCGCTGGCGAAGGCGCTGATCGCGCAGATGCCGGAACAGCCGGCGCTGTACGAAGACGACGACATCACCGACCGCAGTCAACGGTTTCTCGCCGGCGAATTGGTGCGCGAACAGTTGATGCGCCAACTCGGCGCGGAATTGCCGTACGCCACCACGGTGGAGATCGAGCGGTTCGAGGAAGACGTGTCCTCGAAAAAGAAGGGCCACAGCGAACCGATGTTCCGCATCGGCGCGG
Source organism: Lysobacter sp. (assembly GCA_008015835.1). Classification (GTDB taxonomy): domain Bacteria; phylum Pseudomonadota; class Gammaproteobacteria; order Xanthomonadales; family Xanthomonadaceae; genus Lysobacter_I. The sequence continues at coordinate 142,938 of SSGH01000015.1, forward strand.
TGATCTGGGTGGAACGCGACAGCCAGAAAGCCATCGTCATCGGCAAGGGCGGCGCCCGCCTGCGCGAAATCGGCACCAAGGCCCGACAACAAATGGAGCGCATGTTCGGCGTCAAAGTCTTCCTCGAAACCTGGGTGCGCGTACGCGAAGGCTGGTCGGACGATGAGGCGGCGCTGAAGGCGTTCGGATATTCGGAGTAAAGGATTACCGAGGCGGCAATGAATTATTTGGAGCAATTGGTCGCGGAATGGTACGAATATCAGGGCTACTTCGTCCGAAGGAACGTCAACGTAGGAAGACGACCTAACGGTGGCTGGGAATGCGAACTCGATGTGGTCGCGTTCCATCCGGGAGAAAAGCACCTTGTCCATGTCGAACCCTCGATGGATGCGGATCCATGGATGAAGAGAGAGTTGCGCTATAACAAGAAATTCCAGGCCGGGCGCAAGCACATTCCGAAGTTGTTCACGGGGATCGAAATCCCCGATGACATCGAGCAAATCGCGTTATTCGGATTGGGAAGCAAAACGAATCACCCGACGCTGGCGGGCGGGAACGTCTGGCTGATTTCCGATTTGCTCGATCGTATCGTCGCCGTGCTCAAAGAACGGAAGGTCGAGCGCCAGGCCGTGCCCGAGCAATATCCGCTGCTGAGAACGATTCAATTCGTCTGTCAGCATCGCGCAACGCTCTTCGGGTCGCACGGCTGATTGGGCACGATGCGCTACACCGCCGAACCCGCCTTCGTCCTGCACGCCCGCGCCTGGCGCGAGACCAGTCTGCTCGTCGAAGTCCTGAGCCGCGCGCACGGGCGGATCGGCTTAGTGGCGCGCGGCGTGCAGGGGCCGAAGAAGCATCCGCTGCGCGCGGCGCTGCAGCCGCTGCAGCACATCCGCTTCGATGCGATGCAGCGCGGCGAGCTCGCGCATCTGAACGCGGCGGAGGCGATCGACGCGGCCCCGCTGCTGCAGGGCGACGCCATGCTCGCCGGGTTCTATCTCAACGAATTGATGCTGCGGCTCGCGCCGCGTCACGACGACCATGGCGGCTTGTATGCGATCTACGGCGAAACGCGCGCGCGGCTGGCGCTGACGGAACTCTCGCTCGCGTGGACGCTGCGCCGTTTCGAGCGCGATCTGCTCGATGCGCTCGGCGTCGGCTTCGCCTGGGAATGCGACGGCGACGGCGACGCGATCGATCCCGCCGCGCGTTATCGTTTGGACGCCGATCACGGCCCCCGTCGCGTGCTGGGCGAGGCGACGCACGCCGGTCGCGAAGCGCGCGGCGACACCGCGACCGGGCGCGCCTTGCTGGATGTGGCCGCCGACCGCGAGCCACACGCCGAGGACATGCCCGGATTGCGTCGCGCGATGCGCGCCGTGCTGCTGCATCACCTCGGCGGACGCGGTTTGAAATCCTGGGAATTGATCGCGTCGCTGCCGCGCGGCGCGGAGCCCGCATCGCGGAGCGATACGCCGACGCGCGATGCGGCCAGCGCCGTCGTGGATTCCGATGCGCCCGCGACGAATCCTCCTTATTCCGACGAGGCCTGATCGCGCAGCGCCGACAGCGTGTCGGCCATCGCGCCGTCGAACCGCCGTCTCGCGCGTTCCGCATTCGGCGCGGCCTGCAACTCGCGTGCGGCGGCCTGCAAACGCAACGCGCCGACGAACCCCGTGCTCGCGAGCAGTTTATGCAGTTCCGCGCGCAGCACCGCCGCATCGTCGTCGCGCAGCGCGCTCGCGATGCGCTGCGCCTGCTGCGGTAATTCCGCGGACCACATGCCTCGCATCGCCGCGATGTGCTCGCGTCGGCCGTTGAGCGCGCGCAAGGCGGTGGCGTCGTCGAATACCGGGAATTTTCCGCCGGTCGGGCGTTCCGGCCCGGCGTTATCGTCGCTGTCGTTCGCATCGGCGAGCGACCCGTGCGCGGCACGCGCCGCGCTCGGGACGAAGCGTCGAATCGCGCCCTGCAGCGCGGCGACGCCGAGCGGTTTGATCAACACTTCTTCGAAACCCGCGTCGATCAACGCGTCCAAGACCGCCTTCGCGGTTTCGGCCGTATGCGCTAGCGCGGGCGTGTCGCGGCCTTCCGCGCGCAGCCGCGCGAGCACATCGGCGCCGCGGCCGTCGGGCAGGTGCGCATCGATCAACCAAAGATCGAACGGACGTTCGCGGGCGAGGCGCAGCGCCTCGGCGGCCGTTTCCGCCGAGGCGACGTGCGCCGGGCATGCGGCGATGGCGTCGCGCAAAAACGCGGCGCTTACCGGCTCGTCTTCGACCAACAGGATGCGCGGCATGGTCGCGCCATCCATGGTCGCGTCATCAGGTGCGTCATCGCGCGCGCCGTCGTTCGCGTGGTCGTTCGCGTGGTCGTTCGCGTGGTTTTTTTCGTCATCGGCCTGGTCCGTGCCGCGATTCATCGTCGCTCCGCTATCCTGTCCGGCATGTCGCGCCGCCCCGAATCGATCTTAGGCAACCGCGGATGCGCCCGTCCAGACGGCGCATCGCCGAGATCTCGGTGCGAGTCGTTAGGCCTTCGCGCGCGTTCGCGCACGACCGCCATCGCTCGGGCGTTCGTCGGCGCGATCGCGGTGGGTCTCCTCGCGATGATCGCCATCGCGCCCGCGCAGGCGCGCACGCTGCACGCCAAGATCGAGACGCTGTCCACGGGCATCGCCACGCTGCGGCAGGTGCGGGTCGATTTGGCGTGGCCGGCGACGGCGGAGCAGGGCCGTTTGCGGGTTCGCGCCGCGCGCATCGACGCGCCCGATTTGGGCTACGACGGACGCGACGTCGATTGGACGTGCTCGCTGCGTCGCGACGGCGCGGGCGGTTGGCGCTGCGAGGGCGAATTGCGCGGGCAGGGCGTGCGGCCGTCGCAGCTCGCGCTCGATTTGGGCGCGGCCTTCACCGATGTGCGCCTGCGGCAGGGCGATACGCGTATCGACGTGCATCGCGTCGCCGCCGCGCCGGACGATACCCGAATCGATCTGACTCGCGTCCCGCTGGCCTGGCTGCAGGCGATGGCGCGGCAGGCTTGGGCCGAGGGGCGATTGAACGCGGGCACCGTCGATGCGCAGTTGCGCGTTCGCGCGCCGCAGAACGCGCCGCTACAGATCGAAGGGCCGCTGCGGATCGCCGCCGCGTCCTTCGATACGCCCGACGCCAGCGTCGCCGCGGAGCACTTGAGCGGCCGTTTCGATCTGCGGACCTCGTTCGGTCCGCGCGAGCGCCGCGTGCGTCTCGACGGCGAGTGGAACGGCGGCGAGGTGTTGTTCGGCAGCGCCTACCTCGCGTTGCCGCCGTCGTCGGTCGGTTTCGCCGTGGAGGCCGTCGGCGATGCGACGGGCTGGCGGCTGCCGAAGATCGAATGGCGCGATGGCCGCGTCCTCGGCGCGAACGGTTCCGCCGCATTCGCGAGCGACGGCGCATTGCGTGGGCTCGATCTGACGCTGGACAGCCGCGACGCGACGCCGCTCACGGCGCGCTATTTGTCCGGCTGGCTCAGCGTTTTCGGCTTGAACGATCTTGCGCTCGACGGTGGCTTGCGCGCGCGCTTGCGCCTGGATGCGAGCGGTCTGCGCGGCATCGAGGCGCGGTTGGATGCACTGGATGTGCGCGACGGCGGCGCAGTGTTCCGTTTCGACGATCTCGACGGCGATCTGCGGTTTTCCGCCGACGCGCCGCAAGACAGCGATCTGCGCTGGGCCGGCGGGCGGTTGTATGGTTTGGAATTCGGCGCCGCCGAACTGCCGCTGCGCAGCGCCGAGGGCGCGATCGCGTTCCGCGCGCCGGTGAGTTTCGACGCGGTCGGCGGGCGCATGCGCTTCGATCGCTTCGAACTGCGCCCGCGCGTCGGCGACCAGGGCCTGCGCAGCCGCTTCGGGCTCACGCTCGAAGACATGGATCTGGGCAAACTCGCGCAGGCGCTCGGCTGGCCGGCGTTCCGCGGCACGTTGAGCGGTCGCATTCCCGACGCGCGCTACGTCGACGATCGGCTGAGTTTCGAGGGCGGTTTGGCGATGGACGTGTTCGACGGGCGCGTCAGCATTTCGTCGCTGGCGATGGAGCGCCCGTTCGGCGTGGCGCCGACGCTGTCGGCCGACTTGGCGCTGGACGATCTGGATCTGCGCAGCGTCACCGAAGTGTTCGATTTCGGCAGCATCACCGGACGTTTGGACGGCAGCATTCGCAACATCCGCTTAGTCGATTGGTCGGCGACCTCGTTCGACGCCGATCTGCACACCGATCGCGACGCGGCGAAGCGCCGACGCGAGCGCCAGCGCATCAGTCAGCGCGCGGTGCAGAACATCTCCAGCGTCGGCGACGCGTCCTTCGTCACGAGCTTGCAGGGCCAACTCATCGGCCTGTTCGACGATTTCGGCTATCGCCGCATCGGCATCACCTGCCGATTGCGCAACGAGGTCTGCGCGATGGGTGGCTTGGACAGCCTCGATGGCTTCGCGGCGGCGACCGATGCGAAGACGGTGAATGCGGGCCCGGCGGGCCCCCATTCAGACAACGACGGATTTACTATCGTCGAAGGTGCGGGCCTGCCGCGCTTGAACGTGGTGGGTTTCAAACGTCGGGTGGATTGGCCCACCCTGGTCGAACGGCTGGCGGCCATCGGCTCGGGCGATCTCAAGCCCGTCGTCGAATAAGGCCCGTCGAGCGTTCCTCGCCGCCCGTTGTCGCTTACCCTAGCCGTACCTCAGTCGTCCTCACTCGGAGATCGTCCATGCGCCGCTGGTTCGCCGTTCCCGTCGCCGCATCGCTGTTGCTCAGCGCCTGCGTCACCATCAACGTGTACTTCCCGGCGGCCGAGGCCAAGGAAGCGGCCAAGGAATTCGTCGAGAAAGTCATCAACGACGCGGCCCCGCCCGCGCAGACGCCCGGCGGCGGCGGAATGGCGCAGAACGTCCCCAGCGCGCCGGTCCAACCGACCCGCGAACGCCACCTCGCGTTCGACCCGCTGATGCTGATCGGCATTTCGCCCGCGTACGCGCAGAGTCAACCGGACTTCAATATCCAGACCCCGGCGATCCGCGCGATCCAATCGCGCATGGAGCAACGCTTCGACGGCGAATTGCGCCCGCATTTCGACTCCGGTGCGCTCGGCTTCGGCGAAGACGGCTTGGTCGTCGTGCGCGACGCCGCCGCGATCGCGCTGAAGGATCGCGTGCCGGTGAACACCGCCGTGGCCGACGAGAACCGCGACCGCAAAGCCGTGTACCGCGAAATCGCCGTCGCCAACGGCCACCCGGAATGGGAAGGCCAAATCCGCAGCGTGTTCGCCAAGCAGTGGGTCGACAGCGCGCGTTCGGGCTGGTGGTATCAGCGCGGCGGGGCGTGGAAGCAGAAGTGATTCGTACCGTGCGGCTTCGAGCTGCAGCGGTTCTACGAAAAGCGCGGCCAATCGGCCGCGCTTTTCTTTGAGGCATGCACGACAACGAGATCGCGGCGGGCTTTCTGCGACAATGCGCGCCTCGTTCTCGTCCGATATCCGCTCGTGGCCCGCAATCGCATCGATCAAACGCCGTTCGAACTCGAGATTCTCGATCTGAGCCACGATGGGCGCGGGGTCGCGCGCCGCGGCGGCAGCGAGGGGCAACCCGGCAAGGCGGTATTCGTCGCGGGCGCGTTGCCCGGCGAGCGCGTGATGGCGAAACAGACCGCGAAATCGCGGCATTTCGATGAAGCGGCGACGGTCGAGGTGCTGCAGGCGTCGCCCGATCGCGTGCCCGCGCGCTGTCCGCATTTCGGCGTCTGCGGCGGCTGCGTGTTGCAGCATTTGGACGAACAGAAACAGATTCTCGCCAAGCAGCAGGTGTTGCTCGACAACCTGCAGCGCATCGGCCATGTGCAGCCGAAAACTGTGTTGCCGCCGCTGAGCGATGCGGCTTGGGGCTATCGGCGCAAAGGCCGGCTGTCGGTGCGCCGCGTCGAAAAGAAAGACAAAACGCTGGTGGGCTTCCGCGAAGCCGACCCGCGGTTCGTCGCGGATTTGTCGGTGTGCTACACGGTGGTGCCCGAGATCGGCGAAAAGCTCGGCGCGATTTCCGCGCTGGTCGACGGGCTCGACGCGCGCAACGATATTCCGCAGATCGAATTCATCGTCGGCGACGCCACCGCGGAATTCGGCGGCGTGGCGCTGGTGTTCCGTCATTTGCAGCCGCTGGGCGATCGCGATCGCGACGCGCTGATCGCGTTCGCGCGCGAACACGCCTTCGCGATGTTTCTGCAGCCGGGCGGCGTGGATTCGGTGCGGCCGCTGTGGCCGGCGTCGCCGCAGTTAGCGTTCCGGCTCGACGAGTGGAACATCGAATTCGGATTCCGACCGCTGGATTTCATCCAGGTCAATGCCGGTTTGAACCGCAAGATGATCGCGCTCGCGTTGAATTTGCTCGATGCCGGCCCGGAAGACCGCATTCTCGATTTGTTCTGTGGGTTGGGCAATTTCACGCTGCCGCTGGGGCGCGTCGCGCGCGAGGCGGTCGGTGTGGAAGGCGAGACCGGGCTGGTCGCGCGCGCGCGGGAGAACGCGCAGCGCAACGGCATGACGAACGTGCAGTTCTACGCCGCCGACTTGGCGCAAGACCTCGCGGGCCATGCGTGGATGCGCGGCGGCTTCGACAAACTCTTGCTCGATCCGCCGCGTTCGGGCGCCGATGCGGTGTTGAAGCAACTGCCGCTGAAAGGCCTGAAACGCATCGTGTACGTGAGTTGCCATCCCGGCTCGCTCGCGCGCGACGCCGGCTATCTGGTCAACGAGCGCGGTTGGACGCTGAAGGCCGCGGGCGCGATGGATATGTTCCCGCATACCGCGCACGTCGAATCGATCGCGGTGTTCGAACCGCCGACGAAGTGATGCGGCGCCGATAGCGCTGCCGAGCGGCATGCGCGAGACCGCACGCGAAAGGCCCGTCGTTCGCACGACGGGCCTTTCGTTCGATGGCGTTCGCGAGACCGACCGTTCGCGCCGATCTCTCGAGAACGATCAGAGCGAACGCGAGCTCTGCGTGACGCCGGGTTGATCGACGGCCGGCGCGCCCGGCGTTTGTCCCGGCGGCGTCGGCGTCGGCTGCGCGTTCGCGACGGCGGCGGTCAGATTCGACTGCAGCGTGGGCAACGGTTGGTTTTGCGCTTGCACGATGTCGGTGGGCGCGACTCGCGCGGTCGGCGAGTTCGGGTCGGTGATCACGAATAAGGTGTTGCTGTTCGCGCCCGTCCCCATCGCGGCCTGCATGTTCGGCGAACCGCGACCGTTCGGGTCGATGATCTGCTGCTGCACCAGATTCGTCGCCACCGCCGTGGTGATTTTCTGCTGACTTTCTCTGTCTTGCGGCAGCGCAGTGCGGTCCGGCATCGCATTGATGACTTCGGTGGTGCGCGCGACGGCGCCGCTGCCCGGCGGATTGCCGCCGAGCGGATTGCTGGGCGTCGGATTGCTGGGCGTCGGATTGCCTGGCGTCGGATTGGACGTAGTGGTGTTGCTCACGGGCGGCACTACGCCGCGGTTGTCCTGCGTCGCGATCGGCGTAGCCGGAATGATCGGCGGGGAAGGCGAGGACACCGGCTGCGGCGAAGCGTTCGTGGCGTTGCCGACGTTCGTCTGCGGTAGCGGCGCGGAGGATTGATACGCGCTGCCGCCGCTGGTGCCGCCGGTCGTGCCCGAACCCGTCGAAGCGTTGCCGCTGCCGTTGGCGGCGTTGCCGGTGTTCGCGTTGCCGTTGAGCGCCGTGTTCGGAACCGATGGCGTCGAATTGCCGGTGGGCGCGGGCGTGGTGTTGCCGGTGTTCGTCGGTGCGGCGACGACATTGCCGGTCGGTGCGGGCGTGGTGTTGCCGGTGTTCGTGGGCGCAGCGACGACATTGCCGGTGTTCGTGGGCGCAGCGACGACGTTGCCGCTCGGTGCGGGCGTGGTGTTGCCGGTGTTCGTGGGCGCGGCGACGACGTTGCCGGTCGGTGCGGGCGTGGTGTTGCCCGTGTTCGTCGGCGCGGCGACGACATTGCCGGTGGGAGCGGGCGTCGTGTTGCCGGTGTTCGTGGGCGCGGCGACGACATTACCGGTCGGTGCGGGTGTGGTGTTACCGGTGTTCGTGGGCGCAGCGACGACGTTGCCGGTCGGTGCCGGCGTGGTGCTGCCGGTGTTCGTGGGCGCGGCGACGACGTTGCCGGTCGGCGCGGGCGTGGTGTTGCCCGTGTTCGTCGGCGCGGCGACGACATTGCCGGTGGGAGCGGGCGTCGTGTTGCCGGTGTTCGTGGGCGCGGCGACGACGTTACCGGTCGGTGCGGGTGTGGTGTTACCGGTGTTCGTGGGCGCGGCGACGACGTTGCCGGTCGGCGCAGGCGTGGTGTTGCCGGTGTTCGTGGGCGCAGCGACGACATTGCCGCTCGGTGCGGGCGTGGTGTTACCGGTGTTCGTGGGCGCAGCGACGACATTGCCGCTCGGTGCGGGTGTGGTATTGCCGGTATTCGGCGTGGTGACGTTACCGGTGCCGGTGGGTGCGGTGGTGACGTTGCCCGTCGGCACCGATGTGGTGTTGCCCGTGCTCGGTGGGGTTGTGTTGCCGGTCGGCACGGTCGTGTTCGAGCCCGGCGTGGTGTTCGCGCCGGGGGTCGGGTTGTTGCCGGTCGGCGCGGTCGCGTTCGCGCCCGGCGTGGTGTTCGCGCCGGGGGTCGGGTTGTTGCCGGTCGGCGCGGTCGCGTTCGCGCCCGGCGTGGTGTTCGCGCCGGAGGTCGGGTTGTTGCCGGTCGGCGCAGTCGCATTCGCGCCCGGCGTGGTGTTCGCGCCGGAGATCGGGTTATTGCCGGTCGGCGCGGTGGCATTCGCACCCGGCGTGGTGTTCGCGCCGGAGGTCGGGTTATTGCCGGTCGGCGCGGTCGCGTTCGAGCCCGGCGTGGTGTTCGCGCCGGAGGTCGGGTTGTTGCCG
>SSGH01000036.1 GCA_008015835.1 Lysobacter sp.
CAGCACGATCGCCGCCGCGATCGCGACCGGCGAAACGCCGACCCAAAACACCAGAAGGCACGCCAGGTGCATCCCCAAAAACGGCACCACGCGCAGCCAGTCGATGCGGTCGTCGTGCGGTTCGTCCGCCATCGCGCGGTCGTCGATGCCGGTATCCAGCCAGCGCGCGAGCGCGGCGAACGGCCGCAGCCAGAGGCGACGAAGGTTCGTCCGCTGACGCGCAGCGCGCAATGCGATGGACGTACGTTCTCGGGCGGGCGTGTCGGGCATGCGTTTCTCCGTGGCGAGTCCAGCACTCATACGGAGGACGACGGCATTCGGATGCACCCGATGCGTCAGGGCGGATGCATCGGATGCTTGGAATGTGTCGACGCATGGCCCGGCCGCGGCATCGGTCGCCGCATCTCGCGGTCGATCGCGCGATCAGGCTCGGCCCGACGCAGCGAACGCGCCGGGAAGCGCGTTCGCTGGATGGGTCGGGATGCGGGCCGCGATTACAGCGTGACCAGATCGCCCTTGGCGATGATCGGACCGGTCGCGATGCCCTGCGGCGCGCCGCCCTGCGGCTCCAGCGTGATCGCCAGCACCGCGCCCTGCTTCAAGGCTTCGCGCAGGGGTTCGGGCACGCTCACCGTGTGCGCGCGATCGATCGACACGATGCCGAGCGACTTCGGCGATTCGCCCGGCGGAATCAGCCACAGTTCGGGCACGCGGCCTTGTTCGTCCGCTTTCGACGGTACCGGCACCATCAGCAGCGTGCCTTTCGCGCGGTCGACCGACGCGAGCCAGCCGGTGCGGCCGTCGTCGCGGGCGAGGGTGGTCACGGGTTTCGTGGCGTTCGGATCTTCGACCGGCGGTTCGACTGCGACCGGGGGCGTCGTGGTCGGCGGATCGATGCGCGAACGCAGATCGGGGCCGAAGAACACCGCCGCGATCGCCGCGGCCATCGCAAAGGCGGTGGCCGCGCGCCAGACGCCGGTACGCTGCCAGAGGCCGTCGTTCGCGGCGGGGCGTTCGAACGTCGTTCGCTCGCTTTCCGCCGCGGCCCAGCCCAAGCGGCTGCGGATGCCCGGCCAGGCGTGGTCGGGCGGGGCCACCGCGGGCGTGCTGTCCCACCACGGCGCTAGTCGACGCTGCCAATCCCACACCAGGCGCGCGAAACCCGCATCGCTTTGCACTTTGGCTTCCGCCTCGCGCAGCGCGTCGCCGTCCAGCACGCCCAAGACGTATTCGCCGGCCAGAATGTCGGCCGAGGGTGGACGGTCGCCGCCGAAATCTTGTTGATCGAAATCGCGCACGTTCATGATTCCAAGCACCCCCGCAACTGCAGCAGACCGCGGCGGATCCAGCTTTTCACCGACCCCAGCGGCGAGGCGCTGCGATGGGCGAGCTCTTCGTAGGTCGAGCCCTCGAAAAACGCGGCGTGGATCAGCGTGCGCCGCTTCGGTTCCAGTTGTTGAAGGCAGCGTTCGAGTCGCTGCCGGTCGTCCGCCGCCTCGGTGGTGCGCTGCGGCGTGGGCGCATGGTCGGGAATCTCGTCGACCAGCTCGATCGAGGCCATCGCGCCGCGCGCGGGTTGGCTGCGCAGACGGTCGATGGCCTTGTTGCGCGCGACCATCGCCAGCCAGGCCGTCGCGCTCGCGCGCTGCGGGTCGAATTGGCCGGCCTTGTGCCAAATCGTGGCGAACACTTCCTGCAGCACGTCTTCGGCGTCGGACCGATCGGGCAACACCCGCAGACAGATACCGAAGAGTTTGGAGGAGGTGGCGCGGTAGATCGCTTCGAACGCCCCGCGATCGCCGCGCGCGACCTCGGTGAGCAGCGTGCTCAGGCGGTCGGCGGCGTCCAGCGTGGGCGGGGGGAGAGTGGTGTCCTGCATTCGATAGAGCGCTCGGGCGGAAGTCGTTGAGGGCATGGTAAGGGGCCGGCGGTCGGAGCGGGCGACGGGTTCGTCACGCTACCGATACGGCGAAGCGCGGGTTTCGGATGCAGCGGCGGCTCTGTCCGCAGCGGACGAAAACGCCGAAGGCCCGGCGATGCCGGGCCTTCGGGTGCGAGTTACGTCCGCGAGTCGGAGCGGATCACCAGATCGAAATCCGCTTCTCGCCGTCGCGCACCATCGCATCGCCGGCCTTGCACTGGAACGCGGCCGCGAACGCCGGATGGTTCGACGGCGCGCCGATCGCGCGGAAGTTCGCCGGCGCGTGCGGGTCGGTCACCAGGCGCACTTCCAACTCCTGCGGCGTGAAGTTGCGACGCCACACCGTGCCCCAGTTCATGAAGAAGCGCTGATCGCGGTTCAGGCCGTCGATCATCGGGTCGGCCTTGCCGGCGGTGGCGCGCTTCATGGCGTCGTAGGCGACGGCCAAGCCGCCCAAGTCGGCGATGTTTTCGCCGAGAGTCAAGTTGCCGTTGACGAACTTGCCCGGCACCGCCTCGTAGCCGTTGAACTGCGCGACCAGCTTGTCGGTGAGCGCCTTGAAGCCCTTGGCGTCGTCTTCCGTCCACCAGTTCTCGAAATTGCCGGTCGGCCCGAAGCGGCTGCCCTGATCGTCGTAGCCGTGGATCATTTCGTGGCCGATCACCGCGCCGATGCCGCCGTAATTGCGCGCATCGTCGGCCTTGGGGTCGAAGAACGGCGGCTGCAGAATCGCGGCCGGGAACACGATCTCGTTCTGCTGCGGGTTGTAATAGGCGTTGACCGTTTGCGGGCTCATACCCCATTCGGTTTTATCGACCGGCTTGCCGATCTTCGCCAAGTTCCAGCGGTAGTTGAACTCGTTAGCGGCGAGGATGTTCTCGACATAGCTGCTGCGCGTGGTCTTCAGGCCGCTCCAATCGCGCCATTTGTCCGGATAACCGATCTTCGGCGTGAACGTGGACCATTTCTCCAGCGCCTTCTTCTTGGTGCCGGGGCTCATCCACGCCAGATTCTCCAAGCGCACCTTCAGCGAGCCGCTCAGGTTGTTCACCAACGTTTGCATCTGCGCCTTGGATTCCGGCGGGAACGCCACCTGCACGTACATCTGGCCCAGCGCTTCGCCGGCCTGACCTTCGATCGTGTCGAGCACGCGCTTCCAACGCGGCTTCATTTCCTTCTGGCCGCGCAGCGTCTTGCGGTAGAAGTTGAAGTTCTCCTGCACGAAGGGCTCGCTCAGGAACGGCGAGGCGCCGTCGACGGTGTGGAAACGCAGATAGCTCTTCCACTGCGCCGCCGGCACGTCGGCGATCATTTTGTCCACTTCTTTATGGAATTCCGGGATCGCGAACGAGAACATCTTCGGCGCGGCGATGCCCTGCGATTCGAAGAAGCGCGTCCACGAGAAATTCGGGGTCATCTTATCGGCGTCGGCCGGAGTGACCGGGTTGTAGAACAGCGAGACGTCGCGCGAGAGTTCTTCGCTGGATTTGGAGGCTTTCGCCAGACGGGTTTCGAACGCGATCACGTCTTTCGCCTGCTTCGCGGCGTCGTCCGCGGCGATGCCGGACAGTTCCAGCACTTTGGCGACGTGCTTCTCGTAGGCCGCGAGTTTTTCTTTGTGCTCGTCCTTGCGGTAGTACTCCACGTCGGGCAGGCCCAGGCCGCCTTGCGCGACGTAAGCGATGTTCATCGAGGAGTCTTTGAAGTCGGCGCTCGGGCCGAAGCCGAACACCGCGCCTTCGCCGCGGCCGAAGGATTTGCGCAGGTACTCGGCCACGCTGGCGCCGTCGGTCAGCGCATCGATCTCGGCGAGACGGCTCTTCAGCGGCGCGATGCCCTGCGCGTTGATCTTCGCCTCGTCCATGCCCGTGGCCCAGAAATCGCCGACGATCTTCTGCACGCCGGTGGCCTTGGCGTTGGCCGCGGCCTGTTCGGCGATCTGGCGCTGCACCGCCACCGAGCGCTCGGCCAGCATTTCGAACGCGCCCCAGGACACGCGATCGCCCGGAATGGCGTTGCTCGCCAGCCACTTGCCGTTGACGTGGCCGCTGAAGTCCGAACAGACGTTCTTGGAGGCGTCGACATCGCCGATCCGGAACTGATTGAACGGCGGAAGTTTGCTCTCGTCGAGCTTGAGCCCGGCGGCGTTGCCGCCCTTGGCGGCATCGGCCGAGCGCGGCGCGACGAAGGTGCCGCCCAGCGCGACGGCGACAGCCATCGACAGCGCGAGCGTGCGGGGAAGGAGGGTTTTCGACACTGGGGCGTTCACGGTTTCTCCGGCCCGAAGGGCGGTCTGGTGAGAGGAAGGCGCCGCATCGGGCGACTCCCGACTGTACCGCCCGGGCCGGGGCCGATTCAGGTGTCGAAGGTCATGGCGTCGGACCGGCGGTCCTGCGTTCGGCGCTCGGCCGGGCCTTCGCGACCGACGCGCGCGCCGATTTCGCGTTCGCGGCGCGCGTCGAATCCGTACGCTCTTGTACGTGCGCGGGAGTTGAGACATCGTGTCGCACCTGCCGTACGAGGATTCCCCCATGCGCGTTCTGTTTCACGGCGCCGCCGGCGAAGTCACCGGTTCCTTGCACGAGGTCGAAGCCGCGGGCCGACGGGTGCTGCTCGATTGCGGGATGATCCAGGGCAGCCCCGAAGCCGAGGCGCGCAATGCCGAACCGTTTCCGTTCGATCCGGCGCAGATCGATGCGCTGGTGATCAGCCACGCGCATATCGACCACATCGGCCGCGTGCCGCTGTTGGTCAAGCGCGGGTTCGAGGGGCCGATCTACGCGCAATCGGCGACCGCCGATCTGATGGAGATCATGCTGATGGACGCCGCCGGCATCGCCGAGGGCGATGCGCTGCGCGCGAACCGTCACCGTCGCCGCGGCGAACGCGAAGCGGTGCCGCTCTACACCAAGGACGACGTGCGCAAGGCCATGCATCGCGTGCATGCGTTGCCGTACGACCAACGCAGCGAGATTTTGCCGGGGATCGAGATCGCGTATCGCGATGCCGGCCATATCCTCGGTTCGTGCAGCATCGAATGCTGGGCGGACGGCGCGAAGGCGGTGTTTTCCGGCGATCTCGGCCCGAAAGGCACGCCGATCCTGCGCGACCCGACGCCGATCGCCGAAGCCGATTTGGTGCTGATGGAATCGACCTACGGCGACCGCCTGCATCGCGATCGCGCCGACACCATTCGCGAACTGGGCGAGATTCTCGACGACGCCTGGGACAGCGGCGGCTGCGTGCTGATTCCGGCGTTCGCGGTCGGGCGCAGCCAAGAACTGCTGTATTGGTTCGCGCGCGAGTGGGATGCGTGGAAGATGTCGCGCTGGAAAATTTTTCTCGACAGTCCGATGGCCTCGAAAGTGGTGGAGGTCTACGACCGTCATCGCGAATTGTTCGACGACGAGGCGAAGCGGGTGTGGCGCGAGCGCCCGAACCCCTTCAAGTTGCCGAATCTGCGCATCACCGAAAGCCAAGACGAATCGATGGCGATCAACCAAGTCGAACGCGGCGCGATCGTGATCGCCGGTTCGGGCATGGCGAACGCCGGTCGCATCCTGCACCACATGCGGCAACGCCTGCATCGCCGACAGACGCACATCGTATTTGTCGGCTACCAGGCGCAGGGCACCACCGGTCGACGTATCGTCGACGGCGCCAAATGGGTGCGTATTCACGGCCACGATGTCCGCGTGAACGCGCAGGTGCATACCGTCGGCGGCTTGTCGGCGCACACGGATCAACGCGGATTGATGGAGTGGTACGGTCATTTCCAACCGCGGCCCGCGCTGGCCCTGGTGCACGGCGAAGACAAGGCGCGCGAAGCGCTCGCTGGCGAGATCGGCGAGGCCTACGGCGTCGAGACTATCCTCGCGCGGCCCGGGCTGACGCTGGATGTGCCGCCGGATGGCGAGGATACGACCGACGCCGCCGCCTCGCGGATCGCCTGACGCGCATCGCCTGAATTGACGACGGCTTGGTTGCTCCTCTTCGCTTCGATGCGCTCGCGATGGCTGATGTTCGCTAAACCACGTTGGCGCTTAAGCCCGATTTCGCTGGCGCTCCGGGCGCTTTTCGCGTAAAGTCCGCCCCGTTTCGCGCACGGCTGGCCCGTTTTCCAATGGCAGCCCGCTGCAGCGCCGGCATTCGCCCGGTCCCCGCAGCCCTCTCCGCACGTCTTTCGTCGCGCCGAACACGACCCGCCGTCCGGCGCGTCGTCTTCTGTTTTGCTCGCAGCGCGGTAGGAAAGCTCCGAGTGACGCACCGCTTCGCCCTTCGCGAGAAGGCGGCGGTCATGATCGTTTTTTGGAGCTATTCATGAATTTCGAAACTCTCGGGCTTTCGCCCGCGTTGCTGCGCGCGCTCGCCGACAACGCCTACACCGTGCCGACGCCGATCCAGGCCGAGGCCATTCCGCTGGTGCTCGCCGGTCGCGACGTGCTCGGCGGCGCGCAAACCGGCACCGGCAAGACCGCCGCATTCGGTTTGCCCCTGCTGCAGCGCTTGTCCGAAGACGGCAAACCCGCGACCGGCCCGCGCAAACCGCGCGCGCTGATCCTGCTGCCGACCCGCGAACTCGCGGTGCAGGTGTCCGACAGCCTGCGTCGCTACGGCAAATACCTGCGTTTGAACGTCACTACCATTTTCGGCGGCGCCGGCATGCAGCCGCAGGTCGATAATCTGCGCCGCGGCGTGGATATCCTCGTCGCCACGCCTGGGCGTTTGATCGATCATCTCGATCGCGGCTCGGTCAAACTCGACGGCGTGAGTCTGCTGGTGTTGGACGAAGCCGATCGCATGCTCGATATGGGCTTTTTGCCGGCGATTCAGCGCATTCTGTCGCGCGTGCCCAGCGAGCGGCAGACGCTGCTGTTCTCGGCCACCTTCGAAGCGCAGATCAAGCGTTTAGCGATGGATTTGCTGCGCGACCCGCAGCAGGTGCAGGTCGCGACGCAGAATGCGGTCGCCGACACCATCTCGCATCGCGCGCATCCGGTCGACGCCTCGCGCAAACGCGATCTGCTGATCGAGATTCTCAGCGCCCGCCACACCGATCGCGTGTTGGTGTTCGGCAAGACCAAGCACGGCTGCAACCGCTTGGCCGAACAATTAGAACGCGCCGGTCTCAAAGCGGTGGCGATCCACGGCAATAAGAGCCAGGCCGCGCGTTTGAAAGCGCTGGACGCGTTCAAATCCGGCCGTTCGCGCATTCTCGTCGCCACCGACGTCGCCGCGCGCGGCTTGGATATCCAACATCTGCCGCTGGTGATCAATCACGACCTGCCGATGGTCGCGGAGGATTACGTGCATCGCATCGGTCGCACCGGCCGCAACGGTGCGCAGGGCGAAGCGCTGTCGCTGGTGTCGCCGGAAGAAGCCGGTTTGCTGCGTCAGATCCAGCGCGTGCTGAAGTCCGACATCGCCCTGGAGCCCGTCGCCGGTTACGAGCCGAGCAAACCGATTCGCCTGGACGGGAATGCCCCGGGCGGCGAGCGCGCCGCGAAAAGTGGCCGTCCCAGCGGCCAGCGCCCGCCGCGCAAGCCGGCGCATCGCGGCCACGGCAAACCCGCCGACCGCGGCGCCCATGCCCATGCGCATACCGGGCAGAAGCAGGGCGCCAAAACCGGCGCGCAGCCCGCCGCGCGCCAAGGCGCCGGTCGCCGAGGCGATGCCCAGGCCGACGCCGGCCAGCGCGGTCGTCGCGACCGCAGCGGCGGACGGCGCGCGTAAACACGCAGCGCGTCGCATCGGGCCGCGTTTCGAAGCATCGAATCGCGGCATCGCAACGTTCGGATAGCATCGAGGGCTCGCAGCGCGAGCCCTTCTTTTTGGTCAAAATCGGTGCGTGCGAGGCGCGCATCGAGGGCTGATGCGGGCGATGAGCCGGCGTAACCCCGACGGCTCGCCTCGAACGTTTGCGGTCCTGTCCACGCGCCGGCCGCGCTTCAACCCGAGGAAATCGATCCGTGAAACGTCCCTCTCGCGCTTCCATCGCAGTCGCCTTCTGCATCGTCGGTGTCGCCATCGCCGCGTGTCGGCCGGTCGCCGACAGCGCCAAGCGACCCGAAACGGTTCCCGTCGCATCGAAAACGCTTCGCGCCTACGCCGACGAAGCGGAACTGCGCGCCACGCTCGATCAACTACGCGAGGCCGGCAAAAAACGCATGGCGACACGGTCGCTGGCGATGATGGAATCGGGCGATGCGGCAGCGAGCGCGCCAGCCGCTGCCGCGGACGCCAGCGCGCCGGCCGAGTCGGCAAAAGCCGAAGCCCCTGCCGACGAAGAATCCATCACCAACGTGCAAACCGCAGGCGTGGACGAGGGCGGCATCGTCAAGCGCCAAGGCGATTTTCTGATCGTGCTGCGGCGCGGACGATTGTTCACGCTGCGCATCGGCGGCGACGATCTGCGCCCGGTGTCGTCGATCGATGCCTTCGGCCCGGACATCGACCCCAGCGGCGCGTGGTACGACGAAATGCTGGTGTCCGATAAGACCGTCGTGGTCATCGGTTACAGCTACCAGCGCGGCGGCACCGAAGTCGGACTGTTCGATCTCGACGGCGACGGAGGTTTGACGTATCGCGCGACGTATCACCTGCGCAGCAACGACTACTACTCCTCGCGCAACTACGCCAGCCGCATGATCGGCGACAAACTGGTGTTCTATTCGCCGCTGTTTTTCGACGTGTATTCCGACGCCGCTTACGACGACGTGCTGCCGGCCGTTCGCCGCTGGCGGAAAGACGCGAAGGTCGGCGATTTCAAACGCATCCTGCCCGCCGACCGCATCTATCGCGGCCGCAACGAAATCGAGCCGGACCAAGCCATCGCATTCCACACGGTCACGATCTGCGATTTGGCGCGGACCGAGATGACCTGCGAAGCGACCGCGGTGATGGGGTATCCGGGGCAGGTGTTCTACGTATCGCAGGATTCGGCCTTCGTGTGGACCGTGCCGTGGGGCGCGGAAGGCGGCCAGCCGAAGAGCGCGCAGGTGTTCCGCATTCCGCTCGACGGCTCGGCCCCGACGGCGCTGAAGGCCAAAGGCGTGCCGATCGATCAGATGTCGTTCCTGCAGAAAGACGGCTATCTCAACGTGATGCTGAGTTCCGGCGGCATGGGCCAATGGATGTGGCAGGGCGAAACCGCGCCGGGCGATTTCGCGCTGATGCGCGTGCCGTTATCGCTGTTCGGCGACGGCGGCGAAACCGTGCCGTCCGAGCGTTTCCGACCGCTGCGTGAAGCCGGGTTCGGCCGCTATGGCCTGCAGAACCGATACATCGGCGATTGGCTGCTGCTCGGCGCGTCGCGCGGCTGGGACGCGGAATCGCCGGGGCAAGACGCGTTCGCGATCCGATACGTCGACGGCGATTTCGTGCGCGTGCCGATCGGGCATCCGGTCGACCGCGTGGATGCGTTGGGAAGCGACGGGATCGCGATCGGCGAATCCGACGGCGCGCTGCATTTCACCAGCGTGGCCTTGGGCGCGAACGCGGAACCGGTGGATCGCTTCTCGCTGCGCGGCGCGCGTCAAGGCGACCAGCGCACGCACGGTTTCTTCTACCGCGCCACGACGCCGAGGGAAGGCTTCGTGGGGTTGCCGATTCTCGGCGGCGCGGCGAACGACGGCGAACAAGCCTCGGTGTTGTTCCTGCAGAATCGAGCGCTGCGTTTGCGCGAGGTCGGCACGTTGGACGCGATGCGCAAGACCATCGGCAACGACGGCTGCAAAGCCAGTTGCGTCGATTGGTACGGCGACGCGCGCCCGATCTTCATCGGCGAACGCGTGTTCGCGCTGCTGGGCTACGAATTGGTCGAAGGCCGCTTCGACGGGCAGCGCATTCGCGAACGGCGGCGCGTGGATTTCGCGCCCGCGGTGGCGATCTCGAACTGAGGGCGCGAAGCGACGACGCTACTCCCTCGCGTGCGATGGAAACGACGAAAGGCCAGCGATGCTGGCCTTTTTCGTTGGTGCGGACCTTTCGCGCCGCCGATATTCGCGGCGCCTATCGTTCGCTCGGAAGCGATCGAAAATAACATCCAGAATTTCGGCATTTTCGGCGATTATCGTGTCCGCGAATGCCGCCGCACCGCGAATGCATTCGTTGCGCATGCCGTCTTTTCGCGCGATCGGCGTGCGTCCACCCGAAGGGGCGCTGCGAGATCGATTCGTCCGGTGTGTTCCGAATCATCGGCATCACGCTTCGCGGAAGGTTTCGCGGTAGGACCCCGGCGTCAACCATCGCATTCACAAGGAGTGAATCCCCATGTCCCATGATCGTCTTGCCCGCACCGGGCCGCGAAGCGCGCTGCATGCCTTCTGCGTTCTGGTGGTGTCCTGCGGCTTGTCCGCTTGCGATGCCCCCTGGTCGTCGGCCAGCGTCGACGACGTCGACGCGTCCGCCGCGGCGAAACCCGGAACGCCGTCGCAAAAGAGCGCTCGCGCAGCCGCGCCGGCCGCGACATCGTTCGCCTCGGCCGCCAAAGAAGAGCCGCCCGTCGTCGACGAAAACCCGCCGATGCCCTTCGAAGTCGAATTGACCCCGCTGGAATCGGCCGGTTTGCCGGAGGGGAATGCCGAACTCGCGGTCCGCTACGAAAACGCCGAGCAACTGGGCGATACCGTCGATTTCACGGTGGACGAACGCCAATACCGTCTGAAGCGCGACGGCAAGGATCCGAAGCGCTTCGCGTCCTTGATCGATTTCGATTTCGAAGGATTCGTCGAAGAGCAGAAAACGCGCGTCGAGCAGATCGCGAAAGCCGAAGAAAAGAAGATCCCGATCTTCGACGGGCGCGAAATGGTGGGCGAGAGGGAATTCGGCTTCATCGACCCGAGAATCGTCGAAGAGGCCCGCGCCAGATCGCTGCCGATCTCGATTCGCGACATCGACATCCAGCCTCCGCTGTTGCCCGGGATGACGCCCGACAAAACGCTGATGGTCACCGATCTTTCGGTGGTCGAAGACCCCACGCGCACCTTCGACGTCTGCGGCAACGTCGGCGACCCGAACGGCGCATGGACGTTCAATACGCTGATGACGCAAATGGCCAACGAACCGGCGACCGGCATCAATGCGGCCGAGATGGTCGAGGATTGGTTGGTGTCGTGGGAAACGACGCAAACGATCAATACCTTCCAAGTGCCGGCGCGCAGCCGAATCCGTTCGTTGGTGATCGATCCGTGGCCGCGCGATAGCGACGGCCGACTCGATCTCGCGCAATCGCCGATGCGTTTGCTGGGCATCGTCAACCGCCTGGATTTGCGCCGTTCGCTGATGGCCACCTCGAGTTACGGCGGCGCGAACGGCATCCCGATCGACGCGGGCGAAGGCCGTTTCGTGTTCGGCGTCGTCAATCGCAACGACGAGGGCGGCTGCTCGATGATGGAATTCACCGTGATCTTGGAATACAAGGTGCCGATCCGGCAGTGCACCAATATCCGAAATTACGCGAACCAATGGGTGGCGCTGCGCAACCTGACCTTGGGAAGCCCTCAGTACAACGCCGCGCTGCAGTCGATCACCGATCAGTTCACCTCGTCCGGCGCCGGCGGCAACAAGCCGAACGGCAGCGCGATCGGCCAAATTCGCACCAACGAAATCGCATTGACAGGGTACGGCATCCCGATCGATATCGATCCGACGCCGGGGCAATTGGGGCGAGCCGCCGCGCAACGAGGCCGGTGGGAATTGCGAGAATTCCATCTGCAGAGCGATGGTATGCTGCACACCGTTTCGACGCAGAATACGCCGCATCATTCGTGGGCCAACACGTCCTTGCTCGCGAATTTCATCAACAGCGGCGCGACCACGGTCCCTCTGACGTACCTCGGACAGCCGTTCTTGACGGGTTCCACGCTCAACTTCTCCACCGCCGACAGCGCGGTGTGGAACGCGCCCGGCGTCGATCATCAGAAACGGCATCAGTTCTCGCTCGGTACGTGCAGCGCCTGTCACGGCGGCGAAACGCGCGACAACGGCCATCCTCTGCCGCCGGTGACCGACCTCAGAGACGACACCAAGTTCGTGCACATCGCGCCGCGCCAATTCAACGTCGAAAGCGAGTTGTCGAAGTTCTTGGTCGGCAGAGGAACTTCGTTCGCGCCGAACGTGTTCCAGAAGGACGACCCGATTTTCGCGGCGCCGAGGCGTACGTTCGGCGATCTGCGCCGCCGCCGGAACGATTTGGCATCGCTATCCGTCCAGAGCTGTCGTTCGACCGCGATCCTGCAGGAAGCGCTGTTCCGGCCGATGAGCGACCCGCACTGATCGATCGGGAATATTCGATCGCGTCCGATTCGAGCTCGATCGGTTCCAATCCGATAGGTTCCAGTTCGATCGGTTCCAACTCGGTCGCATCGAACGAGAAGGGCCGGCGATGCCGGCCCTTCTCGTTGGCGGTGCGGATTCCTTCGTGCGCCCTGCGATCGACCGGGCGCGGGTTGTCAGCGCTTCTCGTCCTCGCAATCGTCGTCGCCGAACAGGCCGCCGAACATGCCTTTCTTTTCGCATTTGGGCTTCGGCGGTGGGGCGGGGCGATTACGCGCTTCGGCCGCGGCCATCGCCAGACGCTTCTTTTCGCGGGCCTCGGCGAATTTCGCGCGGATTTGCGGCATCGCGGCCAGCGCCGCGCGTTCGCCTTCCAGAATCGCGGTGCCGCGCTGCTCGAAATCCGCGGCGCCGATGTCGTTGACGCTGGGACGGATGATCACGTCGGCGCGCGTCATTTCCTGCTCGCCGAGCTTCTGGCCCATGATCATGATCGACTGATTCACCACGCCGAGCAGGCTCTCCGGCGTACGCCCAGCTGCTTTGCTGGAGATATCCACGGCGATCACGAACTCCGCGCCGAGTTGGCGCGCGGCGTCCACCGGCACGGGGCTGACCACGCCGCCGTCGATGTAGTGGAATTGGCCGATCTTGACCGGCTCGAACACGCCGGGAATGCTGCACGAGGCACGCACGGCTTGCCCGGTGTTGCCGCGCGTGAACACGATGCGTTTGCCGTCCTGCAGCGTGGTGGCGACCGCGGCGAACGGCAGTTTCATCTTCTCCAACGTTCGGCCGCCGACCATGCTGTTGACGTAGTCCTGCAGCTTCTGGCCTTTGACCAACCCGCCGCCGAACAGGCCCACATCGCGAATGCTGGCTTCGTCCAGCGCCACCGCGTTCTTCTGCATCTGGAATACGTCCATACCGCTGGCGTACAGGGCGCCGACCACGCTGCCGGCGCTGGTGCCCGACACCACTTCCGGTTTGAAGCCGTTGGCTTCCAGCATCTTGATCACGCCGATATGCGCGAAGCCTTTCGCCGCGCCGCCGCCCAGCGCCAACCCGATCTTGATCTTCACCGGCTTCGACGGCGTCGTCGGTTTGACGGTCGGCGGAGGCGGCGTGGGTTTGGTGGGTTGGCCGCAACCGGCGGCGAGAACCGCCAGGGCGAAGCCCAGGGCGAGGGGGCGGGGCGAGATCATGAGGACGAGTCGGCAGAGAGCGGTCGGATCGATGCGCCTATGATCGCAGTAAGCGGGGCGTCTGAATACGCTGTCGCAGGAGGCTACGGACGCGATACTCCAAGTGCCGAATCCGCGGACGGACGTCAGTGGCCGCGGCGTTCTCGAACTAATCGCAACGCGGTGCCGATATCGAAGCGGTGAATCGCCTCGTCGTTGCGGAAATAAAGCGATTGCCCGCGGCCGACGCAGTGATGCCCAGGCAAACGGCGTCCGCGTTCGTCTTCCAGGGCGAAGTCCGCGAGCGTCTCGCAGCGGCCGTCGTCTTTCAGCGCGATCAAGCGAATGCGGTCGTAATCGCCGTAGCCGCCGCCGAACAGGGCATAGCCAGCGCCGACCGCGAAACCATGCGCGCCGCGCACCTCGGGCCGCCACACGCCGGTTTCGCGACCGTGCTCGATACGCACCAGCGGAAAGTCGGTGTAGTAGTAACACCACACCGCATCGTCGGCGACGTTGATGGCGTAGCAATCGAGAATGGCGTCCGTACCCGCTGGCGGCGAATAGCGGTAGCGGATTGCGCCGTCGTCGTCCCAGCCGACCAATCCGCTCGCGCCCAGCGGGCTCGTCCATCCCAAGTTGCCGATCACGCCTTCGTCGAAATAGCCGGTCCAAATACGACCGTCGCGCGCGGTTTGCACCGCGCCGATGCCGTCGCCCAGCACGATCGCGCGGCGGAACGCGCCGTCGGCGCCGTAGATGCGGCCGTTCGCCTCTGCGTTGCCGTTCGCGAAACGCCGGCAGCGGCCGCCGACCAGCAGCACGTCCTCGCCCAGCGGCTGCGCATCGTGCAATTCCATGGGGGCATCGTCGACGACCAAGTCGAGCGCACGCACGCACTCGCGTTGCGAGACGACGCGATAACGTCGTGCGCCTCCTGCGGTCCGCGTACGCGAAGCGTCGTGGCGGTCATTGCGATCGTCGATCCGCGGCACCCACAGTCCGAACAACGCGCCGTCGGGGCCGACATTGAACGCGATCAGTCGCCAATCGGCGAAATCGGCGTCGAAGCGTTGCGCCAGCGGTGGCGCGAAGCAGATCGAGGTGGGCGGAGCGGAGCGTGTCGATGTCATGCGGTACGAAACCGTGGCGTGCGCGCATCCTGCGAGAGCAATGAGAACGTCGCGACGAGAAGCATCCGGTTCTCGTAACGCACCTTTGCGCATGCGTCGACCGAATGGATGCGGCGCGGGGCGCTTCGGTCGCAGGCTCGGATCCAGTACGGCTACGCCTGACAGCAGGCGGACGGCTCGTGCGCGTCCCCAGGCGTCATGTTCCAGACCTGGCGACTTCGGCGTGTGCGGTCGATTGGGGAGCGGCCCTCGGCCGTGCCCAGCAGACCGTCCAGGAACAAGCGCTTGCGCCGCAGAGCGGGCATACCGTCGGAGCGAGCCCTTTGCGATGCTTCAGCGAACGTACCGCGCACCGATCCGCCGCTCATGGCCCTCTGTATGCCGTTCGCCTTATCGGAGCCGTGCGATGCTCGTCCGTCGTTTGCAACTCGCGTTACTGTCGTCATTGTCCTTCGCGTCCGCAGTTCCCGCAGCCGAGCTGTGCGCCGCGCGTAGCGGCACGCAGGTCGTGCCGCTGGTGGAGCTCTACACCTCGGAAGGCTGCAGCAGTTGTCCTCCGGCCGACCGTTGGTTATCGCAGCGCATCGTTGGCGCCGACGAGTCCGCGAATTGGCTCGCTTTCCATGTCGACTATTGGGACGATCTGGGTTGGCCGGATCGTTTCGCGTCGCCGCAATACACCGAACGACAGCGCCAGCGCGTCGGTGTTCATGGCGACACGACCGTCTATACGCCGCAAGTGATGCTGGGCGAGCGAGTGCGCATGCAGTGGCGCGCAGACGCGGCCTTCGCGCGCGCGTTGGCCGATGCGCGCACCCCCGCGCACGTAGGCTTGGCCTTGTCGCTGCACAGCGAAGCGAACGGCATTTCGCTGCGTGTGGGCGCGGCGCGTGCGGATGCACGCGATACCGCCCCGGCCCAGGTTTGGTTGGCGGAAAGCGTCGATGGGCAGTCCACCGAAGTGCGTGCCGGCGAGAACGGCGGGGTACGCCTCAAGCACGATCGCGTGGTGCGCAAGCTGTGGGGGCCGTGGCCTCTGGACCGCGCCGCGATTTCCGAGCGCGTCGCGATCCGATCGACATCCGTATCCTCCGATTTCACGGCGTTCGTGCAGGACATGGAGGGAAGAACGCTGCAATCGCTGCGTTTGCCCGGAGGTTGCCGGGAGTGATTTTCGCGGCGCGCAAATGTGGCGCTGGCGCCGAATCTGAGATTCGAAGCCACACGCTCAAGGCCGGCGGATCGTCGTCCGAATGCGAATAACGAGTTGGTGCCGAAGGTGGGACTCGAAGCCACACGCTCAAGGGCGGCGGATCGTCGTCCGGTCGCAGAAACGCAAAAGCCACGCATGCGCGTGGCTTTCGATGTTGGTGCCGAAGGTGGGACTCGAACCCACACGCTCAAGGGCGGCGGATCGTCGTCCGATCACAGAAACGCAAAAGCCACGCATGCGCGTGGCTTTCGATGTTGGTGCCGAAGGTGGGACTCGAACCCACACGCTTTTAAGGGCGGCGGATTTTGAGTCCGCTGCGTCTACCGATTCCGCCACTTCGGCGCGGGCGGGCAGTATAGCGGACAGTGCGCGATTCAGAAACCCGGGCGGCGCATCGTGGGCGATGCGTCGCGGGGTTACAGGTCGCGCACCAAGCGGAAGCCGACGTCGTCGTAGCCGCGCGAGGCGTCCAGCGCGCGTCCGGCGGCGGCGGTGGTGCGCCAGCCTTTGCCGTTGGTCATGCGTCGGCCGCAGCCGCCCGCGCCGCAGTCGGTGACCCATTCGGCGACCGCTTTGCCGGCACCGGCTTTGGCGACGGCCTGCGCTTCGGCGGCCGTCGGCAAGCGGTAGCGGGACTGCGAGCGCTGGCTCTGCCAACGCGCGTAGGCGTCGGCGTCCTGCCACGACACGCACACCGCGGGATGGTTGCCCGATTGCGCGAAGCCGGGCGATTCCCAGGTGCGCGGCGCGATCACCCGCAGCAGCGATACGCGCTCGCGGCACAGCGCCGCGACGCGCTGCGTCGACTTGGCGAAATCGGCGTAGCTGTCGCGGCTGACCGGCGCGCGCGAAATGGCGATGGTCTTGCCGTTGGCGAGGGTCACGATGGCTTCGTTGCCGGACACCGAGGCGATGCGTTCGGCGCCGACGGTCGTCTTCGTCGATTTGGCCTGCAGCGCGGCGATTTGCGAGGCCGGCAATTCCAAGGCCTTGGCGCTGGCGAGAATGGTCTTCGCGGCCTTGCGGTCGCCGCTGTCCACGGCGCGGGTCATGCGCACGGTCAGCGCGTCGTTGAGCTCTTTGCGCAGTTGATTCAACCGCGGCGCGTCGTTGCCGTCGTTCTGCTGCGACAGGCGCTGGGCATGATCGAACAACTGCTTGCCGCCGGCGTCTTCGCCCTGGCGCACGCGGCGCGCGGCCTCGGAGCACAGTTGATCGACCAACCGCGTGGTCAGCGCGGACAACGACGGATGGCTGGGATCGGTGCGCCACGCGGTCATCACGCTGTCGTAGGCGTTGTTGCCGGCCGGCGCGATCAAACGGCGCTGCTGCAGTTGTTCCTGCGCGGCGCCCACGTAGGGCTGCGCGGCGGATTCGGGCGCGGCGCGAAGCAGGGCGCCGGTGGGGTCGGGCTCGGGCGCGCCTCGGGTCGGGTCGAACGCGGTTGTGGCGCTGTCGGGGGCGACAGCGACGTCGGTGACGGGCGTGTCGAGCAGATTCGGGCGCTGCCGTTCCGGCACCAGCGAGATGCCCGCGACCGCGATCGCCGCGACAGCGCCGCCGGCCATCAGCCACTGCGCGGTGGTGAATTTGCTGCGCAGACGCGCCAGCGCGGCGCGCATCGGTTGGCGCTGCGCATGCGGCACCTGATGCATCGCTTCGAGCATGCTCGGCGCGTCGGGGAAGCGGTCGATCGGTGCCTTGGCGAGGGCGCGATCGAAAAAACGCTGCCAGTGCGCGAGTTCGGGCGGCAGGCGCGGGATCGGGTCCTGCAGATGCTTGAGCGCCATCGACAGCGCGTCGGTGGCTTGGTACGGCAAGGTGCCGACCAGCATTTCCCAGGCCAGCACCGCCAGGCTGTAGAGGTCTGCGCGTAAATCGACTTCCGCGCCGCGCGCTTGTTCCGGCGCCATGTAGGCGGTGCTGCCCACGGCGACGCCGTCGGTGGTCACGCGCGCGCCGTGGCCGCGACGCAGGGCGATGCCGAAGTCGGTGAGCATCGCGCGGTCGGCTTCGTCGAACAGCACGTTCTCGGCTTTCACGTCGCGGTGGATCACGCCGCGGCTGTGGGCGAAGCCCAGCGCCGACAGCAGCGCCTGCAGGATGCTGCGGACTTTCGATTCGTCCAAGGCCAGATGCCGCTTGCCGATATGGCCGCGGCGCAGCACCGCCATCACGTAGTAGGGCAGGCCCTGACTGGTGCGGCCGACCTCGTGGATTTTGACGATATGCGGGTGGTCGAGCCGGGCGATGGTGCGCGCCTCGTTCTCGAACCGGCGGCGACCGGTTTCGTCGGCCAGCGCTTCGGGCAGCATGACCTTGATCGCGACTTCCCGGCCCAGGGACAGTTGCTGCGCCAGGTACACCGTCGACATGCCGCCCCTGCCCAGTACGCGCAGCATCTTGTAGCCCGCGATCTCGGGCAACGGCTGGCCGCCGGGCGTGTTCAGTATCGGCATCGTGTCCTTATCCCCTGTTACCGCGAAAGCAGGATAACCGCCCGGGGCGGTGGAGTGAATGCGCTCGGGCTGCGATTATTGACGGGTATCTCACCTCCGGCGGGGCGTTATGGCGCGAACAGGGCTCGGAATCGGCCGTTGGGCGTTGGGTCTGGCGTCGGTGACGCTGTGCGCGGCCCTCGCGGTTTGGGCGTACGGTCGTTTTTCGCCGGCGAACGCCGAGCAGCGGGCGGCCTTGGCGGTCCTGGCGATACCGTCGCCCGCGTCGACCGAGGCGGACGCCTTTCCGGCGCTGTGGACTCTGCCGTACGCCGTGCCCAAAGGCGCGTTGGCCGCGGTGTACACGGAGGACCTGCGCAACGTCGCGGCGATCCCCGAGCCGTGGCTGTCGGCGTCCGACGGTGCCTCCGGCATCGGCGCGGCCGGTTACCGCAGCGTCGCGGCCGAACGCTATCCCGACCAAACGCCGAGCGAGGCGGATTCGGCGCGATTCTGCGCGGCGAAGGACGACTGCCTGAAAAAAGTGGCGGCCGATCCCGGCGGATATGCCGCGCTGTTGGCGCGCAATGCGGCCTTGCTCGACCGCATCGACGCCTTGTCGCGCTACGACCGCGCCAGTCTCGGGTTCGGCGAGCGCGCCGATGCGCCGATGCCCGCATTCCGATCGCTGGGTTGGCCGATGACGCGTTATGCCCATGCCTTCGTGGCCGGCGATCGTGCGGCCGCTTTCGACGGGGTCTGTCGGAACATCGCCACCCTGCGGCGTATCGGCGCGGGCAGCGACTCGCTGATCGCGCGCTTGATCGCGGCCAATCTCGCCAGCGATGCCTATCTGCGATTGTTCGCCGAAATGCTGGCGCGAACGCCGAACGACGTGTCCTTGCCGCCTGCCTGCGATACCGCATTCGCCCCGCCGAACGGCGACGAGCGTTCGTTGTGCCGCGCGATCCGCGGCGAATTCGCCTTCGCCGCCGCCGGGCTGCGCAGCGGCGAAGCGATCGACGGCGCGCGCCGCGTGTGGTGGAAAAGATGGGCGAATGCCGCGGTTTACGATCCGGAACGCACCATCGCCGAAGTCGCCCCGTATTTCGCGCAGTACTGCGGCGAAGCGATCGATCGCGCCATCGCCGGGGACGAGCCCGTGATCGCGATCAGGATGCCGCGCGATTGGCTGCGTTTCGAGTGCGCCGGTAATTTCGGCGGCTGCATATTGGCGCAGATCGCCGCCCCGGATCATACCGTTTACGCGAAGCGCATCCAGGACGCGAATGCGCGGATCGCACTGATGGCCGGCGTGTTGCGTTTGCGCGGCGAGTCGGCGGCGATGCCGTTATCCGAGCGCGCGCGGATGTTCGCGGCGGAATCGAAAACGGCGCAGCGCGAGGTCGCGTTGAGCGAGGACGGTCGCGCTCTGCGGATCGCGCTTCATGCGCCGACGTCGGATGGCGCGGACGCGTGGGAAGCGCCGCTGCCCGGCTCGCGCGTATCGGCACCATCCGCTGCGCCTTGATTCGCTTCCTCCGGCGCGCTGCGGTGTTTCTTGCGCCGAACGTACAAACACTTGCGCACACGAGCGACTACTTCGCCTTCGCCATCGATCACCTCGGTCTCGAACCAGCGCAGGTATTTGTCGCCGCCCGCGGTCGCCGCGCGAATCTCCTCCAGCGCGGCGTCTTCCAACACGAATACGGCGCGTACGGTGCCGCGGCCGGGTTTGAGGAATTCGATCGCGCCTTCGCGATCCCACACCACGTAATCGCGGCCCAGCGCGTTCATCGCCAACAGCATCCAGAACGGATCGGTCATCGCGAATAGGCTGCCGCCGAAATGCACGCCGACGTAGTTGCGGTTCCACCAATGCGCGCGCAGTTCGACCTCGGCGCTTCGCCAGTCGTCGCCGATCGCGATCACGCGTACGCCCGCGAACCGATACGGCGGCCAGACATTCAGCATCCGCCGCAAACGGCGCGCGGTCATGCGCGCGAGCCAACGCCCGAACATGCGCGATCAGACCAGCAGCAGCGACGCCATCTTTCGGCGATATCGCCCGACCAGATCCTCGTCTTCGAGCGTGTTGAACGCGTCGATCAGGCTTTTGCGCGCCAATCCTTCGCGGAACCCGCGGTCGCGGCGCAGCATTTCCAGAAATTCTTCGAGGCCCGCTTCGGTGTCGCCAGCGACCAACCGATGCACGCCGAGCAAATGCCGCGCGTTCAAATCGTTCGGATCGGCGGCGACCGCGGCTTCTAACGCGGCGGCGGGCGGCGCGTCCTTGAGCAGCGCGGCGAACCCCAGACGCGCACGCGCGCGCACCGCGCGGTCGTCGGTGGAAAGATTGGCGGGCAGGGCGTCCAGCAGGGCCTCGGCTTCGCGCGCCTCGCCTACCTGCGACAGCGCGAGCGCGAGCTGCAGCTTGAGTTCGGCGTTTTCCGGTTCGTTCGCGCTCGCCTCGCGCAGACGCGCGACTTCGGCGAGCGGGTCGAGCGTCGGCGCGGCTTCGGGCGTTTCGGGCTCCGCGGCCGCGGCCGGTTCGATGCCGTGCGCTTTCAGGAATTCGCGCAACTGGCCCTCGGGCAGCGCGCCTTGGAAGCCATCGGCCAGTTGGCCGTCCTTGACCAGCACGACGGTGGGGATCGATTGGATGCGGAACGCGGCGGCCAATTCCTGCTCGGCTTCCACGTCGATTTTGGCCAGCACGAACGCGCCGTAGTACTCGGCGGCGAGCTTTTCCAGGATCGGGCCGAGCACCTTGCACGGCTGGCACCAGCCGGCCCAGAAATCGATGAGAACCGCGTTTGCAGCGAGCGCTGGATGACATCGGCTTCGAAGCGGGCGGCGGTGGCGTCGATGACGTGGGGCGTCGGTGCGGTGGCTGACATGCGAAAGGCGTTCCGAGAAGAGGGGGCGGCGTGAGCGTTCGTCGAGCGCGGCGGTCGAAGAATCGATTCACGATCGGCAGTCGGTCGGGGAGGATCGATCGTCGACGAGATGCGGATTGTGCCATTCACGGGCGGCCGAGTGCGTCGATCGACGGATAGCCCTCGCGGGATCGGGGCCGCGCGCGAGGCATAAGCACTGAGCGCAGCGGATTTCGAATGGTTCAGGACATCACCCCGAGCGCCCAAATCGCGAGCAGATGCACCGGGTAGTAGACGTAGAACAGCCAGCGCGTTCTGGGGACGCGGATCGCCGCGCGCGTGGCGAGCGCCAGCAGCGGCAACGTGCCGATCGTCCAGCCCGCGTAGCGCAGCGGCGCGTGATACAGAAGCAAGGATTGCAGCGGCAGCGCCAGCACCAGGGCGATCATCCACACCAGCAGCGCCCAGGCTTGGCCGGTGCGCAGGAACCAATACATGCTCACCAGCAGGATCAGGCCGGGCCAGAAATAGTCCACGAACGCGCCGCTGATCAGGAAGACCGCCAGCGCCGCGAGCCGTTTGGTCCAGCCGCCGCCGTCGAGCAGCGCGATGATCGCCAGCGCCGCCAAAAACGTGAACATGATGTTCAACGGCCGCCAATCGGCGCCGAGAAAGATCGGCGCGACGAACACGACCATCGCGATGGCGCCGAACGCGGTCAATCGCACTGCGGTTCGGCGATAGGCGGCCCGCGCGCCGGGGCGCGCCAAGTTGTAGGCCAGCACGAACGCGAACAAGGGAAAGGCCATGCGCCCGGCGGCGTACAGCATCGGCATCTTGCCGCCGAGCAAGTACGTGTTGATGTGATCGCCCGTCATCAGGACCAGCGCCAACCATTTCAGCGCTTCCAAGGTGCCGTCGTGAATCTTGAAGGGGGGCGGCGTGGACGACATCGACGGGGTTCCGTTCCGAAAGTCGGCGGAGTATGCCAGCCGCCGCGGCCATCGCTGGCCTTCGATTCGCCCCCGATGTTGCCGAGGACGGGCGCTCGATGTCTGGTGTACTTGACATTCGCCATTCCGAATGTAATCTATGAATTACATTTTGTATTTTCGGAGTGACATCATGGCTGGGTGGTCGAGCGGGAAAGCGCTGGGGTTGCTGCTGCTGGTGACGGGGACGTCCCTCTGGATGCTGCTGGCCGGGCCAGGCCGCTTGTTCGGGATCGCATCCGGGCCGGTCGCGATCATGATGCTGTTGGCGGGCACCTGGGCGCTGCTGCACGCGGTGTCGCGGATTCCGCGCGACGCCTTGGAAGCGGCGGCGTCGCCCGCCGAATGGAAGGCCCGGATCGGCTTGGCGTTTTGCTTAGTCGCCGTCGTGTATTTCCTGGCGAACGCGCACGTGTTCGACGACGCGCCGATTCCCCACAACCCCGCAGCGCGGCTGGTCGGGCAGAACTTCGTGCTGCTGTTGGTCGCCTGGAGCGTGCTGTCGAGCGTCGTGGCGTCGCGCTGGAAAGGCGCGGTGGAGGAAGACGAACGCGATCGCGAGATCGCCGTCGACGCCGCCGGCTGGGGCCATGGCGCATTGATTTTCTGCATCGTCGGCTTCGCGATCCTGCTGACCTTCACGCCGCTCGAAAAAATCGAATGGGCGACGCCGCCGATGATCGGCAATCTGCTGATCTTCGCGTTGATGTGGGGCTGGCTGTGCGAGTACTTCGCGACGCTCTGGTATTACCGCCGCGACCGGACGCGCGTCGCATGAGCGGTGCGCCGATCGTCAATTCGATCCGGCGTCTGCGCTTCGACCGCGGCGAAATGACCCAGGAAGCGCTGGCGCAGGCGTGCGGCGTGACCCGGCAAACCATCATCGCGCTCGAAGCCGGCCGCTACGCGCCGTCGCTGGAATTGGCGTTCAAGATCGCGCGCGCGTTCGGAGTCGGCGTGGAGGAGGTGTTCCAGTGGAAAACGGAGTCATGAGGCCGTCGCGCCATCGTGCGTTCGCGCTGTCGGCGCTGGCGTCGTTCGCGATCGCGGCGATCGCGTTCGGGCTGCTTCCCTGGGCAGCGGCGATCGATTATTCGCATCGCCGCCATCCGCTCGCGTGGCTGGGCGCGACGGGCGTGCCCGGCGCGCTGTGGTTCGATGCGTTCGCGTTCGTCGTGCCCGGCGCGCTTGCCGCGGCTGCGCTGTGGCCGCTGCGCGACGCCGTGCCCGCGGAGACGGGCTGGTCCGCGCGGATCGGCGCGCGGCTGGCGCTGCTGTCGGCGTTCGCGTTCGCCGCGCAGGGGCTGCTGCCGATCGACGTGGAGGATCTCGACGGCACCGCCAGCGGCTTGCACGGTATCGCGTGGACGCTGTGGTGGATCGCGTTTTCCGCCGGGAACGTCGGCCTCGCCTGGGGCTTTCGCAAACGGCGCGATCCAGCCGATGGCTTCGTCGCGTTCGTCGCCGCGCAAGCGGTGCCGACCTGCGCCCTGTTCGCGCAGGCCGCGATGCCGATCGCGCTCGCGCAGCGTTTGGCCTTCGTGCTGTGGTTCGCGTGGATCGTGTGGATCGCCGGCCGCTATGGGCGATTGCGCGGCGACGCGTAAGCGGCGAGAGCCGAGCGCCGACGATCAATGGCGGCTTGTCGCGTCGCGTCGTATCGCGTCAGCCGTGTTTGAGCTTCATCGCCAGAATCGTCGCCGAGAGCAGGAACGTCACGATGTTCGACAGGATCATCGGCATCGAATTCAGCGCGATGCCGTAGACCAACCACATCGCGATGCCGGCGGTGAACACCACGTACATGCCCAGCGAGATGCTGCGGGTGTCTTTGGTGCGGATCGTCTTCACCGCCTGCGGCACGAAGGCGAGGGTGGTCATCGCCGCGGCGACGTAGCCGGTCCATTCCAAGGTCATGGCGGCCATCAGCGGGCCGCGCCGGTCGGCGAGCGGTAGACCTTGCCGTCTTTCATCACGAAATCCACCTGCATCACCTGCGCGATATCGGCCAACGGGTCGCCGGGCATCGCGACGATATCGGCGCGTTTGCCGGCTTCGATCACGCCTTGGTCGTCCACGCCCAGCACCTCCGCGGCGTACAGCGTGGCAGACTGCAGCGCGTAGCCGGCGGGCATGCCGGCTTCGACCATGTAGACGAATTCGCGGGCGTTGTCGCCGTGCGGGCTGACGCCCGAGTCGGTACCGAAGGCGATTTTCACGCCGGCTTTGTAGGCTTTCGCGGCGGTTTGCTGGATCTGCGAACCGATGCGCGCGGCTTTCGGGCGCACCACTTCGGGGTAATAGCCGTCGATTTTGGCTTTATCGGCGACGAAACGGCCGGCGGTGATCGTCGGCACGTACCACGTGCCTTTTTGTTTCATCAACGTCATCACTTCGTCGGTCATGTAGGTGCCGTGCTCGATGCTGGTCACGCCGCCGAGAATCGCGCGTTTCATGCCCTCGGTGCCGTGCGCGTGCGCGGCCACTCGGTAGCCGTAATCGCGCGCGGTGTCGACCACCGATTTGATTTCGTCCACCGTGAACTGCGGGGCGTCGCCGGATTTCGCGTAGCTGAGCACGCCGCCGGTGGCGGTGATTTTGATGACGTCGCTGCCGTCCTTGTAGCGCTGACGCACCGCTTGGCGGGCGTCGTCGACGGAATTGATCACGCCTTCGGTGGGGCCGGGCGGCCCGATCAGGTGCGACAGCGCCGAGTTGTAGCCGTTGGTGGGGTCGGCGTGGCCGCCGGTGGTGGCGATCGATTTGCCCGCGGCCCAAATGCGCGGCCCCTCGATCAATCCCTGATTGATCGCATCGCGCAAATGCGGCGCCGCCTCGCCGCCCAGGTCGCGCACGCTGGTGAAGCCGGCCATCAGCGTTTTGCGCGCGAAGCTGACGCCGCGCAG
Organism: Lysobacter sp.; assembly: GCA_008015835.1. Lineage (GTDB taxonomy): Bacteria > Pseudomonadota > Gammaproteobacteria > Xanthomonadales > Xanthomonadaceae > Lysobacter_I. Next base: position 24,942 of record SSGH01000036.1, read on the forward strand.
CGCGAAATCGGTCGGGTCGAGCCGGAAATCCTCTTCGTAGGCGCGCGGGTTCGATTCCTCGCCCAGATGCACGTGCAGATCGGTCCAGCCGGGACTGCAGGTGTGGCCGCTGAGGTCGACGACGACGGCGTCGGGGACCTCGACGCGACCGTCTCGGATCTCGGCGATTTTGCCCGCGCGCACCACGATGGTTTTCGCGCCGAGCATGCGTCCGCTGCGGCTATCGAACACGCGCTCGCACTGCAGCGCGGTCGTGGGGCCCTCCGCGGCGAGTGCGGCGCCGTGAACGGCGAAGAGGGCGAAGGCGAGGGCGGCGATACGCGGCATGGTGCGAGCCTCTGAGGACGAGGCTCGGATCATAGCCGCTCGGGCCGCATTCCGCCGAGCGCGCGAGCCTCGCGGCTTCGCGCGCCCTCGGGTCGGATTAGGCCTTGATTTCCATCGGCTCGACTTTCACCGCCGGGAACAAGCGCTCGGTGAAGTACTTGTCTTGGAAGTACTTGATCTTGTCGCACAGCACCGGATGCGGAATGCCTTCGTAGAAGAAGATTTCCTTATCGAAGCCGATGGCTTTGAGTTCCTGCGGCAGCATCAGCGCGCGGCGCTCTTCCGATTCGCTGCGGCTGAATTCGCGGCCGCGGGTGAAGCTGTCCTTGCGCACGGTGGTGTAGCCGAGCATTTCGGAGTAATCGTTCGCGTCCTGTTGTTCGCGCGGCGCATAGACGATCTGCAGCGCGTGGTTGGTGATCATCGTGCGCGACAGGTCCTTGCCGTACACCGCATCGAGCTGCGACATACTCTGGATGATCGGCAGCAAACGGATGTTGTAACCGGCCATATACGACACCGCGGTGGCGATGATGTCGACCTTGCCGATCGAGGTGAATTCGTCCATCAGCAACAGGCACTGATGCTTCAGCTCCTTATTGTTCTGCGGCAATTCCTTGGTGTTCTGATTGATCAACTGGCTGAAGAACAGATTGATGATCAGACGGCTTTCGGCCAGCTTGTTGGGCTGGATGCCGATGTAGATCGTCATCTTCTTCTTGCGCACGTCGGTGATCAGGAAATCGTCGTCGCTGGTGACGGCGTCGAGGATCGGGTTGATCCAGGCGTTCAGCGGTTCCTTGAACGTGCCGAGGATCGACGCGAAGGTCTCGTCCGCCTGCGACAGCATGCCGGCGAACGCGGTCTTGGCGTGACTGCTGAGGAACGGCCGCTGCGACAGGTCTTTCAGGAACGGCTTGAGTTCGCTTTGGCCGTCGCCCGAGGCGAGTCGGTAAATCGCGCCCAGCGTGGGTTTTTTCGAGAACGGGAAGCCGATCTTTTCGTCGTCGTCGAATTTCTCGAACAGATACAGCGAGAACGCCATGAACGCATTGCGAGCCTGACTGACCCAGAACTTCTGGTCCTCGGCGCCGTCCGGATACAGCATCGCCGCGATGCTCATCAAGTCCGAGACCCGGAATGCGGGGTCGGCCGACACGTAGGTCAGCGGATTCCAACGATGGCTGCGGCGGTCTTCGGCGAACGGGTTGAACAGGTAGATTTCGTGGCCGACGCTCTTGCGCCAGCCGCTGGTGAGATCGAAGTTTTCCTGCTTGATGTCCAGGACCACCATCGATTCCTGGTAGTCCAGCAGGTTCGGGATCACCACGCCCACGCCCTTACCGGAGCGGGTCGGCGCGGCCAGAATCACGAACTGCTGGCCGCCCAGGCGCACGATCTTGCCGCCGAACTTGCCGATCACGATGCCGTTCTTGTGCGGCTTGAACATGTCCTTCGCGGCCAGATCGCCGCCGCTGGCGAAGCGCGCGTCGCCGTGGAGGCTTTGCCGTTTGGGCATGAAGGCCAGGATGGCCAAACCGCCCCAGACCAGCCCGGGCAAGCCGAAGCCGATCAGGCCGCCGATCTTGATCTTCTTGGCGTAGGCGAGGAACTGAGGCTGATCCATCGCCTGGTAGTACTGAAGCCAGGTGTTCCACTTCAGCCCGGCGCCCTGGATCTTCAAGATCATCAGGGTGACGTATCCGGACAGGTACAGGCCCGCCACGAGCGCGGCGATCCCGAAGAGGAGGAAGAAAAGAAGCTTACCGACGATTTGTTTGCTGTCGCTCACGTGCAGGCAACCTGTGGGTCTGGCGGTTGGGGCGTAGGTCGTGGGAGCGTCAGGCGGCTCGTTCGCACCGACGGGTCGGTGAAGTTCGAAGCGAGGTGTCGTGAAACGCGCCAGCGCCGGGCGGTCCGCCGGTCGGCGGTTCGGCCGTGCTTGGCCCCCTGTCGATTCCGATGGCGATCTTACGACATCGTCGCGACCGCACGACAGAGGCGAGGGCGCTTTCGCGTCGTCCCGTCCCGATCGCTTCCGGCGTTGTCCTGAAGCACTGGACCCCGCAAGGTAGCGGCTGTCATGTTCCGGCCTGCATCTTCCGCCGGCTCCGCGTCCTCCGCGAATTTTGCCCAAAAGCGTGACCGGGTCGTCCTTTTCGATCGGTACATGACGATTGACAGGGGCGATGGCGGCGTGGACTATGAGGCGAGGGCGGTTTTAGCAAGGTAGGGGGCCCCATGAAATCGATCATCTGGCGCCGAGGGGTCGGCGTCGTATCAAGGAGGACAAGGCTTTGCTGCCTGGGATGGAGCTAATGGGATGTCAAGGTCTCGCCGTGCCCACGGAGGTCATGCACCACGTGGTCCGGGTCGAGTCCTCGTTCAATCCTTACGCGATCGGCGTGGTCGGCGGCCGTCTGGTGCGGCAGCCCAAGAACCTGCCCGAAGCGCTCTCGACCGTCCGCATGCTGGAAAGCCGCGGCTACAACTTCTCGTTGGGGCTCGCCCAGGTCAACCGCTACAACCTCAACAAGTACGGTTTGAATTCGTACGAGCGCGCGTTCGAGAGCTGCGCCAATCTCATCGCCGGTTCTCAGATTCTGGCCGAGTGCTACCGGCGCTCGGGCGGCGACTGGGGCAAGTCCTTCAGTTGCTACTACTCCGGCAATTTCACCACCGGCTACCGCCACGGCTACGTCCAGAAAATCTACGCCTCGATGCGCCAGGGGCGCGATATCGAGGTGGCACCGTCCGGCGTCCCAGCGATCGCCGTCGTCGGCCGCGAAGCGCGCCGGACGGTTCCGGTTAGCCGATACCCGCTGTATGCCGATGGGTCGACCGCGAGCATGATCGCGTCCGCCGTCGCGCCCGCATCGCCGCATGATAAACCGGTCGCGCCGTCTCGAATCCAGCCGGTCGCCTCGCGGATCGTGAGCGAGCCGACCTATCGCATGGTCGACGCCTCGCCTGTGCCTGCCTTGCCGGCGGCTGCGATGCCGGCTCCTGCCGCGGCGGCTCCGCAGCCGGAACCCGTCGCTCCGGCGGTGGTTGGCGGCGCGCAGTACGCCTCGTCCGGCCCGGTCCAACTCGTTCCCGCGTCGTCTCAGGCTGTCGCTTTGGTCGCAGCTCCTGCTACTGTTGTCCCCAATGCTTCTGCGATGGCGACTTCGCCCTCCCAGACCCAGTCCCCTCGGCCGAGGTCCGCACGCGACCCGGCCTTGGTCGGAGGCCAAAGCCCGGAACAAGACGGGGCTTTCGTTTTCTGAGCCGCATGCCTTTCGTCCACCACGATCGGTGTGCTCTGATACTTGTGTCCCACCACCCACCAAGGAGTGTCCCATGAAGAAGTTGTTCAACGAAACCGCGATCCGCGACTCCAAGCGCCACATCAAAGCGGCCGTCTACGCCGTCCTGTTCGCCGCGCTGTTGGTCAGCCCGGAACTGATGGCCGGCGGCGGCGGTACGTTCTCTTGCCAAGACGCCGGCACCAACATCGTGTCGTTCTTCGAAACCGTCAACGGCATTCTGGCCATCATCTCGCTCCTGGTCGTCACCATCGCCATCGTGTTCGCCGGCTACCAGATCGCCTTCGCTCACAAGCGCTTCACCGACGTGGCGCCGACCCTGATCGGCGGCTTCATGGTCGGCGGCGCCGCTGCCATCGCGTCGATGCTGGTCTCGGGCGGCACCACCGGTCAGACTTGCTGATCCAAGCTCGTGCATAAAAACGTTCTCTTTCGCGGCTGCACTCGCCCCGCCATGTTTCTGGGGGTTCCGACCCTGCCGTTCTTCATCGGCGCGGGTGCGTGCTTCATGCTCGCGGTGTACGTTCACATCGCCCTGATCATCCTCATGCCGTTCGTGATTTTCATCATGCGGATGATGGCCAGGCGCGATGAGATGATCTTCCGTCTCCTCGGTCTGAGCTGGCAGTTCAGGCTGAAGGCGCGGAACGTCAGGGAGCACGAAGGCATGATCGTGTTTTCGCCTCATGTCCATCGTCTCTACCAAGCCCCGGGCAAGAAACGCAATCTGAAAGGCCCTTTCGTGATCACCGGAAAGCTGACGCGAGGGAAAGCCTGATGTTGCGCGCCGCATCGCGGTGAAGACCCGTTCCGCTCGCCCGGGCCTCGCGCCCGGACACCGAACGGCATAGGTCGCACGGTCCCGGCCTCGATATTCGTATCGAGGTCGGGATCGGGTGTTTAGGGCCGCGAGAGCGGCCAGCTCCGAGCGGCGCTCGCGCCGTCGAATCACCGAAACGGCGGGCGATCCGTCCGTCACCCCACTCAGAAGCCAGGTTGTATGTTCAATCCCGATACCCCCATCAGCGATTTCATCCCGTTTTCGTCCCACGTCTCGCCGACCATCATCAAGACGAGAGAGGGCGATTACCTGATGACGTGGCACCTCGAAGGCCTGCCGTTCGTGGGCCGCGAGGAGTGGGAGATCGAACACCGGCACAACACGTTCAATCGTTTGCTGCAGACCCTGCGCGCGCCCGATTTCGTGAATGTGGCCTTCTGGGTCCACGACATCCGCCGTCGCCGCAGGATCAACACCAAGCCGAAGTTCTCGCATCGCTTCAATCAGGAGATGTCGGACGCCTACTACACGGCGCTGTCCTCCCAGAAGATGATGCAGAACGATCTGTACCTGACCATGATCTACCGCCCGGTGGTCAGCGGTAAGAGCCTGATCGAGAAGACCGGCGATCACGCCAAGCTCAAGGCCGAACAAGATCAAGCGATCACCAAGCTCAACGAACTCGCCGGCAACGTCGAGGCGGTGATCAAGGACTATTCCCCATATCGCCTCGGCATGTACGAGGGCGCGAACGGCGTGGTCTTTTCAGAAACCCTCGAATTCTTCGGGTTCCTGCTCAATCGCATCGAAGAGCCGGTCCCGGTGCTGCATTCGCCGATCTACAACTATCTGCCGGTCAGTCGCCACGTGTTCTCGGCGAAGAGCGGCGACTACGCGATCAACACGCCGAACGGCGCGAACCACTACGGCGCGATCCTCAACGTCAAGGAATACGCCGACGGTACCTATCCGGGCATTCTCAACGGCCTGAAGTACCTCGATTTCGAGTACGTCATCACCCACTCCTTCAGCCCGATGGGTCGACAGGACGCCTTGAAAGTTCTCGATCGCACCAAGGGCATGATGATCTCGTCCGGCGACAAGTCGATGACGCAGATCGCCGAACTCGACTACGCGATGGACCAGATCGCGTCCGGTAACTTCGTGCTCGGCGAATACCACTTCCTGATCGCGATCTACGCCGATTCGCAGGAGAAACTGAGCCAGCAGGTCGCCGCTACCCGCGCCGAGATGTCGAACGCCGGCTTCGTGACGGCGAAGGAAGATCTCGCGATCGCCTCCTCGTTCTATTCGCAGATGCCGTCGAACTGGCGCTTCCGCAGCCGTATCGCCAACGTCAGCTCGCTGAATTTCCTGGGGCTGTCGCCGCTGCACAACTTCTCGTCGGGCAAGCGCGACAACAACCCGTGGGGCGAGTGCGTCACTACGCTGCAGACCACCAACGGGCAGCCGTATTACTTCAACTTCCACGCGACGCACCCGGCCGAGAACTCGCTCGGCGAAAAAGCGATCGCCAATACCATGGTGATCGGTAAGTCCGGTACCGGTAAGACCGCGTTGATCAACTTCTTGCTCAGCCAAGTCCAGAAGTACAACCCGGCGCCGACCATCTTCTTCTTCGATAAGGATCGCGGCGCGGAAATCTTCGTGCGCGCCTGCGGCGGCAATTACCTGTCGCTCGAAAGCGGTCAGCCCACCGGCTTCAACCCGTTCCAGTGCGAGCGCAACGAGTCGAACGTTCAATTCCTCGCCGATCTCATCAAGGTGCTGATCGGCAAGAAGCAATACACCGCGCGCGACGAAGAAGACATCTTCCGCGGCGTCGAGAATATGCTCGACACCCCGATGCATCTTCGCAGCATGACCAACTTCCAGAAGAGCTTGCCCAACATGGGCGACGACGGTCTGTACTCGCGCATGCGCAAGTGGACCGCCGGCAACTCCCTGGGCTGGGTGTTCGATAATCCGAAAGACACTATCGATCTGGATAAGGCCAACATCATCGGTTTCGACTACACCGACATCATCGATAACGTCGAAGTCCGCGTCCCGGTCATCAACTATCTGCTGCACCGCCTCGAGTCCTTGATCGACGGGCGGCCGCTGATCTACGTGATGGACGAGTTCTGGAAGATTCTGGACGGCGAGGGCGGCCTCAAAGAGTTCGCCAAGAACAAGCAGAAGACCATCCGTAAGCAGAACGGCCTGGGCATCTTCGCGACGCAAAGCCCGGAAGACGCGCTCAAGAGCGACATTTCCGCGGCGCTGATCGAACAGACCGCGACCATGATCCTGCTGCCGAACCCGAACGCCAATCGGGACGATTACATCGAGGGCTTGAAGCTCACCGACGCCGAGTATCAGGTCATCAAGGGGCTGGACGAGCGTTCGCGCTGCTTCCTGGTGAAGCAGGGCCACTCCTCCAGCGTTTGCCAGTTGAATCTTCGCGGCCTCGACGACGGCTTGGCCGTCATCTCGGCCTCCACCGACAACATCGAGATCCTGCACCGAATTCTGGACGAGAAGGCGGCCCAGAAAGGCATCGAGCACAACGATTTGGTTCCCGAAGACTGGTTGGACGACTTCTACCGGCGCCGCAAGGGGTCGGGTAAGGGGCCCGCCAAGCCTGCCGACTCGGCATCGGAATCGGCTAAACGGGCCTGACGCCCGGATCGCCGGTCCGATTCGGACCCGAATCGCGTTTTATCCTATGATGAATGCGTCGAACGGCCCGGATCGCGGCATCCCGGCGCCACTCCCCTCTAATCACCCACACCCGCATTTCGTATCGTCACACCGGAGGTGTCACATGAAGCAGTTCAAGCAGTCTCCCGCAACTCGTAGAAGATCGCCTGTCCTCGCGAGCCTTGCGCTGGCGTGCGCCATGTTCGCCGGCAATGCCCATGCGGGTATCCCGGTCGTCGACGGCGGCCACATCTCGGCGCAGTTGGCGAAGTTCGTCCAGGACTTCGGCAAGTGGGCTAAAGACTTCGCGCACTACAAGGCGCAGGTCGATCACATGACCCAGGAATTGATCGCCCTCGGCAACATCCTCGATACGGCGACGATGGGTTTACAGGGTAATCCGCTGGACAACATCCAGAAGCGCCCGTTGAACGCCGGCATGGAGCGCTGCGACCAGGGCGGCGGCGGCGGCTTCAGCTTGACCGATCTGCTCGGCGGTCTGCTCGACATCTCGGGCGACAACTACGTTCAGAAGCAGAAAGACATCTGCCAGAAGATCGTTACGCTCGAGAACTACAAGTACAACGACTTGGTCGAAGCGCTGAAGGATCTTCAAAAGCTGAAGACCAATGGCCTCGATAAGACCACCAGCCTCGCCCAGGGCAGCGGTAAGAACGGCGAAATGCAGGCGACCACCCAGTCCACCACGCAGTTGGTGGGCGAACTGCAGCTTGTCGCCGCGCGCGTCGAAACCACCATGATGGTGTACGACGGGATGATCCAGTCGTTGAATAACGACATGCGCAACGTCGCTCAGGAAGCGATGGACGGCAAGAAGAAGAACATCGTCGAGGACATTCTCTCCACGGCGATCACGACCGGCACGATGAAGCTCGCCCTCGAAGCGCAGGAATCGGATTGCCCGGACGGGTTCGAGTGCGATTGATGCGCCTGTAACGCCGGTTTCGGCGGCTCGGCGGGCGCGCGCGACGACGTGCGCGCCCGTTCGAGAGGGGCAGAGGTATCGAGGCAGTTTGAGTAGGCGCTTTTTCATCAAAGGTGGATGGCAAACGTATGGATCTCTCGATTATTAGTGCGGCTTTCGATGGCGGCGCCTCGAAGTTCCTCGACGTCCTCACGGGCGGCTCGGTCGGCTCCGATTTCGGCGAGCTGATCTATTTCTCGTTGATCTACGATTTCATTCGTCACGAAATCAAGGCGCTCGGCTTCTCGATGATGCAGCGCGCGTCATATTTCGCGGCGCTGGCCGCCACCGCGATCGTCACGATGTGGGTCTTCTATCAGGGCCTTCGCATCATGTCCGGTAAGGGCGAGTCGATGATGGCGCTGGTGATGAACGCCTCGCGCGTCGCGTTCATCGTGACGGCCGCCGTTTCGATGGGCGTGGCCGGTTCGGCGGTCTACGACACGGTCGGCGAACGTTTGCCGAATCTCATCACCGCCTACATCACCGACGATACCGACACCGTCCAAGAGCAAGTCGACAACTCTCTTGCGGCGATGACCTTCGCATTGAAGAGTATCGATATCATCAACACCGCGCAGAGCAACGACTTGATCGTCGCGAAAGAGCGCGCGCTTTGGATGGTGGCGGTCGGCACCGCGGGGCCCGCGGTCACCGCTGGCGCATTGCTGCTCTTCTATCAGGCCGCACTCGCGCTTTTCGTCGGCCTCGGACCAATCTTCATTCTGTTTCTGATCTTCGATCAGACGAAAGCCATGTTCCATCGATGGCTCATGTATGGCATCGGCACCATGTTCTCGATGGCGGTGCTCGCCGCGATGGTCTCCATTTGTTTGAAAGCCGTCATCGCGGTCGCGGCTGCGCATTGGGTCTCCGCCGGCGCCGCAAGTCTGTTCGACTTGAATCTGGGCTCGGGCATCAACTCCATCGCCATGCAGCAAGGCGGTTTGGGGATGTTGATGACCCTGCTGATCATTACCGTCCCGCCGATGGCCGCCAACTTCTTCCAAGGCACGCTCGGCCAGTTCGCCCCGTACAACCAGGTCGACGGCGGCGGCGCTCGCGGCGGCGGCGATCAGCGCAGTCGATACGAATCGGCTTCGCAGAATGTCAACAATACTCAGCAGCGTGAGTTGAACCCAACCTCTGATCGTGGCAACACAGTTTCCGGCAGCCCGAATCAAACGCCACAAATTCCTCGTGGTGATGCAAGGCCTCTGGGTAGTGCCGCAGACCAAGTAACCGAAGGTAGATTGAGGGCCTCAACCCCTGCGACAGGTACTCCAGTCGGAGGCCCGCAAGGTGCAGTGACGGACCCTCGTCGAGGACAAGTAAATGATCCTGGTAATACTGCGTAAGCGATTTGTTGACCTTTCTTTAGTCTCGGCTTTTTTAGTTTTCGCAGCTAATAGCTGCTGGGCTGAGGGCAATTGTCCCCAAGGTTACTATCCCGTCGGTGGAGGTAATGGCGGTTGGGCTGGTTGTGCCCCGATCCCGGGCAGCGGTGGTGGGCAGTCAATGCCTCCACCGGACCCAGGTCCGCAATGGGCGACGCGTTGGGGTGCGATTGCGGTGGATGGCGCTGCTGGGAAATTCGGTGGCGCTAATGACATGACGAGTGAGCGAAAAGCTCAGCGGGCCGCCATTAAAGATTGCCGTAAGAACGGCGGTAAGAAGTGCGAAATTACGGTTTCTTACTACAATCAGTGCGGCGCCATGGCGTGGGGCAGTAATCGCTCCGTAAGTTGGCGAGGCCCAGAACGCGAAGCGACCATTCGTGATGCGGTCGCGGCATGCGACAAAGAAACTGATAATTGCGCACCTTACTATGCCGGATGCAGTTATCCAGTGAGAGTGCGTTAGCTCAGGCACTGACCGAACAGGAAACGGCGCACTCTTGTGCGCCGTTCGCTTTTTGTGGACATTTCATGCGCGAATTTTTAATTGAGATTCATTGAGAGCGCACTTATGAATATTTGGCCTGTCTTTGTGCCGCTCCTACTTTTTGCTGTAGCAGATGCATGGGCCGAAGGTAACTGCCCGCAGGGCTACTATCCTGTCGGCGGAGGCAACGGCGGATGGGCGGGGTGCGCGCCGATCCCTGGCGCGGGCGGTGGACAATCTGCAGCTCCTCCAGATACCGGTCCGCAGTGGGCGAAACGCTGGGGGGCGATCGCGTACGATTCTGCTGCTGGAAGCTTGGGTGGCGCTGACGGCATGGTGAGTAAACGCAAAGCAGACAAGGCGGCTTTGTCTACTTGCAAGAAAAAGGGAGGCAAGTCCTGCAAAGTGATCGCTTCCTATTACAACCAATGCGGCGCCATGGCATGGGGAAACGGTTTTTTCGCGGCGTGGCGTGCGCCCGAGCGCGAACAGGCCGAGAGTAACGCCATAAACGAGTGCAGCCAGGGCACTGGTCAATGCCAAGTGTTTTACTCCGGCTGCAGCTATCCTGTCAGAGTGCGGTGACTGTACGCGGTATGTTTCTAGCTAACGGCGCCTTCGAGGCGCCGTTGCTTTTTTCGGGAGGTTGCGATGGACTTTCAAATCTTGGGGTTGCTTAGAGTCGAGATCGCACGGATGAATGCAGTGCGTTTGTTGGGATCGCTCGCTTTATTGGTCGCCGGCAGCGCCTGGGCCGAGGGCAACTGCCCTCAAGGCTACTACCCCATCGGCGGCGGCAACGGCGGATGGGCGGGATGCGCGCCGATTCCGAACGACAACGCTCCGGCGCCAGATCCAGGTCCACAGTGGGAGAGGCGTTGGGGCGCGATCGCGGTCGACGAGACCGTCGGTCGGTTCGGGGGCGCCGAAGGTTACAGCAGCGCTCGACGCGCCGAAAAAGCGGCCCTCGCTGCATGCCGGAAAAACGGCGGCAGCAAGCGGTGCAAGGCGATGGGCGGTGCGTACTACAACCAATGCGGTGCGTTGGCATGGGGCGACCAACGCTTAGAGATTTATTCCGCGGGCACCGCGGGCGAAGCCAACGAATACGCGCTTCGAGCGTGTTCGGAACGGACCACGAATTGCAAAATCTACTACACCGGCTGCAGCTACCCCGTTCGAGTACGTTAGCTGTCGATCGAGTGCGACCACGACGGTGCCTTGAAGGCGCCGTTGTCGTTTCCCGACTGCCCCAAAACGACCGACAGCACCCCGAATCCCGATCTTCAGGCTCCCCCGGCGCATGCCCTTGCGCCGTCACCCTTCGCTGGTATGCTCGGCACGAATGCATCCAGGGCTCGGAAAGCCCGGTCGCGATGCGTGGCGCCCGATGCGAATCGGGTCCGATCGGTTCCGACCCGGAGGGGGCGGTTCGTGTCGACAGTGGGCTTGGCCGCATCCGGGTCGCAGCGCTTCGCCGCCGAAACCGTCGGCGTGCCGTCGATCGCACCGAAGACCGCCTCTCTAGCCGCGCCCAACCCTGCGCCGCGGCCGCTGACGCGACGGCCGACAAAGCCGTCCCCGTTCCAATCCCTCGCCAGGCTGCTCGCCGCCTCGGATAGGGCGGGCTGGGCCGCTTCCGACCGCGTTGCGGGCGTGCGCTGGCGTCATTCGGGGCCGGTGGAGTGCCAGGACGTCGATTCGCCGCCGCAACGGCGCTTCGTTCGCGAAGGAACCGGCCTGCTGGCCGGGCTGGGCCCTGCGCTGTTGCCGACCTGGGACGAGGCCCAGGGCGTCGGCACCCGCACCGCCAACGAGGGCGAGTGCAGCATCGCCCTCTACGGCGATGCCGAAACCGTGCATGAAGCCGTCCTGGTCAAGTATCATCCCACGGACGATGTCGGCGGCGTGCTGCGCCGGCAGTTGTCGACGGACGCGGCGGCCGAATCCCTGGCCGACGCTGTCGACGACATCCACATCATTCGGTTCCGAGACGGTGGCGTCGCTTACGTCGCCGTCGAACATGTCGAAGGAGGCCGCAGCGGTCCCGGTTTCACCGCATTCGTAGTGACGCGCGAACACCCGCGATCGCGGGACGCGCGATAACGATGACGCGAGGAGCGAACGTTCCGAACGACATCCGTTGAATATCCATTGGAGACAGCGTAATGGCTGATATTCGACAACAGGCAGTGGCCACTGCCTACGCGTACGACCAGGGCGATATCGCCGTTCTGAACGACGAGACGACCCGCAGGTTGGTCGCGTCCGTGGCGCTCACCGAGAGCCGCGGCGGCAATCCCGAACTGACCAGCCGGCAAGGCTTCGTCGGCACGTTCCAGCATGGCGCGCAGGCGCTCGCGAACGCCGATTTGGTCGACCGCGACAAACTCGCCGCCGCGATGACCGGCTTCAAATCCGAGTGGGCGTTCGCCAATTCCGGCGGCATGACCCAGTTCCTCGAAAATCGCGAGAACTGGAAACACGGCCTGAGCCTCGATGCCTTCAAGCAGTCGCCGGAACTGCAGAACGACGTCTTCAAGCGCAACGCCGAGCGCGCCTTCGAGCGCGCGGTGTCCGAAGGCGTGTTGAAAGAGACCGACCGGCCCGAGAAGATCGCCGGTTTCCTGAAGGTCGAGCACGTGATGGGCTACGGCCACGCCAAGGCCGCCGCGAACGGCGAGCGCGTGTTCCGCGCGCCGGACGGCACCAGCAATTACGACTACATGCACGACCTCACGCGCGACCGCGACGGGTTGGGCAAGTACATGGCGCAGGCGCGCGAGCAGGCGCCGGTCGCGCCGAACCAGACCGTGCCGGCGCATGCCATGCCGACGCACAGCGCATCGCCCGCGGAGCGCGGCGGCATGCCCACCGACGCCACCGTCGCCGCGCCGCTGCTCAACAACCCGAATCATCGCGAATTCGAGCGTTTCCAGCGCGCCTACGACATGCTCGACACCGTCGCGCCGTTCCGCAGCGATGCGCAGCGCACCAACACCGCCGGCTTCATCGCTATGAAGTCGTTGGAGCAGGGCATGCAGATCGAAGGCATCCTGGAGAACAAGCGCGGCGAGTTGTTCCCGATCCAGGATCTCGGCAAGGCCTACGAAAAGACGTTCAAAGTCGATCGCGCCGAAGCCGAAACCTTCCCGCTCGCCGATGCCTCGAAGCGGGCCGAGGAACTGGGCCGGAACGCCGCGATAACCCAGGACAACCCGCAACACGTACGCGCACACACGATGTAACCGTGCAGGCGTCCGCGGCGATGCGGGCGCAGCGTCTCAATAGCGAATCCCCGCCGCTCTCGTGCGCCACGATCGAAAACGCGAATCGCCGATTCGCGACTCGCGTCTGCGCTGGACAATCCCCCGACGCTGCCGCACAGTCGCCGCAGCGCGTAGCGACAGGGGGTTGCGGCGGTGTGCTATTCGGCCAAAGTGTGGCGGGCCTATTGGGAATTCGTGCGTCGCTTCGGCGCCGAAATCAGCATCCGCGAATTCGCGGCGCTGTACGCCGATCGCGACGACGGCGCGAAGATCAAAACTACGAAAGCGATGGACGACGCGTTCTTGCGCGATGGCGCACTGCGCGACGGCATGCTTCGCGACGCACCACCCGAAGCGCAGTGCGAACTGCGCGATATCGGCGAACGTATCGCCGCCTGGAACGCGCGTCAGGCCGCCGAACTCGAACGACTGCTGTTCCGGCAACGCAAACGTCTGGCCGACGCCGAACGCACGCTGCGTACGCGCACTACGCAGAAAGCGCTCAACGACCAACGTATCGCCGCCGATAAGATCGAATGGGCGATGGGCAAACTCGCCGATCTGCGGCGCACCGCGCCCGAAGAACGCGACCGCCGCATCTTTCCCGGCATGTACGCGCCGGTGATGGTGATGGAGCGGGGCAGGCGCGTCGTCAAACCGATGCGCTACCAATGCCGCCCCGCCGGCAAACCCGCCGCCTACGACGCGAAATATCCCGGCACCTACAACGCCCGCCGCGACAATCTCGAAGGCTTCTGGAAAGGCCAATTCGGCCACACCCACGGCATCCTCGTCGCCGACGCCTTCTACGAAAACGTCGGTCGACACCGCGTCGAAGGCCGCGCACTCGCCCCCGGCGAAACCGAACAGAACGTCGTCCTCGAATTCGAACCGCAACCGCGCCAAGACATGCTGATCGCCTGCGTCTACTCGCACTGGCGCAGCGGCGACGAAGAACTCTGGTCGTTCGCCGCCATCACCGACGAACCCCCGCCCGAAATCGCTGCCGCCGGGCATGATCGTTGCATCATTCCGATTAAGGAGCAGCACATCGACGCGTGGCTCGGCCCGAATCCGAAACGGCTCGATGCGTTGTATGCGATTTTGGAGGATCGGGAGCGGCCGTATTACGAGTATCGGAGGGCGGCGTGAGGGGGGAGCTTTCGATCCGAAGACGACATCGACTTATTGGGGGCATCCTCCTAAGTAAGTTCTCGTAAGCGATGCTAGCCACTGGGTATTCACTGTACTCATGTGCGCTTCTAGGCCTTGGAATAAGCTGCAGATTACCGTCAGCGATGACGCTCAAACAACGTCGCAGGCCTTGAGATTTCTCAAGCGCACCTTCTATGGTGCGGGCGTAGCCCAATCGTTCTCTATCCAGTATCCTCGATGCGTTCAGTGCCCATGGCCCTCTCATTCGCAGCATCAACCGATCTACCCCGGCCAGCGCGGCGAACCGTCAAGGGAGCTTTCCAAGATATGGCCGATAACCAGTCCACTGATATCAATGTCCAGGCCAAACAGGACTTCTTGATATCGCTAACCACCAATGTCAGCCCAATCACGGCAGTCTCCGAGCTGATCTGGAACGGCTTTGACGCAGGCGCTCAGCACGTCAAAGTTATCCTAGAGCCCAATGAACTTCAGGGGCTTCATGCCATTCGGGTTTCGGACGACGGCGATGGCATCAATCGCAACCAGCTCGATGCGCTTTTCGGGGGGTTGGGTGACTCCTGGAAAGCGAAGTCGCACCGATACAAAGGGCGCACATTGCACGGCAAGAAGGGCAAGGGACGTTTTCGCGCTTTTGCCTTGGGCGAGAGTGTTGAATGGCGCACGACGTACCTAGATGGCAAGTCGTTCAAGTCCTACACCATCACGGGTCGCGCCAGCGAACTGACCGGCTTCCGCGCTTCGCCTCCTATGGAAGCCGAATCTGAGGGCCCCGGAACCGAGGTTGTCATCGAGAACCTTGAAGCCAGTCTGCCATCACTCACCAACGACAAAGCTCAGTTAGAGATCACCAAGCAATTTGCTGCATACCTTACAGAGTCGCCTGGACTGACGTTGTATTATGACGGCGTTAAAATCGATCCTGCATCTGTTCAAAGCAGTAAAGAAGACATCCACCTCGGGGACATTGAACTCCAGAGCGGGAAGCGCGTTCCGGTTGCCGTCACCATCATTGAATGGTCCGTGCCAACCGACCGCATGTTCGAGTTGTGCGACAAAGCGGGTGTGTCTCTTCATGAGGTTCCCGTCGCATCTCAGATCAAAGCCCCTGGTTATAACTTCACGGTTTACGTGAAGAGCGATCACTTCCGCGATCTCGATACAGCGGGCTCACTCGCCCTGCCCGAACTTAGTCAAGACGTTGCCGATATCTTAAGTGCGGTGAAAGTCAAAGTTCGCGAGTATTTTCGTCGTCGTATCCTCCAACACAGGAGCGAAACGATTCAACGGTGGAAGGACGAGAAGATCTATCCTTATGAGGAAAAATCAGAAGTCCACGCATCCGAGAAAATCGAGCGCCAAGTCTTCGACATTCTGGCTCTTAACGTCGAGGATCACCTTCCCGCCTTTGATGAAGCTCCTTCAAATTCAAGGAGATTCACTTTCCGGCTGCTCGCACAAGCGATTCGGGAAAACCCAGACTCCGTTCGCACAATCATGGAAGAGGTTCTCAATCTCAAGAAAGATGAACAGGACGATCTTGCAACATTGCTCCAGAAGACGACGCTATCTAAGATCATCACGTCGGCCAAGATCGTCGCTGATCGATTGAACTTCGTCGAAGCCCTCAGCGACCTGCTATTCAACAAGGACAGCAAGCGGAAACTCTTGGAGAGAGACCACCTCCACAAGGCGCTAGAAGACGAGTCCTGGATATTCAAGGAAGACTTTCATCTCGCCGGATCTGAAAAGACGCTGGAAGACGCACTGGCTATTTACATGGACAAACTCGGCAAACGGGAGGATGAGGTAAACGATACCAGTCCAGTGCTACGTGAAGGAGGCAAGGGTGGGCGTATCGACTTGATGTTAGCCAGATCAATTCAACCTACTGAGGGTGCATACGAATTTCTAGTTGTCGAGTTGAAGCGCCCGAGTCAGAAGATCAACTCGGAAGTTCTTGTACAGATAAAAAGCTACGCATATGCAGTTGTAGCTGATGCAAGGTTCCACCAAAAGAAGACGAAGTGGACGTTTATGGTTGTCTCCAACGAAATGGACGAGTTCGCCCGTAATGAAACCAAGCAGAAGGATCGCCCTGAGGGTATTGTCTACCAATCAGAGGATTCAGGTATCACGGTATGGGCTAAGACATGGTCCGAAATCTTGAACGACGCACGTGCCCGCTTAAACTTTTTCAGCAAGCAACTCGACTACCAAGCAGACTCCGATAGCGAGTTGGCTTACTTGAGGCGCGCCCACTCGAAGTACATCCCTAGTCAACTGGCGGAATCAGCGACGGGTAAAAATGCTGATCTGGACGAAGAGGTGGCGGGCTAACAAACGTTGCTCGTCACTCGGAATTGGCACTTTGAGAAAGCGATCTAATATGCGGCTACGAGCCGCAGCAAGGTCGTAAGGCATATATGAATTTGTAGGGCGCATAAGCGAAGCGTCATGCGCCTTCTTCGAATGTGATGTCTATCCGCAGCGATGGCGCATGACGCCTGCGGCTTATGCGCCCTACCGCTTCACGGAAGGCACGAGTTCGAAATAACCCACCAAACGGCGCTCGTTCGTGCCGGGTAATGCGCCATCCGCCATCACCACGAACGCGATATAGCGCGGCGAGCTTTCGCCGACCTTCCAAAGGAAAAGAGCATAACGATCGTCGTCCAGCCAGCCATCGGTGTGCAGCGTGCCGCCCAATGTCTGCGTGACGTATTGATGCGCCTTGGCGCCGATGGAAGCGCTTTCCGTGAACCCGGGGGCGGTGAGCACGAAGCGCTGATCGATCACTCGATACTCGTGTTTCAGGTATTCCTCGACCCAGCGCACCATCGCCGTTTTCGCGCGCCGTTGTTCGTGAGGCGGCGACAGTCGATCCAGCGGCTCGGGGGTCGCCCAGGCTTGCAAATCAACGAGCGTGGGATTCGCCGGCTTCACGGTTTGACAGCCCGCGACCATGCTGCACATCAGCAGAGCGATGCATGCCGAACGGAGCATCATGATCGCGATTTTTTCCAGCCTTCCGTTCATATCGATCCTCGTGTCCCTGAATGGCATCGCTCGCTTCGCGGGTTTCCGATGACCCGAACAAGGGAAGTGTGGTTCGCTTCGAACTGCGACCGCAAGCGATGACCGATGCTATCGCCCTCGACGCGTGCCAGCAAGGCGGCCGATGTATTCGAGACCATAGGCTGGATCATCGATCCAGCTTGTCGATGACGCCGAGGCTGGGTGCTTAGCACCCAGCCTACAAGCGCGGCGAGTCGCATGCGGATTGCGCGCGTGTGCGAGAAGGATGCGGGTTCTTCGAGTGCGTGTGCGGGTATCGCGCAGCGGCATCCTGTGGCGTTCGCGATCGACGTCCTCGATGATGCTGCGTTTCGCCGACGTTCTGCGGGCATGCTTGTACACTTCGCTCTCCACTCCGCGAGGACGCACGCATGACGAATTCCGTATTGATCGACACGATTCGCGGTCCGCGCGCTTGGCTGGCGTTGCTCGGCTGGATTGTGCTGTGCTTCGGCGCCGCTTCGATCGGCGCGTTCTTTCCGCCGGGGGAGTGGTATCAGTCAATCGAAAAACCCACGTGGAACCCGCCGGCCTGGGTGTTCGGTCCGGTGTGGACCACGCTGTACGCGATGATGGCGGTCGCGGCGTGGCGCGTATGGCACCAGGGCGGTTTTGCGCGGCAGCGCGGGCCGCTCGGCATTTTTCTGCTGCAACTGGCGCTCAATGCCGCGTGGTCGCCGCTGTTCTTCGGGCTCAAACAGCCGGGCGTGGCGTTCGCGGAAATCGTGCTGCTGTGGCTGGCGATCGCCTGGACCATCGCCGCGTTTCGACGCGTGCAGCGCGTCGCCGCGTGGCTGCTCGTGCCGTATCTGGCGTGGGTCAGCTTCGCCGCGTTTCTCAACGGCACCTTGTGGCGGTTGAATGCTTGAGTGCGTGCGCTGAGGTCGAACATGCCGCGCGCTCGAACGGGCTTCGAATCGCATCGCATGCGAGCGCGATCCGCGTCGCGGTGCCGCATCGCGAACATCGATCGCTCGGTTTGGGTATGTCGCGACGAATGCCGTATCGCGATGCGCTGAGCCGATGCGGGAATCGCTTTTCCATCGTCCATGCGTGCCGCCCCCGCGCTGCCGCCGCTTGCCTGAGGCGTCCCGCCGTGCCACAGTCCGCGCATGTTCCGGGGTAGTTCAGCGGTAGAACGCTCGGCTGCTAACCGGGAAGGCGCTGGTTCGAGTCCAGCCCCCGGACCCATCTCACCGCATTCGTTGTGTATCGCATGCCGTCCGATCGAAGCGATTCTTCCAGCGGCGCCGTCGGTGCGTCGTACGCGGCCTTCCAATTATCGAAGGCCTTGATCGCGGTGGAGGATGGCGCGAATGCCGACGCCCGCGCGAATGCGGAAGCGCGCGCGACGCGTTGGCGGCAAGTGATGGACCATATTTTGGCGGGCACCGCGGCCTACGGTTCGCGCACGCCGTTCGCGGATGTGCCGGCGTGGGCCACGCTCGAGGTGGCGACCGGCGGGTTCGCGACCGGCACCTTGTTGGCGGGCGGCGAACTCAGCGCATACGAACGCGCGTTGGCGGCGTCGCTCGCGGGCGTTCGCGCGGATCGGACGCGCCTCGATCTCAACGCCTGGCATCTGACCGATGCGGGGCTCGATGCGCTGCAGCAGCGATTGCGATCCGGCGACTATCGCATCGACGTGCCTGAAGAGGCCGCCTTACCGACGGTCGCCTGGTTGATCGCGCACGGGCGCGCCGACGCTGCGCGCGCGTTGCTCGACGATATCGCGCCGTACTTCGATCGGCTGCGCTTTTTCCCGCCGCCCGCGCAGGGCGCGACGCCCGCCGCCGCGGAAGTGAATCTCTTCACCGCAGGCGATGCGGCGCGACGACTCGCGTGTCTGAGCGAACAGCCGCGATTGGCGGCGCAGCGCCGAGCCATCGCGCTGCGGCTGCCGCTGTACGACGAGGCCGTGGCGTTGTGCTTGCAGACTTACGACGACGGCTGGCCGTGTCGCCATTACCCGGACGGCTGGCGCGCCGCTGCTGAGGCGTTGTGCGCGCGCGCGGCCGCATCGCAGGACGCGCCGCGAGAAGCGAACGCGGCGGCGAAGAATCGCGCACAGGAGTTGCTGTCATTGCTTGCCGTCTGCGCGCGCGATCCCGCATCGCTGAGCGGACGGCAGGTCGGTCGTATCCGTCGCATCGTCGACGACTTCGTGCGCGCCCACGGCCAGCCGGGCAGCGAAACGCATCGCGCCCTGCGCGCCCGGCAGCAGCGCGATGTCGCCGCGTCGCCGCACCATCGCATCGGCCACGCGGTCGCCGCGCGGTTGGCGGCGTATCCGGCGCGCGAGGGCATCGCCGACTTCGCGCCGCTGTCGGTGCCGATCAGCGCCGAGGAAGCGCAGGCGTATGCGCTCGAAGCGGGCGCTGCGTTGCCGCCGGCCGTGTTGCGTCGCTTGCGGTCCTGCCGGCGCGGCACCATCGCCGAATTGATCGCGTGCGGCTTGATCACCTCGGGCGACACGCTCGCGCGCGTGCTGCCCGCGCTGACCGCGGAGATTCGCAGCGTCGGTTTCGCCGACGCCGCGTTGGGCCGCTTGTATGCGGCGACGTATCGCGCGTTCCGCCGTCGACGCTCGTTGCTGCTGCTCGATCTGCAGAGTCAGGTGAGTCTGCGCGAACTGCCGTGGGCGGCCGCGCTGGAGCGCGAACGCAGCGCGGACGCGACGGCGGCATCGGCGGCGCGTCAAGCGCTAGCGGAAGCGGCGATCGCGACGTTGTCGGCGTTCCCGCACGCCATCGTTCCGAACAAACTGTTGCAGGAATTTCGCGCCTTGGCCGACACCGCCGAGTCGGATCTGCCGTTCGTGGACGAAGTGGCGGCCGATATTTTCATGGGCGAGTTCTCCCAAAAATTCGTCGACGCCGCGCGCCGCGCCGCGCGCGTGCTCGCCGGCACGCTGTACGCCGATTACTACGCGATCGATATCGATGCGCTGGCGCAGCTTCCGGATAAGCCCAAGACGAGTGCGCGGCGGTTGTGGCGACTCGATTTGCCGCAACGCGGCGATGCGCTTTCGAAGATGGCGGCCGAACGCGCCGGCGTTTCTCTCGGCGGGTACCGAGCGGCCGAGAACGGCACCGTGCTGGAACAGGCGCAGATTCTCACCACGCACAACCTCGCGCTGCTGTTCGAGGCTTTCGATCTCAAGACCGCGTTGCGCCCGCAGTTGGCGACGCTCGCGTTGCGCTGTTTCGAATGGATCTGCGAACGCCAGCGGATGCGGCTCGACGACTGGCATGCCCGGCTGATCATGGTCAAGAAAACCGCATACGCCTGGCGACAGATGCTGTTTTTCCTGTCGATGCTCGACGATGCATCGCGTCGCACCGCGCTGGAAGCGATCGAAGCGCGCTTCCTCGAACAACCCGAACGGATCCGCGACGCCTTCGACCCCGCGATGCGCGGTCTGCGTCTTGCGGCTGCGGGGCAGCGTCTCCCGCAGCCCGCGGATGCGAGCGATGCCGCGAGCGATGGCGCGAACGACGGCGCCCGCGTGTTCCTCGGTTGGACCGTCGGCCCGCATTGGTTCTTGTCGAACCTCGCGTCCCGGGCCGCGACGGCGGAGTGATGCGCGTACGAACGCACGGCGCAGTCGTGCATCGCCGTGTACACGATCGGCCGACCAACAAAAAACCGACCCGCTCGCGCGGGTCGGTTTCGTGTTTGGTGGGCGGTGCAGGGTTCGAACCTGCGACCCTTGCCGTGTGAAGGCAATGCTCTACCGCTGAGCTAACCGCCCGATATTCGGGCCGCGTATTCTACGCGGCCGGCTCCCCGGCAGGCAAGCCGTCGCGGCCTCCGGGCGGGGAGGGCGGGGCGGGTCACTCCAACTGCGATTTCGCGTAGGCCACGTCCAGGGCTTCCATCGCGTCCACCGGCTTGCATTTCGCGGCTTTTTCGTAGGCGGCGGCGGCCTCATCCTCTTTCTTGTCGCCGTGCAGCAGCATCAGCAGATTGCCGTGCTCGATGTGGGCGATCGGCGAGTCCGGGGTAAGTTTGAGCGCGGTTTTGATGTGTTTGTCGGCTTCGGACGCCTTGGCGCCGTAGGTGAGGCCGCCGATCATCGCGCCGACCTTACCGATGATTTCGCCGTGGTAGATCGCCATCGCGGTGTGCGCTTCGGCGTGCTTGGGCTCCAGTTCCAGGGTGGCGTCGAGCGCGGTGCGCACTTTGCCGGCGATGCCGTCCTTCAGCGCTTTGGCGATCGACAGGCCCTGGCTGTAGCGGCCTAACGCGAACGCGTGGCGGTAGTGGCTGTTGGCCTCGTCCGGCAGCGCTTTGACCGCGGCTTCGGCCAGTTTCGCGGCCAATTCGAAGCGTTTGAGCTTTTCCGCATCGTCATCGACCAGATGCGTGGTGTGGATGCCCAGCGCCTTCACCGCGACCGAGGCCCCGACCGGGCCCAGCGCTTCGCCGGCGTCGAACGCGGCCTTGAAATCGCCGCGATGGAAGGCGCGCCAGGCGTCCTGCAGCGCCTCGGCGAGCGCATCGGCGTCGAGGCCTTTCGGCGCGGCTTTACCGGCGGCTTTGATCAACGCGGCGGCGCGCTTGCTGTCCGGGAACGGTTCGGCGTCGCCGGCGTGCAGCTTGGGCCAGGATTTCTTCAACGCATCGCCGGCGTAGGCGAAGGCTTTGGCATCGTGCGTAAAAGCGGCCCAGGCGGATTTGGCCATGATCAGTGTTCCTCGCGTCGCTGGCGGTCGAAAAGGTGGGCGACAGCATCCCGCGAGTCGTGCCGACAGGCAAGCCCTCGACGCTGTCGGTGTCGCGATCGCGGGCCACGCAAAGGCGAATCGACAGCGGCGCGAGGCGATCGCGCCTGCGCGCGTCGCGGCGACCGCGAGGCCTAGTGTGTTTGCTCGGCCGCTGCGGCGCATGATGCGTCCATCCAAAACCGGCCTCAGGCCTCAGCAACGGAGCACCCCCATGGCACGCAAGAAGATCGTTCGCACCCGGACCGCTCGCATCGCGACCGAAGCCGGCCCCCGTCACCTGTGGCTCGCCGGTCTGGGCGTGGCCGCCATCGCCGGCCGCGAGGGCATGGCCGCCGCCGCCGGCGCCGCGCAGCGCATCGCGTTGGCGCGCAAGCAGGCGATCGCCGCCGTCGGCCAAGCGCAGTCGAACGTGCTGTCGACCGTCGCCGATCTGCGCAGCCAGATCGAAACCGGCACTGGCGACATGGTCGCCAAACTCGAAACCGCGGTTCAGCCGCTGATCGCGAAGTTCAAGCCGGCGAAGGCCAAGCGCACCGCGCGTCGCGGCCGCCCGGTCGGCAGCAAGAACAAGAACCCGCGCCGCGTCGCGAAGAAGGTCAAGACGGTGCGTCGCGCGCGCAAAGCCTAATCGTCGCGAACAACCGTGCGTATACGCGAAAAGGGCGCCGAAAGGCGCCCTTTTCGTTTGCCTCGCGGTCGCCGCCTCCATCGCATGGTGGGGCCGATTCGCGAAGCGCGTCCTCGATGCGTCGTTCGCTCAGGGAATCGGACAGCCGTAGCGGGCGAGGCAATCTTCGTAGCGGGCGTAGCACTCGTAGTACGAGACGCCGCTGGCGCGGCATTGCAAGAATTGTCTGTAGCACGGGTTCGGCGAACACGCCGCGTTGGTGGATGCGGTGGCGAGCGTCAGAACGAAGCCGGCGGCCAAGGCGAGAATGGTGTTGCGTTTCATGATGGAGCCCTCCGTGAGCGAATGAATCCCCTGTCGGCGCACGATATCGCCGATGGCTCGCGCATTTTTCTGCGCACGCGCACGGTTTCGATTTTCGCTTCGGATTTCGCCCCCGCTCGAGCGAAAAAATGGGCGCCCTCGGGCGCCCATTTCGGTGCATGTCGTCGCCTCGACGGGCGACTCCACGACGAGCGGCGCTCGCGCGCGTTCGCCGCAGAGGGCGTCGGAGCGCTCGCGTGCCGCGACGACGATCAGGGCACCATGCAACCCGCGTAGTACAGGCAGGTTTCGTATTGCTCGTAGCAGGTGTAGTAATTGCCGCCGTTGGCCATGCAGGCCTGGTATTTCTTGAAGCAGGTGCTGCAAGCGCCGGGCGAGGCGGCGTTGCTCGCCAGCGCGCCGGAGAA
The DNA here is from genome assembly GCA_008015835.1 of Lysobacter sp. Classification (GTDB taxonomy): domain Bacteria; phylum Pseudomonadota; class Gammaproteobacteria; order Xanthomonadales; family Xanthomonadaceae; genus Lysobacter_I. The sequence continues at coordinate 48,545 of SSGH01000036.1, forward strand.
CAAGGCGATGGCCGCGGCGGCGAGGGTCAGCGTACGAAATTTCTTCATGATCGATTCCTTCGATAAAGAGGACGCCCCCTGCAGATAGGAGCTTAGCGCTTGTCTGAGGGCGCGAAAAGGCGCGAAACCGTGCGGGCCGTCGCGCTCCGTCATCGCGCCGAGACGCGATGACGGGCGATGTAGCCTCGTTTTGCGAATCAAGGCATCGGGGCGCAGCCTTTGGTCGCGAGGCATTTCTCGTATCTGAACTCGCAAATCGCGGGATTGGTGCCGTTCGCGATGCAGGCTGCCGCCGCATCGCTGCAGGCGCGCCAATCCGACGGGTAGCAAGCGGCATACGCGGTGCCGATCGCGCCGCCGAGTGCGACCGCTATCACACAGGCCGTGGCGAACGAGGATTTCGTAAAGAGTCGTTTCATAGGGATCGCTCCTTGATGGTTGAGACCGCTGCGGATCGTCTCGAATCGAGCGCCGAGCGGATGGGTCGGCTCGATGTCACGATACGGTCGACGATCGTTCCGTCAGTCTTTGCGCGCCGCGGTCGGAAGCATCATGGCGGCGGAGCCCTTGGCCGGATAGTAGCCGTAGCGGCAGTAGTAGTAGTTGTCCATGCACATATCGGGATCGTAGCCGGCGGCGATGCATGCGCGATATTCCTGCAGGCATTCGTAGTTGCGGATCGGATCGGCTTGCGTGGACGGCGCGGCGAGCAGCAGACCGATCGCGACGACGATGGCGCTGGTTTTCAGGGACAGGTTCATGGTCAGTTCCTTTGAGACGAACGAGGTGGAATCGGTCTCCGCAGACGCATCGACCGATCGTGCTCGGCTTCGAGAACGGACATTCGCATCGGTAAGGAAGGTCGCGGTCGCTGTGCGCGAATGCCGAAACCTATGAGCCGAGGACGGGAAAGCGGCCCCTGTCCTTGGGCCATCGTTCGATGCGGGCATCCGTGCCGGAGCCGCCCCCTGTCGGGGCAGCATAGCGCCATTCGCGCGCGATGGCGCGGCGAGTCGATATTCGGGGAGCGGTGCGCGGATCGACGCGACGAACGAGCGCCAGAGGCGCTCAGTCGCGATAAGCGCGGATCAGCGTATTCAGGTGGACGCGTTCGGCGTCGCGCAGGAACGGCGCGAGCAGCATCATGACTTGCACGATGCCCTGGCGGATCGCGGTCTGCTCGTCGCGGTCGCCGCGTGCGGCGGAATAATTCAGCCAGAAGGTGGAGAGCACCAGCACGTTCGTCGCCGCCGCGTTCAATTCGTCGGCCGAGCCGCGCATGATTTCCGCTTGGCTCAACCCGCGCATCACCAAGTGCGCGCGTTCGTCGGCGCGTTTGAGAATCCGCGCGAAGCGCATTCTCAAACGCCGGTTACGGCTGAGGATTTCGACCAAATCGCGATACAGGAAGCGATAGTCCCAGATGCACTCGAACACGAGATGCAATTGCAGCCAAATGTCTTCCAGTTCCGGCAATCGGCCGCTCGGCGCGGCCAGCGCGTCGTCCATGCGCTCTTCGTAGCGCGCGAACAACTGCTCGATGATGTCGTCCTTGTTGCGGAAGTGGTAGTACAAATTGCCGGGGCTGATCTCCAGCTCGTCGGCGATGTGATTCGTGGTGACGTTCGGCTCGCCCTGCGTGTTGAACATCGCAAGGGACGTGTCGAGAATCCGCTGGCGGGTCTGTCTCGCCATCGATGCGCGGCGGGCGTACGCGTCAGCCGGCGAGTTTCTTGACGAGATCGACGTATTTCTTCATCGCCTCGTCCTGACCGGTGCCTTTGAGCTTGGCCCAGGCTTCGTACTTGGCGGTGCCGACGAAATCGAAGAAGCCGGGCTTGTCGCCCTTCACGTCGCCTTCGGCGCCCTGTTTGTATAGCGCGTAAAGGCGCAGCAGGGTGTCGTTATCGGGGCGGTCGCTGAGGTTTTGGACGTCTTTGGCGGCTTGCTCGAACGCGGCTTTCAAATCGGACATGGTTGGCATCCTCCCGTGGTGGCGGCATGACACCATGGGACGGCAGGTGGGTCAACCGCCATCGTCGATGCGGCATCGGCCGCCCTCATCCGGATGCGTGCCCAGGCGCGGGCGCTGCCGGACGTCGGTCGAAACGGACCGGGCCGGGGGAGGCATGAGCATCGTGCCCGCGTTCCGACCGAGCTATCGCATACCGGGTTTTCGGGAGACGAAGCCCGCGCCGACGGGCCGTCGGCGGGCCGGGGCGATTGTCCTGATCCGTCGGCTCTGGCAACGTAGGCGATTCCGGGCCGTTCGCGGCCCATCGGTTCCATTCTCATGAGGGCGAGGACATGAGTTATTTCGTTACCGGCGCTACCGGCTTCATCGGGCGCTTCCTGGTCGGCAACCTGCTCAAGCGCAAAGGCACGGTCTACGTGCTGGTCCGCAAAGATTCCCAGAAAAAATTGGACGCGCTGGGCAAGAAGATGGGCTGGGACATGAAGCGCGTGGTCGCGGTGACCGGCGACATGACCGACGTCAAGTGCGGCGTGAGCGCCGCGCAACTGCGCACCTTGACCGGCAAGGTGAAGCACTTCTTTCATTTGGCCGCGATCTACGACCTGACCGCCGACGCCGATAGCCAGCGCAAAGCGAACGTCGACGGCACCCAGAACGCCTTGGACCTGGCCGCGGCCATCGGCGCGGGCTGTTTCCACCACACCAGCTCGATCGCGGCCGCGGGCCTGTACCCGGGCATCTTCCGCGAGGATATGTTCGACGAGGCCGAGGGCCTGGACGACCCGTATCTGCGCACCAAGCACGATTCCGAAGGCCTGGTGCGCAAGGAGAAGCGCATCAAGTGGCGCATCTACCGCCCCGGCATGGTCGTGGGCCATTCGCAGACCGGCGAAATGGACAAGATCGACGGCCCGTACTACTTCTTCACCCTGCTGAAGAAAATGCGCGAAATGATGCCGCCATGGATGCCGATGCTCGGCATCGAGGGTGGCCGCATCAACGTGGTGCCGGTGGACTTCATCGCCGATGCGATGGATCACATCGCGCATAAGCCCAAGCTCGACGGCCATTGTTTCCATCTGGTCGATCCCGAACCGATGCGCGTCGGCGAAGTGCTCAACACCTTCGCGCGCGCCGGCCACGCGCCGGAGATGACCATGCGCCTCGATGCGCGCATGTTCGCGTTCGTCCCCAGCGGTATCCGCGGCGCGGTCGGCAGTCTGCCGCCGGTCAAGCGTTTCGTCGGCATGCTGCTGCGCGACTTCAAAATCCCGAAGGGCGTGCTGAAGTTCATCACCTATCCCACGCGCTTCGATAACCGCGAAACCGAGCGCGCGCTCAAAGGCAGCGGTATTTCGGTGCCGAAGCTCGACACCTACGCCTGGCGCTTGTGGGATTACTGGGAGCGCTATCTCGACCCGGATCTGTTCATCGACCGCACGCTGAAAGGCAAAGTGCGCAACAAAGTGGTGGTGGTTACCGGCGGCTCGTCGGGGATCGGCCTGTCCACGGCGCAGCGCGTGGCCGAGGCCGGCGCGATCACGGTCATCGTCGCCCGCGGCGAAGAGGAACTGTTCAAGGCGCGCGACGAGATGAAGAAGGCCGGCGGCAAGGTGTTCGCCTACACCGCCGATTTGTCGGACATGGCCGACTGCGACCGTCTGGTGGCGACCATCCTCAAGGATCACGGCCACGTCGATATTCTGGTCAACAACGCCGGCCGTTCGATCCGTCGTTCGATCGAGCTGAGCTACGATCGTTTCCACGATTTCGAACGCACCATGCAGTTGAATTACTTCGGCTGCCTGCGCCTGATCATGGGCTTCATGCCGACGATGATCCAACGTCGGAAAGGCCACATCATCAACATCAGTTCGATCGGCGTGTTGGCCAATTCGCCGCGGTTCTCGGCGTACGTGGCCTCGAAAGCGGCGCTCGATGCGTTCAGCCGCTGCGCCCAGGGCGAGTTGTCGGGCAAGGGCATCAGCTTCACCACGATCAACATGCCGCTGGTGCGCACGCCGATGATCGCGCCGACCAAGATGTACGACAGCGTGCCGACGCTGAGTACCGACGAGGCGGCGGATTTGGTGGTGAAGGGCATCATCGAGAAGCCCAGCCGGATCGCGACCCGCCTCGGCATCTTCTCGGCGCTGCTCAACGCAGTCGCGCCGAAGGCCTACGAGGTGATCATGAGCACGGCCTTCGAGCTGTTCCCCGATTCGGCCGCCGCGAAGGGCGAGAAGGGCAAAGAGTCCGCGCCGAGTCAGGAGCAGATCGCTTTCGCCGCGCTCATGCGAGGCGTGCACTGGTGATCGGCGTTCGAGCGTGACGCGTCGGCCGACGCTCAGGCGTCGGCCGATCGCCGCGCGGATGGGCGAAACGAAAAAGGCAGCCCGGTGGGCTGCCTTTTTCATAGTTCCGCATCGCGTACGTCTGTCTTGCGAACGACGCCATCGTGCCGTGGTTCGTCCGCTCGTTTGCGGTCGTCGCGTACGCCGACGACCGCGCCTCTCCCCGGGCTGCGGGCAAAAAGAACCCGCCAATCTGAAGTCGTGAGGGGAGGGGAGCTCTGACTTCGGAAACGATTGGCGGGGAAAGGCGGCGTTAACCGCCGAACTTGGCGTCGTTGCCGACGCGAGAGAGAGAGACCGTTGTCGATCGCGAGCGACCGTCGAGCCAGTGTAGCGAGTCAGCGTTGCGCTTGCATGTCGTCTTGAACCGAACGACCGCTCGCGCGAACGCTCATTACTCGGCGGCGGGGGCGGCTTTGGGCTTGCGACCGCGCTTGGCGGCCGGCGCCTTCGCCGCTTTGGCGGCTTTGGCCGGAGCGGCGGCTTTCTTGGCGGCCTTTTTCGCCGTCTTGCGCGCCGGGGCGGCGCCGTTCTGGCGACGCAGTTCGCCGGTCAGGGTTTCGACGCGAGCGCTCAGATCGTTGAGGTCTTCGCGGCTCGGCACGCCCAGCTTGACCAGCGCGCGCTGCACGCGATCTTCGAACACCTTTTCCAGCTTGTCCCAAGTATCGGTGGCGCGTTCGCGGGCCTGACCGACGCGGCTTTCGACCACATCGCGCACCACGTCGGCGCGACCGCCGGCGAATTTGCGCATGGTCTGCTCCAGACCCATGCCTTCCTTCACGAGGCCTTCGAACAGCTTGGTGCCTTCGGCCTGCGCGCGCGAGAAGGCGCCGACGCCGGCGAGCCAGATCTGCTGCGCGGATTCGCTGATGCTCTTGGTCAGTTGCTCGGCCTGCGAAGCCTTGGACGCGGACGCCGTTTGTTTGCCGGCGGTTTTCTTGAACTTAGCCATGGATGCCCTCCCAGCGGGCGCGTGATCGATTGCGCGGCAGGATGGAGCAGTTGTCTAGAGTATTCACACAAGGATGCGATGTCGAACGCGCGGGTCTTTCTCGCGACTTATTCGCCGGAGGCGTCGCAGGCCCATGCATCGCAAGCCGATGCGCGGCGTCGCGGCGTCGAAACGACCGCTGCGAACGGAGGCGCCCGGATCGCAGCGCGCGAATCGCTTCTCGGCGAAGCGAAGGCTCGAGTCCGGATATTCCGCGGCGTTCGCTACGGCCGATCGATCTCGCTTGCGGAATCGACCGCGAACGGCCGCCCGCGCTTCCCGACTCAGCCGCGTTTGCGCTTGGCGATCAGCACTTCGGTTTCGTCGAGCGCGCGGCGCAGGCGGGCGGTGGTTTCGGTGCTGCGCGGCGGCGCATCGCCGAGGCCGCTCAGGACCGTGCGGTGTTTGTCGGCGAGGATGTCCTCGCGCAGGCGAATGCCGTGGGCGGCCAGCACCGGGCGCAGCGCTTCGCCGCGTTCGCGCAGGTCCTGCAGCGTATTGCGATAACCCAATTGGCAGACGCGACGGCGGTTGGCGAAGCTGAAGGCGTTGGTGAAGAACATTTCGCCGTCGTTGGAATTCGGTTCGAAGATCAACTGATCGATCTTCGGGTACTGCTGCGCGTATTTCGCCAAGCCGACCTGCATGCGCGACTGCAGCAGCGTGCGGAAGGTCTGCGACATCACCGCCGGTAGGCCGCCTTGCCAAATGCGGTGCGGTTCCGGCGCGCCGCCGCCGTAGCCGCTGTCGCTGTCCTGTTTCGTGGAATCGAACGGCACCAGCGGGTTGATGCCGATCAGCAGATCGATGCCGCGCTCCAGCAGCACCGAGGCGTGCATGGTGCGACGCAACGCGCCGTCGACGTAATGACGGCCGCGCACTTCCACCGGCGGGTACAGGCCGGGCAGTGCGGAGCTGGCTTGCACGGCGCGGGAGATCGGAATGTCTTCCCAGCCCGGGCCGCCGAAACGGACGGCCTCGCCGCTGTCCAAGTCGACCGCGACCACGTACAGCTCGCGATCGAGGGCGCGGAAATCGTTGCTGCGGCCGCGGCGCGTGAAGATATCGCGCAGAAACCGCTCGACTTCGACGTTGTCGAACAAGCCGGCCGGGACCAAGCCGCCGAAGCGCATGATCAAGTCGGACAGCCGGGACTCGCGCTGCGTGAGCAGGCTGCCCCACCATTCCAAGGTCAGCCGCGGCAGCGCGGATGCGCGCCGCATGTATTCGAACACCGCCGGGCGCAGGAACGTCTCGGGGCGGAAGCGCACGTCGTCGCCGTCGCCGGTGATGAAGATCCGGCACATCTCGGCGGTGCTCATGCGATTGACCAAGCCGGCGGCCAGGAACGCGCCGCTGCTGACGCCGACGTAGCAGTCCATCCGCGTCAGGTCGATGCCGTCCAGGGCTTCGTCGAGCGCGCGCAGCGCGCCCAGTTCGTACATCGCGCCGATCGGCCCGCCGCCGGCGATCGCCAAGCCGATGCGGCCGGTCGCGGCGCGTGGACGTTTGCGGGAAGCGGTTTTGGCGTGCGCGGTGCGCGGAGCGGCGTGAAGAGAGAGCATGCGAACGTGATGATCGGAATTCCCCGAGTGTAGCCGAAACGCCGGAGCGGGGATTCGCGTCGGCTCAACTCGACGCGGGATCGCGCACCCCAGCGCGTTCAAGCGATTGATTCGTCGACGATTCGCGAGCGACGCGTCCTCTCGGGGCCGCCGCCGTCGCGCGTCCCGCGCGGCGTCTCGCGCTCGCGTCGCCCGCGCGCCGCAGCGACGCGGGCTTGTCGCCGCGCGATGGGCGGCCGATCATCCCCGCGATGAAAATCGTCACTCCCAATCCGCTGCAGGGCCGTCGTCGTTTGAGCAAGCGCGAGCTCGGCGCGCATTTGACGCGGCGCCTGGCGTGGCATCAGGCGGTGCACGACCCGGCGCGCGAACCGCGCAACGGCTTACGCTGGTTGGCCGAGGTGCGGCGCTGGCAAGCGCGGCGTTTGGCCGCGAGCTTCGAAGGTTTCATGCAGGATCCGAAGCGCCGACCGGCCGCGGAATTCTTCCTCACCGATCTTTACGGCGACCGCGATTTCAGCCGCCGCGACGCGGACATCGCGCGGGTTGCGCCGATGATGCTGCGGTTGATGCCGCAGACCCTGGTGGAGACCTTGGTCGATGCGATCGAGCTGGGCGCGCTCAGCCATGCTTTCGATTTGCGACTGGCCGAAGCGCTGCATCGGATCGCCCCGCAGCGCAAAACCCTGGACGATGCGCTGTACGCGCGCGCTTATCGCGAAGTCGGCCTGTCGCGTCTGCGTGAGCATCAGATCGATTTGATCGTCGTCGCCGGTTACGGGCTCGGCCATGCGCTGCGCACCCGTGGGGTGTCGACGCTGCTGGCGATGCTGCGCGGCCCGGCGCGCGCGGCCGGCTTCGGCGAGCTGCAGACGTTTCTCGAACGCGGCTTCGGCGCCTACGCGAAGTTGGACGATGTGGCCGATTTCATCGCCGATATCGAACGCAGCGAACGCGAGGTGATGCGCCGCCTGTTCGCCGAACACCCGGAGCCGTTCGCGCCGCTGCCCGATGCGCATCCGCCCGGGGCCAAGCGCGGCAAGGCCATTCGCGACCGATAGCTTCGGCCCCAGAAGTTTGCAGTAGCGGCTGTGGGAGCGGCGTAAGCCGCGAACGTACTGCGAACGAATCGCGAGCTCGAGCCTGCGTTCGCGGCTTACGCCGCTCCCACACGTCGCGCGCGAGCCGCCCCGATCAGCTGAAGCGTTCTTCCAACACGCGGCGGATTTCCTGCTCGATCGAGTCCTTGAACATCGAGACCAGGAAGCCGAGCTTCGCGGTGACGTGCAGTTCCTTCGGCGACAGCGCGATCTTGCCGTCCACGCCGGAGCGATTGAACAGCAGCGTGTCGCCGTCCCATTCGTGCTCGATCTCGAAGCGCTCGGCGAGCTTCTCCGCCATTTCTTCGACCGCTTTGCGCGCTTTGGCGTGCGGCAACGAATGCGAGTGACGGATATCGATACCGGACATGCGGGCTCCTGCGGCCGTGGCGTTGCGTGGGGGTATTCTGCGCATCTGGCGCGTCCGATCAAGCGGCGCGCTTCTCTGGTGGGCGGCGCGACCCGCCGCGCCGCCCGGGTCCGGGATCGGTCGCGGCGCGCCGCCATGCTAGATTTGCGCCGCATGGATCGTCTGAAACTTCGCTTCCCGGAGCACCATCATCCCGAAATGCCGCTCGACGAGGGCGTGCACGCGTTCGGACGCATCGGCGATACGGTCGGCGCGGTGGACGATGCCGACGCCCCGTTGATTCGTTTGTTCGTGGATCGGCGCGGGGTGTGGATGACCGTGGCCGAAGGCGCGCGCGGCGTTCACGTGAACGGTCGCCCGGTGCGGCGGATGGCGATGCTGCGGATGGGCGACTCGATCTATCTGGACGGCGTGGAGATGGTGCTGATGCCGGAGCGGCGCAGCGAGCCGCTGCCGGAGGCGCTGCGTCACGTGCCCGGCGAATTCGGCGGCGACCCGCGGGTGGTGGTGCGCGGCGTGGGCGGACAGCATCACGGCCGCAGCTTCACGCTATCGGCGCCGCGCTTGGTCGGCCGCAGCGAGGATGCCGATATCCGGATCGACGACCCGACCTTCGCCGAGCGTCATGCGCGGATCGAGATGATCGGCGAACGCATCGTGCTGCGCGATTTGGGCGCGGGCGAGGGTAGCGTGGTCAACGGCGAACCGATGCGCGATGCGGTGCTCGCGCCGGGCGATCAGATCGTGTTCGACACCCACCATCGCTTCGTCATCGAAGCGCCTGCGGCCACCACCGCGCAGCTTCATCGCGCCACCGGCGCCGACGATGGCGCCGCGCCCGAGCGCGTCGCCGGGTCCGGGCGACGTCCTCGGCATCTGCCTTGGCTGTTGTTGTCCGCGGCGGCGATCGCCGCGGTGTTGGCCGCGCTACTGGCCTGGGGCGGCCGCTGAAGCCGCGGCGAGCGTTCTGGCTTTTCGGCGTTCCCAGGCTTTGCGTAGCCGCCACGCCAATAGCGCCGCCAAGATGCCGGCGTACAGCGCCGGTTCGCGGATATCCGACTTCACCAACCACCAGAAATGCAGCACCGCCAGCACGGCGATGGCGTAGACCGCTTTGTGCAATTGGCCCCAACGGCGGCCCAAACGCCGTATCCAGCCCTGGGTGGACGTGACCGCCAGCGGCACCAACAGCAGCCAGGCGACGAAGCCGACGGTGATGTAGGGCCGTTTGGCGATCTCCTCGAAAATCTGCAGCCAGAACCCGCGCAGGTCCAAGACCAAGTAGGCCGCGAAATGCAGGCTGGCGTAGGCGAAGGCGTACAGCCCGAGCATCCGGCGGAATCGCAGCAGTACGGTCCGCCCGGTCAGTTGACGCAGCGGCGTGATCGCGAGCGTGATCAACAGCAGCCGCAGTGCCCACAGCCCGAGCCGATGTTCGATTTCGGCCACCGGATCGGCGCCGAGCGCATCGCCGCCGGTCTTGGCCACGGCCCAGGCCTGCCACGCCAACAGCCCCAGCGGAGCGAGCGCGAGGGCGTGGACGAGCGTTTTCGGCCAGAACAAGCTGCGTGAAGTTGTTTTCATAACGCGTTGTATTTCATCGGATTCGATGCGGATGATGCGGGGTCGGAGAGCGACGGGGGCGCGCTTCTCGCCATCTCGCTTCTGCGCGGAGCGGGATTCACGAGCGTTCGCGCGCTCGTTCGCGGCAGGGTCGGTTCGGCGGCGATCGGCTTAAAGCCGCCGACGCAGCGTCAGCGGTTCAGAACCACTGGCGCAGGTCCATCCCGGTGTAGAGCTCGGCGACTTGGTCCTGGTAGCCGTTGAACAGCCGGGTCGGGATGCGTTCGGCGAACAGTTTGCTGGCGGTGCCGGCGATGCGGCGTTCGCTGGCCTGGCTCCAGCGCGGATGGTCCACGTCCGGGTTGACGTTGCTGAAGAAGCCGTACTCCTCCGGCTGCAACTGGTTCCAGGCGGTGACCGGCAGCGATTCGACGAAGCGAATCTCGACGATCGACTTGATGCCCTTGAACCCGTATTTCCACGGCACGACCAACCGCAGCGGTGCGCCGTTCTGCTGCGGCAACGGCTTGCCGTACAGGCCGGTCGCCAACAGGGTCAGCGGGTGCATGGCCTCGTCGATCCGCAGGCCTTCGCGGTACGGCCAGTCGATCGAGTCGTAGCGCACGCCCGGCATTTGCTCGGGGTCGGCCAGACTGGTGAAGGCCACGTACTTCGCCTTCGAGGTGGGCTCGAAGCGCTTCAGCACCTCGCCCAGCGGCACGCCCAGCCATGGAATCACCATCGACCAGCCTTCCACGCAGCGCATGCGGTAGATGCGTTCCTCGGCGGTCAGGCCTTTCAGCAATGCGTCGAGATCGAGCGTGCCGGGCTTGGCGCATTCGCCGCTCACCGCCACCGACCACGGCCGCGTGCGCAGCGTTTTGGCCGCATTCGCGGGGTCGGCTTTGTCGGTGCCGAATTCGTAGAAATTGTTGTACGTGGTCGCGTCTTCGTAGCGGGTGAATGCTTCGTCGGTGGCGAAGCCCCGTGCGATGCGGGCCGGGTCGAGCTTGGGCCGCGCGGCCGGGGGCGGCGGTTCGGCCGTGTCGCAACCGGCCAGCGCGAACGCCGACCCGGAGGCGACCGCGCCCAGGAACCGGCGGCGGTCGCCGCGAAAGGCGCGATAGGCCGATTCCTCGGTGATTTCGGCGGCGGGAAGGCGCAGGGCGGCGCGGAGGCGCGGGTCGAGAGGCATACGGGCGTGTCCGGTGGCGACGATGGGGGCGACGATGGAGCGGGCGAGATGACGGGCGATAGCGCGCCGGCAGCGGATGCTGCCGCGGCCAGGATAAGACGAGCCGAGAGGGCGTGCGGTTGCGCTTACGACGAAATATTTTTCGCGGCGGGTCGGTCCGTCGCCTCCTTTTGATGCTGCGCTGCGGCATACTCGACGGCCCACTCCCACGTCATGGAACCTACGATGTCGCGCGCGTTCAACTTCAGTGCCGGTCCCGCCACTTTGCCCGAGAGCGTGCTGCGTCAGGCGCAGGCCGAGATGCTGGAATGGCGCGACTCGGGCGCCTCCATCGTCGAACACAGCCATCGCGGGTCCGAATTCATCGCCGTCGCCGCCGAAGCCGAGGCCGATCTGCGCGCGCTGATGGCGATCCCCGACGATTACGCGGTGCTGTTCCTGGGCGGCGGCGCCACCACGCAGCAAGCCCTGATCCCGCTGAATTTCGCCGAGGCCGGCCAAACCGCCGATTACGTGGTCACCGGGCACTGGAGCAAGACCGCGATCAAGCAGGCCAAGCCCTACGTGGCGGTGAACAACGTCGCCAGCGGCGAAGCCGGCGGTTTCCGCGATATTCCGGCGCGCGAGAGCTGGCAGTTGTCGAAGGACGCGGCCTACGTCCACATCACCGCCAACGAAACCATCCACGGCGTCGAATACCGGGACGCGCCCGACGTCGGCGACGTGCCGTTGGTCGCCGACTTCAGCTCCAGCATCGCCTCCGAGCCGATCGACGTGCGCAAATACGCCGTGATCTACGCCGGCGCGCAAAAGAATCTCGGCCCGGTCGGGATCACCGTCGTCATCGTCCGCAAAGACCTGCTCGAACGCGCGGGCCAGAACCGCGCCGACATCTTCGACTATCGCTCGCACCTCAAAGGCGAGTCGATGCTCAACACGCCGCCGACCTGGAACTGGTACATGCTCGGCCTCAACGTCAAGTGGATGCTGGCCGAAGGCGGCGTCGCCGAGTTCGCGCGCCGCAACGCCGAGAAAGCGAAGCTGCTGTACGACGCGATCGACGGCTCCGGCGGCTACTACCGCAACGAAGTCGCGCCGGCGGTGCGCTCGCGCATGAACGTGCCGTTCTTCCTGCACGACGAGGCCTTGGACAAACCGTTCCTGTCCGAGGCGAAGGCCGCCGGCCTGATCGCGTTGAAAGGCCATCGCGCGCTCGGCGGCATGCGCGCCTCGATCTACAACGCGATGCCGGTGGAGGGCGCGAAGGCGCTGGCCGATTTCATGCACGATTTCAAACAACGCCATGGCTGACCGCAGCGGATCGGGCGGCGGCCCCGCGAAACCGAAGAAGCGCGTCGCGAAAGCGGCGAGCAAGCGAGCGTCGAGCGAGAAGAAGGCGGCGGCCGCGTCGTCCGCCGAGCCCGCGAAGCGCGCCCCGCGGCCCAAGAGCGCGGTCGAGATTCCGACCGATGCGCAGGGCAAGCCCGATTTGCTGGCGGTGCGCGCGCAGATCGACGGCATCGACCACGAAATCCAGGCGCTGATCGCCGAGCGCGCGCTGTGGGCGCATCAAGTCGGTCGGGCCAAGGGCAAGCTCGCCGCGGCGGTCGATTACTACCGCCCCGAGCGCGAGGCGCAGGTGCTGCGCCGCGTGGTGGACCGCAACGAAGGCCCGCTGTCCGACGAAGTGCTGGTGCGGCTGTTCCGCGAAATCATGTCCGCCTGCCTCGCGCAGCAGGAACCGCTGCGGGTCGGTTATCTCGGCCCCGAAGGCACGTTCTCGCAGCAGGCGGTCTACAAGCACTTCGGCCACTCGGCCAAGGCGCTGCCGCTGGCGACGGTCGAAGAGGTGTTCGACGAAGTGGCCGCCGGCAACGCCGATTTCGGCGTCGTGCCGGTGGAGAATTCCGGCACCGGCACGATCCAATCGACGCTCGATCTGTTTCTGACCTCGCCGCTGATGATCTGCGGCGAGATCGAACTGCGCGTGCATCAATACTTGCTATCGCGCACCGGGCACATCGAGGATATCGAGCGCGTGTATTCGCACGCCTTGTCGCTGGCGCAATGCAAGGGTTGGCTTCGGCAGAATTTGCCGAAGGCCGAAAAACATGCGGTGGTCAGCAACGCCGAGGCCGCGCGCCGCGCGCGCAACGCCGACGACGCCGCGGCCATCGCCGGCGAGAACGCCGGGCACGCCTACGGCCTGAAAGTCGTGGCCGGTCCGATCGAAGACCGCGCCGACAACACCACGCGGTTTTTGGTGATCGGCCGCTCCTCGTTCCCGACCTCGGGCAACGATCGTACCTCGCTGCTGGTGTTCATCCGCGACCAACCCGGCGCGCTCTACAAGATTCTCGAACCGCTGGCGCGCCGCGCGATCAGCATGAACCGCATCGAGTCGCGCCCCGCGCACGGCAAGCTGTGGCAATACGCCTTCTTCATCGACGTGACCGGCCATGCCGAGGAATCGCCGTTGAAGGACGCGCTGGCCGAGATCGATAAGTACGCCGGCGACGTGCGCGTGCTGGGCTCGTATCCGGTGGCGGTGCCGTAAGGTTCGTCGAGGCGATGCCGCATCGCGCCTTCTCCTTTCCGTCGTCCCGGCGAACGCCGGGATCCCGCCGTTGATCGTCGCGCCGAGCCAAGGGCTGGAGCCCGGCGTTCGCCGGGACGACGAGACTCGAATCGATTGCTCTCCGAGATGACCGACGAAGCCTTTTTCTCCGCGCTCGCGCAACCCGGCATTCAGCGCCTGCGCGCCTACGACCCGGGCCACGATCTGGTCGCGTTCCGGCGCCGTTTCGCGGACGCGCACCTGATCGAATTGGGCTCGAACGAGAATTCCTATGGCCCCAGTGCGCGGGCGAAGGAAGCGGTGCTCGACACGATCCACGACAGTTTTCGCTATCCCGACCCGCTCGGCGGCGATCTCAAACGCGCGCTCGCGGCGAAGCACGGCGTCGACGTCGCGTCGATCTTGCTCGGCAACGGCACCCACGAGCTGTTGATGCAGTTCGCGCAGGTCTTCGCCGGCCCAGGCGTCGACGTCGTCGCCTCGAAATTCGGTTTCGCGGTCTACGCCATCGCCGCGCAATGCGCGGGCGCGACTCTGCGCGTGGCGCCTTGCAATCCCGACGATCACGCGATGCCGCGCGGCCACGATCTGGACGCCATCGCCGCCGCCGTCACGCCCGCGACGCGCCTGATCTATCTCGCCAATCCCAACAATCCCACCGGCACCTGGTACGGCGCCGACGCGTTCGCCGCGTTCATGGCGAAGCTGCCGAACGATGTCGTCGTCGTGGTCGATGAAGCCTACGCCGAGTTCGTCGATGCGCCGGAATGGGCCTCGGCGCTCGCGCTGCAGCCGCGCTATCCGAATCTGGTCGTCACTCGCACCTTCAGCAAAGCCTACGCGTTGGCGGGACTGCGCGTCGGCTTCGCCATTGCGCACCCCGGTATGATCGCGGTGCTGGAACGCGTGCGCGAAAGTTTCAACGTCAACAGCCCCGGTTTGGCCGCCGCCGAAGCCGCGCTCGGCGACGACGACCATCTGCGCTGGGTGGTCGCGCGGAATCGCGAACAGCGCGAGGCGCTGACCGATGCGTTGCATGCGCGCGGTCTGCGCGTGTTTCCGTCGCAGACCAATTTTCTGCTGACGCAGTTCGTCGAGCCGGGCGAGGAAGCGCGCGTCGCGCGCATCGACGCCGCGTTGATCGATCGCGGCGTCGTGCTGCGGCCGATGGGCGGCTACGGCTTAGGTCACTGTTTGCGCATCACCGTCGGCACGCCCGACGAAAACCGGCGCTTGCTCGCCGCATTGGACGAGGTGCTGGCATGAGCGGCGGCATACGCAAAGATTGGATCGTGGGCCCTGGCCGGCCGTTGACCGGCCGCATCCGCGTGCCCGGCGATAAGTCTGTATCGCATCGCGCGATCATGCTGGCCTCGCTGGCCGAAGGCGTGTCGCGCATTTCGGGCTTTCTCGAAGGCGAGGACACCCGCGCGACCGCCGCGGTGTTCGAGCGCTTGGGCGTGCGCATCGAAGCGCCGTCGCCGCAATCGCGCATCGTGCACGGCGTGGGTCTGCACGGCTTGCGAGGCAGCGCCGACGCGCTGGACTGCGGCAACGCCGGCACCGGCATGCGGTTGCTGGCCGGCGTGCTGGCGGGGCAGGCGTTCGACAGCGTGTTGATCGGCGATGCCTCGCTATCGAAGCGGCCGATGCGCCGCGTGATCGACCCGCTGTCGCAGATGGGCGCGCGCATCGACAGCGACGCCGGTGGTTTGCCGCCGCTGCGCATTCGCGGCGGACAGGCGCTGCGCGGCATCGAGTACGCGCTGCCGGTCGCCAGCGCGCAGGTGAAATCGGCGCTGCTGCTCGCAGGTTTGTACGCCGAGGGCGAGACCGTCGTGCGCGAACCGCACCCGACGCGCGATTACACCGAGCGGATGCTGAGCGCGTTCGGTTGGCCGATCGAATTCGAGCCCGGCGTCGCGCGCGTGCGCGGCGGCGCCGGCACCACGCAGGCGCTGCGCGCCACCGACGTGCGCGTGCCCGCGGATTTCTCGTCGGCCGCGTTTTTTCTGGTCGCGGCCAGCGCGATTCCCGGTTCCGACCTCACCCTCGAAGCGGTCGGCATGAATCCGCGGCGCACCGGTTTGCTGCAGGCGCTGCGCGCGATGGGCGCGGACATCGTCGAGAGCGGCGTACGCGAGGAGGGCGGCGAAACCGTCGCCGGTCTGCGCGTGCGCTACGCGCCGCTGCGCGGCATCGACGTGCCCGAGGCCATCGTGCCCGACATGATCGACGAATTCCCCGCACTGTTCGTCGCCGCGGCCTGCGCGGACGGCGCGACCCGTATTTCCGGCGCGGCCGAACTGCGCGTGAAAGAGTCCGACCGTCTCGCCGCGATGTCCGCCGGCCTGCGCGCGCTCGGTATCCGCGTCGACGAAGTCGCCGACGGCGCGACGATTCACGGTGGAGCGTTCGCGGTGCCGGAAGATGGCGCTTCGCTGTCGATCGACAGCCGCGGCGATCATCGGATCGCGATGTCGCTGGCGATCGCCGCGCAGCGTTGTCCCGGCGAATTCGCGGTGGCCGACGTGGCGAACGTCGCGACTTCGTTCCCGGGCTTCGATGCCTTGGCGCGCGATGCGGGGTTCGCGCTGCGCGAGGCGACGGCGTAACCGGCGCGCAGCGCGCATCGGTGCGTTCCTTCGCAGCGGGTTCTCGGTGTTCGCTTCGAGGGTTCGCGCTCAGCCCGCGTTTTCGGCGTTCGACGCGTGCGCGGACGACTGCGCCGCCGGCGGGCTGAACGGAATCGCATCCGGCGCCACCGCGCCGCCGCTGATGATGAAGCGCATCGCTTGATCGACGGTCCAGTCGGTCGGCGTGATTTTTTCGACCGGCACGATTTCCAGGTAACCCGACGTCGGGTTCGGCGTGGTCGGCACGTACACCGCCGCCAATTCGCGCCCGGTGCCGGTTTCGTGCATCACCCGGGTCACGAAGCCCAGGGTTTTCATTTCGTTGTGCGGAAAATCGATCAACACCACGCGCTGGGTGCCGTCGGGTTTTTTCTGCAGCAGATCGAGCAATTGCCGTGCGCTGTTGTAGATGATGTTCGCCAGCGGAATACGATTGATGAGCGCCTCGAACCAACCGAGCAGGCGCTGGCCCAGCACGCGGCGCGCGAGCCAACCGACGGCCAGAATCGCGAAGACCGTCGCGAACAGCCCGATCGCGGTGAGCACCCAATCCTGCGCCAGCCAGCCGAGACTGCGCGGCGCGCTGGAGGCGAGCCGATGCAGCAGCGGATCGATCCACGGCCGACTGAGGCTCGATAGCGCCGCGAATACGAACTTGACCACCACCCAGGTCAACCAGATCGGCAGCAGCGTGAGCAGGCCGGTGAGGAACAGCCGCTGCAAACGGTGGCCGAGCGAATGCGATGAGGACATGGGCGAGGAATTCCGTCGTGACGATGCCGATCGATCCGCGTGCGCCGACGACGATCCGTCGTCGGTCACAGCGAATCGAGAAATTCGCGCACGGCCGGGCCGAAACGCGCGATGTCGACCAGGAACGCGTCGTGCCCCTGCGGCGAGGGCAGCGGCAGAAAACGCGCGTCGGCGCCGCCGGCGAGCAGGCCGTCGGCGATTTCCTGCTGCTGCTGCAGCGGGAACAGGATGTCGGTGTGCACGCCGATCGATAGGGCTCGATCCACGCGCAGTTTCGAGAGCCCCATTTCGCAGGTGCCCTGGCAGGATTCGCCCAAGTCGAACCAGTCCATCGAGCGACTGAGATAGAGATAACAATTCGGGTCGAAACGACGCACGAAGCGCCGCGCGTGGCCTTCGAGATAGCTTTCGACCTCGAATTCCAGGCCGAACGGATCGTCGTCGACGCGGCGATCGCCGTCGAGCCGAACGCGGCCGAAGCGCCCGTCCCATTCCAGCGCCGAGCGATACGTGATCACGCCGAGCTTGCGCGCCATGCGCATGCCCGCTTCCGGATAGCGGTCCTCGTCGTAATCGCCCTGATTCCACTGCGGATCGAGCCGGATCGCTTCGCGCTGGAGCGAGCGGATCGCGATCGAGAACGGCAGCGCGCGCGCCGCGCCGGAAATGTTGATGTGCGCATGCGCGATGCCCGGGTGCCGCTGCAGCAGCGCCAGCGCCACCATGCCGCCCATCGAATTGCCGATGACGCAAGCGAGGCGCGAAATACCGAGCGCGCGCACGACGTGCGCCGCGGCATCCGCGCCGTCTTCCACCGACAGCTCGGGAAACGACAGGCGATACGGGCGATCGGTGGCGGGATCGATCGAGGCGGGGCCGGTCGAGCCTTTGCAACTGCCCAGCGAATTGACGCAGACCACGAACCAACGATCGGTGTCGATGGGTTTGCCGGGGCCGAGCATCGCCTCCCACCAGCCCGGTTCCTCGTGATCGGCGTGGCGAGCGGCGTGCGCATCGGGCGAGAGCCCGGTGAGAATCAGAATCGCGTTATCGGCCGACGCGTTCAGCCGGCCCCAGGTTTCGTAGGCCATGCGCGCGTCGCGCAACTCGCCGCCGCGCTTCATCGCGAACGGCGAGGGCAGCGCGACGAAACGCGTGCCGCGGGGAATGAATTCGGTCATCCGTGAAGTGTCGAGGTGGCCATAAGGGGAAAAGCTTACGCGATGGCTCGCGGCTTTTCGCCCTCGCGTCGCGGCCCTCGTGTCGTCGCCCTCGTGTCGTGGCCCTCGCGTCGCGCTCAGTCGTGCGACGGCTCGGTGCGAGGCGGCGCGGCGTGCGGCGTGTCGGCCCAGTGCAGCGTCGCGCGCACGGGGCGGTGATCCGAGCCGATGTCGGGGCCGACCGCCGCGGCGCCGCGGCGCCAATGCGCGCTGGCGAGCACATGATCGATCGGAATGCCGAAATACCGGTTCCCCCACGTCGGCCGCAGCCCGGTCGCGCGGCGCAGGCCGCGATCGACGACGCCCGCGAGCGCAGTGGACCAGGGCGTGGCGTTGAGATCGCCAGCGACGATCAACGGTTCGTCGCTGGCGGCGTCGGCGAGCGCGATCAACAGCCGGTCGCGCTCCTCGTGCCAATACGGCGCCATCGGCGGCATCGGGTGCGCCGCGACCACGCGCACCGCGCGGCCATCGATGTCGATGCGGGCCGAGAGCGAGGGAATACCGTCGACGCTGCGCTTCAGCGCGATGTCGGTCAGCGGACGTCGCGCCATCAGGCCGATGCCGATCGGCGAATCCTCGGGTTCGAACGCGCGATGCGGATACAGCGCGCCGAGTTCGCGTTCGATCGCAGCCGCGTGAGCATGCGTGAGTTCGGTCAACACCACCACGTCGGCCGGCGCGGCCTTCAGCCACGCGATCAGACGATCGATCTCGGGGTTCGACGCCAGCACGTTCGCCGCGACCACGGTCACGGCGGGGCGCGCGCGATCGGATGCCGCCGAGGCGGCCGGCAGCGCTTCGCTCGCGGTCCACAGAGGCAGCAGCGCCAAGGGCGCGCACAGCAGCCAGCGCGGTTGGGCGGTCGCGGCGATGACGCACAGGGCGAGCCATACGGCGGCATAGAGCCATTGCCAGTGCGCGGCCAAATCGAACGCCCAACCGAGCACGCCGCCGGTGGCCGGCATCAGTCGCGCCAGCCACGGCGCGAAAAACCCGATCGCCGCGAACGGCAGCAGCCACGGCGCGATGCGCGCACGGCGTCGCAATGCGCGTGCGAGCTTCGCACGCAGGCTTGAGGGCGGGGGCGTGGGCGAGGCCGCAGGCGCGCTCACGGCGCGCCGAGCACGAGTTCGACGCGGTCCTTCGCCGGCAGCGCGACGCGTACCGGCTTGGATTCGAGATCGCCGTCTTGGCGCATCGCGTTACCGCTGTCCGAGAGCCGCGCGATCAATTCCACTTCGCGCAGCGCGGACAGCTTCGCGGTCGGCATCGGGCTATCGCCGTCGTCGAGAACGACCTGCAACGGCAGCGCGCTCACCGAATGTTTTTCGACCGCCACCGGCATCGGCGGGCCGTCGGGCGCGCGCGCGATCACGAACACGGTGGCGTCGCCGCGCAGGCGCACGCGCGCGGCGAAATCGGGATCGAGCGACACTGCGACGCGAACGCCGGCGGAAGAGGCGGCATCGGGCGAGGGCGGCGGCAAGGGCGGCGCCAAGGGCGGCAATCCGGCTTCATCGCGCGCGGCGGCCACTTCCTCGCGCAGCGTCTTGGCGTTGGCGGCGTCGAGCTGCGTCAACAGCGGTTCCCACATCGCTGCGGCGTCCGCCGCCTTGCCCTGCTGGCGCAGCGCGAGGCCCATGAAGAACCGCGCCCGCTGATGCTGCGGGTCTCGTTTCAGCGCGTCTTGCAGATACCCCACCGCGCGTTCGTCGAACCGGCGTTCGCCGCCGGCGCGCATCCGCGCTTCCGCGGCGGCGACCAGTTCCGACGGTTGCGCCGGCGCATCCGCGCTCGCCATCGACAGCGCGCGCTCCCATGCGTCGCGGGCTTCGATGTCCTTGCCGAGTTTGCCGTAGGCGTCGGCGAGCAGCATCACGCCTTCGCGATCCGGCGCTTCGGCCATTTTGCGTTCCAGCACCGCCACCGCTTCGGCCATCGTCTCCGGCGCGCGCAGAGCGTTCGGATCCAACGCGGCGGGCGCGCCCACCAACCGATACAGCCCCAGCGACGCAGCGGCGCAGGCCAGCGACACGGCGATGCCGAGGCTCGGCTTTTCGCGCCAAATCGGCCGCAGCACCCAGGCGAACACGGCGACGGATAGCGCGATGGACAACACGGCGAACAGCGGCATCACCACTCCTGAGGATCGTCGTCGGACGGCGCAGGCCCGGCGGCGGCTTCGCCGGTCTTGCCCGCACCTTGGCGTCTGCTCAATCGGAACGCCACGACCGCGCCGCCGAGCACCACCAGCGCCGGGCCGAACCAGAGCAGCCACGTCGTCGACGACACCCGCGGGCGATACAGCACGAATTCGCCGTAGCGCTGCACCAAGAAATCGCGGATCTCCGCATCGCTGCGGCCCTCGCGCATCAGGTCGAGCACTTCGCGCCGCAGGTCGCGCGCGATCTGCGCGTCCGAATCGGCGAGCGACTGGTTTTGGCACATCACGCAGCGCAGCTCGACCAGCAGGTCGTGGAAGCGCCGCTCTTCCGCCGCGTTTCGGAACGTCGGCGGCCGACGGTCGCCCTCGGCCTGCGCCACGACACTCGTCGTCCACAGCGTCAGCATCGACAGACAGGCCGCCAGCGCGAGCGCCGCCGCGCGGCGCGGCGCACGGGTCGTCGAGATCTTCACAGCGCGCGCTCCTGCGCCTGCAGCAGCGGCAGCAGACGCTGTTCCAGCACCTGCGGGGTGACGTTGCCCACGCGCCGCCACAGCACTTTGCCGTCGCCGTCGACCAGGATGAGCTGCGGCGTGGACGTCAGCGGAATCACGCCCGGCGATCGCTGCGACGCCTGCAGCAGGCTGAATTCGTACGGGTCGCCGTAACGCGCCAGCCAGCGCAGCGCGAGTTCGGGTTCGTCGTCGACGTTGTAGCCGATCAGTCGCACCTTGGTCTTCTTCGCGAAAGCCATCAGCAGCGGATGCTCCGCGCGGCAGACCAAGCACCAACTGGCCCAGCCGTGCAGCAGATAGGGTTTGCCGCGCAGCTCGCGCGCGCCGAACGTCGTGGGCACGGCCTTGCCCGGTTGCTGCAGCACCGGCAGCGAGAAGTCGGGCATCGTGGTGCCGATGCTCTGCAGCTCGCGGGATTTGATCGAGGCTTCGCGCTTGGCCTCGCCGATGGAATAGAGCGCCATCAGCACGGTCGCGCCCAGCACGCCGACCATGCCCAGAATCAACGCCCCGGTTTTGAGCTTCGCGTTCATCGCATGCGTCCCGTCATGGTCCGTTTCTTATCGCCCGTCACTCATCGTCCCGCTTCCGCCGCGTCCAGCGCCGGCAGCAATTCGTCGCGCACGATGGCGTCGGTCATGCCGCCGACGTGTTTCCAGCGCACCACGCCGTTGGCGTCGATCAAGAACGTTTCCGGCGCGCCGTAGATGCCGAAGTCGATCGCGGTATCGCCTTCGATGTCTTGCAGCACCAGCCAATACGGGTTGTTGAAGCGTTCCAGCCAGCGCAGCGCGTCTTCGCGCTCGTCCTTCCAGTTGTAGCCGATCACGCGCACGCGCTTGGTTTCGGCGAAGCGGGTCAGCACCGGATGCTCGGTCTGGCATTCCACGCACCAACTGCCCCAGACATTGAGCACGTAGGGCGCTCCGCGCAATTCTTTCGAGGTCACGATGCGGTTCGGTTCGTGCAGCACCGGCAGCGCGAATTCCGGCGCGGGCTTGCCGATCAGCGGCGAGGGCAGGGCGTCGCGATTTTCGTCGCGGCTCAGCCAAACGCCGGCGCCGAGCAGCACGGCCAGGGCGAGGAAGGCGAGGAGCGGAAGCCAACGTTTCATGCGGTCGCCTCGTTTTCGCCGCTGGTCTGCGCGGGGGCTATGGCACGAGCGGAATCGCGCGCGCTGCGGAAGCGCCGGTCCGAGGCCGCCAACAGTCCGCCGAGCGCCATCAGCAGCGCGCCGCCCCAGATCCAGCGAATAAACGGTTTGATTTGCACGCGCACCGCCCAGGCGTCGCCGCCGAGCGGTTCGCCCAACGCGACGAACACATCGCGGGACACGCCGGGGCGGATCGCCGCCTCGGTCATCACTTGGCCGCCGCTGGCGTATTCGCGTTTTTCGGGATGCAGCACCGCCACCAGCGCGTCGTCGCGCAGCAGACGCACGGTACCGCGGCTGGCCATGTAGTTCGGGCCCTGCGCGCGCTCGACGCCTTCGAACACGAACGCATCGCGGCCCAGCGTCAAAGTCTGCCCCGGCTTCATCGCGATCTCGCGCTGCTGCAGTTGCGCTTCGACCAAGAGCGCGCCGATCAGAAACACCGCGATGCCGGTGTGCGCCAGGAGCATGCCGCCCATTTCCGCGGTGTAGCGCTTGCCGGGCGCGGCGCTACGCCAACGCCGCAGCGCGAACAGCGCCGTACCGCCGCCGACCCACAGCGCGCCGGCCACGCCGACCGCGGTTTTCCACGGCCCTTGCGGCGCCTGCGCGTAGGCGATGGCCCCGGCGACGACGGCGAGCGCGGCCCAGGGCAGCATCGCTTTCAATGGCCGCGATGCCGTGTCGCCGCGCCAGCGCGTCAACGGCCCGAACGGCAGCAACAGCACCAGCGGCGCCATCAGGATCAAGAACATCAGCGAGAAATACGGCGGCCCCACCGAAATTTTGCCCAGTTCCAGCGCATCCGCCAGCAGCGGGTAGAGCGTGCCGATCAACACCATCGCCGCGGCCGCGGTCAGCAAGACGTTATTGAAGACCAGCAGCATCTCGCGCGATGCCGGCGCGAAATCCGATGAAGCGCTCGCTTCGCCCGAAGACGCCTCCGGCGCGCGCAGCGCGTACAGCAGCAACGAACCGCCGACCACCGCCGCGAGGAACACCAGAATGTAAACGCCGCGGCCGGGATCGGCGGCGAAGGCATGCACGCTGGTGATCGCGCCGGAGCGCACCAGGAACGTGCCGAGCAACGACAGCGAGAACGCGGCGATCGCGAGCAGCAGGGTCCAACTGCGGAAGCTGCCGCGCTTTTCGGTAACCGCTTGCGAGTGCAGCAGCGCCGCGCCGACCAGCCAGGGCATGAAGCTGGCGTTCTCGACCGGGTCCCAAAACCACCAACCGCCCCAGCCCAATTCGTAATACGCCCACCAACTGCCCAGCGCGATGCCGAGCGTCAAGAACGCCCACGCCACGTTCGTCCACGGCCGCGTCCAGCGCAGCCAGCGCACGTCGATGCGGCCGTCGAGCATCGCCGCGATCGCGAACGCGAACGGCACCGACAGGCCGACGTAGCCCATGTACAGCATCGGCGGATGGATGATCATCCCGGGGTCTTGCAGCAGCGGGTTGAGATCGCGCCCTTCGGCCGCCGCGGGCAACAGCCGCGCGAACGGGTTGCTCGCGAACAACAGCAAGCCCAGGAAGCCGAGCGACACGAAGCCCATCGCGCCGAGTACGCGGGCGACGACCTCCTTCGGCAGCGCGCGCGAGAACGCGGCCACCGCCGCCGTCCACAGCGCCAGAATCAGCGACCACAGCAGCAGCGACCCCTCGTGCGCGCCCCAGACCGCGGTGAACCGGTAGATCGGCGGCAACAGCGAATTCGAATTCGCCGCGACGTAGCGCACCGAGAAATCTTGCGCGAGGAAGGCGTAGGTCAAGATCGCGAACGCCGCGCCGATCAGCAGCAATTGCATCCACGCGGCGGGCCGCGCGACGGCCATCCAACTGTCGATGCCACGGTGCGCGCCGACGATCGGCAGCACGGTCTGCAGCAGCGACACCGCCAGCGCGAGAATCAGTGCGATTTGCCCGAGTTCGGGGAGGAGATGCGGACCCATGCGATGCGATCGATGCCGGCGGCGTTATCGGGGGCGTTACTGGCGCGACGCAGCGTCGGCGGCGTCGGTCTTCGGCGCGTCGCCGACGTTGTGCTTCTTGTGCGCCAAGCCCATTTTGTCGGCGACTTCCTTCGGCACGTAGGTCTCGTCGTGCTTGGCCAGCACTTCCTCGGCCACGAACACGCCGTCGCGCATCTTGCCGGTGGCGACCACCGCCTGCTTTTCGCGGAACAGGTCGGGCAGGATGCCGGTGTAGCTCACCGGCAGTTCGGCGTCGCCGTCGGTGACCTTGAAGCGCGCTTCCATCGACCCTTCGAGGCGCTGGAACGAACCGGCGGCGACCATACCGCCCAAGCGGAAACGCGCTTCGCCGTCGCGTACGTTCTCGCCCGCGCTGCCGCCGAGCACTTCCTTCGGCGTGTACAGATAGGCGACGTTGCGCTGCAGCGCCAGCGTCACCAGGGCGGTGGCGGCCGCGACCACGCCGAACAGCGCCAACACCCAGATCATCCGGCGTTTGCGCACGGCGTTACCGCGCGGGGCTTCGGGTTTCGCCGCGTTTTGCGGTGCGGTGCTCATCGTTGCAACTCCGTCGAAGTCGATTGCGCCGCACGAGCGGCTTCGCGCTGCGCGCGCATGCGGACGCCGCGCAGAATCCGCCGAATGCGCAGGCGCGGCGAGACGAAATCCCAGATCAAGGCGGCCAAGAACACGGCATAGGCGCCGACCACGTACTCGACGTAGGTCACGGCGCGCGCTCCGCATCGGCGGACGTCGGCGTCGCTCGGTCGTCGCTGCGACTCGCGCCCGCGCGCTCCAGCACCCACGCTTTGTTCGCTTCCCGCTCCAGGTTGTCGGCGCGCGCGCGCATCAGCAGCGAGCCGGCGAACCAGAATTTGGTGGCGATCACCAGCGCGATCAACGGCGGCAGCATGCTCGCGTCCATGCTGGATTCGCCGAAGACGCGGATCGTCTGGCCTTGGTGCAGCGAATTCCACCACACCACCGAATAGCGGATCACCGGCAGCAGACCGGTGCCGACGATGGCGAGCAGGCCGGCGGCGCGCGCGGCGGCGCGGCGGTCGTCGATGGCGTGATACACGCCGATCACGCCCAGATACAGAAACAGCAGGATCAGCTCGGTGGTCAGGCGCGGGTCCCATTCCCACCACGTGCCCCACATCGGCTTGCCCCAGATCGAGCCCGTCGCGAGGGTCACGACGGTGAACGCCGCGCCGATCGGCGCGCAGGCCATCGCCAGGATTTCGCACAGCTTGATGCGCCAGATGAGCGCGATCGCGGAGTAGAACGCCATCAGCCCGAACACGAACATGCTCATCCACGCGCAGGGCACATGGATGTAGAGAATGCGGAAGCTATCGCCTTGCTGGTAGTCCGCCGGCACCACGAACAGGGCCTGCCACAGGCCATAGGCCAACGCGACCGCCGCCGCCGCGTAGCACCACGGCGCCCAGCGCGCGGCGAAGCGATCGAAGGTGGGGGGCGAACCGAGTTGATGGAACCAACGAACGATGGGATGCATGCGGTGCGCGGCGGTGGGGGGAGGCGGCGGTGCTCGAACGGGGCGAAGCTGTGCGGCAGCGTGCGCGACTTCGGGCGGGAGGTCTCTGACGCGGCTCAAGCGCAGGCGACATCGCGGGCCTCGAAAGACATCGCGCGGACGACCCGCGGTGCGCTTCAGTGCGTCGCGATCCGGATCGCCGCCGCGGCGACCAGCGGCGCCAGCACCGAGGCGACCAGCAGGCCCGCGCCGAGCAGCAGCCATGCGCCGACCGGATCGAACCCCTGCGCGCTCGCCGCGACGCTGCCGGCGCCGAACACCAGCACCGGAACGTACAGCGGCAAGGCGAGCAGAGCGACAAGGATACCCGAGCGCCGCATGCCGACCGTGAGCGCCGCCACAACCGCACCGATCAAACTCAGAATCGGCGTGCCGAGCGCCAGCCCGATCAGCAGCGCCGGCAATTGCGCATGCGGCAAGTGCAGCAATTCGGCCAGCACCGGCGTGGCGATCAACAGCGGCAAGGCGGTGGTGGCCCAGTGGGTCAGCGTGCGCACGGCCACCAGCCACGACAGCGGCACCGGCGCCAACATCCACTGCTCCAGCGAGCCGTCTTCGGCGTCGCCCCTGAACAGGCTGTCCAGCGCCAACAATCCCGCGAGCAGCACGGACACCCACAGCACCCCGGCGGCGGTGCGCGCCTGCAGTTCCGGCTCGTTGCCGAGCGCCAGCGCGAACAGCACCACCACGATCAGCGCGAACAGCGCCGGCTGCAGGGCATCGCCGCGACGCCGCCACAGCAGGCGCAAATCGCGGCCCAACAGCGCGCGGGCCGATGCCCACAGGCCCGGCACCGAGCCCTCGACGTAGCCGTGCCGGCCGTGATTCGACGGCCGGGTCATGCGGCGGCCTGCGCGCGGCCGGCGCGGCGCAGCACCAATTCGCGGGTGCGCACCGGCGGCGCCGCGTAGGCGCCGTGGGTGGTGACCAGGGCCGCGCCGCCTTCGCGCAGATGCGCCTGCACCATGCGGTTCACCAGTTCGATGCCGTCCAGGTCGAGATTCGCGTACGGCTCGTCCAGCAACCACAGCGGTGCGGGCGACAGCCACATGCGCGCCAGCGACAGACGTTTCTTTTGGCCGGCGGACAATTGCCGCGCCAGTTGGTCCTCGTAGCCGCCGAGGCCGACGATGTGCATCGCCGCCGACGGCGTCTGCCCGCGGCGGCGGCCGTGCAGCCCGCACAGGAATTCGAGGTTCTCCAGCGCGCTCAGGTCGGCTTTCAGCGCCGGCAAATGGCCGAGATAGGCGATGGCCCGAGCCCGGCTCGGCGCGTCGGTCGGCCGGCCGTCGATCTCGATCTGCCCGGCCTCCGGGCGCAACAGACCGGCCAAGACCCGCAGCAGCGTGGTTTTGCCGGCGCCGTTGTCGCCCCGCACCAGCAAGGCCTCGCCCGCATCGACATGGAAGTCCAACGGTCCGAACACCAGCTCGTCGTTGCGCGCGAAGCGCAGGCCGCGAGCGCCGAGCAGCGACGTTGCGGAAGTGAGGGCGTCGGTCATCGGCGGCGGGCGGTCTCGGTCGCGAGGCGGGTGGGGTGGGCGGACGTCGATTCGAGGTCGCGCAAGAGGCGCCATTCTAATCCAGCGCCCTGGGCGGGCGGCCTCGGCTGCGGCCCTGCGTTTGATCGACGATCACGACGCGTCCGATTCAGCGCAGCCAAACGATCCGAGGGTCTTCGGCGAAGCCGGGCGGACGCGAGGCGTCCACGCGCAGCCGAATCGGGGTGCTCGGCGTCCAGTACAGCGTGGCGAGTTGTTGATGCCGACGCGACAGCGCGTCGAAGGCCGACGCCGATATGCCGAGCACCAGCCAACTGGGTTCGCGCCAGGTGCGGTTGGTGGCCGAGGAGAACGCGGCTCGGAACGGCAGGCCGGTGTCGATCAGGTCGCGATGCAAGCGGCGATCGGCTTCGCGGTTGGTCGCCTCGGGGCGTGGAATCGAATGCGGGTCCCAGGCCGACAACAATCCCGCGGAGGTCGCCTCGGGAAAGCGCGCCCACACCTCGGGCGTCGGCGCGCCGATCCGCAGATCGAGCCACTGGCCGTCCAGTTCCCAGCGGTACTCGGCGGCGAGATAGGCGTGCATCAATTCGGCGATCCGCGCTTCGCCGAGGAGCGTTGGGGGAGAAGTCTGCATGGTTTAACCGAAACGCCGCGGCCCGTACACTGGCGGAATCTCGCGTGTCGCCACGCGACGAGCGGCCGTATCCTCGCACGTTCGCAGGCGCGTCCGCACGTGCCGCTCGCGCACTCGTACGTTCTGCCGCACGTTCCGCTGCACGCTCGGCCGCACGTTCAGCGCCACTCGCCCGCAAGACTTCACCGAACGCCGTTTTTCGACCGGAAGCCCCATGCCGCAGACCAAATTGCCCAAGGTGGGCACCACCATCTTCACCGTCATGTCCCAACTCGCGGCCGAACACGGCGCGATCAATCTGGGGCAGGGCTTTCCGGACTTTCCGGTGCCGCAGCGTTTGGTCGACGAGCTCGAGAAGGCGATGCGCTCGGGCCACAACCAATACTCGATGATGACCGGCATTCCCGCGCTGCGTCGCGCCATCGCGGACAAGACCGAACGCGTCTACGGTTATCGACCGAACGCCGACACCGAGATCACGGTGACCAGCGGCGCCACCGAAGCGATCTTCGACGCGATTCACGCGGTGGTGCGCGCGGGCGACGAAGTGGTCGTGCTCGACCCGTGCTACGACTGCTACGAACCGGCGATCGATTTAGCCGGCGCGCGCGCGGTGCATGTGCCGCTCGATCCGGCCACGTTCGCGCCCGACTGGGCGCAGGTGCGCGCCGCGATCGGGCCGAAGACGCGGATGCTGATGATCAACAGCCCGCACAACCCGTCCGGCGCGATGCTGGGCGAGGCCGACATGCGCGAGGTCGCCGCCATCGTGCGCGACACCGGCGTCTGGCTGCTGTCGGACGAGGTGTACGAGCACATCGTGTTCGACGGCGCGCGTCACGAATCCGCGCTGCGCTATCCGGAGCTGCGCGAGCGCACGTTCGTGATCTCCAGTTTCGGCAAAACCTATCACTGCACGGGCTGGAAGGTCGGCTACTGCGTCGCGCCGCCCGCGCTGACCGCCGAGTTCCGCAAGGTGCATCAATACAACGTGTTCTGCACGTTCCACCCGGCGCAACACGCGTTCGCGGCGATGATCGACGCCGAGCCCGAGCATTACGAGCAGCTCGGCGCGTTCTACCAAGCCAAGCGCGACCGTTTCCGCGAGCAACTGCTCGGCACTAAGCTCAAACCCTTGCCGGTGCCCGGCGGCTATTTCCAACTCGTCGATTATTCGGCGGTCAGCGATCTGGACGATGTCGCGTTCTGCCGCTGGTTGACCATCGAAAAGGGCGTGACCGCGATTCCGCTGTCGCCGTTCTACGAAACGCCGCCCGCCGGTCAGCGTCTGGCGCGGCTGTGCTTCGCGAAGAACGAAGCGACGCTCGACGCCGCGATCGAGCGCTTAGCGAAACTGTGAGGCCTCGCCTGCCCCGTAGAGCGGAGCGCAGCTCCGCTAAGCTCTCCGCGAAAGAGTGTGAAGAGATTCAGCGGAGCTGCGCTCCGCTCTACGGGTGGAATCGCGGGATTCAGCGGAGCTTCGCTCCGCTCTACGAGGGGCTGGTGGCGAAACGATTCGACCGAATGGACGGTGTTCGATGAACGATCTGCGTATCACGCTCGTGCAAGGCGACACGCGTTGGCACGACCCCGCGGGTAACCGCGACTACTACGGCCATTTGATCGCGGGCTTGGCCGGCGCCACCGATCTGGTGGTCTTGCCCGAAACCTTCACCAGCGGCTTCTCGAACGACGCCGTCGCGAACGCCGAAACCATGGACGGGCCGACGGTCGCGTGGATTCGAGAGCAGGCGCGCAAGCTCGACGCGGCGGTGTGCGGCAGCGTGCAGTTGCGCGTCGATGCGGAGGACGGCGCGCCGCGCGTGTTCAATCGGCTGCTGTTCGCCCAGCCCGACGGCGCGCTCGCGCATTACGACAAACGCCATCTGTTCCGCTACGCGAACGAGCACCAACGCTACGCCGCGGGCGTCGACCGGCTGACCGTCGAATGGCGCGGCTGGCGCATCTGTCCGTTGGTGTGCTACGACCTGCGGTTCCCGGTGTTTTCGCGCAATCGCTACGACGTCGAACGCGCGGGTCAGCTCGATTACGACCTGCTGCTGTACGTCGCCAATTGGCCGTCGGCGCGGGCCTATCCGTGGAAGACGCTGCTGCGCGCGCGCGCGATCGAGAATTTGTGCTACGTGGCCGGTCTCAATCGCGTCGGCGACGACGGCAACGGTCTGCACTACGCGGGCGATAGCGCCGTGATCGATTTTCTCGGCCACCCGATCAGCGAATGCACCGACGACACCATGATCGTCACCACCACGCTGCGGGCCGAGGAGCTTCAGGCGCATCGTCAGCGATTCCCGGCGATGCTGGACGGCGATCGCTTCGACTTGCGCTGACGCCGGCCTTCCCCGGTCATGCCCGGCGTCGGGGCGTGGGCGGTCAAAACGCTTGCGTATGGTCGTTCGGCGGGATTATGGTCGGGCGACGGGGGAATTCGTGACGCGTGCCGCATCCTGCGGCAAGCCCACCCAGGAGGGGATGCATGAATAAGCACTTCGTGTTCGCCGTATTGCTGGCGTCGGTGCCGCTGTCGGTTTCGGCGCGGAATTTGACGCCCGAACAGCAGGCCGCGTTATGCAAGATCCAGTCCACCGTGCAGGACCTGAAGGCCTCGGTGAGCAATAGCAGCGGCGGCGTGATCGTGACGTGGAAACGCACGAATCCCGGCGGTCTGCTGCAATATCGCCTGCCGCCGCGGTCGTACCCGGTGGAAACCCGCATCGCGATCGATGCGGACGCGAAGGAAAAAGGCCGCGTCATTCCCGCGGAATGGTTCCAGAGCTTGTCGACGCCGGACGCGCCGCGTTGGCAGTACTACAACGTCGGCCCGGGTACGCACACGTTCAGCGTGGCGCAGAAGGACGAATGCGGCAACTGGGACGTCGCCGAAGTCGTGCTGGAGAACGGCCGGCCGATCGGCGGCGGCGCCAGCGGCGGCAATCGGCCGAGCGAAGAGACCGAAATCGCGATCACCGCGGAGGAAGCCGAAGATCTCTCGCCTTCCGCCAACCTCAGCCGCTATGCGCAGTGCATGTTCGGGCGGGTCGATCAGGCGAAAGCGGCGGTGTCGGTGATTCGTCGCACGACGAAGCAATTCGTCATCAAGTTTTTGACCAGCCCGCTGAAAATCGCCAAGCATCCGTATTGCTTGATCGAAGCGACCGGCGGCCTGGATATTCCGCCCGACCCGGACGAAGGCATCATGCGCTGCTATCCGCAGATGGGCGACTACGGGCAATGCCCGGACGGATGGGAAGAGTTCTATAAATCCGAAGACGGCGCCGAAGCGCTCGATCGGATGGGGCCCGGCCCGGCGCCGACGGGCGAAGGCCGCGACGATCAGGCGCGTTTGAGCTGCTTGGCCGTGATCTACAACAAATATCAGCAGTATTCGCGCAATCTCGATCTGGCGTTCGACGACAACGATCTGATCAATCAAGGCTGCAACAAAGCGGTGCCGGCGGGCAGCCGCTAAGCGTTCGCTCGCGCGACGACTGTGACTCTCGAACGCCGACTCCGATCGCGTCGGCGTTCGTTTAAGACCTCGGCTAAACGTTCGCCTCCACCTTCACCGGTGCGCTCACCAACGTTGACCGGCGAACAGGTCGGCGAGATTCGCGGCGGTTCGGCAATCCAGCGCCCCGCCGCGCCAGTCGGGCGCCGCCTCGAAACGCAAGCGGCGATAGCTCCACAAGCGCATCTCGCCGTCTTTCAGCATCCAGGCGTGCGGCGATGGGCCGTGGTCGAAGTCGGCCAAAAACGCGTTGCGCGCGCGCAGCGACGCCATCAAGGTTCTTTCGCCATGGCACTGCGGCTGCGCCTGCAGAATTTCGTGCTGCATCAACGCCCAGCGCAGGCTTTCCGCCGACAGCGTCGGCACCCAGATCGCGAGCGCCAACAGCGCGAGCGTGCGCGCCAACAACGGCACTTCGGCGGCGACGGCTCTCGCCAGCGGCCACAGCGTTCCGGCCGCGACGAGCGCCAGCGCCCCGCACAGCGCCGCGAACACGGGCGCGCCTTGGATCGCGTCGTAGGCGGCGATGCTCGCCATCGGCGGAACGGCCACGTACACCACCGCAGTCAACAGCCCGAAAATCGGCGCGAGCGATGCGGCGACGATCGCGTGCGCGCACAGCAGGAATGCGAGCACGCGCAACGCATGCCGCCAGAACGCGCGTTGCCGGATCGTCTGCTGCCAAAAGGTGCGAAAACGCCACGGATCGCGCGGCAGGGCGTCGATGCGCGCATTCATCCGAGCATTCATGCGCGCGCGCCTCGCCCGAAGTACACGCGCTCGGCCGCCCAGCGCATCGGCGCGGTGCCGAGCATCAGGTCGAACGGCCAATCCATCTGGAAGCGATCGAACGCCCAGCGCAGCGCGCGTTTGACACGATAGCGCGGCGCCGCGCGTTCGGCGATCGCGGCGGGCGAGGGGCCGCCGTCGCGCAGATGCCGCGCCACCGCTTCGCCGACGCGCCAGCCGTGCTGCCACGCCGAATGGATGCCGCCCGCGGTGACCGGCGAGACGATGCCGGCCGCGTCGCCGGTGAGGATCACGCCGGGGCCGGCCAGAGGCTCGACCGGTCCGCCGCAGGGGATCAAACCGGCGCGCACCGCGCTGGGCGCGAGATTCGACGGGATACCGAGCGTGCGGCCCACGCGTGCGCGCAGCGTTTCGATATCCGGCATGCCTGTGCGCGACGCGCGATGCCGGAACGCGAGCCCGAACTGCACGCCGGTGGGGTTCTGCGTGGCCCAACCGATGTAGCCCGGCGCCAATTCGCGGCTCACGAAGCAGTGCAGCGCCTCGGGGTCGGCGAGCTGCAGCCCTTCGAACTCGTGCTCGACGCCGTATAGAAAATCGCGCACGCGGCCGAGCCCCGCGCGCTGCGCGACGCGCGATTTCGCGCCGTCCGCGCCGACCAGCCACGGCGTGCGGCCGATGCCGGGTAGCCGCCAACGCCCGTGTTCGTAGTCGGCGTCGGTGAAGGGCTGCATCAGACGCAGATCGACGCCCTGCGCGACCATCTCGTCGGCCAGCCAACGCATCAGATTCGGCGTGTCGGTGGTGAGGAAGTAGTAATCCGGCACGCGCAGATCCAGATCGCGCAGATTCGGCGCGTACAGCCGCACGCGGTCGATGCGACGCGTCAGCGCCTCCGGCGCACGGCTCAGCCACGTGCGCTCGGCGGCTTCCTTCACCACGATGCCGGTGGTGTGCAGCTTCAGACCGGGGTCGCGCTTGCGCTCCAGCACGCACACTCGCAGCCCGTACTGCGCGGCGGCGATGGCGCACGCGGCGCCAGCGAAACTGGCCCCGACGATCACCAGATCGAATTCGCGTTCGAGTTGCGCGGCCATGACGGCTCCGTATGGTTCGACGGAGCCAGTGTCGCGGGGTTGTGCGGGTGGAGTGTGGCGGCTGTGTGAAGTCGGGGCTCACATACTCGGGGGGACGCTCATCGGGATCGGTCTACGATGAATGCTGTCGATCCACAAAAAATCGCGCTCGTATTCGACAGCGCAGCCGGTGTACCTAACGGATGTTTCATCCGATAGCACGACGTATCGGCAGCCGTCTGGGTTCATGTCTTTGGCGATGAACATGACGTAGTCGGTCGCCTCGAAGCAGACGCCGCTCTTGGTGTCCAATACGTCCGGATGTCGATGATCGATAGCGCCTCGAAACGGTGAAATCAGGCACTCTTCGGCGAGAAAATCCTCGACGGCGGTCCAGTGCTTTTCGGCGGAGATGGAGAGAATGCGAACCTGAAACTTCGCGAGGTGTCGGCGCAACGCTTCTTCTAGCGAGCGGCCCCGTTTCGCGACGAGGCGCGCACTCATTCGATGGTCGTGAAAATCGCCGTCGAGGGAGGCGATGGCTTGCAGGTATCCGTGCAGGATCATCTCGTAATGAATACGATGGGCTTTGCCCGGACGGTAACGTAGTGCCGCTGGTGTTCTCTTGGGATAGGAAGGGCTCATGAAGGCAGGCCGTTGGTCACGGCTTCGGGTGGATCGGATAACGCGGCGATACGCGTTTCAAATTCGGAACGATATCCGCGTCGTATCGCCGTAGACTCCGAACCCGCAGCGTTTGCCGTACTGCGAGAACGAATACGATGCGATGGCGTGCGGTTCGCGCGGCAAATCGTCGGGGAGCGGGTGCGCCGCCGGTGTTCGGAACAGGTGGCTGCGAATCAAATAGTCGATTTGTCGGATCGAGAAGTCCTGCGCGCCCGAGGTCCAGATGCGATCGATCGAAATCGTCTCGTCGCGGTGCGTGAACGCGCCGACGAACACCGGCTGCCCGGTCCAACTGCGGCAGAAATACAAACGATCGTCGCGAAGATAAATGTCCCACTTCTCTTCCATCGTCGATGCTTTGCACAAGGCGCCATCCTCGACCTCGCCGCGGTAGGCGTACGACAGGGCGCATGCGGCTTCCGTCGCGCCTTCGGGCAGCACGGCCGGATCGTCGATGACGAGCCGTTGGCGTTCCGCGAGAAACGACTCGGCGATGCGCGGGTCGCTCGTGGTGGACAGCATCGATTGCGTGAAGACTCGGCAATCGAAGCCTTCGATGCCGAATGGGTTGTCCGGGTCGTCGGCCGCGAGCCAACGGCCGAACCGCGTCGAGCCATCGTCTTCGACGAGCGGACTCGCATTGTGCGGCGGCGTCGAAACGGTCGGTTTCGACGACCGGCGCAAGACTTTGTCGATCAAGGCTTTGATCACGAGCGCAGCGAATCGTGTTTAAGCGAGATCAACCGCCCTGAAACCCACCGCCTCGCGGACCGCGAGGGCCGGGGCCACGGCCGCCGGGGCGGGGGCCCGCCGGGCGCGGACCCGCGGGACGCGGGCCGCCCGGGCCGCGACTCGCCGGTTTCGGGCCGCCGAATTTGTTGCCGCCGGGTTTCGGCCCGCCGAATTTGTTGCCGCCCGGGCCTTGCGGGCGTGGGCCGCGGGGGCCGCGCGGCGGTTGATCGCCGAAGGGCGTGTAGCCGCCGCCGGCATGATCGGACGGGAAGCTCGGCGCGCCGCCGGGGTGGCCGTAGGGCCGCGCTGGTCGTGCGGGTTTCGCGCCCTGCGGCGCGGGGCCGCGCGCGCGACGGCCGCCGGGGCCGGCTTGATCGCCGCCGTAACCCGGCTGCGCATCGCCGCGATAGCCGCCGCCTTGGCCTGGGGCGCCTTGCCCGGCTTGGCTACGGCCGCGGCGTTTGTACGGATGCCCTTGGCCGGCGTAACCGCCGCCTTGCTGTTCGCCGCCGAACGCGGAGCCTTGGCCGCCCGTCTGGTCGCCGCCGTAGCTGCGCGGCTTGCCGTAACCGGCTTGGCCGCCGGGGCCCTTGGCGAAGGGTTTCTTGGCGTACGGTTTCTTGGGGCCGCGCGCATCGGCGTTGCGATGGCCGGTCGGGCCGGTGTCGACGCCTTCGGGCACGTACCAGGTGCGGAACGCGGCCGGATTGCCGTCGGGCAGCGGCTTCGGGCCTTTCTGCGGGCGTTGTTTGAACGGCTTGTTCTGCGACTGGCGCGCCGCGGCTTCGCCGCTGACGGTCAAGTCGCCACGCTTCTTTTTATTGCCGAAACGGCCGCGGTCTTCGCGAACGTGATCGAAACGGCGCAGTTCGCGGCCTTCGTCGGCGGTGTTATGGCCGTTGACGTAGGCCTGACTGCGGCCTTCGCGGCCGACGTGCACGGTGGATTTCGCGGCTTTGCGCTGACCGATCACCGGCTGCAGCGTCAGCGCCGGCGGCGGGCCTTCCTCCAGATTCGATTTTTTGCGCAGGGCTTCGACCTGGGCCGGCGGCAGTTCCTGGCTCTGGCCGCGCAGCAGCGGCTGCGGCAGCGTCACGTCGCCGTAGCGGATGCGCTTGAGCCGGCTGACTTGGCAGCCCTGCGATTCCCACAGCCGGCGCACTTCGCGATTGCGGCCTTCGCTGAGGGTCACGCGGAACCAATCGTGGCGGCTGTCGTCGGGCATGTTGGTGCCGCCGATGCGTTCGATGTCGTCGAACTTCGCCGGGCCGTCCTCCAGCGCCACGCCGCGGCGCAGGCGGTCGACGAGTTTGTCGGACACGTCGTTCTCGCCTTCGGGCGCGCGCACGCGGCACAGATACTCGCGTTCGATCTCGAACGACGGATGCATCATCGCGTTCGCCAATTCGCCGTCGGTGGTGAGCAGCAGCAGGCCGGTGGTGTTGATGTCGAGGCGGCCGATCGCGATCCAGCGCGCGCCCTTCAGCACCGGCAGCGCTTCGAAAATGGTGGGGCGGCCTTCGGGATCTTCGCGGGTGGTGACTTCGCCTTCGGGCTTGTTGTAGATCAGCACGCGCGCCGGTTCGGTCAAGGCGCTGGCGACGAAGGTCTTGCCGTCGATGTCGATGCGGTCGCCGCCTTTGACGCTCATCCCGATTTGCGCGGTTTCGCCGTTGACTTTGACCATGCCGTCGGCGATGCGCTGTTCCAGCGCGCGGCGCGAACCGAGGCCGGCCTGCGCCAGTACTTTGTGCAGGCGCTCTTCCAAGCGCGCGGCTTCTGCGGGGGCGTCCTTCTCGCGCTTGAGCGAAAGGGTGCGGGCGGGGTGTTCTTTTTTCATATCAGGCTCCGGTGCTGTCGTCGTCGGCGACGAGGGCGGTGTTCGTGGTGTGTTCGGGGGCGTCGGTCGCGTCGATGTCGTCGCGGCCTTCGTCGGAGGTGTCGTGCTCGGGCGAGGCATCGCTGTCGTGCGAGGCGTCGTCGAGATCGTTGTCGTGCGTTGTATCGAGGTCGGTGTCGTCGTGGGCGCCGTCGTCATCGTCGCTGGGCGGGTCGTCGCTCATCGCCACGCCGTCGGCGGCGATGGTGTCCGAGGTGGCCATCGCTTCGGCCAACGCGGCGGCTTTCGTGCCGTCCGGATCGATGCCGCCGAAAGGCAGTTGCGGGTCCAGTTCGCCGAAATCCTTCAATTCGGACAGCGGCGGCAATTGGTCCAGGCTTTTCAGGCCGAAATAATCCAGGAAGGTCTTGGTCGTGCCCAGCAATTCCGGGCGGCCCGGGACGTCGCGATGACCCACCGAGCGGATCCATTCGCGCTCTTCCAGCGCTTTGATGATGTTGCTGCTGACCGCCACGCCGCGCACTTGCTCGATTTCGCCGCGGGTGATCGGCTGGCGATACGCGATGATCGCGAGCGTTTCCAGCGTGGCGCGCGTGTATTTCGTTTGGCGCTCGGTCCACAGCCGGGCGACCCAGGCATGCACATCGGCCTGCACTTGGAAGCGGTAGCCGGACGCGGTTTCGGCCAACTCGACGCCGCGTTCGGCGCTGCCGTTGCGCAGATCGGTGAGCGCTTGTTCGATGGCGCCGTCCGGCGCGGGTTCGTCCAGCGTGAACAAACCGCGCAGTTGCGCGATGGTCAGCGGTTGGTTGGCCGCGAGCAGCGCGGCTTCGACGATACGGGTGATGAACTGTTGATCCATGGATCGATGGGCCGTTGGGGCTTCGTGGGCCGAGGCCGTCGCGAGATCGGCCTGGGCGTGGTGCGCGGATGCGGGGCGTTCGTGCGCGGGGATGATCGTGTCTGCGCCGTTCTCGTCGCCGCGTTCGGCGGAGTCGGGGTCGAGTTTCGTGTCGCTGGGGCTCATGCCGGGCCCGTCGCGTCGGAGCCGTTCGCGGCGTCGGCGTCGTTCGGGCGCGCTGCGTTCGAGCTGGCTTCGTTTGAGCCGGCTGCGTTCGAGCTGGCTTTGTTCGAGCCGGCTGCGTTCGATGCCGCGGGCGATTCGACCGCGTCGTCGAAGTCTTCGACATCCTCGTCGAATTCGCTGCGCAGCGGACCTGTATCGCGATCGCCGTCGCGGGTCGCCAACGATTTCACGTAGATCGGCGCATTCGGCCGACGTTCGCCTTGGCGAACGTCATTGGGGTGTTCCTGCACGATATCGAGCAGGCGCTCTTTCGCCAGTTCGAGAATCGACAGGAAGGTCACCACCACGCCCAGTTTGCCTTCGCGCGGCTCGAACAGGCTTTCGAAGCGATGGAAGCTGCCGTCGGCGAGCCGGCCCAGTACGTCGGTCATCCGCTGCCGCACGCTCAAGGCATCGCGCTTGATCGCGTGGCCGGTGAACAATTCGGCGCGCTTGAGCACGTCGTGCAGCGCCAGCAGCATTTCCTTCAGATGCACCGGCGGCGGCAGTTTGACGCTGGCGCGGTCCGGCACGAAGGCCGTGGCCGGCGCCGTGTCGCGGTCCATGCGCGGCAGGGCGTCCAGATCTTCCGCCGCCTGTTTGAAGCGTTCGTAATCCTGCAGCCGGCGCACCAAATCCGCGCGCGGGTCGTCTTCCAACCCCTCGTCGCTGGGCGGGCGGGGCAGCAGCATGCGGGATTTGATCTCGGCCAGGATCGCGGCCATGACCAAATACTCGGCCGCCAGCTCGAAGCGCATCTCGCGCATCACGTCGATGTACTGCACGTACTGGCGGGTGATCTCGGCGACCGGGATGTCCAGGATGTCGAGGTTCTGGCGGCGGATCAGGTACAGCAGCAGGTCGAGCGGGCCCTCGAAGGCTTCGAGAATGATTTCCAACGCGTCCGGCGGGATGTAGAGATCCTGCGGAATCTGCAGCACCGGCTGGCCCAGCACCATGGCCAGCGGCATTTCGTGCTGCTGCGGGGCCTGCGGCGATGCGGATGGCGGCGACGACGCGACGGCGTCGGTCGAATCAACGGACGCGTCGAGCGCGTCGGGCGCGGTTTGGATGGTCATCACGACGACATAAGGGACAACACGCGAACTGGCAGGTGGGGCGCGCTCCGAGGCGCTGGCGACCCCGTGCCCGCGAGGGAGGGGCCGAATGGTCGAACGCCCGAACGAGCCGTGGGCGGACGGCCGCGAGCCGAGCGATGGCCCGGTGCGCGACCTCGGCGGATGCCCCCGATGACCGGATCGGAGGGCGACCGAACGCGAATCGGCGGCTGCGGATCGATGCGGCCGTCGACGCGACGATCGACGAAGCGATCGGGCGTCTGCCGGGGCGAGAATCGAAGCGCTCGTCGGACGACCGACCGCACGGCCAAATGGGCCGCAGGCGATGGCGGGCGAACGACGTGACGGAACGTTACGGAATCGGGCCCGATGATGCGGGGCCGGGTGGGGGCGGCGATCGTTTGGATTCTCTGCGTCGTCGCCGCAGCCGGCCGATGAACGGTCCGATGCGGCGCAAGAGTACGGCCTGCGCGGCTCGCTGTCCAGCCGGGAGGGGCGTCTCGACGACGGCGTTCATGCGGATCGCCGGCGAACGCGTCGCGCCGCCGGGGCGTTGGTATCCTGTGCCGCCGCGCGCCGCGCGCATTTCGGAACGCCCCGCATGTGGTACGCCATCGAAGGCTACGACGCGCCGCAGACGCTGGATCGCCGCCTCGCCGCGCGGCCCGCGCATCTCGCCCGATTGACCGCCCTGCGCGACGAGGGCCGACTGCTGCTCGCCGGGCCGTGTCCCGCGATCGACGCCGAAGACCCGGGCCCGGCCGGCTTCAGCGGCAGCATCGTGATCGCCGAATTCGACTCGCTCGCCGCCGCCCGCGCCTGGGCCGATGCCGACCCCTACGTCGCGGCCGGCGTCTACGCGCGGGTCGAGGTGCGCCCGTTCAAGGCGGTGCTGCCGTGAGCGCTTCCGAATCGACCTTCGCGCTCCCCGTCGGCCCGCTGCCGCGCGAGTCGCGGGTCGACGCGATTCGCGCCGCGCTCACGGCCGCCTTCGCGCCGAGCGAATTGGACGTCGTCGACGATAGCCACCGTCACATCGGCCACGCCGGTGCGGCGCAGGGCCACGGCCATTTCAGCGTGCGCATCGTCAGCGCCGCGTTCGCCGGCATGACGCCGGTCGCGCGCCATCGTGCGGTCTACGCCGCATTGGGCGATTTGATGCGGACGGATATTCATGCGCTGTCGATTCGTGCGAGCGCGCCGGAGCCGACCGTCGACTGACAAAGATCGCTGGGGATTTCCCTGTTGAGAGGGCGCGCTCACTGCGCCGCGGCTTTCTGCTCCAGCATTTTTTG
The DNA here is from genome assembly GCA_008015835.1 of Lysobacter sp. Lineage (GTDB taxonomy): Bacteria > Pseudomonadota > Gammaproteobacteria > Xanthomonadales > Xanthomonadaceae > Lysobacter_I. Next base: position 88,415 of record SSGH01000036.1, read on the forward strand.
CAGCACGACGACGGCGCAGTTCGTGCCGGCCTGCTGCAGCAGTTGCTGATCGTTGGCGGACAGCGAATCGCCGTCGGCGATTTCGCGGATGCGCGCGGCGCCCATCAAGCTCACGGTTTTTTCGGCGGAGCAGTCGCAGTACTCGCGCACGGTTTCCGGCGGCATGTTCTGCGCCGACTTGCCGGCGGTTTGCGCGCAACTGGCCGCGAGCGTGGTCTTCAGCTCCGTGGTCACGTCCGCATCGGAGGGTTTGGAGCAACCGGCGAGCAGCGACGCCAGAGCGATGGTGAGGGCGATGGCGTTCGAGGCGCGGTGCTTCATTCGGCGATCCTGGGCGGCGGTGCGTGGGAGGGCGATCGAGCGGATCGGTCGAACGGATCGATCTCGCCGAGCGTGCGATCATTCTGACGCAAGAACGCGCTATGCGCGTCGAACCGCCGATCGCGGGCGACTGACGGACCTCGCGTGAGGTTCGAGCGCGAGGCCCGGCGGCGAGAGCGTATTGCGGCGGGCGTCTCGACGAGCCCGCGCGACGGCGCGGATCGCATCGGCGCGTGCGATTGCTGCGACGCAGCATGAAACGAGCAAGTCGCGGCGTATCTCGAAGTGCTGATTTTGTCAGAAATATCAATTCGTTACGAAAATGCGTTTCGTCGCCCGCCTGCTTGCGATAGACGCTTTACATCGATTCTTGAAAACGGTTACATTGGCCCCCGCCGCAGCGTGCGGCGTTCCCCCGACGGCGACCGGACGATGACGGCGACTGTGACGATCCGAGATGTGGCGCGAGCGGCGCAAGTGTCCGTCGCGACCGTATCGCGTGCGCTTAACGGTCACGACAACGTCACCGATGCGGTGCGTCGCCGCGTTCTCGCGGTCGCCAGCGAACTTCGTTACAGCCCGCATCACGCCGCGCGCAGTTTGAGCAGCCGTCGCACCCACACCATCGGCGTGGTGCTGCCCGACCTGCACGGCGAATTCTTCTCCGAATTGATGCGCGGCATCGATCACGTGGCGCGCGAAAGCGGGCTGCATTTGCTGGTGTCGAGCTATCACGGCCATCCGGAAGAGCAAGCCTCCGCGCTGCGCGCGATGCGCGGCCGCGTCGACGGCCTGCTGGTGATGTCGCCGCACGCGGGCGATCTGGATTTCCTCGGCGAGAATCTCGCCGCGCTGCCCGCGGTGCTGATCAATTCGCAGCCGGGCCGCTCCGGGCAAATCGCGTTCGGCATCGACAACTATTCCGGCGCGCGCACGATGGTCGAGCATCTGTTGAGCGCCGGCCATCGCCGTATCGCGTTCGTCGCCGGCCCTGCGAACAATTTCGACGCCTTCGAGCGCCAACGCGGCTATCGCGATGCGCTGGCGGAGGCGGACCCGACGCTCGCGCCATGGGTGCTGCCGGGCGATTTCAGCGAAGCGTCGGGATATCTGGCGGGACAGGCCTTGCTCGCCGCGGACGAACGCCCGCAGGCGGTGTTCGCGGCCAACGACATGATGGCGTTGGGCTGTTTGTTCGCGTTGAATCAGGCGGGCGTCCGCGTGCCGGACGACATCGCGCTGGCCGGTTTCGACGATATTCCGCTGGCGCGCTATGTGGTGCCGTCGTTGACCACGATGCGCGTGAAGATCGACGAATTGGGCGCGCACGCCATGCGCCTGCTGTTGGAGCTGCAGGAGGGCCTCGACGTGAGCGCACGGCTGTCGCCGCAAGCGCCGGAGCTGATCGTGCGCGAATCGAGCGTCGCCAAGCCGCATGAGGGCGCGAACGAGGAACGCGTTCCGGATCGGAAGCGAGCCGTCGCCAAGCGCGAAAGCGGCGGCGGAAAACGGACATGAAGGCGATCGAGTCGTAGGGGCTTTTTTTTGCGTTGCGATGTAAACGTTTACAACTAGCGATTATCAGAAATCAGCATGCCCTCGGGAGGGGTGAAGTCATGAAACAACCACGTCGACAGAAGCCGCATCGTTTGGAGCGCACGCTTCTGAGTTGCGCGCTCGCCAGTTGCTTGCTTTTCAGCGTTCCGACCGTTTTCGCCCAGTCCACCGGCGCGACCGTGCGCGGTCAGGCTTCGGCCGACGCCAAGATCACCGCCACCAACGTCGCGACCGGCTTCAGCCGCAGCGTGGCGGCGGGCGAGGGCGGCGCGTACACCTTGATCGGCCTGCCGCCGGGCACGTATCGCATCACCGTCGAATCCGGCGGCGAGACCATCAACCGCGACGTGACCCTGCGCGTGGGCGAGACGGTGACGTTCGATGCGCAGGGCAGCGGCGAGGCCGCCGCCGAGGGCGATCTGGAAACCATCGTCGTCACCGCGCCGGTGCTGAAAGAAGCCAAGACCTCCGAAGTCGCGACCTACGTGTCGCAGCGCCAGATCGAAGCGTTGCCGCAGGCGTCGCGCAACTTCCTGGCCTTCGCCGACACCGTGCCGGGCATGATCTTCGAGACCAATTCGGACGGGTCGACCAAACTGCGCGGCGGCGCGCAGAACTCCAACGGCATCAATGTGTTCATCGACGGCGTCGGCCAGAAGAACTATGTGCTGAAGGGCGGCGTCAGCGGCCAGGATTCTTCCAGCGGCAATCCTTTCCCGCAGTTGGCGATCGGCGAGTACAAAGTCATTTCGTCGAACTACAAGGCCGAGTACGACCAAATCAGCAGCGCCGCCGTCACCGCGGTCACGCGCTCTGGCACCAACGAATTCCAGGGACAATTCTTCTGGGATTACACGACGAACAAGATGCGGTCCGCCAGATTCGAGGAGGAAAAGAACGGACGTAAAGTGCCGTCTAGCGAAGAACAGTACGGTGTGTCGTACGGCGGCCCGATTCTGCAAGACAAACTCTTCTTCTATGTCGCGTACGAAGCGAAGGACATCGAGCGGCCTCGAGATGTGCGCGTCGGCGATCGTTCGTTCGATGCAGCGCTCTTGACGCCTGAGTTGTCGTCATATTTGGGAGGCGTTTCGCCGCCCTTCGAACAGGACATGTATTTTGGAAAATTGACTTGGCAAGCGAACGATAATCATCTCGTTGAATTCTCCGCGAAGCGTCGCGTCGAGGAAGAATTGACCGGTATCGGTGACGGTCCGAATGTGCCCAGCTACGGCAGCAGCAAAACCAACAACAGCACGCGTCTGGATCTGCGTTGGCAGTGGAGCGGGGCCAATTGGCTGAACGATATGCATCTGACGTCGGAAGACGATGCCTGGAACCCTGAGCCGATCACGATCGGGCCGGGTTATCAGATCGTCAATACCCGCAACGGCAATACAACCGGTAATCCGATTCTCAACATCGGCGGCGGCCAGGACTTCCAGGACAAAGGTCAGCAAGGCTATTCGTTTCAAGACGACTTCACGTTTACGGGCATCGATCGCCATACGATGAAAATGGGCTTCAAGTACAAGTCCGTCGAGATCAACGCGTTCGAGCAGCAACCCTATAACCCGCAATACCGCGTGGACTATCTCGAGAATATCGATGCCGGCCGGACCTCGTTGGCGACGTTCGTCCCGTTCCGCGTCGAATTCGGCGCGCAGTTGCCGGGTTCGCCGAGCCGCAACATCAAGTCGAGTAACAAGCAGTATGGCGTTTATTTCCAGGACGACTGGGAAGTCAACGACAAATTGACGCTGAATCTCGGTCTGCGCTACGACTACGAACGCAGCCCGGGATTCGAGAACTATGTTACCCCCGCGAACGTGGTGACGGCGCTGCGCGGTTGGTCGAACATCCATGGCCCGAACGTGGATTACGACATTGAGGACTACATCAGCAGCGGCGGTAATCGCAGCGCGTTCAAGGGCGCATGGCAGCCCAGACTCGGCTTCTCGTATGACCTTTTCGCCGATGAGCGTCATGTGATCTTCGGTGGCGCGGGCCGTTCCTATGATCGCAATTTGTTCGATTACATCGCGTTGGAGCAATCCAAGAGTACCTTTCCGAGATATGCATACGACTTCAATACGCTGGACCACCCGTGTACGGTCGGGACAGGAAGGTGCTTGACTTGGAATGCGAGTTACCTCGACCCAGCTGCGCTCTATGCTTTGGCCGCCGCGAACCCGAATCTCGGCGCCGAAGTCAATTTGATCAACAACGACATCAAAACTCCGTATTCCGATCAGTTCAGCATCGGCATGCGCAACGTGTTCAAGGTGATGGACAACGATTGGAGCTCGTCGGTCGCGTTCGTGCATATCCGCAGCTACGACGGTATCCAGTTCTCGCTCGGCAATCGCTGGCCGGACGGCAGTTTCCGCGATCCGACGAGGACGGGCGCGACCTGGGGCAATCAGCCTTGGGGCTTCCCGATTCCGGGCTTCGGCACCTTGATCCTCGCCGACAACGGCATCGAGACGAGGCTGAATTCGCTGTTGTTCTCGCTGGAGAAGCCGTACAGCAAAGCGTCGCCTTGGGGCTTCACCCTGGCCTACACCTACAGCGACGCCGAAGAGAATCGCAACAACGCCGCGAACTCCGACGAGCACTACCTGTTCGATTACTCCGGTCAGCAAGGTCAGCCCTTCACGCGTTCGCTCGGAATCTCGAAGCACCGCTTAGTCGGCACCGGCATCTACGGCATCGGCGGCTTCACGTTATCCGGGAAGCTGACCTTGGCCAGCCCGACGCCGAAAGAAGCGCTGAACTGCTACGACGCGCCGAGTTCCGACAACTGTTTCTTCGATCCGTACACCTCGAGCGAGGGCATCGGCTTCAAGCAGTTGGATGTCGCGGTGCGTAAGGACTGGGATACGGGCGCGGGCATCAAGTTCTACGTCCGCGGCGACGTCTTCAACGTGTTCAATTGGCGCAACTTCACCGACTACGACACCTGGCGCGGCGGTCCCGGAAGCGCGAATCCGAACTTCGGTCGTCGCAGCGGTAACGGCACCGTGTGGCCGCCGCGGATGTTCAAGGTCTCGCTCGGCTTCAGTTGGTGATCGATCGGCCCCGATATGCCGTGTCCGCGCGGCGTATCGGGGCGCTCCCCCGCACGCAGGAGATGCGTTTGTCTCGCTTACCGATTCGCGCGATTCGCCCCATGATCTTCCGTTTCGCCGCCGGGATGGGGGTGTGCCTCTTCCTCGCCCTCATCGCGAGTTGCCGCCATGTCCCCCCGTCGGCGACCTCCGCACCGGCGGTCTCTACTTCCTCCACGCCGCGCGCATTGCCGGCGGACATCGAGGAGATCGAGCGCCGTACCTTCGATTATTTTTGGGAAACGACCGACGCGCGCACGGGTCTCGCGCCCGATCGTTATCCCGCGCAGCCGTTCTCCAGCGTCGCCGCGATCGGTTTCGCGCTGACGGCCTATCCGATCGGCGTCGAACGCGGTTGGATCGCGCGCGAACAAGCGACGGAACGCACGCTGGTCACGCTGCGTTTTCTGCGCGATGCGCCGATGGGGCCGGAAGCCGAGGGCCGTGCGGGTTATCGCGGTTTCTACTACCACTTTCTCGATATGCGCGAAGGGCGTCGCTTCGGCGCTTGGGTCGAGCTGTCGAGCGTGGATACGGGCTTGATGATGATGGGCGTGCTGTTCGCCCAGAGCTATTACGATCGCGACGATCCGCGCGAGCGCGAGATCCGCGAAATCGCCGACGCCCTGTACCGCCGCGTGGAATGGACCTGGATGCAGCCGCGTCCGCCGCTGGTCGGGATGGGTTGGCACCCGGAAAAAGGCTTCATCGACAACGACTGGCACGGCTACAACGAAGCGATGCTGGTGTACGTGTTGGCGCTGGGATCGCCCACGCACCCCGTCGCGCCGGAGGCCTGGAACGCGTGGACCTCGACCTATGGCCGCAGTTGGGGCGAGTATCGCGGCCACGAACATTTGGCGTTCGGGCCGCTGTTCGGACATCAATACAGCCATGTTTGGATCGACTATCGGGGGATTCGCGATGCCTACATGCGCGAACGCGGTTTGGATTACTTCGAGAACAGCCGCCGCGCCGCCTATGCGCAGCGCGAGTACGCCATCGCGAATCCGATGGGCTGGAAAGGCTACAGCGCATCGATCTGGGGCCTGACCGCTTGCGACGGGCCGCAGCATACGAAGCAATCCTACGCGGGCGAACCGCGCGAATTCCGCGCCTACAGCGCGCGCGGCGCGGGCTTGGTCGACGTTTTCGACGACGGCACGATCGCGCCGACCGCCGCCGTGGCGTCGATCGCGTTCGCGCCGGAGATCGCGATTCCGGCGGCGCAAGCGATGCGTCGCGATTATGGCGACGATCTGTACGGCCGCTACGGCTTTTTGGACGCCTTCAATCCCAGCTTCGAGTACGGCGTGCCGGTCGCGACCGGCAAGGTCGTCCCGGGCAAAGGCTGGTTCGCCGGCGACTATCTGGGCATCGATCAGGGCCCGATTCTCGCGATGATCGCCAATCATCGCGATGGGTTCGTATGGGATGTGATGAAGCGTAATCCGTACGTTCGCCGCGGCCTGCAGCGCGCGGGTTTCGAAGGCGGCTGGCTCGACGTGTCGTCGCCGACATCGCGGTAAGCTGGCGGCATGCGTCGTTGCCTCGCTCTCGTCTTCGCGATTTCGCTGCTGGCGAGTTGTCGCCCCGCCGAGGAGCGCACGACGATTCGCTTTTGGGCGATGGGCCGCGAGGCGGAAGTGGTCGGCGCTTTGATCCCGGCGTTCGAACGCGAACATCCGGGCCTGCGGGTCGAAGTGCAGCAAGTGCCCTGGTCCGCGGCGCACGAGAAATTGCTGACCGCCTATGCCGCCGATGCCTTGCCCGACGTGTGCCAACTCGGCAACACCTGGGTGCCGGAATTCGCCGAACTGAACGCATTGGCGCCGCTGGATCGCGATGTCGCGGCCTCGAAGATCGTCGATCGTCGCGACTATTTCGAGGGGATTTGGGACACCAACGTGATCGATGGTGTCACTTACGGCGTGCCGTGGTACGTCGATACCCGATTGATGTTCTACCGCAAGGATTTGCTGGCCGCCGCCGGCTACGACGCGCCGCCCAAGACATGGGCCGAGTGGAGCGCGGCGATGGCCGCGATCAAGCGGCAGCGCGGCAAAGATCGCTACGCCATTTTGTTGCCGCTCAACGAATTCGAGCAACTGCTGTCGTTGGCGCTGCAGCAGGACGACTCGCTGCTGCGCGACGATGGCCGCGGCAATCTGACGAGCCCCGGTTTTCGTCGTGCGCTGGCGTATTACGTCGGCATGTTCGAAAACGACTGGGCGCCGCCGATGTCGGAAACCCAGATTTCGAACGTCTGGGACGAGTTCTTCAATGGTCTGTTCGTGTTCTACGTGTCCGGCCCCTGGAATATCCGCGAATTCCGTAAGCGTGCGCCGAAAGGCCTGGAAGACGTCTGGGGCACCGCGCCGTTGCCCGGCCCGAGCGGTTTGGGCGCGGGCATCGCGGGCGGCACCAGTCTGGTGCTGTTCCGAAATTCGCCGCGTAAACGCGAGGCGTGGCTGTTCGTGGAGTATCTGTCGCGACCCGACGTGCAGCGCAAGTTCCACGCCGAGATCGGCGACCTGCCGCCGCGCCGCAGTACCTGGGACGACCACGCGCTGCGCGACGATCCATATGCGGCGGCGTTCCGCGATCAGCTCGAACGCGTGAAGCCCACGCCGAAAGTGATGGAGTGGGAGCGCATCGTGCAAGAAATGCGGCTCGCCAGCGAGCGCGTGGTGCGCGGTGGTCAGTCGCAGGACCGCGCCGTGCGCGACTTGAACGCGACCGTCGATGCGATTCTCGAAAAACGGCGCTGGGTGATGGCGCAGCGCGCGGAAGCGAATCAGTCCCGCGAACCCGCCGCACCGGCTAGCGCCGCGCCATGAAACCTTCGTTCGCCGGCTGGATGTTCGCCGGACCCGCGTTGGCGGTCCTGACCGTCTTCTTCGGGCTGCCGGTGTTCGCGGCGCTGCTGCTGAGCCTCAGCGATTTCGATCTGTACGCCTTGGCCGATTGGAAGAATCTGCGTTTCGTCGGGTTCGATAACTACGCGGAACTGCTGCGCACGCCGCTATTCTGGAAATCGCTGGGCAATACTTTCTATTTCGTACTCGTCGGCGTGCCGCTCTCGATCGGCGTCTCGCTCGGCGCCGCGCTGCTGCTGAACGCGCCGGTCGCGCGGTTTCGCGCATTCTTCCGCACCGCGCTCTTCGCGCCGGTGGTGACGACCTTGGTGGCCGTCGCGGTGATCTGGCGGTATTTGTTCCACACCAGCTACGGTCTGGTGAATTGGACGCTCGGATTTTTCGGCATCGCGCCGGTGGATTGGCTGGGCGACCCGCGCTGGGCGATGCCGACGATCATTCTGCTCGCGGTGTGGAAGAACTTCGGCTACAACATGGTGATCTTCCTCGCCGGTCTGCAGGCGATTCCGCAAGACCTGTACGAGGCCGCGCGCATCGACGGCGCTTCGCGTCGGCGGCAGTTCTGGCACATCACGCTGCCGATGCTCGGCCCGGTGTTGATGGTGGTCGGCGTGATCACCGTCGCCGGCTACTTCCAATTGTTCGCCGAACCTTACGTGATGACCCGCGGCGACCCGTTGCAGAGCACAGTCAGCGTGCTGTATTTCATGTTCGAGGAAGGCTTCCGCTGGTGGAACCTCGGTCGCGCGTCGGCGGTGGCGTTCCTGCTGTTCCTGATCATTTTCGCGGTGACCACGCTGATGATGCGGTTCGGCCGCAAGAAGGGCTTGGTATGAGCGCCGCGCGCATCGTCGGCGAGTCCCGCGCGCACTCCGCCTTGGTGCATGCGGGTTTGATCGCGTTGACCGCGCTCAGCCTCGCGCCGTTGCTGTGGATGCTGTCGGTCTCGTTCATGCCCGCCGGCGGCGCCAGCCGTTTCCCGCCGCCGCTGCTGCCGTCCGCGCCGACGCTGGACAACTATCGCGCGCTGTTCGAGCGCATCGGCATGGGCGGATATTTCCTGAACAGCGTGATCGTTTCGATCGCGACCACGCTGCTGTCGTTGATCGTCAACGCCATGGCCGGTTACGCCTTCGCCAAACTGCGTTTCGCCGGCCGCGAACGCATCTTCAAAGCGCTGTTGGCGGCGCTGGTGATTCCGTCGCAGGTGGCGATGTTGCCGCTGTTCTTGATGCTCAAGCAGATGGGTTTGGTCAACAGCTTCGCGGGCGTGGTGGTGCCCGGACTGGCCTCGGTCTTCGGGATTTTCCTGGTGCGCCAGTACGCGCGCTCGATTCCCGACGAGCTGATGGAAGCCGCGCGCATCGACGGCGCGGGCGAATGGCTGATCTTTTGGCGGATCGTGCTGCCGATGCTCAAGCCGGTGTTGGTGACGCTGGCGATCTTCACGTTCATGGGCACGTGGAACGACTTCATGTGGCCGCTGATCGTGTTGACCGATCAATCCAATTACACCTTGCCGGTCGCCTTGGCCTCGCTGTCGCGCGAACACATCCAGGATGTCGAAATGATGATGGCCGGCGCGGTGCTCACCGTGTTGCCGGTGCTGGCGTTGTTTCTGGCTTTGCAGCGTTACTACATCCAGGGCCTGCTGTTGGGCAGCGTCAAAGGATGAGCGGCCACGCTTGTGCGCCACCGGCGCGCGTGGCCGCGAATGCTCGTGCAAGGATGCACGGGCTGGGCCATCCGCAGTGCGACATGCTGCGCCATGGATGGCATATGGAGTGCTGCGCGCCACCCGCGCGCGCGGTCGCAAGTCCGCTGCGCCTCCCCTTGCGCGCAGCGCAGGGGGAGGTTGGGAGGGGGTAGCGCGGAAGACGCTGTCGTCGCCTCTCCCAGATCCTCTCCCTGACCCTCTCCATGGGTTCGCGAAAGGGAGCGAAACGCCCCCGTCCGAACGAATCTCAATGCGAATTTTTCCGCTCGCTTGGTCTTGATCCGAAATAGTGTCGATAAGAGAACCATCGATGAGACACCTGCCTAAATGCTTACCGCCGTTTCTTCTGCTCGCCGCCGTATCGGCGCACGCGAAAGACATGACGACGGTTCTCGACGATTTCTCCGACCCTGCTCCCTGGCGCGTGATCGCCTCCACGCAAGTGAGCGGCACGATCCGTGACGAAGGCGATGCACTGTGCTTGGATTACGACTTCAACGGCGTGTCGGGCTATGTCGGGATGCAGCGCGACATCGCCATCGAGTATCCCGAGAACTATCGTTTCGATTTCGCGCTGCGCGGCGCGTCGCCCGCGAACGATCTACAGTTCAAATTGGTCGATGCCAGCGGCGATAACGTGTGGTGGGTCAACCGGCCGAAATACGCGTTTCCCACCGAGTGGACGCACGTGCGTTACAAGAAACGGCACATCGGCAAAGCCTGGGGGCCGAGTCCGGACGCCACGCTCCGCGCCAGCGCGAAACTCGAATTCACATTGAACAACAGCGCGGGCGGGAAGGGACGCGTGTGCTTCGACGATCTGCGCTTTTCCGCGCTGCCGCCCGATGTCGCGACGCCGCGGATCGTTTCGGCGCAGGCGTCGATCAAGACTCGCGACGCCGCCAACGCGATCGACGGCGATGCGACGACGACGTGGTCCGCCGGACGCGCGCCGCAGCGGCTGACGCTGGACCTCGGCGCCGCGACCGAATTCGGCGGTCTGCGCTTGGACTGGGCGCCGAATGCGCACCCGCTGACGTATGCGGTGCTGGCCTCGGAGGACGGTCGAACCTGGCGCACGCTGCGCGACGTCGTCGGTAGCGACGGCGGACGCGATTGGATCGCGACGCCGGAATCCGAAGCGCGCTTTGTCGCGATCGAAACTCGTGGCGCCGCGCCGAGCGAGGTCGCGCTCGCCGACGTTCTGATCGAACCTCTAGCCTTCGCCGCGACGCCGAACGACTTCGTCGCCTCGGTGGCGAAAGACCAACCGCGCGGCCGCTTTCCGCGCGGTTTCAGCGGCGAACAAGCGTATTGGACGATCCTCGGCGTCGATGGCGGCACCGAGCAGGGCTTGATCGGCGAAGACGGCGCGGTCGAAGCGGGGAAGGCCGGCTTCAGCATCGAGCCGTTCGTGCGGGTCGACGACACCTTGCTGAGTTGGGCGGATGTCGCCGCCTCGCAAACGCTGCAGGACGGTTACCTGCCGATTCCGACCGTCGAATGGACGCATCCCGACGCGGCGCTGCGCACCACGGCCTTCGCGCATCGGGATTCGTCCGGCGCGCGCACATCGATGATCGTGCGCTACAGCCTGCGCAACCCGGGCGCGACCGCGCGGGAGTACACGCTCGCGCTCGCGGTGCAGCCGTTCCAGGTGAATCCGCCGAGCCAGTTCCTCAACACCACCGGCGGCGTCAGCCGGATCGACGCGCTCGCCATCGACGACGATGGCGTCGTGCGCGTCAACGGCCGGGCGCGCGCGTTTTCGACCCAGCCGCCGGCCGCTTCGTTCGCCACCGCGTTCGACGCCGGCATGGCCAGCGCGCATCTCGCAGCGAACGATGCGCCGACCGCGCGCTTCGCCGAGGATCCGACCGGCCTCGCTTCCGGCGCGCTGTTGTATCGCTGGCGTTTGGCGCCTGGAGAAACCCGCGAGGTCGCGCTGATGCTGCCGTTGACGGGCGATGCGTTCTGCGAGGACGGGATGCCGTGCTCTGCGGAGGCGCGACAGGCCGCCGTCGCCGAAGACTGGCGCGCCAAACTCGACGGCGTTCGCTTCGTCGTGCCCGAGGAAGGGCAGGCGCTGGTCGATACCTTGCGCACCTCGCTCGCGCATCAATTGATCTCGCGCGTCGGCCCGCGTTTGCAGCCGGGCACGCGTTCGTATGGGCGCAGTTGGATCCGCGACGGCGCGATGATCGCCGAAGGCTTGCTGCGTATGGGGCGCGAGGATGCGGTGCGCGAATATCTGGACTGGTACGCGCCGTTCCAGTTCGACAACGGCAAAGTGCCGTGCTGCGTGGACGATCGCGGCAGCGACCCGGTGCCGGAAAACGACAGCCACGGCGAATTGATTTTCGCGATCGCCGATTACGCCCGCCATACCGGCGACGAGGCCTTCGTGCGCCGCATGTGGCCGCATGTGCGCGGCGCGTTCGACTACATGGAGACCTTGCGCGCCAGCGAACGCACCGAAGCCAATCGCGCGATCAATCCTGCGTTCTACGGGATGATGCCGGCCTCGATCAGCCACGAAGGCTATTCGGCGAAACCGATGCATTCGTACTGGGACAACGCCTGGGCGCTGCGCGGTTACAAGGATGCGGTGTGGATCGCCGAGCGATTGGGCGAACGCGAAGACGCCGTGCGCATGGCCGCGGCCCGGGACGAATTCCGCAACGATTTCGACGATTCGCTGCGTGCGGCCGCGCGCCGTCATGGGATCGATTACTTGCCCGGCGCGGCGGAACTCGGCGATTTCGACCCGACCTCGACCACGATCGCGTTGGCGCCCGGCGGCGAGCAGCATCGCCTGCCGCAGGACCTGCTGCGCAACACCTTCGAACGCTATTGGCGCGAGTTCGTGCAGCGCCGCGACGGCCGGCGCGAGTGGAAAGACTACACGCCTTACGAATGGCGCAACGTCGGCGCGTTCGTGCGCCTGGGTTGGCGCGATCGCGCGTGGGAAGGGGTGCGCTTTTTCTTCGACGATCGCGCCCCGCGCGGCTGGAACCAATGGGGCGAAGTGGTCTCGCGCACGCCGCGCAAGCCGTTTTTCCTCGGCGATTTGCCGCATGCGTGGGTGGCGTCGGATTTCATGCGTTCCGCGCTGGATATGTTCGCGTATCG
>SSGH01000018.1 GCA_008015835.1 Lysobacter sp.
CCCTTGGCCTGGCCCATGACGATTTCGGTCATGTTGAGAGAGCCGGACACCATGAGCACCACCACCAGCGCGAAGCCCATCGCGATCTCGTAGCTCACCATCTGGGCCGAGGCGCGCAGCGCACCGAGGAAGGCGTACTTCGAGTTCGAGGCCCAGCCGGCGATGATGACGCCGTACACGCCGAGCGAGGTCATCGCGAGCAGATACAGCAACCCCGCGTTCGCGTTCGACAGCACCAGCTTCGCGTCGAACGGCACCACCGCCCACGCCGCGAACGCCGGCACCAGCGCGATCATCGGCGCGAGGATGAACAGCGGTTTGTTCGCGCTCGACGGCTGCAGCACTTCCTTGAACAGCAGCTTGAACACGTCGGCGAAGGCTTGCAGCACGCCCCAGCCCACGTACATCGGCCCGTGGCGCACGTGCATCCAGCCGATCAGCTTGCGTTCCCACACCACGTAGAACGCCACGCTGACGATGACCGGCACGGCGATGGCCAGAATCTTCAGCACGATCCACGCCAGCGCGCCGGCGGTGCCGTAGGCGAGCAACCAGTCGCGGAACGAGTCGAACAACATCTCCATCAGGCCACCCCCGCCACGCGAACGCGACCCGCGCCGAGCGCCGCCGTCGGACCGTATCCGGACTCGACCCACGCGACTCCGCGCGCGACGCGATCGTCGACCACGACTTGCAGCGTCGCGGCGCCGACGCCGTTATCGACCTTCGCCATCGCACCGGCCGCGAGCGAAGCCGCCGCAGCATCCGCCGAATGCAGCACGATGCGCGGCCCGGCGTTGAGCGGATGCCCCTGCAGCGCGGCGGCGCGACGCGTGACCGCATCGACGCGATAGATCGCGGGAGACACGGCGAGTTCGAGGCTCTCGTTCGACGGGGGCAAGCCCGTCTGCTGTTGCGCAGCGGATGCCGAGACCGACACCGCGCGCGACGCGAGCGATGCGCGCAGCCCGGCCAAATCGGTGAAGTCGAAGCCCGCTGCGTTCATCTGTGCGCCCAACGCGCGCAACACGCGCCAACCCGGACGCGCCTCGCCCGGCGATTTGCCGCCGACGCTGGTGCGCTGGTCGAGACCATCGAGATTCGTCAGCGTCGCGTCGATTTCGGGCAACGCGCCGATCGGCACAATCACATCGGCGACCCGACGCGTGGAGCGACACGCGAACTGGCTGAACGCGACGACCTGCGCCGCGCCCAAAGCTTTCAGCGCGCGCGCTTGATCGGCGAAGTCCAGGCCCGGTTCGATGCCGTACACGAGATAAGCTTTGCGCGGATCGGCGAGCATCGCCTGCGCATCGCGCGCGGTCGGCAGCACGCCTGCACGCGCGAGACCGACGGCGTTCGCGCCTTGCGGAATGCGGCACAGCGACGCGCCGTTGGCGGCCGCGAACGTCGAAGCGGCGTTGCGGATCGACGCGGCGTGAATCGAATTTTCCGCCACCGCGCCGACGATCACGACCACACCCGGCTGTTTCGCGTTTTCGTTGACGTGCAGGGCGGCGAGCGCGCTCGCCATCTGCGACGGCGGCACGATGGTCTTCGACGCGGTCTTGAACGTGACGTCGAAATCCACCGGATTGATCGTATGCACCGCGGCGCCGCGCTTGACGGCTTTGTACACGCGCTGGTGCAGCAACGGCACTTCATGACGCAGATTCGAACCGACGATCACGATCGTGCCGGCCTTTTCGATGTCGGCGACCGACATCGCGAACGGCTCCGCGACCGCGCCATCGGACAGATCGTGCTGCGCGATGCGGTGATCGAGATTGCCGGTGCCTAGCGCGTCGGCCAAGCGCGCGAGCAGCGCGCCTTCTTCGTTCGACGTGGCCGGATGCGCCAGCACGCCGAGATCGTCGCCGCGATGCGCAGACAGAATCTCGGCCGCCTTCGCCAGCGCTTCGTCCCACGATGCTTCGCGGAACGCCGAGGGCTCGTCGCCCTCGCCCACACGGATGATCGGTTTCGTCGCGCGGTCTTGCGCGTACAGGCCTTGATGCGAATAGCGATCGCGATCCGATAGCCAGCATTCGTTGACCGCTTCGTTATCGCGCGGCACGGTGCGCAGCACGTCGCCGCGACGCACGTGCAGGAATAAGTTGCTGCCCAGCGCGTCGTGATAACCGAGCGATTCTTTGGCGATCAGTTCCCACGGACGGGCGCGGAAACGGAACACCTTGTTGGTCAACGCGCCGACCGGGCACACGTCGATGACGTTGCCAGACAATTCGGTCGTCAGCGGTTTGCCGTCGAACGTACCGATCTGCAGATTCTCGCCGCGCTGCATGCCGCCGAGCTCGTAGGTGCCGGCGACCTCCGCGGTGAAGCGCACGCAGCGCGTGCACTGGATGCAGCGCGTCATCTCGGTGGCGACCAACGGACCCATGTCCTCGTCGGCCACCGTGCGCTTGCGCTCGGCGAAACGGCTGACCGAGCGGCCGTAACCGATCGACAGATCCTGCAGTTCGCACTCGCCGCCCTGATCGCAGATCGGGCAATCCAGCGGGTGATTGATCAGCAGGAATTCCATCACGTTGCGCTGCGCTTTCAGCGCTTTGTCGTTGCGCGTGAAGATCTTCATGCCGTCGGCCACGGGCGTGGCGCAGGCCGGCTGCGGCTTGGGCATCGGCCGGCCGCCCATTTCGGCGTCGACCAAGCACATACGGCAGTTCGCGGCGATCGGCAGCTTCTCGTGATAGCAGAAGCGCGGAATCGGAATACCGGCCTTGTCGGCGGCATGGATGATCATCGAGCCTTTCGGCGCGAACAACGGCGTGCCGTCGATCTCGATGGCGACATGGCCTTCGGGCACGACCGGCGCGGCGGGCGCGGTTTCGATCGGGGTACTCATGCCGCCACCTTCTCGACGACGGTGCCGGCGCGCTGGTCGTCGACCAGGAAACGCTTGTTCACGATCGCGTACTCGAATTCGTTCCAGAAATGACGCAGGAAGCCCTGCACCGGCCACGCGGCGGCTTCGCCGAACGCGCAGATGGTGTGGCCTTCGATCTGCCCGGCCGCGGCGCGCAGCATGTTCAGATCGTCGAGCGTGGCTTGCTTCTCGACGATGCGGGTGAGCATGCGATACATCCAGCCGGTGCCTTCGCGGCACGGCGTGCATTGGCCGCAGCTTTCCTTGAAATAGAAACGCGAGATGCGCTGACACGCGCGCACCATGCACGCGGTTTCGTCCATCACGATCACGGCGCCCGAGCCCAGACCCGAACCGGCCTTCTGGATGCTGTCGTAATCCATGGTCAGGCCCATCATCGTCTCGCCCGGCAGCACCGGCATCGAGGAACCGCCCGGAATCACGGCCTTGAGCTTGTGGCCGTTGCGTACGCCGCCGGCCATTTCCAGCAGTTCGGCGAACGGCGTGCCCAAGCGAATCTCGTAGTTGCCCGGCTTCGCCACATGGCCCGACACCGAAAACACCTTCGGCCCGCCGTTGTTCGGCTTACCGAGGTTGAGGAACCACTCGGCGCCGTTGCGGATGATCGCCGGCACAGAAGCATAGGTCTCGGTGTTGTTGATCGTGGTCGGCTTGCCGTACAGGCCGAAATTCGCCGGGAACGGCGGCTTGTAGCGCGGCTGGCCTTTCTTGCCTTCCAGCGACTCCATCAGCGCGGTTTCTTCGCCGCAGATATAGGCGCCGGCGCCGAGTGCGTTATAAATGTCGATATCGACGCCGCTGCCGAGCACGTTCTTGCCCAGCCAGCCGTGCTTGTAGGCCTCGGCGGTGGCTTCTTCCAGATGCTCGAACGGTTCGTGATGGAACTCGCCGCGCAGGTAGTTGTAGGCGACCGTCGAGCCCGTCGCATAGCACGCGATGGCCATGCCTTCGATCACCGCATGCGGGTTGAAGCGCAGGATGTCGCGATCTTTGCAGGTGCCGGGTTCGGATTCGTCCGAATTACAGAGAATGTACTTCTGCATGCCCGCGCCTTTCGGCATGAAGCTCCACTTCAGGCCGGTCGGGAAGCCCGCGCCGCCGCGGCCGCGCAGGCCGGAGGCTTTCACCATCTCGACCACCTGCTCCGGCGGAATCTTCTCTTCGATGATCTTGCGCAGCGCGCTGTAGCCGCCGGTCTTCAGGTAATTTTCGTACGACCACGGCTTATCGAAATGCAGCGTGGTGTAGACGACCTGGTGCTCCTTCGGCGCGGGGCCGACGGGACCGGTGGTGTGGTGGGAGTCGTGATGCGCCATCGTCTCGCCCTCCCTCATTTCAAACCGTCGAGCAGCGCATCCACCTTCTCGGCGGTGAGCTTCTCGTGGTAATGGCCGTCGATCACCATCATCGGCGCGCCGCAGCAGGCGGCGAGGCATTCTTCTTCGCGCTTGAGGAAGATGCGGCCGTCATCGGTGGACTCGCCCAACTTGCAGCCGAGCTTCTTCTCGGCATGCGCGACCAAATCTTCGGCACCGTTGAGCCAGCAACTGATGTTGGTGCAGAACGCGACGTTGTGGCGACCGACTTTCTCGGTCTCGAACATCGAGTAGAAGGTCGCGACCTCGTACGCCCACACCGGCGGCAGAGCGAGGTATTTCGCGACGGCGGCGATCAGCTCGTCGGTCAGCCAACCTTCGTTCTGCTCCTGCGCCGCGTGCAGACCCTGCAGCACCGCGGAACGCTTGCGATCCGGCGGGAACTTGGTCAGCCAGTGGTCGATGTGGGCCCGCGTTTTGTCGCTCAACGCGACCATCGGGTCGACGTTGCGGCAGGCTTCGAAATTTCCGGTCGCTTTCATTCTGTTTGCGCCCTCAGCGATCGATTTCGCCGAACACGATGTCGTAAGTGCCGATCATGGCGACCACGTCGGCCAGCATATGGCCCTTCACCACCGCGTCCATCGACGACAGGTGCGCGAAGCCCGGCGCGCGCAGATGCACGCGGAACGGTTTGTTGGCGCCGTCGGAGACCAAGTAGCAGCCGAACTCGCCCTTCGGCGCTTCCACCGCGCTGTAGGTTTCGCCGGCCGGCACGCAGTAGCCTTCGCTGAACAGCTTGAAGTGATGAATCAGCGCTTCCATGTCGTCTTTCATGGATTCGCGCTTCGGCGGAGCGACCTTGTAGTTGTCGATCATCACCGGGCCGGGGTTGGCCTTCAGCCACTTCGCGCATTGCTTGATGATGCGATTGGATTCGCGCATCTCGGCGACGCGCACCAGATAACGGTCGTAGCAGTCGCCATTGACGCCCACCGGAATGTCGAAATCGACTTCGGCGTACTTCGCGTACGGCTGTTTCTTGCGCAGATCCCAGGCGATGCCCGAGCCGCGAATCATCGGGCCGGTCATGCCCCAGGCCAGCGCCTGTTCCGGCGGAATCACGCCGATGTTCACCGTGCGCTGTTTCCAGATACGGTTGTCGGTCAACAGCGTTTCGTATTCGTCGATGCGCTTCGGGAAATCGTCGGTGAAAGCGTCGAGATAATCGAGCATCGAACCTTCGCGCCACTCGTTGAAGCGCTTGAGCTTCTGCCCTTTGCGCCACGGCGATTCGCGGTATTGCGGCATTTTCTCGGGCAAGTCGCGATACACGCCGCCCGGGCGGTAGTACGCCGCGTGCATGCGCGCGCCGGAGACCGCTTCGTAGCAATCCATCAATTCTTCGCGTTCGCGAAACGCGTACAGGAACACCGCCATCGCGCCGAGGTCGAGCGCGTTCGAGCCGATCCACATCAAATGATTGAGGATGCGGGTGATCTCGTCGAACATCGTGCGGATGTACTGCGCGCGCTCGGGCGCTTCGATGCCCATGAGGGTCTCGATCGCGCGCACGTAGGCGTGTTCGTTGCACATCATCGACACGTAGTCGAGACGATCCATGTAGCCGATCGACTGATTGAACGGCTTGGATTCGGCGAGCTTTTCGGTGCCGCGATGGAGCAGACCGACGTGCGGGTCGGCGCGTTGCACGATTTCGCCGTCCATTTCGAGAATCAGGCGCAACACGCCGTGCGCGGCCGGATGCTGCGGGCCGAAGTTCAGCGTGTAATTGCGGATTTCTTGCTTGGATTCGGCCGGATTGCTGGCCAAGCCTTCGCTGGCGGGATGCACGGCGCTCACTTCGATGCCTCCGCTTTGCGCGTCGCCTGTTCGGCCGAAGACGTCGCGAATCGGGCGTCGTCGCGAATCACGCGCGGCACGCCGACGCGCGGTTCGACCGAGGTCACGGGTTCGTACACCACGCGCTTCTTCTCGGCGTCGTAACGCACTTCGACGTTGCCGATCAACGGGAAATCCTTACGGAACGGGTGACCGACGAAACCGTAGTCGGTGAGGATGCGGCGCAGGTCCGGATGCCCTTCGAATACGATGCCGAACAGGTCGAACGCCTCGCGCTCGAACCAATTGGCGACCGGCCAAATGTCGGTCAGCGACGCGACGATCGGCAGATCGTCGTTCTGCGCGAAGGTCTTCACGCGCAGGCGGCGATTCCCCTGCACGGACAACAATTGCGCGACGGCGGCATAACGACGCTGCGGCACCGACGCGATCGCCTGATCTTCGAACGCATCGGCTTCGCGAGTGGTGGTCTCGCCGTACTTGAAACGACCGACGCCGCGGCCTTCGACGCCGCGGCTGAAGCCTTCGGAGGACACGTCGGTGTCCCATTCGTCGCTGCCGAAGCCGAGATAATCGACGCCGCACAGATCGATCAACGATTCGAATCCGAATTCGTCGCGAATGGCGAGACAACCGGCATGCCAGTCGCCGCCCGGAAACTCGATGCCGACTTCGCCGCGCGGTTCGCACGCGGTGACGGCGGCCGCGGGGAAACGCGCGCGCAGGCGATCAGCGAACGCCCGATGTGCGGAAGAATGGACGGTCTCGCTCATCAGTAGACGCCCTGCTTGTCGTCGCCGAAGTTGGTGCCGCGGCGGATTTTCTTCTGCAGTTGCAGGATGCCGTAGACCAGCGCTTCGGCGGTCGGCGGGCAACCCGGCACGTACACGTCCACCGGCACCACGCGATCGCAACCGCGCACCACCGAATAGGAATAGTGGTAGTAGCCGCCGCCGTTGGCGCAACTGCCCATCGAGATCACCCACTTCGGGTTGGGCATCTGGTCGTAGACCTTGCGCAGCGCCGGGGCCATTTTGTTGACCAAGGTGCCGGCGACGATCATCACGTCCGACTGACGCGGCGACGGGCGGAACACCACGCCGTAGCGGTCGAGATCGAGACGCGCCGCGCCGGCTTGCATCATTTCCACCGCGCAGCAGGCCAGACCGAAGGTCATCGGCCACATCGAGCCGGTGCGCGCCCAGTTCCAGAGCACGTCCATGCTGGTGGTGACGAAGCCCTGCTCCAGCAGCGGATTGCCTTCGTGGCCGAGCAGGCTTTCGGGGCGCAGGATATCGTCGACGCGCCCGTCGGGAATCGGGTTATTGGCGAAATCCGCCAATTTCTGCAGGGGGTTGGAAGCGCCCATTCAGATCGTGCTCCTGTGAGCCATGGTCCCGCGGAGTGTGTCGGCGTGCGTCGGGGTCTTCGTCTCGGTCGCGCTCATTCCCAGTCCAACGCCCCGCGTTTCCAGACGTAGACGAAGCCGATCACCAGCAGGCCGAGGAAGACGCCCATTTCGATCAGACCGAACGTGCCGAGGTCGCGAAAGATCAGCGCCCACGGATACACGAAGGCGATTTCCAGATCGAAGACGATGAAGAGAATGGCGATCAGGTAATAGCGCACGTCGAACTGCATGCGCGCGTCTTCGAACGCGTTGAAACCGCATTCGTAAGGCGAGAGTTTTTCGGAACTGGGGCGACGCGGCCCGAGCACGTTGCCGATCACGATGAGCGAAACGCCGATGACGGCGGAGACGATCAGAAACAGCAGAGTCGGCAAGTATTCGGCCAGCACGCGTTGGTTCTCTCGGCGTTGTGTCGTTTCCGACGGTGTCCGACGCCGCGCCGCGCGTGCGGCGCCCCGGGGCCGCCAGAGAATCGGGCCGCTCGGCCCGCGCAGGCGACCTGCGCGATATGCGCTGCTCGCCGGAGACCGACCGGAACGTCGAACCTCTTCGACTCCGAGCCCGCGCATCGCTGCGCGGATCCGTCGTGAATGGTGCCCAAGGGGGGACTCGAACCCCCACGACTTACGTCGCTACCACCTCAAGGTAGTGCGTCTACCAATTCCGCCACCTGGGCAATGGTGCGCTTCGCATCGCAACGGAGGCGAAGCCGGCCAATTGTAAAGGATGCGATGGAAAAGTCCGAGTCCTTTCGTGCATCCGAGGCGAGAACCGACGCCTTTCTCGTGTCGCCGACGCCCGAGCGTGCGGCGACGCGGAGATCGATTCGCATTCGGCGCGCGAATGCGATGAGGCGGCGATCGGCCGCCTTGCTTAACCGTCTCGCTCAGCCGCCTTGTTTCGGCGTCGGCTGCGCGGGAGCCGACTGCGTCGGCGCGGGCGCGGCGGGGGTCGGCGAGGTTTGCGCCGGGGCCTGCGGAAGCGCGGTCGGCGTCGCCGAAGGCGGGGCGCTGGGGATTCCGTTCGGAGCCGCGTTCGGAGCCGCGCTGGGGATGGCCGGCGCCGCCGGGGCCTTGTCGGCCGGCTTGGCGCCGACATCGGACATCAGACCGGCGTCCTGCTTGTCCGGCGCGGCCGGCTGCGAGGAATGGGTCGCGTACCACGCCATGTACAGGCTGATCCCGAAGAACAGGATCGCCAGCCATTTGGTGGCCTTCGACATGAAGTTGGACGCGCCGCGCGCGCCGAACACCGTCGCGGAAGCGCCCGCGCCGAAACCGGAGCCGGCCTGCGCACCCGCGCCGCGCTGCATCAGGATCAGCGCGATCATCGCGATCGCGATCAGGACGTAAATGACATTCAGGATCAACATGATGGAGGTTCGGCTCGAACGGTGCTTGGGTGGGGCTTCGGGCGACGCGAAGGTCGGGGGCCGGAGGCGAGCGTCGCGACGGAGACGACGACCGAAAGGGCATGGCGACCGTCCGAGGACGGCCCGTGCCGATGGCGTGCCGGTTATCCGCGCCGCGCCGCGACGATGGCCAGGAAATCGGCCGCGACCAGAGAGGCCCCGCCGATCAACCCGCCGTCCACGTCGGGCTGCGAGAACAGCTCGACCGCGTTGTCCGGCTTGCAACTGCCGCCGTACAGGATCGGCAGCGAGCCGGCGATTGTAGCATCGCGCGCGGCGACCTCGCTACGAATGAAGGCGTGCGTGGCCTGGGCCTGGGCAGGGGTGGCGGTGCGGCCGGTGCCGATGGCCCAGACCGGTTCGTAGGCGATCACCGCCCCGGCGAAGGCCTGCGGACCGGCGGCCTCGAAGATCGCGCCGAGCTGGGTCTCCAGCCGGTACTCGGTCTGACCGGCCTCGCGCTCGTGCAGGGATTCGCCGATGCACAGAATCGGCACCAGGCCGGCGTGTTTGGCGGCGACGAATTTGCGGGCGATCAGCGCGTCGGTCTCGCCGTGGTACTGGCGACGCTCGGAGTGGCCGACCAAGCCGTAGCGGGCGCCGATATCCACCAACATGCCCGCCGAGACCTCGCCGGTGAACGCACCCTTCTCGTTGGCGCTCACGTCCTGCGCGCCGAAACGCAGGGCCTGGCCCTGGAAGCGTTCGACCAATTCGCCCAGATACGGCATCGGCGGCAGCAGCACGATATCGACGCCGTCGGCGGGCGCGCCGACCAACACATCGCGCACCAAATCGTGGGCGAAACTGCGCGTCCCGTGCATTTTCCAATTACCGGCGACGATTTTGCGGCGCATGCGAGGTCTCTCGAACGGAAGGCGCTCAGGATAACCGATGGCCGATGCGCGGGCCGCCTCGGGCTATGCTTGCGGACTCGTTTCCGGAACGCCCTCACGATGCCCTCCGCACCGACCTCGCCCGCACCGGGCCACGGCCATGCCTTGATCACCGGCGCTTCGAGCGGCATCGGCGCCGCCATCGCGCGCGAGTACGCGCGCCGCGGCGTGCCGCTGATCCTGACCGCGCGCCGGCTCGATCGTCTCGACGCGCTCGCGGAACGCCTGCGCGCGCAGGTGGAGGTGACGACGCTCGCCGCGGATCTGGCCGATCCGGCCGCCCCCGCCGCCTTGCACGCCGACATCGCGCATCGCGGTTTGCGCATTTCGCACCTCGTCAACAACGCCGGCTACGGCGTGCCCGGGCGCTATCTGTCCGAAGACTGGAAGACCCACGCCGATTTTCTGCAGGTGATGGTGACGGCGGTCGCCGAGCTCACGCATCGGTGTTTGCCCGCGATGGAAGCCGACGGCTACGGACGGATTCTCAACGTCGCGTCGCTAGCCGGCTTGGTGCCGGCCTCGGCGGGGCACACGTTATACGGCGCGGCCAAGGGCTTCATGATCCGGTTCTCGGAATGTCTCGCCTTGGAAATGCAGCCCAAGGGCGTGCACGTCACCGCGCTGTGCCCAGGCTTCACCTACACCGAATTCCACGACGTCAACGGCATGCGCGAGCGCGTCTCGAAATTGCCGCGTTGGCTGTGGCTGGACGCCGACACCGTCGCGCGCTTGGGCATCGACGCCGTCGAACGCGGCGACGCGCGCTGCATCACCGGCGGCGCGAATCGCTTCATCGCGGGCGTGTCGAAGTATTTGCCGGACGGTTTGGCCCGCGCATTGGTGGCGAGCAAGAGCAAGGAGTTTCGCGACGCGGAGTGAGCGCCGCCGCCGAGCCGTACCGACTTCAGTCTTCGACGACGCAGGTCAACGGCATCGCGAAGCCCGCACCCTTGAGCGTGCCGATGCGATCGCGGCTGTCGAGCGCGAACGCGACATCGGCGGCGTCGCCCTGCGGTCCGTTCCACGCCAACCCGCGGCCCGACGCCAGCCAGAACGGACCATCGCGAGCGATGCGCGCTTCGCCCGACCAGCAGCCGCTGTAAGCGCACAGTTCCAGCGTGCCGCGCTCGGTGTCGAGTACGAGCGACACCGGCGTGAAGCCCTCGGACTGCGCGCTGCAGCGCGCATCGTCGCAGCGGATTTCGAGATCGCCGTTGCGGCACTGCCAATTCGCGGCGAACGTCGATACAGGCAAGCACGCCGCGCAAATCGCCAAGACCAAACGCTTCATCCTCGATCTCCTTCCGCGACGCTTCGCGGCGACGGGCGATCGGCGCGCCGCCGCGGGTGGGATCACATCAACTTGATTTCGCGCAGACGTTCTTCGAGATAGCCCTGCGCCGTGATCGATTCCGGATAGCGGCTCGGGTTCTCGGCGGTCACGCAGTTCGGCAGCACGTCGATCACGAAGTCCGGATTCGGGTGCAGGAAGAACGGCGTGGAATAGCGCGGCTGACGCGCTTTTTCGCCCGGCGGATTGACCACGCGGTGCGTGGTCGACGGCAGCACGTGATTGGTGAGGCGCTGCAGCATGTCGCCGATGTTGACCACGATGGTGTCGGCGGCGGCGGTGTACGGCACCCATTCGCCCTTGCGCGAGAGCACCTGCAGGCCTTCGGCGCTGGCGCCGACCAGCAACGTGATCAAATTGATGTCTTCGTGCGCGCCGGCGCGCACGTTCGGCACGTCGTCGGCGGTGATCGGCGGGTAGTGGATCGGGCGCAGAATCGAATTGCCGTTGTTGGTCTTATCGGCGAAATACCGCTCGTCGAGTCCGAGGTTCAACGCCAGCGCGGACAGCATGCGCGAACCCAGCGCGTCCAACGCGCCGTACAGCGCCAGCGCGCGTTCGCGGAACTCCGGCGCTTCGGCCGGCCACACGTTCGGCGGCATCACATCGGCGTATTTCTCGTCGCGGACTTCGCGACCGACGTGCCAAAACTCTTTGAGATCGAAATGCTTGGAATCTTTCGCGGTTTCGATGCCGAACGGCGTGTAGCCGCGGGCGCCGCCGCCGCCGGGGATGTGGTACTGCTTTTTGACGGCTTCGGGCAGCGCGAAGAATGTCACGAAGGCGTCGTAGGCGTCGTCGATCAGTTCTTGCGGGATGCCGTGGCCGCGGATGCCGGCGAAGCCCCATTCGCGGTAAGCCGCGCCGAGTTCGGCGACGAAGGCGTCGCGATCGGCGCTGCTCGACGGCTCGGTGAAGCGGCGGATGTCGAGGGTCGGGATATAGGGCTGATCGCTCATGGCGGGATGTCGTCCTGTGGATGCGTCGGTCGTGTTCGAGAAGACGGATTATCGCCCAGCCGGAGGCCTACCGGCGGGCGGCGGTGGCGCATTCTGCGGGAGAGCCCGCAGGCGCCGTTTTGAGCGAGATCAAGCGCCGGCTTGGCGTCGACGGACCGGCGGAGCGGCGATCGGGCGCGGTTTCGTCGAGCGTATTTGCCGGCGGGGCGCGTCGATCGGCGGCGGCGAGCGGCGGCGCGAAGCGCAAGGCCTCAGACCGCGGCGCGCACTGCATCGGCGAGGCGTTCGAGCGTGGTTTGCATGAGCGCGGCGTCGTCGGCCTCCACCGTGACCCGCACCACCGGCTCGGTGCCCGAGGGCCGCAGGAAGGCGCGCCCTCTCCCCTGCACCGCCGCCTGCGCCTCGGCCAGGGCAGCTTTGACGCTATCGGCCTCCGCGGGCTTCGCGCCGGCGGCGACCTTCACGTTCACGGTCTTCTGCGGGACCTTCGTCAACCCCGACAGCGCCTGCTGCAAACTCAGGCCGCGCCGACGGAGCACTTCCAGCACCTGCAGTGCGCTGACGATGCCGTCGCCGGAGCTGACCCGATCCAAACACAGCAAATGCCCGGAGGTCTCGCCGCCCAGCACGCCGCCGTGCTCCAGCAGACCTTGATGCACGTAACGGTCGCCGACCTTGGTGCGCAGGAAGCCGATGTTGCGTTCGCCGAGCGCGCGTTCGAGGCCGTAGTTGGTCATCAAAGTGCCGACCACCGGCCCCTGCAGGCGGCCGCTGGCCTGCCAGTCGCAGGCGAGGACGTACAGCAGATCGTCGCCGTCGCGCACCTGCCCGTCGCTATCGACGAACAGCACGCGGTCGCCGTCGCCGTCGAAGGCGATGCCGAGCGCCGCGCCGCTGGCGACCACGCGCGCGGCCAGGGATTCGGGATGGGTCGAACCGACGCCGTCGTTGATGTTCAAGCCGTTCGGTTCGATGCCGATCGCTTCGACCTGCGCGCCCAATTCGCGCAGCACCAGCGGCCCGAGTTGATAGGTCGCGCCATGGGCGCAATCGACCACCAACTTCATGCCGCCCAAATCGAAATGCCGCGGCACCGACGTCTTGCACGCCTCGACATAGCGCGCCACGGCGTCGCGCGTGCGCACGGCTTTGCCGAGTTGATCGGACGGCACGGTGGCGAACGGCCGTTCGAGCGCGGCTTCGATCGCCAACTCTGTGGCGTCGTCGAGTTTTTCGCCCTCGGCGGAGAAGAATTTGATGCCGTTGTCGTAATGCGGGTTATGCGAGGCGCTGATGACGATGCCGCCGTCGGCGCGCAGCGAACGGGTGAGATGCGACACCGCCGGCGTCGGCATCGGCCCCATCAATTGCACGTCGACTCCGGCCGCGACCAAGCCGGCTTCCAATGCCGCTTCGAACATGTAGTTGGAGATGCGCGTGTCCTTGCCGATCACCACCTGCGGCTTGCGCCATTCGCCGCCGTGGCGCTCGTCGACGTGACGCACCGACGCGCGCAGCGCATGACCGTACGCGTTGCCCAGGCGCAGCACGAAATCCGCGGAGATCGCGCCCTCGCCCACTCTGCCGCGAATGCCGTCGGTGCCGAAATATTTGCGTGCCATCGGTAGGAAGATCTCGTCGGAAGTGAAACGTCGATGCCGCCTGGACGTCGCCCGTCGTGCGCGTCCGGCGCGCGATCGCCCAGAACTGCGCTCAGTGGATCAGTTTTTCGGCGAGACGCCAGCCTCGGGCATCGCGCTCGAACATGAAAATAGCCGTGTATCCGTCGCCGTCCCTGCCGCCCGTCGAGACGACATCCATCAGCGCGGTCCGCTCGTCGGTGGACACGACGGCCCACGTCGCGAGCACATGGCCGAGCCCACCGCGGACTTCGCGACGGAACAGCGCCACCGCTAAGCGTTCGTCTTCCTTGGACAAGGTCTCGGCGCCGTTGTACACGAGGACACCGGGCACATCGGGATCGGGGAATCGATCGGCCGCGGGCTTGGCCTGCACCAACGCCCGTCTCAACGCGAACGGAGCGCGTTCGATTGTTTTCGTTTCCGGCGGCGGCGATTCCGACATCAGCGTCTTGCCGGTCGAATTCGGTTCGCACCAGCGCACTTCCGGCATCGGATTGCAGAGTCGGCTCGGCACCGCGTTCAACGCGATGCGCGGCGTGCGCGCGGGTTCGGGCGGCGCGGATGTAGGCCGACCGGGGCGCGAGCGGGTCGGCGGTTCGAGTCGGTGTTCGAGCGCCAGCCGCAGGAATTCGCGCTGCTCGTCCACGGTCGCGGCGCGCGGGTGGCCGAACCACGTCTGCCGTGCGTCGGCGAGCAGCTTATGTTCGCCGGACCGCGACAGCACGACCAGCACCGCGATCGACAGCAACAACGCGATGCCCACCACCACCGACCACGAGCCGATCTTTCGCGTCTCGACCAGGGGGTCTTGCGGCGAATTCAACTCACCACCGCGTCGTCTTCGGGCGGAGGCAGGCGCATCATCATCGCGACCAGATGCGCGATGCGGTCGCGCTGCTCGCGGCGGTCGCAGATCTGATCGATCGCGCCGTGGTCGAGCAGGAATTCCGATCGCTGGAAGCCCTCGGGCAATTTCTCGCGCACGGTCTGTTCGATCACGCGCGGGCCGGCGAAACCGATCAGGGCGCCCGGCTCGGCGATATTGATATCGCCCAGCATCGCGAACGAGGCGGAGACGCCGCCGGTGGTCGGATGGGTCAGCACCGAAACGTACGGCAAGCCCTTCGCCCGCAGGCGACCCAACGCGGCCGAGGTCTTCGCCATCTGCATCAGCGAGAACAGGCTCTCCTGCATGCGCGCGCCGCCGCTGGCGGAGAAGCAGACGAACGGCGCGCCCATATCCACCGCGCGCTCGGCGCCGCGGGCGAAGCGTTCGCCGACCACCGAGCCCATCGAGCCGCCCATGAAGGCGAAATCGAACGAAGCGGCGACGATCGGCCGAGACCTCAGCGTACCCTCCATCGCGACCAGCGCGTCGCGCTCGCCGGTGGCTTTCTGCACCGACTTGATGCGGTCGGCGTATTTCTTCTGATCGCGGAACTTCAGGACGTCGGTCGGGGCGAGATCGCCCGCGATCTCGCGGCCGCTGCCCGCATCGAGGAACGTCGCCAGTCGCGCGCGGGCGCGGATCGGCATGTGAAAGCCGCATTTGGGGCAGACTTCCAGATTGTCGTTCAGCTCCTGCCGGTACAGCACGGCGCCGCAGCCTTCGCACTTTTCCCACAATCCCTCGGGGACACTACGTTTGCGCGAAGCGCCGCTTTCCGTGCGGATACGGGCGGGCATCAATTTCTTCAGCCAGGACATGCGTGCGTCTTTCGCCTTGTGCATTCGGCGGGGGGCCCGGGCGCAAGTCTAGCAAGACAACCCCGCATTCTTCCGTTCGGCGGCGTATGGTCTCGCGCTTGCATACGATGCCAACGCATTCCGCCGCGGCTCAATCGTCATCGATCGAGCGCGAAAAACGGCGATCGCGGAAGCGTGCGGTCGAGCGAACGCGAATTCGGCGCGCCCGTCGCCGCCGACACTAGCCGGCGTCGAGCGCCGTGCGCAGCGGCGCGAGGAATGCGCGGGCGCGGGCGCAGGCATCGGCGACATCGCTCGCGTCGGCCAACGCGCTCACCAGGGCGCTGCCGACCACCACGCCTTCGGCGACGCGCGCCATCGCCGCGGCGCTGGCGGCGTCCTTGATGCCGAATCCCGCCACCACCGGCACCCCGGCGCGGGCGCGAATCGTCGCCAGATGTTGACCGGCGTCGCCGGTGTCCAAGCGGTCCGCGCCGGTCACGCCGGCATAGCTGACGTAGTACAGATATCCCTGCGCATCGCGGCAGAGGCGGTCCAAACGCGCATCCGGCGTGGTCGGCGAAGCCAGCAAAATCAGCGACAAGCCGCGCGCGCCCATCGCGGCGCGCAGATCGTCGGCCTCTTCCGGCGGCAAGTCGACCAACAGCGCGCCGTCCACCCCGGCGGCGGCGGCCTCTTCGGCGAAGCGCGCGTCGCCGCGGATTTCGATCGGGTTGAGATAGCCCATCAGCACCACCGGCGTTTGCGCGTCGGTCGCGCGGAATTCGCGCACCGCGTCCAGCACGAAACTCAGGCCCGCGCCGCGCGCCAAGGCGCGCTCGGAACTGCGCTGGATGGTCGGGCCGTCGGCCATCGGGTCGGAAAACGGCACGCCCATTTCGATCACGTCCGCGCCGGCCTCCACCAAGGCGTGCATCACCGGCACCGTGGCCTCCTTGGACGGATCGCCCGCGGTGAGGAACGGCACCAGCGCCTTGCGGCCGGCGGATTTGAGTTGGGCGAAGCGGGCGTCGATGCGGGTCATGCGAAGCGGTGGTTTTCGTAGGAGCGGCGTAAGCCGCGACAGGACAAGAAGAGGAGATTGATCGCGATCGGTGCGCGGGTCGCGACTTGCGTCGCGCCTACGCAAGCGAAACGCATCAAAACACGATCCCTTCCCGCGCCGCGATGGTGTGCACGTCCTTGTCGCCGCGGCCGGAGAGGTTGCACAGCACCAGCGCATCTTTCGGCAATTCGCGCGCGAGTTTCATCGCTTGCGCGACGGCGTGGCTGGATTCCAGCGCGGGCAGAATGCCCTCGGTTTTCGCCAGCAGATGGAACGCTTCCATCGCTTCGGCGTCGGTGATGCCGACGTACTCGGCGCGGCCGCGATCCTTCAGGAATGCGTGCTCGGGACCGACGCCCGGGTAATCCAAACCGGCGGAAATCGAATGGGTTTCGATGATCTGGCCGTCGTCGTCGCACAGCACGTAGGTGCGGTTGCCGTGGAGCACGCCGGGGCGGCCAGCGGCCAACGACGCGGCGTGCATGCCGCTGCCGATGCCCTCGCCCGCCGCTTCGGCGCCGACCAAACGCACGCCGGCGTCGTTGAGGAAGGGGTGGAAGATGCCGATGGCGTTGCTGCCGCCGCCGACGCAGGCGGTGATGGCGTCGGGCAGGCGGCCGTATTCGGCGAGCATCTGCGCGCGCGCTTCGCGGCCGACGACGGCGTTGAAATCGCGCACCATGCGCGGATACGGATCGGGTCCGGCCACCGTGCCGATGATGTAGAACGTGTCGCGCACGTTCGTCACCCAATCGCGCATCGCTTCGTTGAGCGCGTCTTTCAGCGTTTGCGAACCGCTGGTCACGGGCACCACGGTGGCGCCCAGCAGTTTCATCCGATAGACGTTGATCTTCTGGCGCTCGATATCGGTCGCGCCCATGTAGACCACGCACTCCAAACCCAGGCGCGCGGCGACCGTGGCGCTGGCGACGCCGTGCTGGCCGGCGCCGGTTTCGGCGATCACGCGGGTCTTGCCCATGCGCGAGGCCAACATCGCCTGGCCGATGGTGTTGTTGATCTTGTGCGCGCCGGTGTGATTGAGGTCTTCGCGCTTGAGCAGGATGCGCGCGCCGCCGACGTGCGCGCTGAGCCGTTCCGCGTGATAGATCGGGCTGGGGCGACCGACGTAGTGTTTGAGGTCTTTCTCGAATGCGGCGACGAATTCGGGATCGACGCGCGCGGCGTCGTAGGCGGCGGCCAGTTCCTGCAGCGGGCCGATCAGAGTTTCGGCGACGAAACGGCCGCCAAAGCGGTCGAAATGGCCTTCGGCGTTCGGGAAGGCGTCGTAATCGGTGTGCGTGTCGAGCATCGGGAAGCGTCCGAGCGGTGGGGGTTCGCGGCCGCGAGAGACGGCCCGCGCGAACGCCTAGGATACCGCCTCGCGCGCCCGCTTCCGCGCATGGACGCCGCCGCATCGCATTTTTCGATCTTGGCGTCGCACGGCCCGCGCGACAGCGCACGCAAGCGGCGCCGAGCGCCGATTGATGCCCTCGCGTCAGCGCCGATCCGCGCGCGCGACCTCGGCGACGAAGCGACGCATCTTGGCGATGTCTTTGACGCCCGGGGTCTCGCCCTCGATGCCGCTGGAGACATCGACGCCCCAGCAGCCGGTGGCGCGAATCGCGTCGAACACGTTGTCGGGCGTCAGCCCGCCCGCGACCAAAAACGGCCGCGCGAACTCGGCCGGCACGCGCGCCCAGTCGAAGGTGCGCCCGCTGCCGCCGGCTTCGCCTGTCGCGTGGCTGTCGAACAGAAACGCCGCGGCGCGCGGCCAGCGCGCGATCAGCGTCGCGGGGGCTTCGCCACCGCCGTTGCCGTTACTGTCGCCGCCCATCGCGACCGCCTTGAGGTACGGCAGCCCGAACGCGGCGCAGAACGCGTCGTCTTCGTCGCCGTGGAACTGCAGCAGCGTCGGGCGCACGCGGTCGATCGTCGCGCGCACCTCGTCGGCGTCGTTGTCCATGAACAACGCGACGCTGGCCACGAACGGCGGCAGCGCTTCGCGGATGCCTGCCGCGGCCTCCAGTGAGACGCGGCGCTTGCTGCGCGCGGCGAAAATCAGGCCGATGGCGTCCACGCCCATCGCGGCGGCGGCGAGCGCGTCCTCGACGCGCGTCATGCCGCAGAATTTGATGCGAGTGCGATGCGGTGCGTCCACGGGCTCAAACATCGAACAGCACCTCTTCCGGCAGCGGCCACTCGCGCGGATAGCGCGGGCCGACGAACACTAGCCCCTGCGCGGGCGCGGTCGGCCCAGCGAGCGTGCGATCCCGCCCTTCCAGCACGTCGGCGATCCATGACTCCGGCCGTTCGCCCGCGCCGACTTCGAGCAACGATCCCACCATATTGCGCACCTGATGATGCAAAAACGCGTTGGCCTGCACGGTGAACACGACCACATCGCCTTCGCGGGTCGCGTCCAGCCGCTGCAGTTCTCGGCGCGCGTGCGCGGCCTGGCAATGCACGGTGCGGAACGCGGAAAAATCGCGCTCGCCGAGCAGCGTCTGCGCGGCGCGATGCATCGCATCGACATCCAGCGGACGGCGCTCCCAGGCCAAGAACTGCCGGCCCAGCGCGGGTCGCACTTGATGGTTGAGCAATCGATAGCGATACCGCCGCGCGCGCGCCGAAAAGCGCGCGTTGAAGTCGTCGGGCACCGGTGCGCACCAACGCACGCGCATCGACGGCGGGAGCGCAGCGGTGACGCCCAACGTCCAGGCGCGCGGCGTGCGCGGCGCATCGCTGTCGAAATGGACGACTTGGCATTCGGCATGCACGCCTGCATCCGTGCGGCCGGCGCACACCGTGGCCACCGAATGCGCGGCGACCTTCGACAGGGCGGTTTCCAGCGTGGCCTGCAGCGTGACCGGCGCGGACGCCGTGTCCTCGGCCGCCGCGTCGTGCGCGGTCAGCCGCTGCCAGCCGTGATACTCGCTGCCGTCGTATTCGACGCCGAGGGCGTAACGCACGTCAGGACGCCCGGCCGAATCGGATCAGCCGAGGTCCCGCAGCAGGCGGACCGCTTCGTCGCGCGAGGCGCGATCGCCGAGCGCGGCCACTTCGCGCAGCAGGCTGCGCGCGGTGTCGCGGTCGCCCATGTCGAGATAGGCCTTGGCCAGATCGATGCGGGCTAAACCCGGCGGCGCGGGGTTCAAGGGCGCGACTTCGGCCGCGATGGCGGCCTCGTCGAGCGCGACGGTCAGCGGATCGTGCCAGCGCGGGACCGCCGTCGAGGGCGCCGAAGGCGCGGCGGCGGGAGCGTCGTCGACGGGTTTGCCGCCGCGGCTCCACGCCGGCTGCGGCGCCTGCATCGCGGGCGCGGCCTCGCCGAACGCGGCGTCGGCGCGCGTCGTATCCGGCTCGTCGGCGAACGGATCGGCGCCCACGTCGGTACGGTTATCGATGCGATCATCGATGCGATCGCCTGCGCTTCCGCTCGCCGCGGCGCGCGAATCGGCAGTCGCCGCCGCGAACGCGCTCGCGGCCGAAGGCTTGCGACGCAGCCACCAACCGGCGAGCAAGCCGATCAACAGCAGACCGGCGCCGACGCCCAACCACGGGCCGTAGCTCATGCCGGGTTCGGGCTTCGACGCCGCCGAAGCGGCGGTCGCGGGCGCGGCGCTGGCGGACGCCAAACGCTGCTGCGCGGTGGCCAGTTCGGTGTCTTTCAGCGCGATCAACTGCTGCTGTTTGGCCTGCAATTGCTCCAGTTCGGCGACCCGCGCTTTCAGTTCGTCGACCTCGGCGCTGCGCGCGGCCAGGGTTTCTTTGGTTTCCAGCAATTCTTGTTCTCGCAGCATGTCGCCCTTACCCCCGGCGCTGATGCCGGATCGCGTGGCCGCCCGAGCCGCCGCTGATGCGCTGGCCGGAACGATTTCGAGTCGAGCCTCGGCCGCGCGGCTCGCGGCGGCGGCGCTCGCGCGCGGCGCGGCGGTCGCGGTCGCGGCGGCGGAGCCGACCACCGCCGGCGGTTGCGGCAGCGCGCGCCGCGCGCCGCGCCACTGCGACATCTGCTCGCGCATGACCAGCGCGGCTTCGTCGGGGCTGTAGGAGGCGATGGTGCCGCCGTCGGGAATGCGCAGCACCGCGCCGGCCTTCAGCCGATTCGCGTTGCCGCCGATGAAGGCTTCGGGATTCGCGCGCAGCAGCGCGACGATGGTTTGATCGAGCGTGTACTCGCCGCCGAGGCCCGCGGCGATGCCGCCGAGCGTTTCGCCGCGCTCGACGCGATGCGTATCTTCGGCCGAAAGCGAGACGCCGGTAACCGGCGGTGCCGGAATCGAGGCCACGACCGGCGCCGGTTCGGTCGCCGGCACGTCGCTGGGCGGGGGCGGCACCGGGATGGGCACCGGAATGGGCGCGGGGGCGTCGAGCGGATTGTTCGAAGGCGATGGATTCGTCGCCGTCGCGACCGCGGTCGGTTGCGGAGCGAGCGGCACGGCCTGCGGGGCCGGGGCGTCCAGCGGGTTCGCGCTGGGGCCGACGATCGTGGGCTCGGCCGGCCGCACCACGGTGTTCGGGTCGCCGAGCGCGACCTCGTCGATCGGCGGCTGCACCGGCGCGGCGGCGGTTTGCGGGGCGTCGATCAGCGCCGAGTACTCGCGGACCAGTCGTCCCTGCCCCCAGTCCACTTCGACCAGGAAGGTCAGCAGCGGTTGTTGCACCGGATTGGCGCTGGTGACGCGCACCACCGGCCGGCCGCGCGCATCCACCGCGACCGTGAATTGCAGGTCCGAAACGATGCCGGTGGGCTGCGCCAAACCGATGCGGCGGAAGGTGTCGGGCGAGGCTAAGCGCGCCTGCAGGGCTTCGAGTTCGGCCGGGTCGTTGGAAATGATCGGGATTTCGGCGATCAACGGTTCGTCGCGCCGCGATTTGACCTCCATCTGGCCCAGACCCAGCGCCCACGCCGACAGCGGCGACGCGAAGGCCGCCAGTGCCAGTAACGCGCTAACTGTGACCCGCAAGTGTTTGATCACACTCGTCCCCCGATGCGATGGCGCGACTGTATCCGCCCCGGCGCCCCGGATGCAACGGTTATCGGCCCTGCCTGGGCCTCGCACGCGCCCATCCCGGCCCTCAAGCTTCGGCCGCGACCAGTTCCGCCACCTGCACGGCGTTCAGAGCCGCGCCCTTGCGGATATTGTCGGCGACCACCCACAAATTCACCGCCCGCGGGTGCGAAATGTCGTCGCGAATACGGCCGACGTAGACCGGGTCGCGGCCCGAGGCGTGCGTGACCGGGGTCGGATACCCGGCCGCCTTGCGCTCGTCCACCACTTCCACGCCCGGCGCGGCGCGCAGCAGTTCGCGCACTTCGTCGGCGGTGATCTTCTCGCGGGTTTCGACGTTCACCGCCTCGCTGTGCCCGTAGAACACCGGCACGCGCACCGCGGTGGGGTTCACCTGAATGGTGTCGTCGCCGAGGATCTTGCGGGTTTCCCACACCAGCTTCATTTCTTCCTTGGTGAAGCCGTTGTCGAGGAAATCGTCGATGTGCGGGATCAAATTGAACGCGATCTGCGCTTGGAAGCGCTGCGGTTCGATGTCCTGGAAATTCAACAGCGCGGCGGTTTGCTTGCCGAGTTCTTCCAAGCCCGAACGCCCGGCGCCGGACACCGACTGATACGTCGCGACATTGATGCGTTCGATCCCGACTTTGCGGTGGATCGGCCCGATCGCCACCATCATCTGCATGGTCGAGCAATTCGGGTTGGCGATGATGCCGCGCGGGCGGTTCTTCGCCGCCTCCGGGTTCACTTCGCTGACCACCAGCGGCACGTCGTCGTCGTAACGGAAGGCCGAGGAGTTATCGATCACCACCGCGCCTGCCGCAGCGAATTTCGGCGCGTATTCCTTCGAAATCGAACCGCCGGCCGAGAACAGCGCGATGTCGACGCCGGTCGGATCGAACGTCGCCAGATCGCGCACCATCACTTCGTCGTCGCCGAATTTCACGTACTCGCCGGCCGAGCGCTCGCTCGCCAGCGCGACGATCTCGCTCACCGGGAATTTACGCTCGGCGAGCACCGAGAGCATCACCTCACCCACGGCGCCCGTCGCGCCGACTACCGCTACTTTGAATCGCTTGCTCATGCTGATTTCACCTGAAATGTTTGGCTGTGGGAGCGGCGTAAGCCGCGACGGATCCGCGAGATCGCAGTCGCGGCTTACGCCGCTCCCACAACAGAAATAGGTTGTGGATGTCGTCAGTACCGCTGCGGCGCGTCGCTGCCTGTGGGGGGGGCGAATCGGCGGCGCGCCGCTATCGTTTTTCGGTGGTCTGGGTCGCGCCGGGAATTCGCGGCGAAATCTCGCCCACATCGCCGCACTGCGCGCGATGGCGCAACGCCTGATCCATCAACACCAGCGCCATCATCGCTTCGCAGATGGGCGTGGCGCGGATGCCGACGCAGGGGTCGTGACGGCCGGTGGTGACCACTTCGACCTCTTCGCCCAGCACGTTCATGCCGCGCCCGGGCAAGCGCAGGCTGGAAGTCGGCTTGAACGCCACCGAGCACACGACCGACTGGCCGCTGCTGATGCCGCCGAGAATGCCGCCGGCGTGGTTCGAAAGGAAGCCGTCGCGGGTCATTTCGTCGCGATGGTACGAGCCCTTCTGCGCGACCGACG
Source organism: Lysobacter sp. (assembly GCA_008015835.1). GTDB lineage: Bacteria > Pseudomonadota > Gammaproteobacteria > Xanthomonadales > Xanthomonadaceae > Lysobacter_I. Next base: position 23,150 of record SSGH01000018.1, read on the forward strand.
CGAATCCGTCGCCGATCTCCACGCCTTTCACGGCGTTGATCGACATCATCGCCGCGGCGAGGTCGCCATCGAGTTTGCCGTAGATCGGTTCGCCCCAGCCCGGCGGCACGCCGTCGGCCACCACCGTCACCCGCGCGCCAACCGAATCGCCGGATTTGCGCAAGGCGTCCATGTAGCTTTCGAGCGCCGGCACCTGGGCGGCGATCGGCCAGAAAAACGGATTGGCCTCGACCGCGTTCCAATCGAACGCGCCGAGCGATGCGTCGGGCAACACGTCGCCGAGCTGCGACAAGTGGCCGCGCACGGTCACGCCGCAGCGCTCCGCCAACCATTTTTTCGCGATCACGCCCGCGGCGACGCGCATCGTGGTCTCGCGCGCGCTGCTGCGCCCGCCGCCGCGCGGGTCGCGATGGCCGTATTTCTGCCAGTAGGTGTAGTCGGCGTGCGCGGGGCGGAACTGCGCCGCGATGTCGTTGTAATCCTTGCTGCGCGCGTCGGTGTTGCGGATCAGCAGGGCGATCGGCGTGCCGGTGGTGCGGCCTTCGTACACGCCGCTCAGGATTTCCACCGCGTCGGTTTCGCGCCGCTGCGAGGTGTGGCGGCTACGTCCGGTGGCGCGACGCTCCAAGTCGTGCGCGAATTCGTCTTCGGCGATGGCCAGCCCGGGTGGGCAACCGTCGATCACGCAGCCGATGGCCGGCCCATGCGATTCGCCGAACGTGGTGACGCGCAGCAGGTGGCCGAAGGTGTTCAATCCGCGCCCTCAGAACAACCCAGCGCTGGTCGGCGCGGGCACTGCCGGGGGCGGCGACGCGGGTGCTAGGGATGGGGCGGCAGTTGCCGACGAACGCGCACTTCGCGCATCGGCGAGCTGGCGAATACGGCCGTGATACGTGACCAGATCGTGGCACTCCACCACGAACACGCCCATCTGCCCGACCTTGAATTCCATCCAGGCCAGCGGCAATTCCGGCAACAGGCGGCTCAGCGCGCGCTCGGCCTCGCCCACTTCGCAGATCAACACGCCGTCTTCGGTCAGGTGCAGCGGCGCGTCGCGCAGGATGCGCAGCGCGATATCCAAACCGTCGTCGCCCGCACGCAGGCCGAGATCCGGCTCGTAGGAATACTCCTGCGGCAGCGCGTCGGTTTCGGCGTTGGTGACGTACGGCGGGTTGGTGACGATCAGGTCGTAATGCTCGCCCTGCAGGCCGGCGAACAAATCGGATTTCACCAGACGCACGTTTTCGGCGTGCAAGCGTTCCTTGTTCTCGGCCGCCAAGGCCAGGGCGTCGTCGCTGATGTCGACCGCGTCCACCTGCCAATCCGGGTGGTAGTGCGCGGTCGCGATCGCAATGCAGCCGGAACCGGTACACAGGTCCAGCGCGCGGCGCACGTCGCGGTCGCCGAGCCAGGGCTGAAAACCGGAGGTAATCAGTTCGGCGATGGGCGAACGCGGCACCAACGCGCGCGGATCGGTTTTGAAGCTCAAGCCCGCGAACCAGGCCTCGCCGGTCAAATACGCGGCGGGCACGCGTTCTTCGATGCGGCGCAGGAACAGCCGCAGCACGTCCTCTTTTTCCGCAAGCGTAACCCGCGACCGTCCGTAGACCGGCGACAGATCGTGGGGCAGATGCAGCGCGTGCAGGACCAATTGCGTCGCTTCGTCGAGCGCGTTGTCGTAGCTGTGGCCGAAGGTCAGGCCGGCGGCGTTGAAACGGCTGGCGCCATACCGGATCAGGTCGATGATCGTCTGAAGTTCGTCGGTCATGGCGGAGGGGAAGCCTGAAATCGCGCGGAGACGGCCGCGAAGTATAGCGGTCGCGCGGTTATCATGGCCGGATTATCGACGACCGCCCGGAAGTTTCGAGATGTTCGACCGCAAAATCCTGCTGATTCTCCTCGTCGCCTTGGCGACCGGCGCGGGCTTGATCGCCGCCGAATACGTCTTCGACCGCGAAGCGCCGAAGGGGCCGGAGCTTCAAACCGTGCGTCTGCTGTCCAAACCCCGAGAGATCCCCGCGTTCGAGCTGCAGCAGTCCGACCGCACGCAACTGATCCCCGGCGAGTTGCGCGGGCATTGGACCTTGGTGTTCATCGGTTTCACCTTCTGCCCCGATATCTGCCCGACCACCTTGTCCGCGCTGGCGGGACCGCAGAAACGCTGGGAAGCGCTGCCCGAGGCCACCCGCCCGCGCCTGCTGTTCGTGTCGGTCGACCCCGAACGCGACACGGTGGAGCGCATCGGCGAGTACGTCCATGCCTTCCACAAAGACACCTTGTCGGCCACCGCCGACATCCCGACGCTGGAGCGTTTCGTCAAATCGCTGTCGCTGGTGTACGCGAAAGTGCCGCTGAGCGAAGACGCGCCGCCCGACCAGTACACCATCGACCATTCCGCCACGCTGGTGCTGTTGGACCCGCAGGGACGCATGGCCGGCGTGATCCAGCCGCCGCTGAAACCCGACGCGATCGCCCAAGACCTGATCGCGCTGTCGCAGGCGGGCCGCTGATGGGTTTGGCGACCACGCTCACTTACGTTTTGCCGCATCGGTTGCTGTCGTCGCTGGCGCGGCGGCTGGCGTATTCGCGCAATCGCGCGGTCAAGCAGTGGCTGATCGATACGGTGACGCGCAAGTTCGGCGTCGATCTCTCGGAAGCCGCCGAACCCGATCCGACCGCCTACCCGACCTTCAACGCCTTCTTCACCCGCGCGCTCAAAACCGACGCGCGCACGCCCGACGCCGATCCGAACGCCCTGCTGATGCCGGCCGACGGCCATATCAGCCAATGCGGCGACATCGTGAACGGCCGCATTTTCCAGGCGAAAGGCCATGGCTTCACGGCCGCGCAGTTGCTCGGCGACGACGACGACGCCGCGCCGTTCGCCGACGGCGTGTTCGCGACGGTGTATCTGTCGCCGCGCGATTACCACCGCGTGCATATGCCGTGGTCGGGCACGCTGCGCGAAACCGTGCACGTCCCGGGCCGCTTGTTCAGCGTCGGCACCGACGCGGTGAATTCGGTGCCCGGCCTGTTCGCGCGCAACGAGCGTTTGGTCTGCCACTTCGACACCGACTTCGGGCCGATGTGTTTGGTGATGGTCGGCGCGCTGTTGGTGTCCGGCGTCGAAACCGTGTGGAGCGGCGTGGAGATTCCCGCCTACGGCGACCGCATCCAACGTAAGGATTACCGCGACAAGGGCATCGCGCTCGCACGCTTCGCGGAAATGGCGCGTTTCAATTACGGCTCCACGGTGATCGCGCTGTGGCCCAAGGGCGTCGCCGCGTTGTCGCCGGAACTGAAAGCGGAACAGCCGGTGCGCATGGGACAACGATTGGCGCTGCGCGATCGCGGCTGAAGTCGCGCGACGCGCGCGCCGTCCGCATCGCGAAAGGCGACGACAGAACCGAGCGTCGAACGGAGCGAACGATTGCATCGTCCGGAATACGGCCGCTCATCACATTCTTTCGCGTCGCGGCGCGACCTTCGACCCTGTCGTTTTTGACAGTTCCGCGACGATTGCGTTCGACGCGGTACTTCACGTAACGTTTCGTGCAGCGCCGGGATCGGCGCACGAGGCGAGCGCGGCGAGACGGCCGCGCCGAGCACGCGTCTCACCGCAGACGCGCACGACAGGGAACGCGACCAAGGACAGCCGTATGAGCAAGCAGGGAACTCTCGCCTTCATCGATCGAGAACAATCCTCCGCCGCGATCCGCACCGGCGCGAACGAGTACACCATCGTCGAACTCGACGTCGAACTGCCGATGGACATCGGCGACGCCATCGAATGGGAGAACGACGACGCGCTGGGGTTCGAGATCTACCTCAATCGCAGCAAGAACATCGAGTACGAGGTGTTCGTGCAGAACCACGCGCTGGACGAAAGCGCGCTGCGGCTGCAGTTCGCGGTGTGAATGCAGCGTGACTGCAGTGCGACTTCGGGCGGAGCGCGCCGAGCGGCCTCTCGTTCGTTCGGCGACGCGGGCTTTCGAACGATGAGTCAATCGACGACGTGCGCCGTCGCCACCTCGCGACGCGGCGGCGCGCCGAACAGACGCCGATATTCGCGGCTGAAATGCGACGCGCTCTCGTAGCCGACGCGATGCCCCGCCTCGGCGGCGTCGAGTCCTTCGCCGAGCATCAAGCGACGCGCTTCCTGTAGCCGCAGCCGTTTCTGGAACTGCAGCGGCGACATTCCGGTAACGTCGCGGAAGTGCGCGTACAGCGCCGACGGGCTCATATGCGCGGCCTCGGCGAGCGCGGCGATGGGCAAGGTCTCGGCGTACCGTTCGCGCAACAGCGCGAGCGCGTTGCCCACGCGTCGCGCCGCGCCGTCGATCGCGCAGACCGCGCGGAGCCGCGCGCCCATTTCGCCGGTCAACAGCCGCACATGGATCTCGCGCAGGATCAGCGGCGCCAACAGCGGCGCGGTCGCGGGTTCGTCGCGCAGCCGCATCAAGCGCACGGCGGCCTCCAACAGCGGCAGCGACGTCCGCACCAGCATCAATCGCTGCGTATCGTCGTCGGCGCGCGCGGGCGCGTCCGCGCCGAGCCGCGCCAGGGTATCGTCGACGACGCTCGGGTCCAGGTCGATGCGCAGACACAGATACGGCTGCTCCGGCGTCGCGTGCAGGATGCGTCCGCTGATCGGCAGGCTGGTCGACACCAACAAGTAATGCAGCGGGTCGTACACGTAGGTGCGGCCGGCGAACGTCGCCTGCTTGCGCCCTTGCACCACGATGCACAGCGAGGGGTGGTAGACGGCCGGCAGCGGACCCGACGGCGCGCTCAGGCGAATGCCGGCGACGCCGGGCAGTCCGGTTTCGTGTACGCCGTCGCCGCCCGCGATTCGGGCAATGCTGTCCGCTAATTCGTCGCGCAGACGCGCCTCGGCGACGTTTTCGCCGAATTCGCGGAACTCGCTAGAATTCATCGCGTTTCCTTCTTCCGGACTTCGCTCGGCATTATCCGCGGTCGCTGCGCGACGCCAAGTCGCCATTCGCGGCTTCGGAGAATCGGGCAAGAATCGGCGAGATTCGCGCTAACGCCGCCGCCCGCCGCGGGCGCAGCATAGCGGCCTCCCCCTCACAGCGAGTCGACGCATGACCGACATCTTCCCCCGACGCATCCTGGGCCGCGCAGGCCTCGCGGTTTCCGCCATCGGCCTCGGCTGCATGGGCATGTCCGATTTCTACGGCCCTAGCGAGGAAGCCGACAATCTCGCTGTCCTGCATCACGCGCTCGATCTGGGCGTGAACTTCCTCGATACCGCCGATATGTACGGGGTCGGCGAGAACGAGCGCTTGCTGGCGAAGGTGCTGCGCGAGCGGCGCGACGACATCGTGCTGGCGACGAAATTCGGCAACGTTCGCGCGCCCGACGGCGCGTTCCTCGGCGTCGACGGCCGCCCGGAGTACGTCGCCTCGGCGTGCGACGCCAGTCTCAAACGGCTGGGCGTGGACTGCATCGACCTCTATTACCAGCATCGGGTCGATCGCACCGTCCCCATCGAGGAGACCGTGGGCGCGATGGCGCGGCTGGTGGAAGCGGGCAAAGTGCGTCATCTGGGCCTCTCGGAAGCCGCGCCGGCGACCCTTCGCCGCGCCGCCGCGGTGCATCCGATCGCCGCGCTGCAAACCGAGTATTCGCTGTGGACGCGGGACGTGGAGGCCGAAATCCTCCCGACCTGCCGCGAACTGGGCATCGGTTTCGTCGCGTACAGCCCGCTCGGTCGGGGGTTTTTGACCGGCGCGATCGCCGCCGCCGACGGCTTGGCCGCCGACGACTGGCGCCGACAGAATCCGCGCTTCCAAGGGGACAACGCCGCACAGAATCGCGCGCTCGTCGACGCCGTGACCGCCCTCGCGCAGGCGCGCGGCTGCACGCCGGCGCAACTCGCGCTGGCGTGGCTGCTGCATCAGGGCGAGGACATCGTGCCGATCCCCGGCACCCGCCGCATCGCCCGCCTCGAAGAAAACGCCGGCGCGGCGCGGATCGCGCTCGACGCCGACGAATGCGCCCGCATCGATGCGGTGCTGGCCGAACACGCCGTCGCCGGCCTGCGCTATCCGGAATGGAGCATGGGCACGGTGAACGGCTGATGGCGAACCATTGAAGGCCATCGGAGCCTACACTCCGATCGACACTTCGAGACGAGAATTCCCATGGCCCGCATGCTGCGCACCGGACTCATCGCCGCGTTTGTCCTCGCGTTCGGCGCGTGGGTGTTTTTCGCGCCGTATCTGACCGTGCGTTCGATGCGGCTGGCCGCGGAAGCGGGCGATGCCGAAGCGTTCTCGCGGCATGTCGATTACCCGGCCCTGCGGGAAAGCGTCAAGGCGGAATTGTCGAAAGCGATGAACGCGCAGATCGCCAATCTCGCCGGCGGCAGCGAACTCGGCCGCTTCGGTGCCCGAATCGCGGGCGCGCTCGGAAATCAGACGCTCGGGCCGGCCGTCGACGCGTTGGTGCGGCCCGAAGCGCTGTCGGCGCTGTTCGCCGGACGTGGGCTCGCGGACGAATACGCGCTGTTGCCCTCGCCGACCGCCGATGGCGGCGGCGCGCCGGAAAGCGATGCCGGATCCGCTACTTCGGAAAACGACGACGCATCAACAAGCGGCGGCGGTCTTTCCGAATTCGAGATCGCCCGCTCGGGCTTCCGCGCGACGATGGGCTACGAAGGTATCAGTCGCTTCGCAGTCAACGTCGACGAACCCAGCCGCGGGCGTCGGATCGTCCTGATCCTCACCCGCGACAAGCTGCTGTGGTGGAAGCTCTCGGCGGTGGAATTGCCGGATGGCTGATGCACCGACGAGAGCGCCGCAGCGTTCGGCTCAGTCCCGGCAGCCCTTCAATTGGATACGCTGCCCCAGTTTCACCGAATAGCGCGGACCTTTGATGCCGTTGGCCTTAGCCAGATCGCCGAGGTCGCAGGAATACTTTCGCGAAATCGACATCAGCGTGTCGCCGCGCGCGACCTTGTGCTGCTTGGCGCGTTCGGGTTTGGGCTTCGGTTTGGCTTCCGGCTTCGGTTTGTCTTGCGGCTTCTCTTGCGGTTTGGTCGTCGCATCGCCGCCCGCCGGCACCGCGGTGCCGTCCACTCCAGTGGCCGAGACCGGCGTGGTGTCGATCTCGCCGATACGCACGATCGCGCTGCTCGGGTCGCTGGCGACCAGTTGTTTCGCCAACTCCACGCGCGGGCCCTGCACGCAGTTGCGCGCGTAGAGGCCGGCGATCTTTACGGTGGCGTTGAGATAGGTGCCCGAGGGAATCCAACCGTCGGCCTCGTAGCGCGGGTTGAGGTTACGCAGCGCGCGCATGAAGCCGTCGCGGGTGCCGCCGTTGCCCAGGCAGATGGTCAGTTCGTAGATGGTGGTGGGTCGCGCCAATTTGATCGTCGCCGGCTTGGCGTCCACCTTCGGGAAGGTCAAACCGTATTCCTTGGGATGCAGATACAGCCACGCCGCGGCGATCACCATCGGCACGTAGTCCTTGGTTTCGGCCGGAAACTGCCCGTAAACGTCTTCGTCCCAGAAATTGCGGCCGCCGGATTCGCGATACACCCGCGCCGCGCGACCTTCGCCGCCGTTGTAGGCCGCCAGCCACATTTCGATGTTGTTGCCGAACTCGGCGTAGCGCTCGTTGAGATACGCCGCGGCGGCTTCCGCCGACATCCGCGGGTCGTAGCGGGTGTCGAAACCGGTGCCGTCGGGACCTAAGCCGAAACGCCGACCGGTGGCGGGCATGAACTGCAGCAGGCCCACCGCGCCCGCACGCGAACCGATATGCACGCGGCCAGTGGATTCCTTGGCCATGATGCCGAACAGCAGCGCTTCGGGCAGACCGTTGCGCTGGAAGGCCGGGGACATCTGGTGGCGCAGGTACTGGTAATTCTCGTGGCTCTGAATCAGCGAGACGCGCATATCGGTCAACCAACGGCGGATGCCGGCCTGCACCGCCGGGTTCATCTGCACCATGCGCACGAAGCGCTCGCCGTCGGCGGCCAGCAAGGCGGCGGCTTCGGCCGTTTGCGGGACGTTGCCGGTCGGCAATTCGCCCAGTTCGTCGTCGTCGCCCTCGCCGCCGTCGTCGTCCTGGCGCACCTGCAAATCCGCTTCGGCCTTCAACAGCCGCTTGTAACTGGCGAGCAAGGTGGAGATCGGGCAGCCTTTGAGTTTCGTACAGGCGTCGATGACGTCTTCCATGTCCTCCAGCGCCGAATTGCTCTCCAGCAAACCGTTGGGGTCGGCGTTGCGCACCTTGATCAGCGCGTCGCGATAGCGGCCTTCGGCCCCGGCCATCTTCATCTTCAGCGCTTCGATATCGCGCTCGCGGCGCGATTGCGCGTGGGCGTCTTGCGCAGGGAGCGTCGACAGGGCCAACCAAGCGGCGACGGGGAACAGCACGGCGCGGGCGAGACGCCCGGAAATCGGAGCGAAAAGAGGCATTTACTGCGGACGGTTCGACGTGGGCCTGCAGGGTAGCCGCGCGGACGGGCGGCGGCAACCGCCGAAGGCCACCCGGGCCGCCCCCGTCCCGCGTGGTCGCCGCCCGCCGCACCGCCCGACTTCGGGCGGGACCGCGCGCCCGCATTCCGCATAAAATCCACGGACCCCAACCGAGGATCGTTCATGGACCCCATTCTGGTCGGCAAAGCGGTGACCACCGCCGAAAGCGGCAACGTGTACTTGCTGCCGAAGTTCGGCAACCGCCATGGGCTGATCGCCGGCGCCACCGGCACCGGCAAGACCGTCACCCTGATGACCCTGGCCGAGAACTTCTCGCGCATCGGCGTGCCGGTGTTCCTGGCCGACGTGAAGGGCGACGTGGCCGGCCTGTCCGTGCCGGGCGCGATGAACGAGAAAATCCAGCAGCGCTTGGCCCTGATGGGCAATCCCGAGTACCGCAACGAAGCGGCGCCGACGGTGTTCTGGGACCTGTACGGCAAGAACGGCCATCCGGTGCGGACGACGGTCAGCGAAATGGGCCCGACCCTGCTCGGCCGCATCCTCGAACTGAACGACACCCAGGCCGGCGTGCTCGATATCGTGTTCAAGCTGGCCGACGACCGCGGCCTGCTGCTGCTCGATCTGGAAGACCTGCGCGCCCTGCTCGGCCTCGTCGCCGAAGAGCGCAAGGACATCTCCACCAGCTACGGCTTGGTCAGCACGCAGTCGATCGGCGCGATCCAGCGCGCGCTGCTGCGTTTGGAGCAGGAAGGCGCCGAGATGTTCTTCGGCGAGCCCGCGCTCGAACTCAGCGACCTGATGCGCACCACCACCGACGGCCGCGGCGTGGTGAATATTCTTGCCGCGGATCAGTTGATCCTGAAGCCGAAGCTGTATTCGAGCTTCCTGCTGTGGCTGCTGTCGGAGTTGTTCGAGAACCTGCCGGAAGTGGGCGATCTGGAAAAACCCAAGCTGGTGTTCGTGTTCGACGAAGCGCATCTGCTGTTCGACGATTCCCCGGCGGCGCTGCGGCAACGCATCGAACAAGTGGTGCGCATCATTCGTTCGAAAGGCGTCGGCGTGTATTTCTGCTCGCAGTTCCCCGACGACGTGCCGGACGAAATCCTTGGCCAGCTCGGCAATCGCTTCCAGCACGCGCTGCGCGCGTTCACGCCGCGCGACCAGAAAGCGGTGAAGACCGCGGCGCAAACCTTCGTCGCCAATCCAGCGCTGGACGTGGCGAAGGCCATCGGCGAACTGGGCACCGGCGAGGCGCTGGTGTCCACGCTGCAGGACAAAGGCATCCCGATGCCGGTCGAGCGCACCTTGATCGCGCCGCCGCGCTGTCGCATGGGCGCCGTGACCGATGCCGAACGCGCCCAGGTGCGCGCCGGCAGCCCGGTCGGCGGCAAATACGACACCCGCATCGACCGCGAATCGGCGGCCGAAACGCTCGCGAAGAAAGTCGAAACCGCCGCCGAGCAGGCCAAAGCGCCGCCCGCGCGCACGCGCGAGCAGGACGACGCCGAGGAAGGCGGTTTCGGCCAATCGGTGAAGGACGCGGTGTTCGGCACCAAGCGCCGTCAGGGCATGGTGGAAACCATGGCCAAGCAGACCGCGCGCACGGTCGGCAATCAAATCGGCAAACAGATCCTGCGCGGTTTGCTGGGCGGTATCTTCGGCGGCCGCCGCTGATACGCTCGCGTACCGCATCCATCGCATTCCACTCTTCGCTTCGCCACTCAAAGAGAATCCAGTAATGACCGCACCTCACCTCCGCAAGTCCGCTCCGCTGCTGTGCTCCGCCCTGATGCTCGCCCTGCTCGCCAGCGGCTGCCAGAAAGACGCCGCCGAAGAGGCCGAAGCCGCATCGGCCGACACCGCCGCGACCACCGACACCGCCGCGGCCGATGCCGCGACCGCGCCGGTCGAGCCCCTGGTCGAAGAAAAAGTCGCGGCGCCGGAACCGCCGAAGCCGCTGCCCGGCACCGACGCCGTGGTGATCGAAGACCGCTCCACGCCGATCGCCGCCGCGCCCACCTTCGACGCCAAAGCCTTCGCCGGCCGCTACGCCGACGGCGGCACCGCGCTGGATATCGCCGCCGAAGGCACGTACGTGTTGACGATCGACGGCAACACCGTCGACGGCACCTGGACCCTGCAGAAGGACGGCAAGAAGATCACCCTCGACCCGAACAGCAAAGGCGAGAACGATCGCAAGCTCGAAGTGGTCTCCGCCGACAGCGTGAAGCTGGACGGCAAAGCGCTGAAGCGTTCGGCCGACAAGCAGTAATCGTCGCGGACGGCGCACGATGTCGCGTTGGCGGCCGCCCGCCGAAAAGAGCACGGCCCTCATCACCCGCGAGGGCCACGACCGGCTGAAAGCCGAACTCGACGACCTCTGGCGCGTGCGCCGCCCCGACGTGGTCAAAGCCCTCGCCGCCGCCGCGGCCGAGGGCGATCGCTCGGAAAACGCCGAATACACCTATCGCAAGAAACAACTCGGCGAAATCGATCGCCGCGTGCGCTACATCGGTAAGCGCCTGCAGCATTTGCGCGTCGTCGAAGGCGCGCCCAGCGCCCCCGACACCGTCTTCTTCGGCGCCTTCGTCGAAGTGGAACACGCCGTCACCGGCGACATCAGCCGCTACCGCATCGTCGGCCCCGACGAAACCGACGCCAAACAAGGCTGGATCAGCATCGACTCCCCGCTCGCCAAAGCGATGCTGAAAAAACGCATCGACGACGAATTCGAAGCGATGCTGCCGGGCGGGCTGCAGAAGTTTTATATCGTGGTGGTGGAGTATGCTTGAGATTCTTTTAGCTCTCGTAAAACAGCATAAGAAGCAGAGACTCTGGCCGGAGATAACATTCGATACCACGCATCGATCAAATTATCGGCTTGCCGCATCTGTTTCCCAACAAGCCGTGTTGCGCGAAATCGACGCATCGAGTTCAGACTGAGGCCCTATCGACACAAGTTTGCAACTTGACAAGTTTTGTTTCTCTTGGATCATACTTCGTATAGGAATTCAAATTGCTCATGAAGCAAGGCAGGATAAGTTCGATGAAAACCAGCAAGCATTCAGTAGCTTCGGCACAGAGTTCGGCCAATTTTTCATACGTACTTACGAGAATCGTCGGGTTGGCGACGCTGACGATCTTGAGCGGCACAGCGCTCGCCGAAGATCCGCCAGAACCCGAAATCGACCGCATCATTGTCGTAGGTTCGCGCCTGCAAAGCATCGGAATGGCGACATGGAACTCCATATTCGCCTTCGATGGGCGCGGTCGCGCATTCGAACCATCCCGTGGCTCAATTGAAAATGGCGACGAAAACGCAAAGGACAAAGACAAAGATTGCAAAAGCAACGATGGACTTGGAGGCAACGGCAACGGAACCAGCGGCAACCCGGTAGTGCTATCGACGGGCAACAAAGTCGAGGCAGAAACCGATTTCGCCTCTACGGGAGAAGCTGGACTCTTCCTGACTCGCACCTACAACCGCGCATGGGCTGGCATCGGCATCTTCGGAAAGCACTGGCAGAGTAATTTCGACTACAAGCTGACATTCGGAACCAGCATCGTCAACGCATGCTACCCCCGCCCCGCCGGTGGAACTTGTGGTATAGGTACAAACACCTTGATCTGGGCCCATCGACCCGATGGGCGACGAATCAAATTCCACAAAAATGCGGTCGATGGCATTTTCTACGAAGAAAAAGCAAGTTCCGTCGCCAAAATTGTTAAGCAACCGGACAACAGCTTCGTCCTTTACGAAGAAAACGGTCGGATCGAGATTTATTCTTCTGCGGGCTACATCTCGGAAGTCAAGAGCGAAACCGGGATCGGCTGGACGTTTCTGTATAGCGGTACGTATCCCATCAAGGTCACGCATACCTCGGGTCGATATGTTGATTTCGTCTGGACGAATGGTCAACTGACTTCCGTTCGCGACCCGGCAGGGAACTACTACGGCTACGCCTATCTCGCCAATCGTTTCGGTCCTGGGCTCCACCTGCTTTCGGCGACGGTGCGGCCGGGCACACCCAACACCACGATCGCGTATCACTACGAAAAGCCGGATCAGCTCGGCGCGTTGACGGGCAAGAGCTTCGGCGGAGTTCGCTATTCGTGGTTCGATTACAGTCCGAACGGAAGAGCAATCAGCACCGAGCATGGGAACGGACGCGATCGGTATACCTTCAGCTACGCCGCCAGCGGCGAAGGCGAAAAATTCACCACCGAAGTCAACCCACTCGGCAGGCAAACTGTTTACAGTTTTCGAAACGAAGCACCTGTCATCGTGGCGGGCTCACCTTCGGCTCATTGCATCGGCACCTATCGGGAATACAATCTCGACGCGAACGGCAACAACGATCTCGTCAGCGACTTCAACGGCAACATTACCGACTACGACTACAATGCAAAAGGCCAGTTATTAAAACGCATCGACGCGGTCGGCACCCCTATGGCGCGGACGACGATCTACACATGGGACACGACGAGCAATCGCATTGTCAGCATCATCATTGTTGGCTTGCGCCGCACCGACTACGTCTATCACACGGACAATCGAATCGCCTCAATCACCGAAACCAACCTTAGCGCGAACGGGGTCGCCAGTCAGTCGCGGACGACCAGCTACACATACACCAAACACGCCAATGGCATGCTGGCAACTGTCGCTGTGGACGGGCCGATCGCGGGCAGCGGTGACGTCGTCGTCACCAGTTTCAACGCTTTCGGCGATGCGATTTCCGTGAGCAACAGCCTTGGTCATGCCATCGCATACTCCAATCACAATGGATTGGGTCAGCCGGGTCGAGTAACCGGCCCGAACGGCGATATCATCGATTATTTGTTTGACGCACAAGGGCGGGTCACGACCGAGCGTCGTTGGATCAACGGCATGGCGGCGGACACGGTATACAGCTACAACGCTCAGGGTTTGCTGGCTTCGCTGACAGCACCTGATGCCGCCGTGACGAATTATGAATACGACTCGGCTCGCCGCCTGACAAGGACATGGCGTACCGCAAACGGCACGGTGGCGGGCGGTGCAAGCAAAGAAGACCAGATCTACAGCTACGATCTGATGGGCAATCTTACGCGAGTGGACAATCGCAAGCTTGTCGGCCACTTCGAGACGCAGTGCAAGCGCTGGATGACTATTGAAGGGCAGCTCGAGTGCGTACAAGAAGAGCAAATCTGGGTCGAAGTCCCCACCATTACCCAGACCAGCTTCGTCGACTACGACGAACTCGGCCGAATTCGTGCGCGACGTGGAAACAACGGACAAAACATCCGCTATGCCCATGATGCAGCGGGCAACATCAGCGCGGTCACGGACTCGCTGAATCGAGTCACGACCCGCGCCTACGATGCGCTCGACCGCCTTATCACCGTGACGGACTCACTGGGTGGCATCACCCGCTTCGAGTACGACGCAGGCGACCGGATCACGAAGGTGACGGACGCCAAAAACTTGAGTACGACGTACGTCTACGACGGCTTCGGTCAACTGTGGGCGCAAAGCAGCCCGGATACCGGTACAAGCGCATTTCAATACAACGCAGCAGGCCAACGAACGACAGCCTCCCGTGCCGACGGCAGCGGCCTTTCGTATAGCTACGATGCGCTGGGGCGCTTGACGTGGTACGGCACGCCCACGCAAGGACGCAGCTTTACCTACGATTGGTGCAGCAATGGAATCGGGCGGCTGTGCGAAGCCAACTACGGTGACGGCGCTCGGCATTACGCGTACACCCCACAAGGGCAAGTCGCCATCACGCGAGACTTCACTGCAGGCTTGACGTCCGACGATTGGACTGGCTACAGCTACGACAGCGTCGGCCGCCTGACCGGAATCAGCTATCCGAGCGGCATCTCGGCGGGTTACGCCTACAGCAATGGCAAGTTAACCACGATGACGGCAACCATCGCGGGCGCCACCCAGATTGTGGCCGGTTCGATCAACTATCACCCCTTCGGCGGCATCAACAACTGGACTTATGGCAACAATTTGCAGCGCTCGCAACAAATCGATCTGGATGGACGGCGGACGGCGATCCACACCGACGGGATTCAGGGTTTGTACTACCAGTACAATGTCAATGACGAAATCACCCAAATCACCAATGGCGCCGATGCCAATCTGACCCAGACCTTTGGTTACGATGCGCTCGGGCGTTTGACCAATGCAACAGCGCCGGGCAACACCGCCGGCTTCGGCTACGATGCGATCGGCAACCGCATCAGCCGCACCGACAATGGAGTAACGACGAGTTACGCCTACCCGAGCACGAGTCATAAACTGCAATCCGCAGTCAACCCGACTCTGGCGCGCAATTTCACGTCCAATGGCGTCGGCAATATCGATGGCTGGCATACGCCGGATGGCGTCTACGGGACGATGACCTACGATGCATACTTGCGCCCGAATCAACATACGCGCAACGGTTTTACGACAACGTATACCTTCAATGCGTTGGATCAGCGGGTGAAAAAATACTATGGTGGCGGCAATACGATTCGCTATGTTTATGCGGGCCAGAACACTTTGCTCGCGGAACGTTTCAAGCACGGGGCAACCGGCGTTTCGACGTGGTCCAATTATCTCTGGCTCGGCGGACAACCCGTCGGTCTCGTCCGCAACAACACGCTGTACTGGATTCATGCCGACCACTTGGGTCGACCGGAAATGGCGACGAACGCAAGCCAGCAACGCGTCTGGCGGGCAGCCAATTGGGCATTCAATCGCAGCGTGGTGACGGACCAGATCGGCGGACTGAACCTTGGGTTCCCCGGCCAACAATGGGATAGCGAATCGAGCCTCTGGCACAACGGGTTCCGCGATTACGAGCCGACATTGGGTCGGTACATTCAGAGCGATCCGATTGGGTTGATCGGCGGAGTGAATACGTACGGGTATGTGGGTAGCAACCCATTAAATCAAGTCGACATTCTGGGGTTGACTGCTTGCGATATTGAGGCAGCTATGATTGCCGCGAAAAAAGTAAATCGAGATATGACTTTTGGTGATGGATTACCCGTTGCTGATCTTCCAAGATCGAACTCGCACATGCGGGGAGAAGCGAGACTAAGAGAATTGAATCCAGATTTCGACAACAAAATTCATGTCAATGAATTTTACCTTGACGTTCTAAACGGGGGATACTTGATCGACTTGCTGAATACAGTAATTCATGAGGGCTTGCACTTCACCCGGCCAGCATCAGATCAGGTTGAAGCAAATAATTACGATCATGAATATATAGTGCCCGAAGCCGCGAGACGCACCGGAGCAACCTTGAAAGAATTCAACAAACAAAGAAGCAAATGCGGGTGCGAGCCATGAGAAACACATTTTTTTTTACACTTCTATTTACATCGATCCTTCCCATGCAAGTTGCAGCAGGGGAGTGTTACCTCGTCAATAAAGCCGGCATCCTAGCCGAAGACCAACCTGAAGGCTTTGGTTATGAGGCCATGTTAAAGTGGGCCAATCATGGCCATAGCATAGGAAAAGGACACGGCTGGGTCTTTGTATATCGAGACTTCCAAAGCCATGGAGGAATCGATTCCGAACAATTCGTGAAAATGACGTTCGAAATACCGGATTTCTTTGCCAAAGAGCGGAAGCCTGCATTTTATAAAATCAAAACGGGCTATATATCGGAAGGCGCATCAGGATTTATAGATCGAGGCGCTTTTTCGCGAGGCGATCAGATGAGCGGAAAAATCAGAATAAAGCCTTGGGGCAACGGCATGTTTCATGCATCGTTCGAGATTGATGCGCTCATGCACGACATGTCGAATTTGGACCCAAAACCCCCGCAATGGATCACAAAAAAAGGAGGGTGCGCCGTCCTGGAAATCGAGGAAGCGGACCTTAATTCATGGTTAGGCAAACCGACAAAGCGCCCTTCATTTTATTTCGAGCCTCTGCGCGGCAAGCAATATCCGCTATAGCGCATAGAAACCAGATATTCGCCAAACGGCATCTCAATAGATGCGACTCTGCGCAGCACAAACGGAGAGATAAAAATTATCGACAGCTTCGAAAAATGCTATGGAGCTGAATAGCCACATTTCTACAAGCGAGAAAGTGAGATGAACATGCGACTGAATGGTTTGATTTGTCGATTTGGATATGCGGCAGGAATTTCTATTGCCGTATACAATGCGGTGCGCGTATCTCAGATGTACAAATCAGTTAGAGATTATGGCGCAGGGTTGACTACAGCTCACGACAGTGATGCCTATGCTGTTGCGCTACAGAATTCTCCGAGCTCAGTAGATACAAAAATATTTCTGATATTTATCGGCTTTATATTGATGCTGATTTCAGAGTACTGCTGGAACATTTTGAAAAAAGCCCCATCTTAAATTCGATTTGGATTTATTCGCAGCCGACCAAACACTCACTCAAAAGAGCTTGTGGCTTGTATGGAAAGCACATCTCTTTCACAACCGGCGCTGGTTGAAAAAACTACTCACGGAAAACTCTCTCACTGTATTCAGGCTACAGGCAGAATCGAATTGAGCATTGAAGAACTAAAAAGCATCCTCGAAGCAATGCCTTTGGCCCAACAAATTTTCGTTGCGATGTTTTTCGTTATTTCCACGCTTGGCGGCAATTATGTATTCATCCGCCACAACAAGCGCAGCAATCAATCGCCCGGAAAGATATGGCTCGTATATAAAAATCTGCTTGAGTTCGACCGAACGGACTGGATCTTGCTCTTGATCGTCTGCGCCGCAAGCGCTCTGTGCATCGCACTTGCACTTATGGCAGGCTGACAGCCTGCTCAGAATCGTCGCTGGCGATGGAGGGGTAAGTTACGCAGCAGATCTTGAACAGGTTCTGATATCTCTATCGCGCCAGGATATCGTTCACTGTGACCTTTGCCCGATCAGCAGGATGCCCATTACTTGCGGATATTGGTCGCGAAACTCGGCGAGACCGACATCGGCGCCGCATCGCGGAATCGCCGTCTCAGTCGTTCAACCCCAAGGTATCGTCGGGCGTCGGCGCGTCTTCCATGTAGAGGGGCTTTTTGAAAAGCCCAACCAAGAAAGCCGGCGCACCGCCGGCTTTCGTTCGAGGCGCGATCAAATCTCCACCGGCGCGCCCAATTCCACCAGTCGCGTCGACGGAATTCGGAAGAAATCCGTCGCCGAGGCGGCGTTGCGGTGCATATAGCCGAACAGCTTGTCGCGCCAGAACGCCATGCCGCGTTTGTGGCGGGTGGCGACGATGGTTTCGCGGCTGGCGAAGTACGTGGTTTCCATCGGATCGAAGCACAGCGCGCTGCAGTCGGCGGCGCGCATCAGCGCCAGCGGCACGTCGGGCGTTTCCATGAAGCCGTAGCGGACGGTAGCGCGATGGAAATCGTCGCCGATGGTCTCGATCGTCAGCCGCTGTTCCGCCGGAACATGCGGCACGGCGCGGGTCTCCACCGTCAGCAGCACATTGCGCGCGTGCAGCACTTTGTTGTGCTTGAGATTGTGCAGCAGCGCCTTGGGCACCACGCCTTTCTGCGCGACAAGGAACACGGCCGTGCCCGGCACGCGCAGCGGCGGCGCCAGCATCAGACTCGGCAGGAACTCGTCGAGACGAATGCCGTCCTTCAGCACTTCGTTCTGCAGTAACTGCCGGCCGCGGGCCCACGTCCGCAGCATGGCGAAGAGAACCGCGCCCAGCAGCAGCGGGAACCAGGCGCCGTCCATGAACTTGACGATATTCGCGAAGAGGAACGCGACATCGACCAGAACGAACAGCGTCGCCAGCGGCCAGAACACGATGGTCGGGATATTCGCACGCTGGCGCGCGGCCACGATCAGAATGATGCTGGTGATCAGCATGGTGCCGGTCACGGACACGCCGTATGCCGTCGCGAGCGCAGTGGAACTGCCGAAGCCGAGCACGGTGGCGATGGTGACGACCATCAGCATCCAGTTGATCGACGGGATGTAAATCTGCCCGATGGTCTCGCGCGAGGTATGGCGAATCGCCATGCGCGGCAAATAGCCGAGCTGGATGGCCTGCCGCGCGACCGAATACGCGCCGCTGATCACCGCCTGCGAAGCGATCACCGTCGCGGCGGTCGACAAAGCGATCATCGGGTACAGGGCCCACTCGGGCACGCCGATGTAGAACGGGTTTTTCACCGCGCCCGGATCGCTCAGCAACAGCGCGCCCTGGCCGAAGTAATTGATCGTCAACGCGGGCAAGACCAGGAAATTCCACGCGTATTGGATCGGACGTCGGCCGAAGTGCCCCATGTCGGCGTACAAGGCTTCGCCGCCGGTCACGGCCAGCACCACCGCGCCGAGAATGAAAATGCCGTGCCAGCCGTGTTCGATGAAGAAGCGAACGCCCCACCACGGATTCATCGCACGCAGCACGTCGAGGTTGTCGCCGATGTTGCGTACGCCGATCGCCGCGAGCGCCAAGAACCACACCACGATGACCGGGCCGAACGCCTTGCCGACGCGGTCGGTGCCGAAGCGCTGCGTAGCGAACAGCACGATCAAGACGGCGATGGTCGTCGGCATCACCCACGCATGCAGCGCAGGCGCCGCGACCTCCAACCCTTCGACGGCGGACAGCACCGAGATCGCGGGCGTTAACACGCCGTCGCCGAAGAACAGCGCGGCGCCGAAGACGCCGAGAATGCCGACGATGTACGCGGACTTCGACGCCGCAGGCAGCGTCCGCTGCGCTAGCGCGGTGAGCGCCATGATGCCGCCCTCGCCTTCGTTGTCGGCGCGCATGATGACGATCACGTACTTGACCGTGATGACGATCAGCAGCGACCAGAAGATCAAGGACAGGATGCCGAGGACCGTCGCGTGATCCGGGGTCAACCCGTAATGCGGCGAAAACGCCTCTTTGATGGTGTACAGCGGACTGGTGCCGATATCGCCGAAGACGACGCCGATGGCGCCGAGCATCATCGCGCCGAAACCGGCGCGGCCGTGCGAAGAGGTCGATGAAGACGCGGACGAGGAAGCGGGCGATGAAGCCGTGCCGTCGCCGGAAGACTGCGGGTTCGAAACGTGCATGGGACGCGACCGATGGAACGAAGGCGCGCATTCTCCGGTCGCGACGCGTAAACGCGGAACGCCGCATCCGCGCGAGCAGCGTAAATTTCGCGTAAATTTTCGCGGCAACCGATCGGTTTCGCCGGTTCGTTCGCGATCCGCGGCGCGGGCCGCGCCCGAATTCGATGCGAGCGTGCAGAATAGCCCGATGCCGAACGACGAAGCGCCACGTTCCGACCGCCCCGCCGCACCGCGCCCGCGGCCGGCGGACTACGCGCTCGCGGCGCTGGGCAGCGGTCTGGCCGTCTTGGTCGGGTTCGTCGCCGAGCACTGGCTGGGACGCACCGATCCGCCCTCGATTTTCATGCTCGCGGTGTTGATCGTCGCCGCGCGCACGCGCACCGGGCCCGCGCTGCTGACCGCGGCGCTGTGCTTCCTCGCCTACAACTTCTTTTTCATCGAACCGCGCTACACCTTCTATATCGATGCGCGACAGAGCGTGGTGCAGGTGTCGCTGTTCCTGGCCGCGGCGCTGATCGCCGGACGCCTGGCATCGCGGTTGGCGATGCAAGTGCGCGCATTGAACGCCGCGCATCGTCACGCGAACGCACGGCGCGACCTCGCGCAACGCTTGTCCACCGCCGCCGACGCCGACGCGGTGATCGACGCCGCGAGCGCGATGCTGCGGCGGCATCTGGACGCGGAAGCGTGGCTGCGGCCGGAACAGCCGAATGCTGAAGCACGAAACGCAGGCGAGACGAATGCCGCCGGATCCGCCGCACTGCGACGCGTTGGCGCGGAGAACGCGTCGTGGCGTTGGGCCGAAACGACCGAGGAGCACGGTTGGTGGTTTCTGCCTTTGCGCGCAGCCGGTCGCACGTTCGGCGCACTGGGGCTGAAACGCTTGGATGGCGACGACGCATGGCGCGCACTGGCGCGAGAAATGACCGACGACATCGCCGCCGCGCTCGCGCGCGTTCGCCTGGCCGACGACTTGCAGCGCGAGCGCGTCGCGAACGAAACCGAGCGTCTGCGTTCCGCGTTGTTGTCGTCGGTCTCGCACGATTTGCGCACGCCGTTGGCGTCGATCATCGGCGCCGCGGGCAGTTTGGAGAATTACGGCGCGGCGATGGACGCCGACGACCGACGCGCGTTGCTCGACACCATCCGCAGCGAAGGCGAACGGCTCGACCGTTACGTGCAGAACCTGCTCGACATGACCCGGCTCGGCCACGGCGAACTCGTCCTGCATCGCGATTGGATCGGCGTCGACGAATTGATCGGCTCGGCGATTCGGCGTCTGCAGCGTTATCGCCCGCAAATTCGATTCGAGACCGCGATCGACCCCACGCTCGATTCCGTGCGCTCGCCGGTCTGGGTGCATCCGGCGTTGCTCGAACAAGCGCTGTTCAACGTGATCGAGAACGCCGCGAAGTTTTCGCCGTCGGGCGAACCGATTCGGATCGAAGCGCAACGGATCGACGAACGCGTTCGCATCGATGTGATCGACCGCGGCCCCGGCATTCGCGAAGACGAGCGACAGCGCATCTTCGAGATGTTCTACAGCGCCGACCCCGCGCGAAGCGGCGACGAAACCGCGCCACCGCGCAGCGGCGACCGCGGCCGCGACGGCACCGGGCTCGGATTGGCGATTTGCCGCGGCATGGTCGGCGCGCACGGCGGCGATGTGCAGGCCTTACCCGGAGACGACGGCCGCGGCACGCGCATGCGCATCGAATTCCCCACCATCGCGCCGACGCAGCCGCCGCAAAGCGAGGACGACGCATGACGCTATCGCCGCCCCCGTCCCCATCGAGCGCCACCGCGCGCATCCTGGTGGTCGACGACGAACCGCAGATCCGTCGGTTTCTGGACATCAGCCTGCGCGCGCAGGGCTATCGAACGCTGTTGGCCGATAGCGCGGGCGCGGCGCTGCCGATGCTGGCCACGCAGGCACCCGACCTCGTCGTGCTCGATCTCGGCTTGCCCGATCGCGATGGCCTCGACCTGCTGCGCGATCTTCGCGGCTGGTCGCAGGTGCCTGTCGTCGTGCTCACGGTACGCGCGGACGAGCAGGAAAAAGTCGCGGCGCTCGACGCCGGCGCCAACGATTACGTGACCAAGCCGTTCGGCATCCAGGAATTGATGGCGCGTATCCGCGCGCTGTTGCGTACGCATGCGGCCCCGCAGGACGCGTCGCCGATCTTCGACGACGGCGAATTGCGCGTCGATCTGGCGCGTCGCGAAGTGACTCTTCGCGGCGACTCTATCGCGTTATCGCGCAAGGAATACGCCCTGCTCGCGCTGCTGGTGCGTCACGCCGGTCGCGTCGTCACCCAACCGCAGATTCTGCGCGACGTGTGGGGACCGACGCATCAAGAGGACACGCACTATCTGCGCATTCTGGTCGCGAAACTGCGCCAGAAACTCGGCGACGATGCCGCCGCGCCGCGATGGATCGCGACCGAACCGGGCGTGGGGTTGCGCCTACTGAGGCATCCGCCCGAAACCTGAGCGGTTCGCGATGCGCGGCATGCGAGCCGGCGCGGCCCGCAACCGGTACGTCCCGATGAAGCGGGCGCGCACGGCCGTTCGAGTCGCTCGTGCGGCGCTTGTTGCGCTGCGCTTCGGTGTCCGAGAGGCCCTTCGTTCCAGCGACGCTTGGCTCAAGCCGTTCTCTGGCCGACGAAACGCAGACCCACGCCCGGTTCGGTCGCGATCCATCGCGGCATCGCCGGGTCGTCGCCGAGCTTCTGCCGCAATTTGCCGACCAACACGCGCAGGTAATGGGTATCGGCCTCGTGCTGCTGGCCCCATATTTCGCGCAGGATCTGCGGCTGGGTGACGACGCGCCCGGCATGGCCCACCAGCAGCGCCAGCAGCGCGTACTCCTTGCGCGCGAGCGGCAGCGGCAGTCCGCGCAGAAAAACTTCGCGCCGCGCCAAATCGACCCGCAGTTCGCCGTCGTCGAACACCGGCGGCGTGTCGCCCGTCGCCATGCGCGAACGCAGCAATGCGCGCACCCGCGCCATCAATTCCTGCACACCGAACGGCTTCGTCACGTAATCGTTGGCGCCGGCGTCCAACGCGGCGACTTTTTCCGGCTCGCTCGCGCGTACGGTCAACATGATCACGGGCGTCTGCGACCACTCCCGCAAGGCCTTGAGCACTTCGTGACCGTCCATGTCCGGCAATCCGATATCGAGCACGACGAGGTCCGCACCGCGCGTCGCCAACGCCCGCAGCGCCTGCTCGCCGGTATCCGCGGTGTCCACGCGATAACCCTGCGCACGCAGGCTGATCTCGAGAAATCGGCGTATCTGCGGTTCATCGTCGACGACCAGCACATGCGCGGGCGCGGCGGAAGCCTCCGGTGCGCTCATGCCTTCGTCTCCGGCGGACGCATCCGCGGCAACACGATGCGCACCGTGGTGCCGCGGCCGCCGTCGCCGTCGCCCGGCAGCGCTTCGACGCTGCCGCCGTGCGCGCCGATCATGCCCTGCGTGATTGCGAGCCCCAGCCCCGTGCCCTGACCGCCGCGATCGCCGCGACCGACGCTGAAAAACATATCGAAAATGCGCTTGCGTTCCTCTTCGGGAATCCCCGGCCCGCGGTCGCGCACGTCGATGCGCACGTGGCCATCCGCTTCGCGCGCGTCGACCACGATCGCCTCGTCGACGGGCGAGAATTTGGCCGCGTTCTCGACGACGTTGAAAATCGCCTGCTCGACCAGGGCCGGATGCACCCAAATCGGCGCGAGATCGCGCTCGACCCGAATGTCGAACCGCAATCCGGGCTGATAACGCTGCAGACGCGAGATCGCCGAACCGATCAATTCGTCGACGCCGATCCAATCGCGATTGAGCGTCAGCCCGCCGTGCCCCAGTCGGGTCATGTCGAGCAGATTCTGGATGTAGCGATCCAAACGCTCGCCCTCCATGCGAACGGTATCGAGCAGACTGCTGCGGTCCTCGCCGCTCATCGCGCCGCCGTAGTGTTTCAGGCTCTCCGCCGCACCGATGATCGCCGCCAACGGCGAGCGCAGATCGTGCGACACCGACGACAGCAACGCCGAACGCAGACGTTCGGTCTCGCCGGCGACGCGCGCGCCTTCGAGATCCGCCACCAACCGGGTGCGTACGATCGCCTGCGCGATATCGTCGGCCATCGCTTCGATCAAGCGCCGCTGCTCCGGGCCAAAACGCGAAGCGCTTTCCGGGAAACGCAGACCGATCACGCCTGCGGCGGCATCCGTCGGCAACGGCAGAAACCACCAATCGGCGTTGCCGAGCGTATCGGTAAAACGCCCCGCCGCCTGTCGGTGCCGCAAGGCCCAATCCGCGGCCGCGCGATCCTTTTCGGAAAGCGCCCAGGACGGATCCAAGGCGTCGAACCGCTCCCCGAGCTCCACCAAGGCATCGGCACCGGTCGCCTGTTTGAGTTCGTATCGCCCCGCATCCGTCACTTGCCCCAGGTCGGCCGCGATCGCCAAACGTCGCCCGAGCGACTGCAGCGCGGTGGCGTGGGCGTTCGATGCGCGCAGCGCCAACACCTGCATGCGCAATCTCGACGCCAAGCGCCCCGCCACCAACGCCGCGATCAAGAACAGAAAGACCGTCGCAACCCCTTGCCGGGCGCCGATGTAAAACGTGAATCGCGGGTCGATGAAAAAGAAGTTGTACGAGAGAAAACACAAGGCGGCCGCGATCACCGCCGCCGTCATCCGCGTCTTCGAGGCCACCAGCACGACCGCCACGATGAACACCATCGACAAGTCGGCCAATCCGAACCACCGTTCGGCGGCGGCGCCCGCCGCCGTGGCCAGGATGGCGGACAGCACCGCAAGACCGGCATCGCTTCCGCTCAAACGCTCGCCGCTACGGCCGACGGAGCGGCGCGCCTTCGCGCGCGCTTCCGGCGTGCTGAAGATCGTAAGTTCGTAATGCGCGCCTCGCTGCAGCAGTTGCTGAGTCAACGTGCGATTGAACATACGCGCGAACGGTCGTTCGCGCGAACGACCCAAGACGATCGTCGATACGCCGCTGCGCGCGGCATGGTCGAGCAAGGCATCGACCACGTTGCCGCCGTGCAGCACTTCGGCATCGCCGCCGAGACGGCGCGCCAAAGCGAACGCGCGGTCGAGCTCCGACTGCCGCCGCTCGTCGAGCGCGCCGCCGGTCTGCACGGTCGCGACGGTCCACGGCGCATCGCGACGTTCGGCCAGGCGCCGCGTCACCCGCACCAGATATTCGGATTGGCCGCGGCCGTCGATCGCCACCAGTACGCGTCGCCGCAGCGGTACGCCGGGCAGACCGCGCGCCGCCTGCGCCTCGCGCAGGTCGCTGTCGACGCGATCGGCCGCGGTTTGCATCGCCAACTCGCGCAGCGCCGTCAGATTCGACGGCGAAAAGAACGCCTGCAGCGCGTGCGCGGCCTGTTCCGGCATATAGACCTTGCCCTGCTGCAAACGCTCGATCAGCTCGCGCGGCGGCAGGTCGATCAACAGGATGTCGCGCAGACGGTCGAACACCACGTCCGGCACGGTCTCGCCGACGCGCACGCCGGTGATCCGGTACACCACGTCGTTGAGGCTTTCCAGGTGCTGGATATTCACCGTGGTGTAGACGTCGATCCCCGCATCGAGCAATTCGATCACGTCCTGCCAACGCCGCTCGTGCCGGCTGCCGGGGACGTTACGATGGGCCAATTCGTCCACCAATGCGACGCGCGGCTTGCGCGCGAGCAAAGCGTCGAGATCCAGTTCCTCCAGCGACCGTCCCTGGTACTCGATGCGTTTGCGCGGCAACAGATCCAGGCCGTCGAGCAACGCCTGGGTCTCGGCGCGGCCGTGGGTTTCGACCAGCGCCACGACGACATCGACGCCCTGCTTCTTCAGCTCGCGCGCGCGCGACAGCATCGCGTAGGTTTTGCCCACGCCGGGCGCGGCGCCGAGAAAAATCGTCAGGCGGCCGCCGTCCTGGCGTCGGAGCTCGCCGATCAGCGCGTCCGCTTGCGTGGTGCGTTCGTCGCTCATATGCGAAAAATACGATCTGTTGGTGGGATCGGCCAGGGCCTGTCAACGCATGCGTTCGAGCGCGAGATTCAACCGCAGCACATTGACGCGCGGCTGACCCAGGACGCCGAATTGCGGTGCTTCCGTCGTCTCGGCCACCAAGGCCTCCACCGCGGACGGCGGCAAGCCGCGCGCCCGCGCCACGCGCACGATCTGAATCCGAGCGCCGGCCGGGCTGATGTGCGGGTCCAGACCGCCGCCCGATTGCGTGAACAACTCCGCGGGCACGTCGGCGGGCGCGACGCCCTCGCGTTCCGCGACCGCCGCGCGGGTTTCGTCGATGCGCTTGCGCAGATCGGGATTGCTGCGCGCCATGTTGCTGCCGGCGGCGGCCATCGGGTCGTAGTTCGCGGCCGACGGGCGCGGATGGAAATAGCGCGCATCGACGAAGGCCTGGGCGACCAGCGACGAACCGACGATGCGGCCGTCGTGCTCGACCGTGCTGCCCAGCGCAGCGTTGGGGAACAATAGACGCCCCGTGAAAGTGCCCGCGAGCGAGTAGACGAAACCGAACACGATCAGCATCAGCGCGGCGAGCATCAACGGCGCGCGCAGACCGACATCGTTCTGCAAGCGATGGTCCGGCGAAGAGTGGAGAGGTTGGTTCACAAGACGACTCCTCAAGCGCCGATCGACGCGGCCAGCGCGAGATCGATGCCTTTGATGACGACGAAGGGCAACAGCACGCCACCGACTCCGTAGAGCAGCATGTTCCTGCGCAGCAGAACGGTGGCGCCCGCGGGTTTGAAGCGAACCCCGCGCAAGGCCAGCGGAATCAACGCCGGGATGACCAGCGCGTTGAAGATCAAGGCGGCGAGCACGGCGTTCTTCGGACTGGACAGCCCCATCACGTTGAGCGCCGCCATCGACGGAATCGCGGCGGCGAACAACGCCGGCAGGATCGCGAAGTATTTCGACACGTCGTTGGCCAGCGAAAACGTGGTCAGCGCGCCGCGCGTGATCAACTGCTGCTTGCCGACTTCGACCACGGCCAACAGTTTGGCCGGATCGCTGTCGAGATCGACCATGTTGCCGGCCTCTTTCGCCGCCTGCGTGCCGGAGTTCATCGCCAGACCGACATCCGCTTGCGCCAGCGCCGGAGCATCGTTGGTGCCGTCGCCGACCATCGCCACCAGACGGCCGCCGGCCTGTTCGGCGCGAATGCGAGCGAGCTTGTCCTCGGGTTTGGCCTCGGCGATGTAATCGTCTACGCCCGCGTCGGCGGCGATCGCCGCGGCGGTGAGCGGGTTGTCGCCGGTGATCATCACCGTGCGCACGCCCATTTCGCGCAGGCGCGCGAAGCGCTCTTTCACGCCGTGCTTGACCACGTCGGACAGTTCGACGACGCCCAGCACATGCTTGCCTTCGCACACGACCAACGGCGTCGCGCCCTGCCGGGCCACCTGATCGATGCGCGCCTGCAACTCGTAAGGCACCGTTCCGCCCAACGCCAGCGCATAACGCTCGATCGCGTCGCCCGCGCCCTTTCGGATCGCGCGCGCGCCGCCGTCCAGATCGACGCCGGACATCCGCGTCTGCGCGGTGAACTGGAGGTAATGCGCGCGCTCCGGCTCTTGAATCGTCGCGCCCCGCTCCAACGCCAATTTGACGATCGACTTGCCTTCCGGGGTCGGATCGGCCAGCGACGCCAGCAGCGCGGCATCGCGCAAGGTCTCGACATAGACGCCGGCCAGCGGATGGAACGCGGTGGCCTGGCGATCGCCGTAAGTGATCGTGCCGGTCTTGTCGAGCAACAGAATGTCGACATCGCCCGCCACCTCCACCGCCTTGCCCGATTTGGCCAGCACGTTCGCCGACAACGCCCGATTCATGCCGGCGATACCGATCGCCGGAAGCAGGCCGCCGATGGTGGTGGGAATCAGGCAGACGAGCAGCGCGATCAACAGCAACGGATCGACCTCGACGCCGACGAAAGCGCCGATCGCCGGCAGCGTCGCGCATACGATGAGAAAGGTGAGCGTCATCGCCGCCAACAGCATGGTCAGCGCGATTTCGTTCGGCGTTTTCTGGCGATTGGCGCCTTCCACCAGCGCGATCATACGGTCGAGGAAGCTCTGACCGGGTTCGGCGGTGATACGCACCACGATTTCGTCGGACAGCACCTTGGTACCGCCGATGACGCCGCTGCGGTCGGTCCCCGCTTCGCGCAGGACGGGTGCGGATTCGCCGGTGACGGCCGATTCGTTGATCGACGCGAGACCGTGCACGATCTCGCCGTCGGCGGGAATCAACTCGCCTTCGGACACCACCACCAGATCGCCGGGGCGCAGTTCGGCCGCCGGTATCGGTGTCGCGTCGCCGCGACGATCGACGCGGTACTCCTCGCGCTGGCCGAGCCGGCGGGCGACCAGATCCTTGCGTGCGCGGCGCAACGACGCGGCTTGGCCACGACCGCGGGCTTCGGCGACCGCCTCGGCGAAGTTGCCGAACAACACGGTGGCCAACAGAATCGCGGTCACCGCCCAGCCGAAACCCGCGGGCGCTTGCCCGGCAGCCGTGATCGTCGCGGCGAGCAGCGTGCCCGCGAACACGATCGCCATCACCGGGTTTTTCACGATGCGATGCGGCGCGAGTTTCAGAAACGCATCGCGGACCGCGGCGCGGAACATCGCGGCGTCGATCAGCGCCCGGGAGTCGCCCCGGGGAGTATGCGCAACGCGACGAACATTCGTCGAATCGTTTGCTTGGGTCATCGGAAGAATCCTCAATGCGCCATCGTCGTCAAATGCTCCGCCACCGGGCCGAGCACGAGCGCAGGCATGAACTGCAACAGGGTCAAGATCGCGATCACGGCGAGCGCGGTCAACGCGAACGTCGGCGTTTCGATGCGCAAACTACCGGCGCCTTCCGGCGCATAGCGTTTGCGGGCGAGACCGGCGGCGACCGCCAGCGGAACGATCAATGCCGGGTAACGCCCGAGCGCCAGCACCAGCGCGCAGGTGAGATTCCACCAATACGTCGCATCGCCCAGACCCTCGAAACCCGACCCGTTGTTCGCGAACGCCGACGTGTACTCGTAGAACACTTGGCTGATGCCATGGAAGCCGGGATTGGAGTTGCCGGTGAATTGCGGCAACGCCAGCGTCAACGCGGTGAAGCCCAGCACGACGAACGGCTGCAGCAGAATCAACAACGACAGCAGGCGCACTTCGCCCGCTTCGATCTTTCGACCGAACATCTCCGGCGTGCGCCCGGTCATCAGACCGGCCAGAAACACCGCCAGCAACAGATAAACGACAAACTGCTGCAAACCGCAACCGACGCCGCCCCAGATCGCATTGACCAGCATGTTGCCGAGCGTCGCCAAGCCGGTCAGCGGCGCCAGCGAATCGTGCATCGCGTTGACCGAGCCGTTGCTGGTTTGCGTGGTGAGCATCGCCCACAGCGCCGATGCGTCCGCGCCGAAGCGCACTTCCTTGCCTTCCATCGTCGCGAGCGAAAGCGCGCTCGCGCCATGGTCTTCGAGCAGCATGCCGGCGCCGGTCGAAAGAATCGACATCGATACCATACAGCCGAACACCAATGCGGTGAGTTTGCGGCGTCCGGTGAACGGACCGACCATGAACACCACCGCGATCGGGATCAACACGATCGCCAGCGTTTCCAGCAGATTGGAAAGCGGCGTCGGATTCTCCAACGGAACGGCGCTGTTGGGGCCATACCAGCCGCCGCCATTGGTGCCGAGCTGTTTGGCCGCGACCATCGGCGCAACCGGGCCGAGCGGAATTTTCTGTTCTTTCGTCCCCGCGGCGGTGTCCAGCGGCTGCGCCACCGGTCCGGCGCCCAACGTCGACGGCACGCCTTGCGAGGTCAGCAGCACGCTCCACAGCAGACACAGCGGCAACATGAAGCGCAGCGTCGGGCGAACGACATCCGCCCAGTAGTTGCCGACATCCGCTTCGGTTCCCGCGGTCTTCGCGGGGTCGCCGCCCGGCTGCATCGCTTGCCGGCCGCCCATCAGCGCGCGCAGCGTCGCCGCCGCGAGCGCCAGCCCCATCATCGGCGTGATCATCTGCAATCCGACGATCCCCACCATCTGCGACAGGTAGGACAATTGCGCTTGCCCGGAATAATGCTGTTGATTGGTGTTGGTGAGAAACGACACCATCGTATGCAGCGCGGTGTCCCAGCGAAGATTCGGAATCGCATCCGGGTTCAGCGGCAACCACGCCTGGGTCACGAACAATGTCCACACCAGAATGCCGACGGCGAGATTGCTCGCGACGAACGCCTTCGCGTAGCCGCGCCAGGTCATGCCGCGCGCGGAGTCGACACCGAGCAACCGATACAACGACCGCTCGATCCAGCCGAAGATGGGGTCGAGCCGGGAAGGAGCGCCGCGCATCACCGCGGCGAGATAGCGCCCTAACGGCCAGCCGAGACCGATCGCGCAGGCGAAAACGAGAAAAAATTCGATCATCTACGTACTCCGATGGATGACGGGATGCCGATCGAATCGATGGTCGTCCCGAATCGCGACAGCGACGCGCCCGCAAGATCCGCCGCCGAAAGGCGTTTTTCATGAGCCCGCTGGGGGGCCATGAAAGGTCGCCTCGACGAAACAGATGCGTAAGCGCACGGTTCGTCGAGAGCAATGTCTGAGATGCGCCGAACCCGCGGCTCGAAAACGCACATCAAGCGCGTTTTCGACAACCCCTAGGCGCGGTCAGAAACGCTCGGGCCGCAGAATCACGTACAGCAGATAGCCGCACGCGGCGATCACCGAGATGCCGCAAACGATGGCGAGCCAGCCGGGCATACCCGTCTCCCATGAAATGGTGAAGCCTTCGGCGACTCGGACGAATGTCCGCGAACCTTGGCGACGAAAGAACGCATGATGGAACGCATCGCGATATCCGATTCGCTCGCGCGGTCGTGTCCGGGCGATTCGCTCGAAGCTCGCTTGCGAACCATCATCGCGGCCCGATGGCCACGGCGAAATTCTCGTCCGGGAGGACGTAAAGTCTCTATTCCGGCCTTCGCCGGAGGCGCAAATTCAGCGTAAATACTGCGTCGCGGGTCAGTCGTTGAGGCCCAAGGTGTCGTCGGGCGTCGGCGCGTCTTCCATGTAGAGGGGCTTTTTCGCGACCTGGCTGCGCTTCGCGGGGCGATCGACGTAGGTTTCGCCCTCGATTTCCGATTCGGTGGTCACGCGCGCGCCGGTTAATCGATTGGTGCTGATCGACGTCGAGCCATGCTGATTGGTGCGGCTGTAGAGCATGACGTCGTCGCCGATCAAGCGCATCCGCTTCGTCGCCGGTTCGTAGCGAAAGCGATACAACGATTGGATCGCGGTAGTGCCGCCGGTGAGGTCTTCCACCAGCAGCACGCCCTTCTTTGCGGTCAGCGCGGCGCTGCCGAGCGGCGAAATATCCATCTCCATTTCGCCGGCCGGGTCATAGTCCACATCGACCTCGGTCGCGTAACCGACCATCACTTTCAGTATTCGCCGCTCCTCGCCGCGCAGGACGAACGCGGAGTCGCGCAGACCGTCGCCGGTGAAATCGACATCCAGACGCGTTTCGACTTGTACCGACGGGTCGTTGTGGAGATACGACTTCAGCGTGTCCTCTTCCATCAACGCCGGCTGTGGGCGCTCGTCGGCCAATGACGAGATCGCGGCGAGCGAAAGGAGCGAGACGAGCAGTCGGCGGTTCGGCATGGCGGCGGCTTGCGATGGGTTTGGGCGATAGTCAGTCCGGAAGAACGGAGAACGGCGGCTGGGAGGGACAACCTGTCGAGCGATCCAACGCTCAGTACGAGCGAAAAAGCGCAAGCGCGCTAGCATCGCTGGATGCTCGAAGATCGACACGACGCTTACCGCCTATTGGAACGCCTCGGCGCTCCACCCAGACTTCTGCGGCACCTCGCCCTGGTCGGCGAGGCGGCGGATGCGTTGATCCGCGAATATCGCGCGTTGGGCTTCGAAGCGGACATGCGATGGATCGAACTCGGCGTCGCCGTACACGACGCGGGCAAGATTCTGCATGCGTCGGAACTCGATACGCCCGGACATCGTCACGAAGCGGATGGCGAAGCGCTGCTGCTGCGGCACGGCGTCGCTCCCAAAATCGCGCATTGCTGCGTTTCGCATGCGGCGTGGGATGCCGAGGACGTGAGCTTCGAGGAAAAATCCGTCGCGCTGGTCGACAAACTCTGGAAAGGCAAACGCGAAACGGCATTGGAAATGGCGATCATCGACGCCGTCGCCGAACGGCTCGGCGTCGATCGCTGGGATGTGTTCGAGCGGATGGACAGCGCGTTCGAAGCGATCGCGGCCGAGGGGCCGGAACGATTGGAAAGCAGTCGGTCGGACGACGGGGCCTGGTGGGTGTAAGGGCCGTACGCAACCCGACGGTCAACTTCGATTCGCGTCGGAAGGATGTCTGAGCCACGTCATGCAATGCGGGCACCACTCGAGCCTTTCCGGATGCGATGTCGTGAAATGTTTTCCGCTACGCCACAACACGATGGGTGTTCCGCAGCCCGGGCATACCGGTGTCCCCACGATGATGTTGTTCCAGATCATCGCGACCAGAGAGGTCAGTAGCCCGATACCGACCGCCGATGCGACGATCCAGTTCGATGCTGTCGACATGCCCGTATCGGAGAATCCGTGTATCGCCCATTTCGAGAGCAACGCGACGACGATTGCGATCAAAGGCGCCGCCGCGAACACCGTACGCAATCTTCGCCTGATGGCGGGCCGCTTCGAGCACACCACCTTCCAAGCGTCGATATGGCGTTGATTGATGGGAGATCGTAGGTGCATGGGAATTGGCGTATTGATCTGCGAATCCGCGCATTCGAAGGCGGGTATGACTCGGTCCGCGAACTTTACGCGACATCACAGCGGCGTCGGATACACCCTACCCGCTCGTACCGGCTGAAAACAGCCGGCGGTCGCGTAAAAAGCGTCGTCTTGATCCGGATGCCAACCAGGAATGCCGGCCAGCGGCAGCGGGCGCAGTTCCAGCGGATCGTTCAACACGCGGCCGTCGGCGATCGCTCGCGCCACCGTCGCGACGCAGGCATCGTCGTCGGCATCGCTCTGCACCACCAGACATTTGCCCACCGGGAACAAGGCCGGCACCAGCGCCATTTCCAGCAGCGCGTGGCCGATCGTCGCGACGATACGAATATCGCCATCGCGCCATGCGTCGGCGCGTTCGCGGAACAAAACGTCCCAGGCATGCCGATCCCACAGCGCCAGCAGCGCGGGATCGCGCACACGCACGATCGCGCCGGCTTCGTCGAATTGGGTCAGCGCGTACTGCGCGCGGTCGCGTTGCGACGGGCCCATCAGCGCGATATGCGCGCGTTGGCGGGCGTTGAACGCGAGTTTGAGCGCGGGATAACGGCACCACACGGCGGCGTTGAACAGGTCGTGCCAGTTTTCGGCGCGCGTCGCGATGCCGCCCTGGCCGATCCGGGTTTCGTAATGCAGACCGTCGTCGAGCAGGGCGTGATCCTGGACGACGAAGCGTTTGTCCGACAACGGCATCGCCGCGTTCAAGGCGTCGATGCGCGGCCACGCGTCCGCGACGAACCAATCGCGAAAGTCGGCGTAGCCGGCGAAGATCGGATGCGCGAAACGCGCCGGATCTACATCGGCTCGCGACGGCGCGACGAAGCGTCGTTTGCTCATCCGCGCCTCGCCGTCAGTCGTCGATCTCGACCTCACCGTAGAGGTCGTGTTCGTCGCTGCCCATGATCGCGACATCGACGAAGCGGCCCGGCTGCAGCCCGGCTTCGCGGGCATTCTGGATCTGCACCAGGCCGTCGATCTCCGGCGCGTCGGCCATCGAACGCGCGATACCCAAGTCGCCGTCCACCGCATCCACCAAGCAGCGCTGCACGCTGCCGACCTTGTCGGCGAGCTTGGCTTCGGAAATCGTCGCCTGACGTTCCATGAAGCGGGCCAGACGCTCCTGCTTCACGTCCTCCGGCACCGGGTCGGGCAAAGAATTCGCGGCCGCGCCTTCGACCGGCGAATAGGCGAAGGCGCCGACGCGGTCGAGCTGCGCTTCGTCGAGGAATTCCAACAGCTCTTC
Organism: Lysobacter sp.; assembly: GCA_008015835.1. GTDB lineage: Bacteria > Pseudomonadota > Gammaproteobacteria > Xanthomonadales > Xanthomonadaceae > Lysobacter_I. The sequence goes on from SSGH01000018.1 coordinate 56,800, forward strand.
GAACTCGGCCTCGGTTTCGCCCGGGAACCCGACGATGAAGGTGCTGCGGATCGTGATGTCCGGGCAGGTCTCGCGCCAGCGCTGGATGCGCTCGAGCGTTTTGTCCACAGCGCCCGGACGCTTCATCAATTTCAGCACGCGCGGACTGGCGTGCTGGAACGGAATATCCAGATACGGCAGCAATTTCGGCAGGCCGTCGGCGTTGCGGTCGGCCATCAGCGGAATGATGTCGTCGACGTGCGGATACGGATACACGTAGTGCAGGCGCGTCCACAGCCCGAGTTCCGACAAACCCTCGCACAGCGCTTTCATGCGCGTTTGATAGGCCTTACCGCGCCACGTGCGCTCGGCGTATTTCGTATCGACGCCGTAGGCGCTGGTGTCCTGCGATATCACCAGCAATTCCTTCACGCCGCCCATCGCCAGCTTTTCGGCTTCTCGCAGCACCTCGTCGACCGGCCGCGAGACCAAATCGCCGCGCATCGACGGAATGATGCAGAAGCTGCAGCGATGATTGCAGCCTTCGGAAATTTTCAGATACGCGTAATGCTTCGGCGTGAGCTTGATGCCGATGCCGTTCTGCAGCATGTCGTTGTCGTCGATGCGACGCGGCACCAGATCGACGAACGGGTCGTGCGTGGGCGGCAGCGCCGCATGCACCGCGGCCATCACGCTGCCGTAATCCTGCGGGCCGGTGATCGCCAGCACATCGGGATGCGCTTCGCGAATCTGCTCGGGGCGTTTGCCCAGGCAACCGGTGACGATGACCTTGCCGTTCTCGGCCATCGCCTCGCCGATGGCGTCGAGCGATTCGGCGACGGCCGAGTCGATGAACCCGCAGGTGTTCACCACCACCACGTCGGCATCGTCGTAGGTCTGGACGATGTCGTAGCCCTCGACCTTCAACTGGGTGAGGATGCGCTCGGAATCGACCAGCGCCTTGGGGCAGCCCAAGCTGACGAAGCCGACTTTACGGCCGAGGGAGGAAGCAGGTTCGGACATGGGCCGGCGACGGGCCGCGCGGCCCGGAGGTGTCGAAAGGAATGACGCGCAGTATACCGTCCCGTTCCGCGCGCCCGCCCGTCCGGTCGCCCGCCGTCGGCGTTAGGATGGGCGCTTCGGCACCGCTGAGGAGAACGACCATGGGCGAGTGGATCCCGCTGACGACGCCGGACGGCCCGATCCGCGCCTGGCTGGCGCGCCCGGATGCCCCGCCGCGCGGCGCGCTGGTGGTGGTGCAGGAGATTTTCGGCGTCAACCCGCATATCCGGGCCGTGACCGACCGCTTCGCGCGCGCCGGCTTCACCGCGATGGCGCCGTCGTTGTTCGACCCGATCCGCCCCGATGTTCAGCTTCGCTACGACGACACAGGTGTCTCGCAGGGGCGCGACTACGCGGCGCAATTGGGTTTCGAACGCGCATTGAAAAGCGTCGGCGCGGCGGCGCGCTGGCTGCGCGAGTCGGGGCATCGCGTCGGCGCGGTGGGCTTCTGCTGGGGCGGCACGGTGGCGATGCTGGCGAACACGCGCCTGCATCTGCCCTCGGTCACGTACTACGGCGGACGCAGCGTGCCGTTTTTGGGCGAACCCGCATTGGCGCCGATGCTGTTCCATTTCGGCGAACGCGACCGGCTGATCCCGCCGGAGGATGTCGAGAAGCACCGTCTGCATCATCCCGAGGCGGCGATTCATATGTATCCCGCCGGCCACGGCTTCAACTGCGACGAACGCGAGGACTACGACGCCGACAGCGCGGCGCTGGCGTGGTCGCGCACGGTCGAATTTTTCGAGGAGCATCTGCGATGACGCGACATGCCCACCCCGCCCCGCCCGGTTGGCATCTGCATCCGCAGTTAGCCGACGACACCCATCCGCTGGAGCATTGGCCGCTGTGCGAAGTGCGGCTGATGGACGACGCGCATCACCCGTGGTTGATTCTGGTGCCGCGGGTCGAGAACGCGACCGAAATCACCGATCTGGACGCCGCGCAGCAGGCCGAATTGATGCGCGAGATCGACCGCGCCGCGCGCGCGCTGCAGACGTCGATGCGACCGCACAAACTCAACGTCGCCGCGCTCGGCAATCAGGTGCCGCAGTTGCATGTGCACATCATCGCGCGCTACCGCGACGACATCGCGTGGCCGCGCCCGGTCTGGGGCAACGCCACCGCGCAGTCGTATTCGCCGGAAGCGCTGATCGAACGCGTGAGCGCGCTGCGCGGCGCATTGAGTTCGGCTTGACCCTGCCACCGTATCGCGAGAGACGCATCGCATGGCGACGCCCCCACCTCTGCCTCCGAACCCGCCGCCGCTGATCAAGCTCGGCATGTGGGGCTTGTCCTCGCGCAAGATGGCGCTCGTCTGTCTCTGGTGTTGCGCCGTCTTGAGTGCGCTGTGCGCGCTGCTCGCCCTGATCACGCTCTGGGCCTTGATCGGCGTCGTTTATTTCCTTCCGTTCGTGTGGTGGTACTGGGCGGTGATCCGTTGGGTCGACCGGAACAACGGCCGCTGGCCGGGTTTTTATTCGCTTTCCCATTGAATCCGACACCGACATTCGAAGCGCTCGCCGACGATGCCTGGCTGGTGCATCTCGGAAACGCGACCGACCCGACATGCAATCCGCGCGTCCACGCGCTCGCCGCGCGCATCCGCGGCGCTTCGCCGGCGTGGTTGCGCGATCTGACGCCCGCCTACGCGAGTCTCGCAGTGTATTTCGACGACATGCGCGTCGATCCCGAGACGGTTCGCGATTGGCTGGAAGCGCAGGCGCTCGACGATGCCGAATCGACCACGACGTTGCGAGCCTCGCGAACGATCGAGATTCCCGTGCGCTACGGCGGCGCGTTCGGGGAAGACGTGGACGCCGCCGCCGCGCAGCTCGGGCTGACGGTTGACACACTGATCGCGCGCCATGCCGCGCCGCTGTACACCGTCGCGATGATCGGCTTCGCGCCCGGGTTCCCGTATCTCAGCGGCCTCGATCCCGCGCTCGCGTTGCCCCGGCTCGCGACGCCGCGCACGCATGTGCCGGCTGGCAGCGTCGGCATCGGCGGCGCGCAGACCGGCGTCTATCCGCGCGAAAGCCCGGGCGGTTGGCGCTTGATCGGACGCACGCCGCTGCGCTTGTTCGATCCGCTGCGCGCGACGCCGTCCTTGCTCGCGCCGGGCGACCGCGTGCGTTTCGTCGCGATCGACGACCACGCCTTCGCGGCGATGAGCGCAGGCGCATGAACGCATCGCGCATCGATGCCGAAACCGCGATCGTCATCGAAGTCGTCGCGCCCGGCGCGCAGACCAGCGTGCAGGATCTCGGCCGTCACGGTTGGCGGCATATCGGCGTGGGCGGCGCGGGCGCGCTCGATCCCGCGAGCGCGTCATTGGCGAATCGTTTGGTCGGCAATCCAGCGAACGCGGCGGTGCTGGAAATCGCGATGACCGGGCCGACGCTGGCGTTCGCGCAGCCGGTCCGCATCGCGCTGTGCGGCGCGGCGGCGCAGGCGCGCTTCGAAGCGCGCGACGGCGCGGTCGTCGATGTGCCCGGCGGACGGCCGGTCGCGCTGCCCGCCGGCCGTCTGCGCATCGGCGCGCTGCGCGACGGCGTGCGCGCGTGGTTGGCGATGTCGGGCGGCATCGACACGCCGCCGGTGCTCGGCAGCCGCAGCACGGACCTGCGCGGCGGGTTCGGCGGACTGGATGGCCGCGCATTGCGCGCGGGCGACCGCCTACCGCTCGGCGCGCACGATCAGATCGACGCCATCGCGGCGCATGCGCCCGCGTGGTGGGTGTCGCTCGACGCGGGCATCGCGCGCGATGCGCCGATCCGCTTCGTCCCCGCGGTCGAGGCGGCGAATCGGCTGCGCGAACGCGCGTGGCGCGTGGAGGCGCGCAGCGATCGTCAGGGCATGCGGCTGCAGGCCGACGGCGATGGCGAGACGTGCGCCGCGGGCTTGCCCGAACAGGTCTCGGCCGCGGTCGCGCCGGGCACCGTGCAATGGCCGCCCGACGGCCGCCCGATCGTACTGCTCGCCGATGCGCAAACCGTCGGCGGTTATCCGCGCCTGGGGCATGTGATCGCCGCCGATCTGCCGCGCTTGGCCCAATGCCGCGCGGGCGACGCGCTGCGCTTCCAGGCGGTGGACAGTGCCGCCGCCGCGGAGGCATGGCGGCGACGGCGGGCCGAGATCGCGCGGCTAGAATGGGCGATCGATCGCGCGCTCGCGGCGCGTCCGCGCGACTGACCCACCGCCGCCCGCGCCTTTCCGGAGCCGCATGCACACCATCGACCTCAACTGCGATCTCGGCGAAGGCTGCGGCAGCGACGCCGACATCGTGCCGCTGATCTCGTCGGCGAATATCGCGTGCGGCGCGCACGCCGGCGACGCCTCCACGATCCGCGCGACGCTGCGCCTCTGCGCCGCGCACGGCGTCGCCGCTGGCGCGCATCCGGGCTATGCCGATCGCGAGCATTTCGGCCGCCGCGAAACCGGCGACGATGCCGACGCCATCGCGCGCAGCGTGACCGAGCAACTCGCGCATTTCGCCGCGCTGGCCCGCGAAGCAGGGATCGCCGTGTCGCACGTGAAACTGCACGGCGCGCTGTACAACCGCGCGGCCGAAGACCTCGAGGTCGCCGACGCCATCGTGCGCACGGTGCGCGCGTTCGATCCGGCGACGACGCTGTTCGGGCTCTCGGGGTCGGCGCTGCTGATGATCGCCGCCGAAGCCGGTTTGCGCGTGGCGCACGAAGTCTTTCCCGATCGCGGCTACGACCTTGAAGGGCGTTTGCTGCCGCGCAGCCGACCGGATGCGGTGATCGCCGCGCCCGAAGAGGTCGCCGACCGTGCGTTTCTGCTCGCCGGCATGGGTTTGGCGAAAGACGAACGCGGCCGTCCGCTGATGCTGCGCGCCGATACGCTGTGTCTGCATGGTGATCGCGACGATGCGGTCGCGATCGCACAAGCTGTGCGCGAGCGTCTGGATCGCGCGGGTTTGCGGATCGTCGCGCCGACCACGAGCGCGACGCCATGAGCGGCGAGATCGTGAATTACTGGCCGCTGCTCGGCGTGTTGGCCGTCGTCGTCGGCTTTGCTTTGCGGCTGAATCCCGCATTGGTGGTGATGACCGCCGGCTTCATCACCGGCCTCGCCGCGAAACGCTCGCCGCTGGACGTGTTGGAGATCGTCGGCAAAGCCTTCACAGAGAAGCGCTTTCTGCTGCTGTTTCTGATCGCGTTGCCGGTGGTCGGCTTGTTGGAGCGACATGGCTTGAAGGAACACACGCAGGCGTGGATAGCGCGTCTGCGCGGCGCGACGATGAGCCGTCTGCTGATCGCGTATTTATTTTTGCGCCAACTCTTGTCCGCATTGGGGCTCACCAGCGTCGGCGGCCATCCGCAGACGGTGCGGCCGCTGGTCGCGCCGATGGCCGAAGCCGCCGCGGAAGCGAAGCACGGCGCGTTGTCGCAGGACGAGCGCGAGCGTATCCGCGCGATGGCCGCGGCCACCGACAACGTCGGCCTGTTTTTCGGCGAGGACATCTTCATCGCCTTCGGCGCGGTGCTGCTGATCCAAGCGTTCTTCGCCGACAACGGCATGACGCTGGAACCGCTGCATATCGCGCTCTGGGGCATCCCCACCGCCGTGTGCGCGTTCGCGATCCATGCCTGGCGCATCCAGCGCATGGAGCGTCGCATCGCGCAGGCCGCGCATCTCGCCTCGCAACCCGGCGAAGCCGCGAGCGCACGCGACGCATCGGACGAACCCGCATGATCGGCCTGACCTGGGTGTACTGGCTGCTCGGCGCGTATTTCGCGGCGTTGGCGTGGCGCGGCCTGCGCGATCGCGGCAATCCGCGACGCCACACCACCGCGCTGTTCTGGGCCATGCTCGCGTTCCTGCTGTTCGCGGCCGAGCGTCTGCCGCCGAAAGCGGTCGGCGCCTGCGTGGTCGTGCTGGTGCTGATCGCCGGTTTCGGCGGCCTGCGCAGCGGTCGCTACGACGACAGCGCCGCCGAGGACAAATGCCGCGACGCCGCGCGTTTCGGCCATCGGCTGTTTCTGCCCGCGCTGCTGATTCCCGCGATCACGTTGATCGGCACGCTGGCGCTCGGCCGCATCGCGATCGACGGCAAGCCGCTATTCGAAAACGCGAACGCCGCGACGCTCAGTTCGCTCGCGATCGCCTGCACATTCGCACTGATCGTCGCCTGCGCGAGTCTGCGGCAATCGCCGACGATGGCGCTGGAACAGTCGCGGCGCTTGGTGGATGCGATCGGTTGGGCCGCGCTGTTGCCGCTGTTGTTGGCGACGTTGGGCAGCGTATTCACCGCCGCGGGCGTCGGCGATGCGGTGTCGGGCGTGGTGCGGCACATCATTCCGGTCGACAACGCGTTTCTGGTCGTCGTCGCCTACGCGCTGGGCATGGCGATGTTCACCATCGTGATGGGCAATGCGTTCGCCGCGTTCCCGGTGATGACCGCCGGCATCGGTTTGCCGCTGCTGGTGAACATGCATGGCGCCGACGCCGCGTCGATGGCGGCGATCGGCATGCTCTCGGGCTATTGCGGCACGCTGATGACGCCGATGGCGGCGAACTTCAATCTCGTGCCCGCGGCCTTGCTGGAACTGCGCGACCCGCACGGCGTGATCCGCGCGCAGTGGCGCACCGGCGCGCTGCTGCTGATCTGCAACATCGCCTTGATGTACGTCATCGTGTTCCGCTGACGCGCGCCTCGTCATGACCGATCCCGCACGCATCGTGTTGCTCACCGGTTTCGATCCGTTCGGCGGCGAGACCGTTAACCCGAGTTGGGAAGCGGTGCGTCTTTTGCACGGCGAGACCATCGCCGGCCACCGCATCGAAACCGCGATGCTGCCCACCGCCTTCGTGCGCGGCGCCTCGGCGCTGCTGGATGCGCTGGATCGATATCGGCCCGCACTGACGCTGTGCGTCGGTCAAGCCGGCGGACGTTCGCATTTGTCGCTGGAACGCGTCGCCATCAATACGATCGACGCGCGCATCGCCGACAACGACGGCGCGCGGCCGATCGACATTCCCTGCGTCGCGGGTGCGCCGGCCGCATATTTCGCGACCGCACCGATCAAGGCGATGCGCGCCGCGGTGGATGCCGCGCACATTCCGGTCGAAGTGTCGAACACGGCCGGCACCTTCGTCTGCAATCATGTGTTCTACGTGCTGATGCACGCGCTGGCGAACGACGGCGACCGCGCGCGCGGCGGTTTCGTGCATGTGCCGTATCTCGAGGAACAAGCCAGGCGCCATGGCTCGACGGCGTTCATGCCCATCGAGACGATGATCGCGGGCCTGCGGATCGCGATCGCGACCGCGCTGCGCACCGAGCGGGATATTCTCGACGGCGCCGGCGCCACGCATTGAGGCGTCGAGCGAGTCGTCGCAGCCCGATGCGATGGAACCTGCACGCGACGTTTGAGGAACCTGCTCGAAGTTTCGGATGAGGCATGCGCCGAGCGCATGCACTGCGCGCGAACGAAGCGTACCGCCTGCCCCTCATCCGGCGCGTTGCGCCACCTTCTCCCCGCTTGCGGGGAGAAGGGAAAAGGCATGTTCCCCGCTTGCGGGCAGAAGGGAAAAGGCATGTTCCCCGCTTGCGGGGAGAAGGACAAGAACATGCACTCCGCTTGTGGGGAGAAGGGCAAGGACATGCGCCCGCTTACGGGAAGAAGGGAGAGAACAAGAGCCCGCTTGCGGGGAGAAGGCCGCTCCGCTGGTGGAGTTTGAACGAACTCCAAGCGACACCCGGCGCTCAATTCGACGCGGGCGCGTCCTCGCCGAACCACTGCGCATATCGCCGCCAACGGCCGACCGAGCGCGGATGCACGGGCTGACGCACCTGCCAACGGCTCAATGTCTGCACCGTGCGCCCGCTGGCGTGGAAGTCGAGGCAGCGCGCATCCCAGGGCAAACCCGCGAAATCGACTAAACGGCGAATCTGCGCCTCGGTGTCGGCGACGACGGTTTCGTACTGCAATTCGAGCAACGGCAGCGCTTCGATCGACTGCCAATGGCGCATCAATCGCTCTTGCTGCGCGATCACGAAGGCGATGTCGTCCAGATCGGTGGCGTACGTCGCCGCGGGCGCGAAACTTTCGCTGTAGATCGACAGCGCGATATCGCGCGGGTCGCGGCGACACCAGACCACGCGCGCGTCGGCGAACAGCATCGCGATCAGACCGACGTGCAGAAAGTTGTACGGCATCTTGTCGATCAGCCTGCGCGCGTCCGCGGGCGCATTGCGCGCCGCCAGCGCGAGATAACGCTGCGCGCGTTCGCGCAGCCACGCGGCAGGCGCGTCGGCGGCGTCTTGCGGCCAGCGCGCGCCGGTTTCGGTCGCGAAGTCCTCCGCGATCGAGACGATGCCGGTCAATTCGCCGCAGCCGTGCGCCTGCGGATGCGCGGCGAGGATCTGTTCCGCCAGCGTCGTCCCGCTGCGCGGCATGCCGACCACGAACAGTGGCCGCTCGTCGCGCAACGCGCCCTTTCGCAAGGACGACAGCGCATCGGGGGGGAAGGCGGCGATGGCGGCGTCGATCTGCGCCGCGTAGAGATCCCGCTCGAAACCGCCGTCGTGCGCGCGACGCAGCCGATTCGCCGCGCGCCAATGCGTCGCGGCGGCGACATAATCGCCCGCGCCGTCGGCGCGCTTACCGAGCGTGTGATGCAAAAACGCCTGCTGCATCTCCGGCAAACGACCGGAGGCGAGCAAGTCTTCGGCTTCGCGGACGAGCGTCTCGGACGCGGCCTCGCGCGCCAACGCGATCGCCGCGCCTAAGGGGTCGGCCCAATCCGGTCGCAGCGCATGCGCGCGCGCGTACGCGGCCTGCGCCTGCGCGGCATCGCCCAAATCCTCGTGAATCCAGCCCAATTCCAGCCACAGCGGCGCATCGTCGGGAAACCGCTCAAGCCCCGTCTGCGCATGCCGCAGCGCGCGTTCCGGCGCACCGGTGCGGCGTTCGCATTGCGACATGCGCAACGCCAAGCTCGAATCTTCGGCCGCGTTCGTCTGATTCGCGGCCGCGATGCGCTCGTACAGCGCAAGCGCTTCCGCATGACGCTCGAGCGCATATTCGGTTTCGGCGAGCGCGCGTACGATCTGCGGGTGCGCCGGCTCCAGCGCGTACGCGCGACGCAAGGCCGGCAACGCCTCGGCATCGCGCTGCGCGCCGTAGAGCGTGGTGCCGAGCAGGAACCACGCATCGACCCGCGTCGATTGCAAGCGCGTCGCATCGCGAAACGCCTCAATCGCATCCTCGACGCGCCCGGCCGCGCCGTAAATCTGACCTAAGGCCACGCGCAGCGCCGCGACCTGGGGCGCCGCGCCCACCGCGCGACGCATGGCCTCGATGGCCTGCGCATGACGGCCCGTGGCCTGCAGCAGCACGGCTTGCGTGTGATGCAGTTCGGGCGCGTTCGGCGACGCCGCGATCAGGCGCGCCAACATGCGTTCCGCGTCCTCGAAGCGCGAAGCGCGCAGCAACGCGTGAACGGTCTCGATCGAAGCGGACGCGTTCATGGCGTCACGGCCGATCGGGCCGCTCGATCGCCACGACGCGGGTTCCCGCGACCATGTCGTGCAGGCATCGCCGGTCTTCGCGGAAGATCATCAGGCTATCGATCACCGTGATCAGCCAGCCGATCACGGGAATCGAACTGACCGCATCGAACGGCAGATAGCGCAACGCGAGCATTCGCCAGAACTCGGGCGTGCGGCCGTTCGCATCGACGATGCGGATGCCGAGCGCGCGCTTGCCCCAGGTCTGCCCGCTGCGATGCAGCGGAACCCCCTGAACGAGCAGGAACAAGACGAAGAAACCGACCGCGATCAGCGCTTCCTCGACCAAACCGAACCACAGGTCGCTCTCGGCGCTCGTATCGAAATAGCCGATCGCGTACAGAATCGGGAACGAAATCGCGATCATCAGCACGCTGTCGATCAGGACCGCGAGAAAACGTTCGACGCGCCCGGCCATCGGCGCCGTGCCGTCGCTTTCGACGGCCGGCGCCTCGATCTTCGCGTCGGGCGCGCGATACGGATTATCGTCGTTCATCGCGAAAAGACAGCGAGTAAGGCGTCGGCGACGCGTTCGGTCCCGAAACGCGGAATCACCGCGCCTTGACCACGCGCGTGCCGGCGATCAAATCGTGCGCGCAGCGGCGGTCGCTGCGGAAAATCATCAGCGTATCGACCAATGCGATCAGGCCGCCGACGAAGGGAATCATGTTGACCAACTGCACCGGCAGATAGCGCAGACCGGCCAAGCGGCCGAAGGTCGGCTGATTGCCGTCCAGATCGACGATCTTGATCTTCAGCACGCGCTTGCCCCACGTCTGTCCGCTGGCGCGCAGCGGAACGCTCTGGACCAAATAGAACAGAACGATGCCGATCGCGCCCCATTTGAATTGTTGCAGCAACGGCAATTGTTCGCCGCGCGACGCCGTTTCCATCACCGCTTGGAAATAGCCGCCCAGGAACATCACCGGCAGTACCACCGCCATCATGATCACGACATCGAGCACGGCGGCGCCCAGGCGTTCGCCGAGATCGGCCAGTTCTTGGCCGTTCGCCGCATCGGCGACGACCGCGCGCGGCGGTTCGTAAGGGTTGTGTTCGGTCATGCGTCGGTCTCGTCGAAAGTGGTTAATCGGTCGAAAAAGAGCGTTAGGAGGGTGTCGATTCGCCGCATCTTCGCGGCTCGTCGCGTTTCGGCCGACTTGCGGCAGCCTTGACTCTGAGCGACGGCGCTCGCGTTATCGTCCGGCTGCGCGAGACAGACCGCTTACGACGGTCCGTCAGGTCCGCGGCAGAGTCACGCCGGTCTGACCTTGGTACTTGCCGCCGCGATCGCGATACGAGGTTTCGCAGACTTCGTCGGACTGGAAGAACAGCATCTGCGCCACGCCTTCGTTCGCGTAGATGCGCGCCGGCAGCGGCGTGGTGTTGCTGAACTCGAGCGTGACGTGGCCTTCCCACTCCGGCTCCAGCGGCGTCACGTTGACGATGATGCCGCAGCGCGCGTAGGTGCTTTTGCCCAAGCACACCACCAACACGTCGCGCGGAATGCGGAAGTATTCGACCGTGCGCGCCAACGCGAACGAGTTGGGCGGAATGATGCACACGTCCGATTCCACGTCGACGAAGCTGCCGCTGTCGAAATGCTTCGGGTCGACGATGGTCGAGTTGATGTTGGTGAAAATCTTGAATTCGCGCGAGCAACGCACGTCGTAACCGTAGCTGGACGTGCCGTAGCTGACGATGCGCTGGCCGTCGGCCGAGTGTTTGATCTGGCCGGGCTCGAACGGTTCGATCATGCCCTGCTGTTCGGCCATTCGCCGGATCCAGCGGTCGCTTTTGATGCTCATGCCTGCGTTCCTGGGGCGGATGCGCCCGCGAGGCGGGCATTCTATCGGGTTAGCGCCGCGGCTTCGCCGTATCGGCTGCACCGTATCGATCGTGCCGCACGCGATTCGGCGCGAAGGCCCTACACCAACTGCGCGCCGATGCCCGCGCGCATCCGCGGGCGCGCCGCGAGGGCCTCCAGCATCCGGGCGGCGGTTCGGCGGTAGGCCTCCGCGGCCGCGGACTGCGGCGCCGCGCGAACGACCGGGACGCCGAGGTCGCCCTGCTCGCGGATCGCGATTTCCAAGGGCAGCGAGCCCAGCATCGGCACCCCGTACTGCGCGGCCATGCGCTCCGCGCCGCCGCTGCCGAATAGGTGCTCGACGTGGCCGCAGTTCGAGCACACGTGCTGGGCCATGTTCTCGACCAGGCCCAGCACCGGCACCTGCACTTTCTCGAACATTTTCAGCGCCTTGCGCGCATCCAGCGTGGCCACCTCTTGCGGCGTAGTGACGATGACCGCGCCGGCCACCGGGATTTTCTGCGCCAGGGTGAGCTGGATGTCGCCGGTGCCGGGCGGTAGATCGACCACCAACACGTCCAGCGGCTCCTCGCCCTCGCCCCACAGAGTGTCGCCCAGCAACTGGGTCAGCGCCGACGTCGCCATCGGGCCGCGCCAAATCATCGGCGTGTCCTGCTCCACCAGAAAGCCGATCGACATCGTCTGCACGCCGTGCGCTCGCATCGGCACGATCGACTTGCCGTCGGGGCTGTCCGGTCGGCCGGAGAGACCGAGCATGGTCGGAATGCTGGGGCCGTAGATGTCGGCATCGAGCACGCCGACCCGCAGCCCGGCATCGGCGAGCGCCAGGGCCAAATTGGCCGCCGTGGTGGACTTGCCGACCCCGCCCTTGCCGGAGCCGATCGCGACGATGTTGCGGACCCGCGGCAGCGGGGGCACGTTGGGCTGCACGGCGTGGACCGGCAGTCGATTCGGAGGGGAGGTCTGCATCCCGGCATTGTCCCTGGGCCACCGCCTCGACGCCAGACTGCGACAGCTCGGCCCCGCGGCGCATCCATGCCCTCGAGGAGGCGAAACGGACCGCGCCCAGACGCCAAACGCCGCACACACGCCCCATGACAACCGCGTTAAAGTCATGTTAATTTCGCGTGACGCGGGCGATGGGGACACGTCGACCCTCCGTACGACACTCAAAGTCGGTTCCAAACACTTACAACATCGGGGATTCTCATGAGCTTTGAACGCAACCGCACGCTGCGGAGAGACCGCTTGACCTGCGCCATCCTGGCGACCCTGCTGATTCCGTTCTCCGGCGCGGCCCTCGCCCAAGACCCGGCCGCCAACGACGAAGACGAAACCACCGAATCGCAGGCCGCGACCGACCTCGGCAAGATCGAAGTCGTCGGCAGCCGCATTAAGCGCGCCGAAGTGGAAGGACCCTCTCCGGTGACGGTGATCAGCACGCAGCAACTCGAAAGAGAAGGCTTCGTCACCGTCTTCGATGCGCTGGAAACCCTTACGCAGAATACGGGCTTCGTCCAGAACGAACTGAACTCCGCTGGTGGCTTCACGCCGAACGGCAGCCCGGTCAATCTTCGCGGGCTCGGCACCGGCCGCACCTTGCTGCTGATCAACGGTCGTCGCGCCGCCGACTACCCGTTTCCGTATAACGGCCAAAGCAATTTCCAGAATTTCGGTAACGTCCCCACCGCCGCCGTGGATCGCATCGAAATCCTCAGCGGCGGCGCCTCGGCGATCTACGGCTCCGATGCCGTCGCCGGCGTGATCAATGTCGTGCTCAAGAAAAATTACGAAGGCGATGTCTTTAAGGTGCGCGCCGGCACCAGCACCACCGGAGGCGGCGACTTTGCCGATTTTCAATGGGTCGGCGGCAAAACCGGCGACAACTGGAGCGTGACTTACGCGTTGGAGTATCTCGCCGATGAGCCCGTCTACGCCTATCAGCGCGACTTCATGGATTCCCGCGAAGACAATCCGCTTCCGAACCCGCTATTGGGCAATCAACCGGGCGGCACCTTGCGCATCAATCGCGTCGGTCTGCCGGCCAATACCCCGAATACCTTCATCGCGCCGCCGACCGGCGCTTGCGCTCAATTCGGCGGCGAATACGTCGCTTGGACCTATCGCGCCGTAAGCACCGCGACCGGTTTGCCTTACACGCAAGGCAACGCCTGCGGCTACTGGACGGATGTCGGCTATCAGTCGATCGCCAACGGCAATAGCGACTTTTCCGGTTATATCTACGGCAATTACGACTTCGGCAACGGCATGGAAGGCTGGGCCAGCGTCATGGGCTATCACTCCAAGTCGAAGTTGACCGGCGGCGTCGAATTCATCGGCGGTCCGCATATCGACGGCACGGGTACCGTCTCCACGTTCTTCGCGACCAACCCCACGATCAACGGTAACGTGCAGATCCAGCGCATCTTCACCCCGCAGGAATACGGCGGCATCGAAGGCACGCATCAGAAATTCACCGAGAAATCGCTCGACTTCGCTGCGGGTCTGCGCGGCACGTTCGCCGACAAATTCGATTGGGACTTCACCCTCGGCCGCGCCGATTACTGGGCCGATCGCACGCGCCCGCGTCTGGACGGTTCGGCCGTGACCGATTTTTTCTTCGGTCCGCGGCTCAATACCACCGGCACGCCGCGATACCTGATCAATCTCGATCGTTTCTACCGCCCGTTGACGACGGCCGAATACCGCTCGCTGTCGACGATTCTGAAATACGAATCGCACTCCTGGGTCACCCAGGGCAGTTTCGTGCTGAGCGGCGACCTGTTCGAACTGCCGGCCGGCCCGCTCGGGTTCGCTGCGGTGGTCGAAGGTACGCAGCAGGGCTACGAGTTGAACTCCCCGCCGGAAATCCTACCGACCAACCGTCTGGCCTATAACCTCACGGGCACCAACGGCGGCGGCGATCGCGACCGTTACGCCATCGGCGCGGAGTTCAGCATTCCGATTTTCGAATCGCTGAAGATGAGCCTGGCCGGCCGTTACGACAAGTACGACGACATCACCAACGTCGACGACGCGAAAACATGGGCCGCCGGCTTGGAGTGGCGTCCGTTCGAATCGCTGTTGGTGCGCGGCAATTATTCGACCAGCTTCAAAGCCCCCGACATGCACTATGTCTACAACGAGGGCAGCGGTAGCTTCGGTAATGCGCTGGACACTTTCCGCTGCCTGTCCACCGGTGGTTATGCGACCTTGCCGAGCCCGCCGCCTACCGGCGCGGTGCTCTGCGCGGGCTCGAACTATATCTATTCGGTGTTCGCGACCAGTCGCGGCGAGCCCACGCTCGAAGAAGAAACCGGCGAATCCTGGACGGCCGGCATGGTGTGGGACGCGACCGACAGCTTGTCGATGTCGGTGGACTACTACAACATCGTGCTGGAAGGCGCGGTCGCCAACCTCAGCTCGACCTTCATCCTCGACGCCGAAGGCGGTTGCCGCACCGGCTACACCCGTACGCGCCAGACCTATCAGTTCGCGCCGGGTTCCGCGTTCTGCCAGGAGATCGTCAGTCGCGTCACCCGCACGCCGGCACCGGGCGAACTCACCGACCGCATCACCGGCGTTCGCAGCGGCCCGGTCAACCAGTCGTTCCAGCGTGTGACCGGTATCGACGCGGCCGTCAACTGGCGCCTCGATACCGACCGCCTGGGGGATTTCCGCTGGCGCTTGGAGTGGTCGCATACGCTGAAGAACGAGCGTCAAGTCTTCGCGACCGATCCGATCCAAACCGATTGGCGCGACGATCCGGGTAACTTCGACTTCCGCAGCCGCATCCGCGCATCGATGGCGTGGTCGAAGGGCGATTGGGAGGCCAACGTCTTCACCACTCGCTACGGCAGCCTGCCGAACTGGCAAGAAACCGGCCGCATCGCGCCGTATTTCTTATGGAATGCGAACGCGAGCAAGAAAATCACCGACAAGGCGACGATCGGCCTCTACGTGAACAACATCTTCAACAAGTTCCACCCCAGCGACGACGGTTACAACTCGTACCCCTATTTCTCCGGCGTCTACAGCCCGATCGGCCGTACGATCTCGGCGGAGTTCGAGTACAAGTTCCGTTGATCGAACGTCGAAAGCGTAACGAAAAAGCCCGGCTTAAAGCCGGGCTTTTTTCGTAACGCGATATCTCTCGCTTCAGCAGTGCTCGGCCATGGCATAAGCGATCGAATTCTTCAGTTCTGCTTGAGCATGCAATGCGTTTATTGATGAGTGAAAAATCCTGTCCTGATCTAAATTTTACTCTGACCCAGGAATTTCTACCCGTACTTCTGGCAGGGCAACAACCCGGTGGGTCGCGAAATCGGTCTGCAGTTGGACTACAAGTTCAACTGATCAACCTGCGGGCGGTCCTCTCCGAGGATTGCCCCGAGCGAAAGAGCCCGGCCTCGCGCCGGGCTCTTTTTTTCTGCCCGCGCCGCTCGCGAAAATAACGGATCGACGGCCGCCATACCCACCCGAATGCGGTATAAAGGCGTACCGCGGGGCGGGCGAGTCGCCCGCATCCGGGCGGCGTCGGGCATCGGCCCGCGCCGGTTTCCGGACGCGTCGGCCCGGTCCGAGCGTTCGGGTCGCCACACTTCATCATCCCTCGGGAGGGGAACGATGCGCATCAAATCCATCGCTATGTTGCTCGCGTTGCCGCTGCTGGCGGCCGTCACCGCCGCGTCGGCGCAGAACTCGCCGGTCGGTCGCTGGAAAACCTACGACGAAGACACCGGCAAGCCGCGTCTGATCGTCGAAGTCTACGAAGGCAAAGGCGGTCTCGCCGCGAAAGTGGTCGACACCTTGTATCAGCCGAACGCGATCTGCACTGCGTGCTCGGGCGAGAACAAGAACAAGCCGGTCAAAGGCATGATCATCATGTGGGGCCAGAAGAGCGCCGGCGGCAACGAATACGAAGGCGGCACCGTGCTCAAGTTGGCTAACGGCAAGACTTACAAGTCGAAGGCCAAGCTGCTGGACGCCAACAAGTTCGAAGTGAAAGGCTGCATGGGGCCGATCTGCAAGGCGCAGACCTGGACCCGCGAAAACTGATCCTTCGCCCGCAGACGCTTCACGCACGACCGCGACGGCCCGATTTCGGGCCGTCGCGCCGTTCGGAGGATCGAAACGACGATCGATCTTGCGATCGAACCACGCTCGTAAAGAACGATCGCACCAACGGTCCGAACCGCGTCCGACGCTGCGGCTGCGCCCAAATCGGCGCTACATCACGACGCATGAGGCCCAAGATGCCGCTCTCCTCGTTCTCGTTCCGTGCCCACCGCATCGGCGCATCGTCCACGCGGCGTCCGCATCGCGCATCGAATGCGTTCTGCATCGCGATGCTGGCGCTCGCCGCCTCCGTGTCGCCCTTCGTCGCTTCGGCGCAAAGCGCCGCAAAAACGTCCGGCAGCGCGCCCACGACCACGAGCGCGCCGATAAAACCGCCGGCAGCCGTCACGCCGATCGGGCGTTGGCGTTCCATCGACGACGCGACCGGTCAGGCCAAAGCGGTGATCGAGGTTTACGACGCCGGCTCGGGCAAACTGTCGGCCAAGATCGTCGAATTGATCGACACCAGCGACGGCCCGAACCCGCTCTGCGACCTGTGCGAGGGCGCGCGCAAGCGTCAGCCGATCCTCGGCATGGTGATCGCCTGGGGCTTGAAACGCGACGGCGTGAGTTGGAGCGGCGGCCGCATTCTCGACCCGGAAAACGGCAAAGAGTATTCGGTGAAGATGACGCCGATCGCCGGCGGCAAGCGTCTGGAAGTGCGCGGGTTTCTGGGGTTCTCGCTGCTCGGTCGCACGCAGGTCTGGCACCGGCAAGCGCCCTGAACCGAGGCGCAGGCGGCGCGCGACGGCATGCGATACTTCGCGCCCGATTCCTCCTCCGGCCCGATGCCCGTTCTTCCGATGACCGAAACGCCCTCGCCCACCGACGCCGCCGGCACGCCGGCCGCTACGCCCACCGCCGCTCCCGCGCCCGCCGCCGCGCCGACCATCGGCATCGACGACTTCGCCAAACTCGATCTGCGCATCGGCAAAGTGCTGGTCTGCGAATGCGTCGAAGGCTCCGACAAACTGCTGCGCTTCGAATTGGACGCGGGCGAATTGGGCAAGCGCCAGATTTTTTCCGGCATTCGCGCCAGCTACGGCGAACCGGAAAAACTCGTCGGCCGCAACGTCGTGTTCATCGCCAACCTCGCGCCGCGCAAAATGCGCTTCGGCGTGAGCGAGGGCATGATCCTCTCGGCCGGTTTCGACGCCGGCGCATTGGCCCTGCTGAACGCCGACGCGGCCGCCCAGCCCGGCATGCCGGTGCGCTGAGTCGAGCGCGGCTCGCTCGCCTATTCGCTCGCGCACCGAAGAGAACCGAGATGACGCATCCGCTCTCGTCGACCGTACGCCACGGAGTCATCGCACATGGCGTCATCGCATCGGCGATGGCGTTCTCGCTGTGCGGTTGTCCGCAGCGGCCGGATGCGCCGCCGCCCGAGACCGCGGTCGAAACGCCGCCGCCTCGCGCCATCGGCGGCGATCGCGATGCGCACGGTTGCCTCGCGCCCGCCGGTTACGCGTGGTGCGAACGCGAGCGCGCCTGCGTGCGGCCTTGGGAACTGGCGAAACAGAAAGGCTTCGAGAACGACGCCGAGAGCTACCGACGCTATTGCGACAGCCCGGCCGAGCGCGATGCGGCATCGCCGCCCGCAGGCGTCGGCGGCGGCTGATCGTCCGTCGTCGCCGACAGCACCGCACGTCTTCATGCGCGTTTCGCCCGCCGCCGACCTCGTCGATCCGATCGAACGTCTCGATCGCCTGCTGCCGCAAACCCAATGCGGACAATGCGGCTATGCCGGCTGTCGACCTTACGCCGAAGCGATGGCCCGCGGCGAAGCGGACGTCGATCGCTGCCCGCCCGGCGGCGACGCCGGCGCGCGCGCGCTCGCGCACGCCTTGAGCGTGCCGCCGCGGCCCTACGATCGCAGTCGCGGCGCGCACAAAACCGCGCTCGTCGCGGTGGTCGTCGAAGCGGACTGCATCGGTTGCACGAAGTGCATCCAGGCGTGTCCGGTCGACGCCATCGTCGGCGCCTCGAAACGCATGCACACGGTGATCGAGCCGTTGTGCACCGGCTGCGAACTGTGCGTGCCGGCGTGTCCCGTCGATTGCATCGTGCTGGAACCGCCGGTCGATGCGTCCATCGAGGAACATGCGCGATGACGTATCGCACCTTGGACGCCGATGCGATCCTGACCACCTGCGCGAAGCTGAGCGCGCGCATCGACGAGCGCTTTCCCGACTCCGGCTTGTCCAACGTCGCGCGCGAGCTGTTGGAACTTTCGCGCGAATCGAGGCGTCGCATCGACGATATCCGAAAGCCGTTCTGGCCGGTGCGCATCGCCGCCGGGCTCGCGCTCGCGTTGATCGTCGCGATCGCCATCGGCGTCGGCGCGTCGGCGACCATGCCGGCCACGCGAATCGAGCTGTTTTCGCTGCTGCAGTTCGCCGAAACCGCGATCAACGACGTAATCTTCCTGGGCGTGGCGGCGTTCTTCCTGCTCACCGTCGAATCCCGACTGAAACGCCGGAAAGCGCTGCGCGCGCTGCATCAACTGCGCAGCATCGCCCACGTCATCGACATGCATCAATTGACCAAGGACCCGGAACAACTGCTGTCGACCGGCATGACCACGTCCTCGTCCCCGGAACGCGGCCTATCGCGCTTCGAGTTGGCGCGCTATTTGGATTACTGCTCGGAAATGCTGTCGATCGTCAGCAAAATCGCCGCGCTGTATCTGCAGTATCTCGACGACGCGCTGGTGCTCAACGCGGCCAACGACATCCAAAACTTGACCTCTGGGCTATCGTCGAAGATCTGGCAGAAGATCATGATCGTCGACGGCGTCGCGCCGAGCGAACGCGAACCGACCGCGCGCTCCTGAACGCGTCAAGGCGCCGAGGAGCGCTTCGCGCAGGCCGCACAGAGCCGCGTCACCTCATACCCCTTCGCGCGCAGCTTCTCCACCACGCCGTCGTCGCCCAACAAGTGCAACGAACCGACGACCACGAGCGTATCGTCGTCGCCGCCGCGCTTGAGTCGATCTTCCAGCTTCGGCATCCACGCATCGTTGCGGGCCACGTTGATGCGGCGGTAGAGGTCGGGATAATCGCGGCGGAATTCGGCGGCCATGTCGCGCCAGAGCGCGTCGGCGTCGCCGTTGCGCCAATCGGCGTGCATCTTCAGCGTGTCGCCGCCGCCCTCGTCCGCGGCGGCCAAGGCTTCGTCGAGGAACTGCACCTGCTCCATCGCGCTCATGCCGTCGAACAGCGCGATCTGTTCGGCGGCCCGCTCCAGCCCCGCGGTCGGTTTGCCCGAGGCGACGGCGCGTTCGGAGAAATGCTGATCCAAACCGAGCGCGGGGTCCAAGCCAAGCGCGCTCATTTCGGTCAGCGATATCAGCAAGCCGGCGTACCAGGGCTCGAAGCGCCGGAACGTCTGCGCATCGAACCCCATCGCCGACAGCGCGGCGTCGTTGGCGTCGAGCCAGCGCGTCAACGCGCGCGCGGTCGTGGGCGGCACGCGCGCATCGATCGTCTCGCCCGCGGGCAAGGTCCCGGCGCGCGCCATCGCCAGCGACAACTCGGGCGACGCCAATTCGTCCGGGGACAATTCGAACACCACCGCTTCGGCATCGCGGAACGCCGCATCGACATCGGCCGACAACGGATAGTCCTCGCGCTTGAGCAGATGGAACGAACCGAGCAGATACAGCGAATTATCGGCATCCGACACTTTCCACAGCAGCGGCACGGGCGGGCCGGATGCGGAGGTCGCGCGCTTCGCCGCCCACAGATGCGCCATGCCGAATAGCGCGGCCGTCGTCGCCGCCGCGGCGAGGAACGCCGCGATGTGCGCGCGCGACACTCTCATTTCGCGGGCTGCGGCGGACCGCCGTAACGCTTCTCGCCGGCGGTCACCGCGAAATCGACGCGGTTATCGCGCGGCGCCAAGATCGCCGTGGTGTACGACGTGAAGCCCGACGGCGGGTTGTAAGCGCGATTGAAATCGAGCGCGATCGGGCCCTGCGACGCGATTCGCGGCAAATCGATGTAGCGGCCTTGGCCGTAGGACTCGTGGCCGCTGGTCATATCGGCGAAGATCAACAGCCAATCGGGATTGCCGACATCCAGCACGTCCAGCTTGTAGGACGACTCGCCGCGCTGGAATTGCACGTAACCGGGGCTGCGCACGATCTCGGTCAAGCCGGTGACGGCGACGATTTCGAGCGTTTTGCCTGGCGGATGCGGCACGTACGTGGCCTGAATTTTCCAGGCGGGATCGATCGGCCAAAACTCCAGGCCTTTGAATTCCGTTCGCGCCTGCGCATCGGCATGTTTGACCTGCACGGCCACGCGCCCGCCGCTGCGGACCAGCCGCATTTGCCCTTTGCCCTCGTCGAAGCCGATCACGGTCGGCTCGCCGTAGGTATCGTCGCGCAATTCGGTGCGCCCGCGCGACGGCGCGCCGTCGACGGTGATCGCCACATTGCTTTCCGGCGTGAAGAACAGGCGATTGCCGCTCTGCTGCAGCATGCCGAGCGACGGCGGGCCGTTGGGTATCCGCATGCCGCTGCGGCCGCCGCTGCCGATGAAATGCGCTTTCTGCGTGATCCAGAACAAACCGATCGGCGTGAGCAATCCGTCGGGATTGGTCGCGGCCTCTTGGCGTTGGATGCGCCACAGATTGATCTCGGAGCGATAGTCCGGATCGACCTGGATTTCCGCCGCTTGTTTGTCGTCGCCGCCGCAGCTTGCGAGGAGCGTTGCGGTGAGGATCGCGGCGAGCATCGCAACGCATGCGCGCATCGTCGTCTTCGCCCGAACGGCCGCGCCCCGCGTCGCTTCGCGCACGCCGTGGTCTCCCTTATCTTCATCGCGCATGATCGCCCCCCCTTCCGTTCGTTATCGTCCGCGTAAAAACCATCGATCGATCTCGGCCAAACCGAATCGCGTCCACGTCGGTCGGCCGTGATTGCACTGCCCCGAGCGTTCGGTCGCTTCCATCTCGCGCAGCAGCGCGTTCATTTCCGGAATCGTCAGTCGGCGGTGAGCGCGCACCGCGCCGTGACAGGCCATCGTCGCCAGCAACTCGTCGCGCGCGCCGACCACACGGCGTCCGCCGATCTCGGGATTGTCGCCGTATTCGCGCAGATCGCCGAGCACGTCGCGCAGCAACGCTTCGACATCGCCATGCGCCAGCAACGCCGGCACGCCGCGCAGAATCAAACTTTGCGGGCCGGCGCGACCGACATCGAAACCGAGATCGGCCAAGGTTGCGGCCTCGCGTTCGGCGATATCGGCTTCGCGTTCGGCCACCGCCAAGGTTTGCGGCACCAGCAGCGGCTGCATGCGCAAGCCTTCGCTATCGTGCGCCGCTTTCAGTTTTTCGTAGCCGATACGTTCGTGCGCGGCGTGCATATCCACCACGATCAAACCCTCGGCCGACTCGCTCAAGATGTAGATGCCGTGCAACTGCGCGATGGCGTAGCCCAGCGGCGGCGCATCGCCGTCTTGCGTCGCCGGCAGCGATGCGCGCGCGGCATCGAACGCAGGCAACGACGAAGCCGCGAACGGCGCAGCGGCGGCGA
Organism: Lysobacter sp.; assembly: GCA_008015835.1. Taxonomy (GTDB): domain Bacteria; phylum Pseudomonadota; class Gammaproteobacteria; order Xanthomonadales; family Xanthomonadaceae; genus Lysobacter_I. Next base: position 78,871 of record SSGH01000018.1, read on the forward strand.
GCGAGGCCGACATCGCGCCATCGCTGCGCATCCTATCGTCGCGCGCGCCGCCGTACAGCGCGCCGTAGGCCGCTCGCGCCTCTTCCACGCGCAGGCCCAAACCCGATTGCGCGGCCGGTCGCGGCCATGCGAACGCCGCAGCGCGCGATGCGGCGTCGTTCGCGGTGATGTCGTCGTGCGCGGACGCCGCGGAACCGGCCTCGGCGAGCCCGGCTTCCGCGCCCGCGCGGGTGTCGGCCAACACGGCCTGCAGCGTGCGGTAGACGAAATCGTGGATCGTGCGCGCATCGCGAAAACGCACTTCGTGTTTCGCCGGATGCACGTTCACGTCGACGCGACGCGGATCGACTTCGAGAAACAACACGTACGCCGGTTGGCGGCCGTGGAACAGCACGTCCGCATAGGCCTGCTTCACCGCGTGCGCGACGCTGCGGTCGCGCACCGCGCGGCCGTTGACGTACAAAAATTGCTGATCGGCGCTGGCCCGCGAATACGCCGGCCGCGCGATCCAACCGCTGAGCCGCAGCGGCGCGCCGCCTTCGGCCACGAACGCCGTGCGGTCCACCTGCAGCGCATTGGCGAGGAATTCTTCGCCGAGGGTTTCGGATAAACGATCGCCGGAAAACAGGGGGTTCTGGCCGTCGGGTTTGTAGCGGCGCAGCGGTTTGCCGTTGTGCGCGACGCGCAGCTCGACATCGGGCCGCGCCAACGCCAATTGACGCAGCCAATCTTCGATGTGCCCGAGTTCGGTGCGCTCCGCGCGCAGGAATTTGCGCCGCGCCGGCACGTTATAGAACAGATCGCGCACTTCGACCGTCGTGCCCAACGCCTGCGGTTTCGGCGCGATCTCGCCGAGGCGACCACCGTCGACCTGCAGCGCGCTGCCGTGTTCGTCCTGTTCGCGACGCGACGCCAGCGAAAAACGGCTGACCGACGCGATCGACGGCAGCGCTTCGCCGCGGAAGCCGAGCGTCGCCACCGCTTCCAAATCGTCGAGCGAAGCGATCTTGCTGGTCGCATGCCGCGACACCGCCAACGGCAATTCCTCCGCCGCGATCCCGCCGCCGTCGTCGCGCACGCGGATCAACCGCACACCGCCTTCCTCCAGATCGATCTCGATCCGCTTGGCGCCGGCGTCGAGCGCGTTTTCGACCAATTCCTTGACCACGGACGCGGGGCGTTCGATGACCTCGCCGGCCGCGATTTGGTTGATCAATGTGTCGGGGAGTTGGCGGATGCTCATCGCGGGCGAGACGCGCCGATCGATGCGGCGCGGTGACGGAATTCGAACGCGATGATACCGGCTCGGGCGCTAGGGCGACCGAAGCGCGGGGGCGATTCGGGGGCGATGCGGTGCGAGTTCCGGCTTATTCCGGGCTGCCGCCGACGGTCGCAGCGGGCGCTTTCGCCACCACGATGGGCGCGCCGCCGGCTTGTTTCGCGGCGTCGGCGGCCTTGGCGCGCGCGGCGTACAGCGTGCCCGGCGGCGGTTGGCGTTGGAAATAGGTGTCCACGCCGGCCAACACCGCGCGCGCCAGGTTCCGTTGATACGTCGGGTCGGTCAAACGCTTTTCTTCGTCCGGATTGGAAATAAACGCGGTTTCGACCAGCATCGCCGGCATATCCGAAGTGCGCAGCACCGAGAAGTTCGCGCGCTCGATATTCGGCTTGTGGTTGTAGCCGATGTCTTTCAGCCCTTCCAAGACATGGCCGGCGGCGCTTTCCGAAGCGCGCATTTGCCCGCTCTGGGTCAGATCGAGCAGCACCGAAGTCAGCGTATTGTCGGCCTTCGGCAACGGATGGCCGCCGATCAAATCGGCCGCGTTTTCCTTGTCCGCCAACCAGCGCGCGCGCTGCGACGACGCGCCACGCAAGGACAGCACATAGACCGACGACCCCTTCGCCGCGCGGTTTTCGGCCGCGTCGGCGTGGATCGACACGAAGATGTCGGCTTTGGCCTGTCGGGCGAGCTGGGTACGCCGCGGCAGCGGCAGGAACACGTCGGTATCGCGGGTCAAAAAGGCTTTCAACCCCGGCGTGGCGTTGACTTGCCGCGCCAATTCGCGCGCGATCGCCAGGGTCACGTCTTTCTCGCGCTTGCCGGTCGGCCCCATCGCGCCCGGGTCTTGGCCGCCGTGGCCGGCGTCGATGGCGACGATCAGCGGACGGCCGGTCAAGCCGCGCGGCATCGGCAGCGTGCGCGACGGCGAGGCAGGCGGCGATTGAGCGGGCGACGGCGGCACGACCGCAGCAGTCGTGGCGGCGGGTTTGGGCGTTTCGTTGGTCGCGGCGGTCGAAGGCGGGGGCGCGGGGCTCGCCGAAGCGGCGCCGATCGATGCGGCAGCGGTCGATGCGGCAGCGTTCGAGGAGGAATTCGTCGCAGCTCCGTTCGTCGACACCGGCTTCGTTCCGTTCGCGGCCGAGGGCGAAGCCGGCGCACCCGCGCCGTTGAACGGCGCGACGGCGACGAGCGGAGCACTTGGGCCGGCCTCGACAGGCTTCACGGCCACGGGCTTCGCGACGACGGACGTCGGCTTGGCGGTCGCGGCGGTTGCGCTCGCAGCGGCGGTTGCCGCGCCACCGGACGTCGGAACAGCATTAGGAAGCGCGGTCGTCGGCGCCGCAGGCGCTTGGCCGCCGGGATTCGTCGCGGCGATCGAAGCGGGCTTGGCCTGCGTTCCCGGCCACTCGAAGACCAAACGCACGCCGCTTTCGGCGGACTCGACTCGCGGCTTCGGGGCCGGCGTCGGCTCGGCTAGATCGAAGACGATGCGCAGCGTGTCGGCGCCCGGGCGACCGGTGCGCACGGCTTTGATCACGCCTGCGGGGACGGGCAGCCGCAGCGGTTTGCCTGCGTCGACGCCCGACACATCGATCACCCAGCGATCGGGCTGACGCAATGCGAACGCCTTGTAGGTCGGTTCGGCCGGCAGCCGCAACTCGGCGCGCGTGCCGGCGGCATCGGCGCTCACTTGCAAGCTATTGATTTCGTTGGCTTGAGCCAAATTCCAGCAGAGCGCCGCCAGCAAGGCGATGCCGAGCACGATCTGCTGGATGGTGGTCCCCTTGAGCCTCATGCCGCGCAGTCAATCACCGTCCGCGGATTTTTTCAAGCACTTTTCCCTTAATAATCCGCAACCTGGAACGACTTCTTGCGGTTAGGCATCAGCAAAGGGATGCAACGCAGCTTCGGACGGCAGTCGCGAGATCCCATCGCGACCGGCCGCACTCTCGGCATCGAGGACGCAGACGCGCCCGTTCGCACCATCGGCCGGCAGCGCCAAACGCACATGCAGGTCGGCCGGCGGCAGGCCGCCCGCTCCGCGCTCGGGCCATTCCACTAGCCACAGCGCCGCCGACGCATCGTCGAGTCCGAGGAATTCAAGTTCGCCGCCGCTGCCGATGCGGTAGAGGTCCAGATGCAGCGCCTCAACGCCGTCGGGCAGCGCATAGCGCTCGACCAGGGTGTAGGTCGGGCTGCGGATCGCGCCGCGCACCCCCAGCGCCCGCAGCCACGCCCGCGCGAGACTGGATTTGCCGGCGCCCAGATCGCCGTGCAGATACACCACGGCCGGCGCGGCGACGTTACGCGCAAGCGCGCGACCGAGCGCGTCGGTGGCCTCGGGATCGGGCAACGCGAAGCGCCGCGTCGATGACGTCAGCGCGCTCACGCGTTCACCGGATTGGCCAGTCGGCGCACGTGCGGGAACAGATCGGAGGCGAGCAGTCCGCGTTCGCCGCCCTCGCGGGCCGCAGCGTCCGCGGCGGCGGAATGCAGCAACGCGCCGCACACGGCGATAGCGTGCGTCGACGCGCGATGCGCGGCGTCCTGCGCATCGCCCGGCGCGGCCGCGGATTGCGCGATCAGCGCCGCGAGAATGCCGGTCAGCGCATCGCCCATGCCGCCGCTGGCCATCCCGGGATTGCCGGCGTCGATGACGACGGGAATTTCGTTCGGCGCCGCCACCACCGTACCCGCCCCCTTCAGCACGACGACGCAACCGTAACGCGCCGCGAGCGACTGCGCGGCGCGGAACCGATCGCGTTCGATCTCGCCCACGTCGACGCCGAGCAACCGCGCGGCTTCGCCCGGATGCGGCGTGAGCGTCGCGTCGCCGAGCGCGCGCGGCGCGCGCGGCGCCAGCAGATTCAACGCATCGGCATCGATCACCGCAGGCTTCGCGGACGCCAGCGCCGCATCGAGCAGACCTGCGCCCCACGCGCCTCGGCCCAGCCCCGGACCGACCGCGACGACGCTCGCTTCGTCGAGCAGCGGGCGCAGCGCATCGCCGTCGTCCACCGCGCGCGCCATGCATTCCGGCCGTCGCGTCAGCAACGTCTGCACGTGCTCGGCGCGCGTCGCCGCGCTCACCAAACCCGCGCCGGCGCGGTGCGCGGCTTCGGCGCACAGCGCGAGCGCGCCGCCGTAGCCGTGTTCGCCGCCGACGCACAGCACGCGGCCGTACCGGCCTTTGTGCGCGTCGCGCGCGCGCGGCCGGAACCACTGCGCGAGGGCATCGGCGTTCGCCACGCGCGCCGCGGGCTGCAGGTCGTCGTAGACCTCGTCGTGCAGGCCGAGACGATCGATCGCGACCTCGCCCGCCGCCGTGCGCCCGCGCCCGGTGTACAGACCAGGTTTGCCGCAGATGAAACTCAAGGTCGCGGTCGCGCGCACGGCGCCGTCGTGATGACCGGTGTCGGCATCGACGCCGGAGGGCACATCGAGCGCGAGCACCGGCGACGCGTTATCGCGATTCAGCGCACGCACGCAATCCGCAGCGACGCCGTCGAGCGCGCGCTGCAGGCCGATGCCGAACAGGGCGTCGACCCACACGTCGGCGTAAGGCCAGGCGTCGCCGGAGCGGTAGGTCGCGATCGCGCCGCCTGCTTGCCGAAACGCCTCGGCCGCGCGCGCGGCGGGCCCGGGTTTGACCGCATCGCCCAGACGCAGCACTTGCACCTGACGACCCGAGGAGCGCGCCAATTCGGCCAGCACGTAACCGTCGCCGCCGTTGTTGCCGGGGCCGCAGACGATGCCGATGCGCTGCGCGTCCGGCCAGCGATCGAGCAACAAGCGCCACGCGGCCAGACCCGCGCGCGCCATCAGATCGTCTTCGTCCAAGTCGTAGCGATCCATGGCGATGCGTTCGATGGCGCGCACCGCATCGCTGCGGTACAGCCGGGGCAAAGCATCGAGATCGGCGCTGCGCATGGCGGGATTCTATACTTCGGGCGTGAACGCCCAAAGCGACGACATCGACGCTTCGCGACCTCCGCTCAGTGCCGCGGAGGCGCCGGACTTGGTCGCGCTGGCGGCGCGGATCAAAGCGCTGGCGGCCGAATTGGGCTTTCGGCGCTGCGGTATCGCCGATATCGCGCTGAACGAAGACGAAGCGCATCTGCGCGATTGGTTGGCGCAGGGCCTGTACGGCACGATGGACTGGATGGCGCGACACGGCGACAAGCGCAGCCGCCCGCGCGAACTGGTGCCCGGCACGCTGCGCGCGATTTCGGTGGGCTTGGATTACGGCCGCGACGACGACGAACACGCATGGCGCACGCTCGCCGACGGCGAACGCGCCTACGTCGCGCGCTACGCGCTGGGCCGCGACTATCACAAGCTGATGCGCAACCGGCTGCAGAGTCTGGCCGAGCGCATCGCCGATGAGATCGGCCCCTTCGGCTATCGCGTGTTCGTCGATTCCGCGCCGGTGCTCGAACGCGCGCTGGCGCGCAACGCCGGGCTCGGCTGGATCGGCAAACACACGTGTTTGATCGACAAAAACGGCGGTTCTTGGTTTTTTCTCGGCGAAATCTACGTCGATCTGCCGTTGCCGACCGACCCGTCCGCCGACGCGCACTGCGGCACCTGCGCGCGCTGCATCGATGTCTGCCCCACGCGCGCGATCGTCGCGCCGTATCGTTTGGACGCGCGGCGCTGCATCGCGTATCTGACGATCGAACACGAGGGCGCGATCGACGAAGCGCTGCGGCCGGCGATCGGCAATCGCATTTTCGGCTGCGACGATTGCCAATTGATCTGCCCTTGGAACAAATTCGCCAAACGCACCGACGAAGCGGATTTTCGCGCGCGCAACGATCTGGACACCGCATCGCTGGCGAGTTTGTTCGCCTGGAGCGAAGCGGAATTCCTGCAACGCACCGAAGGCTCGCCGATCCGACGCAGCGGCTACGCGCGCTGGTTGCGCAATCTCGCCGTCGCACTGGGCAATGCGCCGTCCACGCCCGAGACTTTGGCCGCGCTGCGCGCGCGCCGCGACTTGGACGCCTCGGCCTTTCCGCTGACCGCCCCGGAACGCGCGGCCGACGACGCGGCGATGGTGCGCGAACATATCGACTGGGCGCTGCGGCGTCACGGCGCGGCTGTGGGCTGACCGAAGCGCGGACAGGCTCGTCGCTCCAGGGCCGCCCGCGATTCGGGACATGTCCCCTACGACCGCCAGCCAACGACCGCCGTCCCACAACCGCCGCCGCATGCCCGATCCGCGCCTACGATGCCATTTCGAGGCCGGCGGCGCTCGATTTTCGTTCTATGCTCCATGAGCCCCGATGACGCCGGCGCGAAGAGGCGGCCCGCGCATCGGAAGCCCAGGGAGCCGGGCGATCTCGCTCGGCATCGCCATGCGGACGCAACGGGGGGATGCCATGAGTACTTTGATGTTCGCGAAAATCGCGGCCGAGCGCGCGGAAGCGGCGAAGGCCGCCAAGGCGCAGCGCGAAAGACGAATCGCCGCGCAGAACGCCACGCTGGGAGGGCTGGAGGGCCAAGGACAACCGGCCCCTCGCTTGAGGATCCAACTACCGCTCGCCGCCGGCGATGCGCCCGCGGTACAGACGCCGCAGGAGGCGACGGCGGACGACGACGATGAGAAGTCGGGGCAGTCCGGCGTCGGCCAATACGTCGAAGCGCTCGCGGCGCTGATCCCCGCGGAAGTGCTCACGCTGCACGCGCTGACGCTGACGGTGACGACCTCGATCCTCTCGCCCAAAAGCGACGTGGGCAAAGCCGCGCACGAAGCGATCGCGAAAGCCACCTCGAACGGCACGGTCGAGCAGACCGCGGCGGCCTCGGCCGCCATCACCACCATCACCGCGCCGGACACGCTCGAAGCCGCGTTCTACGGCCTGATCGTGCTCAGCCTGCTGCTGTATCTGGTGCCGCGCGGTTACAGCGTGTGGAAAGCGGCGGATCCGCCTGTGAAGCCGAGACGCTGGTGGCGCGAAATGGGCTTCACGGACTGGATGAGCTGCATGATTCCGCCGCTGTCGTTCGTGGCGTGGACGATGCTGCAGCGAACCACCGCCTTCGACGCCGCGTTCCCGGACATCCAGGAAGCCGACCGAACGGTCTCCGGCTTATTCCTCGCGGTGGTGTTGCTGGCGGTGTCGGGCTGGATCGCATTCAAACCGGTCGGCAGCGATGACGACGATACCGACGACAACGAAAACGACGCGAACGGGGGACAAGCCGGAGGCGGTGCGGCTGGAGGCGGAGGCGGTGCGGCCGGAGGCGGCGACCCGGTTGAAAATCCCACCGGCGCAGCACCGCCGGCCGGCTGAGGCCGCAACATCAACCGCGCGCGCGGATTTCCGCCAGCAGCGCGCGCGTCACCGGGTCGTCGGCTTCGCTGTCGCCGCGCAGCGCCGGCAGCAATTTGTTCGCGACCTGTTTGCCCAATTCCACGCCGAATTGATCGAAGGCGTTAATGCCCCAAATCGTCGCCTGCAGGTAGACGCTGTGTTCGTACAGCGCGATCAGCATGCCGAGACTTCCCGGCGTCAGCGCATCCAGCATCAACAGCGTACTGGGGCGATTGCCGGCGTAGGCGCGATGCGGGTCGTCGCTGCGCTGGCCGTTCGCGAAGGCTTCGGTCTGCGCCAACAGATTCGCGAGCAAGGCGGCGTGATTCTCGGCGTGATCGTGATCGGCGCGAATCACGCCGATGAAATCGGCCGGCACGATCTGCGTGCCCTGATGCAGCGCTTGAAAAAAACTGTGTTGGGTATCGGTGCCCGCTCCGCCCCACCACACCGGCACGGTGTGCGCGGCCACATCGCCGCCGTCCAGCCGCACCGATTTTCCGAGGCTCTCCATCACCAACTGCTGCAGATAATTCGGCAGCAGGCGCAGTCGCTCGTCGTACGGCAGCACCGCCTGCGCGCCGGCGTGCAGCGCATTGCGGTTCCAGACCGCGGTGAGCGCATGCCAGATCGCGAGGTTCTCGCGCGGCGCGGCGTGCAGCGCGTGCGCGTCCAATTCGGCCGCGCCGACCAGCAAACGTTCGAAGCGCTCCATGCCGATCGCCAGCGCGATAGGAAACCCGACCGCCGACCACAGCGAATAGCGCCCGCCGACCCAATCCCACATCGGCAGGATGCGCGTCGAATCGATACCGAACGCCGCGGCGCGTTCGGTATTCGCGCTGACCGCGAAAATGCGCCCGCCGTCGCGCACGGCGTGCGCGCCCAGCCAATCGCGAACGATGCCGCCGTTGAGCAAGGTTTCCTGGGTGCCGAAGGTTTTCGAGATCAACACCGCCGCGGTGCGCGACGGGTCCAATGCGGCCAGCGTGCGTCGCGCGGCGTTGCCGTCGACGTTGGAAACGAAATGCACGCGAAACCGCGCATCGTGCGCGTCCGCCAGCGCATCGACCACCAAGCGCGGCCCTAAATCGGAACCTCCGATGCCGACGCTGACGATGTCGGTCACGTCGGAGGCGTCCAAGACGCCGATCATCTCGGCCATGCGCGCCCGCGCCTCCAGCGCCTGCGCCGCCGCATCGCGCGCCGTGTCGCTCTCGCCGTGCGCGCCGCGCAGCGCGGTATGCAGCGCCGCGCGACCTTCGGTGATATTGACGGTCTCGCCATCGACCAAACGCCGCATCGCGCGCGCGAGCCCGGCCTCTTCGGCCAATTCGAACAACGCGTCGACAGCGGCGCGATCGTAAGTCTGCCGCGCGAAACTGGCGTACAGCGGACCGACGCGGCAGGCGAAATCGAAGGCGCGCTGCGGGTCGTCGGCGATCCGCCGAGACAACGGTTCGGCCTGCAGACGCTGCGCGTGGGCTTGGAGGCGTTCGAGCGCGGAATGGATCATGGCGGTGTCACCGTTATCGGCCGTGGGGCGATGCGCATGGTGCCATAGCGAGGCGACGGTATCGGCTGCGACGGGCTGGGCGCAGGCTGAAAACGTCGTCAGGGCGTCGTGCGCATCGCCGATCTCGAAATCGTCGCGAAGACACCCGCGCGACGAAGCGCCTGCGCGCGATCGACGGCGAGCCCCGCGATGCGGCGATCAGCCGACGTCGAACTCCATATTGTCGATCAGCCGCGTGCGGCCTAGACGCGCCGCGATCAACGCCACGCGCGGGCCCGCTTGCGCGTAGCGCTCCGGCGCAGCGTCGGGTTCGATCAAATCGGGCGTGCGGATCGCCGCATAATCGACCGAGAACCCGGCCTGCGCCAGCCGCAACGCGGCCTCGGCTTCCACCACGCTGCGCGGCGCGCCGTCGAGCGCACGTTCGCGCATGCGCTGCAGCGTGCGATGGATTTCGGCCGCGGTCACGCGATCCTCGGCCGAGAGATATTGATTGCGCGAACTCATCGCCAGCCCGTCGGTTTCGCGCACGATGGCGCCGCGCAGCAGCTCCAGCGGATACGCCAAATCCGTGACCATCTGTTGGATCACGGCGAGTTGCTGGAAATCCTTCTTGCCGAACGCGGCCACGTCGGGTTGCACCTGATTGAACAAGCGCGCCACCACCGTGCACACGCCGTCGAAATGACCGGGGCGATGCCGGCCTTCCAATACGTCGGCCACGCCCGGCACGCGCATGCGCACGGCGAGATCGACGCCGAAGGGGTACATCGACTCCACCGTCGGCAGCCATAGCGCATCGCAACCGGCATCCTGCAGGCCGCTGGTATCGGCTTCGGGCGTGCGCGGATAACGCGTGAAATCTTCGCTCGGGCCGAATTGCGTCGGGTTGACGAAGACGCTGGAAATCACCCGATCGGCATGCTGTCGCGCCAACGCGACCAACGAGTAATGCCCGGCGTGCAGATTGCCCATCGTCGGCACGAAACCGATGCGCAGGCCTTCGCGGCGCCATCCGAGGATGCGTTCGCGCAAACGGTCGAGAGAGGTGATGGTGTCGATCATGCCGGGGTCGTTTGGAATCGAGTGAGATCGGGAAAGGACGATGGGAAAGACGCGAACGGAGCGTCGTAGGCCTGCGGCGTCAACCGGCGAGGATATTGACCCAGCGGGCGTTCACCCAACCGTAGGCGCACGGCCCACGATACGCGCCACCGGATTTCGGCGACGAGACATCGCATTGTTCCTGCGTCTGGCCTTTGCGCGGGTACACGACCGATATCCAACGACCGTCGGCGGATTCGCCGCAAACATAGAACGTCGCGCCTTCGGGCAACCGATCGCGCATCGCATAGTCCGCACCGGGCCCACTGCGGACGGCGAGAAAGCCATCGCCCCGCGGATTCAGGCCTTTGACCTCGGCGAAGCTACCGCAGGCATCCAAGTCTTCGTGGATGCCCACCCGCACCGGCACTTCGGCGGGCTTGGCAGCGATCGCATCGAGCCCGGCGCCGATACAGACGATCGCGAGCGCAATCGACACGGCGCGCGGCGCGCCCCGAGACAACCCGGGCATCCAAAGCGATCCATCGTTGAGGTCGTCGATCTTCATTCGTACGCATGCTCCGCATCCGGAAACGCGCCGCTGCGCACCGCATCGCAGTACGCGCGCACCGCGCCGGCGACGGAGCCGCCTTCGGCGAGGAAATCCTTGACGAATTTCGGACGGCGGTGGCCGCTGTCGAGACCCAGCATGTCGTGCAGCACCAGGACTTGCCCATCGCAACCGGGGCCGGCGCCGATGCCGATGGTCGGGATCGGGCTGGCGGCGGTGATCGCGGCGGCGAGCGCGCTCGGCACGCATTCGAGCACCAACAGCGACGCGCCCGCCTCGGCGATCGCGAGCGCGTCTTCGCGCAGTTTCGCGGCGGCGCGCTCTTCGCGGCCCTGCACTTTGAAACCGCCCAGACGCAGCACCGATTGCGGGGTCAAACCGAGATGCCCGGAGACCGGAATTTCGCGCTCGACCAAAAAGCGGATCGTCTCCAGCTTGTGCCCCGCGCCTTCCAGCTTGACCATCTGCGCGCCGGCCTGCAGCAGCCTCGTCGCGGCATCCAGCGCACGCTCGGGCGTCGCGTCCGCTTGGAACGGCAAGTCGGCGATCAACAAAGCCCGCTTCAAGCCGCGCGCGACCGCTGCGGTGTGGTACGCGATGTCGTCGACGCTGACCGGCAGCGTCGAGCCCAGGCCCTTGACCACCATGCCCAGCGAATCGCCGACCAGGATCAGATCGGCGCCGTTGCGGTCGAACACGCGCGCGAACACGGCGTCGTAGGCGGTCAGCATCGCCAGCTTGCGGCCCGCGCGTTTGGCGTCGGCCAGCGCGGGCACGGTCCAGGTTTTGATCGCGTCGGCCCGAGCGTCGGCGGATGTGTCGTCGTGAACGGACATGAGATTCCTGCGTCGAGCGAACGGCCGGCGGAGCGAAGCCGGATGACGAGGCTTGCCCCGAGAGGGCGCTAAGCCTAGCAGGTTGCGGTCGCGGCGAAACCGTCGAAACCGAGCGCCGATTCGAGGGCCAATTCGAGCACCGATTCGGGCGTCGAAGGACGCCGCGTTTCTCGATCGAAGCGCCTATTCAGCCGATGGCGGAACGTCCGGCAGCGCTTCGATGCCGCCGGCCTCTTCCGCCGGCAACGCGTCGGCGAGGTCGCGAATCCGGCCCACCCCCGGCACTTCGGCTTCTGGCGCGATCTCGCGCAGCGGCCACAGCACGAACGCGCGGCGATGCAGGTACGGATGCGGCACATGCAGGCCCGGCGCGTCGATGCGCGCGTCGCCGTACAGCAACAGATCGAGATCGAGGCTACGCGGGCCCCAGCGATCGCTGCCGTCGTCGGCGCGACGGCGGCCGAAGACGCGTTCGATGCCCAGCAGCGCGTCGAGCAGTTCCCGCGCCGATAAGCGCGTTTCCAAACGGACAGCGGCGTTGACGAAATCGGGCTGATCGCGCAGGCCCCAGGCCGGGGTGCGATACAGCCGCGAGGCGGCGTCGAGACGGGTCGAGGGCAGCGCGTTCAGACGATCGAACGCCGCGCGCAGCGTCGCGGCGGCATTGCCCAGATTGGCGCCGAGGCCGACGTACGCGACGACGCTTTCGTTCGCATCGGTCGTCATCGCGCTACCGTCCAGCGCCGCGCGCGGATCCCCGCGCGACAGGCGGGTTCACGCATCCGCGACCGGGCCGGCGGAAGCGCCGCTCGCGCGGCGACGGCGGCGACGGCGCAACCGGCCGGTAGACGCGGGCGCGCCCTCGCCGTCCTCGTCGGTCGCGGGCGACACGACCACGGCGACCGCGTGCTCGGGGTCGTGCTGCGCCTCGGTCCAGAACGCGACATCCGCGGCGTGACTGTCGGACGCCGCCAAACGCAGGCGGAGAAAATCGAAGGCCGCGCGGAACCGCGGGTGCGCCAGCATGCGCATCACGCGCCGACGCTGACGCTGGCCGAAGCGCGACTGCAGCAGCCATATTTCCTGCATCGGCAGCGAGAAGCGGCGCGGCAGCGCCACCGTTTCGACTTGATGCAAGGTGACGCGATCGGCGGCGCGGCGCTCGGCCTCGCTCGCGTGCATGCCTTGGGCCTGCAGCGTCGCCAAGGTGCGGCAATACGCCGGCCACAGCAGCAGCGCGAACAGAAACGCGGGCGAGACCGGCTCGTCGGCGGCCACACGGGCATCGGTGTCGCGCAGGCCCTGCAGCAGCATGCGCCGCAGCGCACCGCTGCGATTGGACGTCAGCGCGATCGCGGTTTCGGGAAACAGCGCCGGCAGCAGCCCGTTCGCTTCCAGGCCGAGAAAGCTCGCTTCGGCATGGCCGGAGAGGAACAGCTTCAAGCATTCTTCGAACAAACGCGCCGGTGCGGCTTCGCGCAAGAGAGTCGCCAAGCGCGGGATCGGTTCGGCGGTGGCCTCGTCGATGCGGAAGCCGAGTTTCGCCGCTAAGCGCACCGCGCGCAGCATCCGCACCGGGTCTTCGCGATAGCGCGTCTCGGGGTCGCCGATCAACTTGAGCACGCGCTGCATCACATCGTCGAAACCGCCGAGGTAATCGCGCACCGAGAAATCCTCGATCGCGTAGTACAGCGCGTTGACGGTGAAATCGCGGCGCACCGCGTCCTCTTCGATGGTGCCGTAGACGTTGTCGCGCAGCACCCGGCCTTCTTCGCCCAGCTCGCGATCGCCGCTGCCGTCGTCGGTGCTGGCGCGGAAGGTCGCCACTTCGATGATCTCGCGGCCGTACACCACATGCGCGAGACGAAAGCGCCGGCCGATCAAGCGGCAATTGCGGAACAGATGCTTGACTTGCTCGGGCGTGGCGTCGGTGGCGACGTCGAAATCCTTGGGATGCAGCCCCAGCAACAGGTCGCGCACCGCGCCGCCGACCAGATACGCGCCGAACCCGGATTCGCGCAACCGATACAGCACGCGCAACGCGCTCGGGCTGATGTCTTTGCGCGAAATCGAATGCCGCTCGCGCGGGATCGTGGCGATCGAAGCGGGCGGCATCGCGCGCGTCGTCGTATCGTGCGCATCGACGAGCGATGTCGGGACGGAGGTCGCGACCGGCGGCGAAGGCGAAAGGGGCTGAGGCGTCGGTTCGTTCATCGAAACGGAATCTTCGTGCGTTCGCGTGATCGGGAAGGTGTCGTGGGTAGGGGGACCGGGTATACTAGCAGCCTGTCCCGGTCGTCGTTGCGGCGACCGTTCCCGAATCGAGCTTCGATCGACGCTCGCCACTCGGTTCCCAGCTCCCTTCGTCTAGAGGCCTAGGACGTGGCCCTCTCAAGGCTAAAACACGGGTTCGAATCCCGTAGGGAGCGCCATTCCAAAGACAAACCCGTGCAGCGATGCGCGGGTTTGTCTTTCACGCGGCCGAAGGGTTCGAACCTCAGCCGGAGGGCGCGGATCGCTCGACGGCTCGCCCGGGCTTTTTTCGGCGCGCATCGGCTTTACAATTGCCGCTCGGGCGCGCAGCCCCCTCCACCCACGCTTCCACGCCCGTCACCGGACCGCCCATGCCCTTCGTCGTCACCGAAAACTGCATCAAGTGCAAATACACCGATTGCGTCGAGGTCTGTCCGGTGGATTGCTTCCACGAAGGCCCGAATTTCCTCGTGATCGATCCGGACGAGTGCATCGATTGCACGCTGTGCGAGCCGGAATGCCCGATCGGCGCGATCTTCCCCGAAGACGACGTCCCCGCCGGCCAGGAAGGTTATGCCGCGCTCAACGCCGAACTCTCGAAAAGCTGGCCGGTGATCACCGTGCGTAAAGACCCGCTGCCCGACGCGAAGGAGTGGGAAGGCAAGTCGCCGAAGCTGCAGTATTTGGAGCGCTGAACGCCGCGTGTTGCCGCGCGCCGACAGGATCGCGATAGACGATGACGCGATCCGATATCGCGAGGGATTCCGCGATCGGCGATATCCGACATGAAAACGGGCGCCCAGGGCGCCCGTTTTCGTTGCGGTGCTCGATGCGAGCTTCGACGCGATCGTTGAGCTATGCCTCGAAACCCGAATTCCGTTGTTGAGCGCGCCGTGGCGCGCTCGACCGTGGCCAAACGCCGGATTACTTGCCTTCCAGCGCCGTCTTCAACGCCGCGATCAGCTTCGCGGGCGCCGTGCCCTGCGCGGGTAGGCCGCGCGGGTCGACCGCGGCCACCATGCTGCCGCCGGCCACTTCGCTGACGCGGACCAGGAACTTCGCGCCCTCGAAATCGATGTCGTAGGCGCCGAGCAATTGCGCGCGGCTGACCACGTTCGCGCCCTGCACGTTCGCCAGCGCCACGCCGACGCGCTCGAACACCGTCGCGCGGTCGCCCGACACGGTGAAGCCGACCGCTTGCGCGGCGGGCGCGCCACCGGAGCCGACCGAGGAGCGCGTGACCGAACCGCTGGCGGTGCCGTTGTAGATGGCCTCGGCCTCTTCCGCGTTGAACGCCGGCGGCAATTCGAGCGGGCGGTTCTCGCCCTCGGCGTACACGTCGTTTTTGCGGAACCAACGGCAGCCGCTGCTGCCGAGGACGGCGACCGCGACGAAAGACACCACGGCGATGCGCAAGGCGGCGCGGGAGACGGCCGAAGCGGTGTACGGGCGGGACGGCCGAAGGGACAAGGTCATGCGAACTCCAGTGGACTCGAAAACGGGGGCGTGGGACGAACGGAGAATGATGCGGCGGGATCGGCGGCGAAGCCAGTCGCGGAATCGGGTGCGCGACGCCGATTCGCCCGATCGGTATCGCTCACGCGGCCAGGGCGCCGCGGCCGCTCGCTTCCAGCGCGGGAATGCGGGCGGCGATGGCGTCCGCCTGCGCGGCATGGACGGGCGACAGATCGGTGAGCGGCAGCCGCAACCCGCGGCCGATGCCTTGGCGGTCGAGGATGGCCTTGACCGGGATCGGATTCGGCTCGACGGCGAGAAACTCGTAGACCGGCTGCAATTGCGCGTCCCAAGCCGCGGTGTCGGCGCGCGCGCCGC
>SSGH01000030.1 GCA_008015835.1 Lysobacter sp.
AGCCGTTCTCCGACGTGTTCAAGATGCTGTTCAAGGAACTGCTGATCCCGAGCAGCGCGCACAAATTCCTGTTCCGCCTCGCACCCGTGCTGGCGCTCGCGCCGGCGTTCGCGGCGTGGGCGGTGGTGCCGTTCGATGCGCGCGTGGTGCTGTCCAACGCCAACGCCGACCTGTTGTACCTGCTGACGATGACCTCGCTGCGCGTGTACGGCGTGATCCTCGCCGGCTGGGCCTCGAACTCGAAGTACGCCTTCCTCGGCGCGATGCGCTCCGCCGCGCAGGTGGTGTCCTACGAAATCGCGATGGGCTTCGCGCTGGTCGGCGTGCTGATGGCCGCGGGCAGTTTGAACCTGACCGACATCGTGGTCGCGCAGTCCGGTAACGCCGGCTTCTTCGAATGGTTCTGGCTGCCGCTGCTGCCGCTGTTCGTCGTCTATTTCGTCTCGGGCGTGGCCGAAACCAACCGCGCGCCGTTCGACGTGGTGGAAGGCGAATCGGAAATCGTCGCCGGCCACATGGTCGAGTATTCCGGCTCGCAGTTCTCGCTGTTCTTCCTGGCCGAATACGCCAACATGATCTTGGTGAGTTTCCTCACCGCGCTGTTCTTCCTCGGCGGCTGGCTCAGCCCGCTGCAGGGCTGGATCGTGGCCGACGTGTCGCCGTTCGTCGACTGGGTTTGGAAGGGCGGTTGGCCTTGGCTGTTGATCAAGGTCTTCGTCTTCGCCAGCCTGTTCATTTGGTTCCGCGCCTCGTTCCCGCGCTATCGCTACGACCAGATCATGCGCCTCGGCTGGAAGGTCTTCATCCCCATCACCATCGCCTGGATCTGCGCGACCGCGCTGTTGGTGCATTTCGGTGCGTTCGAGGCGGGCCAGTGATGAGCAAGATCGTCTCCTATCTCAAGAGTCTGCTGCTGCTGGAGCTGTTCCAGGGCATGTGGCTGACGTTCAAGTATCTGTGGCGTCCGAAGTACACGCTGATGTACCCGATGGAAAAGACGCCGCAGTCGCCGCGTTTCCGCGGTCTGCATGCGTTGCGTCGTTACCCCAACGGCGAGGAACGCTGCATCGCCTGCAAACTGTGCGAAGCGGTGTGCCCGGCGCTGGCGATCACCATCGATTCGGAACAGCGCGCCGACGGCACCCGCCGCACCACGCGCTACGACATCGATCTGTTCAAGTGCATCTACTGCGGTTTCTGCGAAGAGTCCTGCCCGGTCGATTCGATCGTGGAAACGCATCTGCACGAATACCACTTCGAGAAGCGCGGCGAGAACATCGTCACCAAGCCGCAGTTGTTGGCGATCGGCGACCGTCTCGAAGCCGAGATCGCCGAACGTCGCGCCGCCGACGCACCTTACCGCTGAGGATCGCCGTGGATTTCGCAACCCCCGTTTTCATGGTCTTCGCCACCATCGCGGTCGTCGCCGCCGGGGCGGTGGTGACCGTGCGCAATCCGGTGCATGCGGCGCTTTGCCTCGTGCTGACCTTCTTCACCGTCGCCTGCACTTGGCTGCTGGCCGGCGCCGAGTTCCTCGGCGTGGCCTTGATTCTGGTCTACGTCGGCGCGGTGATGGTGCTGTTCCTGTTCGTGGTGATGATGCTCGATGTCGATACCGCGCCGCTGCGCGAAGGCTTCGTGCGCTATCTGCCGGTCGGATTGGTGGTCGCGGTCGTCATGCTGCTGGAAATGCTGACCTTGATCGGCGTGAAAGCCGAGCTGAGCAACGCGTTCGGCGCGGATCCGGCCGAAGCCGCCGGCATGTCGAACACCGAATGGATCGCGCGCGCGCTGTTCACCGATTTCCTGCTGCCGTTCGAAGTGGCGGCGGTGATCCTGACCGTCGCGGTGATCGCGGCGGTGATGCTGACGCTGCGCCGTCGCGTCGGCACCAAGCATCAGAACCCGGCCGAGCAATCGCGGGTGCGCGCGCAGGATCGCATTCGCATGGTGAAGATGGAGGCGACGGCGCCGGTCGAGTCGGTCTCGTCCGAAACCGCCGCCGAGGAGGCGAAGTCGTGATGGGTCAACTCGCCCTCGGGCATTACCTCGCGTTGAGCGCTGCGCTGTTCTGCATCAGCGTGGCCGGCATCATCCTCAACCGCAAGAACGTCATCATTCTGCTGATGTCGATCGAACTGATGCTGCTCAGCGTCAACGTCAATTTCGTGGCGTTTTCCCGGCATCTTGGCGACGCGGCCGGCCAGATCTTC
This sequence comes from Lysobacter sp., assembly GCA_008015835.1. Taxonomy (GTDB): domain Bacteria; phylum Pseudomonadota; class Gammaproteobacteria; order Xanthomonadales; family Xanthomonadaceae; genus Lysobacter_I. The sequence goes on from SSGH01000030.1 coordinate 2,214, forward strand.
GTGTTCTTCATCTTGACCGTGGCGGCCGCCGAGGCCGCGATCGGCCTCGCGATCCTGGTCACCCTGTTCCGCAATCGGCGCACGATCAACGTCGCCGAAATCGACACTCTGAAAGGCTGATCGTCGGCATGGAACCCATCACTCCGTCCATCCTGATCGCGGTCGTGCTCGCGCCGCTTTGCGGCGCGATCCTCGCCGGCCTGTTCGGTCGTCGTATCGGCCGCGTCGGCGCGCATTCGGCGACGATTCTCGGCGTCGCCGTGAGCTGCGCGCTCTCGTGCTACACGCTGTGGCAGTTGCTGCAGGGCGCATCCCCGTTCAACGAGAACGTCTACACCTTCTTCGACGTGGCCGGCTACGACGCCCACGTCGGCTTCATGGTCGACAAGCTGACCGCGATGATGATGGTGGTCGTCACCTTCGTCTCGCTGCTGGTTCACGTCTACACCATCGGCTACATGGCCGAGGACCCGGGCTATCAGCGCTTCTTCAGCTACATCAGCCTGTTCACGTTCTCGATGCTGATGCTGGTGATGAGCAACAACTTCCTGCAACTGTTCTTCGGTTGGGAAGCGGTGGGTCTGGTGTCGTATCTTCTGATCGGGTTCTGGTTCAAGCGTCCCAGCGCGATCTTCGCCAATCTCAAAGCCTTCCTGGTCAACCGCGTCGGCGACTTCGGCTTCCTGCTCGGCATCGCCGGCGTGCTGTATTGGTTCGGCACGCTGGATTATGCGACCGTGTTCGCCAACGCCACCGCGACCATCGGCGGCGATCAGACCGTGCAGATTTTCGCCGGCCACGAGTGGTCGGTCGCCACGCTGATCTGCATTTGCTTGTTCATCGGCGCGATGGGCAAATCCGCGCAGGTGCCGCTGCACGTGTGGCTGCCGGACTCGATGGAAGGCCCGACGCCGATCTCCGCGCTGATCCACGCCGCGACGATGGTGACCGCGGGCATCTTCATGGTCGCGCGCATGTCGCCGCTGTTCGAGCTGTCGGAAACGGCGCTGAACTTCGTGCTGTTCATCGGCGCGACCACGGCGTTCTTCACCGGCTTGATCGGTATCGTCCAGAACGACATCAAACGCGTGGTCGCGTATTCCACGCTGTCGCAGCTCGGCTACATGACCGTCGCGCTCGGCGTGTCGGCGTATTCGGCGGCGGTGTATCACTTGATGACCCACGCCTTCTTCAAAGCGCTGCTGTTCTTGGCCGCGGGCTCGGTCATCATCGGCATGCATCACGAGCAGGACATGCGCAAGATGGGCGGCCTGCGCAAGTACATGCCGATCACTTTCTGGACCAGCGTCATCGGGACGTTGGCCCTCGTCGGCACGCCGTTCTTCAGCGGGTTCTACTCGAAAGACACCATCATCGAGGCCGCCGCGCACCATGCGCACGAGTCGCATCATTGGATCGCGACCTACGGCTATTGGGCGGTGCTGCTGGGCGCGTTCGTGACCTCGTTCTACAGCTTCCGTTTGCTGTATCTGACCTACTTCGGCGAAGAGCGCTTCCGTCACGCGCACGATGGTCAAGCTCATGACGGTCACGGGCACGACGACCATGCCGACGATCATGCGCACGAAGAGCACCGCCACGCGCACGACGCTCACGCCCACGACGGCCATGACGACCATGGTCATGGTCATGGCCATGGCGCGCACGAGCCGCACGAATCGCCGTGGGTCGTGACGCTGCCGCTGATCCTGCTCGCGATTCCGTCGATCTTCATCGGCTTCTTCACCGTCGGTCCGATGCTGTTCGGCACCGATACCTCCGGCCATACCGAAGTCGCGCCGTTCTTCCTGGGCGCGATCGACGTGCTGCCGCAGCACGATGTGATGGCGGCGCTGAAGGAAGAATTCCACGGCGCGGTCGCGTTCGCGCTGCACGGTTTTACCGCGCCCGCGTTCTGGTTGGCCTTCGGCGGATTCTTGCTCGCCACGATCATGTATTGGTGGAAGCCGGAACTGCCGGCCAAGGTCGCCGCGTTCGGGCCGGCGAAGCTCATCGCCCGCATCCTGAACAACAAATACGGCATGGACGATCTGTGGATCGGCGGTTTCGCCGGCGGCGGCGTTCTCGCGGGCAAGCTGGCGCGCAAACACGACGAGAAAGTCGTGGACGGTCTGTTCGTCAACGGCAGCGCGCGGCTCGTGGACGTGTGCGCAGGCCTGCTGCGCAAGACCCAGACCGGTTATCTCTATCACTACGCCTTCGCGATGATTCTCGGCTTGATCGCGCTGATGGCCGTGCTGATCCACTACTCGCGCTGACCTCGACGACGGATACCCCTTCACGATGCATTCCTGGCCTTTACTCAGCATCTTGATATGGCTGCCGATCCTCGGCGGCGCACTGTGCTTGATGCTCGGCAACGAGCGCGCCAAGACCGCGCGTTGGTTGGCGCTCGGCGTCGCCCTGCTGACCTTCGTCCTCAGCCTGCCGTTGATCGTCCACTTCGACTACTTCACCTCGGCCATGCAGTTCGTCGAGCGCCGCGAGTGGATTCCCGCCTACGATATCCAGTATCACCTCGGCGCCGACGGCATCTCGGTCGCGCTGATCGTGCTGACCACGCTGACCACGGCGTTGGTGCTGATCGGCGCGTGGACGTCGATCGAGAAGCGGGTGAACCAATACGTCGCCGCGTTCCTGTTTCTCGAAGGTCTGATGATCGGCGTCTTCGCCGCCATCGACTCGCTGCTGTTCTACGTCTTCTTCGAAGGCATGCTGATTCCGATGTTCATCATCATCGGCGTCTGGGGTGGCCCGCGGCGCGTGTACGCGTCGGTCAAGTTCTTCCTGTACACCTTCCTCGGTTCGGTGTTCATGCTGATCGGCTTGATCTACCTGTACCTGAAGGCCGGTAGCTGGCAGTTGCCCGATCTGTACGCGGTGCAGCTCAGCGCCCAGGAGCAGATGTGGTTGTTCTTCGCCTTCCTCGTCGCGTTCGCGGTGAAGGTGCCGATGTTCCCGGTGCATACGTGGTTGCCGGACGCGCACGTCGAAGCGCCGACCGGCGGTTCTGTCATTCTGGCCGCGATCATGTTGAAGATCGGCGGCTACGGGTTCCTGCGCTTCAACCTGCCGATCGTCCCCGACGCCAGCCACGAGTTCGGCATGCTCGTGATCGTGCTCAGCTTGATCGCGGTCGTCTACATCGGCTTGGTCGCCCTGGTGCAGGACGACATGAAGAAGCTGATCGCCTATTCGTCGATCTCGCACATGGGTTTCGTCACCCTCGGCACCTTCATCGCGCTGATGCTGGTGCGCGATTCGGGCAACCCCGAAGCCGCGCGTCTCGGCATGCAGGGCGCGATGGTGCAGATGATCTCGCACGGCTTCATTTCGGGCGCGATGTTCTCGTGCGTCGGCGTGCTGTACGACCGCATGCATTCGCGCATGATCAAGGACTACGGCGGCGTCGCCAACGTGATGCCCTGGTTCGCCGCGTTCTTCGTGTTCTTCGGTATGGCCAACTCCGGTTTGCCGGGCACATCGGGCTTCGTCGGCGAGTTTATGGTGGTGCTGGCCAGCTTCCAAGCGCATCCGGGCCTGGCGTTCACCGCCGCCATCACCTTGATCGTCGGCGCCGCGTACACGCTGTGGCTGGTGAAGCGCGTGGTGTTCGGCGAAATCGGCAACGCGCATGTCGCCGAACTCGAAGACATCAACCCGCGCGAATGGATCGTGCTCGGCACGTTCGCGATCGGCGTGCTGCTGCTCGGCGTGTATCCGAAGCCGTTGACCGATCTGATGGAACCCGCGATCGCCCAGCTCGCCAGCCAGTTGGCCGCGAGCAAGCTCTGAGACCCCGATGATGCAGACTTACGTGACCGCCGCCGATCTGATGCCGCTGCTGCCCGAACTGGCGCTCGTCGGCGCCGCGTTCGCGCTGCTGCTGCTCGATCTGTTCACCAACGAACGCCGTCGCGGCTGGGTGCACGCTTTGGCCGTGCTCTCGCTCGTCGTGGTCGCGGCGCTGTTGGTCGCCGGCTCGTCGGGCGAGCAGGCCGCTTCGCTGCACGGCACGTTCCTCGACGGCATGTTCGTGCGCGACACCATGGCCGATGTGCTCAAGTTCTTCGTCGCCGCGATCGGGGCGATGGCCCTGATCTACGGCTACGACTTCTTGACCGAGCGCGGCCTGTACAAAGCCGAAGTTCCGGTGCTGATGCTGTTCTCGATCGCCGGCATGATGCTGATGATCTCGGCCGGCAATCTGGTGATGGTCTACCTCGGCTTGGAAATGCTGGCGCTGTGCTCGTACGCGCTGGTGGCGATCGATCGCGACAATCCGGTCGCGTCGGAAGCCGCGATGAAGTACTTCGTGCTCGGTTCGCTGGCGTCCGGCCTGCTGCTCTACGGTATGTCGCTGATTTACGGCGCGACCGGTTCGCTGGAACTGTCGGCGATCCACGGCGCCAGCACCTCGGCGCCGATGCTGCTCGCCGGCGTGGTGCTGCTGATCGCGGGCATCGCGTTCAAATTCGGCGCCGCGCCGTTCCATATGTGGCTGCCCGACGTCTACCACGGCGCGCCGACGCCGATCACGATGTTCATCGGCGCCGCGCCGAAGATGGCCGCGTTCGCGATGGCCTATCGGTTGCTCGAAGCCGGCCTCGGCCCGCTCGACGAGCAGTGGCGTTTGTTGTTGTCGGGATTGGCCGCGTTGTCCTTGATTCTCGGCAACCTCATCGCGTTGGCGCAGACTAACCTGAAGCGCATGCTGGCGTATTCGACCATCTCGCACGTCGGCTTCCTGTTCATGGGCTTCGCCGGCGGCGGCGAAGTCGGTTACGCCTCGGCGATGTTCTACGCCATCGCGTACGCGCTGATGTCGGCGGCCGCGTTCGGAGCGATCGTCGTCCTCTCGCGAAAAGGCTTCGAGGCCGATCGCATCGACGACTACAAAGGCCTGAACGCGCGCAATCCTTGGATGGCGGGCTTGATCCTCTGCATCATGGCGTCGCTCGCGGGCGTGCCGCCGTTCCTCGGTTTCTGGGCCAAGCTCGCGGTGCTGCGCGCGGCGTGGCAGGGCGACCTGCGCTGGTTGACAATCGTCGGCGTCGTGTTCGCGGTGATCGGTGCGTTCTATTACCTGCGCGTGATTCGCGCCATGTATTTCGACGAAGCCGAAGGCGAACCGCTGCGCGAACGCAACGACAACGCGCTGCGTCTGGTGTTCGCGATCAATGCGCTGTCGTTGTTGGCGCTGGGCATCGGTTGGAGCCCGATCATGGCGTGGTGCCAACGCGCGTTCGCCTGAACGACGATTCATTCGCGCGGTTTCGTTTCGGCGCTCGCATTTCGGCGCTCGGATAAGGGCGACGCGCACGCGTCGCCCTTTCGCGTTCCGGGCCGCGATCGGCGGAGCTTCGCGAGATTCGTTGTTGCCGCATCGGCGTCGATGTCGTCCGCTACCGCGTTCATCTTGCCGCGGGATGCGAACTCAGGCTTGCATTCGGCGATTCGCATCGCCATAATTCCGCTTCTGCTGCGGGGTGGAGCAGTCTGGCAGCTCGTCGGGCTCATAACCCGAAGGTCGTAGGTTCAAATCCTACCCCCGCTACCACGTTTCGTTCGCATTCGCGCGCCGGTTTTCGAGCTCGCCGCGAATCGGCAAACGGGGCTTGTCGAAGCATCGCTGCTCGCTTCGACGCCGACATCCAGCGGTATCGGACAAGGGGCCCCTGCGGCCCCTTCGTCTTTTTCGGCGTCGGTCGCCGCGGCATGCCGCCGGACGAATCGCTTCCTCCTCACGTTTTCGAACGACGCGACGCACCGATATCACCATGGCCGACAAAGCCGCCGACATCGCGACCTTGCTCGCGCCGACCGTCGAGTCCCTCGGGCTCGAACTGCTCGGCATCGAGTATCTGCCTTCGCCGGGCGGCGCGCTGCTGCGCTTGTATATCGATGTGCCGGCGAGCGATGCCGTCGCCGTCGATCCCGCCACGGGCTCGCCGCGCATGGTCGGCATCGAGGATTGCGAGTCGGTCAGTCGCGAAGTCTCGGCCTTGCTCGATGTGGAAGACCCGATCAGCGGCCATTACACATTGGAAGTGTCGTCGCCGGGCGTGGATCGTCCGCTGTTCGCGCCTTCGCAGTTCGCGCGTTTCCTCGGCGAACAGGCGAAGGCGACGCTGAAGCTGCCGCAGGACGGTCGCCGCAAGCTGCAGGGCAAGATCGTCGCGGTCGAAGGCGATCGGATCGATTTCGATGTCGACGGAGCTCGCTTCGCGGTCGCGTTCGACAACATCGAGAAAGCGCGTTTGGTGCCGGATTGGGTGGCGTTGGGTTTCGCGCCGGCCAAGAAGGAGAAAGGGGCGAAGCCCGGCAAAAAAGCCGGGAAAAAGCGCCCCGGTTCGGAATGAAACGGACGCGTCGCCGAACTTCGGCGGCGGGTCGACGAGTCCGCGAAGGCAACGCGAACTCGGAGTGCGTGGGCTCGCGAGGCGCGGACAAGGTCGCGCCGCTTCGCGAACCGCGGGCTCGCAAGCCGTCAATGCGGACACATGGATTCGGAAACGTGAATTCGAAACCTGAACTCAAAGTTCTAGAGGCGTAACAGAATGAGTAAGGAACTGTTGTTGGTCGTCGACGCGGTCGCCAACGAAAAAGGCGTACCGGAGTCCGTCATCATCGAAGCGCTGGAGGCCGCCTTGGCGACCGCCGCGAAGAAGCGCTATCACGATCAGGACGTGCTCACGCGCGTTTCGATCAACCCGAAAGACGGCAGCTACGAAACGTTCCGCCGTTGGGAAGTGGTGGCCGACGACGTGGTGATGGAATCGCCCGATCGCCAAATCCGCTTGATGGATGCCGTGGACGAAGTCGAAGGCGTCGAAGTCGGCGACTACATCGAAGAGCAGATCGAGAATTCCGAATTCGGCCGCATCGCCGCGCAGGCCGCGAAGCAGGTGATCGTGCAGCGCGTGCGCGAGGCCGAACGCAACCAGGTGGTCGACGCGTGGAAAGATCGCGTCGGCGAACTGGTGACGGGCGTGGTCAAGCGCGTCGAACGCGGCAACGTCTATGTCGACTTGGGCGGCAACGCCGAAGCCTTCATTCCCAAGGACAAAGCGATCCCGCGCGACGTCGTGCGCGCCGGCGATCGCGTCCGCGGTTTTCTGTTCGATGTCCGCAGCGAGCCGCGCGGTCCGCAGTTGTTCATCAGCCGCGCCGCCCCCGAATTCATGATGGAGCTGTTCAAGCTCGAAGTGCCGGAAGTCGGTCAGGGCTTGGTCGAAATCAAGGCCTGCGCCCGCGACCCGGGCGATCGCGCCAAGATCGCGGTCGTCGCCTACGACAATCGCACCGATCCGATCGGCGCCTGCATCGGCATGCGCGGTTCGCGCGTGCAGGCGGTGTCGAACGAACTCAACGGCGAGCGCGTGGACATCGTGCTGTGGTCGGATAACCCGGCGCAGTTCGTGATCAACGCGATGGCCCCGGCCGAAGTGCAGTCGATCATCGTCGACGAAGAGAAGCATTCGATGGACTTGGCGGTCGCCGAAGAGCGCCTCGCCCAGGCGATCGGCAAGGGCGGCCAGAACGTCCGTCTCGCCAGCCGCCTGACCGGCTGGCAGCTCAACGTGATGACCGCCGACCAAGTGCAGGCCAAGAGCGAGGCCGAGCAGACCGCGGCGCGCCATCTGTTCATGGAAAAGCTCGAAGTGGACGAAGAAATCGCCGGCATTCTGGTCGCCGAAGGCTTCAGCACGGTCGAGGAAATCGCCTACGTGCCGGTCGGCGAGCTGCTGGCGGTGGAAGGCTTCGACGAGGACATCGTCGAGGAACTCCGCGCCCGCGCCCGCGACGCCCTGCTCAACGACGCCCTGGCGGTCGAGGAAGAGCTGGACGAACACCAGCCCACCGACGAACTGCTGGCGCTCGAAGGGATGGACAGCGACACCGCCTACGCCCTGGCCGCGCACGGCGTGCGCACGGTCGAGGACCTGGGCGAGCTGGCCGCGGACGAGGTCGCCGAATTCGGCATCGACGGCTTGGACGAGGCGCACGCCGCGGCGCTCATCCTTGCCGCCCGCGCCGAAGAGATCGCCCGCCTCGAGCGGGAAGGGTAAGCCTCCGCCGGCCGGTGCTCGGGCATCGGCCGGTGCGGGTGGATGAGGCGGCCGCAACGGCGCTCGAACGGCGTCGTCGGCTCGGTTCCCGGGCATCGCGGTCGCAGTAAACTAGGGAAACTCCGAACGATTCAGGGTTTCCGCGCGCCATGAACAGCGCGCACGCGGATCGATCGCGAAAGCGATCGATCCGGCGGGAACGGACGCGGGCTTCGCCTCAGTCCGCGACGTCTGAATCGCGCCGGGATGGCGTTATTCAGAGCTTTCCTCAAGAGTCATCACGCGTGCGGTCCGCCGCACCACCAGATCGCACCACCAGATACGGACACCGAATGTCGCAGCAAACCACCATCCGAAAGCTCGCCGAACTGGTCAACACGCCGGTCGAGAAGTTGCTGGAACAGCTGGCCGAAGCCGGCATGAACTTCAGCGGCCCCGACCAGACCGTGACCAGCGCCGAGAAGCTGAAGCTGCTCGGGTTCTTGAAGCGATCGCACGGCAAGAGCGAGACCGCCGCCGAGGATTCGGCCGCGCCCAAGAAGATCACGCTCAACCGCAACCGCAAGCAAGAAATCACGGTCGGCGGCGGCAAGAACAAGACGACGGTGGACGTGGTCGTCCGCAAGAAAGTCACCCTGGTCAAACCCGCCGACGGCGCCCAGAACGCCGATGGCGACGACGAGCGCTCGGAAATCCTGCGCAAGCTCGAGGAGTCGCGTCAGCGCAATCTGGAAGAGCAGCAGCGCCTGGCCGACGAAGATCGCAAGCGCGCCGAAGAAGCCGCCGAGCGCAAGCGCAAAGCCGACGAAGCCGCCGCGCGCGTTCGCGCCGAGGCCGAAGCGGCCGCTGCGGCGACCGCGAAGACCACCGGCGAGGGCGGCGAAACGACGGCGCGTCCGAAGACCGCCGGTCACGGCCATGCTCACGCCAAACCGCCGCGCGCCGATGCGCCGCGCACCGACGATCGCGCCGGGCACAAAGCCAAGCCAAGCCGCGGCTCGCACGTGATGGTGGCGGACGTCGAAGACGACGACACCACCGCGCGTTTCGCCGGTCAGTTGCATCTGAGCGCCACCGAGCGCGAGCGCCGTTCCAGCGCCCGCGGCAAGCCCAAGCCCAGGCGTCAGCTCGAACAGAGCCGCAGCGGCGGCGGCCAGCACGGCTTCACCCGTCCGACCGAGAAAGTGGTGCGCGAAGTCGCGCTCGGCGAAGCGATCACCGTGTCCGATTTGGCGCAGAAACTCGCGCTCAAGGGCGGCGACGTGGTCAAGGCGCTGTTCAAGATGGGCGTGATGGCCACCATCACCCAAACCATCGATCACGACACCGCGGTGCTGGTGGTCGAAGAACTCGGCCACAAGGCGATCCGCGCCGAAAGCGACGACGCCGAGAGCGAATTGCTGGCGCACATCGAGGACCAGCAGGGCGAGAAATCCTCGCGCCCGCCGGTGGTCACGATCATGGGCCACGTCGACCACGGCAAGACCTCGCTGCTCGACTACATCCGTCGCACGAAAGTGGCGGCGGGCGAAGCCGGCGGCATCACCCAACATATCGGCGCGTACCACGTGGAAACGCCGAAGGGCGTGATCAGCTTCCTCGACACCCCGGGCCACGCCGCGTTCACCGCGATGCGCGCCCGCGGCGCCAAGCTCACCGACATCGTGATCCTGGTGGTGGCGGCGGACGACGGCGTGATGCCGCAGACGATCGAAGCCGTGCAGCATGCGAAAGCCGCCGGCGTGCCTTTGGTGGTCGCGGTCAACAAGATCGATAAATCCGACGCCGACCCGCTGCGCGTGAAGAACGATTTGCTCGCGCACGACGTGGTGGCCGAAGAGTTCGGCGGCGACACGCAGTTCCTCGAAGTGTCCGCCAAGACCGGTCAGGGCATCGACGAGCTGCTCGACGCGATCCTGCTGCAGGCCGAAGTGCTCGAACTCAAGGCCGTGTCCGAAGGTCGCGCCACCGGCGTGGTCATCGAATCCGCGCTCGACAAGGGCCGCGGCCCGGTCGCGACCGTGCTGGTGCAGGAAGGCGCGCTCAGCAAGGGCGATTACCTCGTCTGCGGCGTGCAGTACGGCCGCGTGCGCGCGCTGTTCGACGAAACCGGCGAGCAGGTGCAAAGCGCTGGCCCGTCGATTCCGGTGCAGGTGCTGGGTCTGTCGGGCGTGCCCGATGCCGGCGACGATTTCGTGGTGGTGGCCGACGAGCGTCTGGCCAAGGATGTGGCGCAGCAGCGCGATACCAAGCGCCGCGAATCGCGCTTGGTCGCGCAGGCGGGCAACCGCATGGAAGACATCATGGCGCAGATGGGGCAGGGCGGTTCGCAGCTCGCGCTCAATCTGGTGGTCAAGGCCGACGTGCAAGGTTCGGCCGAAGCTCTCCGCCAAGCGCTCACCAGCCTGTCGAACGATCAGATCCGCATCAATCTCATCGTCTCCGGCGTGGGCGGCATCACCGAATCCGACGCCAACTCCGCGCTGGCGGCGAAGGCGACGATCATCGGTTTCAACGTCCGCGCCGATGCGTCCGCGCGCAAGGTGATCGACGCTAACAACCTCGATTTGCGCTATTTCTCGATCATTTACGACGTGATCGATCAGGTGAAGCAAGTCGCCTCGGGTCTGCTCGGCAAAGAAATCCGCGAAGAGATCATCGGCACCGCCGAGGTTCGCGACGTGTTCCGCAGCTCGAAGTTCGGCGCGATCGCAGGCTCGATGGTCATCGAGGGCGTGGTCAAGCGCAACAAGCCGATCCGCGTGCTGCGCGACAACACCGTCATCTTCGAAGGCGAGCTCGAGTCGCTGCGTCGCTTCAAGGAGAACGTCGACGAGGTGCGCAACGGTACCGAATGCGGTATCGGCGTGAAGGCCTATAACGACGTGAAGCCGGGCGACCAGATCGAGTGCTTCGAGCGCATCGAAGTGCAACGCACGCTCTGATGCCGAAGAAGTCGTTCCATCGCACCGATCGCGTCTCCGCCCAACTCCGTCGCGAGTTGGGCGCGATCGTGCATGCGGTGGTGCGCGAGCACGGCCTGCCGTCGGTCAGCGTCTCGGACGTGGAAATCACGCGCGATATGGCGCACGCCAAAGTGTTCTTCACCGCGCTGCAATCCGAGCGCGCGAAAGAAGCGCTGAAAGGCCTGAGCGAATTGGCGCCGGAAATCCGCCGCGAACTGTCGCATGCGGTGCGCATGCGCCACACGCCGGAACTGCATTTCCACTACGACGATTCCGTGGATCGCGGCGAGCGCATCGATACGCTGCTGCGCGATCTGAACAGCGACGCCGAGTCGCAAGAGTCGTAGCGCGAGCCCCGGCCCGCCGTTCCGGCCGGACGGAATCCTTCCGAAAGACGATCGCTCGACGTCGGCGGTATCGATGACGTTCGGCGCGAGTCTTCGGCGCGAAGATTCAGGACAGCCGAACGCCGAGCGATCGTCCGCCCGACAACCCCACACATCGGCCCGAGAAGGCCTATCATCCTCCGATGGCCCAGGCCCCGAAGAAAACCTTCCGCAAGCTCGACGGCATTCTGCTGCTCGACAAGCCGCAGGGCCTGAGCTCGAATCAAGCGCTGCAGCGCGTGCGCCATCTGTTCCGCGCGGAAAAAGCCGGGCACACCGGCAGTTTGGATCCGTCGGCCACCGGCCTGTTGCCGATCTGTTTCGGCGAAGCGACGAAGATCGCCGGCGGTTTGCTGGGCGCGCGCAAGGCCTACGACACCGTCGCGCGTTTGGGCATCGTCACCGACACCGACGACGCGGAGGGTCAGCCGCTGCGCGAACGCCCGGTCGGCGCTTACGACATCGACACCATCGACGCCGCGCTGCGCGCGTTGACCGGACGCATCGCGCAACGCCCGCCGATCTATTCCGCGCTTAAGCGCGGCGGCGAGCCTCTTTACGCGAAAGCGCGTCGCGGCGAGGCCGTCGAAGTGGAGGCGCGCGAAGTCGACGTTCACAGTTTCGATCTGACCTCCGAGGCCGATCTGCTCGACGCCGGCGAACCGATGCTGCGTCTGCACGTGGAATGCGGCTCCGGCACTTACGTGCGCAGCCTGGTGCGCGACTTAGGCGAAGCCCTCGGCTGCGGCGCGCATGTCGCCGAATTGCGTCGTTTGTGGGTGGACCCGTTCCGCGACCCGCGGATGTGGACCTTCGAAGCGCTGCAGGCGCTCGCCGAACGCGACGAACGCAGTCTCGATGCGTGCTTGTTGCCGCTGGAAATCGGTTTGGTCGGGTATCGCCGCGTCGATCTCGGCGCCGATGCCGTGCGTCGTTTCGCGCAGGGCCAACGGCTGAAATTGTCCACGCAGGCCGTCGGCGTCTGCGCGGTGTTCGACGGCGAAGGCCGCGCGCACGGCTTGGCGGAAATCGACGAGCAGGGCATGCTGCTGCCGCAGCGCATCTTCGTTTCGCATTCGCCATAAGGAAACCGCCATGACCCGTTTCGTTCGCCGGCCGCTGGCCGTTTTCGCATTGACCGTCGCGCTGTGCGCCGCGAACGTCGCACCGCTGTGGGCCGCGGAGCTCACGCCCGACGCCAGCCCGGAGGCGGTGCTGCAGGAATCTTTTCGCCGGATGCAGGCCAACGAGTGGGGCGCCGCGGCCGATGCCTTCGATCCCGCCGCGCTCAAGCAGTTCCGCGAGATGCTGGCGCCGATCCTCGAATCCGAGGACAGCGCCGGTGTCGTGGCCATGTTCTTCGGCGACGAGGCGACGCCCGCCTCGCTGAAAGCGATGAACGATCAGGCGTTTTTCGCCGGGATGATGTCGACCATCATGAGCGCGTCCGGCGGCGCCCTCGAAAGCCAGGAGGTGCTGGGCGGCGTGTCCGAAGGCGCGGATCGCATGCATATGGTGGTCCGCAGCAAGGCCGCCGCCATGGGGCTGTCGATCACGCAGATGGAAGTGGTGACGCTGAACAAGACGCCGCAGGGCTGGCGTTTGGCGCTCAGCGGCAAGATGGAGGGCATGGCCCAGGCGCTCAAGCAACTCGGCGGCAAGCCCAAGCCCTGACCGACGGGGCGATCGAGAGGACGCGGCCGCTGGGCGGTCTCGCTTGCATAGGCCGAATGCGGGGCGATCGGAACGTGCGGGCGCGGCTCGCGGTGGAATGCGGAGAGATCCCGCCTTGTTGGGGCGGGGGACGCGGGCTATAATCCCGGGGCTTTCCAGGGGCAAAGCCCCGGCGAGCTTTCCATTCCGATCACAGGCGGCCCAGGCGGTGCCTTCGCGAGATGCGCTCGAAACCGAGCCCGCCTCGCGCCGAGTTCCTGCCGTTCCCGCGTCTACGAGGCTTTCCATGTCCATCGATTCCGCTCAAATCATCGACGCGCACAAGCGCGGCGCCAACGACACCGGTTCGCCGGAAGTGCAGGTCGCCCTGCTCACCGCGCGCATCGTCCAGTTGACCGACCACTTCAAGACCCATAAGCAGGACCACCACAGCCGTCGCGGCCTGCTGAAGATGGTCAATCGCCGTCGCAGCCTGCTCGACTATCTGCATCGTAAAGATGCGGAACGCTACAAGGCCCTGATCGAGAAGCTCGGTCTGCGCCGCTAAGCACCAGACCCACCGCGGCGCAGCGATGCGCCGCGGTTTCGTTATGGGAGCCGGAAGTCGTCGTCGGTTTCGTTTCGCGCTTCGGTTCCCATGGCGGCTTCACGCAGCGCGGCTTCGATCGATCCTGTTTCGATCGGCCCCGTTTCGATCGACTCGGTTTTCGCTCAGCGCAGTTTCAAGCAACACCGTTTCACGTGACATCGCGCAATCTCGCGCATCGCGCTTCGGTTCCGCGCGGTCGCGCACGCTTCAACCGTTCATCGCGTCACGGCCGCATCGCGCGGCCACCCGGCTCGGGGCAGGGGCTTCGGCCGGTTCATCGTCAAGTTTTTTCGAGGACATTCCAACGTGGCAAAAGTGACCAAGAGTTTCCAATACGGCAAGCACACCGTCGTGCTCGAAACCGGCGAAATCGCCCGCCAAGCCGGCGGCGCGGTGATGGTGTCGGTCGAAGGCACCGTGGTGCTGGTGACCGCCGTGGCCGCCAAGAGCGCGCGCGAGGGGCAGGACTTCTTCCCGCTCACCGTGGACTACCAAGAGAAGTTCTATGCCGGCGGTCGCATCCCCGGCGGCTTCTTCAAGCGCGAAGGCCGCTCGACCGAAAAGGAAACGCTGATCTGCCGCTTGATCGACCGTCCGGTCCGTCCGCTGTTTCCCGAAGAGTTCAAGAACGAAGTCCAGATCATCGCGACCCTGATGTCGCTGAATCCGGAAATCGAAGGCGATATTCCGGCCATGATCGGCGCCTCGGCCGCGCTCGCGCTCACCGGCGCCCCGTTCCAGGGCCCGATCGGCGCCGCGAAAGTCGGCTACAAGAACGGCGAGTACATCCTCAACCCGACCGTGAGCGAGTTGAAGGAATCCGATCTCGAACTCGTCGTCGCCGGTACGAAGGACGCGGTGTTGATGGTCGAATCCGAAGCCAAGGAGCTGTCGGAAGACGTGATGCTCGGCGCCGTGGTCTTCGGCCATCAAGCGCAGCAAGTGGCGATCGACGCGATCAACGCATTGGTCGCCGAAGCCGGTAAGCCGCGTTGGGATTGGCAGGCCCCGGCGAAGAACGACGCTTTGATCGACGCGCTGAAAGCCGCGATCGGCGACCGTCTCGCCGCCGCGTTCCAGATCCGCGACAAGCTGCAGCGCCGCGACGCCATTTCGGCGCTGAAGAAAGACGTGCTCGAAAGCGTCGCCGGCCAGATCGAAGCCAATGGCTGGAGCGCCGCCGAAGCCTCGAAGGAATTCGGCGAACTCGAATACCGCACCATGCGCGACTCGGTGCTCGACACCAAGATCCGCATCGACGGCCGCGCGCTCGACACCGTGCGTCCGATCCACTGCCAAGTCGGCGTGCTGCCGCGCGTGCACGGTTCGGCGCTGTTCACCCGCGGCGAAACCCAGGCTCTGGTCGTCACCACGCTGGGCACCGCGCGCGACGGCCAGATCATGGACGACATCGCCGGCGAGTGGAAAGAACACTTCCTGTTCCACTACAACTTCCCGCCGTACTCGGTGGGGGAAACCGGCCGCTTCGGCGCGCCTAAGCGCCGCGAAATCGGCCACGGCCGCCTCGCCAAGCGCGGCGTGCTGGCGATGATGCCGGGCATGGAAGCGTTCCCGTACACCATTCGCGTGGTGTCGGAAATCACCGAATCGAACGGTTCCTCGTCGATGGCCTCGGTCTGCGGTTCGTCGCTCGCCCTGATGGACGCCGGCGTGCCGGTGAAAGCGCCGGTCGCGGGCATCGCGATGGGCTTGGTGAAGGAAGACGACCGCTTCGTCGTGCTGTCCGACATCCTCGGCGACGAAGATCATCTCGGCGACATGGACTTCAAGGTCGCCGGCAGCGCCAACGGCGTCACCGCCCTGCAGATGGACATCAAGATCCAGGGCATCACCGAAGAAATCATGAAGGTCGCGCTGGGTCAGGCGAAGGCCGGCCGTCTGCACATCCTCGGCGAAATGGCCAAGGCCATCACCACGCCGCGCGCCGAGCTGAGCGAGTTCGCGCCGCGCCTGCTGACGATCAAGATCCACCCCGACAAGATCCGCGAAGTGATCGGTAAGGGCGGCGCCACGATCCAAGGCATCACCAAGGAAACCGGCACCCAGATCGATATCCAGGACGACGGCACCATCGTGATCGCTTCGGTCAACGCCGCAGCCGCTCAGGCCGCGAAGGCGCGCATCGAGCAGATCACCTCCGACGTCGAGCCGGGCCGCATCTACGAAGGCAAGGTCGCGAAGATCATGGACTTCGGCGCGTTCGTCACCATCCTGCCGGGCAAGGACGGCTTGGTGCACGTCTCGCAGATCTCCAACGAGCGCGTCGAGCGCGTCGGCGACAAGCTGAAAGAAGGCGATGTGGTCAAGGTCAAGGTGCTGGAAGTCGACAAGCAGGGCCGCATTCGCCTGTCGATGAAGGCCGTGGCCGAAGGCGAAGGGTTGGCGGGCGAGTAATCGTTCGCGTCGGTCCGCGACGCCGGAACTCGGTGCCGATGCAGGACCGTAGAAGCATGAGCCCCAAACGAGAAACCCGCCGTGAGAACGGCGGGTTTCTTCGTTTGCGGCCGTCGTCGCGGCGGTGCGTAGACCGAAAGCGGAAGCGCGAGCGACGACGCGACGTCGGCGATCAGCGTCTCGGCGATGCGGCGCGCGCGAAACGGGCGAGCGGGCCGTCGTCGACGCGTGCGGCGGCGGGCATCGGGCGCAGCGATTCGCCGTACGCCGGCTGCGTCGGTTGCGCGGGCAAAGCCGCTTGCACGGGCGGCGCGTCGACCGTTGGCGTGTCGGCGTACTGCGGAGCGATGTCCGTGCCCTGGAAGATGCCCAGCGGCGTGTAGCCGGCGTAGCCCGGGAACACCGTGCCGAGGCGATTGTTGCCCATTCGGCGAATCAGCAATTCGGAGAAGACGCGGCGGTAATCGGTGGTCACCGGGATATCGCCGAAATACGGCGAGAGCACCTGCGGGTCGAGACCCAACCATTGGCCGTAGAACTTACGGCCGTTCACCGGGCCGCCGAGCACCAGCATCGGATTGCCGTAACCGTGATCGGTGCCGTAGCTGCCGTTCTGGCGCACGCGGCGCCCGAATTCGGACTGCACGATCACCGTGGTCCGCGCGATTTCGCCGCTGCCGTTCAGCTCGTTGTAGAACGCGGCGAGCGCCTGTGACAGCTCGGCGATTTTGTTTTGGTAGTAGTGATAACCGCTGCCGGCGGTGCCTTGGCCGTCGTGGGTGTCCCAGCCGCCCAAATCGAGCGTCGCGTAACGCATGCCGAGGTTGAAGCGGATCGATTGCGCGATCGTCCACAACTGCCGGGCGAAGGTGGTGGTGGGCCAGTTCGCCGGCAGGGTCGAGGTGTAGGGCTGCTGCGCGATCATGCGCAGCGCGCCGTCGGCGCGCGCACCGGCCACTTCCGCGCCGGTCGCGCCGGCCCACAGACTGGCGAGGGTTTCGTTCAGGCCCTTGGTGCCGGCCGGCATGCCGCTGCGGTATTGCTGCCATTGCCACGCACCGGCGTTCAGCGCGAAATCGCTGGGGCTGGGCATGCCGATGGATTGCGTCGAGCCGATCAGATTCGCCGGTTGCCGCGCGGCGACCGCCAACAGCGGCAGCGCGGGCGTGCCGATCGCGCCGGGTTGGCTGTTCCAGGCGCGGGTCAACCAACCGGTGCCGGTGCTCTGCGTGCCCGGCGTGCCCAGGTCCAAATACAACTGCGCGTCGAAATGGCTGCGCGTGACCACGTTCGCGATGCCGCAGCTATGCACGATCGCCAGTTTTCCGGCGTCCCACAGATCGCGCAGGCCGGTCGCGGACGGGTGCAGCCCGAAGCCGGTTGCGCTGCCGTTGGCCAGCGTCAGCGGAAGCGCGCCGTACGTGCCGCTGGCGTCGATCTTCAGATTCGGCCGCGCTTCCTCGTAGAACGTGCGGTCGTTGCCGGACACCGGCGGCACCAGATTCAAGCCGTCCATGCCGCCGCGCAGAAAGATATGCACGACGGTGTCGTAGTTATTGACGGCGGCCTGCGCTTCGTCGGCGAAAAACAGCGTGGGGCCGAGCGCGCCGGCCGCGGCGGTGGCGCAGCAACCTTTGAGGAAGTGGCGCCGGTCGAGACGGAGATGATGCATGGCGGGCTCCTCAGCGGACGATGAACTCGGGGGACAGCAGGATCAGCGACACGAGACTGCGCAAACGCTGCTGGTTGTAGTGCGCCTTGGGATTGCTCGCCGCCCAGGTGTCGGTATCGGCGATGACGTCCGTGGCCGCGCCGTTCTGCGCCATGAACGACACCAGCACCTGCCGACGCGACGCCGTCGGGATATAGCCGAGGATGCGCTGGCACCAGAAGTCGACCAGATTGTTCGCCGTCCAACTGCTCACGTTCGCGCGGGTCGTGGCGAGGATAGGCACCAGCGTCGACGAACCGCCGTCGCCGGTTTCGGTCATCCAATTCAACAAACGCCAACTCATCGCGTAGGAATTCGAACCCGACCACGCCACCGCGACGTCCGGATACCCGTTCGGCGCGGGCCATTCGTAGGGAACGTTGCCGGTGAAGCTCATCAACCAGAACACTTCGTCGGTTTTGCTGTCGCCGACGCGAGGCGTCCAATTGCAGTCCAAGGCGCGCAGCGTGGCGGCCACCAACTCGAACGGCCGGCGGTGCTTCATGCCCCAGGCGTTCTTGAACGCGTCCGACAGCAGGATATGCCGCAGCGTGAGTTTGATCTGGTTCGGGCTTTGCCAGTTCTGCCGGAAAATCGCGGCGGCGCTGTCGACCAAGGCGGGATTCGGCGCATCGGAGACGAAGCGACGGATCAGTTTCTTGCAGATGAATTTCGCGACGCGCGGATGGCTGGCGAGACGG
Organism: Lysobacter sp.; assembly: GCA_008015835.1. GTDB lineage: Bacteria > Pseudomonadota > Gammaproteobacteria > Xanthomonadales > Xanthomonadaceae > Lysobacter_I. The sequence continues at coordinate 20,749 of SSGH01000030.1, forward strand.
TCGAGAATATCGCGACCGTCCTTCATCGCCGGCTGTTCGGGATTGAGGAATTTGCCGAGCACGAATTTCGGGCCGGCGTCGTGCCACGCCGAGCGGTACACGAACGTGCCGTCGTCCTCGGTCGGATATTGCCAATGCCCGTCTTTGATCGACCAGCCGGTGAACGCCGACGCGGTTTCGTACACGTCCACGTCGGTGTAGCCGATCGGATAACTCGGGTCTTCCGGGCAAGGCGGCACTTGGAACGGATCGACGAAACCGAGGTAGTTCTCGGCGCCCAGCGTGTGCAATTCCAGCAACTCGCGCGCGAAGTTCTCGTTCGGGCCCGAGCGCGTGTTCGAGGCGTTATCGAGGTAGTACATCATCGCCGCGCTCTGCGCGACCGCTTCGAGCATCGTTCGGAAATTGCCGAACGCGTTCGCGCGCAGCACATCGCGGTTGTAGTGCACCGACACCGGGCCGACCGAGAAGTCGTTCGCGGTCACGTTGAAGTGGTTGTGCCAGAAACCCACCATCACTTCTTGCAATTGCCGCTTGGAATAGATCGCGCGGGCCAGGGCCGAGCGCTGCGTTTCCCAGGCCGGACGCATGCGGATATCCCACACCGGATCGGGCGCGACGTGGTCGGCCCACAGTTGGGTGAGGGATTTGCTCAGGGTGCTGTAGCCAGCGGCGGTCAGACGCGCGTCGAACGCGCTGTCGTCGATCGCGGCCGGATCGAGCTGCTGATCGACGAACGCGGTCAACCGCGCCGTGTCGTTCGCGCCCAGCGCGTTGAAGGCGGCGATCGACGCGGCGGTCGCGCCGAACGTGGTGTTGTTGAGCACACGCACCGCGAACGGCGCGCGCTGCAGCGTGAGCAATTGCGACGGCGAACTGTTGGCGGCGACGCGACGCGGCGGAGCGGTCGCGCCCGGCGCCGGGCTGGGCGACGCGACCGGCGCGATGGGCGGCGGTGCGCTCGGCTCGGCCGTTTTGGCGATGCCCGCCAGCGCGTCTTGCGGATCGACCGTGCGCAGCGGCGCTTGGAAATGGAGGCGTCCTTCGATGCCGTAGCGTTCGGCGAGGACGGCGTAGACCTTACGTCGCATTTTCGACGTTTTGGCGATCTTTCTGGGCATCGACTGGCTCCGATGGCGCGGCCGGCGAGCGGCGTGAACGTTGACGCGGCGGATCCCCCGTCGGTAAGCATGCCACAGGCCGTCTTACAAAACGTGATTCGTCCCGCAGTCCGTTCCTAAACAGAGCCTCACATGGCGTTTTCGGGCATCCCGCGTCGCACAGACGCGCTGTGAGTGGGCGGCGTCGTCCTCTCGCGAGCGTCGATGCGCTTCGTTGTCGCGCGCGCGACGAAGCATGCAGCGGTCGCGCGCATCGCCGGCCGCGTTCGCGGGCGTCGGCGATGCGCGGCGGTGGATCAAGACAGCCCGAATACCGCGAGCAGGCGGCGAATCCAGCCGTTCTCGTCGCGTTGGCGGGCGCGCTGCGCCTGCGGGGTTTCGCGCAGGGATTCGCCGTAGACCGGCTGCGGGTCGGAGCGCAAATAAGCGCCGATGCGGCCTTGTTCGGGCGTGTCCACGTACTGCGGCGTGAGATCGGTGCCCTGGAAAATGCCGAGCGGGGTGTAGCCGGTGTAGCCTGGGAAAATCTGGCTGAGCTTGTTGTTGCCCATGCGCCGGATCATCAGCTCGCTGAACACGCGGCGGAAGTCGGTGGTCACCGGCACGTCGCCGAAGTACGGCGCGAGCACCACCGGGTCCAGGCCCAACCACTGGCCGTAGAGTTTGCGGCCGTTCACCGGGCCGCCCAGCACCAGCAGCGGGCTGCCGTAGCCGTGATCGGTGCCGCCGCTGGCGTTTTGACGGACGCGACGGCCGAATTCCGACTGTACGATCACCGTGACGCGGCCGATTTCGCCGCCGTTGTTGAGTTCGTCGAAGAACGCCTTGAGCGACTGCGACAGATCGGCGATGCGGTTGGAGTAGTTGCTGTTGCCGACCGTGCCTTGGTTTTCGTGCGTGTCCCAGCCGCCCAAGTCGACCGCCGCATAACGCAGGCCGAGGTTGAAGCGGATCGATTGCGCCACGGTCCACAACTGGCGCGCGAACGTGCTGGTCGGCCAGGCGACGGGCGTCGTCGGCAGCGTCGTGGTGTAGCCCTGCTGCGCGATCAACCGCATCGAACCATCGGCGCGACTGCCGGCGATTTCCAAGCCCGTTGGCCCGGCCCAGAGGCTCGCCATCGTTTCGGTGACGCCCTTGGTGCCGGCCGGCATGCCGGTGCGATACGCGTACCACTGCGGCGCGCCGGTGTTCAGCGAGAAATCGCTCGGGCTCGGCATCGACAGCGATTGCGTGGAGCCGCGCATATTGTTCGGTTGGCGGCTGGCGACGGCGAGCAATGGCATCGAGACGCCGCCCAGCCCCTGGGTTTGCCACGCGCGCGTCATCCAACCGGTGCTGGCGTTGAGGTCGCCCGGCGTGCCGAGGTCCAGATACGCCTGCGCGTCGAAGTGGCTGCGCGTAACGACGGTCTGCAGGCCGCAGGATTGGACGACCGCGAGCTTGCCCGCATCCCAAAGATCGCGCAGGCCGACGGCGGACGGGTGAATGCCGAAACCGGTGGATGCGCCGGAGGCTAGGGTGAGCGGCAGCGCGGCATCGGTGCCGGTGGCGGGGATTCGCAGCGTCGGGCGCGCTTCTTCGTAGAACGTGCGATCGTTGCCGCTGATCGGCGTGATCAGGTTCAAACCATCGTAACCGCCGCGCAGGAACACCATGACCACGGTGTCGTAGCTGTTCGCCGCCGCCTGCGCGTCCTGCGAGAACAACAGGCTCGGGCCGAGCGCGCTGATCGCGACGCTCGCGCCGCAGCCTTTCAGGAATTCGCGCCGATCCAGTCCGGGAGTGTGCATGGCGTGGTCCTCAGCGGGTCATGAATTCGGGGGACATCAGGATCATCGCGACCATGCTGCGGATGCGCTGCTGGTTGTAATGACGCTTCAGATCGGTGGTGGCGGACGTGTCGGTGTCGGTGATGACGTAGGTCGCCGGGTCGCCGTTCTGGGCGAGGAAGGACACCAGAATCTGCCGACGCGACGCGACCGGGATGTAGCCGAGCAGGCGCTGGCACCAGAAATTCACCAGATTATTCGCGGTCCACGAGGCGACGTTGCTGCGGCTCAACGCCAGGATCGGCAACAGCGGCGTGGTCGCGGTGTCGGTGTCCCTGGTTTCGGTCAACCAGGTCAGCATGCGCCAAGTGGTGACCATGTTGTTCGAGGCCGACCAAATCACGCTCACGTCCGGATACCCGTTCGGCGCGGCCCAATCGTAGGGCGCATGGCCGGTCGCGGTGAGGCGGCCCATGAAATCGTTGCTGCGGGTTTCGCTGATGCCTTTGATCGTCCAATCGCTGCCGCCGATGCGCAGCGCGGCGGCCATCAATTCGAACGGGCGCCGACTCTTTTGCCCCCACGCGTAGATGAAGGCGTTCGATAGCAGGATATGCCGCAGCGTGAGTCGGATCTGATTCGGGTGCTGCCAGTTGGCGCGGAACACCGCCGCGGCGCTGTCGATCAGCGCCGGGTCCGGATTGTCGGACACGAAGCGGCGGATCAGTTTTTTGCAGATGAATTTCGCCACGCGCGGATGCGTCGCGAGACGGTCGTAGATATCGCGGCCGTCCTTCATCGCCGCCTGCTCGGGCAGGATGTACATGCCGAGTACTTGTTTCGGGCCGGCGTCGTGCATCGCCTGACGGTAGACGAACGTGCCGTCGTTTTCGGCCGGGAACCCGTTGCCGCCGTTTTTCACCGTCCAGCCGGTGAATGCGGCCGCGGTGTCGTACACGTCGAGGTCGGTGTAGCCGATCGGATAGTTCGGGTCTTCCGGCGCAGGCGGCACCTGCGTCGGGTTGACGAAGCCGAGGTAGTTCTCCGCGCCCATCGCGTGCAATTCCAACAGCTCGCGCGCGTAGTTTTCGTTCGGGCCGGAGCGCGAATTGCTGCGATTGTTGAGGTAATACATCATCGCCGTGCTCTTGCCCACTTCTTCGAGCAGCGTGCGGAAATTGCCGAAGACATTCGCGCGAATGACGTCGCGGTTGTAGTGCACGTACACCGACGAGGGCGTGCCGCTGTTGATCGCGACGTTGAAGTGGTTCTGCCAGAAATCGACGAGTTGCTCCTGCAACTGGCGCTTCGAATACGCGGTGCGCATCAGCGCGGCGCGCTGCGTTTCGCGCGCGGGCGCGCCGCTGTCGGTGGTGACCAGAACGTGATCGGCCCAAAGCTGCGCCAGCGTTTTATTGAGCGTGGTGTAGCCGTTGGCGGCCGACAGCCGCGCTTCCAGCGCGCTGTCGTCGATCGCCGCCGGGTTCATCTGCTGATCGACGAACGCGGTCAGCCGCGCGGTGTCGTTGGCGCCGAGCGCGTTGAACTCGGCGATCGAGGTCGGGGTCGCGCCGGCGGTGAGGTTGTTCAGGACGCGAACCGCGAACGGCGCGCGCTGCAGCGTGACCAACAGCGAGCGCGATGAATCGGCGGCGACCGGCCCCGAGCGCACCGGCGCGCCGGACGACGATGCGACGATGTCGGGGGCTTGCTCGGGTTCCGAGGCGAGCGTGCGTTCCGGAATCGGTTGGAAGCGGACCCGGCCGCGAATTCCGTTGCGCTGCAGGATCGCGCTGTACAGCGCCTTACGTCGCGAGAAGGGGAGGATCGGTCTGGCCATCGGTCGTGCTCCTGATCTGCGGCGCGACTCGTCGACCGCGCTCGGCGCGATGATGAACGATTGAATGAACGAAGCGTTGACATCCGCAGCGCGGAAGCGTGATCGCCCGCACGAACCGGCGAAAAAAACTTCGGCGGCCGAGGCCTTTAACGAAACCTTTACTGCGCCGTCCAGCCGCCGTCGATGGGGAAGGACGCGCCGGTGATGTTGTGCGCCTCGCGACGGCATAACCAGGTCGCCATCGCGGCGATGTCTTCCGGCAGCGACATGCGCCCGCTCGGCTGTTTCTCGCTGACCAGCGCGCGCACGCCGTCTTCGCGGCTGCCGCCCGCGCGGCGCGCTTGGATTTGCGGCTCGATCAGCGCGGTCTCCACCCAGCCGGGGCAGATGCAGTTGACGGTGATGCCGCCGGATTCGCGGCTGCCGAGCGCGGCGTATTCCAGGCCCGCGACTTTGCTCAAACCGACGATGCCGAACTTGCTGGCGACGTACGGCGCTTTATGGATCGACGCCACTAAGCCGTGCACCGAAGCGACATTGATCACGCGCCCGTAACCGCGCTCGGCCATGCCGGGCATCGCCAAGCGCATGGTGTGGAAGGCCGCGCTCAGATTGATCGCGAGAATGTCGTTCCATTTCTGCACCGGCATCTCCGCCAGCGGCACCGCGTGCTGGATGCCGGCGTTGTTGATCAGCACATCGACCGGCGACCACGCCGCGATCTGCGCCATCATCGTCTCGATCTGATCGGGGTCGCGCAGGTCCGCGCCGAAGTGGCGGGCGTCGGCCGCGCCGGCTTCGCGCACTGCGCGCAGCGCGTCTTCGATTTGCTCGGGCGTGCCCAGACCATTGACGGCGATCTTCGCGCCGGCCGCGGCGAGGCCGCAGGCGATGGCGAGGCCGATGCCGGACGTGCTGCCGGTGACGAGGGCGGTGCGGTGTTCGAGGAAGCGGTCGGTCATGGCGGCGTCGGCGGTGTGAGGGCAAAAAAACGCCGCGCCGTGCGCGGCGAAAGGGAGAACATCATGCCGCGTTCGCCGCGCCGCTGCGCGCGGACGGCGAAAACGCGAGGCGGGGTCAGACCAAGCCGGTGGCGTAGAACACGCCGATGACGAAGAACACGGCCAAGGTCTTGATCAGGGTGATCGCGAACACGTCTTTGTACGCCTGGCGGTGCGTCAAACCGGTGACGGCGAGCAGCGTGATCACCGCGCCGTTGTGCGGGAGCGTGTCCATGCCGCCGGACGCCATCGAGGCGATGCGATGCAGCACCTCCATCGGAATGTCCGCGGCCTGCGCATTGGCGATGAACGTCTCGGCCATCGCCGCCAGCGCGATGCTCATGCCGCCCGAGGCCGAGCCGGTGATGCCGGCGAGGGAGGTCACGGTGATCGCCTCGTTGATCAGCGGGTTCGGAATGGCCTGCAGCGCGTTGGCGACGACCAAGAAACCGGGCAGGGCGGCGATGACCGCGCCGAAGCCGTATTCGGAGGCGGTGTTCATCGATGCGAGCAAGGCGCCGCCGATCGCCGACTTCGTGCCTTCGGCGAAACTGGCGACGACGGGTTTCCACGCGAGCAGCACCACCGCGACGATGCCTGCGATCAGCGCGGCCTGCACCGCCCAGATCGCGGCGACTTTCGAGATTTCCTGCACCACCGGCGCGGCCTTGCCGATCACCGCGGGCACGAATTCGTGGCTTTTGCCGTAGAACTCCGGAATCCACAGCCCCAGCACCTTATTGACCACGCCCACCAGCACCAGCGGCGACAGCGCGATCAGCGGATGCGCCAATTTGCGATCCGCCGAGAACGGCGCCGGCTCGTTGAGCAGCGTCGCCGGATCGCCGTAGCCTTCGCCGTTGCGTTTCGCGGCGCGGCGGCGCGATTCGAGGTACAGCAAGCCGACCGCGAGGATGAACACCGCGCCGATGCTGCCCAGCCACGGCGCGGCCCAGGCGTCGGTGCCGAAGAACGAGGTCGGAATGATGTTCTGGATCTGCGGCGTGCCCGGCAGCGCATCCATGGTGAAGGTGAATGCGCCGAGCGCGATCGTGCCGGGAATCAGGCGCTTGGGAATATCGCTTTGACGGAACAACTCCGCGGCGAACGGATACACCGCGAACACCACCACGAACAGCGACACGCCGCCGTAGGTCAGCAGCGCGCAGACCGCGACGATCGATAGCATCGCGCGCTCCGGCCCGAACAATTTGATCGTCGCTTGCACGATGGACTTGGAGAAGCCCGAGACCTCGATCAGCTTGCCGAAGATCGCGCCGAGCAAAAACACCGGGAAATACAGTTTCAGGAAGCCGACCATCTTCTCCATGAACAGGCCGGTGAACATCGGCGCGACCAGCGAAGGATCGGTCAACAGCACCGCGCCCAACGCCGCGATCGGCGCGAACAGAATCACGCTGTAGCCGCGGTAGGCCACGAACATCAGAAAACACAGCGCGGCCAAAACGATCGCGAACGACATGCGGGATTCCTTGCGGGCGAAACGGGACGAATGAAGGCGAGGGCGGGACGGAGGCTTGCTTGCAGGCTTCTCCAGCGCGCTTGAGGTTCGGACGCGCACGCACGCCGTCGCCCCGCCGGACGATTGGGCGGCAGTGTCCGCGCAGGCCGTCGCCTGGCCCATTGTCCGAAGGTACAAGTGCTCCGGGGGGAGGGCGCCTCTAGGCTTGCCGCATCGTGGCCGCCGAAGGTCGGCGGCCCATGGGCTGATGTCAGAGAGGCGATTCGATGAACAGTAAGGCGACGAAACAGGGCAACGGCATGCGCCGCAACGGCTTGAGTCTGGGCGTGTGGTTGGCGCTGGCCGCCGTCGCGCTGCCCGCGGCGCAGGTGCAGGCGCAGGACGGCGAGGCGCAAGCCGAGGACCGGTCCACGCTCGACACCATCACCGTGACCGCGCGCAAACGCGAGGAAACCCTGCAGGACGTGCCGGTGGCGGTCACGGCCTTCACCTCCGACACGCTCGATAAGCTCAACGTCGAAGACCTCAGCGACCTCGATGCGCAGGTGCCGAACCTGACCATCTACGCCGCGCGCGGCTCCAGCAGCACCGTGACCGCCTACATCCGCGGCGTCGGCCAGTCCGATCCGCTGTGGGGCGTCGATCCCGGCGTCGGCATCTATCTCGACGACGTGTACATCGCCCGTCCGCAGGGCGCGCTGCTCGACGTGTTCGACGTCAACCGCGTCGAAGTGCTGCGCGGCCCGCAGGGTACGCTGTACGGCAAGAACACGATCGGAGGTGCGATCAAGTACATCTCCAAGCCGCTCCCGCGCGAATTCGACGGCTTCGCCTCGGTGACCGTCGGCAACTACAACCAACTCGACGTGAAGGCCGCCGTCGGCGGTCCGATCGGCGGCGAGAACAGCGGCCTGCTCGGCCGCGTCGCCGTGGCCAGCCTCAACCGCGACGGCTTCGGCGACAACATCGTCACCAAGCAGCCGGCCAGCGACAAGGAAATCAACGCGCTGCGCTTCAGCCTGGGCGGCTATTCGCACGACGACTTCGACTTCCAGTTCTCGTTCGACTGGATGGACGATAAGTCCGGCGTGCGCGCCGCGCAGATGCTGGCGCCGAACCGCTTCGCGCCGACCTTGGCGCCGCTGAACGATCGCTACGACGTGCGTAACGGCATGCCGAACGTCAACAACACCGAAATGAAGGGCGTTTCGGCGGTGTTGAACTGGCGTCCGAACGAAAACTGGGCGGTCAAGTACGTCGCCGCTAAGCGCGAATCGGACACCGAAACCAACATCGACTTCGACACCCTGCCGAACAAGCTGGCCGACGTGAAGGCGTTCTACAGCGACGAGCAGGTGAGCCACGAATTGCAGGTGAATTACGATGCCGGCGGCCGCTATCGCGGTGTGGTCGGCCTGTACGCCTTCGACGGCGAAGCCGGCGGTCGCGTGCTCAACAACTTCTTCAATCTGCTGTTCGGCGATACCCAGGGCAAAGTGCTGACCGAGAGCGTCGCGGTTTATGCCGATTGGACCTTCGATCTGACCGACGCGCTGAAGCTCGACGTCGGCGCTCGTTACACCGACGAAGACAAGAGCGCGCGCGTGCTCAACCGCGGTTACTCCGACGCCACGTTCACGCGCCCGATCTCGACCGCCGCGAACTTCGATAAGAGCATCAACTTCGAGAACTTCTCGCCGAAGGTGTCGCTCGACTACCAAGTCAACGACAACGTCATGATCTACGGCCTCGCCAGCCGCGGCTTCAAGTCGGGCGGCTACAACATCCGCGCGCAAGCCGTCGCGGTGCCGCGCTCGGCCGAGCCGTTCGACGACGAGCAGGTCGACAGCTTCGAAGTCGGCAGCAAGATGTCGTTCTTCGATCAGCGCCTGTTCCTGAACCTGTCGGCGTTCCACAACACCTACAAAGACATCCAGTTGTCGGTCTTCACCGCCTACGACAGCAACGGCGACGGCACCGACGATGCGTTCTTCGGCGACTTCACCAACGCCGGCGAAGGCACGGTGAACGGCCTGGAAGCCGAATACCAGTGGCTGCCGACCGCCAACTGGGCGATTTCCGGCAACCTGGCGTGGCTCGACGCGAAGTACGACGAGTACATGTTCAAGAACGTCAACATCGCCGGCCAGCAGGAATTCACCAACGCCCCGGATTTCTCGGGCGCGGTGAACGTCGAATACCGCCTGCCGCTGTCCAACGGCGGCAATTTCTCGGCGCGCGTCGGCTACAGCTACCAGGACGATGTCGTCGCCACCACCGAAGTGGTGCGCGATCCGGTGACCGGCGCCACCGCGGTGCCGATCTCGCAGGACGCCTACGGCCTGATCAACGCCGGCGTGATCTGGAAGTTCAACGACGCGTGGACCTTCTCGCTGCAGGGCAGCAACCTCGCCGACGAGGAATATCTGACCACCGGCTACAACTTGGTCTCGGCGCTGGGCGTGCTGACCGGTTTCTACGGCCCGCCGCGCCAGTACAGCCTGACCGCTCGCTACGATTTCTGATCGGTCGAGCGACAGCCGCTTCGCACCGCGGCCGACCTCGCGCCGGTCGCTGGACCGGCGACGCACCGCAGACGCCGCGCGAAAGCGCGGCGTTTGTGCGTTAAGCTGCCGCGAATTCCGACGGCGGCCGTCTCCAGCGTGATCCGAGCGTGATCCAAGCGTGATTCCCGAGCGTACGAGACTCCCATCATGCTGAGCATCGGCGGCGTTATTCTCGCCGCGCTGGTCTGGCTCGGCCTGATGTTCGCGGTCGCGGTGTACGGCGAACGGCGCCCGCACACGTTCGCGCGCGCCTGGCCCGAGGTCTACGTCCTCTCGCTCGCGGTGTACTGCACCTCGTGGACCTTCTTCGGCACGGTGACGCAGGCCGCGCGTTCGGGCTGGCCGCTGCCGCCCACGTTCGTCGGCACCATCTTGCTGTACCTCTTCGGCATCGGCGCGCTGACCAAACTGGTGCGCTCGGTGCGCGAGAGCAACAGTACCTCGATCGCCGATTTCGTCGCCAGCCGCCTCGGCCGCGACGGGTGGCTCGCCGCCGCCGTCACCTTCGTCGCGGTGCTCGGCATCGTGCCGTACATCGCGCTGCAGTTGAAAGCGGTGGCGATGAGTTTCGCGCTGCTGGTGGGCGAGGGCGGCGCGCAAACCTCCGTGTGGCGCGACGGCGCGCAGGTGCCGGCATGGCAGGACAGCGCGCTGTATGTCGCGCTCGCGATGGCGGCGTTCGCGATGCTGTTCGGTACCCGCAGCGCCAGCGCGGCCGAGCACAACCGGGGCCTGATTCTGGCGATGGCGTTCGAGGCGCTGTTGAAACTCGCCGCGATGTTGGCGCTCGGCGCGTACGTGATGACGCTGCCGACATCGCCTTCTGCCTTCGACTTGGCGCGTCCGCAGGCCGGCGATTTGTCGGGGTTCGCGCCGTTGGTGCTGCTCGGCGTGCTGGCGATGTTCACCTTGCCGCATCAATTCCATGTCGGCGCGGTCGAATGCCGCGACGAACGTCATGTCCTGCGCGCGCGCTGGCTGTTTCCGCTGTATCTGCTGCTGATCGCGCTGCCGGTGCTGCCGCTGGCCCGCGCGGGCGACGCGCTGTTGGCCGATCGAGGCGTGCCGTCGGATCTGTACGTGTTGGCGCTGCCGCTGTCGCAGGGCAACGACGCGCTGGCCCTGCTCGCGTTTCTCGGCGGGCTGAGCGCCGGCACCGGCATGGTGATCGTCAGCACGCTCACGCTGAGTCTGATGATCGGCAATCATTGGCTCACGCCGCTGTGGCTGCGTCGCGCCTGGTCGCCGACGCGCGGCACGATTCGCGAATCGGTTCGCGCGCGCGCCGCCTCGCGCATGGCGCGCGCCGAGGCGGCGGACGCGGCATCGCTCGATGCCGACGACCGCGTCGATCGACAAGATCCCGCCGACGCCGATCACGCGGATTTGAGCCGCGTCGTGTTGATCCAGCGCCGCATCGGCATTCTCGCCATCGTCTTGCTCGCCTGGGGCTACGGACGATCGATCGCGGGCAATAACGCCTTGGCCGATGTCGGCGCGCTGTCGTTCTCGGCGCTGGCCGCGCTGGCGCCCGCGCTCGGTTTCGCGCTTTGGCGGCCGCAAACGCCGCCGCGCGCGGTGCTGTTCGGCATTTTCGCGGCGACCGCGCTGTGGATTTGGCTGTTGTTGGTGCCGGTGTTCGTGGAAGCGCTGCGGTTCGATCCGCAGTGGTTGACCGCCGGCCCCGGCGGTTGGTCGATCGTCGCGCCGGACGCGTTTTTCGGACTCACCGGTTGGAGCCGGCTCGGTCGCGCGGTGGTGCTGAGTTTGTTCGCGGGCGTGGCCGCGACGTGGGCTGCGACGGCGTGGCGCAGCGCATCGCCGCGTCGGGTCGCGACCCAAGGCTTGGATCTCTACACCTTGCGCGAAGTGGGGCGGCGCTTTCTGCCGCGCGAGAACGTGCGCGCGGCGCTGCGCGGCGCGCCCACCCACGGCGCGGTGCCGCCCGCGGTCGAAGCGCGTTTGGAGCGCGAACTGGCGGCTGTGCTCGGTTCGGCCTCCGCGCGATTGTTGCTCGACGCCGCGCGTCGCGAGGCCGGCCGCGATTTCGATACCGTCGCCGCGATCGTCGACGAGGCCTCGCAGGATTTGCGTTTCAACCAGCGCTTGCTCGAAGCGGCGCTGGAGAACATGAGTCAGGGCATCAGCGTCGTCGACGGCGATCTGCGCTTGGTCGCGTGGAATCGCCGCTACGCCGAATTGTTCGGGTATCCGGAGCGGTTGTTGCGCGTCGGCGTGCCGGTCGCGGACTTGGTGCGCCATAACCTGCGCACGGGATGGCGCGTGGACACGATCGAAGAGGAAGTCGAAAAGCGTCTGCGTCACATGCACGCAGGCACGCCGTACGTGAGCGAGCGCATTTTTCCCGACGGCTCGGTGGTGGAAATTCGCGGCAACCCGATGCCGGGCGGCGGCTTCGTCGCGACCTTCGCCGATGTCACCGCATTCCGCCGCGCCGAAGCCGAGTTGATCCGAAGCAACGAAACGCTGGAACAGCGCGTCGCCGATCGCACCGAACGTTTGGATCAAGCGCGTGCCGAAGCCGAGCGCGCTAACGATGCGAAAAGCCGCTTTTTGGCCGCGATCGGTCACGATCTGCTGCAGCCGCTGCATGCCGCGCAATTATTCACCGACGCGCTGCACGCGCAGTTGCCCGACGACACGCGTCGCGCCACCGCGCAACGCATCCGCGGCGCGCTCGATTCCACCGGCGATCTGCTGTCCGGTTTGCTCGATATGTCGCGGTTGGAAGCCGGCGGTTTGGTGCCCCAGCCGCGCGCGTTTCCTTTGGCCGATGCGTTGGATCCGCTGGCCTCGGAATTCGGTGCGCTCGCGGCGGAGCGCGGCTTGAAATTCCGCTATCGCCGCACGCGACTGTGGGTGCGCACCGATCCGCAGTTGCTGCGCCGCGTGCTGCAGAATTTTCTCGCCAACGCCGTGCGCTACACCGATCGCGGCGGCGTGTTGCTGGGCGTGCGCCGCGTCGGCGGCGAGGTGCGGATCGATGTGTACGACACCGGCCCGGGCATCGCGCCCTCGCAACAACGCGCGATCTTTCAAGAATTCCGACGCGGCGATGGCGCCGCGGGCCAAGGTCTCGGCTTAGGTCTCGCCATCGCCGACCGCATCGCCGGGTTACTCGATGCGCCGTTGAGCGTGCGCAGCGCGCTGGGTCGCGGCACCGCGTTTTCGCTGCGTTTGCCGATCATCGCGCCGCCTGCGCAGAGCGCCACCGCGACGCAGGCGAAGCCCGACGGCGCAGGGCTCGACGGCTTGCGCGTGTTGATCGTCGATAACGACCCGATGGCGTTGGACGCGCTGCGCGGCATTCTGGAAAGCTGGCGCTGCGAGGTGGCCGCGGTGGCCGACGGCGACGCCGCGCAGGCCCGATTGGCGGCGGGCGAGGGCGGCGACGTGTGGCTGTTCGACTATCACCTCGACGACGGCGACACCGGCGTCGCCTTGCGCGATCGCCTCGCCGAAACTTTCGGCGCGCGCCCGACCCTGATCCTCAGCGCCGACGACAGCGGCGACGTGCGCCGCATCGCCCTCGAACACGGCCTCGGCCTGCTGCCCAAGCCCGCGAAAGCGCTGGCCCTGAAATCGATGCTGCGACGCTTGCTCACCGCCCGCGCGGCATAGCCCGGTGTAGGAGCGCCGCAAGGCGCGACCGACTTAAGGGAACGCTCGAATATCGATTCGACTTGCGGGCGGGCCGGCAGGCCGACAACCGAAGCGAAATCCAATTGTGGGAGGGCCGGAAGGCCCGATAACGAAGTCGCAAACCGCACCGCACGCGGTAATCGCGAAGAAACGATCGGCAGGTCCCTCGCTGCGCTCGGGACGACAACGGAATTTCGCCGGACGCGATTAGAATGCCCGCTCGCCCAGGAGCCCGCGCATGCCGTACACCCCCATCGTCGCCACGCTCGGCTATGTGCTGTCGCCCGACGGGCGCGAGGTGCTGATGATCCATCGCAACGCGCGCCCGGGCGATCAGCATCTGGGCAAATACAACGGTCTGGGCGGCAAACTCGAACCCGACGAAGACGTCGTTGCCGGCATGCGCCGCGAAATCCGCGAGGAGGCCGGGATCGAATGCGACGAACTCGCGCTGCGCGGGACGATCAGTTGGCCGGGCTTCGGCAAACATGGCGAAGATTGGCTCGGCTTCGTGTTCCTCATCACGCGTTACAGCGGTACGCCGCACGCGTCGAACCCGGAAGGCGCATTGGAATGGATCCCGATCGAACGCATCCTCGACCTCCCGCTGTGGGACGGCGACCGCCAGTTCCTGCCGCTGGTCTTCGACGACGACCCGCGCGGCTTTCACGGCGTGATGCCGTATCGCGATGGGAAGATGGTGTCGTGGCGTTATTCGCGGGTGTGAGCGGCGATGTCCGAGTGGAAGATATCGAACAAGTGTTCTCTACTTGGAAGTTCGTGGCGAATAAAGCCACCTGGAAAAATATCGAACAAATGAAGCCGTCATCCCGGCGAATGCCGGGATCCAGCGTTTCGTCGATTTCAAAACCCGGATAGGGCATTCGCCGGGATGACGTTACAGGATGGGCCGTCAACTGATTTCGAGATAGGTAGTCTCGAACGTCAGGATTTTGTCGGCTGTGCAAGTCAATTTTCGACCTGCCTCGCCGGATCGCTGATCTCCAACTCCCGCAAAATCACGCTGGCTTGCGTGCGATTGCGCGCGCCGAGTTTTTCGAAGATCGCGCTGAGGTGGGCTTTGACGGTGCGTTCCTGCACGTCGAGGCGGTCGGCGATTTGTTTGTTGAGCAGGCCTTCGGCGACCAGCGCCAACACGCGGAATTGCTGCGGGGTGAGGCTGGCGAGGCGGGCGGCGAGGTCGGCGTCGGCCGGGGCCGAGGGCGCGCGCGCGACGGCGGGGCGCAACGCGGGCGGCAGCCATTCTTCGCAGGCCAGCACGGTGCGGATGGCGTCGCGCAATTCGTCCAGGCCGGCGCTTTTCGGGATGTAGCCGGCGGCGCCGTGATCCAGCGCGCGGCGGATGATGTGCGGGTCTTCGTTCGCGGACACCAGGGCCACCGCCACCGCGGGGAACTGCGCGCGGATCGCGGCCAAGCCGCCGAGGCCATGATTGCCCGGCATATGCAGGTCCAGCAGCACTAAATCGATATCGCTGCGCGCGTCCAACACCGCCAGTACGTCGTCGAGCGAGGCGGCTTCGCAGGTTTCGATGTCGTCGGCGACTTCGGCCGCCGCGCCGCGCAGGGCCGCGCGGAACAGCGGATGGTCGTCGGCGATCAGGATATGCGGCATGGCGGCGTGCGGCAGGGCGCGAGCGGTCGGGGCGATGCCGCAGTCTATCGCCCTTCGACGACGCGGAGCGCGCCTTCTGCGATTCGCTTCGCGGCTTGGACGAAAGTACGATGTGCGCCTTCGTCGCCGCTGTTACGTTAGAGCGTTATGACCGCACACTCCGCAAGCTACGTTCGCGCCCTCGCATTGGCGACGGCGATGACGCTGTCGATCGCCGCGTCGCCGGCCTGCGCCGCGAAGCGCAAGCCGCTGCTCTCGTACAGGGTCTATACCATGACCGACACCGACTTCCGCGCCGAACGCGTCACCGAGCATCGCGACGGCGACGATTTGCTCACCGCCGGTTTGGGCCTGACCGGACTGCGCCAACTCGCGCCGCCGGCGTTCGCCGATCCGGCCGCACCGACCGCCGCGGAACTGCGCCGTCGCGCGATTTGGAGCAATTGGCGCGGCATCGCCGATCTCGCCGTCGGCGGCGGCTACGGCGAGGTGTACGGCAGCACCGCGACGGTGCCGGGGCGCGAATTCTCCGCTTACGCCACCGTGCCCGACGCGAAGCATCCGCACCGGGTGTTGGTGCAGGTGCCGGATAGCTTCGATCGCAAACGCCGCTGCGTGGTGATCGCACCGTCGTCGGGCTCGCGCGGCGTCTACGGCGCGATCAGCGTGGGCGGCGCGTGGGGGCTGCCGAAAGGCTGCGCGGTGGCCTACACCGACAAAGGCACCGGCACCGATTATTTCGATATCGCCGCGCGCGCGGGCGCCCGCGCCGACGGCACGCCGGGCGTGGCCGGACGCGACGACGATCTCGCGTTCGCGCCGGACGTCGGCGAGAACGCGCGTGGCGTCGCGTTCAAGCATGCGCATTCGCAGGACAACCCCGAAGCTGATTGGGGCGTGCATGTGCATCAGGCCGCGCAATATGCGCTGCGTGCGTTGGATCGCGCATTCCCGGACGCCGCCCCGTTCACGTTCGAGAATACGCGCACCATTGCGGTCGGTATCTCCAACGGCGGCGGTGCGGTATTGCGCGCGGCGGAAGTCGACGACGGTCGTGGCGACGGACGTTGGTTGGATGCGGTGGTGGCGGGCGAACCCAGTGTGTTGGTCGACGCCGAGGGCGCACGGGCGCTGTACGACTACGCGACCGACGCCGCGCTGCTGATGCCGTGCGCGCTGCTGCACATGAGCGATTTGCCGCAGCCGCCGCTGCAAGCGCAGGCGCGCGCGGCTTGGACCGAACGCTGCGCCACGCTGCGCGCGCTCGGCTTGGTGGAGGGCGATACCTCCGAAGCGCAGGCGCGCAACGCTTACGAGCGTATGCGCGCCGCTGGTTGGACCGACGAAGCCTTGCGCGCGGGTGCGCTGAGCGTCGGTTTCGATCTGTGGCGTGCGGTCGGTGTTACCTACGCCTCGGCCTACGGCCGTTATCGCGCGGGCGAACATCCCTGCGGCTTCTCGTTCGCGACGACGAACGCCGACGCCAGCGTGCGCGCGGCCAGCGCGCAGGAGCGCGCGGCGTGGTGGAGCGACGCCAGCGGTATTCCGCCCGGCGCGGGCGTCGGCATCGTCGACGACGTCGCCAGCGCCGACCCGAAACTGATGCGGTTGCGCTGTCTGCGCGCGCTGTGGCAAGGCGACAGCGCCGACGCCGAACGCGTACGCGCGGGCGTCGCCGCCACGCGCGCCGGTTTGCCGCGACGCAAACTGCCGCTGACGGTGATCCACGGCGTCGACGATGGCTTGATTCCGATGGCGTTCACCAGCGCGCCCTACGTCGCGAAGGTCAAGCAGGCCGGCCGCGACGTGCGTTTTTGGCAGATCAAAAACGCGCAGCATTTCGACGCGTTTCTGGCGCTGCCGGATTACGGCGCGCGCTATTTGCCGATGTTGCCCTACGTTTACGCGGCG
The DNA here is from genome assembly GCA_008015835.1 of Lysobacter sp. GTDB lineage: Bacteria > Pseudomonadota > Gammaproteobacteria > Xanthomonadales > Xanthomonadaceae > Lysobacter_I. The sequence continues at coordinate 37,742 of SSGH01000030.1, forward strand.
CTGGATCGCACGCTCGCGCATCTGGAAACCGGCGCGCCGCTGCCGAGCGACGCGGTGGTCGAAACCACGCCGCGCAAAGGCCAGCCGCTGACCCGCGAGCATTTGGCGATTCCCTGATTTCTCGGCGCAGTTCGACGCGCGCGCTGTCTTTCGGCGCTGGAAGGTCGTGCGCTCCTCGTCTCGCCAGGATTCCCGTTTCGTTCGGCGTATGATCTCGCCGTGCCGATCGATATCGTCGGTCGCCCGGAACGCACACTGTCGAAGTTGTCATCCCGAGCGCAGCGAGGGACCTGTTTGAAGACGAAGACCGTTCGAAATCGCCGAAAGCGCTTTTCTCCCGGCTGCGTTCGTAAGGCGATGCCGTTGCGGACGCTCGCCAGCGGGATGTTGTGGGCATCGCTCACCGCTTGCGCGCCGTCGGAATCCAAGCCGCATGTCGATGCGGCGCAGACATCGTCCGCATCGGCGACAGTCGCTCGATCTGGTGAGGCTGTGCCGAATCGCGACGAGCAGACGTGGTTTCCGGACAAGCGCGATGTCGCGATTTCCGAACTGTTCGCGGCGCTGTCGACCGAGGCCGACGCGCTCGGCCGTTCGCGGGGCGTGCGCGACGAATACGACGCTTTGCGCGCGAAACATGGCTTACCCGACGATGCGCGTCTCTACGCCGATTATCTGCGCGTGCGATTGGCGTTCGAAGCGACCCGGGCCGGCGGCCTGTGGGGGTTGGAATGGCGCGTGACCGATCGCTTGCCGCAATCGGACGCGGTGTGGACGCAATGGCGCGCGGTGGCCGCACCGGCGCGGGGCGCAGCATGGCCGGCGACGACGGCGATCGCCGAATGCGACGAATTGTCCGCGCTGTTCGCCGTCGTCGCGCGCGGCATCGGGCTGTCGCGACGTTCGCAGGTCGGGTTGTTCTGGCCCACGTCCAATCACACGGTCGCGGTGTGGATCGTCGGCGACGCGGGCGACGGACGCTCGGTGCGAGTCGTGGTGCCGACTTCGCAAATTTTTCTGGACAGCGCGCAAAGCCTCGGCACCGACGCATTCGATCCTTGGCGTCAGCCGCGCATCTACGACTACGGGCGGCGCGATATCGATGCGAACACGACGCTGCCCGCGCCGCTCGCGCGCTATTTCATGGCGCAAGTGCGCCGCGACGGCGCGCGTTCCCGCGGCGAGCTGCAGGGCTTGCGCAATCGCCGCGAATACGAGCAGCGACGCGCGCGATAAGCGCGTGCGCTAGGGTCGAGGTCGTGGCCCCGAATCGTCGACCCGCGCTCAGGGCGTCGGCGGGGCTTCGGCCGCGCGCTGCGGCACCTTGCGCAATTTGCTCACGTCGTAGCCGAGTTCGCCGAGGCGCGCGACATGCGCGGCGTAATCGGTGTCGGAGATGCTCGGCGTGCGCGCCATGATCCAGACGTAATCGCGCGCGCTCCGGCCGACGATCGTCTGGCTGTAGTCCTCGTTCAAATAGACGATCACGTATTCGGCTTTGATCGGCCACACGAACTGCATGCCCCAAATCGCGTTGCCGGTGCCTTCGCGCACCGTGCCGACGGGCGTCATCTCTTCCATCGGCGCGTCGTGTCCGCCTTTGCGTTGCCGGAACGTGGTGAGAATCTTGCCGTCCGGGCCCTGGGCGTAGGATTCGACGGCGTCGTAGGACTCGCGCTCGACGAACGTGGGAATGTGCGCGATGACGTACCAGTCGCCCATGAAGCGCGGCAGGTCCACGTTCGCGACCGGCGGAATTTGCGACTTCCCGCGCGCGCCCGCGGCGAACACCACAACGGCGACGAGCGCGACGGCCACCAGGCCGGCGACGACGAATTTGCTCATATGCGATCTCCCGTACTCTCGAGCGGACGAACGAAACGATAGTGCGCGACCAGCCATTCCTGGCCGTCGGCGTAACCGAACAATTCCGCGCAGGCCATCCAGAACATGCGCCAGCGCTGAAACCACAGCGGCGCGAGGGTCGGGCCGTAGGCGTCGCGCAGCACCGCCATCACCTCGTCGCGGCGCGCGTCTTGGTTCTTCAGCCAATCGTTCGCGGTGCGCTCGTAATGCCGGCCGTCGACGTGCCAGCGCCGCTCGATCCGCAGCGCGTCCTGGAACCACAGCAGCGTGTCGGCCGCGGGCATCAAACCACCGGTGAAGAAATGCCGGCCCATCCAGTTGCCTTCGCCTTCCGTCTCGAACGGATACATCAACGTGTTGTGCGCGAAAATATGCACGAACAGCTTGCCTCCCGGGCGCAGCCAGCGCGCGATATTGCCGAGCAGCGTGTCGTAATTGCGCATGTGCTCGAACATTTCGATGGACACGCAGCGGTCGAACCGTGCGGGGTCGAGTTCGAGCCGATTGACGTCGGTCGTGACGACGCGCACGCGATCGAAGCCGCGTTCGCGGCAGCGGGCTTCGATGTGTTCGCGCTGCGGTCGAGAGTTCGACACCGCGGTGATGCGCGCGTTAGGATAGCGTTCGGCCATCCACAGCGTCAGCGAACCCCAGCCGCAGCCGAGTTCGAGAATGTCTTGGCCGTCGGCGAGTTCCGCGCGCTCGCCGTACAGCGCGAGCATCGCGTCCTCCGCCCGATCCAGCGTCTCGTCGCCGCGCGGGTAGTAGGCGCAGGAATACTTCAGCCGCTTGCCCAGGCAGCGTTCGAAGAACGCCGGCGGCAGTTCGTAGTGCTGCGCGTTCGCGGCGTCGGTGTGGATCGCGACGGGGCTACGGCGCAGTTGTTCGATGCGCTCGCGAAAGCGTTCGGCCTGCGCTTCGAGGCCGCCGGCCGATTCTTGCCGGAGGCGCTGTTCGCATTGACGACGGATGCCGTAGCGCAGCAGCGCATCCGGCAAAAGGCCGCGTTCGGCGAGCCCGATCAGGCCGGGGCCGGCACGATCTTGAGCGAGTTCTTGAGGCATCAGAGTATCGGTCATGGGAAGCGAGCCTGAATCGGAGGAGGGAAACGCATCGCGCGAATACGGGTTTCAGTTGGCGTGCGTCGGTTGCGGCGCGGAGGACGCCTCCGCCTCCGACGACCAGCGCCGCGCCAATACGGCTAGCGTCGCCATCGCGATCGCCCAGCCGATCGCGAGCGCGGTCATCGGTTGCCAGATCGGTTCGGCGAATGCGGCCGCGTTCCAGCCGCGGCCCGCGCCGAGATACGCGAGCGGGCCGAAGATCGCGCCGACGAACGCCGCCAGCGCGGGGCGACGCACGAGCGGGGCCATCGAGTGGCGCAGCGTCAGCGCGAACGACGCCCACATCGCGAGAATCCACAGCGGTGCGCAGCCGGGCGGCAATGCGACATCGTCGGCGGCGTAATCGATCAGCCCGGACAGCGCGAGTGCGCCGTCGAGCGATGCGCCCATGCCCAATGCGACGGCGAACAATTTGAAATCCGCGGCGCGGGCGCGCGCCGATTCCGCGGCCACGATCGGATGCAGCAGCGCGAACGCGGCGGCCGCGGCGACGCCGGGCCACCACGCGCCGCGGCCCGCGCCGATCACGGCGGCGAACCATACCGCTTCGTAACCCACGAAATTGAATACGCGTTTCATGCGCGCAGCGCCACGGTCGCATCGTGCGGAAGCTCGGGCATCGGCGCCGAGTCGCGATGTCCGGGTTTCGCGAGCAACAACTGCGCGACGCCGATCGAACGCTCGCGGAAACCGCCCTCGCAGTAGGCGAGATAGAACTCCCACATGCGGATGAAGCGCTCGTCGTAGCCCTGCGCACGCACCTGCGGCAACGCCGCCAAGAAACGCTGGCGCCACGCCTGCAGCGTTCGCGCATAGCTGAGGCCGAAGTCCTCCAATTGGATCAGCGCCAGATCGCTGGCGCGCGTTTTGGCCTGCAGCATCGCCGCGATCGACGGGATGAAGCTGCCCGGGAACACATGGCGTTTGATGAAATCGACCGAATGCAGCGCCTGTTCGTAGCGGTGATCTTCGATCGTGATCGCTTGGACGAGCGCGAGGCCGTTCGGTTCGAGCAACCGCCCGAGCGTCTCGAAATACGTCGGCAAGAACGGCGCGCCGATGGCTTCGATCATTTCGATCGACACCAATTTGTCGTAGCGACCGCGCAGATCGCGATAATCCTCCAGCAGCAGTTCGACGCGATCGCCGACGCCCGCCTCGGCGACGCGCTGCGCGGCGAGCGCATGCTGTTCGCGCGAGATCGTGGTGGTGGTGACGCGGCATCCGTAATGCGCGGCCGCATGCACCGCGAAACCGCCCCAACCGGTGCCGATTTCGATCACGCGGTCGCCCGGCTTCAACGCCAGTTTGCGGCAGATGCGGTCGAGTTTTCGGGTGGAGGCCGCATCCAGCGTATCGTCGTCGCCGGCCCAAATCGCCGAGGAATACATCATGTCCGGCGAGAGGAACAGCGAGAAGAACGCGTTGCCGAGATCGTAATGCGCCGCGATATTGCGACGGCTGCCGGCGCGGGTGTTGCGACGCCGTTCGTGCCACAACCGCATGGCCCAACCGCTGAGCCGCGCGAGTCCGGTTTCCATGCCGTCGAGCAGATCGCGATTGCGCACGAGCAGACGGACCAGCGCGACGAGATCGTCGCAGCGCCACAGTCCGTCCATGAACGCTTCGCCCGCGCCCACGCTGCCGTTGCCGGCGACCGCGCGGTAGAACCCGGGGTCGTCGACGTCGATGCGCACGCGAAGCGCATCGTCGGCGTATTGCGCATCGCCCAATTCCACCGTGCCCAGCGCATCGCGGAGCGTCAAGCGGCCGTGCCGCAGTCGCGCCATCTGCGCGATCAAGCGCCGACGCAAGAAACGGTCGAACGCGCCGTACTCGGCTGCGGGCATGGCGTCGACTTGGCGGGCGACATCGTTCATCGGGAACCTCGGAATGCGATGGCTTTGGTCGGGTGATCGTGGACGGGTACGCCTTTGAGCCACAGGCGCAGCGCTTCCCAATGGATCGCGCCGACGACCTTCGCGGTCATCAGCGGGTAACGCCACAGCACGCGCCGCAGCGACGCTGCGTTCAACGGGCGTCGCCGCAGACTGAGATCCGCGTCGAATTCGCGCCGGCCGTCTTCGTCGAATACGTCCATGCGCACGCGCAGGTCGTCGTCCGGCGCGGTGAAACGCCACGCATAATCACGGCGCATGCCGACGAAGGGCGAGACGTGGAAGCGTTTGTCGAATCGCCAGTGCAGCGCGCGGCCGTGGCGCTCCGCCGTGTCCGCGTCGAGCACGTAAGCGTGGCGTTCTTTCCACGGCGTATTGGTGATTTCGGCGACGATGCAGTCCAAGCGACAACCGTCCGCGGCGTAGCAGTAGTAAAAGCTCACCGGATTGAACACGTAGCCGGCGTAGCGCAGATGGGTCAACAGTCGGATCGGGCCGAGCGGGCGTCGACCGAGCGCGCGCTCGACGGTTTCGCGTACCGCGTCGGCGAGCGGTTGGCTCGGATCGCCGTGATAGTCGCTGCGCCGGAACGCCGCGAGATTGCGGCCGTGCGCCGACCACAGCCAGCGGCCGGCGAACACGCGATCGAGTTCGTCGAGGTCGAGATACAACTGCGCCATTCGGTAGCGAAACGCGTGCGGCCGCGGCAGATGACGGCGATGACGCACGATGCCTTCGTACACCGCGCTGGCGAACGCGTCGCCGCGCTCAGCGGTGTTTTCGCGTTCGTGCGCCGCATCGAGCGCATCGTCGGGATGCGCGGCGGTATCGAGCCGCGCGCGTTCGGCGTTCATGCGCGCGCCTCGGCGGCGTTCGGATAGCCCGCGGCTTCGGCGCGTTCCACGGCGGCGTCGCTCGCGGCGCGCCAGCGCGCACCCATCGATTCCGCCGCCTCCACCGCGCTACGAATTCCGTCTTCGTGGAAACCCCAGCCCCAATAAGCGCCCGCGAACCACGTGCGACGCTGCCCCTGAATCTCGGCCTTGCGCGCCTGCGCGGCCACCGAGGCGTGGGTGTATTCGGGATGGTGGTAGCGCATGCGGCGCAGAATCTTGCTCGGGTCGATCGCCGCGGTGCGGTTGAGCGTCACGATGAACGGCTGCGGCGACACGATGCCCTGCAGCAAGTTCATGCAGTAACTCACGGTGCAAACCTCGTCGCCGCGTTCGGACGGCGCCGGAATCGTCGCGTTCCAGGCGGCCCAGGCGTTGCGATGACGAGGCAGCAAGCGCGCATCGGTGTGCAGCACGGTGTCGTTGGCCTGATACGCAATCGCGCCGAGCACCGCGCGCTCGGTCTCGCTGGCGTCTTCGCCGAGAATGTTCAGCGCTTGATCGCTGTGGCAGGCGAGTAAGAGGCGATCGAAACGCTCGCTTCCGTGCGGGGTGTCGATCCGTACGCCGTCGGCATCGCGCACCGCGCGCAGCACCGGCGCGTTCGTGCGCGCGTCCACGCGCCAACGCGCCTGCAGCGCGCGCACGTAGGCGTTCGAGCCGCCCTCGACCACGCGCCATTGCGGCCGGTTCGCGATCTGCAGCATCTGATGATTGGCCATGAACCGCAGCAGATACTTCGCCGGAAAGCCGAGGATCTTCGCCGACGGCGACGACCACAGCGCCGAGGCCATCGGCACCAGATGCTCGTCGCGGAACGCCGCGCCGTAGCGATGTTCCGCGAGATAGTCGCCGAGCGTGGGGCCGTCGCCGGGCGTGTCGAGCAGCGCCGGCGCTTCGCGATAAAAGCGCATGAGATCGCGGATCATGCCCCAGAAGCGCGGCGAGACCAGATTGCGCCGTTGGCAGAACAGCGAATTGAGATCGGTCGCGTTGTATTCGAGTCCGGTCGCCTCGTTGCGCACCGAGAAACTCATCGTGGTCGGTCGCGAGGCGACGCCCAATTCTTCGAACAAACGCGTGAGCAGCGGGTAGTGCCGCGGGTTGTGCACGATGAACCCCGTGTCCACGGCGTAGCGCGCGCCGTCGAGTTCGATGTCGTGCGTGTGGGTGTGGCCGCCGAGATAGTCCTGGGCCTCGAACAGCACGACCTCGTGCGCATGCGGCGCGCGCGACAGCAACCAGGCCGAGGCCAGACCGGCGATGCCCGAACCGACGACGGCGATGCGCATCAGCGCGCCCTCGCGTGCGCGGCGACCCAGTCGGGCACCGGTTTGAGATGGTGGACGAGGCGAAGCGCGGCCATCAGTCGCAAACCGTAGTAGGTGAGATCGATTTCCCACCAGCGGAACCCTTGGCGCGCCGATCCCGGAAAGAAATGATGGTTGTTATGCCAACCTTCGCCGAAGGTCAGCAGCGCCAGCCAAAGATTGTTGCGGCTCTGGTCGCGCGTCTCGAAGCGTCGCCGACCGAAGCGATGCGCGAGCGAGTTGATGGTGACGGTGGCGTGGAACAGCGCGACGGTGGAGACGAAGAACCCCCACACCAGCATCTGGCCGGCGCTGGTGCCGAGCTGCGGCGCGACGCGTTCTAACAACGCGCCGAGGGCGAACAGCGCGGTCGCCAAAGCGATCGGCACCAACGTGTCGAAGCGATCGAGCCAGCGCAATTCCGGGAAGCGGGCGAGATCGCGAATGCGCTGCCAGTCGGTGCGGAAGCCGCTGCGCGTCAGGAACCAGCCGACATGGCTCCACCAGAAACCGTGGACCTCGGGCGAATGCACGTCGCGCTCGGTGTCGGCGTGGCGATGGTGATTGCGATGATGCGCCGCCCACCATAGCGGCCCGCGCTGTACCGACGATGCGCCGATCAGCGCGAACACGAACTGCACCGGCCGCGAGGTGCGGAAGGTGCGATGCGAGAAGTAGCGATGATAGAAGCCGGTGATCGCGAACATGCGCACCGCGTACAGCACGATCGCCGCCGCGATCGCGACCGGCGAAACGCCGACCCAAAACACCAGAAGGCACGCCAGGTGCATCCCCAAAAACGGCACCACGCGCAGCCAGTCGATGCGGTCGTCGTGCGGTTCGTCCGCCATCGCGCGGTCGTCGATGCCGGTATCCAGCCAGCGCGCGAGCGCGGCGAACGGCCGCAGCCAGAGGCGACGAAGGTTCGTCCGGTGACGCGCGGCGCGCAATGCGATGGACGTACGTTCTCGGGCGGGCGTGTCGGGCATGCGTTTCTCCGTGGCGAGTCCAGCACTCATACGGAGGACGACGGCATTCGGATGCACCCGATGCGTCGGATCGGATGCATCGAATGCTTGGGATGTGTCGACGCATGGCCCGGCCACGGCATCGGTCGCCGCATCTCGCGTTCGATCGCGCGATCAGGCTTGGTCCGACGCAGCGAACGCGCCGGGAAGCGCGTTCGCTGGATGGGTCGAGACGCGGGCCGCGATTACAGCGTGACCAGATCGCCCTTGGCAATGATCGGACCGGTCGCGATGCCCTGCGGCGCGCCGCCCTGCGGCTCCAGCGTGATCGCCAGCACCGCGCCCTGCTTCAAGGCTTCGCGCAGGGGTTCGGGCACGCTCACCGTGTGCGCGCGATCGATCGACACGATGCCGAGCGACTTCGGCGATTCGCCCGGCGGAATCAGCCACAGTTCGGGCACGCGGCCTTGTTCGTCCGC
>SSGH01000023.1 GCA_008015835.1 Lysobacter sp.
GTGCCGGCATAGGCGGCGCTCTCCAGCGGATCGCCCGGCGGTGGATCCTCGTTCGGCGGCGGCACGAACTCGATCGATCGTGGGCCGATCCAGATCGTATTACCCGCCGCGTCGTAGTGCCGCTCGGTGTTGCCGATCGTCACCACGCGGTGATCGTTCGGCAGATAGTCGTAGGTCCGCGTCGTCCATGTCGAGACCGGACCCGTCGGTGTGCACGATTCGCCGGGTTGCACGCCCGTGCAATCCATGCCCATCGTGGTCACCAACCGTCCCGACGCCGTGCGGTTGCCGGTCTTGTCGTAGGCGTAACTGCCTTGCACCACGTTCGCGCCGTCTATGCTTTCGGTCAGACGATTCAGACCGTCGTAGCCGAAGAGACGCTTCGGCGGATCGTTCTGATCGCCGTTGCGCAGCTTCTTGAGATTGCCGACCGCATCGAACTGATAGCCCAGGCTGATCCCACCCGCGGTCTCGTCCTGCACCACGCCCGGCTGACCGTTGAGGTTCTGCGTGCGATTCATCACGCGGCCGTTGCCGTACGTCCACTGCGCCACTGAGCCGAAGGGGTGATAGCTGGCGTTGCGCAGCACTTGCTGGCGGCCGTTGGCTTCCAGCGTCGCGCCGATTTCGACCACGCGGCCTTGCGCGTCGTAGAGATAATCCACCACCAGTCCGTCGGGATAGGTCAGTGTGTTCAGACGGCCGTTCGCGTGATACGTCCAGCGCAACACGAAGGTCTTGCCTTGCGTGCGCTGCACTTTGCGAGTGAGCTGACCGAAGCGGTCATAGCACCACGTCGTGCTGCCGCTGTGGTCGGTCATTTTCGCTAAACGACCGATCAGGAAGGTCTCGCCTGCGGTGCAGTCGCTCTGTGCGGTGTCGTAGACGTAGGCGACGTTGAGGGCGGCGTCCTCAGGATAGCTCACCGCCGTCGGGCGATTCAGGGCGTCGTAGGCGTAGTTCGTGATCTTGTTGCGCGCGTCGGTTTGCTTCGTGCGATTGCCCGCACTGTCGTACTCGTAGGTGGTCGTCCCCGTGTCCGGGCTTTGCAGTGTGGTCAATTCGCCGAAGCCGTTGTAGGCGTAGTTCGTGTTCAGGCCTTTGGGGTCGGTTACGCGGGTGAGACGGTCCAGCGCGTCGTAGCGGAACTGCGTTTCGGCGGCGATGCCGTTCATGTCTTGCAGCGTGCGGCTGATGCGACCCAACGGGTCGATGGCGTTGTCCGTCACCCGATTCAGCGCATCGGTGGTTTGGTCCAGGTTGCCGTCGGCGTCGTACGTGAAACCGGTGACCACCGGTGTGGGATTGCTCGGGTCGGGATTGACCTGCACGATCGTTTGCAACTGTCCGAGCGTGTTGTAGGTACGGGAGAGGGTCTTGCGCAAGGTCCCGGCGGCGTCCTCGACGTCTTCGCGGGTGCGCTCACCGGCATTGTTGAGCGTGTAGGCGATGGTATTGCCGTCGCCATCGACCACAGCGGTCAGGCGCTGCGCGGCGTCGTAGACGAAGCTCACGAACGCGCCGTCCGGTTGCGTGGTCTTCTTAACCTGCCCCGTGGGCCAATACTCGGCCCGAGTGATTTGGTCGTCCGTTTCCGTCGCGTTGTCGGCGCCCCGTCGCTTGCGCGCAGTCAATCGGCCGCGAGCGTCGTATTCGAGATCGGTGACGCCGCCGTTGGCGTCCTTCACAGACAACGGTCGGCCTGCGGCATCGTAGGTCAGCGCTTCGGCGACATGCCCGAGCGCGTTCGTGGTCTTCCACAGATCGCCTTTGCGATAAGCGCAGGTAAGTGGCGCGACGTCGCAACCCGGCGCATCGGTCATGCGGTAAGCGTAGTGAACCAGATCGTTCGTGTCGCTGCGCGGACCATCCATGCGCAACAACAGGCCCACCTGCGGGCAGAGGCCGCCCGCGACATCGGCTTGTTCGCAGTAGGTGTAGGTGGCGGTGCGGGTGGCGTTGTCGGCGAGATCCTTCCATTGCGTCTGCACGACTTGCTGACGCGCGTTACGGGTGTAGCGCACTTCGGAGACGCTGTCGCGCTCGCTCAGCGGGCGATTGCTCGCCAGGAGGCGTAAGCTTTCGCTGCTGCGCGCGTCCGGCGTGCCGACCGCGTCGGTGCGTGTCTTGCGCGTCGCCATTTGACCCGTCGCCGCATCGACAAGCTCGGCATAAGCGTAATCCGTGGTCACACCGCGCGCATCGGTCGTGCTCTTGAGCCGGCGCCGGAAGTCCTCGGCCGCGGTGTAGTACGTTCGCGCCGTGGGGCCGGCCGAAGTGCCGATGCCGGCGACTTTGCGCGGGATACCGTTGCTCGTTTGCGGCGTGAGCGCGTAGTTCGATTGTCCGCCGGACGCATCGGTCACCACGGCGCCGCCTTGCGCGGTGTAGCTCGCTTCGGTGCGATTCACGCCGCCGGCGTGCTCACTCGTGAGCACGCGGCCCTGGGCATCGTAGGTAAACGTACTGAACCGCTGGTTGTCTTCGGCCGTGATTCCGGTCAGATGCGTGGGGAAGCGCGCGTCCTCGTAATGGTAGGCCCGCGAACGCGTGTCGGCGTATTGCACCGACGCCAGCGCGCCGCTCGGCGAATACGTGTACGCGGCCAGCGTCGCGCCCCCCGACGCGATCGCGGTGACGTTGGCGCGATTGCGCGGCTCGGCGGCGCCGTAGACGAAGTCCAGGCGACGCCCGGTGTGATGAACGATTCGCGCCAAGCGCCCCAATCCGTCGTATTGATACGTCAACGTCGCGCCATCGTCGTCGCGCACCGACACGACACGGCCGCTCGCATCGAATTCGACCGTGCGGCTGCTTTGTTCCAGGGTCCAACCGCTGCCGTTCGCGACGATCCGGTCGCCGCTGCCGAGGGTGGATTCGTAGACGCCGAGACTCAAGCGGCGATAGGGCTGTTGCGCCCCGTTCGCCGCGATCAGCGCAATGGGAATCCCCGAGCCGGTGTCCTCGCCGACGGCCAGTTGCAGGTTGTGCGAATGCGTCCAGCCATGTCCGAACGCACCTCGCGGCGGCGTCATCCCGGAATGATAGGTGCGCGAAAATTGGATCCAGCCCAGCGCGAAATCCGGCTCGGGTTCGAGTTTGTTGCCCGTGACCACATCCATCGGATTACCGACCAAGCCGCAGCTATCGCAGATCAAAGGCGCGGACGTCAGCCGAACCTTGATGCTGTCGTTGCGGCACTGCTGCTTTTCGTTGCTCCAAAACAGATTCGGATTGGCGCAACGCGAACGTTCGCGTACGCCGAACGCATACGCTTCGACTTCGGTGCAACTCGAACCGACGCGCTTCTGATACGTCGCGTCGAATCTCGCCATTTCCTTCGAGACGACCCCGTCCGGCCACTGCACGACCGCCCCCCACGCCGTCGCGCGCCATATCGTCGTGTTCGGCGTACAACCGTCCGTGAGGCTCTTTTGGTCGTAATTGAGCGCCGATGCAGCGATCAGGGCCTCTTCGCTCGTCAAGCCGCCGCCCGAAAAACCGCCGTAGAGCCACGGCTGCAATTCGGAGGGTTCCGGGGCCACGCCATAGCGGACATCCACCTCATTCTCGGTGATGACGACGCGTTCGACATGATCGGCAGGCGTGTAGTACGGGTATTGTTGGTGATAGGCGCGTAACGCCGCATCTTGGGTCGGATACTGAACGCTATCGCCATTGCTCCAAGGATGGCCGCTTTGTTGGGCCAGTACCGGCGCGGTGAAGACACCGCCGAACACCGTTGCGATCGTCATGAGCGCCGTTGCCCAACGCACCCGCCTCTGCGTACCGCCCCTCTGCCGCATCCTCAGCATGCTTGTTCCTCACGGCCTCGGCCGTCGTCGAAATTCCCATCGTGCCCGCCGATCATCTCGGTCGATGCGATCGCACGGCACGCATCCTCTTGCGGCACAAGCTAGCTCGGCGCGAAGGGCAAGGCAAGCGACGATTTGCGCCGTGCGATGCGCTCGACTCGCCGTCTGCGCGCAACCGCCGTTCATCGCAACGGTTTATGCCATCCCGTTCAGGTAACGACCCTTCAACTTCACGTAATGCTGCGCGGAGTAATACAGCGCTTCGATTTCGCTGTCTTTCAGCTTGCGCGCGAATTTGGCGGGGCTGCCGAGCCACATTTCGCCTTCGCCGACGATTTTGCCCGGCGGCACCAGCGCGCCCGCGCCGATCAGCGCGTGTTTCATGATCACCGCGCCGTCGAGCACGATCGCGCCCATGCCGATCAGCACCGCGTCTTCGATGGTGCAGGCGTGAACGATCGCTTTGTGGCCGATGGTCACGTCGCTGCCGATGCGGGTGGCGAAGCCGCCGAGTTTCGCGTGCGGGCCGTCGTGGCTGACGTGGACCACGGTGCCGTCTTGGATGTTGGTGCGCGCGCCGACGCGAATGAAGTTGACGTCGCCACGAACGACGACGGTCGGCCAGACGGACACGTCGTCGCCCAGTTCCACGTCGCCGATGACGACGGCCGCAGGGTCGACGTAGACGCGTTCGCCGAGCCGGGGCGACTGGTCGAGGTACGGACGGAGGTGGGCGTGGGCGTCGGTCATGGCGATGCGGATTCGGGAATTCGGCGCATTTAAGCACGACGGCGCGCGCGGGGCGCCGAGCGGCCGATGACATCGTCCCAATCCCCGGCCGGGCGTTTCTCGGCGGCCATATTCCGACCATGCGCCCGCGACTCGTTCTACACTGCGGCCATGAACACGTCGACGACCGCCGCGATCATCGCGGCCACCAACGCCACGACCACCGCCGTCAACGCGGCGATCGCGTCCGCGACCGCCGCCGCGAACGGCCACGACGGCGATCCGAACGCCGAAACGCCGCAGGCGGAACGCGCCGAGCCCGCCGACGACATCGCCGGGCTCGCGCCGACGCTCGAACGTCTGCGTGCGGCGTGGCGCGCCAAGAAACCCGACTACGCGCAGCGCATGGACGATTTGGCGCGCTTGAAAGCCGCGTTCAAAGCGCGGATGCGCGAGATGGAAGCGGCGGTGCGCGCGGATTTCGGTCATCGCTCCGAACACGAGACGTTGATCGCCGACGGCATGACCGTGGTGGCCGAAATCGATCACCTGCGCAAGCATCTGCGCGGCTGGATGCGGCCCAAGCGCGCGTCGGTGGGCTGGCGTCTGTGGCCCGCGCGCGCGCAGGTGCGGCGCGAAGCGGTGGGCGTGGTCGGCGTGCTGTCGCCGTGGAATTACCCGGTGAATTTGGCGCTGATTCCGTTGGCGACCGCGATCGCCGCGGGCAATCATGTCTTTCTCAAACCGTCCGAACACACGCCGCGCACCAGCGCCTGGCTGCAGGCCTTGCTGGCCGATGTGTTTCCGGCGGATCGCGTCGCCGTGGCGCTGGGCGGCCCCGCGCTCGCGTCGGCGTTCGCGGGTTTGCCGTTGGATCATTTGGTGTTCACCGGCTCCACCGCCGTGGGCCGCAAAGTGATGGCCGCGGCGGCGCCGAATCTCACCCCGCTCACGCTGGAATTGGGCGGCAAATCGCCGGCGATCGTGGCGCCGGATTTTCCGATCGAACAAGCGGCTGCGCGTCTCGCCAGCGGCAAGTGGTTCAACGGCGGCCAGACCTGCATCGCGCCGGATTACATTCTGATCGACGCCGCGCGCCGCGATGCGTTCGTCGATGCGCTGCGCGCGCAAGTGCATGCGCGCTACGGCGCGGATATGCGCGGGGCGAGCGACTACACCCGCGTGGTGAACGAAGGACAGTATCGCCGTCTGCGCGGCTATCTCGACGACGCGCGCGAACGCGGGTTGCAGGTGATCGCGTTGGCCGATGTGGACGAAACGCGCGCCGACGCCGAGCGTTTGCTGCCGCCGACGCTGATCCTGCAGCCGGGCGACGACGCCAAAGCGATGCAGGACGAAATCTTCGGGCCGATTCTGCCGATCCTCGGCTACGGCTCGCTCGATGAGGCCATGGCCTACGTCGAAACCCACGAACGCCCGCTGGCGCTGTATCCGTTCAGTCGCGATCGCGCGACGGTAGAGCGCATCCTGTCGCGCTTGATCGCCGGCGGCGTCACCGTCAACGACACCTTGCTGCATTTCGCGGCGAACGAACTGCCGTTCGGCGGCATCGGCCCCAGCGGCATGGGGCAGTATCACGGCCGCGCGGGCTTCGATGCGTTCACCAAAGCGATGCCGGTGCTGTGGCAAGCGCGCATGAACGCGACCGACCTGATCAAACCGCCGTATCGCGGCAAGATCGATCGTTTGGTGCGTTGGCTGGTGGGCTGAGCGACGACGCGGCGCTCGATCTTCGCATCGTCTTGGCGATGACGCTTACGCGCCGTGGCACTTCTTGTATTTCTTGCCGCTGCCGCAGGGGCAGGGATCGTTGCGCTCGGGCGTGGCTTCGCGCCGAATCGGCGTGCGCGGCGTGAGCGACTCGATGCGGTGATGGTGCAAATCCGCGAGCATGCCGGGGAGTTCGATGACGATGCCCATGCGCTCGTCGAAGCTCAAGGTTTCGGGCGCGGCGGCTTCGCCCGCGCGCGCGTCGATCACTTCGCCGCTCGCCAGACGATCGAGAAATTCCAGAATCTCGTCGATCCACGCATGTGCGTCCAACCACGCGTTCCAAGCGGTTTCGCGCAGCTCGACGCCGCGCAGAAAACCTTCGGCCCAATCGCGGCCGACATCCAGCGCGTCGTCGCTGTGCGCGCGCGGGTCTTCCGGCAGCCAGATCAACGGCGCGAGGCGATCCGGCAGATCGTCGCCGTCGTAGCGCACGCGCTGTTCGACCAAACGCAGATGCCCGGCGAGCAGCGCATCGACCTCGGCGGCTTCCTCGGCGTCGCGCCAGCGCGGCGCTTTGCCGCCCCACACCACCGGCGCCCATTCGTCCATCGGCACCGTCTCGGGACCGACCGCCAGCGCCGACAGAAACCCGTCCAGCGCTTCCAGATTGAGGCCTTTGAACGGCACCGCGCGGGCGTCGAGCACGTCGGAAAGGCGTTCGAGTCGTTCGTCGTCGAGCGGTGCGATAGCGGACATGGCGGCGTGCGGCGAACTCGGTCGAAAGGACGCACAGCGTAATCGAGTTGCGCGGCGAAGGCGCACGCGACATCGCGCGACATCGCGCGACATCGCAAGGGAATGCGCACCGCGCCGCCAAGCGCGGTCATTCGTGGCGCGCGCGCGATGGGCTAGTCTGGGCCGAGTCTCGTCTTTCGGAAAACCGCAATGCTTCGTCGTCTTCGCGCATTCGTATCGCTCCCGCTGCTGGCGCTGTGGCCGCTCGCGGCGAGCTTCGCGCCCGCCTCGGCGCAGGGCTTACCGCCGCCCGCCTGCGAGGCGCCGGAACACCGGCAGTTCGATTTCTGGCTGGGCGAATGGGAGGTGCTCGGGGGGCCGAACGCCGAGACGGTCGTCGGCCGCAACACGATCGTGCGCGTCGCCAGCGGTTGCGCGCTGCGCGAGCATTGGGTGAATCGCGGCGGCGCCGACGGTCATAGCTTGAACGTCTACGACCGCGCGACGAAGCGCTGGACGCAGTTCTGGATCGGCTCGGACGGCGTGGTCTTGCGGCTCGAAGGCGGTTTGCGCGACGACGGCGCGATGGCGATGGAAGGCGTGTTGCCCGATGGCAAAGGCGGCGCGCAGAAGCAGCGCATCGTGTGGACGCCTAAGCCCGACGGCCGCGTGGAGCAGCGTTGGGAGACGTCCGACGACGAGGGCGCGCACTGGCAGCTCTCGTTTCTCGGGATTTATCGCCGTCTTCGCAACGAATGAACCGCGCGCGATGCCGATTGCGGCATCGGTAAACGACGAAGGGCGCGACCGATGTCGCGCCCTTCGCGTTGGAAGCCGTCTTGCGTAAAGCTTACTTGGTGACTTCGAATTCCTTCGACTGCACGCTGTTGCCGTCGAGCAGAATTTCGACCTTGTATTTCCCGACCGGCCAATCGCTGGGCTTGGTGAATTCGAAATTGGTCGTGTCCGGGCCGGTGAAGCTGAAATCCTGGGTCTTTTCTTCGACCGGCATGATTTCGGCGCCGTTGGCGAAGGTCAGTTTCGCCGTCAGTTTGCCGGCGACGGCGGCGGCCGGATCGCTGGTGGTCGTACCCACGGAGACGATGAATTTGTCCTTCGGCTTGAAGCCCGTGACCATTGTGGTGAGTTTCTTGTCCGGACCTGCGGCGGTGCCCAGATCGACCGTGGCGACCGACGCGGTCGGCGCCGGCGCCGGCGTCGGAGCGGGTGCCGGTTGCGTCGCGGCCGGGGCCGGCGCGGGTTCGGGCTTGGGTTCTTCTTTCTTCTTGCAGCCGACCAATGCGACGCTGCCGACGACGGCGACGAGCAGGGCGGTTTGGAGCGTACGGAAACGATTCATGCGTCAGTCCTCGATGCGGTGAGGGAAATGGAATGTCGGTGTGCGCGGGAAGAGATCAGGCGTCGGACGGATCGTCCAGGTCGCCGTCGCCGTCCACGTCGATCTGCGGCAGCTTGATCACCTGGCCGGGGTAGATCTTGTCGGCGTTGTCGATGACGTCGCGGTTCGCTTCGAAGATCTTCGACCAGAACTTGGCCTTGCCGTAGAAGCGCTTGGAGATCGCCGAGAGCGTGTCGCCCTTCTCGATGGTGTAGGTCTGTTCGCCGCCACCGCCGCCGCCGCCTTCGCCGCCGACCATTTCGGCGGTCGAGGAGACGGTGGCTTTCACGTCGCTGAAATCGGGGCGTTCCTGCGCGGTGCTGGTCACCGTGCTTTGTACGTCGGAAAAATCGGGTTTCTTATCGGGTGTGGTCATGGGGTCACGGCTCCTGCCCGGATGATGAACGAACACGATGACACGTCGAATGTGAAGATTCCAGACCGATCTCGCTTTTTTTTGCTCCTGCGCAAACGCGCGGCGGGCGCGTCGCGGACTTACTGCCGAATCTCGCGCCCTGGCGCTGGCGCGGGCGTGCCGGGCGTGGCGCGCCAGGGGTTGATGTCCAGGCCGCCGCGTCGGGTGTAGCGGGCTTCCACCGACAGCGATCGCGGCGCGCAACGGCGCAGAACGTCGACGAAAATCCGCTCCACGCACTGCTCGTGGAATTCGGCGTGATCGCGGAACGAGACGAGATAACGCAGCAGGCCGGCGCGGTCGATGCGCGGCCCGCGGTAGCGCAGCCGCAGCGTGGCCCAATCGGGCTGGCCGGTGACCGGGCAATTCGACTTCAGCACATCCGAGCGCAGGCATTCGTCGACCGTCGTGTCGTCGGCGATCGACAAATACGACGCGTTCGGCGGCCCGTAATCGTCGATATCGATCGCGAGCGCGTCGATGGAGACCTCGCCGTTCGGCGCATCGTCGCCGCTCGCCGCCGGCACGCCGAACGCCACGGCGACGTCGACGCTGGCGGCCCGCGATAAATCCGCGGCGATCGCGGCGCGCACCGCTTCGGCGTCGTCGAACCGGCAGGCGTTGAGCGAATTCAGATACAGCTTCAGCGATTTGGATTCGATCAGGGTCGGCGAATCCGCCGGCACCGCGAACGTCGCCGTCGCCATCTGCGGCTTGCCGCGCGCGTCGAGCCAACTCAATTCGTAGGCGTACCAGCGATCGTGGCCGATGAAGGGCAAGGCCGCGTCGGCGATGCCGATTTCGTCGCGACCGAGGCGGCGCGAAATCGGAAACAGCAGACCGGGGTCGTAATGCTGCGGGTAGGCGACTTCGCGGCCGAGAGGAATATCGTGTGCCATGCGCGTGTCCGGGATGCGAGCGCGTCGAACGTTTCGCCGTCGCGACGCGCGGTGTTCATTTCTTCCGGGAACGCACCGGAAACGGATCGGTCGCCAACGAGGCGTTGCTGCTGCAATAGCGACGACAGGACTCGGCGTCGCGTTCGTTTTCCGGCAAGGTCAGCGTCAACGCGCGACGTCCGATTTCGAACCGGATCGGGCAGGCGTTCGTCTCGTCGCGTTCGGCGACCAGCGACCACCCGCTTTGCCCGCGTTCCAGCGTCATCGCGCCTTCCAACGAACAACCGCCTTGCGTGGTCGCGAACATATTCGTTTCGAGCGCGAAGCGGTAGCGCCCAGCGACGCCATCCCGCGTCAACGTCAACGCGTTCCAAGCGACGCACGGCACGTACGCGCCTTCGGTGGTGCGGTCGTAGCATTCGCCTCGCACGCGATACGTTCCGCCGAGATCGGGCGGCGACGGAGGACCCGCGAGCGCGGGGGCCGCGATAGCCGCGGACAGCAGTCCGATGCAGACGATCGTCGTTTTCATTCGTGAGCCTGTTGGGGGAAGGGCGCGCGATACGCGTCCGCGCATTTTACGGCGAGTTCGCTCCATGCAGATAATCCAACGCCACCTGCAGCATCGACTTGAGCCCCGCGTCCAGCGCGGTTTCGTCGAGAAAGAACTCCGGCGAGTGGTTCGACGGCGCTTTCGTCGGGTCTTGCCCCGGCGGCGTCGAACCCACGAAGAAGAAGAACCCGGGCACTTCGCGGGCGTAGAACGAGAAATCCTCGGCGCCCATGTTCAAGTCCATTTCCACCACGTTCGCCGCGCCCATCGCGCGTTGGAGGCTGGGCAGCATCTTCGCGGTGAGCGCGGGGTCGTTCACCGTCACCGGGTTGCCCTTGGTGTCGGGGATTTTGGCGAGCGCGGTGGCGCCGTGCGCGGCGGACACGTGCGTGGCGACGTTTTCGAGATCCTTGAACACCGCTTGGCGCATGCCTTCGTCGAAGGTGCGGATGGTGCCGATCAATTCCACGCTGTCGGGGATGATGTTGTAGCGGATGCCGCCTTTGATCGCGCCGAAGCTGACCACTACCGGCTGCTTGGAGATGTTTTGGCGACGGCTGACGATGGTTTGCGCGCTGCCGATGACATCCGCTGCGGCGACGATAGGGTCGACTCCGCCCCAGGGCCGCGAGCCGTGGGTTTGGCGGCCTTGGATCACGATGTTGAAGCGGTCCGACGCGGCCATCGCCGGGCCGCTGCGATAGCCGACCTTGCCGGCGTTGAGCGTGCTGAACACGTGCAGGCCGAACACCGCTTCGGGTTTGAAGTCGCGGAAGATGCCTTGCTTGAGCATTTCCTCGGCGCCGCCTTCCTCGCCGTCCGGCGGGCCTTCTTCGGCGGGTTGGAACACGAACATCACTTCGCCGGGCAGGTCGGCTTTCATCGCGACCAGCGCCTGCGCCACGCCCATCAGAATCGAGGTGTGCGCGTCGTGGCCGCAGGCGTGCATCACGCCGACGGTTTCGCCGCGAAACGTCGAAGTGGCTTTGGACGCGAACGGCAGCGCGTGGCGCTCGGTGACCGGCAGCGCGTCCATATCCGCGCGAAGCGCGATGCGCGGGCCGGGTTTGCCGCCTTTGAGCACCGCGATCACGCCGGTGGTGGCGATGCCGGTCTTCACCTCCAGCCCGAGCGCGCGCAGATGGTCGGCGACGAGTTTCGCCGTGCGCACTTCGCGATTGCCGAGTTCGGGGTTTTGGTGGATGTCGCGGCGCCAACGCAGGACATCGGCTTGCAGACGCTCCGCTTGTCGGGCGACTTCGGGACGAATGCCGTCGTCGGCGCGCGCGGCGGGGGCGACGGTCGCGCCGAGCGTGGCGGCGAGGGCGAGGGCGAGGGCGAGCGAGGTCGTGCGCATGCGAAGGCTCCGAAGGACTGCGGCGATGCTAACCGAAGCGCTGCGGCGGCGTTCGGCGATGTCGCGGTAGGAGCGGCGCAAGCCGCGACCGCCATGTTTCTTGTGGGAGGGCCGGGAGGCCCGATCGGGTACCGACATATCGCGGCGACCTTCGAATCTTCGGTCGCGCCTGTCGGCGCTCCTACAAACAGCGGCTCGCTACAGGCACCAGACCGATCGGCCTGCCGGCCCTCCCACACACGGTGCAGGGGCTGCGCTCGTAAGCTTTTCCTAACAGGCATCTCTGGCGTCGGGCTTGTTGGGCCGCAGGGCTGGATCGGTCCTGCTGGCCCTCCCACAGGTCGTGGCTTGCGCCGCTCCTACAACAGATGCCGCGGGCGGGCTCGTCAAACCGGGCGTCGGCGTGCGAGGCTGCGCGCTTCCGTCGCCGTGGCGACGCCATGGCCTCCGCCTCCGTGTCCTCGACCGATCCGTCCCGTTTGCAAGGCGACGCCGCGCTGATTCGCGCCGTCGGTACGTTCGCGCTCACCGCCGCGGTGATCAACGTCATCGTCGGCGGCGGCATCTTCAAGATGCCGTCGTCGCTGGCCGGCGGCATGGGCGCGGCCGCGCCGCTCGCGCTCATCGCCGGCGCGTTCGCCATCGTGCCGGTCGCGCTATGCTTCGCCGCGATCGGCAGCCGCACCCACGCCACCGGCGGCCCGTACACGTATCTGACCGCGGTGTTCGGGCCGTTCGCGGGTTTCGTGGCCGGCGCGCTGATGTGGATCAGCAACGTCGCCTCCAGCGCCGGCGTCGCCGCGGCGTTCGCGGTGCAGATGGCGAATTTGATGCCGGTGTTCGCCGAGAAAACGCCGCGCATCCTGCTGCTGACGGCGCTGTATCTCGCGCTGTTCGCGCTGAACGCGTTCGGCGTGAAGCTGGGCGCGCGCGCCGTGGCCGCGCTGGCCGCGATCAAACTGACGCCCTTGTTCTTGTTGGCGCTCATCGGCATCTGGTTCGTCGATTGGAACAACGTGAGCTTCGCGTTCGGCGATGTGCCGTCGATTTCCGCGCTCGGCGCGTCGATGGTGCTGGTGATGTTCGCCTATTCCGGCATGGAAACCGCGCTGGTGCCGTCGGGCGAATTGCGCGACCCGTCGCGCAACGTGCCGCGCGCCACCATCGCCGCGATCGCGCTGGTGGTGTTGCTGTATCTGGGCCTGCAGATCGTCGGCCAGGGCGTGTTGGGCGCGAAGCTCGGCGCCAGCGGCGTGCCGGTCGCCGACACCGCGGGCGCGCTGTGGGCCCCCGGGCGCGTCGCGCTGTTGATCACCGCCTGCGTGTCGATGGCGGGGTTCATGCTGGGCAATCTGCTGGGCACCTCGCGCTTGGTGTTCGCGCTGGGTCGCGACGGTTATCTGCCGCGCGCGTTCGGCCGCGTCACCGCGACCCATCGCGTGCCGCTGCTGGCGTTGGCGACGCACGCGAGTTTGGCGTGGTTGCTCGCGCTCGGCGGCACGTTCGATGCGTTGGCGCTGATCTCCGGCGGCGCGATCTGTCTGACCTACGGCTTCGTCGCGCTCGCCGCGTGGCGCGCGCAGCGGATCGATTTGCGTCAAGACGGCGCCTCGCCGTTCGTGCTGCCCGGCGGCGCGCTGATCCCCGCCGTATCGCTGCTGGCGATGCTGGCGATCACCGCCACGCTGACCGCGCAGGAGTGGACGGCGATTGCCGTCGCGCTGGCGGCGTTGGTGGCGGTGTACGGTGTGTTGCGGCTGTTGCGTCCGCGCGCGCCCTGATCGCGGCGACGCCATTCATCACGTGCGGCGCGCGACGACGCGGCTCTCGACAGCGCGGCTCTCGACGCTCGACTTCGCGACGATTCGATTCGCCATCGCGCGATCCGCCCCGTCACGGCCCCGGCGATGTTCGTGCCGGGGCCGTGTGCGTGCGGCCAATCAAGGCGTGGTTCTGGCGCAGTAATGACCGGCAGCGACCCAGCCACCCGAGCTGGTCCAATTCCCGACCACCCCAAGGCACTGCTCGAATGTGTTGGTGACCACGATGTTGCACACCACATTGCTCTGCCCTGTCCAGGGGTTGGTTTGGTTTCTGCAGACGATCGCGGTCCATCCTTCCAACCAACTCCCGCCTCCGCCCGGACCGCCGATGATCGGCCCGCCGATTTGTGCGGCGGACAACGGCGATGCGGTCGCCGCGGCGACGGCGAGCAGGGCGAAGGCGAGGGATTGTTTCAACGAGACCATGACGAATTCCTTTCGACGACCACGACGCTGTGGCCGTCGACACCATAAACACGCCGCCGCGCGCCGCAAGCAAGCCCGCGTGCGGCGAATCGTCGAATCGCTCGCCGCATCGCGGGCCAATCGAAGGTCGAAATCGCCGATATCCGGTTGATTCGGCGTGCGACCGCGCCGTCGAGCGAAGGTCGTGCGCGCGCCATCGCGCCGCTCGTTTTTGCCCGGCTTTATCCTGCGTTCGGCGTCCGATTCGCCGCGCGAGCACCCCGGGATGCCCCACGCCGCGCCGCTCGTCGCCGCGATGCGCGCGGCGCGCCGTCGCGGGTGTAGGCTCATTTCGCGCCGGCGCGGACGCCGGCCACACAGGGGCGACTCCGGTCGTCGGCCGGGTCGCCTGAACATGGAATGCGAACGAATCGCACGTTCAAGGAGATCCACAACATGAACGCAATACGCAACTCTCGCGGGCGCCGCCCGTCTTCGTTGGCGCTGAGCCTGATCGCCGTCGGATTAGCGCCCTTCGCCGCCTCCGCGCAAAGCTGGGAGGTGTATTCCGGCCTCAACCCGCATCAAGAACGATTGCACGGCGTCGCCGACGTGCAGTTCTGCACGGGCGGCGGCCAGGTGGCGACGGGCACGCAGACCGTGCCGCCCACGGTGGCCGGGTTCAACAACATCCTCGTGGAACGCAAGAACGCCGCGAACCCCATCGCCGGGCCGTGGCGCTTCAGCTACGACAGCGGCCGCTCCGAGGAAGGGCGCGGCATCGTCGAATACACCGACGGCAGCGGCTTCGCCGTCGTCGGCACCTGGGATACCCTCGCCACGCCGGTGCAAACGCATCTGACCATCAGCAAGGTCGATTGCAACGGCAACATGGTGTGGCACCGCAGCTACGGCACCACCGCCGGCAAACACGTCGCTTGGGACATCATCCGCGCCACCACCGGCGACAGCGCGTTCGGCACCTCGCCAGGCGATCTGATCGCATTGGCCGAGTACAACACCGGCGCCACGAATTTCGTCCGCGTCGCGCGCGTGAGGAACAACGGCACCTTGATTTGGATGCGCGACTACAGCGTGCCCGGCGCGTTGTCCGTGTTGACCGGTCGCGGGATCGCCGAGGTCGAAACGCCTTCGCTCGCCGATAACCTGGTCGTCGCCGGCGGCTACGGCAACAACGCGGCGATTTTCCAAATCGACGGCAATAACGGCGCGTACATTTGCGGCTCGCAATTGCCGGGGCAAGGGCTGTCGCGCTTCAACGACATCGCCCGTCACGGCGCCTCCGGCACCACGATCGCGCCGGGGTTCACCGCCGTCGGCGAAACCCGCACCGCGGCCACCGCGCTGCCGCAGGCCTTCGTCGCAAGCTACCGCAGCACTGCCTGTGGGCTACAGCGTCAGGTGCATTGGGGCTCGCCGAACGAAAGCGAAACCGCGCAGGCGGTGACCACCACGCGCGCCACGACGTTCAGCACCGTGCCGAACGGGCAACTGCTGATCGTCGGCAATATCGTGGGCCCGTATCTGGGCGCGAACAGCAACGACGTGTGGTCGCATCTGATGGTGCCGATCAACCTGACGCCCTACATCGCCGGCGGCTACACCGGCATGCGTTACGGCACGCAGGGCCCGGGCTTGGCGGGCATCGAAACCGTCGCGGATGTCGCCGAAAGCAGCAACGGCGCGCATTTCGTCGGCGCCACGTCCAGCAACTGGGACGGCCTGGGCGACCCGCTCGACGGGTATTCGGTGCGCATGGGCTTCGGCGGCATGAAGACGCTGTGCAGCGTGCCGTGGACGGCGCCCGTCGTCGCGCTGCTGCCGGCGACCTCGCTCGCGGTATCGCCCACGCCGATTTCGCCGTCGCTCACGCTCAGTCCGCTGACGCGCGCGACGATTCCGGCGGCGCTGTGCTGCGGGATCGGGCCGTAAGCGCGACCGCTCCTCGCGACGCGACATCGCGAGAAGCGTACGTCATGAACGCCCCCGCGCACTCGGCTTCGACCGGGTGCGCGGGGGCGAACGTTTGGGTCGTGCCGACGCGCGCGACGCGCATCGGCCGTGTACACGAACCTCCGCTCGGCGATTCATCGTTTGAATCGCGAATGCTCGCCCACGCGACCGAATCCGCGAAAACGGCCCCGTTTCCGGCGATTTCGACCCGGGTTTGACCCGCGATTTCGCGCCGCGCGGACCGTTTCGCGGCGTAGCCTCGTTTCGGGCCGGCGCCGACGCCGGTCGAACGCGGGCGATTCGGATATCGATCGGAGCGATCGATCGGATCGCGCGCACGGAACGCGAAACATTCGCACGCTCAAGGAGATCGAGAACATGAACGCAAGACGCAATATGCGCGGACGCCGCCCGCGGTGGATCGCGCTGTGCCTGCTCGCCGCAGGGCTCGCGCCCTTCGCCGCCGCGGCGCAGAGTTGGGAAGTGCATTCGGGCCTCAACCCACACAAAGAAGTGCTGCGCGGCGTCGTCGATGTACGTTATTGCCCCGGGGGCGGCATGGCCTCCGTCGGCGCCCAGGAGATGCCGCCGGGTACGCCCGGTGGCGGCAACATCATCGTCGAGCGCGTCTACGCCACGACGCCGTTAGGCGCGCCGTCGTGGCGATACAGCTACGACAGCGGATATTCGGAGTACGGCGGCGGCATCGTCGAATACACCGACGGCAGCGGATTCGCCATCGTCGCCTCGCGGGTCGAATCCACCTCGCCGCAGCTCACGCGGCTGACCATCAGCAAGATCGATTGCAACGGCAATATGGTCTGGCATCGCGGCTATAGCCTGACGGCCGGCTACAACGTCTCGTGGGACATCATTCGCGCCAATACCGGCACGCCCGCTTCAGGAACGAACCCCGGCGACTTGGTCGCGGTCGGCGAGTACAACGTGAGCGGCTTGCGATACGTCCGCGTGGTCCGCGCCGAAAACACGATGGGCAATTTGATTTGGACGCGCGATTACAGCATGCCGACGGGCGTGCCGACGTCCGGTCGCGGTATCGCCGAAGTGGACACGCCCAGCGCGACCGATCATTTGGTCGTCGCCGGTGGCTTGGGCGCGAACGCGGCGATCTTCGAAGTGGACGGCGACACCGGCGCGTTCGTGTGCGGCACGCAATCGGCCGGGCTGGGCGGCGGGTCGATTTTCAACGATATCGTGCGGCACGGCGGCAGCACCGGCATCGCGCCCGGTTTCACCGCCGTGGGCGATACGCGGGCGCCCACCGGAGCCCCGTCGCAAGCGTACGTCGCCAGTTACGTGACCGGCCCGACGGCGCCCTGCGCCCTCAAGAAACAAGTCCATTGGGGCGCCGGCACCGACCACGAATCCGCGCAGGCGGTGACCACCACATTGGGTGGTAGCTTCAGCGCCGTGCCGGTCGGACAGTTGTTGATCGCGGGCAATGTCGTCGGCCCGTATTCCACGAATCCCAATAGCGCGGATGTGTGGACGCATTTGATGGTGCCGAACACGCTGACGCCTTTCGTCTCCGCCACCTACACCGGCCAACGCTATGGCACGTTCGCCGCCGGTCTGTCGGGCGCCGAAACCGTCGCGGATGTCGCCGAAAGCACCGGCGGCGGCTATTTCGTGGGCATGAGCACCAGCCCCTGGGTCGCGGGCGATTCGCAATACGGCTACTCGACGAGGATGCGTTTTTCCGACAGCAGAACGATGTGCAGCGTGCCTTGGAAGGCCCCGGTCGCGTTGTTGGCGTCGTCTTCCGCGTTCGTTCTCGCCGATCCGCGTTACGACCCGAGCGTTTGGCTGCATCCGTTGCCGCGCTCGCCGATCAAAGCCGATTTCTGCTGCAATTACAGCCCGCTGTAACGGGCGGGGATCGCACTGCGTTATCCGCGCTATCCCGCTTCTCGAACGAGAGGCGGGATAGCGGCGGAACCTCTGAATTGTTCAGAGGTTCCGTAACGCGATGGCCTCGGAAACCTAGCCGTCTCCCGTTCGACCCGCCGTCAGAGCAACCACTGCGGCGAAAACAGCGCCGCTTCCGGTAAACGCGCGGCGTTGGCCGCGGCGTCGGCCAAGAGGCGATCGGCCTGCACCGGGCCGATCAAATCGGCGGCCAGCAGATACAAGCCGTGCGCGAAGGCGCGCAGATCCTCCGCATGCCGCAGCGGCGGCAGCGCGTCGATGCGGAAACGCGTTTCCGCCCACAGCCGGAACCGTTCCATCAGCGCGCGTTCTTGGTCGGTGTCGCCGCCGGGAAGATCGCCGACGGCTTGACGCAAAACGCCGGGATGTCGGTCGGCCTTGGCGAGAATCGCCGCGCACAGCGGTTGCGCGAACGCCGAAAACACGATGCGCTCCGGCGAGGTCGCGCCGAAGGCGGCCTCCGCGGCGGCATTCGTCGCGGGCGCGACACCCGGCGACGATACGGCTGTCGCGACCTGCGGCGGCGCGTTCGACGGCGGCGACGAGGCGACGGGCGCGGGCTCGGCGCTTCCGCGCGTTTCGACGATCCAACCGTCGGGCACCCGCGGCAACGTCTCGTAGGGCTGCGTCAAGCCTTGGAACAGGCGCCGCTGGAATTCGGATTTCTGCTGCGCATCGAACGCCGCTTCTTTCGCGATCACCGCGGCGAACCGAGTGACGACGAAATGCGCCTCGTGGCTGTGATCGCGCTGCCACCGTTCGAAATAACCGCGCACGACTTGCGGGTCGCGGAACGTTTCCTGCAGCGCGCGATAGATCACGCGCCGCCGGTAGTTCAAACCCAGCTTGCCGTCCGCGCCCGACACGCTCAGTTCTCGCCGCTGAGGTCGCGATGGGTGCGCGCGGCCATGAATTCGCCGTAGCCGATTTCGTAATGCTCGGTGTAATCCAAACCGCGTTGTTCGTGCTCGGTGCTGGCGCGCACGCCGACCGTCATATCCAGCAGTTTGTACAGCAGCCAACCGATCGCGAACGCCCACGCGGCGGCGACCGCCGCGCCCAGCGCTTGCACGCCGATTTGCTGCGGATCGAACAGTCGGTCGCGCATGAACATGCCGGTGGCGATGGTGCCCCACAGGCCGCAGAAGCCGTGAACCGACACCGCATCCACCACGTCGTCGATCTTCATGCGCTGAAGCACCGCCGGCCCGACCACGCAGATCATGCCGCCGACCAAACCGGCCACGACCGCGAACGCCGGATCGATGTACTTCGCGCCCGCGGTGATCGAGACCAACCCGCCCAGCGCGCCGTTGATCACCGCCGACATCAACAGCGGGCGGCGATGGATCGCGAGCGTCAACATCGCGCCGAGCACGCCTGCGGCCGCGCCCAAATGCGTGTTGAGCACGATGCGGCCCAGATCGTGGAAATCGGGGTCGACCGCGCCGCCGTTGAAGCCGAGCCAGCCGACCCACAGCAGGAACGCGCCGAGCGCGGCGAGCGGCAGGTTATGGCCGGGAATTTCGCGAACTTCGCCCGTCCGCGAGAAACGGCCGAAGCGCGGCCCCAGCACCACCAACGCGCCCAGCGCGGTGAAACCGCCGATGGTGTGCACCGCAGCGCCGCCTGCGGTATCGAGAAAGCCCATGCCGCGCAGCCAACCGGGGTTCTCGGCGGTGCCGCCCCAAATCCAAGCGCCGTACAGCGGATAGATGACGCAGACCATGATCGCGGTGCCCACCAGATAGGGCACGAAGCGGATGCGCTCGGCCACCGCACCGCTGATGATGGTCGCGGCGGTGGCGGCGAAAAAAGTTTGGTACAGCACGTTCACCAAGGACGCGCCGTCGCCGCCGGGAAAGAAGTCGCTGGTGCCGATCACGCCGGCGTAGCTGGTGCCGAACATCAGGCCGAAACCGACCGCCCAATACGCCAGCGAGGCGATCGCGCAATCGGTGAAGTTCTTCATGATGACGTTGACCGCGTTCTTGGCGCGGCAGAACCCGCTTTCCAGCAGCGCGAAGCCCGGCTGCATCATCAGCACCAAGCCCGCGCAGGTCGCGATCCAAACCGAGTGGACGATCTCGGCGGGCGCGGCTTGCGCCCACGCCGTCGTCGGCACGACCCCTGCGGCCGCCGCGAATCCCACGATGCCCCAACGTCGCCAGCGCGCCATGATGCCCTCGGCTCGTGATGCCTCTCCCCAGAGGCCGAGGCGAGACTACACCAATCGGGCGCACCCGTCGTACCGTGCCGCGCGCGGTATGTCGCCGTCGGCGCGGTCTCGCCGTTCGATGGCCGGGTCAGTGGCTGGGGTTAATGGCTATTCCGGTCGCGGTGCCAGCCGCGGTGCTTGATGTCGAGATACAAGCTGTAGCACGCGGTGAACGCCGGGAACAGGTTCTGGAGGATGCCCACCGAGTCCTGCTTCGACGAGAATACGAAATAACTCAGTGTCATCAAACTGCCGGCGATGCTCATGTACCAGAACAGGCGTGGAATCACCGGCTTGCCGGCGCGCCTGCTGGCGATGAACTGCACCAGCCAACGACTGCCGAACATCAGCGCGCCGGTCAGGCCGATCAGCTTCCACGGCGAGGCATGCAAACCGGTCCATTCCAACCACGGAATCGGCGCATTCATCGCATCCACGAAGACGGGATCCACGCTTAGAGTTCCTCGATCGCGGTGCGCTTACTGCGCACGATCAACCACGCCACGCCGCGCAGATCGCGCAGGCCCACCAGCGCGCGATTGAGATTGTTGTACTTCGACACGCCGCTGGCGCGATGGCGATGATTCACCGGCACGCTGATCGTTTTCCAACCCGCGCGCTGCATCAACGCCGGCAGATAACGGTGCATGTGATCGAAATACGGCAAATCGAGAAATGCGGCGCGTTCGAAGAGTTTGATGCCGCAGCCGGTGTCGGGCGTGGAATCGCGCAGCATGCGGCTGCGGATCGCATTGGCGAATTTCGACGCCCAACGCTTGCTGCCGGTGTCCTTGCGGTTCACGCGCCAACCGGCGAATAGTTTGACGTCGGCCGGCGATTCGTCGCGCTTGGCGAGCAGGTTCGGAATATCGGCCGGGTCGTTCTGGCCGTCGCCGTCGAGCGTGGCGATCCACGCGCCGCGCGCGGCCTTCACCCCGGTGCGCACCGCGGTGCTCTGCCCGCTTTGGCTGACGTGTTTGAGCACGCGCAATTCCGGCACCTCGGCCTTCAGCCGCGCGAGCACATCGCGCGTATCGTCGCGTGAGCAATCGTCGACGTAGACGATCTCGAACGCTTCGCCTTTCAGCATCGAGTTGTCGCGCAGGGCGGCGAGGATTTCGCGGATCAACGGTTCGACGTTGTCGCGCTCGTTGAAGACCGGGACGACGACGGACAGATGGGGTGTAGTCATAGCGATTGGTATCCAGATTCGCGTTGCGAACGGATGGCGAGGATGACCGCTTCATCCGAGCGCGGCTCGTAAGCATAGAGGGCGAGATAACCTCGATGATCGCGCCCGATGACCAGTTCCCGAAAGCCTCCCTCCGCAGGTCTGCTGATCATCGGATTGGTCATCAACACGTTCAACGCCGCGACGATGTCTTCGATGCGTTGTTCCGGATCGAGGGTTTCATGGAGCAGCGGGTGTTCGAGAATGCGTTCCAGGTCGAGGTCGACCCGGGGAAGAACGACGACACGGGTCATGGTTCAGTCGTCGAGTCGGCGCGCCCGGGGCGGCGCGATCGATTCGCCTCGCACACGCCGACGCAAGTAGTCGCGCATCTCATCCCACGGAATCGCCTCGCCGTTCTCGAGGTAGCGCTCGTAGCGCTCGCGCGCTTCCGCGTGGAAGGATTGACGACGCTCGAGCGCATCGGCTTTTTCGGCGATGGCGTCGAGGATCAGGCTGTGGGTCGAGGTGCCTTCCTGCTCCGCCAGTTTGGCCAACCGGGCCTTCAATTCGTCGGGAATGCGAATGGTGGTGGTGGGCGTCGCCATGCGATGGTCTCCGGGGCGGACTTGGCGGCAATGTAGCACAGGCGTGCTACGGCAGCCCGACTCAACCCCGCGCCTTCAACCGCTCCAAAATCCCATCCAGCGTGTCGAGGTCGGTGTAGTGGATGACCAAGCGGCCTTTGCTGCCGCGGCCGTGCAGGACATTCACGACGGTGCCGAGGGATTCGGACAGTTCGCGTTCGAGGGCGACGAGGTCGGCCTGCGGTTTGGCTTTCGTGGGTTTGGCGTTCTTGCCGCGGGCGGCGGCGGGCACTTGGCCGGCGGCGAATTGCTGCACGCGGTGCTCGACTTCGCGCACCGACCAGCCGTTGTCGACGGCCTGTCGCGCCAGGGCGACGGCGGCCTGCGGCGCCAGCGACAGCAGCGCGCGGGCGTGGCCCATTTCGAGCGAGCGGGTTTCCACCAGCGTACGGATGTCCGGCGGCAGTTCCAGCAATCGCAGCAGGTTCGACACCGCCGCGCGCGAGCGGCCGACCGCTTCGGCGGCCTGGGCGTGGGTGAGGTCGAATTCGTCGATCAATCGCTGCAGCGCTTGCGCTTCTTCCAGCGGATTGAGGTCTTCGCGCTGGATGTTCTCGATCAGCGCCATCGCGACCACGGTGCGGTCGTCGACTTCGCGCACCACCACCGGGATCTCTTGCAGCCCGGCCTGCTGCGAGGCGCGCCAGCGGCGTTCGCCGGCGATGATTTCGTAGACCTTGCCGCCCTTGTCCTTCGCGATCTCGCGCACGACGATCGGTTGGATCACGCCCTGCGCTTTGATCGACTCGGCCAGCTCGGTGAGCTTGGCCGGATCCATCGCGCGCCGCGGCTGATATTTGCCCGGGGTGAGCGCGTCGATCGGCATCATCCGCAGGGTGTCGGCGGGCGTGGCCTGCAGCGGCGGCGCTTCGGCCGCGGCTTTCGGGCCGAGCAAGGCTTCCAGACCGCGACCGAGGCCGCCGCGTTTCTTGGCGGGCGCTTGTTTGGCGGCGGTCATGCGGCGGTCTCCGAGGAAGGACGGCGCGACGGATTCGTCGCGGTTTGTTTGCGTTCTTGCGCGCGCTCGCGTTCGTGGCGCATCACTTCGCCGGCCAGGCCGAGATACGCGATGGCGCCGCGCGACCCTTTGTCGTAGGCCACGATGCTCTGGCCATGGCTGGGCGCTTCGGCCAAGCGCACGTTGCGCGGCACGATGGTGCGGAACATCTTTTCGCCGAAGTGTTCGATCAGATCCGCCGACACCGCGTTGGCGAGGTTGTTGCGCACGTCGAACATGGTGCGCAGCACGCCTTCGATCTCTAGCTGCGGGTTGAGCTTGGCCTTCAGCGCGTCGATGGTCTGCAGCAGCGCGCTCAGGCCTTCCAGCGCGTAGTACTCGCACTGCATCGGCACCAGCACCGAATCGGCGGCGGTCAGCGCGTTCAGCGTGAGCAGCGACAGCGCCGGCGGGCAGTCGATCAAGATGTAGTCGTATTTCTCGCGCAGGGGTTCGAGCGCGCGCTTGAGCCGCTGTTCGCGGCCGGGTTCGTCCATCAATTCGATTTCGGCGGCGGTCAGGTCGCCGTTGCCCGGCATCAGATCGAAGCCCTCGGGCGTGCGCACGATGGCGTCGACGGCGTGCATCTCTTCGAGGATGACGTCGCAGGTGGAGCCGGCCAGCTCGCGTTTGTCCACGCCGCTGCCCATGGTGGCGTTGCCCTGGGCGTCCAAATCGACCAGCAGCACCTTTTTGGGCGCCTGAGCGAGGGCGGCGGCCAGATTGACCGACGTGGTGGTCTTGCCGACCCCGCCTTTCTGGTTGGCGATGGCGATGATGCGGGCCATGGACGGAACGGAACCTCGGGTGTCGGTGCGTGCGGGTGTCCGAGCCGCGGCTCGGGCGTTTCCGAAAACGCGCATCCTGGCGTTTTTCGTGGCGCGGGTCCGGCCCCCATCCGGGCGCCGGGCCGAACGTACGATTATGCCTGCTCGACCCCGGCTCGGGAGCGACGCGAGCGGATTTCAGCCGCGCTCTTTGGTCTCATCGGCGCGTCCGACCGTCACCAGATGCCGCTCGGCGTCCAGCCCGGGCACCGTCAACGGCCGAATCGACCGGACCGCCCACCCGGCGGGCAGGGCGGCGATCTCCTCGTCCGGCCGGGCGCCCTTCATCGCCAGCAGCGCGCCGCCGGGAGCGATCAAATGCCCGCCCAGCTCCAGAATCAGCGGCAGCGTGGCCAGTGCGCGGGCGGTGATCGCCTGAAACGCGCCGGGCCGGTCCAGGGCTTCGATTCGCGATTCGGCCACCTCGGCGTTGCGCAGATCGAGTTGGCGCAGAGCTTCGCGCATGAAGCGCGCCTTCTTGCCGTTCGACTCGACCAGGGTCACGCGCAGCCCCGGATGGGCGATCGCCAGCGGGATGCCCGGCAAGCCCGGGCCGGTGCCGAGGTCGGCCAAGGTCGCGACGCCGACCTCGGGGCCGACGAACGGGGCCATCGCCAGCGAGTCCAACACATGTTTCGTCACCATCTCGCGCGGGTCGCGGATCGCGGTCAAGTTGTAGGCCGCGTTCCAGCGCAGCATCAGCGCGAGATAGCGCGCCAGCGGCTCGGCGAGGGCGGCGTCGAGGCCGAGCGCTTGCAGGCCGGCGTCGAGATCGGCGCGGGCGGCGTCTGGAAGAAGGGATTGGGCCATGATCAAAAGTATGCGGGTTCGCCGCGTGGGTGGCTTTCGGATCGATCCGTCGCCCGCCACGCCACCGTCGCCAGATAGTCCGGCGCCGGCGTCCAGGCCCGCAGCCGCCAGTCGTGCGGCGCGCCGAGCGCGGGGTCGCAGGCGACGAGGCGCGGCGGCGCGGGGGGCTCGGCGAGGTCGCGATTTTCGTCGCGACCGTCGTCGCGACCGTCGTCGTGATCATCGTCGCGACCGTCGTCGCGCGGGTCGTCCAGCGCGAACCGCAGTTTCTCCAGGCCGAACGACAGGCCGTGCCCGTGCGCCTTCAGCACCGCTTCCTTCGCGCACCACAGGCGGACGAACTGGCGCTCCAGCATCGCCGGGGCGTCGGCGAAGCGGGCGAGGGCCTCGGTTTCCTCGGGCGCGAAGAACCGACGCGCCAGGGCCAATGCGGTGGTGCGCGGGCGCAACCATTCGATATCGACACCGACCCGCGCGTCGACGGCATAGGCGGCCAGCAGCCAGTCGCCGCTGTGGCTCCAGTTGACGTCGATTTCGCCGCCGTTACCCATAGATTCGCCGTCGATCGGCGCCAAATGCGGGCGGCCGCGGGCGTCGCGCGTCAGTGCGATTTCCGATTCGGCGCGGCCCAAGGCCTCGCTCAGCCAGGCGCGCACCCGGGCTTCGGCGGATTCGCCGCGACGATACGGCCACAGGCGGCAGGCGACGGCGTCGAAGCGAAGCGAGTTCACGGGCGGCGGGCGGTTTGAGGGCGAACGGCCCGCCAGCGTAAAGTACGGCCGTCGCGAATGCCGCTGCGCTGCGCCGGACCGTTCGCGAACAGGGGCGATGCCGCCGGCATCCGACATTGCGGGAAAACTGCAGGAGAATCGCGGGATGTCCGCCGTGTTCCATATGCCGACCGCCGCTCGCGCGCTCGCGCTGGCCGCTGGGCCGGGCGAGCGCGTCGTCGCCTTCGGCAACGGCGCGCCGACCGATCAAGCGCACTTTCTGGCCGACGTGGCCGGCGTGGCCGAGACCCTCCCGGACGCGCCCAGCGCGATTCTGCTGTGCGAAGACCGCTATCGCTTCCTCGTCGCCTTCTGCGCGGTCGCGGTGCGCGGCCAGATCAATTTGCTGCCGCCGTCGCGCACGCCGCAGGCGATCGACGACGTGCTCGCTCAGCATCCCGGCAGTTACTGCATCGCCGACGCCGCGCTGTCGCCCGCGCCGCCGCGGCTGCATGTCTTGCCCGCGGTGTTGCCGTGCGGCGACGGCGCATCGCTGCGGGTGGATGCGGGTGCGCTGGCGATGATCGGCTTCACCTCGGGCAGCACCGGCGCGCCCAAGCCCAACCCCAAAACCTGGGGCAGCCTGCATCGCAGCACCGCGCAGAATCTCGAGGCCTTGCGCCATTTGTGGCCGAGCGGCGGCGATGCGCGCATCGTCGCCACCGTGCCGCCGCAGCATATGTACGGCATGGAGCTGTCGATTCTGTTGCCGCTGCTGTGCGACGCCGCGGTGCATCGCGGGCGTCCGTTTTTTCCCGACGACGTGGCGCGCGCGCTGAGCGACGGCGACGCGCCGTGTTTGTTGGTCACGACGCCGGTGCATTTGCGCGCGTTGG
Organism: Lysobacter sp.; assembly: GCA_008015835.1. GTDB lineage: Bacteria > Pseudomonadota > Gammaproteobacteria > Xanthomonadales > Xanthomonadaceae > Lysobacter_I. Next base: position 26,065 of record SSGH01000023.1, read on the forward strand.
TGGAATCGGGCGTGGCGATGCCGCCGCTGGCGGGGGTCGTGACGGCCACCGCGCCGCTCGCCGAAGCCTTAGCGGCGGCGGCGGAAGCGCGCTTCGGTTGCGAAGTGCGCGAATTGTTCGGCTCCACCGAAACCTGCGTGATCGCGCAACGCCGCACCGCGCAGGAAGCGTTGTGGCATGCCTACCCTGGCGTGCGCTTGATGCCGCAGCCCGACGGCACCGTCGTGCAGGCGCCGCACTTGCCCGCGCCGGTGACGTTGGCCGACATCGTCGAACTGCACGGCGACGACCGCTTCGCGCTGTGCGGCCGCCAAGCCGATTTGCTGGAAATCGCCGGCAAGCGCGCGTCGCTGGGCGATCTGACCAAACGCTTGCTGGCGGTGCCGGGCGTGACCGACGGCGTGGTGCTGCAGCTCGATGCGTGCCCCCTCACCGGCGTGCGCCGCATCGCCGCGCTGGCGGTCGCGCCGGGGCTGGAGGAGAAGCGCATTCTCGACGCCTTGCGCCATAGCGTGGATGCGGTGTTCCTGCCGCGTAAATTGCGCATCGTCGACGCGCTGCCGCGCAACGACACCGGCAAACTGCCGCGCGCGGCGCTGCTGCGGCTGTTAGGCTGAATGTTGTTGCGCTGAATGTCGCTGACTCGAATGTCGCCGACCCGCATTCCTTATTTCTTCGCACGAGTCGCGCAGCGACGCGGTTCGTGTCCTCGTTCGCTTCGGAGCCCCCCATGCCGCACAGCCTCACGATCTTTCTGCTGACGCTGCTCTACGCCGCCGCCGGTTCGCTGCTGCTGTGGCTGGGCTATCGGCTGTTCGACCGGCTCACGCCTGGCGATATGCACGCCAAGATTTTCGAGGAAGGCAACGTCGCGGTCGCCGTGCTCGCCGGCGCGTTCGTGCTCGGATTGTCGATCGTGATCGCGGCCAGCATCGTCGGCTGATCATGAGCGCTGCGTTCGAACTGCTGCGCGTCGGCGATGCGTTCTGGATCGACGACGTCGAATACGTCGCCGTCGGCTGCGCGGACCTGCGCGCGGACGACGAAGAATGGCGCGAATGGCTGCTCGCCCCGCAAGGACTGCGCGCGGACGAGGCGCTGCGCAGCGATCGCCACCGCTGGCTCAGCCACGCGCAAGGCGATGGGCTGCGCCTGTGGTCGCCGATCGCGTTGCCGGACACCGCGAATGTCGCCGCGCTCAAGCCCGGTCAAGGCTTGCGCTATCGCGATCGCGACTATCGCTTGGAGACGCGGTATCGCGTGCGCAAGACCGCGATCTTCGGCGATCTCGGCGACGACGCGAGCACGCAGGGAACGTCCGAACGCGCCGAACTGCGCAATGGGCCGCTGCGGCTGTCGGTCGAGTGGGGCGCGCGCGCATCGAACGCAAGCGGCGTCGATGCGACGCTGGGGCGGCAAGTCGGCAGCCACGAACTGCTGCGTTGGTCGCGCGAAGCCGGCGGCGCGTTCGCGGTTCGCGCGCGCGACGCGCGGCAGGCGCGCGCACGCGCGAGCGGTCATGCGAACGGCCCTCCGCCCTCGCTGCTCGACGGTACGCACCCGCTTTGGCAATGGGTCGGCGGCGGCGCGATTCTGCTCTCGTTCCTGCTGTTGGCGCAGTGCGACAACGACTGCGAGCAACGCATCAACCCGGCGACCGGCCAATACGCCACCTACTGCGACGACGGCATGCGTTCCGGCGGCGGCCGCAATTTCGGAAGCTGGGGCGGCAAGTGAACGCGCTGCCCGCGCCGGGGCGGTTGGGCATCGCGGTGGTGCTCACCGCGGCCGCGGCGATCGTGTACGAGCTGTTGATCGGCACGCTGTCGACGTATCTCAACGGCGACAGCGCGCTGCAGTTCTCGTTGACCATCGGCACGTTTCTGGCGGCGATGGGCACCGGCGCGTTCGCCGCGCGCGAGGTCGGCGACGACCCGCTGCCGCGCTTGCTGCGCATCGAAATCGCGGTGGCGCTGCTCGGCGGTTTCAGCGGCTTGTTGCTGTACGCCGCGAACGGACTGGCGCCCGGCGGCTATCTCGCCTGCATGGTGGCGCTGGTCGCGGCGATCGGGCATCTGGTCGGCATGGAATTGCCGATGCTGGCCGAATTGCTGCGACGCGCGGGCGGTTGGCGCAACGCGTTCGCCAGCGCGCTGTCGCTGGATTATTTCGGCTCGCTGATCGGCTCGTTGGCGTTTCCGTTCGTGCTGCTGCCCACCTTCGGCGCGGTGAAGACCGCGCTGCTGACCGGCATCGTCAATCTCGCCGCGGTGTGGCTGCTGTCGCCGCGCGCCGTACGCCCGGACCTGCGCGGATCGCGCCGAATCGCGCTCGTCGCGCTGGCGCTGCTGATCGCTGGCGTCGTCGGCGCGCATCGCATCGTCTCCGGCTTCGAGGAACTGCTGTATCGCGACCAAGTGCTGCATGCGGAGACCACGCGTTTCCAGCGCATCGTCGTCACCCGCTTCCGCGACGATCTGCGCTTGTATTCCGATCGCGAACTGCAGTTCTCCAGCCGCGACGAATACCGCTATCACGAAGCGCTGACGCATCCGCTGCTCGCGGCGGTGCGGCATCCCGAACAAGTCCTGATCGTCGGCGGCGGCGACGGTTTGGCGGTGCGCGAAGTGCTGAAGGATGCGCGCGTACGCGGCGTCACCGTAGTCGATATCGACCCGCGGATGACCGCGCTGGCGCGCGAGTTCGGCCCGATCGTCGCGCTCAATCGCGGCGCGTTGTCCGACCCGCGGGTGCGGGTGGCGAACGCCGACGGCTATCGCTTTCTGCTGCACGACGCGCGCACCTACGATGCGGTGGTGCTGGATCTGCCCGATCCGCGCACCGAGGCCATCGCGCGGCTGTATTCGCGCGAGTTCTACGCGCGCCTGCTGTCGCGCTTGCGTCCCGACGGCGTGCTGGTCACGCAGGCGAGTTCGCCCTACTTCACCCGCGAGGCGTTTTGGAGCATCGACGCCACGTTGCGCGCGGCCGGTTTACGGACGCAGCCGTATCGTATCTACGTGCCCTCGTTCGGCGAATGGGGCTTCGTGATGGCCTCGCGACGGCCGATCGACTGGGCGGCGCTGCGGCTCCCGCTGCCGCGACGCTGGCTGACGCGTGCGATCCTCGACGATGCGGCGACGTTCGACGCCGACACCGCCGCGACCGCCGACGCCCCGGTCAGCACGTTCGAGTCGCCCGCGGTCTGGCGGCTGTACCGCCGACGCGTGCGCTACTGGAAGGATTGATTCGAAACCGCGGGCGATCCGGCGCGCTATCATCGCCGCGGAATATCAATGGGGAGCGGGCATCACATGAACGGCGCAGGCGGCACACCGGGCGGCATCGGACAATTCTTCATCGGCCTGATGTGCGCCGTCGCGGGCGGCTGGCTGCTCACCAATCAAGTGCACGTCAGCAGCGGCGGCGGCTGGTACCTGTGGGGCATGAACGGTTTCGGCCTGTCGCTGATTCCCTTCATCCTCGGCGTCGGCCTGATCTTCTTCAACGGCAAATCCATCGCCGGCTGGGTGCTGCTGGCCGCGGGCTTGGTGATCGTGTTCGTCGGTATCCTGTCGAACCTGCAGATCTATTTCCGCTCCACCAGCCTGTTCAATACGCTGATGATGTTCGGCCTGCTGGCGGCGGGGCTGGGTATGATGGCGGCGTCGTTGAAGAGCAAGCCCGGGCCGGAGAACGCCAGCGGTTGATCGTTGCGGCGAGCGACGCGAGTCGCGATTCGGAAGATCGTTGGTTCGGAGATACGGAACGGGCGCGGCAAGGAATAGTGCGCAGAATGGAGACGGAACGATGACGGTGTTGGTGGTCGGGGCGAGCGGCGCGACCGGTCGACTGCTCGTGAGCCAATTGCTGCGACGCGGCCTGCAGGTGAGGGCGGTGGTCCGCTCGCTCGACCGATTGCCCGCCGAGCTCAACGCGCACCCGGCGCTGTCCCTCGTGCAGGCGACGTTGCTCGATCTCGACGACGCCGCACTGAAACGGCTCACGGAGGGCTGTTCGGCGATCGCCTCGTGCCTGGGGCACAACCTCAGCTTCAAAGGCATCTACGGCGCGCCGCGCGCCCTGGTGACCGAAGCGACTCGGCGCCTGTGCGCCGCCGCCCGCAACTGCTCGCCGACAGCGCCAGTGAAATACGTACTGATGAATTCAGCGGGGATCAGCAATCGCGATCTCGACGAGCCGCTGCCTGCGGGCCACCGGTTCGCGATCGGCGCGATGCGTCTGCTGCTGCCGCCGCACGCCGACAACGAAAACGCGGCGGATTATCTGCGGAGTACGATCGGACAGAACGACGCCGTTATCGAATGGGCCGCGGTCAGGCCCGACACGTTGATCGACGAAGCCGAAGTCTCCGCCTACGAGCTGTTCCCATCGCCGACGCGCAGCGCCCTCTTCGATCCCGGCAAAACCAGCCGGATCAATGTCGCGCACTTCATGGCCGAACTGATCGTGGACCAAGCGCTGTGGAACGCCTGGAAAGGCCGCATGCCGGCGATCTACAACACCGGCTTTTCCTGAGCTTCGCTCTCGAAGGCGCGCGGCGCAGCTCACGCGCGTTCGGCGGAGGCCCTGCGCTTTCCCGGGTTCCTACGCGAACCGCACCCACACCGGCGCATGATCGCTCGGCCGCTCCCACGTGCGCGGTTCGCGGTCGATGTCCGCCGCAACCGTCTTTTCGCGCAGCGCGTCGGAGACCAGCGTCAGATCGATACGCAAGCCGAGATTGCGGCGGAAGCCGGCCTGGCGGTAGTCCCACCAACTGAAGAAGCCGCCTTCACTGTGATGCAGCCGATACGCATCGTGCAGACCTAAATCGAGCAAGCGTTTCAACGCCGCGCGCTCGGCGGTGGAGGTGAGGATGCAGTCGTCGTTCCAGACCGCGGGGTCGTGTACGTCGCGGTCGTCGGGCGCGATATTGAAATCGCCCATCACTACCAAACGTGGGTGGCGCGAGAGTTCATCGGCGATCCACGCATGCACCGCTTCGAGCCAGCGCAGTTTGTAATCGTATTTCTCGGTGCCGATGTCCTGGCCGTTCACCACGTACAGATTGACGATGCGCACCCCGTTCACCGTCGCGGCGATCGCGCGCCGTTGGGCGTCATCGAAATTCGGGATGCCGATCGTCACCTCGTCCAGCGCATGCCCGCGCGCCAGCAGCGCGACGCCGTTGTAGGTTTTCTGCCCCGCGAACACGCTGCGATAGCCCGCGCCCGCGAGCACCGCATCGGGAAATTTATTGTCTTCCAGCTTGGTTTCCTGCAGCCCCACCACATCGGGCTGCGCGTCCTGCAGCCATTGCTCCAAGTGCGGCAGGCGCACGTTGAGCGAATTGACGTTCCAACTGGCGATTTTGAGAGAGGTGTCGGTCATGCGCGCATCTTACGCCGCGACGACGCGCTCGAACCAGCGCCCGCTCTTGTGGGAGCGCCGGCAGGCGCGATGTTGAGCATCGCGAAGGATCGGATCGCGCCTGCCGGCGCTCCCACAAAAGCATCCTATCGTCGGCTCAGCCGCCTCGCTTCGCCTTCCACGCCGCCAGCACTTCGGCTTCGCGCTCCGGTTTGATTCCCGCCCGCGCGCCGGCTTTTCGGCGCTCTTCCGGTTGAGCGTCGAACCACGCCAATGTCGCTTGCGTAGTGTCCGCGATGCTGCGGAACGTCAATCCCGCGGCGACGGCTTTCGCGTTGCTGCGCGTATGGAAACCGGCGCTGTCGCCGACGGCCGGCACCCATGCGGGCATATCGCCCCAGGCGGAGACGTTCTGCGCCTCCAAGAATTCGGTGGGCACGAACACGAGTGTCGCGCCTTGCGTGGTGCAGGCGCGCACGCCGTACAACAACGCGGCGGTGTCGAGGTCGTAATCGGGACCGAACGCATTAAAGATGCCGCGGGTTTTGGTTTCGGCCAGTCGGATCATCCATTCGCCCAGATCGCGCGCATCGACGATGCGCACCGGGTCGCGGCCGTCGCCGGGGCACAGCACTTCGCCGCCGCGACGCATGCGCAGCGGCCAATAGGTGAAGCGATCGGTTTCGTCGCCGGGGCCGACGATCAACCCCGGTCGCAGAATCGTGGCGTTCGCGCCGAAATGCTTGCGCGTTTCGGCTTCGGTCGCGGCTTTCAGGCCCGCGTATTTGTTCATGTCCGCGCGCAGGCTGGCCATGGTTTCTTTCATCGAGTCGCCGTCGAACTTCGCCAACGGCGCGGATTCGTCTTGTCCCGGCGTCGCGTTATCGGCGTAGGCCGATAAACTCGAAATCATCGTGTACGCGCCGACGTGGCCTTTGACGACGGCGGCCGCTTCGCGAATCCACAGCGGCACGCTGCTGGGGTTGTCGATGCACACGTCCCAACGCCGGCCCTTCTTGATTTCGGCCGCGATCGACGCGTAGTCGTTTTTGTCGCGATCGCCGAGCAATTGTTCGACCTCGCCCGGCCACTCGGGCTGTTTGCGCCCGCGATTGAAGATCGTCACGCGATGCCCGCGCGCCAAGGCGTAACGCACTTGATGCGGACCGGTGAGTCCGGTGCCGCCGAGAATCAGGAGGTCGAGCGGCTTGTCGGCCTTCGCCGAAGCCGCGGGCGCTGCGGATGCCGCGCCGACGGATACTCCACCGACGGATACTCCACCGACGGATGCTCCACCGACGGATGCTCCACTGACGGATGTCCCGACGACGGCGGTGGCGGCGCCGAGCGCACCGAGTTTGAGCAGATCGCGTCGCTGCAGCCGCATGGGGGTCGTCCGTCGGAAAGGAGTCGCCATCCTTCTCCGAAACGACGGCCCGAGCCCGTGCCGGAAGTCAGCGCGCGAACGGCGACGGGCGAGGGCGGGCGGCGGCGGGTGGGAGCGATCGCGCGATCCTCGTCGCCGCCCGCGCTTTGGGCTTCCCCCCACCCCGGCGACCCGCGACAATAGCCGCCTTGGCCGACGCCGCGTCGGCTTCCGAGGAGACATGACCGAATGGCCGATTTCACCCCCGCGGTGCCCGCAGGCGGCGCCAAGATCACCAAGACCCCGACCGGCTTGAACGTGCCGGATCGGCCGATCGTCCCCTTCATCGAAGGCGACGGCACCGGCCCGGACATCTGGCGCGCCAGCGTGCGCGTGCTCGACGCCGCGGTCGCCAAGGCCTACGGCGGCCAGCGCAAGATCGCGTGGATGGAAGTGCTGGCGGGCGAGAAAGCCTTCAACCAGACCGGCAATTGGTTGCCCGACGCCACCGTCGACGCCTGCCGCGAATACTTGGTCAGCATCAAGGGCCCGCTGACCACACCGGTCGGCGGCGGTATCCGTTCGCTCAACGTCGCGCTGCGGCAGATGCTCGACCTCTACGTCTGCCTGCGCCCGGTGCGCTGGTTCGAGGGCGTGCCCTCGCCGGTGAAGAAGCCCGGCGACGTGGACATGGTGATCTTCCGCGAGAACACGGAGGACATCTACGCCGGCATCGAGTTCGAACCCGGTTCGGCCGACGCCCAGAAGGTGTTGGACTTCCTGCAGAAGGAATTCCCGAAAGGCTTCGACAAGATTCGCTTCGGCACCAAAGCCAAAGGCGACGAATGGAACAAGGCGCTGGAGGGCATCGGCGCGCCCGCGCGCGACCTGCCCGTGCAAGTGGGCGTCGGCATCAAGCCGGTGTCGTACCTGGGCACCGAGCGTTTGGTGCATAGCGCGATCGGCTACGCGATCCAGAACAAGCGCAAGTCGGTCACGCTGGTCCACAAGGGCAACATCATGAAGTTCACCGAAGGCGCGTTCCGCGACTTCGGCTACAAGATCGCGCGCGATTTCTACGGCGCGGTGGAACTGGACGGCGGCCCGTGGCATGTGATTCCCGAAGGCAAACCCGGCGCCGGCCTGATCATCAAGGACGCCATCGCCGACGCCTTCCTGCAGCAGATCCTGCTGCGTCCGAAGGAATACGACGTTTCGGCCACGCTCAACCTCAACGGCGATTACCTCTCCGACGCGCTGGCCGCGCAGGTCGGCGGCATCGGCATCGCCCCGGGCGCGAACATCAACTACGTCACCGGCCACGCGGTATTCGAAGCCACCCACGGCACCGCGCCGAAGTACGCCGATCTCGATAAGGTGAACCCGGGCTCGGTGATTCTGTCGGGCGAAATGATGCTGCGCTACATGGGCTGGACCGAAGCCGCCGACGCCATCATCAAAGCGATGGACGGCGCGATCGGCAGCAAGCGCGTGACCTACGATTTCGCGCGCTTGATGGACGGCGCCACCGAAGTGAAGTGCAGCGAGTTCGCGGACGAGATCATCAAGCACCTGTGACGTTGGCGATTCGGTTTCGAATCGATTCGAGACCGCCGCGAAACACGAAAGCCCGGCTTCGGCCGGGCTTTCGTCGTTTCGGGAGGCCCGCAAGCGCGAACGTTCGGGCTTGCGTCCTACCGGTTATGCGGCGCGATTCATCGCGGGCGGCGCATCGGCGTCGACCACGATGGTCTCGGGTGCGGGAAAGCGCGGCGCGACGACGAGCGCTTCGGGTTGCGCGTCGCGCGTGCGCGCGAAGCGACAGCCGTAGCGAAGACGTCCGTGACGCAGCGACGATGCGAACGCGCGCTGAGGCGGATGGAAGTGGATCATTTCGGTGCGGAACAATTGCATGCGTCTCTCCTTGAGAACGGATCGGGGGAATGGGCGAAAACGAACCAACGAAAGGAACGAAGACGCACGCGCCGGCGGCGCGACGCCGTCGAATGCGACGGATCGAGCGCGCCCGCGGGCGCGAGCGCAGTGAGTCGGACGGGAGCGCGTCGCCCGCCCGCGCGATGAACGCGGACGACGACGCGATGCGGGGTGCCCGGCGGCACATCCGTGTGCCGTGAGACGATGCTCGCCCGCGCCTCGGCGGCTGCGATGGCGATGTCTCGTATCCTGATCGCATCCTTGCGGACCGAGCGAAACTGTACGCGTCCTGCGTCTCACCGTTCGCGAATCGAATCGATGCGTCGGCATCGAGATTTCGCGCCTCGGTCGTGACTTGGACGACGACTTCGGTCGCGACCGTTTTCGAGCGGCTTTCGGCGCCGATGACTTCGACGGTAGAGCGCTCGAAAGGGCGTCTTTCGGTGAGGCGAAAGTATGGCGGGAAGGGGTCTCATATCCTGCGATTCCGCGCCCCGCTCGGTTCCAATTTCCCCCGTTTTTTTATGGTTTTCTAGGCCTTCTCGGCGATTTCGCTCGCTCGCGCGGATCGACGTCGGACCGATGCCGGAACGCCGGCATCGGAGTAGACTGCGGCGATGAGCCACGCTTCCGAATCGCCGCGCGCGAACGCGCCGGAACGCCGCGCCGCCGCGCTGATCGTCGACGGCTTCGACGACTACAACGCGCGCTTTTCCGACATCACCCGGCGCGCGCGCAAACGCTTCGAGCGGCGCGATTGGAAACTCGCGCAGATGGACAATGCCGCGCGCATCGATCTGTACGGCGAGTGCCTGCGCGAAACGCTGGCGCGACTGGAGGCGGCGCTGGAAGAGCGCGTGCGTTCGCGTCCGCTGTGGCGCGCGATTCGCGTCGCCTACGCCGAGCGGATCGCCGCGCTGCCCGATCGCGAGCTGTACAAGACCTTCTACAACTCGCTGGTGCGGCGGTTCTTCTCGATCGACGGGGTCGCGCCGGATTTGGAGTTTTTGGCGCTGGAGATCGTGCCCACCGGCGATCCGGCCTGCCCCGGACAAACGCGCAACGTGCCGTTGGACGACGACGCGACGGGGTGGCGCGCGCTGTTTTCGGCGCTGGACTATCGCAACGGTTGGGCCGACCTCGACGCCAGCGCGCGCGCCGTCGCCGATGCGCTGCGCGGCCGCGGCGTGGTGGCGACGACGATGCTCACCGCGCCGTTCTACCGCGAACGCCGCGCCTATCTGATCGGGCTCGCGTACGGCGCGTCCGGCGCGTCGTATCCGATCGCGGTCGCGTTGGTCAGCGAGGTCGGCGGCGTGCGCGCGGACGCGTTGATCGCGGACGAAGAGCAAATCTCGATCCTGTTCGGATTTTCGCGCAGCTATTTCCACGCGGACCTGATTCGCGTCGGCGATGCGGTCGCGTTCCTGCACCGCTTGCTGCCGCGCAAACCGCTCGACGAATTGTTCACCGTGGTCGGCCGCGTCAAACAAGGGAAAACCGAACGCTATCGGCAAATCTTTCGGCATCTGGCCGAATACCCGGAAGGCGAGCTGGTCGCCGCCGACGGCGAACGCGGCATGGTGATGGCGGTGTTCACGCCGCGCGGCTATCCGGTGGTGTTCAAGTTGATCCGCGACCGGTTCGCGTATCCCAAGGACATGGTGCGCGCCGATGTCGAGGAGAAATATCGCCTGGTGTTCCGTCGCGACCGTATCGGCCGCTTGATCGATGCGCAGGAGTTTCTGCGGCTGCGCTTCCCGAAACGACAGTTCGCGCCGGGCATCCTCGACGAACTACTGCGCGAATGCGCGCAGACCGTGCAGCTCGACGGCGACGAGGTGCTGATTCGCCATTGCTACGTCGAGCGCCGGGTGCGGCCGTTGAATCTGTTCGTGCGCGAAGCGCCCGCGCTCGCGGCCGAACGCGCGGTGCTCGATTACGGCCAAGCGATCAAAGACCTCGCGCGCAGCGGGATTTTTCCCGGCGATCTGCTGCTGAAGAATTTCGGCGTCTCGCGTCACGGCCGCGTGCTGTTCTACGATTACGACGAGTTGTGTTTGGTCGAGCAATGCGCCTTCCGCGCGGTGCCGCCGATGCGCGAGGAAGACGAGACCCGCCCGCTCGACGAATGGTTGTACGCGCGGCCCGACGATGTGTTCCCGGAATTGTTCCCGCAGTTTCTCGGCATCCTGCCCGCGCTGCGCGAACGGTTGCGCGCGGTGCACGGCGAGATCTTCGACCCGGCGTGGTGGCGCGACGTGCAGACGCGGCTCGCCGGGGGCGAGCGTTTCGACGTGCCGCCGTACCCGGACGCGATGCGCTTGGCCGGGTCTGCCGGTTGAGGGCGCGCGTCGCGGCGCGATGGCGCAACGCAGCGGATCGCGTCGACCGGCGGCGTTGACCGATGACGTTCATCGGCCCTCGGACGAATTGCGGTACGCTGTGGACCCTCGTCCCCCGCCGACTCGCCGCCATGCGCCTTCGTTCGCCGCTTTCGTCGTCGCTTCGCCCGCTCCTCGCGCTCGCGCTGTGCGCGCCCTTGCTGGTCTCCTGCGCCACAGCGCGCGACGACGCGGCCACGGCGACCGCGCCGCTGCGCGTCGCTCCGCTCGATACCGCCATCGCCGGCGAATGGCGCGATCCGAAGAACGTCGCGCGCGATGCGTATCGCCATCCGCGCGAAACGCTGACGTTCTTCGGCATGACGCCGACGCAAACGGTGGTGGAAATCACCCCGGGCGGCGGCGGTTGGTACACCGAAATTCTCGCGCCGTATTTGCGCGACGGCGGCCGCTACACCGCGGCGATGGTCGACCCGATGGCCGCCGCCGAGGGGCGCAGCCGCGACGCGCAGCAAAAATATCTCGACGACCTGAAAGCGCGTCTCGCCGCGCATCCGGCGCAGTTCGATCGCGCCGAGCTGCGCCTGTTCGCGCCGAAACAGCCGTCGTTCGCCGAACCGGGCAGCGTCGACACCGTGCTGACCTTCCGCAACGTCCACAACTGGGTGGCGGGCGGCACCGCCGAGCTGTATTTCAAAGCGTTCTACGATGCGCTCAAACCCGGCGGCACCTTGGGCGTGGTGGACCATCGCGCCAAACCCGGCACCGCGTTGGACGCGATGAAGAAATCCGGTTATCTCACCGAGGAACTGGTGATCCGGCTCGCGACCGACGCCGGCTTCCGTCTCGACGCGAAGAGCGACGTCAACGCGAACCCGAAGGACAGCGCGGATCACAAAAACGGCGTGTGGACGCTGCCGCCGACAAACCGTCACGATCCCGAAGACGCCGCGACTTATCGCGCGATCGGCGAAAGCGATCGCATGACGCTGCGGTTCGTGAAACCCGCGCCCTAAGAGCCTGTTCAAATCTTCCAGCGTGGGAGTCGCCCTCGCTTCTCCCCGCAAACAGTGCGTCTTCTTTTCCTTCTCCCCGCAAGCGGGGAACATGCCTATTCCCTTCTCCCCGCAAGCGGGGAACATGCCTATTCCCTTCTCCCCGCAAGCGGGGAACATGCCTATTCCCTTCTCCCCGCAAGCGGGGAGAAGGTGGCGCAACGCGCCGGATGAGGGGCAGGCGTTGCGCTTGATTCGCGCGCGCACCGAAGCGGCTTTCGAGCCGCGCCTTAATGTCTGTCGTCTTGCAGCAACCGCTGCAGCAACGCGATTTGCTCGCCCTGCGCCGCCAGAATCTTCTCGAGCTGTTCCACCCGCAGTTGGTCGAGTTTGTCGTGCAGCGCCATGATTTCCAGTTCGGCCTTCAAGTTCACGGCGTAATCGTGCTCCGCCGCGTCGCGGTCGCGCGCCGCTTGGCGGTTCTGGCTCATCATGATCACCGGCGCCTGCAGCGCGGCCAGCATCGACAGCAATAGGTTGAGGAAAATGAACGGGTACGGGTCGAACGGATGCGCGCGCAGCAACCACACGTTGCCGATCACCCACAGCGCGAGAAACACCCCGAAGCCGCCGATGAATCCCCATGAGCCGCCGAAGCGGGCGACGTCGTCGGCGACGCGTTCGCCGAAACTTCGCTCGTCCGCCGCCATGTGCGCGGGCGCGCGGCTGGTGCGTTGGCGCAGATGCAATTGGGTCAGCACCGCGCGCTCGGCGGCGGTGGCGTGTTCCCAGGCTTTTCCGAGCCAGCGTTGTGACAACGGCGTGAGGTCGCGTTCGCTCATACCTGCGCTCCGAAAGGGTCGTGCTCAGCATACGACGCGCGCAGCGGTTAGGCTGTGAACGGTCCCGCCCCGCATCGTCGTCGCGCATGCTGATCGCGTTCAACAAACCCTACGGCGTACTCTGCCAATTCACCGACCGCAGCGACCCGCCGCGGCGCACTCTGGCCGCGTTCGGCCTGCCGCCGGACGTGTACCCCGCCGGGCGGCTCGATCACGACAGCGAAGGTCTGTTGCTGCTCACCGACGACGGCGCGCTGGCGCATCGCATCACCGACCCGCGGCACAAAGCGCCGAAAACCTATTGGGTGCAGGTGGAAGGCGCACCGCAGGACGCGCAGCTCGACGCGCTGCGACGCGGCGTGGACTTGAACGACGGCCGCACCTTGCCCGCGAAGATCGAGCGCATCGACCCGCCCGCGCTGTGGCCCCGCGACCCGCCCGTGCGCGTCCGCAAAACCGTGCCCGACGCGTGGCTCGCCATCACGATCCGCGAAGGCCGCAACCGCCAGGTGCGGCGCATGACCGCCGCCGTCGGATTGCCCACCCTGCGATTGGTACGCGTGGCGATCGGGGCTTGGGGGCTAGAGGGGTTGGGGCCGGGGGAGTGGCGCAGAATTTGAGATCGGACTATCGCATCTTCCCGTCGCGAATTCTGCGACGGATTGAGTACACTGCGAGGCATGCTCGGCTCTTATCACATTCCTCCGATTCCTGAAGCGCTTCATGATTTGTATGAAGTCCACAACTTCAGGCATGCCGCAGAGGTGCTGCAAACGACATGCTCGGATGAGTATGCCGAGATTTGTCGCGCACTGACCAAATTTCGGATCACTAAAGACGACATCCTCGCGCCCGGAGGGAACGAGTCGCGAATCCCGAAAAATGTCGCTTCATTGCTTCGCCCCGACGGTTGGTACGAAACGAGAGTTCGAGGCGATCTCGTCGTGAAAATCGACACGCATGGGGAGGAAGGCATCGAGCGCACCGAACATTGCATCGAAGATTTTCTCGATGGCCACAAAATCGATTTCGTCAAGAATCGCGTGGCTTTCGACCTTGAATGGAACAGCAAAGATCAAACTTTCGACCGCGATCTTTATGCCTTCCGAGCTTTTCACGAGGCGGGCATCATCAGTGCTGCAATCCTTTTGACACGAAGCGCCTCGTTGAATCCTGTATTCAAGCAGTTGGGAATCATGTCGAAGTACGGCGCAAGCACGACATGGATGGGGAAGTTGCTTTACCGTCTGAGAGCCGGCAGACACGGCGGTTGCCCAGTTTTGGTCCTCGGTATTACTCCTAAACTCATCGAAGATTGGCAAGAATGAAAAGCGCATCCGACGATTTGCTCAAGCGGGTTGGCAAGCGCCGCTTCGCCACCATTCTTGCGGATCCCCCGTGGCAATTCCAGAACAGAACCGGAAAAGTCGCTCCCGAACATAAGCGATTGAATCGTTACGGCACGATGTCTCTGAAAGATATCTGCGATTTGCCCGTCGTCGATATATGCGAGTCGACAGCCCATCTTTATCTATGGGTTCCGAACGCTCTTCTGCCCGAAGGGCTTGAAGTGATGTCGGCCTGGGGGTTTCAATACAAGGCGAATCTCATCTGGCACAAGGTTCGCAAAGATGGTGGACCCGACGGTAGAGGCGTTGGATTCTATTTCCGCAACACCACCGAAATCATCCTGTTCGGCGTTCGCGGAAAGAATGCGAGAACGCTTGCCCCTGGCCGCAGGCAAGTCAACATCATCAAAACCATGAAGCGCGAGCATTCGCGCAAACCGGATGAGCAGTATGAGCTCATCGAATCATGCAGCCCTGGCCCTTTTCTGGAGCTCTTCGCGCGAGGGCCGCGCAAGGGCTGGGCAACATGGGGCAACCAAGCGGACGAATACAAACCCACTTGGAAGACATACGCCAATCACTCGCAGTCGCAACGCACGGAAGTGCATGGCAGTTGAGGGCATAGCAAGTAGGGTGGCCGTCCGGTTCTGACCGAAAGCGAGCGCTTATAACCACGCAGTAAATTAGAAAATCTGCGTTTTATGTGCCTCTCGGCTTCGCGCGATGCGTCGCTGTTGCCGACCACGGATCGTCCGGCCACGGATGTTTCGGATAACGCCCTTTCATTTCTTTCTTCACCTCGGGATACGTGCGTTCCCAAAAGCTGCGTAAATCTTGGGTGACCTGCAGCGGCCGGCCGGCGGGGGAAAGCAGATGCAGGGTGAGCGGGATGCGGCCGTCGGCGATGCGCGGGGTGTCGGCGAGGCCGAAGAGTTCCTGTAATTTCACCGCGAGCACCGGCGGCACCGGCGCGCCAGCGCCGTCGTTCGCGGCGGCGTCGAAGGCGTAGTCGATGGCGCGTTCCATGCCCGACGGCACGGTCATGCGCGTGGGTGTCAATGCATCGATGCGCTGGCGCGCGACCCAATCGACGCCGGACTTCAGCGCCTCGGCGAGCTCGTCTTCGCTCAGCGCGTCCAAGCGCGTTTTGCCGGCGAATGCGGGCATCAGCCAGGCGTCGAGCGTGGCGAGCAAGGCCTCGTCGGAGAGATCGGGCAACGCGAGTTCCGGCATCCACGCGCGCAAGCAGCGCACGCGAGCGCGCCACTGCGCGAGCGATTCGCGCCACGGCAATGCGTCCAGCCCGAACGCGCGCACGGCGTCGGTCAAAGCGCGCGCGGCCTGCGCGGGATCGACGCGACCGGCCGGGCGCGCATCGAGGACGATGCCGTCGAACCGCTGCACGCGTTCGGCGACCAGCGCGCGTTTCGTCGCGTCCCACCGCGCTTCGTCGCGATCGGAGAAGCGCGCGGCGAAATCGCGACGCAGGTGCGCTTCGTCCACCGGCGCGGCGCGCAGCACTTTCGCGTCTTTCGCGTCGAAGCGCAGTTCGGCGGCGACGATCCATGGCTCGCCGATCAACGCGCTGTCGTCGAACACCTGCGCCATGCGGCCGTTGGCGAGCTGATAACGGCGCAGGTCGCCGGCGTGGCGATAGCCGATGCGATCCGGAAACGCATGCGCAAGAACATCGCCGAGCGCATGCGCGGGCGCGTCGGTCGGCGGTTTGGCGTCGCAGCGCAAGCGTCGCCGCCACTGCGCGGCCGCGGCGTCGATCGCCTGCAGGCCGCTGCGCGAGGCGTCGGACGGCGCGCGCCCGCGCCGAAACGCCGCCAAGGCTTGCCAACGCGCGGCGAGCGCATCGCTGCGCGGCGCGCCCGGTGCGGGTCGTAGGGGATCGCGCGCTTCGAGCAGCGCCGCGAGGTCGCACGCCAGTGCGCGTTCGTCGCCATCGCGCGCCGAGAGCAACATCGCGGCGAGTCGCGGATGCGTGCCGACGCCGAGCATGTCGCGGCCCAGTGCGGTGATGGCGTTGGCCTGCGTCAACGCGCCCAAACGCTGCAGCAAATCGCGCGCGGCGGCCAAGGCGCCGGGCGGCGGCGCGTCGACGAAGCGCAGCGCAGCGCTGCCCCAGGCGGCGAGTTCCAGCGCCAATCCGGCCAACTCCACTTGCGCGATTTCGGGACGACGCTGCGGCTCCAAACGCTGCGATTCGGGCCACAAGCGATACGCGAAACCGTCCGCGACGCGACCGGCGCGACCGGTGCGTTGATCGGCCGAGGCCTGCGCGATCTTCACCACATCCAAGCGCGAAAATCCGCTGTTCGGGTCGTAACGCGGTTCGCGCGCGAGGCCGGTGTCGATGACCACGCGCACGCCGGGCAAGGTCACGCTGGATTCGGCGACGTTCGTCGCCAGCACCACGCGACGACGGCCGTCGCTCGACGGCTGCAGCACGCGCGCTTGTTGCTCGACGGGGAGTTCGCCGTGCAGCGCGAGAATTTCGGGATCGTCGCTGCTTGCTTCTCCTGGCGCGCGCGGGGTTGCCGTCTTCGTCGCTTCGCCGACCCTCACCCCAACCCCTCTCCCGCTGGGAGAGGGGCTCAACGACGACGACAACAATGCCTGCACCGTGCCGATTTCGCGCTGCCCGGGCAGGAAGACCAGCACATCGCCGGGATGCTGCGCGAGCGCGTGCGCCACCGCGCGTTTGACGTGATGCGCCATCGCTTCGTCGCGACGCGCGGGGAAATGCGCGATCGTCACCGGATAGCTGCGGCCAGCGCTGCTCAAGCGCGGCGCGTCGAGGAAGCGCGCGAGACCTTCGCCGTCCAGCGTGGCCGACATCGCGACGATGCGCAGGTCTTCGCGCAGGCCCGCTTGCACATCGAGCGCGAGCGCGAGGCCGAGATCGCCGGCCAGATGGCGTTCGTGGAATTCGTCGAACAGCACGGCGCCGACGCGTTCGAGCATCGGGTCGTCCTGCAGCATGCGGGTGAGGATGCCTTCGGTGACGACTTCGATCCGCGTGTTCGCGCTGGTTTTGTTCTCGAAACGAATGCGATAGCCGACGGTCTCGCCCACCGCTTCGCCGAGTTGCTTCGCCATGAAACCGGCGGCCGCGCGTGCGGCGACGCGACGCGGTTCCAGCATCACGATCTTGCGGCCCGCCAACCAGGGCGCTTCGAGCAAGGCCAGCGGCACTTGGGTGGTTTTGCCCGCGCCCGGCGGGGCTTCGAGCACGAGACGCGGCACGTCGGCGAGGGAGCGGACGATCGCGGGCAACAGTTCGGCGATCGGGAAAGCGGGAGGCGAAGACATCGCGATAGGCTAGCAGCGGAGACGGTCGGATCGAAGCGGAGCGGGGTTCGGTGCGGTACGTCGCCGAAGCGATTTCCAGGTCCGACGGGATGCGCGTCATTCGCGACTCGTTCGCGATAAGGCCGCATTTCCGTACCCGAATCTTCGCGGCGGTACGGAGAGCGGCGTTTTTCTCGGCTTTTTTCGCATCCCCGCTAGCGGCTGTCACACGACTCGGCTAGATTGCGGCGTCCTTCGCCGCGGCCGCTCGGTCCCGGCGCTTCTCAAGCCCGTCGATCGGTGTCATTCGGGCTCGTTCCCGCGGCAGGGGGCCGCGCAGGAACGTCGCGGGCCGACGCAGTCGGACCCGTCGCACGGAATCCGCCCGGGACGTCCGGATTCCTTCCTTCCATCCGAGAGAGATCCCGCTTATGACGCGTTTGCTGTCCAAGGTGTCACCCCTGGCCTGCGCCCTGCTGTTGTGCTCCGGCGCCGCCCATGCGGAAGTCTTCATCAACGAATTCCACTACGACGATTCCACTTCGTCCGGCGACACCGGCGAGCGGATCGAGATCGTGGCCACCGCCGGCGAAACGCTGACCAGCTACCGCGTGTATCTGTACAACGGCTCGACGCCCACCGCCGCCGTCACCTACGACAACGACCTGGTGCCCGCGGGCAGCCTGGTCACCTGCGGCGGCCAAGTGCGCATCGCTACGCTGAGCTACCCCACCAACGGCATCCAGAACGGCCCGAACGACGGCATCGCGCTGGTGAATCCGAGCGGTCAGGTCGTCAAGTTCATCAGCTACGAAGGCCAGATCAAGGCCAGCAACGGTCCGGCCGCCGGTTTGACCAGCACCAATTTGTCGGTGTCGGAAACCGGCTCGGACCCCGCCGGTCGTTCGCTGCGCCTCGCCGGCACCGGCACCGGTTCGGCCAACTTCACGTGGCAAGCGCCCGCCACCGCCAGCTTCGGCGGCTGCAACGCCGGGCAGACCTTCACCACCACGCCGCCGAACACGCCGCCGTCCGTCACCGGCACCACGCCGGTCAACGGCGCGACCGACTTCCCGGCCGCGGGCAACCTCGGCGCGACCTTCAGCGAAAGCGTCACCGCCGCGGCCGGCGCGTTCACGCTGTCGTGCGCGTCGGGCACGAAGACGCTGACCTACCCGAGCAGCGGCACCAGCTTCTCGATCTCCACCAACACCGCGTTGGTGGCCGGCGAAGCCTGCACCTTCACCATCGTCGCGAACAACATCACCGACGCCGGCGGCGCGAAGCCGGCCGCCAACACGGTGGTGAACTTCAACGTCGCCTCGGGCGGCGGTGGCGGCACCGGTTACTACCAGCACGTCAACACCAGCAGCCCGTCGCAACTGCGTTGCTCGCTGCACGCCACGATCAAGGGCCACACCGCGTATCCGTACAGCGGCGGCACCACCAACACCTGGACGATCCTGGAAATCGCCGACGAAGACCCGTTGAATTCCGGCCGCGTGCTCGACGTGTACCGCAACCACAGCTACCTCAAGGTCACCGACCGCGCGGGCAGCGGCAGCGGCCTGAAGTACAACCGCGAACACACCTGGCCGAAATCGCTGGGCTTCCCGAACGAAACCGGCAACCTCGGTTTGCCGAACTCGCCGCACACCGACACCCACATGCTGTATGCGTCGGACGCCAACTACAACTCGGATCGCGGCAACAAGCCTTACGGCAACTGCAGCGGCTGCACCGAGCGTCCGACCGAGGCCTACAACGGCGCGGGCGGCGGCACCGGCGTGTATCCGGGCAACTCCAACTGGTTCAACGCCAGCTACTTCCAGACCTGGGGCAAGCGCAAGGGCGACATGGCGCGTGCCGTGCTGTACATGGCGATTCGCTACGAAGGCGGCACGCATCCGACCACGGGCCAGAACGAACCGGATCTGGAATTGACCGACAACCCCGCGTTGATCGTCGCCACCTCCAGCTCGCCGGCCTACATGGGCCTGCTGTCCACGTTGATCGCGTGGCACCAAGCCGACCCGCCGGATGCCGCCGAACAAGCGCGCAACGAAGTGATCTACAGCTTCCAGGGCAACCGCAACCCGTTCATCGATCATCCGGAATGGGCCACCAGCGCGTTGTTCACCTCTGCCAAACCGCCGACCTGCACGCTGAACTGATCGCTGGCTTCATCGCGGAACGTCGCGATCGAAGCGGCTTCGAGACGACACGAAACGCCGGCGGAACACCGCCGGCGTTTTTTTGCGTCTGCATCACGTAGAGCGGAGCGAAGCTCCGCTGAAAATCCCAACGGGCCGCCTTCGCACAGGCGACGTTCGCGCACGCCGCAACGAACGTCCGCCGCAGCGAACCCCCGCCGAATCCGTCTTCGCCGCCATCAACGATCCAACGGGCTCAACACCGCGCCCGGCCCGCGATTCAATACATGCGTGTAAATCTGCGTCGTCGCCACGTCTTTGTGGCCGAGCAATTCCTGCACGGTGCGGATATCCGAACCCGCTTCCAACAAATGCGTCGCGAAACAATGCCGCAACGTATGCGGGCTGACCGGTTTGTCGATGCCGCACATCCGCGCGGCGGCCGACACCGCGCGCTGCAACTGTTTCTCGTCGATGTGATGCCGCCGCTGCGTACCGTCGCGCGGATCGATCGAACGACGCGACGCCGGGAACACGTACTGCCACGCCAATGTCTTGCCGGCGTTCGGATACTTGCGGGCCAGCGCATGCGGCAGCCACACCTCGCCGAACCCCTCGTCGAGATCGCGCAAGTGTTTGAGTCGAGCGGTGTCGATTTGCAACCGTAAGGCTTCGCGTAGCGACGCCGGCAACACCGTCTTGCGATCCTTTCCGCCCTTGCCGTCGCGCACCGTGATCTCGCTGCGTTCGAAATGTACGTCCTTGATGCGTAATCGCACGCACTCCATCAAGCGAAGCCCGCTGCCGTACAACAGCCCCGCCATCAACGCCTCGCGCCCGGACAGATGCCGCAACAACGCCGCGGTCTCGCCCTTCGACAACACCACCGGCAATCGCCGCGACCGTTTGGCGCGCACCACATTCTCCATCCAAGGCAGCCGCACGCCGAGCACTTCGCAATACAGAAACAACAATGCCGACAGCGCCTGATTCTGCGTACTCGGCGCCACGTTGTCCCGCGTCGCCAGCAGCGACAAAAAACGCTCCACCGCCACCCCGTCAAGTTCGCGCGGATGACGCAGGCCATTGGCGTGGATATACCGTCGTATCCAGTACAAATACGCGGCCTCCGTACGCACACTGTAGTGCTTCACCCGTAAACGGCTGCGAACTTCGTCCAACAAACGCGGGTTACGAACCTGCGCAGCAGGCGGTCGATCGGGATCTGATACCGGGGGCTGGGCGCCGTGATAATTCATATCGGGGGATTGATGCCGTCTATTACGACGATGGTGACCCCGCGATCGCGATCGCGCTATCGGAATATGCCGCTGAAATCCGTAGGATTTTTCCGATTGACAGAGGTTTGCGGCCGGTGGCAATGTTCGGCTTATACCCCGATTTGGGGTCTACTAGTAGTTAGGTGTCACTGACAGGTTATGGAGACTCGCAAGGACTTTTACGTCTATTTCCACCGCGATCGAGCTGGAGATATTTTTTATGTCGGAAAAGGTACAGGCCGTCGTGCATGGTCTCTGGACCGACATGCTGCATGGAAAAAGTATGTAGCGGAGCGGCTTGCTGGGTACTACTCTGTTGAAATCCACGCTGACGGGCTTACCGAGCAAGAAGCTGAAGAACTCGAAGACTCGCTAATCAACCACTACGGCAAGCAACTCATCAACTGGATAAATTACGGCCGCGACTTTGACTACACAGCCATTGATCTCTATCACAAGCTAAGAAATGCAAATCGGGCCTATGTGGCAGACACTCGGTTATTAGAGTCCACGGACGCCTCTCAGGCTGTAGTCCAATATCGGCAAGCCCTTGTTGATATGCGTAAGTATGAGGCTATGACCTTGGAGCGAGGCCTTGTGGCAGAGATGGGAGTCGGGCCAAATTGGGGCGACCCTAACATCCTTGATCGCCTAACAATCTGCTTAATTAAGCTTGGCCGGTTTAATGAAGCAATAGAGGAGGCTGATCGCTACTTCTCCAGCTTCCCATCTGCCCTCAAGCTAGCGATAGGTAAGCGCATCATCACCAGGATCAACAAACTACGCGAGAAAGCGGGCAAGTAATCGGAGTGACACCTAACAATTCGTTCAAGCCGACCCCGCATCGTGGCGTCGGCCACGTGCCTACGCTACGCTAGCACGCGTCCGCCGCCCCGCTGCGGGGCGGCTTAACTCAAGCGTTAGCCCCCTCGTGAGCACCATGACCGCCACGTCCTATCGAGTCGCCGCTGTCGCAGCCATCCTTTCGGCTGCAACGACCTTTCTGCTTTGGTTGCTTCCTCGCTTGTACGCGAGCCCGCAAGGATTCGACGAGATTGTGCAGTTGCACCAAAACTCGACCTACCTAGCGCGGCTTTGGGTCAACTATGTGCATATCTTCTTTGCATTGTTGGCATATGCAGCAACAGCCGTGCTTCTCTGGAGGCGCTCGCCTGCTCTTGCGGGCTTCGGGTTGATCTGCTTGTTGCTCTGGGGCTTTGTAGAACTCATCGGCGTGTCGGTAAATATATTCGCTGTCAACTCTGCTTGGCGTGCGCAGTTCGATACGGCGTCGCCTGAAGTCCAAGCGCAACTGCGAGTGCTTCTGTTGGGATTTCCGGCGGTGTGGGACGCGTTGTTCTTCGTTCTCCTGAGCGGCTTTCTGGTTGGTACTTTTTGCTTCGGGGTTGCTGCGGTGATTGGTGATGGGCTGGAGCGCTGGGTTGGTCTTCTCTTCTTGCTGGCTGTTCCCCTAACGCTGGCAATCATGCTTGGTGGCTACACCTCAGTAACGGTGTTTGATGCCGTGGTTTCGTGGGCCTACCCAGCACTACAACCAATTAGTCGCGTCGTGCTCGGGATTTGGTTGTGGCGCGAGGGGGCTAACAATTCATTCAAGCCGAACCCGCTTCGCGGGTCGGCTTAATTCAGGCGTTAGGCGGCTATGAAAAACTTCTTGCTGTTTTCGTTCTTAGTTGCAATCACTAGCTGCTCAACCTCTGGCACTCCAGCGGCGGTTATAGCTGCAGCGGACAAACCTTGGGCAAGACACTGCAGTTTGTCCGGCATTTCAACCAACAGCCCTGACTTGATGAAGCACTATGACTCACTCGCGCAGAAATGTGAGCCACAGGGAGCGTGCGTTCTAGCATGCTCTCGTAGCGGGTGCGCTACAAATCTTGGCGGCTGTGCGCACGTATGCTTCAGGGGCACGCCTGAAGATCTGGCACAACGTGCGGACTATTGGGCGGACCGTCCGGTGTGCATGGCGCCGCCTAATAATTCGTTCAAGCCGACCCCGCATCGTGGCGTCGGCCACGTGCCTGCGCTACGCTAGCACGCGTCCGCCGCCCCGCTGTGGGGCGGCTTAACTCAGGCGTTATACGCGGTCTAGCAGTGGGCTGTTTGGCTTACTGTCGCTGTCACTTCTTCTGTTATCACGCTGCGCCGCAGTCAAGCACAGCTCGCTTCTGTCAGTGCCTCGTTCGCGCCGCTCGCCTTCCGGCGAGACAGCGCTCCGGTGAGTTGTTCGCGCCAGA
>SSGH01000046.1 GCA_008015835.1 Lysobacter sp.
AATCGAACGCACGGTGACGACCGGATAATCGCCTTTGAGCCGCGTGGCGACCGAGTGATCGGTGAACGCGATATTCGCGCCGAACAAACCGCCGACGATGCGTTTGGTGTAGGCGATATGCACGATATCGGGTCGAAAGCCTTGCGCCTGCGCGATGCCGTAAGCGTCGCCGCGGCTATAGACGCGACGCTGCGACGACGTCGCTGCGGCCAAATGCTCCAACACCCACGCCGTCGAGTTCTGATACTCGCGGCTGCCCGGTCGCGCGATCAAGTTGTAGCGCGGCGTGTACAGCGCGTCGCGCGGCAGGGCGAGCAAGCGCGCCGCCAAACGTTCGGCCATCGCCGGTTCCAACCAGGTGATGCGCGCGTCTTGATTCACCAAATCGTCGGCGAAGAAATTCACCAAACCCTGCGTATACAAACCGGAGCCGTCGTCGCTGCAGTCGTTGAGCAGATGCACCACCGTCCAGCGGCCATCGGGATGATCGCGCAACGCGAAACCCGCGTGGCTGTAGACGAGCCCGTGCTTCGACAAATCGCGCCCGACCCGCGACACCACCGCCACCGGGGCGTCGGCGCGGTCGAGCGCTTCGATCGCGCGCGCCGCCGTCGCCGCCGCGTCCGCGAGTTTGATCGCCGAGATCGGCGGCGCATCGCAGGCGGTGCCGGCGAATGCGGGTGGCGTTGACGTCATCGCGATGCTCGCCGCGAACAACAACGCGATCGCGATGCGCACGCGGATCCGCGAAACGCCGTCGAGGCGACGATTCGTCGCGCTGCATCGCGCGATGGCAGCGTTCACCGCAGCATTTCCCGCGAATGCAGATGCGGACGCATCGTTTCGTCGATCACGAAGCAGATCGCTTCGCCGCCCGCGTACAGCAACCAACCGCCGCTGACCGCGACCGCTTCCAGCGCTTCGCCGACCGCGATCGCGCCGGCTTTCAGCGCTTCCACCGACACGTAGACCACGAACGAGGCGCCGACGCCCACCGCCGAGACGGTGATCGCCGCGACGCCGCCGCTGACCGCCACCGCGCCGATCACGAATTTCCCGCCTTCGGCCAAGGCGCTGAGCGCCGCGGCCGGCACCTCGGCCGATGCCGCCAAGCTCAACTGCGATTGCCGACTGATCGCTTCGGATTGCGCCTGCGCGGCGGGCCATTGCAGGCCGGTCAGCGCCAGCGCGAATGCGACGACGTGCAGCCTGCGGCGCGCGCGGTGAATCGAAGCAGGAAATGGTTGAGTCGAGCGAACTGGAGTGAAGATCGACATCGGACAGGCTCCGTAGATAAGTGTGCGTTTCGCCGATAGCGGCGCGGGCGCGGCGTCGCCGCGCAACGAACGTTCAGCGCACGACGAGTTCGGTTTCGGTGAGCACCGGTCCTTCGCCGAAATCGTGCACGGCGACGACGCGGTAGCGGCCCGCTTTCGGTAAGCGCGGCGTCGCCAAGTACACGCGGTCGTCGGGGTTCAGCAACACGCCGAAGCGATTGCGTAAACCGGTGCGCGCTTCGCCTTCGTAGACGCGGCGGCCGCGGCCGTCTTCGATCCACACGCGAATACCGGGAATGCCGGCGAGCGCCATGCCGTTGTCGTTCGCCAAGACTTGGACGACCGCGAGTTCGCCCGCGGGCCATTCGCTTTGAATCGTCGGCAGCATCAGTTCGTAGCGCGGGCGCAGCGACGCCGCGCCGCGGATGCGCCCGCGCCCGCCGCGCACAGGGGTGATTCGGATGCGCCACGCACCCGGCGTCGCGCCGACGATCTCGCGCAAGAAATACACGTCGCCGCGCTCCGGATGCACCGCTTCGTTCGCCGATAAGCGCTTGAGCGTCGCGCCGCTTTCGTCGCGCACGACGCGGCCGTCGGGCCGGATGATTTCCGCTTTCGCCCACGGCACGGTGGAGCGGATCGACGAGAACACGATGCGATTCGCGCCGCGCGCGGGGACGTCGATCCGCGCTTCGACCGGCGCGCCTTTCGCGGTCAGATCGATATCGATCAATGTCTCCGCGCGCGCTTGCGCGGACGTCAATGCGGCCAGCAGGGTCATCGCGATGGCCCACAGAGGCCTGCGTCGGCGCGGAGGTATCGGCGCGCCGTCGCGGCCGAGCGCATCGCGGTCTCGCTTCGGGGATCGCTTCGGAGACCGCGCGATGTCCGATTCGGATGTCGGTCCGGGCGTCGGGCGGTCGTCGGCGATGCACATCGGGCGCTCCTGCGATCGGCGGCCGCGAATGGGCCGCATCGGAGTAGGCCGAGGCCTCGCCGCCGTTGCAATCGGCTCGACCCGAGTGTAGATAAAGAGACTCTTCGGTATCGAAAAGCGAGACCCATGGCCGTCACCGTGGATTTGATCGACGCCCTCAAGCGCCTGCTGCGCGGGCAGGGCATGACCTACCGCGACCTCGCGGGCCGCCTGAAAATGAGCGAGGCGGCGGTCAAACGCATGTTCTCGCTGCGCGCGATGAGCCTGCAGCGCCTGGAGCAGATCTGCGACGTGCTGGACGTGGGGCTCTCCGAATTGGCCGCCGAAGCCGCGCGCGGTCGCGACAGCATGGCCGAGCTGAGCGAAGCGCAGGAACGCGCGCTGGTGTCCGATCCCGGCCTGTTGCTCGCGTTGTTTCTCAGCCTGAATCGGTGGCGCCAGCAGGACGTACTGGCGCAATTCAATTTCAGCGAACCGCAGTGGACCGGGCTGCTGGTGAAACTCGACCGCCTCGGCATCATCGAACTACTACCCGGCAATCGCGCCCGCGCATTGACCGCGCGCAACTTCCGCTGGCGCCGCGACGGGCCGATGGAACGGTATTTCCGCGAGAAATTGCTCAGCGATTATTTCGCCGACCCCTTCGACGGCGAACAAGACGGCCTGTTTCTGCTCACCGGCAGCCTCAGCATCGACGGCATTCGGCAGATGCGTCAGCGCCTGGAAGATGTGGTCCGCGAATTCGACGCGCTGCTGATCCGAGATGCCACGCTGTCGCCGAAAGAACGCATCGGCGTGAGCCTGGTGATGGCGCAGAAACCGTGGTTGTTGCAGTTGTTTCAGGGGTACAGGCGTGCGTTGGGCAGCGAACCGACGCCCGCGGCGGAGCAGAAAAAGCGGTGAAGCGTAGGGTGGAGTAAGCGCAGCGCAACTCCACCTTAAAATCAAAAAAACCTCATCACAACCAGCGCACTTCGATCTTATCGCTGCTGAAAGATAAAGGTGGAGTTGCGCTGCGCTTACTCCACCCTACTGAGCTACGCAGCTCTATCTTTTCTAGGAGAAAGTATGTCGAGAATTTCACTCACTTCGAAGGCGTACGCATCCGAACCGTTGTAGGCAGAAAGCGCTTTATGGAGAGCGAATGCTTCTCGTTTTTCAATCTTCATCGCGGATCGATACTCGGAGAGGAGTTTCTCCGTGCCAAGTTTCACGCTCTCGTCGTTGGTAATCCTTGAAGTAGTGAGTACTTGCATTGGGCCAATGGTAGCCTTGCCTTTAATTGAAAGCAGAAGTCGCTCCAAGAATTGAAAAATTCTTGGGCGGTTGAGTCCTTCATAAATCAGGACTGCAAGAACAATCGAAAGCTCGCGATCGTTCTTCGCAATTTCCTTGATAGTTTTCCCAAATAAGGACATGTATTTTGCGTGTTGATAAGCAACGTATCTTTCGCGCCTATGCCTTGCTTTCTTTTCAGAAAGGCTTATGTTGTTAATCGTTGTATAGAGGAATGCTGCCAACCCTAACCATAGCGCAGACCCAATTTCTTGCCTTGACGGAAACAAAAATTCTTTATGCTCGATAATATTATTATGGATCCATAGATAAATAATAAAAGTTGCTGCTGAGATTGTGAAAAATTCTGCGAAATTAATTAGAAGTATTCTGTCGAAAATTAAGTTAAATGCGATCCGAAAAACAAAATATTCAGCAAGAGAATAGGGAAGTAGTCTTATTAATTCGCCTGCGTTAATTTGATAAAAAATAGCAGATGTAATTGTCAAAAATGCAATGGGAGTGAAAATTCGATAAGAAAAATTAAAAAAAGAAGGTCCAGATGTCAGTGAAAGCTTCCCAATCTCAAAATAGCCTGATTGGTATGAATGCTTTCCAATCCAGTTTGTGCAAACAAAAATAGCTAGCGCAATTAAAGTGGTTAGTGCTATGTCGGTTATCATGGCGGTTATTTTTTTGTATTTAACATTTTCTAAAAAGCAGAAGAGACTTTTCGGTCTCTTTTCTCAGGTCACATCGAACTCCGTGATCGGCTTCACCACCGAATACTTCTCCTTCTTCGGCTTCCCTTCCAACGGCGGGAACTCGATCGGTTTGTCTTCGATGGCCGTGTCGGGCAGACGGTCGAGCAGGTCGCGAATCAGCGTGAGGCGGCCGCGTTTCTGGTCGTTGAAGTCCACCAGCGTCCACGGTGCGTATTTGGTGTGGGTGGTGTCCAGCATGGTTTCGCGCGCTTTGGTGTACTCGGCGTATTTGGTGCGCGCTTCCAGGTCGATCGGCGATAGCTTCCAGCCCTTCAACGGGTCTTCGCGGCGTTCGGCGAAGCGTTTTTCCTGTTCTTCCTGATCGCAGCAGAGCCAGTACTTGAACAGCAGGATGCCGTCGTCGGTCAGCATCTTTTCGAAGGTCGGGGTTTGCTTGAGGAAGGCCTGTACCTGCGCGGCGTCGGCGAAGCCCATCACTTTTTCGACGCCGGCGCGGTTGTACCAACTGCGGTCGAACAGCACGATTTCGCCCGCGGCGGGTAGGTGGGCGATGTAGCGTTGGAAATACCACTGCGTGCGTTCGCGTTCGCTGGGTTTCGGCAGCGCGACGGTGCGGCATTGGCGCGGGTTGATGTGGCGCTGGATCGCATCGATCACGCCGCCTTTGCCCGCGGTGTCGCGGCCTTCGATCAGCACCAGGACGCGTTGCCCGGTGCTCAACGCCCAACGCGCCATCTGCGCGAGCTCGCGCTGCATCGGTTCCAGCAGCTCTTCGTATTCTTTGCGTTTGAGCTTGCTCATGCGGATGCCTTCTTCGCGCGTTTGCTCGCGCGCTTGGTCGCTTTGCGTTTGCGCGGCGCGGCGACGCCCGCGCCTGCGAGCGCTTCGGCGGCGGGTGTCGAGGCCACCATGCTGCGAACGACTTCGATTACCGCAGCTTGTTGGCGTTCGTTCAACGCGCGGTACGCGGCCAGCAATTGGTGCTCGCCTTTCGTGCGCACGGGGTCGAGCGTGCTGGCGAGTTCCGACAGCAGCGCGCCTGCCGGCACGCCGAAGGTGCGGGCGAGGGCGTCGATCTGATCGCGGCCCGGCATCTTTTCGTCCTTCAACCACGCGTTGACGGTGTTGATGCCGGCGCGCGGAATGGCGGTGGCCAAATCGGTGACGCTGGTGCCGGTGGCTTTGGTCAGCAATCGCAGAGTGGTGCCGATGGACATGGCCGGTTCCTTATTCCTTGAGTCGTGGACGGAGTGTGGCGAGATTGCACGGACGCGTGCGCGCGTCGAGCTGCGCGCGGACGATCTTCTCCCACGCGGTGCGGCAGGCCGAGGTCGAGCCCGGCATCGCGAACAGGAAGGTGCCGTTGGCGAGCCCGGCGAACGCGCGCGACTGCAGCGTCGAGGTGCCGATGTCGTCGTAACTGAGCGCGCGGAACAATTCGCCGAAGCCGTGCATTTCCTTGTCGAGCAGCGGCAGCAGCGCTTCGGGCGTGGAGTCGCGGCCGGTGAAGCCGGTGCCGCCGGTGACCAGAATGCCGTCCGCGGCGGGATCGGCGATCCACTGCGACACCTGCGCGCGCAGCCGGTATTTGTCGTCGGGCAACAGCGCGCGGTCGTGCAGCCGATGCCCGGCCTCGGCGAGCGCGGCGGCGAGATAATCGCCGGAACTGTCCTCGGCCAGCGTGCGCGTGTCGGAGACGGTCAGCACGCACAGGGACAGCGGGATGAAATCGGGGGCGGCGGTCATGGGCGGCAGGGTAGCCCTCGTCGTCGGTTGGCGCAAACGGCGGACGATCCCTCGGCGCGAGCATCCGCCACAGCCGACGCGCGACCGCGAACCTGCCGCACCGCCGTAGGGTGCGCGTGCCGCGCACCGGCTTTTCGCCACGACGCGAGATTCGGCATGGGCGTTACGCGCCGTGGGTGAGTTTCGCCAACTCGTCGGCTTGATGTTCGCGCGACAGCCGCTCGATCAGCGCGTCGAGATCGCCTTCGATCACGTTCGGTAGGTCGTAGAGCGTCAAGCCTTCGACGCGATGGTCGGTGATGCGGCCTTGCGGAAAGTTGTAGGTGCGGATGCGCTGACTGCGGTCGCCGCTGCCGACCTGCAGTTTGCGCTCTTGCGCCTGCGCGGCGTCGCGCTTGGCGGTTTCGGATTCGATCAGCATCGCCTTCAGCCGCTTCATCGCCTTGTCGCGATTGGCGTGCTGGCTGCGTTCGGTCTGCGATTCCACCACCACGCCGCTGGGCACGTGGGTGATGCGGATCGCCGATTCGGTTTTGTTGACGTGCTGGCCGCCCGCGCCGGAGGAACGGAACGTGTCGATCTTCAAATCGGCCGGATTGATCTCGATATCGATCTCGCCGGTGTCTTCGGCGATGATCGCGACCGTGGCCGCCGACGTGTGGATGCGACCCTGCGATTCGGTTTCGGGCACGCGCTGCACGCGATGCGTGCCCGATTCGAATTTCAGTTTGGAGTACGCGCCGCGGCCATCGACGCGGGCGATGATTTCCTTGAAGCCGCCGTGTTCGCCCGGGTTGGCGGATTCCACTTCGACCTTCCAACCCAAGCGTTCCGCGTAGCGCGCGTACATGCGGAACAGATCGCCGGCGAAAATCGCGGCTTCGTCGCCGCCGGTGCCGGCGCGCACTTCCAGATACACGCCGCCGTCGTCGCGCGGATCTTTCGGCACCAATTGCGCCATGAGTTCGGCGTCGAGTTCGATCAAGCGCGCTTGCGCGGCGGCGATCTCTTCCTCGGCCAATTCCGCGAGTTCTGGATCGCCGCGCATCGCTTCGGCGGCGGAGAGGTCGGCGCGCGCTTGGCGCTCGGCGGCTAAACCCGTCGCGATCGGTTCGAGCTGCGAAAACTCGCGCATCAACGCGCGGTAGCGCGCGGCGTCTTCCACCGTCGATGGGTCGGCGAGCAGGCGTTCGATTTCTTCGCGGCGTTCGGCCAGCGCTTCGAGCTTACGGCGCAGGGTCGGCGTCATCGCGAAGGTTGTCGTCGGCGGCGTGTTCGGGGTGCAACTGACGGTCGACCGCGTCGGCCAGTGCGTTATGCGGGAATTTCTCGCTCGGAAACATCCGGTCGGCCGCGCGCAAGACGTCGTGATCGCCGTTGAGCGCGGCGTCGCGTAGCGCGGCGGTGGGCGCATGCAGCAAGCGATTGGTCAGCGCATGCGCGAGCTGTTGCAGCACTTCGTGGGGGTCTTGCCCGGCGGCGAGCGACTGCTTCGCCTTGCGCAGGGTTTCGTCGCGGGCGGCGTCGCCGTGCGCGCGCAGGCGCTTCAGCGTGCCGTGATGCGCGCTGGCCGCCAGCACCTCGCGATACCGCGCGACCTGCAGGTCGATGATGGCCTCGGCCGCGTCCGCGGCTTCGCGGCGGTTCTGCCGGTTCTCTTCGATAACGCGTTCCAGGTCGTCCACGCCGTAGAGGAACACGTCGCGCAATTCGGCCACGTCCGGCGCGATGTCGCGCGGCACCGCCAAGTCCATCAGCAGCATCGGCCGATGGCGGCGGCCGCGCTGCGCTGCGGCGACCTGCGCTTTGTGCAGGATCGGCTCGCGGCTGGCGGTGGCGGAAAAGACGATGTCGGCTTCGCCGAGATGGCGGTCCAATTCGGTCAGCGGCAGCGCGACCCCGCCGTGGCGGCTAGCCAATTCCTGCGCATGCGCCAGGGTGCGGTTGGCGAAGAGCAGACGCTTCGCCTTGGCCTGCGCCAAATGCAGCGCGGTCAATTCGATGGTCTCGCCCGCGCCGATCAGCAGAATCGTGCAGTCCGACGGGTGGGCGAAGGATTCCTCGGCCAAGCGCACCGCGGCCGACGCCACCGACACCGGATTCGCGCCGATGCGGGTGTCGGTGCGGGCGCGTTTGGCGGTGACGAAGGCCTGCTGGAACAGCCGGTCCAGTCGCTGCCCCAGCGCGCCCGCGCCGCGCGCCGTCGACCAGGCCTGTTTCACCTGGCCCAAGATCTGCGGCTCGCCCAGCACCTGCGAATCCAAACCGGTCGCGACCCGGAACAGATGCCGCACCGCGCCGTCGTCCTCGTGCAGATACAGGTAATCGCGCAGGCTGCCCGCGCCGTTCTGCGGGTAGGAGGACAACCAGTCGATCAAACCCTCGCCGCGATCGTCGGTGAGCGCATAGACCTCGGTGCGATTGCAGGTGGACAGCAGCGCCACTTCCTCCACGCCCGGCAGCGCGCGCATCGCGTGCAGCGCGGCCCGCAGCGCGTCGTCGGCGAACGCCACCCGCTCGCGCAGCGCGACCGGTGCGGTCTGGTGGTTGAGGCCGAGGGCGACGAGGCGGGACATTTCGGAGCGAGTAGGGAGAGGTGCGCTAAGCTGACGACAGGTTCCCCCATTTTAAGCGCCGATGCCGCCGATGCCCGCATTTCCGTTCCGACGTTCGTCTAGGGCCGCTCGCGCAGGTCGCCGTGGGGCGCGGATCGCGCTGGCGACGATGCTATGGGCCGGGCTTTGCGTCGCCCCTGCATGGGCGGCCGACGCGGTGGCGTCGACGTCCGCCGCGCCCGTCGCCTCGGCGAAGCCCGCCGCGTCGGATCGCGACCCGCTGGGCGCCGCTCTGGCCGGCGAATACGCGCTGCAGGCCGGCAAACTCGACGAGGCCGCGCGCTGGTATTTGATCGCCGCCGAAGGCCGGCCGCTGGACGCCGACATCGCCGAGCGCGCGGCGCGGATCGCGTTGTTGGCCAAGGACGATACCCGCGCCGAAGCGGCGTTGAAGCTCTGGCGCGAACGCGCGCCGCTGTCGGCGCCGATGCGCGGCGCCGAGGCGACGCTGGCCCTGCGGCGCGACGACGAGCGCGCGGCCAAGCGCGAATTGGTCGCGTTGATGCGAATGAGCGCGTCGAACAAGAAGGGCGACGAGAGTTGGCGCTACGCCTTGCTCGCGCTGGACGCCGGCGCCGGCAATCCCAAATTGACCGGCAAAATGCTGGCGCATCTGGTCGATGCCGGCGAGATTCCCAGGCGCCTGACCGCGTGGCTCGCCTTCGGCCAATTCGCGCAGCAACTGCAGCGTCAGGACATCGCCGCGAAAGTCGTGGAACGCACGATCGCGCTGTTTCCGGACGAACCCGCGGTCGCGCTGCTGCACGCCAGCCAGTTGCGCGAATCGGGCAAAGCCGACGAGGCGCGCAAAGTGCTGGTCGGGTTGCAGCCCTCGATGGCGGTGCTGCCGGAATTGAACATCGCGGTGGCGCGCGAATACAGCGAATTGGGCGACCACGCCGCGGCCGCCGAGCTGCTGGCGCGCGGTCCGCAGGACGACCGCACCTTCGCGATCCGCGCCTCGTTCCTGGCGCAGGCCGAGGACAAGGTCGGTCTGGGTCGGCTGTACGACGAACTCAAGCGGGATTCCGCCAGCCCCGATCCGGATCGCCGGCTGTTGCTCGGCCAGATCGCGGAATTCCTCGAACGTCACACCGAAGCCTTGGAGTGGTACCTCGGCGTGCCCAGCGGCTCGCAGCGATGGCAGGCGCGGCTGCGGTCCGGCTCGGTGCTGCACAAGCTCGGCCGCAAGGACGAGGCCATCGCGCGTTTGCGCGAATTGCAGAGCGACGGCGCCGCCGACGACGAGACCCGACGCGATGCGTATCTGACGGAAGCGGAGTTGTACAAGGAAGACGAAAAGGCCGACGCCGAGTTCGATACCTACGCGCGCGCGCTGGCGGCCTTTCCCGACGAATCCGCGGTGCTGTACTCCCGCGCGTTGATGTGGGAGCGCCGCGACGACATCCCGCGCGCGGAGGCGGATTTGCGCAAAATCCTCGCCACCGACGCCGACGACGTGAACGCGCTCAACGCGTTGGGCTACACGCTGGCCGATCGCACCGATCGCTACAAAGAAGCCCTGGAATTGATCTCGCGCGCGCTGGCGGCCGAACCCGACAACGCCGCGATCATCGATAGTTATGGTTGGGTGCTGTACCGCCTGGGCCGCAACAAGGAAGCGCTGGTGGAATTGCGCC
Organism: Lysobacter sp.; assembly: GCA_008015835.1. Classification (GTDB taxonomy): domain Bacteria; phylum Pseudomonadota; class Gammaproteobacteria; order Xanthomonadales; family Xanthomonadaceae; genus Lysobacter_I. The sequence continues at coordinate 10,216 of SSGH01000046.1, forward strand.
GCGCCTTCACCAAACAGAAAGACGCGGAAATCGGCGCGCATTTGGCCGAAGTGCTGTGGGTGACGGGCGAGAAAGACGAGGCCCGCAAGTTCTTCGAGGACGCGCGCAAACTCGACCCGAAGAGCCGTTCGCTGCAGCGCGCGATCGAAAAGACCGGCGTGAAGCTGCCGCCGCTGCCGCCCGCCGCGACGGGCGACGCCAAAACGCCTTGATCGCGCGGTGCGTCCTGTCGTGAGCCTAGTCGGGAGCCGAGCCGTGAACGAACGCATGCGCCGCCTCGCGCGAAGCGCGCGCGTCGCGGTCGCGATGGGCGCGATCGCGTGCTCCGCGCTGTCGCTCGGCGGCTGCGCGAGCGTCTCGACCCGCGCGGAGCCCCCGGCGTTGACCGGCGATGCGTTGGCGGAGCGCGTGAGCGCGCGCGAAGCATGGGTGTCCCAATTCGAGACGTGGTCGTTTTCCGGCCGCGCGGCGGTGCGCAAAGGCCGTCAGGGCGGCAGCGGGCGGATCGAGTGGACGCAGCACGACGCGCGCCGCTACAGCGTATCGCTGAGCGCGCCGGTCACGCGGCAGAGTTGGCGGCTCGACGGCGATCTGCATTCCGAGTCCGGCCGATTGGAGGGCTTGGACGGCGGCCCGCGCGAGGGCGAATTCGCCGAAGACCTGCTCCGCGACGCCACCGGCTGGGATGTGCCGCTGCAACAACTCGGGCGCTGGGTCCGCGGCGCGCCCGCCCCCGAACTGCCGGTGGATTCGGTGGACTACGACGCCGAGGGGCGGCCCGTGCGCCTGCGTCAGGCGGGTTGGACCGTGCGCTATCTGGCCTGGCGGGCGGGCCCGACCGGGCAACCCGATCTGCCTGCCGAGATCGAGGCCGAATCCGGCGATGCCCGGGTTCGCCTGATTCTCGAGAACTGGACCTTCGCTTCGCCATGAGCGCGGTGTCGGCATGAGCAATGGCGAAGCGCGCGCATCGGACGACGACTCGGTCGATGCGTCGGGAGGCTGGTCGTCCTGGCCGGCGCCGGCCAAGCTGAACCTGTTTCTGCGGATCGTCGGCCGACGGGACGACGGCTACCACGATCTGCAGACTGTCTTCCGACTCTTGGAATGGGGCGACACCATTCGCCTGCGGGTGCGCGACGACGGCCGAATCGTCCGTCATGGGCCGTCCGCCGCCGGCGTGGCCGAGGCCGACGACCTGACCGTTCGCGCCGCGCAGGCGCTGCGAAATGCGGCGAACGTCGCCCAGGGCGCGGACATCGCCATCGAAAAACGCATTCCGTCCGGCGGCGGGTTCGGCGGTGGGTCGAGCGATGCCGCGACCGTGCTGCGCGCGCTGGACGCACTTTGGGGCTGCGGCTTGGGTGAGGATCGACTGGCCGAACTGGGGCTGCGACTGGGCGCCGATGTGCCGGTGTTCGTGCGCGGTCGCAACGCCTGGGCCGAGGGCCGCGGCGAGCGACTGACGCCGATCGACCTGCCGCCGGCCTGGTACTTGCTGGTCGACCCGGGCGTTCACGCCGCCACCGCCGCGCTTTTTCGAGCGCCCGAATTGACGCGAAATGCGCCAGCCGCGACAATAGCGAGCTTCGTTTCCGGCGCCGCGCTCGAGAATGCCTTCGAGCCGGTTCTGCGCCGCCGCGAACCCGCCGTCGACGCGGCGTTCGCAGCGCTGACGCAGGTCTGCCGTTCGACCGCGGCGCGTCCGCGATTGACCGGGTCCGGCAGCGGCTGCTTCGTCGAATTCGCCGACCGCGAGTCCGCCGAACGCGCACTCGACCGATTGCCGACCGGCCTCACGGCCTGGATCGCAGCGGGCGCAGCGCGATCGCCGTTGCTGGAGGCGTTGGAAACATTCGGGAGTTGATGCGGTCAGGCGTTGGTGTCTTCCAAGACGGAATCGTCAAGCCGCCGAAAACCTCACCCAAGATTCAGTGTTTTTGCTTCACCCGCCCCCGATGTTCGGGGGCAGCCAAGTCCGCAGGGCTTGGCGGGGGTTTAGGAGGTCAAGCGCCCTGTCTTCGAAGACGGAATCGCCAGGCCGCCGAAAACCTCACCGAAGGGGCGTCGCCAAGTGGTTAAGGCACCGGGTTTTGATCCCGGCATTCGTAGGTTCGAATCCTTCCGCCCCTGCCAATTTGTGGGAATCGAGAGCGGGGAATCGCGAATCGTTTTGAAGCACAAGAGGTTTCGCTTCGTCACGACTCACGGTTCCCCCTTCCCGTTTCCTGGTGTCTCCCGCCACGGTCAGAGCGAAGCGGATCGCGCCATGCAGCAAGATGATCGCCAGTTGTTGATCTTCTCCGGCAACGCCAACCGGCCGCTCGCCGAGGCGGTGTGCCGCGAGTTGGGCATTCGCCTGGGCAAGGCGCTGGTCACCAAGTTCTCCGACGGCGAAACGCAGGTCGAGATCGAGGAGAACGTGCGCCGCCAGGAAGTGTTCGTCGTGCAGCCCACCTGCGCGCCGAGCGCCGAACACCTGATGGAGCTGCTGGTGATCATCGATGCGCTGAAACGCGCGTCGGCCGCCAGCGTCACCGCGGTGGTGCCGTACTTCGGCTACGCCCGCCAGGACCGCCGCCCGCGTTCGTCGCGGGTGCCGATCACGGCGAAGGTGGCGGCCAAGATGTTCACCGCGGCCGGCGCCGACGGCGTGCTGACGGTCGATCTGCACGCCGACCAGATCCAAGGCTTTTTCGATATCCCGGTCGACAACGTGTATTCGTCGCCGCTGCTGCTCGCCGATATTTGGCGCGCTTACGGTACGGATAATCTGATCGTGGTCTCGCCGGACGTCGGCGGCGTGGTGCGCGCGCGCGCGATCGCCAAGCGCCTCGACGACGCGGAACTCGCGATCATCGACAAGCGCCGCCCGCGCGCCAATGTCGCCACGGTGATGAACATCATCGGCGACGTGTCCGGCAAGACTTGCGTCTTGGTGGACGACATCGTCGACACCGCCGGCACGCTGTGCGCGGCGGCGGCGGCGCTGAAGGCTCAGGGCGCGCAGCGGGTGATCGCTTACTGCACGCACCCGGTGCTGTCGGGGCCGGCGATCGACAACGTGAACAAATCGCAGCTCGACGAATTGGTGGTCACCGACACCATTCCGCTGTCGGAGGCCGCGCGCGGTTGCCCGCGCATCCGGCAACTGAGCGTCGCCGAGCTGCTGGCTGAAACCATCCGCCGCGTCGCGTTCGGCGAGTCGGTTAGTTCGTTGTACGTGGACTAGTATTGCCGCGGGACGGGGCCTCCTGCCGCCGCCCGCGGATGCGAACGCACGGCGAAGCCGCGCGTCCGCATCGCAGCCGCCGCCTTCGGGCGTCGTCTGCGCCGGCACATCCCTGTGCCGGGGCAAAAGCACGACCGCGGGACGGGGCCTCCTGCCGCCGTCCGCACGAGATTCCCGGCTTCGGCCGGTCCTCGGCTTCCCTGGTCGCGGGGAAGTCGCATCGCCGCCGCGAGGCGGTTCATTCGCAACGAAAGTGAGTTATCTCCAATGGCTAAAACCCACGAAATCAAGGTCGAACGCCGCATGGACGAAGGGAAGGGTGCGAGCCGCCGCCTTCGCCATGCCGCTAAGATCCCCGCCATCGTTTACGGCGGCGAGCTCAAGCCCGTCAGCATCCAGATCGATCACGAAGCCATTTGGCTGGCCAGCCAGCACGAGTGGTTCTATTCGTCGATTCTCGACCTCAGCCTCGGCGGCGACATCCAGAAAGTGTTGCTGCGCGATATGCAGCGTCACCCGTTCAAGCAGCAGATCATGCACCTGGACTTCCAGCGCGTGAGCGAGAACGAAGCCCTGCGCACTGCGGTGCCGCTGCACTTCCTCAACGAAGACAAGTCGCCGGCCGGTAAGTCCGCGGAAGTGGTCGTGACCCACGAGTTGAACGAAGTGGTCATCGAGTGCTTGCCGAAGGATCTGCCGGAACACATCGAAATCGATCTGTCGAACCTCGCCGTCGGCGACATCGTGCATTTGTCCGATCTCAAGCTGCCGGCCGGCGTGTCGATCCCGGAACTCAAGCTGGGCAAAGAACACGACTTGGCCGTCGTCATCGCCAAGCACGGCAAGGAAGACGCCGAGTCGTCCGACGCCCCGGCTGCGGCCGAAGTGCCGGCGGCGAAAGTCACCAAGAAAGATCAGAAGTAATCGCTGCGCAGCAGCGATTACCCTCCCGCACGTAGAGCGGAGCGAAGCTCCGCTGCATCGTGTCCGGAGCCTCTGTAGCGGAGCTGCGCTCCGCTCTACGGGGCTCCGGGGAAGAGATCGTTCAAGGTATGACAGGCCTCCGCCTCATCGTCGGGCTGGGCAATCCCGGCCCCGAACACGCCCGAACCCGGCACAACGCCGGGTTTTGGTTTGTGGACGCGCTCGCCGCGCAAGCGGGCGCGCGTTTCGGTTTGGAAAGCAAACTGTTCGGCGAAACCGCGAAGATCGAGATCGCCGGCCGGCCGGTGTGGTTGCTGAAACCGGCGACCTACATGAACCTCAGTGGCAAATCGGTGATCGCGGCCCTGCGCTACTGGAAGATCGAGCCCGAGGAAATGCTGGTCGCGCACGACGAATTGGATTTGCCGCCCGGCGTGGCGCGGTTCAAATTCGACGGCGGGCACGGCGGCCAAAACGGACTGCGCGACATCGTCAAACTGCTCGGCCACGGCCAGTTCCATCGCCTACGCGTCGCGATCGGGCATCCCGGGCACAAAGACAAAGTCACGCCGTGGGTGTTGGGCCGCCCCGGCAAGGACGACGAAGCGGCGATCTTGCGCGCCATCGACGATGCGCTCGATGCGCTGCCGCTGGCGGTGCAGGGCAACCTCATGGACGCGATGACGAAACTGCACACGCCGAAGTGAGTTCAAACGCCAACGGCCGGTGACGCATGTCGGCCGTTGGCGTTTGAATTGACCGTCAGGAATTCTCATGGGCATCAAATGCGGCATCGTCGGTTTGCCGAACGTCGGCAAATCGACTCTTTTCAACGCGCTGACCAAGGCGGGCATCGCCGCGGCCAACTTCCCGTTCTGCACCATCGAGCCGAACGTCGGCGTGGTGCCGGTGCCCGACCCGCGCCTGGGCGCGCTGTCGGAGATCGTCAAACCCGAGCGCGTGATTCCGACCGCGGTCGAGTTCGTCGACATCGCGGGCTTGGTCGCGGGCGCGGCCAGCGGCGAGGGCCTGGGCAATAAATTCCTCGCGCACATCCGCGAGGTCGACGCGATCACCCACGTGGTGCGCTGTTTCGAGAACTCCGACGTCATCCACGTCAACAACAAGGTCGACCCGATCGCCGATATCGAGACGATCGACACCGAGCTGGCGCTGGCGGATTTGGAGTCGGTGGAAAAAGCGCTGCAGCGCGCGGAGCGTTCGGCCAAGACCGGCGACAAGGACGCGAAGGCGCGGGTCGAAGTGCTGGCACGGATTCGCACCGGGTTGGACGGCGGTCATCCGGCGCGCGCGCTGGGGCTGTCGGACGAGGACAAACTCGCGGTGCGCGATCTGTTCCTGCTCACGCTCAAGCCGGTGATGTACGTCGCGAACGTGCTGGAAGACGGCTTCGAGAACAACCCGCATCTCGATGCGGTGCGCGCGCGCGCCGTGGGCGAGGGCGCCGAAGTGGTGCCGGTGTCGGCGGCGATCGAAGAAGAGCTGAGTCAGCTCGACGACGCCGACCGCGATACGTTCTTGGCCGATCTCGGCCTGGAAGAGCCGGGGCTCAATCGCGTGATTCGCGCGGCTTACAAATTGCTCGGCCTGCAGACGTATTTCACCGCCGGCGTGAAAGAAGTGCGCGCGTGGACCGTGCGTGCCGGCGCCACCGCGCCGCAGGCGGCGGCGGTGATCCACACCGATTTCGAGAAAGGCTTCATCCGCGCCGAAACCATCGCCTACGACGACTTCATCAAATACCGCGGCGAATCCGGCGCCCGCGACGCCGGCCGCCTGCGCCTGGAAGGCAAGGAATACCGCGTGCAGGAAGGCGACGTGCTGCATTTCCGCTTCAACGTTTGAACCGTGGCCTTGCATTCCGACATTTCATCCGTCGATGGAGCGCAGGACGTTCCGCATATAGTGCATATTGCTCAAGGTAGCGCGGGTGCATGCGAAAACCCCTCGGGGATGGTTGGCTTCTATACGGACAAGATCGAGACCTGCAGGCCTTATGTGTTTGTTTGCAAAGACGCCTTGCTAATGGTGCACGATACTTCCCAGATATGCCTCGCATCATTAGGGGATTGGATTTCCGGGTACGGCGAGATCGAGATCGTGCATTACATCTCTTCGCCCTATCAGGTTCCGGCGCACGACCGCCGTGTCTCCGAGCTCTCGGGGCGTTTCGGGCTCGGATTGTCGCAATGGCATGTCGTTCCCACTAGTCTAGCTTTGTATGGTGTCGTGTTTTCTCAGGCGCAGGGACTCGTCACTGCGTCGGCTCCGGATCTGGATCGCATGATCAGGGATCCCGCTCATGAACGGCGAGAGGCCGTAAACAAGCTCAACGATTGGTTCACGCCGCCTCGTTCGCAATCTGCGCCACTGGACATTCAATACGCATCGGGCCGTTTCACGACACCACCGGCAACGCGTATGACATTGCCGGCAATGCTTGCGGAAGTGACGAGCGACGCCCGGCGCGATCCCAAGTTGGGTTGCATCGGCGTCAGCGCATTGTTTCAGTATGGGCCGCTGGCGGGTCATGCGCTGCCGGCCGAATTCGTCACTTTCGTCGAAACACATCGACTGCAGCATGTGGTATTCGGCGAGAACCCAGAGTTTTTTGACACTCCTGATTGGCGCCTCGAAGTGATGGAACGATTCGCGGCGCTATCCTTCGTCGCCTGATTGAAGGTTAGCCCCGTTCAACGACATGCCGCCAAACCAGGGGCTTGACGTAGTGGCCGCTAAAAAAGAGGCCCTCCCGTCGCCGGGAGGGCCTGTGGCACCCGTGGGGGGCGGTGTCGCGGGTTCAGCGCGCGCCGACGCCGAATTTCCAGGTTAGGTTGACGTACACGCTGCGGCCGACCGAATCGAACCACGCAGTGTCGTAGTACGGATAGGCGGTGTACGTCGCGTCTTCGGGCGGCATCTTGTCGAACAGATTGTTGACCACCACCGACATCTGCATCGCATCGCTGAAGCGATAACCGGCTGTGAGGTTGTAGCGCCAGGTCGCGCCGATCCATGGGCTGTTATCACCGCTTGAGCGATAGACTTTGTCGTACGAATCCGAGCTCGGCAACTTGCCCAGTCGCTGGCCCTGCACGCTCGCCGACCATCCGCCGTAATTCCAACCCAGCGAGGCGCTGGTCTTCGTGCGCGGGATGTCGAAGCCGCTGTTGACCGAGAACTGGTCCTCGACCGGGTCGCCGTCGTACTGCTGGAAATCGTGTTCGCGCACCCAACTGTGGTTGAAGCCGAAACGCAGGTCGCCGAACGGCGTGCTGCGTTTGTAGTGCGCGCTCACATCGACGCCGCTGGTGTTCTCGCGCGCGACGTTGATCGGATTGACGTAGATGCCGTAGAGCCGCCCGCCGATGCGAGTGATGCGCGAGAGCGCGTCCACGCAGGTCGGCGATGCCGGGTCGAGCCCGCCCAGCCGGCAACTGGCTTCGTCGCGCAGGATTTCGGCGACGCTCATGTCCTGCACCTGGTCGCGCATGCGGATGTCGAAATAATCCACCGACACGTCGAAATCGGCGATCGGCGACCACACCGCGCCGAAGGTCCACGACGTACTGGTTTCCGGTTCGAGATCGCGATTGCCTTCGCGCGTGCGGATCAGGCCTTCCTCGTAATCCGAGCAGTCGCTGGCGCCGGGATCGTCGCTGAGGCAACTGTAGTAATCGATGCCCGAGGTTTCGTCGTTGCCGATGCCCGCATAGACGTAATGCAGGTCGGCGGCGCGGAAGGCGGTGCCGTACGAACCGCGCACCAGCAGCGTGTCCAGCGGGCGCCATTCCAGGCCGGCGCTGTAGGTGAACTTGCCCGGCGCATTGCCGGAATAGCGGTACTGGTCGTAGCGCCCGGCGAGGCTGAGGTTCACGGTTTCGTGCAGCGGCGCGCGCGCCTCCGCGGCGGCGGCCCAACGGTTGCGGCTGCCGTGGCCGTCGGAATCCTTCCAACTGTAGTAATAGAACTGCGTCGCCAGCGGGTCCGGATTGAGGTCGTAAGACTGTTGACCGAATTCGAGCACGCCGGCGAAGCCGACCGGGCCGGCGGGCAGCGCGAACAGATCCGCGTTGCGCACGGTGAACGACAGCGTGTCGGTGCGCGATTTCGGATGGTATGTGGTGCGCGCGGCGATGCTGTCGTATTCCTGGCGCGTCAGCGGGCGATACAGTCGCGACGGGGCGGCGTCGAAGATCGGGAACAGGTTGCCGTCTTCGTCTTCGTACTCGCCCAGTTGCGGGCCGAGGAACAAGGCGTTGGCGCGCGCGGCGACGATCTGCGGCCAACCGATGCGCGCCTTGTACTGCGAATGGCTCAGCGCCGCTTCGTAATCCCAGTCCGAGGCGAACGTGCCGGCGAAACCGGTGGCGACGCTGAAGGTGTCCTGCACGTTCCGGATCATGCCGCGGTTCAAGCCGCCCATTTCTTCGGGCGTGAACTGGCGCTGCCAATACTCCACTTGGTCGGTGGCTTGGTTATAGAAATAACCGTCCTCGTTGCCGTCGGGCGCTTGGTAACTCCACGCGGATACGTCGCGGAACAGGCCGAGTTTGTGATGGCCCACTTGCACGTCGGCGAACCACTGGCCGCCGTTGGCCAGTTGGTATTGGAACGAGCCGTAGGCATTGATGCCTTTGCGTTCGCTGATGATGGTGCCGTAGCCGATGGACTCGGTGCTGCCGCAGTAGTAGCCCGGGCCGTAATCGTCGATCTCGGGGTCGTACTCGCCGAAGCCCGGGCGCGAGGTGTAGCCGGTCGAGCCTCGATTCAGATGCGAGAGCGCGGCGCAGGCGTCGGCGCCCGGGTCCAGATAGGTGTCGTAGTAATCGGTACGCAGGAACACGCGGCGGGCGAGGCGGGAGCGCTCGGTCGGGCCGTCGAGCGTGGAGTCCTGAATCTTGCGGTCGTACGCCCACAGCGGCCGCTGATCTTGATACTCCGCGCCGAACACGCCGCTGAAGGCGCCGCGTTCGAACCCCGAGGTCACGCTGAGATCGAGCGACTCCGCGCCGCCGCGGGTCGCGCCGCCGTAACGCACGCTGGCGGTGGTGCCGTCGGCATGATCTTTCAGAATGAAATTGACCACGCCGGAAATGGCGTCAGAACCGTACACGGCGGAGGCGCTGCCGGTCAGCACCTCCACGCGCGCCACCATGCCCAGCGGAATATTGGAGATATCGGTGAAATTGCTGCGCCCTTTGAACGGTAGCGGGAAGTCGGCGATGCGCCGGCCGTTCACCAACACCAGCGTGTGATTCGGCCCCAACCCGCGCAAGTCCACCTGCTGCGCGCCGGGCGAGAAATCGGCGCCGCTGGCGGATTGCTGGCTTTGGGTTTCGCCGCCGTTCTGAGTGATCGCGCGCAATACGTCCGGCACGCTGACGAAGCCGCCAGCGCGGATCTCGCGTTCGTCGATCACCGTGACCGGTGCCGGGCCTTCGATCTGGGTGCGCGGGATGCGCGAGCCGGTGATTTCCACCGTTTCCAATTCCTGCGGCGGCGGCTCGGCCGCCGGCGCGCCGCCGGAGGTCTCTTGCGCCTGCGCGACCGCGACCGGCGCGCGTTTGGGCAGGTTGCGGCGGACGATGACCACGGCGCCGGTCGAGGGATCGTGGCGGGAGACGAAATCGCTGTCGCGCAGCAGCTTTTGCAGCGCGGCGTCCGCGCTGGGGGCGCCGCGCACGCCGCCGGTCCGCACGCCTTTGACTTGGTCGGCGCGATAGACCAACTGCGCGCCCGAACGGCGCGCCAACGTATCCAGCGCCGCGGACAATTCGCCCGCGGGCAGATCGATCGATCCGGCTATCTCGTTGGATCCGACCGGTGCGTTGGCCCCTTGGGCCTGCGCTTGCAGCGCGGCCGCGCAGGCCACGCTCAACAGCAGAAGACGGCATGATTTCGGCATCGATTCCCCTCGCTTGGTTGTCGTCGGCGCGCACGGTGCGCGCCCCCCATCATCGGGACGAGTCTGCGCGCGCGATCCCCACCGCCGCACGCCTTATCGGCGATGCAGGACGATGAAGTCCCCGCGCTCCTCGACCCGAACCCCGAACCCTTGCTGCAGCAGCCGCACGAACCCGTCGAGGTTCGACCACCGGAATTGCCCGCCCATCCGCAGCGCGGCCACGTCGGCGTCGCCCATCAGCAACTTACGCGCGTTGAAACGGTTGAACTCTTCCGCCGCCTCGCGCAGAGGCGTGTCCTCGAAACGCAGATAGCCCTCGCGCCATTCCAGCGCGCGCGCGGCGGCGGCCGGCGCATCGCGGCGCACCGCGATGCCGGCGGCCGACGCCAGAGCCAGACTGCCGGCGGGCAGCAATGTGTCCGGCCCGGGGCGGCCGTCCGGCTGCCGCGTCTCCAGCCGTACCGTGCCTTCGGCGACCACCACGCGCAGCACGTCGCGGTCGCGGCGGACCGAGAATCGCGTGCCGACGGCCACCACTCGGCGGTCGCCGGCGATCACCACGAACGGGCGCGATGCGTCCTTCGCGGCCTCGAACAGGGCTTCGCCGTTCCGCAATTCGATGCGTCGTTCCCGCCGCGACAGCGCGACGTCGATCCGACTGTCGCTGCTGAGCGTGGCCTGCGAGCCGTCGGTCAGGCGCACCGTCTCCAACGCGCCCAGCGCGGTGGCGTAGGCGGCGCGTTCGACGGCGGCGTCCTCGCGCCAACGCCACCAACCGCCCATCCCGACGCTCGCCGATAGCGCGACGACCGCGGCGACAGCCGCCCAGCGTCCGGGTCGCGCACGCGCTGGGCGCTCGGCCCGCGGAGCGAAGCGGAGGGCCGCGAAGTCGCGGCCGCGTTCGCCGAGATCGCGTTCGCCCAGATCGTGCGGCGACGGATCGCCGGCCCCAGCGCCTCCGCTCGTATCGGTCGCGTTCGTGTGGGCGGTGCGCCGGTCGGGTGGCCCCCAGTGCCCGCGCGTCGTGAGGTCGCGGCCGGCCGCCAGCGCCTGCAGCCGCCCGGCTTCGATCCAGGCGCTTTCCAGCCGCAAGAACGCGACCCGATGCGCCGTGGACGCCGTCAACCAGCGTTCCAGCGCATCGGCGTCGGGCGCGGCCCAGTCCTCGCCGTCGCGGCGCGCCAGCCAGGCCGCCGCCTCCAGCTCAATCCGTTCGCTGTCGCCCGCGGCCATGCTCGTGTCCGGACGGTTCGGCTCCCGCGTCGACGCGCGTCGACGCCTTCGCCCCGCCGTAGAAGTGATCGGCGATCGAACGAATGCCATTCGCCACGTGTTTTTCCACGGTTTTCTCGCTGATCCCCAATTGCGACGCCACGATTTTCTGCGGCAGCTCTTCCACCCGCCGCAGCCAGACCACCTGCCGGCATCGGTCGGGCAGACGGTCGAAGGCTTCGCTGAGCCGGCGCAGGGCTTGTCGCCCTCCCAAGCGCCGTTCCGGCGAGACCTCATCCACCAAGACGTTCAAGAGGTCCGGATCACCCATCGTTTCGATCGACACCACCCGCTCGCGTCGCCGTCGGTCGGCGATCAGGTTGCGGGCGGTGGCGAACACGAAGGATTTCGGCGACGCCGGCAGCGCGCGCGTCGCGGCTTCGTAGACCCGCACGTAGACCTCCTGGCGCAAGTCCTGCAGGTCGTCGCGGGCCGGCCAGCAACGCTGCAGGTAACGCATGAGCGCTTCTTCGTGGGCGAGGATTTCGCGGACGAACCAATCGTCGAGGGGCGTGCGCATCGCGGAACCTTAGCCCATCCCGCCCTCGCCGGCACCGTCGACTTTGGTGGCGCGGGGCAGGGAAGGTATCTTTCCGTTCGTCTGTAGAGGCATCGCGGTCGCCGTTCGCGCCGCGCCACTGTCGTCGGAGAACCTCACGCATGAACGTGTCCATGTCGCCCGCGCCGGCTCCCTCGCCGTCGCGCATGCCGTTGCGCAGACTCTCGCTCGCCGCATCGCGATTCGCGCGCCGCGGGCGCATCGCCTTCGCCGCGCTCTGCGTGCTGGCGCTATTGACCGCGGCCGGATCGGCGGCGGCGAAGGACTATCGCCGGTATCTCGTCGGCGATCGTGCGCTGCCGACGCCCGGACAGGTCGCGCCCGGCCTGCTGTTGGCCGGCGGCGGCGACCGCAATCTCGATGCGGTGCGTTGGTTCCTGGGCAAAGCCGGCAACGGCCATATCGTCGTGCTCAGCGCCTCGTACACCACCGAGCTCGCGGACGAGTTCTACAAGGACGCCGGCGGCGCGGCCTCGGTCGAAACGTTCGTCTTCAAGAACGGTAAACCTGCGACCGACGCGAAAATTCTCGATGCCCTGGCCCGCGCCGACGGCATTTTCATCGCCGGTGGCGACCAAGCCCGCTACGTGCGGTATTGGAAGGGCACGCCGATCGCCGCAGCGCTGGACGCGCACGTCCGCGCCGGCAAACCGCTCGGCGGCACCAGCGCCGGGCTCGCCATTCTCGGCGAGTACCTGTATGGCGCGATGGACGGCGGCAGCGTGCGCAGTCCGGAGGCCTTGGCCGATCCGCTCGGCCCGGCGGTGACCATCGAGCAGGATTTTCTGCATCTCCCCATGCTGAAAGGCGTGGTCACCGATACGCACTTCAAGGAGCGCGACCGTCTCGGCCGCCTGTTCGCTTTCGTGACCAAAGCCCAGACCCTGACCGGGACCCCGCAGCGCGCGCTGATCGGGTTGGGCGTGGACGAAAGCGCCGCGCTGGCGGTCGATGGCGAGGGCCGGGGTCGCATTTTCGCCACCGATCCCGCCGGGATGGGTTGGGTGGTGCGGACCGGCGCGATCGACACGCCGAAGCCGGGCCAGCCGCTGACGCTGCGCCGCGGGGAAGCGGTCGGCATCGGCCCGGGCTCGGTCGTGCGCCTGCCGGAAGGGCGGGTCGAGGCCCCGGCGTTCCATCGTTATTACCGCATCGCCGACGGGCGAGTCGCCGAAACGCCGCCGTTCCGACTGGCGATCCACGGCGGCGCGGGCGTCGAACGCCGCGACATGACCCCGGAAGACGAGCGCGACGCGAAAGCTGCGTTGCAACTAGCGCTGCGCCAAGGCTACGAACAACTGCAGGCCGGCAAGCCGGCGCTGGACGCGGTGACCGCGGCCATCGCAGTCTTGGAGGACGACCCGCATTTCAACGCCGGACGCGGCGCGGTGTTCACCCACGACGGCCGCAACGAATTGGACGCCTCGATCATGGACGGCGCCACCCGCAAGGCCGGCGCGGTCGCCGGGGTGCATCGGGTCAAGAATCCGATTCGCCTGGCCCGCGCGGTGCTGGAGCGCTCGGCGCACGTGATGATGATCGGCGACGGCGCCGAGGTCTTCGCCCAGGAGCAGGGCGTGGAGCTGGTCGACCCGGCGTGGTTCCGTACCGAAAAGCGTTGGCAGCAACTGCAGCGCCGGCTGCGCGAAAACGCGAGCGGCGCCGCGCTCGACCCCACCGAGCGTCCGGGCCGTCGCTACACCGGCACGGTGGGCGCGGTGGCGCTGGACGCCAGCGGGGCCCTGGCCGCCGGCACCTCCACCGGCGGCATGACCGACAAGCGCTACGGTCGGGTGGGGGATGCCCCCATCATCGGCGCCGGCACCTACGCCAACGACCTGTGCGCGGTGTCCGGCACCGGCTGGGGGGAGTACTACATCCGTACCGCCGCCGCGCACGAAATTTGCGCGCGAATGCGCTACCTCAAGGAAGGCCCGGAGGCCGCCGGCCAGGCGGTCATCAACGTCGAGATTCCGGCCCTGGGCGGCGACGGCGGCGCGATCGTGATGGCCGCCGATGGCCGGATCGGCCTGCCGTTCAACACAGAGGGCATGTTCCGCGGCTGGATCGGCGAGGACGGCGTCCCGCACGTGGCCATCTACGCCGGGGACGCGCTGGCGCTGCCGACCTCGTCGGCGCCTTGAGTTCCGCGCCTCCGCCCGGCCGGTAGAAGCCCATTCTCCCGTTTTCGGGCGACCCTAAGCGTTGACACTCGCTCCCGCAGCCGTCAGAATTGCGGGCTGTTTTCACCGTGTACTGTTTCACCGGACGTTGTTCAGCCGGAGGGATACCCAAGCGGCCAACGGGGGCAGACTGTAAATCTGCTGGCTTACGCCTTCGGTGGTTCGAATCCACCTCCCTCCACCACCTCTTCGGCCGAAACGTCGAGAGGCCCGGGCCGAAGCTGGATCGCGCCGTTCCGCATCGCGCGGGAGTAGTTCAATGGTAGAACCTCAGCCTTCCAAGCTGATGGTGCGGGTTCGATTCCCGTCTCCCGCTCCAACGCGGCGGCGCCATGAACTTCTCGGTCGGTGCGATCGGCCGCAGGTGAATTTTCCGCGCGGCGTCACCACATCGTTGCTCACGTAGCTCAGTCGGTAGAGCACCTCCTTGGTAAGGAGGAGGTCGAAGGTTCGATTCCTTTCGTGAGCACCACCCCATCGTCAATCCATTCAGTTCTGAAGAGAAGCAAACATGGCCAAGGGTAAGTTCGAGCGCACCAAGCCTCACGTGAACGTGGGGACGATCGGTCACGTGGACCACGGTAAGACGACGCTGACGGCGGCGCTGACGAAGATCGGCGCGGAGCGTTTCGGCGGCGAGTTCAAGGCGTACGACGCGATCGACGCGGCGCCGGAAGAGAAGGCGCGCGGGATCACGATTTCGACGGCGCACGTGGAATACGAGAGCCCGACGCGCCACTACGCGCACGTGGAC
>SSGH01000002.1 GCA_008015835.1 Lysobacter sp.
CGCTCTTGGCATGGCTTATGCGTCTGTAGTCGCGCACGTGCTCGGTCGCACGGGCGCCCCGGACGGCGACTCAGGCCGCCAATGGGCACGTGAAGAACTAGTTCTGCAACACCCACCACACCACTTCCTAGGGACATTCTCATCATGAAGAAGACGCAAGGTTTCACCCTGATCGAACTGCTGATCGTGGTCGCGATCATCGCCATCTTGGCCGCCATCGCCATTCCGCAGTACCAGGACTACATCTCCCGCACCCGCGCCTCGGGCGCCGCCGCCGAACTGTCGGGCATCCGCACCGCCGTCAGCGTCTGTATGTCCGAGCAGCAAACCGCCACCGGTTGCAACGCCGGTCAGTTGGGCATCCCGGCTGTCGCCGACTTCGCCGTGACCAAGAACGTGACCGCGCTGACCAGCATCACCAACGGCGTGATCCAGGCCACCACGGGCGCCACGCTCTCCAACGGCGGCGCGAACCTGACCTGGAAGACCACCCCGACGGCCGCTGCGAACGCCGCCACCATCACCTGGACCAACAGCGGCACCGTGTGCAACGCCACCCGCGGCCTGCGTCCGGGTCAGGGCGACTGCCCGTAATTCGCTGCATCGTGACCACCATGCGATCTTAGGTGGACTCCAAAAACCCCGGCTTCGGCCGGGGTTTTTCGTCTCCGCGATCGCCCTTTCCGCTTCGATCAGGAATAGCGCTATGAACGCATCGTCCGCGGCCTCCGCTACGCGTGGCTTCACCCTGATCGAACTGTTGATCGTCGTGGCGATCATCGCCATTCTCGCCGCCATCGCCATCCCGCAATATCAAGATTACGTCTCGCGTACGCGCGCGTCCGGCGCCGCGGCCGAATTGAGCAGTCTGCGCACCGCCGTGAATGTGTGCATCGCCGAACAACAGACCGCTGTCGGTTGCAGCCTGGGCCTGAACGGTATTCCCGCCAACCCGCCCGCAACGCGCAATGTCTTGGCGGGCACCGCGGACGTGGTCGACGGCAGGATCACCGCGACCACCGGCGCCACCGACGCCAACGGCGGCGCGGCGCTGACGTGGGACAACGCCCCGACCTATAACGTGCTGTCCGATATGATCACCTGGACCAACAGCGGCACCGTCTGCCACCCGCAGCGAGGTCTCCGTCCGGGTCAGGGCGACTGCCCTTAAGCGAGACGACCGCTCTCCGGCCTCTGGCCACGAAGAAAGACGGGCGGTCAAGAAGCATTCCGCGCCGAAGAAGGCTCGGTCGTCCCATCGCCTGTCCTAGGTCCCAGGCATCGGCAAGTTCCGCATTACGGCCGGCAGTCGCGAGCAGGCCCCGCTATCTTCGGTCCGCAAGCGTGACCAACCTCACCGAATCCTCAACATATCGCCGCATCTGTTTGAACCGACTGGATTCGCGGTTCCCATAGGCGTGCATCCTGACGCCAGTCGCAGTAACCTAGGGCGGGGAGTTATCGCCCGCTAGGGGACAGGACCACGACGACGATGAATTCGGCCGCGACCGCCAATCTGCTCGGCATCACAGGCATCGCACGCCGGCTCGTGCTGGACGGCGCGCTGGAAGAGAGCGTCGCGCGCAGCGCGCTGGACGCCGCCACGCAGGAGCGCAAGCCGATCGCGAATTATCTGCGCGAGCGGAAACTGGTCACGCCGGCGCAAATGGCGGCCGCGAACTCGATCGAATTCGGCATGCCGATGATCGACCCGGCGGCGATGGACCAAAGCCAGACCGCGCTCAAGCTGGTCGACGACGAATTGATCAACAAACACAACGTGCTGCCGCTGTTCAAACGCGGCGGTCGCTTGTTCGTCGGCGTCGCCGACCCGACCAATACCTCGGCGCTGGACGAAATCAAATTCCACACCAATCTCGTCGTCGAACCGATCCTGATCGACGAAGAGACCATCAAGCGCACGCTCGAACAGTGGATGTCCGCCCAGGATACGCTCGGCGGCATCATCGACGATTCCGAAAGCCTCGATAATCTCGACGTCAGCGGCGGCGACGAGGACGCGCTCGCCGACAGCGGCATCGACGCCAAGAGCGACGACACGCCGGTGGTGCGGTTCATCAACAAAGTGCTGGTCGACGCGATCCGACGCGGCGCATCCGATATCCACTTCGAACCGTACGAAAGCGACTACCGCGTGCGGCTTCGCATCGACGGCATTCTGAAGCAAGTCACTAAGGCGCCGGTGAAGCTCAACCAGCGCATCGCCGCGCGCCTCAAAGTGATGTCGCAGCTCGACATCGCCGAGAAGCGCGTACCGCAGGACGGCCGCATCAAACTCAATCTGTCGAAAACCCGGCAGATCGACTTCCGCGTGAGTACGCTGCCGACCTTGTTCGGCGAGAAGATCGTGCTGCGTATCCTCGACGGCAGCGCCGCGAAAATGGGGATCGAGAAACTCGGCTACGAGCCGGACCAGCAGCAGTTGTTCGTCGACGCGATCCACAAGCCGTACGGCATGGTCTTGGTGACCGGCCCGACCGGCTCCGGTAAAACCGTGTCGCTGTACACCGCACTGGGCATCCTCAACGACGAAGTGCGCAACATCTCCACGGTCGAAGACCCGGTCGAAATCCGACTGCCGGGCGTTAACCAGGTGCAGCAGAACGTCAAACGCGGCATGACCTTCGCGGCGGCGCTGCGCAGCTTCCTGCGTCAAGACCCGGACGTGATCATGGTCGGCGAAATCCGCGACCTGGAAACCGCCGAAATCGCCGTGAAAGCCGCGCAAACGGGCCACATGGTGCTGTCGACGCTGCACACCAATGACGCGCCGCAGACCATCGCGCGCTTGATGAACATGGGCATCGCGCCCTACAACATCACCTCGTCGGTGAGCTTGGTCATCGCTCAGCGTTTGGCGCGGCGTCTGTGCCCGAATTGCAAGAAGCCGAGCGATCCGTTGCCCGAACACGCGCTGCTCGCCGAAGGCTACACGCCGGACGAAGTGCATGCCGGCATCTCGCTTTACG
Source organism: Lysobacter sp. (assembly GCA_008015835.1). Taxonomy (GTDB): domain Bacteria; phylum Pseudomonadota; class Gammaproteobacteria; order Xanthomonadales; family Xanthomonadaceae; genus Lysobacter_I. The sequence continues at coordinate 2,991 of SSGH01000002.1, forward strand.
AGCCGGTCGGCTGCGGCGAATGCACCGGCGGTTACAAAGGCCGCACCGGCATCTACGAAGTGATGCCCATGACCGACGACATCCAAGCCATCATCCTGCAGGGCGGCAACGCCATGCAAATCGCGGAAGCCGCGCAGAAGTCGGGCGTCCGCAACTTGCGTCAATCCGCGCTGCTGAAAGCCCGCAACGGCATCACCAGCCTCGCCGAAATCAACCGCGTCACGAAGGACTAAGCCATGTCCGCGACCCGCACCGCCGCCAAAACCGCCGCCGCCGAACGCACGGGCGTGAGCCTGCCCATGTACGTGTGGGAAGGCACCGACAAACGCGGCATCAAGATGAAGGGCGAGCAGCAGGCGAAGAACGGCAATCTGCTCCGCGCCGAACTGCGCCGCCAAGGCATCACCCCGACCGTGGTGAAGCCCAAGCCCAAACCGATCTTCGGCGCCGCCGGCAAACGCATCACGCCGCGCGAAATCGCGGTGTTCAGCCGTCAGATCGCGACGATGATGAAATCGGGCGTTCCGATCGTGCAGGCGCTGGAGATCATCGGCAACGGCCAGAAGAACGTGCGCATGAAGAACATGGTCGACAGCGTGCGCACCGACATCGAAAGCGGGTCTTCGATCTACGAAGCGATGAGCAAGCATCCGGTGCAGTTCGACGAGCTGTATCGCAATCTGGTCAAAGCCGGCGAATCCGCGGGCGTGCTCGAAACCGTGCTCGACACCATCGCGACGTACAAGGAAAACATCGAAGCGCTGAAATCCAAGATCAAGAAGGCGATGTTCTATCCGGCGATGGTGATCGCGGTCGCGATCGTCGTCAGCGCGGTCATGTTGGTCTACGTGGTGCCGCAGTTCGAGGACGTGTTCAAGAGCTTCGGCGCGGATCTGCCGGCGTTCACCCAGGTCATCGTCAATCTGTCGCGCTTCATGGTCGCGAACTGGTGGATCATGCTGCTCAGCGTGATCGCCGCCGCGGTCGCCTTCATCTTCTTCTACAAACGTTCGTTGGCCTTCCAGCATTTCCTCGATAAAGCCATCCTCAAGGTGCCCGTCGTCGGCGCGATCATGCATAACTCGGCGGTCGCGCGGTTCTCGCGCACGCTCGCGACCACGTTCAAGGCCGGCGTGCCCTTGGTCGAGGCGCTGGAAAGCGTGGCCGGCGCGACCGGCAACAGCGTGTACGAAAAAGCGGTGCTGCGGATCCGCGACGACGTGTCGGTGGGCTATCAGGTCAATATGGCGATGAAACAGGTGAATCTGTTCCCGCACATGGTGGTGCAGATGGCGGCGATCGGCGAAGAAGCCGGCGCGCTCGACACCATGCTGTTCAAGGTCGCCGAATTCTACGAGCAGGAAGTGAGCAATGCGGTCGACGCGCTGGCCAGCTTGCTCGAACCGATGATCATGGTGGTGATCGGCGTGCTGGTCGGCAGCATGGTCATCGGCATGTACCTGCCCATCTTCAAACTGGCGGCGGTCGTCGGCTGAGGCCGACGAACGCGCGGTTCGGTTTTCCTCGATGGCATTCCTCGACCAGAACCCCGGCCTCGGTTATCCGATCGCGGCCGGGCTCGGGCTCCTCGTCGGCAGTTTCCTCAACGTCGTCATTCTGCGCCTGCCCAAACGTTTGGAGTGGGAGTGGAAGCGCGACGCGCGCGACATTCTCGAACAGCCCGATCTCTACGATCCGCCGCCGCCGGGCATCGCGATCGAGCGCTCGCATTGTCCGCATTGCAAGCATCAACTCGCGTGGTTCGAGAACATCCCGTTGCTGAGCTGGGTGGCGCTGCGCGGCCGTTGCCGCTATTGCAAAGCGCCGATCTCCTTCCAATACCCGTTCGTCGAATTGCTGACGATGCTGCTGGTCTCGGCCTGCGTGTGGCGTTTCGGGTTCGGGTGGCAAGGATTCGGCGCATCGGTCTTGAGCTGCTTTCTGATCGCGCTCGCCGGCATCGATATGCGCACGCAGTGGCTGCCCGATCAACTGACCTTGCCCTTGCTGTGGCTCGGATTGATCGCGAGCGTGGACAATCTGTTCGTCTCCGCGAAATGGGCGATCGCCGGCGCCGTGTTGGGCTACGTGAGTCTCTGGAGCGTGTGGTGGGTGTTCAAGCAACTCACCGGCAAGGAAGGCATGGGCCACGGCGATTTCAAGCTGCTCGCCGCGCTCGGCGCGTGGACCGGCCACCTCATGCTGCTGCCGATCGTGCTCGTCTCGTCGCTGATGGGCGCGATCATCGGTTCGATTTGGCTGTTCGCGAAGGGCCGCGACCGCGCGACACCGATCCCTTTCGGCCCGTATCTCGCCATCGCCGGCTGGATCGTGTTTCTCTTCGGGGAGAGCATCGTCGCCGGCTACAACGGTTTCTTCGGGCTGTAGCGCCTCTCGCCTCGAATCTCGAACCATGCAGCGCGACGATTCGGCATCCACGACTTCCGATCGGCCCGCAGCGCTGCCCTATTGCATCGGGCTGACCGGCGGCATCGCCTCGGGCAAGAGCGCCGTCGCCGATGCGTTCGCCGCGCTCGGCATCGTCATCGCCGATGCCGATGTCGCAGCGCGCGAAGCGGTCGCCATCGGCAGCGAAGGCTTGGCGGAGGCGGTGGCGGCATTCGGCCGCGAGATTCTGGATGCGCAGGGCGCGCTCGACCGCGCCAAGATGCGCCAACGGATCTTCGAAGACCCCGCCGCGCGCGCGCGCTTGGAGGCGATCGTCCATCCGCGCGTGCGCGCCGCATTGCGGCATCGCTGCGAAACGGCGACCAGCGCCTACGCCGTGGTCGCGATTCCGCTGCTCGCCGAAGTCGGCGGCCGTACGGCCTACCCCTGGCTGGATCGCATTCTGGTCGTGGACGTTTCGCCCGGGGCGCAGCGCGACCGTCTGATGCGCCGCGACGGCATCGACGCCGCGCTCGCGGACCGCATGATCGCGGCGCAGGCGGATCGAGCGAAACGTCTCGCCATCGCGGACGATGTGCTGGTCAACGATGCGGACCTCGAAACGCTGCGTCGGCACGTCGAAGCGCTCGACCGTCGCTATCGCCGGCTCGCGGCGCGATAAGCGCGCCTTCTCCTCGGCGAGCGGCCGAGCCGCATGCTCGTCGCTCGCCGCACGCGTCAGCGCAACCCGTCGACTTTGATGCCCTGGAAATGCTGCAAGCCGTACAGATGCAGCAGCAGACGCACTTGCCGCATCGACGGGTCGCCGGTCCGGCGGCTGCTGATATTCAACGCATTCTGGAAAGCCGCGGCGTTGCCGGACTCGATCGCCGCCAGCATCTGCGACGCGAGCAAATAATCGCCGACCACGACATCGTATTCGGGCGACGAGAAAGCGCCGAACGGAATCGCGAGAATCTTCGCGGGATCGCCCTCGACGGTCGTGCGATACATCTCGTAGACCGACGCGACCGTTGGGTCGGAGGCCGTCATATCGGGCTTGATCGCGCCGCTGTCCAATAGCGACAGAATCTGGGCCTGGCTCGCATTGCTCGCCAACGTACCGCCGACCTGCAGCATGCTGCGCTGCCACTTCGCCCGATCCTGGACCCCAACCGGCTTGCCCGCGAACCGTTTGAGGGCCAAGGGGCCGGAAAGGTCGTATTGGCCGAACAACCCTTCTGCCGCGCTCGGATCCTCGTCTCGCAGCAACGACATCAGATGCCGCGCGGTCATGAACCCCGCCACGCGCGGATTGCCGCCGGCTTCGATCAACTCGCCCTCGAAGTCGACCGGGCGTTTCAGCACCAAGCGATCCACCAACGGCACGCCCGCGCCGAGATAAGCGATCAATCCCAGAGCCGTCTCCTTCTTGAATCGCGTGCGCGGCGCATTCAGCATCACGAACGGATAGAAATCCGAATGCGGCGTGGCGTCCTGCGCCCACAGGAACGCATCGAGGAACGGTTTATCCGCGACGAGGCGCATGCGCACGGCGTTCGCATCGTGCACATCCAGACGCTTCAGCTCGCGATCGACCATGGCCTGCGGGAATCGGGAAAAATCCGGTTCGCGGATCGGCGAACGACTCGCGACCATCAACAAATCGCCCGAATTGACGACGTACACCTGCACGTACGGAAACACGCGACTGAGCGCGGCCGGCATGGTGGCGAACACCTTGTCGTCGATCTCGTAGATATGGATCCACTGCACCAACACGCCATCGTCTTTGAGATGGCGGCTCAGCATCCGATAGAACTCTTGGGTGAAGAGGCTGGCGGTGCCGCTGACCCACGGGTTCGACGGTTCGGAGACGATGGCGTCGTAGCGCTTGCCGACGCGCGCGAAATGCGAGCGGGCGTCCTCGAACACCGGCACGGATCGGGGATCGGTATAGGCCCGCTCCACGCGATCGCCGAAACGCTTCGCGGCTTCGTACATCGCCGGTTCGATTTCGATCGTCTCGACTCGCTTCGGCGCGGGGCTGCCGAGAATGGTGTGGGTGGTCAGGCCCGAGCCCCAGCCGATCACCGCGATGTCGTCCGGCGACTTCGCCAACGTGACCGGCAGCACCGCCGCGAGCGCCATCGTCGGCTCGTCCGAGGTCGGCCGGGCGGCGATGTCGTTGGTCAATGCCGCATCCGGCTTGCCGTTGGTGACGATCGTGCGTTCGTGATCGCCGAATTTGCGGATGCCGACGGTGGCGGTTTTGCCGTCCTCGAAATACTCGACGCTTTCGGTCTCCGTCCAGGCCAACGACCCGGTGCGGTACACGCCCGAGATCTGCTCGCGCAGATCCGGTCGGCCCCACACGACCGCCGCCGCCATCGTCGCCACCGCGATCACGGCGAACGCGGGCGTCCAGCGCATGCCCTGCGCGGGCGCGGCATAGCGCAGCAGGAAGAACCCGAGCGCGATGTCCAACGCGGCGCTCGCGAAGATCGCGGCGTACACGCTGAACACGGGGATCAGGAAATGCGTGCATAGGAACACGCCGACGATCGCGCCCAGCGTGTTCACGGCGTACACCCGACCGATGCTGCGCTCGCCGTAACCGGCGCGCAGCAAGGCGGTGGTGAACAGCGGCAGCGTCATGCCCGCGAAGAACGCGGCCGGGAACATCACGGCGAACGAAATCGCGGACGAGCCCAGCGTGAACAGCGTGTAGCCGGTATCGGTGCGAGCCAAACCGCCCATGATCCATTCCATCCAGCGGAACGAACTGGCGAACGCCGGCAACGACAACAGCGCGAACGCGCCCATCAGGATTTGCGCGCCCGCGGCGTAACGAATGGGGTCGCCGATGCGCCCGGCGCGATGCCGAATCCACAAGCCGCCGAACGCGAGACCGAAGATGAAGGCCGAGAGCATCAGCTCGAAAGAATGGATCGAGGCGCCGAGGGTTTGGTTCAGCGACCGCACCCAACCGATCTCGTACACGAACGAGGTCGCGCCGGTGATCCAGGCCGCCGCCAACAACACCAGCGGCAACGCCCCGCCGGAACGTTCCTCCGATGCCGGCGCATGGCGCGCCTGCATGGCGTTCTCGTCCTCGCCCGCCTTCGCGGCTTCGACCTTCAGCAGCGACCATGCGATCAACGCCGCGACGATATTCAGCACCGCGCCGACCGTGAGCGTGCCGGGCAGGCCCAGTTTCGGCATGATCGCGAAAGTCGCCAGCAAAGCGCCCAAACCGGCGCCGACGCTGTTGGCGAAATACAGGCCACCGAGCACCCGCTCGTCTTCCGAATCGGTGTGCTGCATCACCGCGCTGCTCATCAGCGGGAAGGTCATGCCGAGCAAGATCGACTGCGGCGCCATCATCAAGGCGGACGACAGCCAGAGATAGCCGTCGACCGACCAACCGGACTGCAAGCTCGGCAAAATCGTGTCGTAGGTCAAGCCCTGATAGCGCACGAACACCGTATGGAACAGCAGGCCGCCGATGCCGATCAGCAGTTCGACCACCGCGTAGGCGTAGAGAAAACGTCGGATCGACTGCGAGCGCCGGCTCACCCACCACGCGCCCAGCGACATGCCGCCCATGAAGATCGCCAACACCAGCGTCTGCGCGTAGGCCGCATGCCCCAGAATCAGACCGAAGTATTGCGACCAAATGGATTGGTAGATCAGGCCGGCGATGCCCGACACCAAAAACGCGACCAACACCCACGCTTCGAAACGACGTTGCTTCATGACCAGCGAGCCCTTATCGCAAAACCGACGTTGTATGGAAGGGGCCGATCGCGATATGGACCGAACGCGCGCGATCGCACGCCACCCCAAAATCCAATGCCCCGCCGCATGGTACCCCATCCTTCGCAGCTTGCGAGGGGACGGCGCGACGCGGAGCCGTCATCGCAACCGAGCGCCATGAGGAAGAGGATAGGGTTTCGTGCTCGTAGTCACAGGCAGGGGTATACCGGTGGCCCGCCCCAGTCGATCGGGTAGAGCCCCATTCGCGCATAACGACGAAAAGACGAATGCGGCCAATCGACGGGGCGCTCGACGTAGCCATGTTTGACGGGGTTGTAGTGGATGTCGTCGATGTGATGCCGCATGTCCATTCCGTCGCGGATCGCATGCTCCCAATATCGTCGCTGCCAGATGCCGCGCTCGCCGCGTCTGATGCGTACCGAAGAACGGCGCTCCGTTCGTTGCAGACTTCGGCTGAGATCCGTTTTGATGCGACGCCAGCGCGTCGGATAATCGGTGTCGCCCTCGGGCAATCGCCATATCCAATGCATATGCTCGGGCAACACCACCCATGCGACGATCTCGAATGGTCGTCGCGCACGTTCGCGTGCGACGCAGACGCGCAGAAGGTCGATCTCGCGAATCAATAGGTCGTTGTCGCGGCGTTCCAGCAGATTGACGGTGAAGAACCATGTCCCGCCCGGCAACCGATAGCGTCGATAATTCGGCATGCCGTGCAGCGTGCAACCACCAGCATCGCGCCGCCATCAGAAAAACACCCGTCGCGATATCGGAAATCTCCGACAAGAACGGTTTCTAGCGTAAGGCGGAACCGCCGAAGGCGATTCCGCCGTATGTCGGGCCGTGATTTGTCCCGTCAGTTTGAAACATTCGGCGGAATCCGCTTCGCGGGTTCCGCCTTACCGCCTTACGATTTTTCAATTAGGCTTTCGCCCGCAAACCGATTGAACATATGAGGCATTTCCACCTTTCATCGCGCAAAAAGAATCAAACTTTTCTTTTGCATACTTGTACTCATCCACTGATGAATCCGAATACTTCAGCGTAACAACTTGATATTGGATAGCATCGACAACACACCTGGAAACGAAATTGCTCGGATGAGAAACATTCATATAGAGGATGTCTGTCGCTTTTTTACTTCGCGCTCCGCCAAAAACCGAAAAAGACATACAAGCAATTCCCGAATCTTTTGAAGAAATCCTGCGCTCCGCATAGGAATAGTATTTATCCTCATTCGCATGGTCACATTCAATTAATTTTAGCGCTAGCGAAAGCATGGCCTGCTGATCGGCCGCATCGATTTCCGCATCACCAAGAGTGGCGGCCTTAAGCCACAAATCGCGATATTTTTCAATTCCAGCCTCGCAACCAGAGTCGAAAGCGAGACGAACATCTTCAGGGTTGATGAGCTTAGATTTCGAAAACTCGCTTTGAATGCAACCCGAACAAATAACCACACAGAAAAAAAGCGCTAGCCTGACCATAATTACCTCTGAACTTATCGCAAAGGAAACATCTCTTTTCCAGAAGAAAAATAATCGTATTCGTTAAATAACTCCCAGCCTCTGCGCAAAAAAGATCTCGCGTAAGGCGGAACCGCCGAAGGCGATTCCGCCGTATGTCGGGCCGTGATGTGTCCCGTCAGTTTGAAACATTCGGCGGAATCCGCTTCGCGGGTTCCGCCCTACGGTCTCGGGCAAGACCACCCATGCGACGATCTCGAATGGTCGTCGCGCACGTTCGCGTGCGACGCAGACGCGCAGAAGGTCTATCTCGCGAATCAATAGGTCGTTGTCGCGGCGTTCCAGCAGATTGACGGTGAAGAACCATGTCCCGCCCGGCAACCGATAGCGTCGATAATTCGGCATGCCGTGCAGCATGCAACCACCAGCATCGCGCCGCCACCAGAAAAGCGCCCGTCGCGATATCGGAAATCTCCGACAAGAACGGTTTCTCGCGTAGGGCGGAACCGCCGAAGGCGATTCCGCCGCATGTCGGGCCGTGATGTGTCCCGTCAGCTTGAAACATTCGGCGGAATCCGCTTCGCGGGTTCCGCCGAATGTTTTACGGTCTTCCAGCAAGCGTTCTGGAAAAGACTATTCTGCCCCCCGCTTTTCTCTTATAGCCTTAAATATTAGCTTAGTATCAGGAACAAATATGATTTCTACGATTGTCAACCCAATAGCTAAATATGTTGGAAGATCTTTCCAGTAAATCAACAAAAAAATGACAATCGCACCCCAAATTGTAGCCCAAATCAAAATAAGAAGCTTTGATTGCAACAAAGCCATCACTTCCCCCCAACAACACGACATCCACATTCATCCTCAACTACTTCTGGGACTCCTGTCTGAGCATAATTAATTCCAACATTTATTCCACTGCCAATAAATAACCCTGTTTCCCATGCGCCTGTTATGTATAAATAATTTGCGCCCATACCGCGAGCAACGCCTACCCAATTCACTGGAGGCTGTACTGTGCCTGCAGCGAAATGGGCATAATTTGCTAATCCTCTACCTACAGTTGCTTCCATCAGCGTTGGCACGCCCATGGTCTGAGCAACTCTTCCAGCTGAGACTATCCCAAGACCTGGCGGTGCTAAGCTACCTGGCACGGATTGATTTGTTTCTAAAAATTGATTCCACGTTTTCTGAAGAAACAGGTCAGCATCGCAATTACGTCTTTCTGGCATTTCATCAATTTGCCCAGCGGCGTAGAGCTCAAGCATGATGTCAACAAGCCCGAGCTTATCGGTTCTGACTAATGGATTAGCGCTTACATACCCATAGGTACTCGCCCCCCCCGCCAGCCCAATCGGATCGCTCTGCGAGTACCGCCCCGTCCCCGGCTCATAATCCCGAAAATAGTTGTAATTCAACCCGCTTGCCGAGTCGTACCGCTGCCCCGGGAACCGCATATTGAACACGAGGCTCGTCGCGTCGCCGTCGGGGTTTTGACTCGGCGCGGTGGTGCCGAAGGGTTCGCCGTTGAGGTTCCAGGTCCAAACCGCGGTGCCCTGCGTGCCGCGGGTCGGGTCGACCACCGCGCGCGGGGTGCCCAAGGCGTCGGCTTCCACGTAATGCAGTTTCTGCGCCGTGGTCGCGCCCACCAGCACGCCGACCGGTAGGTCGCCGAACCAGATGACCTGCTGCGTCGGGGCGCCGCTGTTGTTGTAGTCGCCCAGCCAATGGCCCGCTTCGTCGTACAGGCTGTAGGTGTTGGTGGTGCCGACGTACTTGCGCACTAACTCGCCCTTGCCGTTGTGGACGTAGTTCATCGCGACCGTGGCGCCGTTGAGCACCTGAGTCATTCGATTATTGTCGCCGTAAACGAAATTCTTGGTCGTCGTACCGGGAATCTGCGTGGTGTTGCCGTTATTGTCGTAGGCGCGAGCGTTCGCGCCCACCTGACCGAGACGATGGTTCGTGGCCGGATAGGTGTACGTCGTCGTCGATGCGCCGACGGTGGCGCTGGTGCGATTGCCGGTCTTATCGTAGGCGTAACCGTGCAACAGCGCGTTGGTGCTACCGTTCCGGTTTTCGGTAAGCCGATTGAGGCCGTCGTAGGTGTAGATGCGCTGCGGCGGATCGGTTTGCGTGGCCGCACGGAGTTTCTTGAGATTGCCGACCTCATCGAACTCGTAACCGATGCTGATGCCGGTACCGCCGGTTACCTCGACGAAGCCCGGTTGGTAATTTTGGTTCAAGCTGCGGCGCATCAATCGCCCGTTGCCGTAGGTCCATTGATTCGCAGGACCGAACGGGTAATACGTGGCGTCGCGCAACACCTGCACCACCGTGCCGGTCGCGGTCATGACATTGACTTCTTTCGGCCGCCCCTGGGTGTCGTAGAGGCATCGCGCCTCCGACAGGTCGGGGTAAACGATTTTGTCCAATCGCCCGTTGGTCAGATACACGTATCGCAACGTGAAGACTTTGGCGTTGACGGTCTGCTTCTTGCGCACCAACTGCCCGAACCGGTCGTAGCAATAGACGGTGGTGCCGCTTTGATCGGCGATTTTGCTCACGCGACCTTTCGTGAACGTCTCGCCCGCGAGGCAATCCGCCTGCGGCGTGTCGTAGGTGTAGGCGACGTTGAGCGCGGCGGCGGTCGGATAAGTCACGGTGGTCAGCCGATTCAACGCATCGTAGCCGTAGTTCGTGACTTTCCCGCGCGCGTCGGTCTGGCTGGCGCGGTTGCCGGCAGCGTCGTAGGTGTACTGCGTGGTGCCGGTATCCGGACTCACTAACGTCTTCAGTTCGCTGAAGCCGTTATACGTGTAGTCGGTGTTCAAACCTTTGGGGTCGTTCACCTGCGTCAGGTTATCCAACGCGTCGTAGACGAACTTGGTTTCGGCCGCGATGCCGTTCATATCTTGGAGAGTGCGGCTGAGGCGATCCAACGGGTCGTAGTTGTTATCGGCGACGCGCGTCAGCGCATCGGTGGTCTGATCCAGGTTGCCGTTGGCATCGTAAGTGAAGCCGGTATTGCGACTATAGGCATCGGTCGCCGTCTGCAGTTGACCCAGCGTGTTGTACGTGCGCGACAGCGTCCGCATCAGCGTGCCGGTCGAATCCTTGGTGTCTTCCTGCGTGCGCTCGCCCACCGCATTCAGCGTGTAAGCGATGGTATTGCCGGCGTTATCGGCGATCCCGGTCAAGCGGTGCGCGGCATCGTAGGTGTAACTGGTGAAGGCGCCATCGGGCTGCGTCACTTTTTTGACGAGCCCCGTCGGCCAGTATTCGATCGAGGTGACTTGATCGTCGGTTTCGACGGCATTATCGGTACCGCGAACCTTACGCGCGGTCAACCAACCCCGCGGGTGGTATTCGAAATCGGTGATCACATCGTTGATGTCTTTCACCGACAGTACGCGACCGGCGCCGTCGTATTTCAAGACTTCGACGGTTTGGCTCAGCGCATTCGTCACTTTCCACAAATCGCCTTTACGGTACTCGCACGTCGTCGGCGCGGTCGCGCAGGCGGCGGCGTCCGTCTGGCGATACGCGTAGGTAGTCAGATCGTTCGGGGTGGACGCGAGCGGGCCATCGATGGATTTGAGCAACCCCACGAACGGGCACGTACCTGCGGTCACGTCGGCCTGCTCGCAGTAGGTGTAGGCGGTGGTTCTGGTCGCGTTGGGAACGACCGATGGATCGGTCGCCGTGGTCGTCGACACTTGATTGCGCGCGTTGTAAGACCAGTTGGCTTTCGCTTTCAGCGCTCCCGTGGAATCGAGCACGCGTCGCTCGGTAGGGCTACGGAAACTCGGATCCCAATCGGTCTGAATCGTGCGCTTCTTACCGGTAGTGTCGTTGGCGGCTTCGATGCGCTGGGACTCCAAGCCGCGGGCGTTATGGTCGTAATCTGTCGCGACCCCATTCTTGGTGATGACGTCGCGTTGACCGTTGGCGTCATAGGTGAACGTTGCGGTGCTGGTAACGCAGCCACTGCAAGACACCGAGCTCGACGTCGGGAGCACGGTGTCCTTGACTCGCGCGAAGGCGATCTGTCGTGTCGCTCCCAAAGCGGTGGTGATGGTGGCAGACGTGGCGTAGTTTTCGTTGGGGCTCATCTGGTACGTCGCCGATTGTAGATCGACCCCGCCTGCCAGAAACGTACTGGTCGCATTCGCTTTGTTGCTGAACGGAGATTTCGCGTAAGTGGTGGTCGAATACCGCTGCGCGGATTCGTCGATCACCCCGGTCATACTGCCGAGCGGCGTAAATGGCTGTACGTAGGCGGTTTCGTCGTACAGATACTGCGTGTTCGTACCGCCCGGATAATCGACCTGCTGCAGGTCCTTACCGCCGGTATACGCGAAAGCGAGAAAGGTGCCGTCCGGCAGGTTCACTTTGTTGACCAAACCGTTGGCGCCGTATTCGAAGCCCAGACTGCGCCCTTGCGGGTCGACGACCGAGATCAGTCGGTTGGAACCGTCGTAACTCAGCGTCTGCTTGAATCCTGCGCTATCGTATAGCTCGATCAAACGGCCATCGACATCGAATACTTCTTTCTGTCCGATATCGTCTTCGAATTGCCAACCGGTGATATTGCCCGCATTGGTGAACGAAACCAATTTTCCCACGCCGAGCCTGTCCGAGACCCAATCGCTTCCTGAGGCGAGAAAGCGCAACGCGCTACCGTCCGGCCGAGACACATAGACGACCGGACCATCGGTGGTGGAAAAGTAGCTTACGCGGCGCAAATAGCTATAGGTTCGATTTCGACCAAAAGTTTTGAACGACGGTGCGTAATACGCATACGATCGCTGATTGTTGTAGGTCAGGGAGAGAGATAGGGGAAAACTACCTTGCCCAACGTAGAGCGTTTCCGTTTCGTATTTGTTGCAAGTCGCCGCATTGATCGGATCGGCAAACGTTTGGTTGCCGCACTTTGGACCTAAGTTCGGACCCGGTTGCTCGAAGTCAGGATCGGAGACATAGTTGAACGCATTCTGGTAATCGTTCAAATACCACGATTCGCCCGCCCCCGGATAGTAGAGATGAAACTGCGGATGGATGTATGGAGCAGTGCGATGATGGCAAATAACGTCTTGAACCCACGGCTGCAGCCCAGGATCCGCCTTCGCGAGAGACAGTTCGTCCATGCACTCGCTGTATGCCGTGGCTTGGTCGCAATCGCTATTCCTGCACACCGGATCGAAGTATCGCGCCGATTGCGCGGCTTCCGCAGGCGCCGGAACGCTCCAGAGCGCGAACAGGAAAGCAAAAAAGAGGATGCGAACCGAAAACGACCGGGCCGAGACACGACGGCAGGCATTCATAATCAAAATCCTTCTCGTTCGATGACGCACGGAGATCATCTCGAATAGATTTCTCACTGATCGAGACGAACCGAATCGTTTCGCTAGACGCTAGCGATGGCCCCGCTCGCTTACGCTAGCCCAAAACAGATTCGCCAGCAATACAGAGCTAAAAGTGCCACAAACATCCGCACATTCACTGGCGAACGGAAGCCGACTTATTCAGATTGTTTCGGCGCGATTAGATTCACGGTCGGCCATAACGCGATGACGCATGCAGTTGAGCCGCTGTGAATTCGATCAAAAAACGTCTCTATCTCTCCTCCCACATCCCCCGAATCCCCGCCACGCCCTGCGCGCCGTGCGCGCGCGATTCAGGAATGTGAATTTCGCGCATGCCGCCGATGGCGTAAATGGGTAATGCGACGCGTTCGCGCATCGCTTCGAACGCATTCCAACCGATGCCGACTTGTCCTGGGTGCGAGGCGGTTTCGAACACGGGGCCGAGGACGACCGCGTCGCAGCCGATCGCTTGCGCGCGCAAGAGCTCCTCGGCCGAATGACAGGATGCGATCACGGTTTTCGCTGCGGATAACGGCCTGGACGTCAGCGCCATCAGTTGCGCGGCGCGCAGATGCACGCCGATGCCGAGCGCGTTCGCGAGTTCGAGATCGCCGTTGATCGTGATGTCCGCATCGTCGTGTGCGCGCGATGTCGCGATCGCGTTTTCGACCAATCGTCGCCAACGCGCCGCGTGGCTCGCACTCGACTGGAGCGCGGGCGCGCGCAACTGTACGCGACGGATGCCGCGATCGAATGCCGCGTGCAGCGACGACAACCAAGCGCGATCGTCGTCGCCGAGTTCGGGGGTAATCAAATAACGATCGGGGTCGCGCAGCGCAGCGACGACCGGGCGATCGGCGTCCGGCATCGCATAACTCGACAACTTGTGCGGCGGTACCCACGCCAACGCTTGCCCGTCGAGGCCTTTGACGTTGCCGCGCCAACGCGCGATGCGGCGCACATCGAGTCGCAAGCGTTTGTGCGGATAACGCTGCGGCACCACGATCACCGGTGCGCCGACTTCGGCCTCGATGCCGAGCTCTTCGCGCAATTCGCGCACGAGCGCTTGTTCCGGAGTCTCGCCTGGGTCGACTTTACCGCCCGGAAATTCCCAAAGCCCCGCGAGGTCGCGGCCTTCGGTGCGGCGCGCGAGCAGGATTCGTCCGCGCGCGTCGGCGATCACGCCGGCGACGACATGGACGCCGCGTGGTTCGTGTGGGTCTTCGCCCCGCTCCGCCCGCTCGTCCATCGGTGTTCGTTCGCTCCGAAATCGCTCGCGACGTTTTTACCGCGCCAGAACCCGGCGATCAAGTTCGCCGTTCGCATCGCGAGCGACATCTTCGACGCAAAAAAAGAGCCCGCGCATGCGGGCTCTTCGTCTCGGAACGCCGGCCGAAGCGCGGATCAGGCGAGCTGGCCGTGGCAGTGCTTGAACTTCTTGCCGGAGCCGCAGGGACACGGATCGTTACGGCCGACCTTCGGCATGTCCGACGCGTTCTGCAATTCGACGTCGGCGGCCTCTTCGTCCGCGCCGTAGCCGCCCATATTCGGGTGCTGGAACTGCATCTGGCGGGCGATGGCTTCGGCGCGCATGCGCTCTTCGGCCTCGGCGCGCGCGATTTCCTCTTCGCTGCGGATCCGCACGCGCGCCAGCAGCGACACCACTTCGCGCTTGACCTTCTCCAGCATTTCGCCGAACAGCTCGAACGCTTCCTTTTTGTATTCCTGTTTCGGCTGTTTCTGCGCATAGCCGCGCAGATAAATGCCTTGACGCAGATAGTCCATGCGGCCGAGATGCTCTTTCCAGCATTGGTCGAGCACGTTCAGCATGAAATGCTTTTCGAGCATGCGCATGTTTTCGGCGCCGATCGTCGCTTCCTTGGCGTCGAACAGCTTGGCCACTTCGTCCTGCACGTGCGCGGCGATCTGCTCGGCGTCCAATTCGGTGCGCGATTTCGCCATGCCCACGAGGTCGGCCTGCAGCCCGAATTCCGTCTGCAGCTCGGCTTCGAGCCCCTGCAGATCCCATTGTTCGTCGATCGAATTCGGCGGCACGAAGCGCTCGACGATGCCGGCGACCACGTCCTGGCGAATGCCGTCGACGTTGTCCTTGACGCTGTCGGCTTCCAGCAGTTCGTCGCGCTGCGCGTAGATGACTTTGCGCTGATCGTTGTTGACGTCGTCGAAATCGAGCAAGTTCTTACGAATGTCGAAGTTATGCGCTTCGACCTTACGCTGCGCGCCGGCGATCTGGCGCGTCACCAGCGGGCTTTCGATGATGTCGTCTTCCTTCAAGCCCATGCGCGCCATCATCTTCTGCACCCAGTCGGCGGCGAAGATGCGCATCAGATTGTCTTCGAGCGACAGGTAGAAGCGCGACGACCCCGGGTCGCCCTGACGACCGGAACGGCCGCGCAACTGGTTGTCGATGCGGCGCGATTCGTGGCGTTCGGTGCCGATGATGTGCAGACCACCGCTAGCTTTCACCGCGTCGTGGCGTTGCTGCCATTCGGCTTTCAGGCGCGCGCGCGTGGCGTCGTCGATCTCGCCGCTTTCGGCTTCCAGCGCCTGCAGTTCGGCTTCGAGCGAACCGCCGAGCACGATGTCGGTGCCGCGACCGGCCATGTTGGTGGCGATGGTCACCGCGCCGGGGCGGCCAGCCTGCGCGACGATATGCGCTTCGCGCTCGTGCTGTTTGGCGTTGAGCACTTCGTGCTGGATACCCGCGGCGTTGAGCTGCTCGGACAGCATTTCCGAGACTTCGATCGACGTGGTGCCCACCAGTACCGGCTGGCCTTTGGCGTTGGCGTCCTTGATCTCGCCGATCACCGCGCGGTATTTGCCGGCCTTGTTCAGGAACACGGCGTCCGGATTGTCCTTGCGGATCATCGGCCGGTGAGTGGGGATCACCACCACTTCGAGCGCGTAGATGTTCTGGAATTCGTAGGCTTCGGTGTCCGCGGTGCCGGTCATGCCCGACAGCTTCTTGTACATGCGGAACAGGTTCTGGAACGTGATGCTGGCGAGCGTTTGATTCTCGCGCTGCACCGGCACGCCTTCCTTCGCCTCGACCGCTTGGTGCAGACCGTCGGACCAACGGCGGCCCGGCAAAGTGCGGCCGGTGAATTCGTCGACGATCACCACTTCGCCGTCGCGCACGATGTAATCGACGTCGCGCTGGAACAACGCATGGGCGCGCAGCGCGGCGTTCAGATGATGGACGACGTGGATATTGTGCGCGGCGTAAAGACTCTCCTCGCCTTCGAGGATACCGCTCTTGCGCATCAAACTTTCGGCGTGCTCTTGCCCGGCCTCGGACAGATGCACTTGCTTGCCTTTTTCGTCGACCCAGAAATCGCCGACGCCGTCTTCCACGTCCTGACGCTTCAACTGCGGCACGATGCGATTGACGCGCACGTAGAGTTCGGGCGATTCGTCGGCGGGGCCGGAAATGATCAGCGGCGTACGCGCTTCGTCGATCAGGATCGAGTCCACTTCGTCGACGATGGCGTAGTGCAGACCGCGCTGGAAACGTTCGTCCTTCGACAGCGCCATGTTGTCGCGCAGATAGTCGAAGCCGAATTCGTTGTTGGTGCCATAGGTGATGTCGGCACCGTACGCGGCGTGCTTATCGCCGTGCGGCATGCCCGGATACACCACGCCGACCGACAGACCCAGCCAGTTGTAGAGGCGGCCCATCCACGCGGCGTCGCGCTTGGCGAGGTAATCGTTCACGGTGACGACGTGCACGCCTTTGCCTTCCAGCGCGTTGAGATACACCGGCAGCGTCGCGACGAGCGTCTTGCCTTCGCCGGTGCGCATTTCGGCGATCTTGCCCAAGTGCAACACCATGCCGCCGATCAACTGCACATCGTAGTGGCGCATGCCCAACACGCGAGACGAGGCTTCGCGGCACACGGCGAAGGCTTCCGGCAACACTTTGTCGAGAGACTCGCCGTCGGCGACGCGCTGTTTGAATTCGGCGGTCTTCGCCTGCAGGTCGGCGTCGGATAGCGCCTTCATCTGCGGCTCCAGCGCGTTGATCTTCTTGACGATGCCGCCGAGTTGTTTGACCAAACGGTCGTTGCGGCTGCCGAAGAGCGTGGTCAACAGGCGATTGAGCATGGGCGGTCTGATGCGAATGAGGGAGAGGGCCGAGCGCGCCCCGCGCGCCTGGCGGCAATAAAAAAGGGCGCCGGGCGCCCTTTCTGGGGTCTGACATTGTACGTGGAGACGCCCGCCCGGGGTATCAAGCCCGACGGACGCCCGCGGATCAGCCCTTCTTCGTGGGCTGACCGCCGAGGAACTGCATCGGATCGACCACCACGCCGTTTTCCCAGACTTCGAAATGGACGTGGGCGCCGGTCGAACGGCCGGTCGAGCCGGCCTTGGCGATTTCGCGGCCGCCGCGCACCAGATCGCCGACCTGCACCAGCAGGCGCGAATTGTGCGCATACCGGGTCACGTACCCATTGCCGTGATCGACTTCGACGACATTGCCGTAGCCCGACCGCACACCGGAATAGGTGACGACGCCATCGGCCACCGCCAGCACCGGATCGCCGGTATCCGCCTCGAAATCGACGCCTTTATGGTTCTGGCTGCCGCCGCCGAACGGATCGGCGCGACCGCCGAAACCCGAAGTGATGTAACTGTTGAGGATCGGCGCGCGCGAGGGCATGGCATGGCGGTCGAGTTCGCGATTGAACAGCAGCGCTTCGAGCACCGTGAGCTGACGCCCGGACGATTTGAGCTGGGCGCCGAGCGCGCCGAGGCCGCTGCGCAGTTCGGTCGCGGGCATATCGCGCACGGGGCCGGCGCCGCCGACGCCCACCGGCTTCTGGAAGTCGAATTCGCCGTCGCCGAGCTGCGCGATCCGGGTCAAACGTTCGCCCAGCGCGTTCAGACGATTCGCATCGGCCTGCAATTCGCCGAGACGCGCGGCCAGCGCGTTCACTTCGCGCTGCGCTTCGCGGCGCGTGGCCTCCAACTGCGACTGCTGCGCGTCGACCGCCGCCATCAGGCGTTGCTGCTCGGCGCTGCGGAACAAACTGTGGCCGGCGACGCCCAACAACGCGCCGCAACCGAGCAACACGCCGGCGGCGACGCCGGGGCGCTGCTGGATCATCGCGCTGCCGCGCTCGGCGGCGCGGCGCGCGGCGGGAATCGCGCGATCGCGAACGTTAGCGCGCACATGGCGCACGAACGCCGACAATTGCCGTTGCGCGATGTGAACGAAGCGTTGGAAGTCGGAGCTGTGTAAAGTCATGGTCTCGATGTCTCGTTCGCGACCACCGTCTTCTTCCCCACCCGATCGACCCGCGTCGCCGCAGGCCGCTCTCGACGCGTTGCTCGAAGGCGACGCGGGCGACCCGGGCGAAGGACTCGTACGCCGGGCGCTGTGGTTGGAAGCGATGGATCGTCAAATCCGCCCCATCCTGCCTGTGCCGCTCGCAGCGCACGCGCGCCTTGCGAATATCGACGACGGCAGACTCGTATTTCTGGTCGATGGCCCGGTGTGGCATGCCCGAATGCGGCTTGCGGCCACCGAAGTGCTCGACGCGGCCCGGTCCATCGGGCTGGATGTCGCGGACGTCGTCGTGAAAACCGCGACCTCGCCCTCGCCGCTGCGTCCGAACGACGCGACGACGGGGACAGTGGCGAATTCGACTCCCGCGAAACCCCTTTCCGCCGCCGCGCGAGACGCTCTGCGGGCGGCGCTCGACGCCGGCGATGGCGAACCGCCACCGGCGAACGAATCCTGATGCAACCGCTCGGGGGCTCGTCTCACGTTGTGAGCCGACCGGCGGACGGGGGCCATGCTACCGGCGGGACCGCTTCGAAGGGTTAAGAACCCAGCGGGTTTTTGTTAGATATTCGTTAATCGCATTGAGCGAGGTCACGAAACGGTCATTTGATCGTTCCGAGAACGACATACCGGGCCGGCCGCAGGGGCAGGCGGGATGAGCGGGCTGGGGGACAACCGCTAGGCTCAGGCGGGCGGAGGCCTGGGTCGAAGACTGCGGTAGCGGAGCACGCCGACCGCGTCGCGAAGACGCCTCGCGCCGAGACTCAGGCCAAGGCGGGCGCGCCGAACACCACCGGCACGGGTTGGCTGTCCTCGAACGTCACTTCGTCCCATGCGCTGCGCTGGGCGAGCAAGGCGCGCACTAATTTGTTATTGAGCGCGTGACCGGATTTGAAACCCTCGTACGCGCCGAGGATCGGATGCCCAGCGAGATAGAGATCGCCCACCGCATCGAGAATCTTGTGACGGACGAATTCGTCGGCGTAGCGCAAGCCGTCGTCGTTGAGCACGCGGAATTCGTCGAGCACGATCGCGTTGTCCATCGAGCCGCCGAGGCCGAGATTGCGTTCGCGCATGAACTCCAGGTCGCGCATGAAACCGAAGGTGCGCGCGCGGCTGACTTCGCGGATGTAATTCTCGGTCGAGAACTCGACTTCGGCGCGCGAGCGCGACGCCGGAATCGCCGGATGATCGAATTCCACGGTAAAACCGAGGCGAAACCCGTGATAGGGCTCGAAGCGCGCGACTTTGTCGCCGTCGCGGACTTCGACCGTTTCGAGAATGCGGATGAAACGCTTCGGCGCCGACTGCTCGGCGATGCCCGCCGACTGCAGCAGGAACACGAACGGGCCGGAGGAGCCGTCCATGATCGGCACTTCGGCCGCCGACAGATCGATGTAGAGGTTGTCGACGCCTAAGCCCGCGAGCGCGGACATCAGGTGTTCGACCGTCATCGCCTTGCCGCCTGCGGCGGACAACCCGGTGCAGAGCATGGTCTCGGTGACCGCATCGGCCCGCGCGGGAATTTCGGCGACCGGTTCCAAATCCGTACGGCGGAACACGATGCCGGTGTCGACCGGCGCGGGACGCAGCGTGAGCGACACTTTTTCGCCGCTGTGGAGGCCCACACCGGTGGCGCGAATGACGTTCTTGAGAGTGCGCTGTCGGCTCATGGCGGCGTGGATCGAAGCGGCGTGGACGCGATGGACGCGGGAAGCGGTGCGCGGAGCGCGCACGGCGGATGCAACGGTTTGCGAGATTACCACGCGACAGACTTAACCTGAACGTAAGCGACAGTCTGTTCTCGCGCTGAAACATTGGTGTGTTAGGCCCGAGGACTGTTCTGCGGGAGTCGTGGGCGGTCGCTGCCGATCGCCCGAATCGGACGCCGATGGGCTTGTTCAGAGGCGGCTGCCTGCCATTTTCGGGCCAGGTCTCGCATGATCGCGGCGGAACCGAAACGACCTCGTAAGCGCTCGATCGGGCTGCGAAATCGAAGAAGGTGTCCGTGGGCCGCGCCGATACGGACATTCGATGGAATTCGCGATGAGGGGCCCGTTCGGGCGTCGGCAATACCGAGCGCAGCGGCTTCTCGCCGACGAAAAAGTCCCGCCGGGCGATCGGCCCGACGGGACAAGGTCATGACAACGGCCGCGCGGCGAAGCGATGGCGTCGCATCGTCGCGCGAGGTGGATCGCGAGCGTCCGCCGGTCCCTCGGCGGACGTCGCACCACCAGCACTCATGTCGCGGACCGCATCAGTCCGCTTGGCGGCGCAGGGCGAGGCGAAACGCTTGCGAGGCACCGCCTCGCGTTTCGGCGAGCGCCCGCACAAGGACGTGCGGGCGGGACCATCCGACATCGCGGATACAGCGCCAGGGACGGCATCAGTCCGCTTGGCGGCGCAGGGCGAGCCGAAACGCTCGCGAGGCACCGCCTCGCGTTTCGGCGAGCGCCCGCACACGGACGTGCGGGCGGGACGATCCGACATCGCGACTGCGGCGCCAGGGACGGCATCAGTCGGCTTGGCGGCGCAGGAACGCCGGAATATCCAAATAGCTGCTGTCGCTGCCGAAATCCGCGGCCGGCGTGGCCGCCGGTTCGCCGCGGCCGCGCAGATTGGCGGAAATACCCGCGCCCGAGGCGAAGGGATTGGCCGCTTCCTCCACCACCATGCCGGTGGTCGCATCGCGACGCGCCTGCGTGTTGATCAACTGCACCTGCGGACGACGCTGCGGCGCGGCATAGGCATCGTCGCGCTCGCCGCGCACCGGTTGACGCGCCACGGTGCGGTTCAAACCGGTCGCGACGACGGTGACTTTCACCTCGTCCTGCATGTCCGGGTCGAGCACGGTGCCGATCACGACGGTGGCGTCTTCCGATGCGAAGTTTTCGATGGTGCGGCCCACTTCGTCGAACTCGGCCATGGTGAAATCCGGGCCGGCGGTGATGTTGACCAGGATGCCGTTGGCGCCGGCCAGATTCACGTCGTCGAGCAGCGGGTTGTTGATCGCCGATTCGGCCGCGGCCTGGGCGCGGTCATCGCCGCGCGCGGTGCCGGTGCCCATCATCGCCAGACCCATCTCGCTCATCACGGTGCGCACGTCGGCGAAGTCGACGTTGATCAGGCCCGGACGCACGATCAGATCGGCGATGCCCTGCACCGCGCCCTGCAGCACGTCGTTGGCGGCGCGGAACGCTTGGATCATCGTCGCGTTGCGGCCGAGCACGGTGATGAGTTTTTCGTTCGGAATGGTGATGAGCGAATCGCAGTGATGCGACAGCTCTTCGATGCCCTTCAACGCCACCTGCATGCGGCGGCGACCTTCGAACGGGAACGGTTTGGTGACGACGGCGACGGTCAGGATGCCCATCTCCTTCGCCAATTGCGCGACGACCGGCGCGGCGCCGGTGCCGGTGCCGCCGCCCATGCCGGCGGTGATGAACACCATGTCGGCGCCCTGCAGCGCGTCCATGATGCGTTCGCGATCCTCCAGCGCGGCCTGACGGCCGACTTCAGGATTCGCGCCTGCGCCGAGGCCTTTGGTGACGTTGCTGCCGAGCTGCAGTTGCAGTTTGGCGCCGCAGTTCTTGATCGCCTGCGAGTCGGTGTTCGCGGTGATGAACTCCACGCCGTCGATGTTGCCGTTGACCATATGCGCAACCGCGTTGCCGCCGCCGCCGCCGACGCCCACGACCTTGATGACCGCGTTCGGCGCCATTTTCTCGACCAGTTCGAAATATGCCATGACCGTATCCTCTCTAGTTATGTGATGCTGTTGTCGTATCGGGTAACGTTGAAACCTGACGTTCGCTTTCGCTCGTATCGCTTTCTCTGTATTTCGCCGCGCTCGTCGCACGCGCCTCGCGCGCGGACGCTAGAACTCGCCCTTGAACCAATTCCGGAACTTGTTGAACACGCCCACCGCGCGACCGGCGGGAATCATCGGTCGCCGCGGATGCTCGATCTGACTGCCCATCAGCAACAAACCGACGCCGGTCGCGTGAACCGGATTGCCGACGACTTCGCCCAAACCGCTGACGTGCTGCGGAATGCCCACGCGCACCGGCATCTGCAGCATTTCCTCGGCCAGTTCGATCACGCCTTCCATCTTCGATGCGCCGCCGGTGAGCACCATGCCGGCGCGCACCAGTTCCTCGAACCCCGAGCGGCGCAGTTCGGCCTGCACCATCTCGAAGATTTCCTCGTAGCGGCCCTGCACCGCCTGCGCGAGCGCATGCCGCGGCAAGCGACGCGGCGGGCGATCGCCGACGCTCGGCACCTGGATGCTTTCTTCCGCGGTCGCGAGCTGCGCCAGCGCGCAGGCGTAACGCACTTTGATTTGCTCGGCTTCGGGCGTCGGCGTGCGCAGCATGTGCGCGATGTCGTTGGTGACGTGATCGCCGGCGATCGGCAGCGACGCGGTGTGGCAGATCGCGCCCTGCACGAACACCGCGATGTCGGTGGTGCCGGCGCCGATGTCCACCAACACGACGCCGAGCTCGCGCTCGTCGCCGGTCAGCACCGCGGTGCTGGACGCGAGCGACGAGAAGATCAAATCGTCCACCTGCAGGCCGCAGCGCTGCACGCATTTGCTGATGTTCGCCGCCGCCGATTGCGCGCAGACCACGAGATGCGCATGCACTTCCAGACGCACGCCGGTCATACCGACCGGATTGCGGATGCCTTCCTGCGAATCGTCCAGCACGTAATCGCGCGGAATCGCGTGCAGGATTTTCTGATCGGCCGGGATCGCGACGGCTTTCGCCGCTTCCAGCACGCGATCGAGATCCTGATAGCTCACTTCGCCGTCGCGGATCGGCACGATGCCGGGCGAGTTGCGGCACTGCACGTGATTGCCGGAGATCGACGCGTAGACCGAGCGGATTTCGCAACCGGCCATCAGCTCGGCCTCTTCGACCGCTCGCTGGATCGACTGCACGGTCGATTCGATGTCGACCACCACGCCGCGCTTGAGCCCGCGCGATTCGTGGGTGCCGATGCCGATCACTTCGATCGGACTGCCCGACGCGTACTCGCCGACCAGCGTCACGATCTTGGACGTGCCGATGTCGAGGCCGACGATGAGCGATTTGTCGCCTTTGCGGTTCATGAGTGGACAGCCGGGAATCGGGAATGGGGAATGGGAAATCGTTGAACGGCGTAGGTTTCGATGGCGGGAAGCGGCGAGCGAGCGATGGGGGTTTCGGCGATTCCCGATTCCCCATTCCCGATTCCCGGCTTCTTCCAGGTCAGCGCGAACCCATTGGTGTAACGCAGATCCGCACGCGCGAGGACGGCGCCGTTCTGCGCTTGCAGTTGAGGCCATAGCCGCGCGAAACGCGCCAGCCGCAATCGCGGATCGTCGCGACCGAGCAGCAGTTCGGCTCCGCTGGAGAGGGTCATCGAGCGACTGCCGCGCGCGTCGATGCGCAGTGCGACGATATCGATGCCCGCCGGCGCGAACATCGCGCGCGCTTCGTTGTAGAACGCGATCAGATCGGCGCTGGCGGATTCCGGGCCATCGAAACGCGGCAGGCCTTTCGGCGCCGCGACGCCCGTGGCCGGAAAAATCTTCGCCCGCTCCGACAACAGCCGACCCTCGCCCCACCACGCGAACGGGCGATGCTCGGTCACCTGCACGATCAGCACGTCCGGCCATTGCTTGCGCACTTCGGCGCGCTCGACCCACGGCAGTTTCGCGACCGCCGCCTGCGCTTCGTCCAGACGCACCGCGAAGAAGCCGCGCTGCGCGTGCGGACGCACCGCCGCGCGCAGCGCCGCGTCGTCCACGCGCTGCAGATCGCCGACCACGCGCAGCGTGCGCAGCGGCCAGCGGTCGGCGCCGATCCAGCCGTTGATCACGGCCACGACCGGCAGCGCCACCAGCACCAGGGCCAACATCCACGCGAGCAGACGCAGGAAGGCGGTCATCGCGCGCGCGCCTCCGATACGTTCGCGTCGGGCAGGCTGGTTTCGAGAATCAACCAGCACAGCGTTTCGAAATCGACGCCGAGTTGGCGCGCGGCCTTCGGCACCAGCGAATGGCTGGTCATGCCGGGCGCAGTGTTGATCTCCATCAGCATGAAGCGCCCGTCGGCGTGCCGCATCACATCCACACGGCTCCAACCGCTGCAACCCGCGGCGCGGAAGCCGGCGAGCGCCAAGGCGCGGATCTGCGCTTCGTCTTCGCCTTCCAAACCCGGGCACAGGTACTGGGTGTCCTCGGCGATGTACTTGGCGTGATAGTCGTACCAACCGCTCGCCGCCACGATCCGCACCGAAGGCAGCGCGACGTCGCCCAGAACGCCCACCGTGAACTCGCCGCCGGTCAGCATCTGCTCGGCCAACAACTCGCCGTCGTACGTCGCCGCAAATGCCATCGCGGGCTTCAGATCGTCCTCGCTCAGGATCCGGAATACGCCAACGCTCGAGCCTTCGGTCGAGGGTTTGACGAACACCGGCAGACCCAATTCGCGCGCGGCGGCGGCGAGATCGCCGCCGGGCGGCACGCGAACGAAACGCGCGGTCGGCAAACCGGCCGACATCCACACTTGCTTGGTGCGGATCTTGTCCAACGTCAGCGCCGACGCCAGCACGCCCGGCCCCGTGTACGGCACGCCGAGCGACTGCAACAAACCTTGCAGCACGCCGTTCTCGCCGTCGCCGCCGTGCAGGATATTGAAAACGCGATCGAATCGCTTCGCGATCAAGGCTTCGATCAACGCCGGAATGCCGTCCACCGCGTGCGCATCGACGCCGCGCGCGCGCAGCGCATCGAGCACGTTGCGCCCCGAATCCAACGACACCTCGCGCTCGGCGCTGGTGCCGCCCATCAGCACGGCGACGCGGCCGAAGTCGGCGGGGTTTTGGATGCGGGGAATGGCGAAGGAGAGCGTCACGACTCGGGCCTCAGGATTTGTTCGTTTCGGAATGCGCGGCGACGAAGCCGTGCGCGGCGATCTGCTGCGCGGCGGCGCCGATATCGCCCGCGCCCATCATCAGCAGCAGGTCGCCGTCGCGCAGCACGTCGGGCAGCACGCTGGACAGTTCCTGCGCGCTGCCGACGACGACCGGATCGATGCGGCCGCGCGCGCGGATGCTGCGCGCCAGCGATTTCGCGTCGGCGCCCGCGATCGGCGCTTCGCCCGCGGGATACACCTCGGTCAACACCAGGACATCGACGTTCGACAGCACCGCGGCGAAGTCGTCGAACAAATCGCGCGTACGGCTGTAGCGATGCGGTTGGAACGCGACCACCAAGCGACGCTCCGGCCAACCGCCGCGCGCGGCCTCGAACACCGCATCGAGTTCTTTCGGGTGATGGCCGTAGTCGTCGACCAACTGCACTTTCGCGCCCTGCGGCGTCACCGGTTCGGCCAACAGATTGAAACGACGACCGATGCCGGCGAAGCTCTCGAGCGCGCGCGCGATCGCCTGCGGGGTCACGCCGAGTTGCCAGCCGATGGTCGCGGCAGCCAGCGCGTTCTGCACGTTGTGACGGCCGGGCAAGGCCAACGTCACCGGCGTGCGGCTGCCGTCGGTCAGGCACAGCGTGAAATGCATGCGGTCGCCGCGCTGCTCCACGTCTTCGGCGCGCACGTCTGCGTCCGGCGAGAATCCATAACGGATGATATGACGCGGCGTTTCCGCGGCCAGCGCCGCCACTTCCGGGTCGTCGATGCACAGCACCGCCAAACCGTAGAACGGCAAACGATGCAGGAATTCCGAGAACGCGGCCTGCACGCGCGCGAAATCGCCACCGTAGTTCTCCAAATGATCCGCGTCGATATTCGTCACCACCGCGATCAACGGGTTCAAGCGCAGGAAACTGCCGTCGCTTTCGTCGGCCTCGGCCACCAGCCAATCGCCGCTGCCCAAGCGCGCGTTCGCGCCGGCCGCGAGCAACTGCCCGCCGATCACGAACGTCGGGTCGAGCCCCCACTCGCCCAACACGCTGGCGGTGAGCGAGGTCGTGGTGGTTTTACCGTGCGTGCCGGCGATCGCGATGCCGCGACGGAAGCGCATCAACTCCGCCAGCATTTCCGCGCGCGGCACCACCGGAATGCGCTGCGCGCGCGCTTCCATCCATTCGGGGTTGTCGCGTTTGATCGCGCTGGACACCACCACGCAGTCGGCGCCCAGCACATTGGCCGCGGCGTGGCCGCGATGCACGACGGCGCCGAGCGAGGCCAATCGTCGCGTCACCGCGTTATCGGCCTGATCCGAGCCGGAGACGCGATAGCCGAGCGTGCAGAGAACCTCGGCGATCCCGCTCATGCCGGCGCCGCCGATGCCGACGAAATGCACGCGCGGGAACGCGCGCGACACGTCTCGGGTATGCAAAAGACGACGGATCATCGGGACACCTCCAACACCGCATCGGCGACGCGCGCCGCCGCATCCGGTTTCGCTAGCGCGCGCGCGGCCTCGGCCATCGCCAAACGCTTCGGCGCATCGCTCGCCAATTCGCGCAGCACCGACGCCAGCGCGTCGGCCAGCGCGTCGTCCTGCTTGCACAAGCGCGCCGCGCCGCGTTCGACCAGGAACAGGCCGTTCTTGGTTTGGTGATCGTCCACCGCGGTCGGCAGCGGCACGATCGCGCTGGCGACGCCGGCCGCGCACACTTCCGCCAACGTCAACGCGCCGGCGCGGCAGATCACCAAATCCGCCCAGGCGTAGGCTTCGGCCATGTCGGCGATGAACGGTTCGATCGACGCGTCCACGCCCGATTCCGCATAGGCCTCGGTCGCTTCCTCGCGCATCTTCTCGCCGCATTGATGACGCACCAGCAAGCGATCGACGAACGCGGGGTCGCCGCGCAGCGCGCGCAGCGCCTGCGGCACCGCGCGATTCAATGCGCGCGCGCCTTGGCTGCCGCCGAGAGTCAACACGCGGAATTCGCCGTCTTCGCGATGCAGGCGTTGCGCTGGCGGCGCGATGCGCAAGATGACGTCGCGCACGGGATTGCCGACGACGACTTCCTTGCCCGGGAAGCTGTCGGGGAACCCCGTCAACACGCGACGCGCGACCTTCGCGAGCACGCGATTGGTCATGCCCGGCGCGCGATTCTGTTCGTGCACCAACAGCGGAATGCCGGCGATGGCCGACGCGATACCGCCCGGGCCCGCGGCGAAACCACCGAAGCTCACGACCGCGCGCGGGCGATGCGTACGCAACACGCGCGCGGCGGCGCGCACCGCGGCGAGCAAACGCATCGGCAAACGCAACAATGCGCCGACGCCTTTGCCGCGGAAGCCTTGGATCGGAATGGTTTCGATCGCGATGCCGTGCTGCGGCACCAGACGCGTCTCCATGCCTCCGTCGGCGCCCATCCACACCACCGGCACGTCGCGCGCGCGCAGCGCGGCGGCGACCGCGAGGCCCGGAAAAATATGTCCGCCGGTGCCGCCGGCGAAGATCATCACCGGGCGCTGCGTCGTCGTCGATTCGGTGCGCGGTTCGCTCATGCGCCTCTCCCGAAACTGGGTTCCACGCGATCGCGCAGACGGCTGGTGCCGCGCGCGGCGGTCGCGGTGGCGGGCGCCGTCGAGGCCGCGATCGGCTGCGCGGTCGACGGCATTCCGACCGAGGTCTGCGCCGCATCGCCGCGCAAACGCGCGACTTGGCGCTCGGCGCGATCCAATTCGTAGGACACGCGCAGCAGCAGCCCGAGCGCGGCGCAGGTGCCGAGCAGGCTGGAACCGCCGGAGGACACCAGCGGCAGGGTCAAGCCTTTGGTCGGCAACATGCCGAGATTCACGCCGATCGAGACGAAGCTCTGCAGCGCCATCCACAGCGATACGCCGAACGCGCAGTAACCGGCGAAATGGCGCCGCATTTCCACGCATTTCAGGCCGATCCACAGGCCGCGACCGACCAGCAACGAATACAGCGCGACGACGACGCACACGCCGAAGAAACCGAGTTCCTCGGCGATGACCGCCAGAATGAAATCGGTGTGCGCTTCGGGCAAATACGACAATTTCTGCACCGATGCGCCGAGGCCGACGCCGAACCATTCGCCGCGACCGATCGCCATCAATGCGTTGCTGAGCTGATAGCCGGTGCCGAACGGATCGCGGAACGGATCGAGGAACGAGGTCAACCGGCTAACGCGATACGGTTCGGCGATCGCGATGAACGCGAGCACCGGCAGGCCGACCAACACCGGGCCGAACATGCGCGGCAGATGCACGCCGCCCAGCACCAGCATGCCCGCGGTGATCGCGAGAATCAGCGACAGCGAACCGAAGTCCGGCTGCAGGATCAACAGCGCCATCAGCAGCGCGGCGACGCCCAGCGGCTTGAGCATCGCGCCCCAGGTGGCGTTGACCTCGTCGCGGAAGCGCACCAGATAGCTGGACAGCCAGACGATATACATCAGCTTCACCGCTTCCACCGCTTGGAACGTGGTGAAACCGAAATTCAGCCAACGGCGCGCGCCGTTCACGGTTTTGCCGATGCCCGGCAGGAACACCAGGATCAGCAGCGCGACGCTGCACACCAGCAGCAGACGATCGCGTTGTTCGATCGATTTGAGTTCGGTGCGCATCAACACCGCCGCCAAGCCGACGCCCATCGTCAAGAAGATCAGATGTTTGACGAGGAAGTAATACGGACCCACGTCCAACCCCACGCCGATCGCGATCGAACTGGAGGCGACCATCACCACGCCCAAGCACGCCAACGCGATCGACGGGCCGAGCAGCCACGGGTCGTAGCGCCCGGGCAGCGCGTCCAGGCGCGTGGCTTGCTGACCGAAGCGGAAGCTCGGCAGCGATCGCGGCAGGGGCAGCCAGTTCGCCATCAACGCACCTTCAACGTGGCGAGGCCGACCAGCACCAGGATCACCGAGATGATCCAGAAGCGCACGATCACGCGCGGCTCGGGCCAGCCCTTCAGCTCGAAGTGATGGTGGATCGGCGCCATCCGGAACACGCGCTTGCCGGTGAGCTTGAACGACGCCACTTGGATCATCACCGACAAGGTTTCGATGACGAACACGCCGCCCATCACCACGAGGATGAGTTCCTGGCGCACGATCACCGCGATGCAACCGAGCACTGCGCCCAGCGCGAGCGCGCCGATGTCGCCCATGAACACCATCGCCGGGTAGGTGTTGAACCATAGGAAACCCAGGCCCGCGCCCGCGATAGCCGCGCAGATGATCACCAACTCGCCCGCGCCCGGCACTTTCGGAATGCCGAGATATTCGGAGAACACCGCGTTACCCGAGGCGTAGGCGAACACGCCGAGCGCGCAGGCGACCAGCACGGTCGGCATGATCGCGAGACCGTCGAGACCGTCGGTGAGGTTCACCGCGTTCGAGAACCCGACGATCCAGAAGTACGCGATGCCGACGAAGAAAATCGCGCCGGCGATACCCGCCAGCGGCAGCGCGACGTTCTTGAAGAACGGGATGTACAGCGTGGTCGCGGCGTCGACGTCGGCGGTGAAGTACAGGAACAAGCCCGCGGCCAAGCCGAAGATCGACTGCAGCAGATATTTCGTGCGCGAACGCATGCCGTTCGGATCGCGCTTCACGATCTTGATCCAGTCGTCCCACCAGCCGATCGCGCCGTACGCGATCATCACCAGCAGCACCGTCCACACGTAGCGGTTGCGCAGATCGCCCCACAGCAGCACCGAGGCGGTGACCGTGAGCAGAATCAGCGCGCCGCCCATCGTCGGCGTGCCGGCCTTGGAGAAATGCGACTGCGGTCCGTCCTTGCGGATCGGCTGGCCGCCTTTGAGCTGCGCGAGCTTGGCGATGATCGCCGGCCCCCACCACAGCGACAGCGTCAGCGCGGTCAAGGCGCTGAGGATGCCGCGAAACGTCAGGTAGCCGAACAGGCCGAACAGGCTTTGCAACTGTTCCAGCCATCGCGTGAGTTCAAGCAGCATGCGCATCTCCCCCGCTCGCGCCGTCGGCGAGAATATGTTTGACGATGGCGTCCATCGCGCTTCCGCGCGAGCCTTTGACCAGCACGCGCAACGCATGCGGCGCGGATGCGGCGGAGAGATCCGCGCGCAACGCCGCCGCCAACGCGGCGTGGTCGTCGAACGTCCGCGCGCCTTCCCCAAAGGCGTTCGCCGCGGACGCGCTGAGCGCGCCGAGCGCGTACAACCGCGCGATGCCCGACGCTTTCGCGCGGCGACCGATATCGGCGTGCAGCGCCGGCGCATCCGCGCCGAGTTCGCGCATATCGCCGAGCGCCAACCAACGCTCCCCGCCGCTGTTCGCCAGCGTGTCGAATGCGGCGATCAGCGAACCGGGATTGGCGTTGTAGCTGTCGTCGATCAGCGTCGCGCCGTTCGGCAGCCGATGCAGATTCATGCGCCCGGCGACGGGACGCGCGGCATTCAAGCCCTGCGCGATCAGCGCCAGCGGAATGCCCGCGCCCATCGCGAGCGCGGCGGCGGCCAACGCGTTCGAGACGTTGTGGCGGCCGGGCATCGACAGCGCGATCTCCGCCTCGCCTTCCGGCGTC
Organism: Lysobacter sp.; assembly: GCA_008015835.1. Taxonomy (GTDB): domain Bacteria; phylum Pseudomonadota; class Gammaproteobacteria; order Xanthomonadales; family Xanthomonadaceae; genus Lysobacter_I. The sequence goes on from SSGH01000002.1 coordinate 33,796, forward strand.
ATCAAGACGAAACGACTGCCGTCTTCGCCCAGTTCGATGTCGCGCGCGCCGATGTCCGCGTTCGCGTCGAGCGCGAAACGCAGCACGCGGCGGTTCGGCTTCGTCGCCACGCGCACTTCGAAATACGGCGCGAACGCATCGTCGGCGTTGATCGCGGCGACGCCGTCTTCACGCAGATCGTCGTACACCGCCGCTTTCGTGTTGGCGATTTCGAGCAAACTGCCCATGCGCTCCAGATGCGCGGGCGCGACGTTGTTCACGAGCGCCGCATCCGGCGGCGCGATCGCGGTGAGATACGCGATATCGCCGGGCTTGCCGGTGCCCATTTCGTAGATCGCATAGACCGCGTCTTCCGGCGCATCGATCACCGCCAGCGGCAGGCCGATCTCGTTGTTGCGATTGCCCGGCGTGGCGTAGGCGCGACCGTGCTGCGCCGCCGCCGCGGCCTCGGCGATCGCGGCGGTCAAGGTTTTGACGCTGGTCTTACCGTTGCTGCCGGTTATGGCGATGGTTTTGGCCGGGCGTACGCGCTGCATGGCGGTGGCGAGACGCGCCAACGCGATCTCGGTATTGTCGACCACGATTTGCGGCACCACGCCGTCGGCGCCGATAGCGTCGTCCGCATAACGCGAGACCAACGCCGCGCGCGCGCCGAGCGCGGCGGCGCGGGCGACATAATCGTTGCCGTCGAAATTTTCGCCCACCAACGCGACGAACAGCGGTACGCCCGACGCTTCGCCGGTCAGCTTCCGGGTATCGGTGACGATCGCATCGACGGCCAGATCGCCGATGTTCTTGGTCGCGATTAAGCAGCCGCCGACGATCTGCGCCATCCATTTCAGCGACAACGGCTTCATGCCCGCGCCTCCAACGCCTTACGCGCGGTCTCGGTGTCGTCGAACGGATACTGCACGCCGTGGATTTCCTGATACGGCTCGTGGCCCTTGCCGGCGATCAGCACGATGTCGCGGGCGTCGGCGAGCGAAATCGCGCGCGCGATGGCCGCGCCGCGATCGCGTTCGACGAGCGCGCGTTCGGGCGCGCGGAACCCGGCGAGAATATCGGCGACGATGGCGTCGCCGTCCTCGGTGCGCGGATTGTCGTCGGTGACGAGAGCGATATCCGCGCCGGTCTCGGCGATCGCGGCCATCTGCGGACGTTTTCCGCGGTCGCGATCGCCGCCGCAGCCGAACACGCAAATCAGCCGCGCCTCGGCGTGCGCGCGCAGGCTCGACAGCGCCTGTTCGAGCGCATCCGGCGTATGCGCGTAGTCGATCACCACCAGCGGCAGGCGGCCGTCGCCGCCGAGGCGATTCATCCGACCGTTCACCGGTGCGAGCACCGACAACGTCGCGGCGATGGTCTCGGACGTTTCGCCCAAGGCGTGCAGCGCACCGGCGACGGCGAGCAGGTTGTCGACGTTGAAGCGACCGAGCAAGGCGGAGCGCAACGGCAGCGCGGCATCGCCGATGCGCAGCGTGAAGCGCAGGCCCGACAAATCCAGGGCGATGTCTTCGGCGCGCACGGTCGCCTCGGCGGCGCCGCGCGAACTCAGGCCGATGCCGCGCACGTGCGCAGGAAGACGCGCGTAGAGCGCGCGGCCGAACGCGTCGTCCAGATTGATCGCGGCGGCGGACAAACCCGGCCACGCGAACAGCTTCGCCTTCGCCTCGCCGTAGGCCTCCATCGTGCCGTGGTAGTCGAGATGATCGCGCGTGAGATTGGTGAACACCGCGACCTCGAAACGCACGCCGTCCGCGCGGCCCTGCTCCAAAGCATGCGAGCTGACTTCCATCGCCACCGCATCGGCGCCTTCGTCGCGCATGCGCGCGAGTTCGCGATGCAACTGCAGCACCAACGGCGTGGTGAAGCCGGTCGGCACCGCTCGGCCGTACAGCCCGACGCCCAGCGTACCGACCGTACCGGCGCAGCGGCCTTGCAGCGTCCACGCTTGCGCCATCAATTGCACGATCGAGGTTTTGCCGTTGGTGCCGGTCACGCCGACGACGGTCATCGCCCGCGTCGGCTCGCCGTGGAAACGATCCGCCATCGCACCCAGCCGCGCGCGCAGATTCGGCACCGCGATCGACGGCACCGACAACGATTCCGGCAACGCGATCTCGGCCGGCGCTTCGAACAGCACGACCGACGCGCCCGCCGCCACCGCTTGCGCGACGAAATTGAGTCCATGCTTGCTCGAAGGGCTGCTCACCGCCGGCGCGATCGCGACGAACGCATCGCCCGGCCGCACCATGCGACTGTCCTGCACTAGGCCGGAAATCTCCAACGCCTGCGGCACGTCCGCGACATCCGTCAGCAACTCCGCCAAACGCATGCGGCGCATCGTTTCGTTCGCGACGCGGCTCATTGCGCGCCTCCGGCGTCGATGGCCTGCGGCAGCGCGGCTTCGTCCTGCGCGGCCGACGGCGCGGCGACCGGCGTCGAAGGCGAGGCGCGAACGACGGCGGGCGTCGAGGACACGACGGGCGCATGCGCGGCGAGCGGACGCGCGCGTTCCGCGCCATGTTGCGCCGCCAACCAGGTGTCGATGTCGTCCGGCGGCACGTCCATCAACCGCAGCGCGCCTTCCATCACGTTCTTGAACACCGGCGCGGACACCAAACCGCCGGTGTACGCGAGCGACGGATCCGGATCCTTCAGCACCACCACCATCGAAAACCGCGGATTGTCCACCGGCACCAAACCGGCGAAAAACGCGTTGTAGCGGCGCGAATACGTCCCGTTGTAGGAAATGCGCGCCGTGCCGGTTTTGCCGGCGACGTGATACCCGAGGATCGCGGCTTGCGTGGCGGTGCCGCCGGGCTCGGTCACGGTCTGCATCATTTTCATCACTTCGCCGGCGATGCGCGGGTCGAGCACGCTCTCCGGTTCGGCGATCTCGCCTTTCACGAACGTCGGGCGCAGCGCTTTGCCGCCGTTGCCCATCGCGGCGTAGGCGCGCGCGATCTGCAGCGGCGTGGCGTTCATGCCGTAGCCGTAGGCCATGGTCTGTTTCGTGGTGCCGCTCCAGAACTGCGGCCTCGGCAAGCTCCCCGGGCTTTCGCCGGGAAAACCGCTGTGGGTGCTGCGGCCGTAGCCCATGCGCGCCAGGAAATCGTAGAACTGCTGGCTGGACATGCGGTGCACGATCTTCGCCGAACCGATGTTCGAGCTCTTGCGGATCACGCCGGTCGTATCGAGCACGCCGTAGTTATGCGTGTCGGTGGTTCTCCAGCGCCCGTTGGGAATCCAGCCCGGATTGGTATCGAACACCGTGTGCGGCGTGATCACGCCCGCTTCGAGCGCCGCGGCGACGGTCATCGGCTTGATCGTCGAGCCGGGCTCGATCACGTCGGTCACCGCGCGGTTGCGGTGCGCATCGCGGTTGCCCACCGTCACCGCATTCGGGTTGAACGACGGCAGGTTCGCCATCGCCAACACTTCGCCGGTGGCCACGTCCAAGACCACCGCCGAGCCGCTGGTCGCGCGGGTTTCGGCCAACGCGGCCTTCAACTCGCGGTACGCCAGATACTGGATGCGGCGATCGATGGTGAGGGTGACGTTCTTGCCCGGTTCGGCCGGGCGAATCAGGCCGACCTCTTCGACGATGCGTCCGTTGCGGTCGCGGATCACGCGCTTCATGCCCGGCTTGCCGCGCAGCCAGTCGTCCAGCGCCAATTCCAAGCCTTCTTGGCCGGCGTCGTCGATATTGGTGAAGCCCAGCACGTGCGCGATGGCTTCGCCCTGCGGATAGAACCGGCGATACTCGCGCTGCGACGCGACGCCCGGAATGTTCAGCGCCAGGATACGCCGCGCTTCGCTCGGATTGATGCGGCGCTTCAGGTACACGAATTCTTTGTCCGAGCGCTGCGCGAGTTTGCGCGACAGCGTGTCGGTGTCGATGCCCAACGCGGCCGCCAATCGCGGCAGATTCTGCGGCGTTTTCAGCACTTCCTGCGGATTCGCCCATACCGATTCGACCGGCGTCGACACCGCCAGCGGTTCGCCGTTGCGATCGGTGATCATGCCGCGCGAGGTCGGAATGGCGATCTCGCGCAGAAAGCGTTCTTCGCCCTGCTTCTGATAGAACTCGTTGCGCACGAGCTGCACATCGACGGCGCGGCCGATCAACGCGACCGCGCACAGCGCCAGTCCGCCCGATACCAGCATCAACCGCCCGCGCAAATCGAACTGCGCGCGGCCGCGACCGTTGGCCGCGCGCGCGTCGCCGCCGCGCAGGCGTTCGCGCAACCGATCCGTCCAGCCGCGCGCTTCGCCGCGTTCGTTGGCGTGGCGACGGCCGTTCACGGCTGCACCACGGCGATATCGCCCGGTTCCGGCGTCTTCATGCCCAGGCGTTCGCGCGCGATCTTATCGACGCGATTGCTTTCCGCGAACGTCGCTTGTTCCAACTGCAGGCGGCTGAATTCGATGTTCAATTCGTCGCGCGCTTTTTCCAAGCGCGTCAACGCGAAGAATTGCTCGCGATGGCGATGGCGCGCGTGCACCACGCCGATCGCCGAGACCAGATTCATCAGCACCAGCACGACCAGCAGCACGCGCGCGCTCATGCCGCCTCCGCCAGTTTTTCGGCGACGCGCAGCACCGCGCTGCGCGCGCGCGGATTGGCGGCGAGCTCGGCGGCGTCGGCTTTCCGCGCATCGCCGATCGCGCGCAGCGTCGGCACGAAGGTCGCGATCTCCGGCATCCGGCGATTCGCGGGCGGGGCCTTGGCGCGGCCGGCGACGAACCGCTTGACGATGCGATCTTCGAGCGAGTGGAAGCTGATCACGACCAGACGCCCGCCGGGCTTGAGCGCGGCGTAGGCGGCGTCGAGACCGCGTTCGAGGTCGTCCAACTCGCGATTCACGAAGATGCGGATGGCCTGAAAGCTGCGCGTCGCCGGATGGCTCTTGTCCTTGCCGCGCGGCACGACCGACGCGATCGCGTCGGCCAGTTGCGCGGTGCGCAGGAACGGCGCGTCGACGCGGCGCGCGACGATGGCGCGCGCGATGCGGCGGCTTTGCTTCTCTTCGCCGTAGGTCCACAGCACGTCGGCGATCTCGCGCTCGTCGGCGCGCGCTAACCACTGCGCCGCGCTTTCGCCGGATTCGGGGTCCATGCGCATATCGAGCGGGCCGTCTTTGGCGAAGCTGAAACCGCGCTCGGCCACGTCCAACTGCGGCGAGGACACGCCCAGATCGAACAACACGCCGTCCAGACCCTCGCCCGCCACCGCCTCGTCGCCGAGCCATTCGCCCAAGTCCGCGAAACTGCCGCGCCGGATCGCGACGCGCGCATCCGCGCCGAACTCGCGTTCGGCGACACGGATCGCTTCGGGATCCTTGTCCATCAGCAGCAAGCGACCTCCGGCATTCAACTGGCCGAGCACGCCGCGCGCATGCCCGCCGCGCCCGAACGTGCCATCCAAATACGTGCCGTCTTGGCGAATGCGCAGTCCTTCCATGACCTGCGCGTACATCACAGGCAGATGCGGCATGGCCGCGTTCGACGCCGGAAGGTGGGCGGGCGTCGCTCCCGCGCCACCCGCGATCACAGCTGCAAATCGAGCAAGGCGTCGCCCAAATCCGCATCGCTGAGCGACGTGTCGCTCAACGTCGCGCGGATCTGCGCGTGGTGCGCCTGCTCGCTCCACAATTCGAACTTGTCGCCCATGCCCAGCAACACGGCTTTTTTCTCGATACCGACCGCGTTGCGATGGCTCGCGGGAATGCCGATGCGGCCGCTGCCGTCGGGTTCGACGAACATCGCCGCGCCGACCAACTTCAACTGCAGGCTTCGGCTCACGCTTTTGGTGCGCGGCAGAGCGTTGACTTGGTCGCGGACCTTTTCCCAGATCGGGCGCGGGTAGAGGTAGAGCGAGCCGGCCTCGAACGGGTTGTAGGTCACCACCAGACGGTTCTCGCAGGCGGCCGCGATCGACTCCCGGTAACTGGTCGGAATCGCCAGCCGGCCCTTATCGTCGATTGTGATGGCAGTCTCACCTTGGAACACGTTGCGGCCTGGGTCGAGGCCCGTCTGCGGCGGGCTTGGGGGAGTTGGAAAACCACTAATCGCCAGGTTTTCCCACAGGACGCCACATTAGGAGCCGCTCACAGGGTTGTCAACAACTTTCGACGGGCAATTTCGCTAGGCGGGTCAATGACTTGCGCAACTGTTCAGAGAATAGTTCAAGGTTTATCCACAACCCTCTGTTTCGTCTCAAATTTTGAGATTCGAGGGTCGTTGGATCACTCGATCGAAGGCCGGCACGGGTGGGCTACGACGCGCCCGAGGGGCACGGATCGCTCCCGAGCCGGAGAACACGATCCGCCCCACCTTTCGCCACGAACCCGCCCCAGCCTCCGGCCGACCTCAAGGGCCACCGCAAGGAAATTGACCTGGGCACAGGCCGGAGATCGCGAGTAGTCGAACGGGCTTGGGTGCGTTGGATGCCGTCCTAGGCGCAGCATCTGGGGCTTCGGAGCGCCCGGCCCGGCTATCCGTGACCCGGCGCGCAATGCGCGAGCGGGGGCGTGGCGGCGCATGCCTGGGGCCCAGGATTCGCGAAGCGAACTTGCCCCACCCATCTAAAAAAGCTTCAAAACAAGCCCCGCGTCGATCTCCCCGACCGAGCGCCCCCTGAGTCAGGGGGCGGCTCGCGCAACACGCGAGCGGGGGTCTGGAAGCGTGCCGTGGGGCCCAAGGTTCGCGCAGCGAACTTTGGGTTCTTTCTCGACCACGCTAAGAACGCGAAGGATCCCGTCGATCTCCCCGACCGAGCGCCCCCTGAGTCAGGGGGCGGCTCGCGCAACGCGCGAGCGGGGGTGTGGCAGCGCATGCCTGGGGCCCAAGGTTCGCGCAGCGAACTTTGGGTTCTTTCTCGACCACGCTAAGAACGCGAAGGATCCCGTCGATCTCCCCGACCGAGCGCCCCCTGAGTCAGGGGGCGGCTCGCGCAACGCGCGAGCGGGGGTCTGGAAGCGTGCCGTGGGGCCCAAGGTTCGCGCAGCGAACTTTGGGTTCTTTCTCGGCGACGCCGAGAAAGAACGGAGTCGGCCTATAAGCCGGGTTCTGTCGTGGACAGTCATTCCTCTAGGCGCATCGTCGCCGATACGCTCAAGCAACCTACCCGGAGGCACCGCGGGCCGCGGCATTGCCTCCCTATTTGGTCTTGCTCCCGGTGGGGTTTGCCGTGCCGGTCCGTTACCGGACTCGCGGTGCGCTCTTACCGCACCATTTCACCCTTACCTGATCCACGCGGCTGGTGAGAGCCGCGGGCCATCGGCGGTATCTTTCTGTTGCACTGTCCGTCGGCTCGCGCCGCCCAGGCGTTACCTGGCACCGTGCCCTGTGGAGCCCGGACTTTCCTCGGCGCTCGTCTCCACCGAAATGAAAACACGCGACGCGACTGCCCGGCCGACTCCGTGCGCGCATTCTCGCACGCCTCGCGGGGATTTCCGTCGGCGCTCCCGCGCGACTCATCCCTCAGGGCTGAATGCCCGCCGCGCGCGCCAGCGCTCGACGACGATACCGACCGACCACAAGGCTGCCACCACGCCCACCCACAGCAAGGGCGCGCGCTCGTCGAACGTTGGGCGCAGCCACAGCGCGCGCAGATCCGCCGCGAACCACCAAAGCGCCGCGACGATCGCCGGCACGTACAGCAACGCGAACAAACGCAGCGAGAAGCGGCGGAAACGCGCGATCGAGCGCCGCGCTTCGGCCAGGCGTTCCGCGGTCGTCGCGACGTTCGCGGCGAAATCCGTGGTCAACGACGGCGTCCGCGCATGCGCCAACGCGGTATACAGCGCGCGATCGAGCGCGGAGACGTCGGCGCCGGCCGCGACTGCCTTGCGCGCTCGCTCGTCTCGCGCCCAGCGCGCGTCGAGGTCGTCGTCGCTCATGCCGGACGGTGCGGCATCGATCGGAGATTCGGGCATCGTCATGGCGCTTCTCCCAACGCGGTCGCGAGCGCGTCGCGCAATCGCGCGCGGGCTCGGAACAAATGGCTTTTGATGGTGCCGGACGGCAATCCGGTGGTCGCGGAAATCTCGGGAATCGTCAATTCGTCGAGATGATAAAGCGTCAGCAGCAACGACTGGATCGGCGGCAATCGATCCATCTGTCGGCGCAGGAGCGCATCGATCTGGGTCTGCTCCGAGCGCGCCTGCGGATCGTCGTCGCCGGGAATGCGGTCGAGCGCTTCGCCGTATCCGCCATCGCCATCGGCATCGTCGACGAACGCGGGCTCGTCCGCCAGCGGCAATCGACGTCGCTCCAAATGGCGCAAGGCCACGCTGTAAGCGATCCGTCCGATCCAGGTGCGCAGCGCGCTGTCGAATCGATATTGATCCAGATAGCGATGCACGCGCAGAAACGTCTCTTGGCACAAGTCCTCGGCATCGCCGCGGTCGCGCACCAACTTCAGCACGATGTGCCAGCACAGCGTTTGATGCTCGCGCACCAAACGTTCGAACGCCCCCGATCGACCGCTCAACACGGCGTTCACGAGTGCGCGGTCGTCGGAATAGGCGGGCGGCGCGTCGGTCATCTCTTGCGAATGGATACGTACGACGGGACTTCGGTTGCGCGCGTCGTCGCCGCAACCGTCGCGCGGATGGCCGTATCCATCTCCTCGAACGCCCGTATCGCGGCGCCCGCCGCACCGCCGGCCTCATCGACCACAGGACATTCTGCATGGAACTGTTGCTCGCCAAACAAATCGTCGTCCCGCTGGCGCTGTTCGCCAGCATCACCATCGCGTTCAAAGCCGTGCTCGATACGATCTCGCGCTACCGCATGCTCAAGGAAGGCCTCTCGCCGCCCTTGCTCGCCGAATTGCTGCAGCACGATGCGCGTCAGCGCCATCTGGCGTCGCTGCGTTGGGGCATTTTCCTGGTCGCGATCGGCCTGGCGTTCGCGCTGCTGGACGCCTTGAATTGGACTCGCCCCACCGCGGGCAGCGTCGCGGTGCTGGCGATCGCGGCCGGCGCCGCCCACCTGCTCTACTTCCGGCTCAGCCGACGCGTTCCCTGACGCCGGCGCACGACCGCCGACGCCGCGTTTCGAGCGGCGCGGCCTGAGCGTAGCCTCCGCCGTACGGGCGAGGCGCTCGCCTGCTTTTTCGCACGGTTGTCCGCGCCCGCATGGCGACGCTCGCCTCCCTCCGCGGGCTTAGCCAAACCCGTTCACCGCGCCGACCGCATCGTCCGTCGCCTCGTTCGCGGCGCGGACGACTGCGGCCCCGATTCCACTCGACCCGCCTGGAGCTCCTCATGACCCGCCGATTCCACCGCTATTCATGGCCTTCGCTCGCCATCGTCGCGCTCGCCGCGATCGCGCAGACGAACGCCCTCGCCGCCGCAATGGATCCGCCGACAACGTCCGAATCGCTGCGCCGCGAGATTCTCGCGATGGACGCGCGCCTGAGCGACGCCTACGCCTCCTGCGAAGCCCGACGCTTCCGCGACGTGTTCAGCGCCGATGCCGAGTTGATTTTCGGCGAGCGCGGCCGACTTCGCGGCGTCGCCGCGCACGCGGACGACCTGCGTCGCGACGGCTGCGCGATGCGCCGCGAAAGCGTCGCAACCGAACAACGCATCGAGGCCGTACCCGGGCATTTGGGCGGAATCGACGCTGCGATCCAAATCGGCGAACAACGCTTCTGCGCCCGCGCGTCCGAGGCTTGCGACGGCGTGTCTACGAAATTCGTCGCGCTCTGGCGCCGAACGCCGGACGGCTGGCGAATCGCGCGGTTGATCCGCTATGCCTACGCGCCGACGCGCTGACGCCGCCGCCGATCGAGAACGCCGAGACGACCGAGAGCGAACTCCTTAGGGCTCAGACGCGTCATGCGACATCGCAATAGAAATCGATTGCGGCCATCTTGATCTCGGTCATGGTCGACCGCTCGCGCCGGGAAGAGACTCGCCTCGTACGGGCAGCCGAATGGGGGGAAGATGGCGTTCTTCGAGTGGACACCGCAGTTATCCGTCGGGCTAGAAAGCGTGGACCGCCAGCACCGCCTGCTGATCGGGTACATCAACGAACTGAGCGACGCCGTCGACGACGAACGCAGCAGCCTGTCGCTGCAAAAAATGCTCGAACGCTTACGCAACTACACCAAGGTCCATTTCGCCTACGAAGAGGCGATGTTCAAGGTGTACCGTTACGAAGAAGCGAACGATCACGCGCACGCCCACCACGCGTTCGTGCGCATGATCGAAGAATGCGAAACCCGTCAAGCCAAAGGCGAAGCCAGCGTCGCCGCGGATTTGCTGAAGTACCTCAAAACCTGGCTCGCCGAGCACATTCTGATCGAAGATAAGGCGTACGCCGTGGTATTGGTCGAACGCGGCGCGAAATGACGCTCGGCGCGGCGCAGCGACGGACGCGGATCGATGCGCCCGTCAGCGCACGAACCGCGGGTCGACCCAAAACGGGCCGCGATCCTGCTCGGTCAGCATCCGCGCCGCCTGCGGATGCTGGGGATTGATCAGATAGTTTTGCGACTCCGGCAGAATCGCCGATGGCACCGGCAACAGCAGCGCTTGGCCGTCGTCCAACCACTGATTGCCTAAACGCCGCGTCGTCGGTTGATTGGCTTGCCAACCGCTGGGCAATTCCGGCGGCGGCGAGCGCAGCGCGCGCTTGGCCACGTCGATCGAAATCAGACGCAGCTTGGTCGGCACGGTCTCCACCGTCAGATTCATGTGCGCCAGCACTTCCACCATCGCCAACGCAGGATGCTCCGCGGCGTACAGCACGCGCCGCGGTTTGGTGTGCCAGCGTCCATCGACGTATGTGCCGCCGAGCCCGGTCAAACCCGGGTAAGCCGAAATCCGCCACAAGCGCATCAGAACATTCCGTGCGCGGTGCGCAGCAACAGCTCCTCGACCAAGCGCGCGCCCGAATCGGTGACCGACAGCTTGTACGGCGCGACCGGCGCGGCGCCGGGCACGTAGGCGCCGGGCGCGTTCAGCCACGCCTGGGCGGCGGCCTCGTCGCCGAACAAATCGACCGCCAACGCGTGAACGCGGGCGATGCGCACCATCCGCTCGGATTCGTCGGTGGTGAAGCGCATGTTGTCCTGCACGCGGCGGCGCAGCGTGCTTTCCGGCGCGATCAGGCCGTGGTCGATGTCGAGCGCGCCGGTCAAGCGCGCGAACGCGGCGGCCGGCAAACCGGCGTCCACCGCGCGCACCACGTCGGATTCGCAGCGCAAGGATTGATCGAGCAAACGGCCCATGCGATCGAACACGGTGGCGTCGCCTTCGACCCGCGCTTCGCTCCCCGCGTGGGGAGCCGCGGCGCGCTTGGGCGACACGCGATACTCGCGCCGCGCTTCGGCGACGCGCCCGGCCGATTTCGGAGCGCTCGCCGAGGAGCCCGCTTTCGCGGAGGCCTTCTTTTTCGCGCCGACGAACGCGCCGGCCGCGGCGTCGCGGTACGCGACGCTCGCTGCGGCGAGGGTCTTGAGCTTGCGGGGTTTCGTCGTTGCGCCGGCCATATTTCCTCCAATTGGGAGAAATATATCACCAAATGGCGGAGAAAGCCGCGCACCCGACGAACGGCCGGCAGGGCTGCCGAGCCATATGGAGGCCGCATCGAAACCGGTACCGCCACCTGCGTCTGCGGGCGAACGGCAGCGCCTTTCGATGGCGAAAGCTCAGGCGCGGTGCGCTACCCTACCGCCGCTGTCGATCGAAGACAGCGTCTCGCCAGGGAGTCAGGCGCTTTCATCCTACGCATCGCACGATGCCGGAACGCCACCCGACCATGCCCGATACGCGACGCCCCGCCGAATCCCGCCTCAAGACGCCACCGCGATACGGCCGGAGGGCGCTCGTCGCGGTGCGGGCGGCGACGCGGGCGGCGGCGCTGGCCTGCACGCTGAGCGCGATGGCGTCGGCATCCATGGGCATCGGCATGCCTACCGCCTTGGCGGCGCCCCCGGTGCCTGCGGCGCAAAACGTCGATCCGCGCCATCCCCTCGAAATCGAAGCCCTGACCCGCCCGCGAGAAGTGCTGGCGAAATTGCCCGCCGCGCGCAAAGCCCTCGCGGTCGGCGATCGCGTCGGCGCCGCGAAACTAGCGTTGGCCGAAGCCAATGCCTGTCGCGTGATCGCCGATTGGCGATGCCAACGGCGCGCGGGATCGACCGCCGTGACCGAAGCCGACCGCACGTCCAGCGTTTATCTGCAGGTGCGCGCGCGCATCGCCCTCGGCCGCGGCCTGTCGCGTTTGGGCGATTTCAACAGCGCGGCGCGCGTGCTGGCCGAGGCGCAGCGCCGGCTCGGCGAACACGGCGACGACGAATTGATGGCCGACGTCTTGCTCGCCTATTCCTCGATCAGCGAACGCTTGGGGAAATTGGACGAGTCGTATCGCTACGCCAAAGAAGGTCTAGCGCACGCGCCGGCGGAGACGCAAACGGATATGCGGCTTCGACTGCTGCGCAACATGGCGCATATCGCCGCGGAACGGGGCCGCCCGGAGGAGGCCCGCACGTTGCTGCAGGAGGCGAACGTGCTGCTGCCGAAGACCGGCGACCCGAAACTGGCGGCGGAGGTGCTGCTGGAAGTCGCGCGCGCGGCGCGGGCGACCGGCGACGCCGACACCGTCGAGGCCATGGGCGAACGCATCGGCGCGATCGGCGACCGGCTGCGGAACACGCAATTGCACGGCCTGAGTTACGAAACGCGCGCGCAGGCGCTGGAATTGCGCGGGCGCAAGGCGGAAGCGGTCGCGCTGTTTCGGCAGGCGCAAACCGCGTTCGCCGCGCTGAACCTGCATCAGGACGAATCGCGCACCGTGCGCGCGATGGTGAATCTTCAACTCGCCGGCACGGACAAGGAACGCTTGCCGGCGTCGATCTCGAGACTGATCCAACTCAACGACAGGATCGCGCGCACCGAACGCGAGGCGGCGGCGGCGGATTTCGAAGAGCGCTTGCGCTACGCCGAGAGCGACGCGGAACTGGCCCGCGCGAACGCGAAAGCGGAGAACGAGCGGCTACGCGCGATGGCGAGCGAAGACAAAAATCGCTACTTGTTGGTCGCCGGGGTGCTGGCGATCTGCACGCTCGGCGTGGTCGCCGTGCTGTACGCGCAGCAGCGCCGGCACGCGACGCTGATGCGCGAACGGGGCCGCGAAATGGAGATCGCGATTTCGACCGATTTCCTCACCTCGGTGCACAGCCGCCGCTACATCACCGACGCCGGCAATGCGGCGTTCGAGCGCGCGCGCGCCACCGGCGAAGGCTTCGCGGTCGCGGTGGTCGACATCGACCGCTTCAAAACGATCAACGACCGCTACGGCCACGCGGTGGGCGACGATGTGCTGAAAGCGGTGGCGCAGGCGATGCGCGGGGTCTGCCGCGACAGCGACACGCTGGGCCGCTACGGCGGCGAGGAATTCGCGGTGCTGCTGGAAGGCATTGCGCCCGAGCACGCGCTCGCGGCGGCGGAGCGGCTGCGCAAGGCGGTCGCCGCGATCGAACTCCGCGTCGGCGACGCCGCGATCGCACCCACCGCATCGGTCGGCGTGGCCTGCATCGCCGCGGACGATCCCGATTTCGATCATCTGCTGGTGCGCGCGGACCGTGCGCTGTACCGCGCGAAGGAAGACGGCCGGGATCGCGTGGTGTTGGCGGATTGAAGTCGCTTCGCGCGGCGCACGCGCAGTCGTGCGCACCGCGTGCGCGAAAGGCCAAGGAAGAAAACCGAGCGGGAAATAGGCCGGGGAAACGGCCGGAAAAACAGGCTGAAAAAACCAGTCGGCGCCTAACCCGCCTCGCCGCCGTACAGCGCTTTCCTCGGCGCGCCGGTGAGTTCCGCCGCTAGTTTCGCCGCGGTCGAGGGCGGCAAATGTTCGGCCAATTTCGCGTACAGCCGACGGCCTTCGGCCAACTTCGCCTGCGCATCGTCGCCCGCGCCCTGAATCAACAGCACGAACTCGCCCTTGCGCTGATCGGCATCGGCGGCGACGCGGGCGTGCAGCGTCGCCAGCGTGCCGTCGAGGACGGTTTCGAACAACTTGGTCAATTCGCGGGCGACGGCCGCCGGACGATCCGCGCCGAGCGCGACGACGGCGTCGGCCAGCGTCTCCTCGATGCGATGCGAGGCTTCGTAGAAGATCAACGTGCGCGGTTCGGAGGCCAACGCCGCCAAGCGCTCGCGACGGGCGCCGGCTTTCGCGGGCAGGAAGCCTTCGAACACGAAGCGGTCGCTCGGCAATCCGGCCGCGCTGAGCGCGGCGATCAGCGCCGAGGGGCCGGGAATCGGGCTGACCCGAATACCGGCGGCGCGCGCGGCGGCGACCAGCCGATAGCCCGGGTCGCTGACCAAGGGCGTGCCGGCATCGGACACCAGCGCAAGCGATTCGCCGCCGCGCAGGCGCGCGACGATGGCGTCGGCGACGCCCGCCTCGTTGTGTTCGTGCAGCGCGATCAGGCGTTGCTCCAAGCCGTAGTGCGCCAGCAACTGCCGCGTGCGGCGGGTGTCCTCCGCGCAGACCGCCGCTACCGTGCGCAAGGTCTCCAAGCCGCGCGGGCTGAGGTCGGCGAGGTTCCCGATCGGTGTCGCGACCACGTACAAGACGCCGACGGCGGGGGCTGAGGACATCGGGGGCAGCTCGCTCGGGTTCGCTCCGGGCGGGTAGAATCTCAGGCCGATACGGCGCGCGTCCATCCCGGATGCGCGCGGGAGCGGTCGGATCGCGGCGATGTCGCGGCGATTCGGTACGGTCCGACTTTCCGGAGGGTGCGTCGATGCAGGTGTCGAAGACGATGTGGGCGAACGGCGCGAAGGCGGCGAATGGGCCGACGGCGCGCGCGCGCGCGATGGCCGCGAGCATGGCCTTAGCGGTCGCGATGACGCTGGCGATCGGCGGCTGCACCACGACCGGCGGCACGAGCCAGAAACCGCCCGCGGTGCGCATCAATCCGATCGTCGCGGAAGCCTCGGCGCTGGCGCGCAATCACGCCGGCCTGAACGGGCAGGCCAAAACCGAGAACGCGCGCGCGATCGAACGACTGCTCGGCGGCTTGGACAACGCCGCGTTGACCAACGAAGCCGCGGCGCTGCCCGCCGGCGATCCGCTGTACAACTTCGCCGGCCGCGAACTGCTGCGCCGCGGTCTGAATCTGCCCCGCCCGTTCGATCAAGAAGCCAGCGATTGGCGGGTCAACATGGGCGATCGCCCGCCGGCCGATCGCGACGGGTACCGACCACCGCGCAAACTGGCGGTGTTGCTGCCGCTGTCGGGCACGCTCGCCACCGCGGCTTCGCCGGTGCGCGACGGTTTCCTGTCCGGTTACTACGGCGAACATCGCGCCCGCCCGGACGTGGCGTTCTACGACACCACCGGCACGCCCGCCGGCGCGGTCGAAGCCTATCGAAAAGCGGTGACCGACGGCGCGGACTACGTGCTCGGCCCGCTCGGCCGCGACGAAGTCGGCGCCCTGTTCAAAGAATCGCTGACGGTGCCGGTGCTGGCGCTCAATCGTGCGCCGACCGCGCCGCCGACCGGCAACGCCAGTTTCGCGCTGGCGCCCGAAGACGACGGCATCGCTGCGGCGGAATATCTGCTGTCGCGCAACGCGCGCCGCGCGATCGTGTTGGTCGGCGGCGACGACAATCTGCGCCGCAGCGTCGCCGCGTTCCGCGAACATCTGCAGGGCCGCGGCGGCGTAGTGGTGGAGACGCTGCAGATCGCCGACAAGCCCGTCGACAGCACCGCCGCGCTGCAAGCGGCGCTGCAGAAGGACGGCGGCGCCAATGCGGTGTTCCTCGCGCTCAAGGGCGCGCAAGCGCGCGCGATCGCGCCGCAGTTGGCCACGGCCGGGCTGAGCGACAAATTGCGCGTCGGCACCTCGCAACTGCTGTCCGGTTCGGGCAAGGCCGAGCAGGACAAAGCGTTGGACGGCATCGCGTTCCCGACCGAAAGTTGGACGGTGCGCGGCATCAACGGCTTGCCCGGCGCCGAAAGCACCGGCAAGGATCTACCGACCGCGCGCGGCCCGGCCGCGAAGCTGTTCGCGTTCGGCTACGACGCGTGGTTGCTGACGGGGTATCTGGAACGCATCGCGCAAAGCGCGAACGGCAAAGTGCAAGGCGCCACCGGCACGCTGCGGATCGACGGCTTCGGCAATATTCTGCGCACGCCGGCGTGGTCCACGTTCCGCGACGGCATGCTGATCGCGCTGGACACCACGGGCGGATGATCGCCTCCCCGATATTCGGCGTGCGCGCCGCGCATCGTCGTTCCGTCGTCGGCAGCGCGTGACCGCCGACGACCGTCGCGGGCGCGGCGCGCAGGTCGAAGCGTTGGCCCGCGCCTATCTCGAACGCCATGGCCTGCGCGCGGTCGCCGCGAACGCGAATTTCCGTTTCGGCGAACTCGACTTGGTGATGCTGGACGGCGAAACGCTGGTCTTCGTCGAAGTGCGCTATCGCCGCGAAGGCGCGTCCGCGCGCGGCTTCGGCGGCGGCGCGGCGTCGATCGACGCCAACAAACGCCGCAAACTCGTCGCCGCGGCCGACACCTTTTTGCAATCGCATCGCACCTACGCGCGCGCGGCATGCCGTTTCGATGCTGTCGTCGCCAGCGGCGATCCGGCCGCGCCCGCATTCGAGTGGCTGCGCGATGCGTTTCGCGCGGACGACGTTTGACGGGTCCACCGACCGCGATGCCTACCATCTTCACACACCCCGCCGTTCCGCTCGCGCTCGGCCTCGCGCTCGGGCACGCACGGCTGTCGCCGCGGTTGATCGGCGCGGGCGCGTTCGCCTCGATTCTTCCGGATTTCGATAGCGTCGCGTTCAAGCTCGGCATCGCCTACGCCGATCAATTCGGCCATCGCGGCGCGACGCATTCGCTGCTGTTCGCGCTAGCCGTCGGCTGCATCGGCGCAGCGGCGGCCCCATGGCTGCGCACCGGGCGTTGGCGCGCATTCTGGTTTCTCGCATTCTGCACCGCCTCGCATCCGCTGCTGGATGCGCTGACCAACGGCGGCCTCGGCGTGGCCTTGCTGTGGCCGTGGTCGCACGACCGCCTGTTCGCGCCGTGGCGACCGATCGCGGTGTCGCCGATCGGCGCGGGTTTCTTCAGCGCGCGTGGGCTGACGGTGTTGTGGTCGGAGTTATTTTGGGTGTGGATGCCGGCGTTTGCGGTGGGTTGCATGGGGTGGGCATCAAGACGGTCGTTTGCGGGACGGCGGGCCTAGGCCCGCCCTACAATCGGCGCATGAACGCCCTGCCCGCCGAACTCGCGCGCACGCTCGCCGATCTGCTCGGCGACGGTTGGCGCACCGATCCCAGCGAGCGACTGACCTACGGTTACGACAATTCGCGGACACAGGCGATGCCCGATGCGGTGGCGCTACCGCGCACGCGCGAACAGGTGCAAGCCCTCGTGCGCGCGTGCCGCGCGCATCGCGTGCCGGTGATCGCGCGCGGACGCGGCACGAACACGACCGGCGCGGCGGTGCCGTCGGCCGGCGGTGTGGTGGTGTCCTTCGAACGCATGAATCGCATCCTCGAGATTCGCCCCGGCGACCGCTGCGCGATCGTCGAACCCGGCGCGCTCAACGGCGATGTGCAGCGCGCGCTGCGCGAGCACGGTTTGTTCTGGCCGCCCGACCCCACCAGCGCCGATTTCTCCAGCATCGGCGGCAATCTCGCCTGCAACGCCGGCGGCCCGCGCGCGGTGAAATACGGTGCGAGCCGCGACAACGTGCTGGCGCTGGTCGCGGTCACCGGCGCGGGCGACCTGATCCGCTGCGGCACCGCCACCACTAAGGGCTCGACCGGCTACGACCTGCAGCGCTTGCTCGTCGGCAGCGAAGGCACGCTGGGCTTGATCGTCGAAGCCACGCTGAAATTGACGCCGCTGCCGGCCGCGCGCCGCGCGCTGCGCGCGCTGTACGCCGATGTCGAATCCGCCGCCGCCGCAGTGGCGCGCTTGATGGCGCAGCCCGTCGCGCCGTCGATGCTGGAATTCATGGACGGCGACGCGCTGCGGCTCGCGAGCGGACACATGCGGCGCGGCGATGCGGCATCGGTCGACGACGCGATGACGCGCGCGGGCGCGCTGCTGATGATCGAAGCCGACGGCGATACGGATGCGCTGTCGTCGTCGGTCGCTGCGCTGCGCGCCGCAGCGGACGGCGACGGCTGCCTCGGCGTCGAGCCCGCTGCCGACGAGGCCGCGCGCGAACGTTTGTGGGCCGCGCGCAAAGCGCTCTCGCCCGCGCTGCGCGCGCTCGCGCCGGGCAAGATCAACGAAGACGTGGTGGTGCCGGTATCGCGCATTCCCGAGCTCGTCGCGGGCGTGCGCGCGCTGTCGGCCGACGTCGCGCTGCCGATCGTGTGCTTCGGCCACGCCGGCAACGGCAATCTGCACGTGAACTTGATGTACGACCCGGCCGATGCCGATCAATCGTCGCGCGCGCACGCCGCGATGGCGCGCGTGTTCGCGCTCGCGATCGCGCTCGGCGGCACGCTGTCGGGCGAGCACGGCATCGGCGCGGCCAAACGCGATTTCATGCCGCAGGCCGTCGACGCGCCGACGCTGGCGGCGATGCGCGCGGTCAAAGCCGCCTTCGACCCCGACGGCATTCTCAACCCGGGTAAGCTGCTGCCGCCGTGAACGCGTCCGCGGAGTCTTCGCTCGATGGTCTGTTGAAGGACATTCGCGCCTGCCGATTGTGCGAAGCGCACCTGCCGCTCGGTCCGCGACCGGTGCTGCGCGCCAGCGCGACGGCGCGGCTGTTGATCGTCGGCCAAGCGCCCGGCACCAAAGTCCACGCGACCGGCATTCCCTGGAACGACGCCAGCGGCGAACGTTTGCGCGATTGGGTCGCGATGGATCGCGAGACCTTCTACGACGAGCGCCGCATCGCGATCGTGCCGATGGGATTTTGCTATCCAGGCAAAGGCGCGTCGGGCGATGCGCCGCCGCGCCCCGAGTGCCGCGCGACCTGGCATCCGCGCTTGGTGCCGCTGCTGACGAACGTGCGTTTGATCCTGCCGATCGGTCACTACGCGCAGGCGTATTTTCTCGGCGCGAAACGCAAAACTACGCTCACCGAGACCGTGCGCGCATGGCGCGATTACGCGCCGGACTCTTTCCCGCTGCCGCACCCCAGCCCGCGCAACGTCGGCTGGCGCCAAGCGAATCCTTGGTTCGAACGCGACGCGGTACCGGCGCTGCAGGAACGCGTGCGCGAGGCGTTGGCGGGCGACTGAGCACTGCGTATCTCAGCATCGAAACACAAGATCGAAACGCCTAGTATTTTCAGCCGTCATCCCGGCGAAAGCCGGGAACCAGACTTCGAAAAAAACGGTCAAAAGCTGGGTTCCGGCTTTCGCCGAAATGACGATATGAAACCAACGAAGCCGCGGTCACTCGACGAAATGCGAGTAGCCCTGCTCTGTCGGCGTCCACAACTCGCCCTCGGCATCGCGAACGACGACTTCGCCGCTCCCCGCGACGATCCGCCCGATCCGCGTCGCCGGCGTATCGCAGACAGACATCGCGTCTTCGATCGCCAAGCGCGCCGTCCGCGGCGCGGTGAAACACAGTTCGTAGTCGTCGCCGCCCGCGGTTTGCCATCGCTGCGTGAGCGCAGGCGGGTGCGCGATCGACAGAGTTGAGGACAACGGCAGATGCGTCAGCGCGATCTCGGTGCCGACGCGACTGGCGCGGCACACGTGCCCAAGATCGGCCAGCAAGCCGTCCGAGAGATCGATGCACGCATGCGCGAGCCCGCCCAGCGCGCGTCCTGCCGCCACGCGCGGCGTCGGGCGATCCAAGCGCGCGCGCAAGGCCTCGCTGCGCGCCCCGCCTGCGCGCCATTCGTGCAAGGCCGCCGCCGCATCGCCTAGCGTGCCCGTCACCCACACGTCGTCGCCGACGCGCGCGGCGTCGCGCCGCAGCGCGCCCTGCGGGTCGACGAAACCGTGGACGGCGACGCAGATCGACAGCGGCCCGCGCGTGGTGTCGCCGCCGATCAACGCGACGCGATGCCGCGACGCGAGTTCCAAAAACCCGTCGAGAAAACCGTCGAGCCATGCGGCCTCGGCGTTCGGCAGCGATAACGACAGCGTGCACCAGGCGGGCTCCGCGCCCATCGCGGCGAGGTCCGACAGATTCACCGCCAACGCTTTCCAACCGATGTCGGCCGCGGCGGTGTCGTCGGGAAAATGCACGCCGACATTGAGCGTGTCCATCGCGATCGCCAACCATCGCCCCGGCGGCGGGGCCGTCAGCGCCGCGTCGTCGCCGATGCCCACGCGCACGTCGTCGCGCGCGGCGACGCGCGCACGGATGCGGGCGATCAGATCGAATTCGGAGATGCGCGAAGTCATGCGATCGGGCGAGGCCATGTCGTCGGCAACGAAGTCGCTATGGTGGCACAGCCGCCGCGCGGGCGCGGATGCGGCTACAACGACTTCGGCGACTGCGGCGTGCGCAGTGAGGCGTACGCGACAATCGAATGCGGCGCGGAGCCGCCACCTCGAATCGAGACGGGATCGACATTCGCTCACGGGAACTTAACACGCGGCCGAAAAACGCGGACTAGACTCGAACCGTTCCTGCGCGGCGCCCACCACCCGTCGCGCGGGAACCTCAGTCCGGCAAGGAATCGGATCGCGAGGAACGCCCTTCGAGGAACCTGCTTCGAGAGCCGTTCGACGCATCGCATCGGTCGCGCGCCGGACGCATCCCCCGATTGTCCATTCAAGGAGCGCAACACATGTCGAAGCACGAAGACACCACCGTTCGCCCGCTGGCCCGCAACGTCGCGCGCGAACTCACCCCGCAAGAGATCGAAACGGTCGCGGGCGGTCGCATTCCGATCACCACGCACGCCACCGGCCCGAACGGCGACGATCCGGGCGATCCGGGCTCGTCGATCTGATCGTTTCGGTTTTGCGCCGACTCGTCCGCGCGAACCCTCCGAACGCCGCGCTGCCGCCGTGCAGCGCGGCGTTTTCGCGTCGGGCGTCCGGCATCGCTCGCCCTTGTCGACACGTCGATCCGATCGCCTCATGAAACAACCCTTGATTTTGTCCGGCTTCGCGCACGACGTGCACGCCGCCGCGGTGCGCTGGGCCTTGGAGCGCAGCGGCTGTCGGCCGGTGTGGGCGCGAACGTTCGCCGACCCGGCGATGACGCCGCTCTCGCTGTACGCCGACGACGCGCACGGCCTGCGTTTCGCCGGCGGCATCGACCCCGCGCGCATCTCCAGCGTGTGGTTTCGTCGGCCGCGCATGCCGCAGGACTTCGCGCACGTCGCCGACGCAGATCGCGCGTTCGTGCAGGACGAATGGCAGCGCTTCGTCGCGAACGCGCATAGCGCCGCAGATGCGAGCGATACGTTCTGGGTCAATTCGCCCGAACGCGCGCGCGCCGCGGAGAACAAACTCGCGCAACTGCGCGCCGCGCAGCGCTGCGGCCTGCGTTTCCCGGCGACGCTGCTGTCGTCCGACCCCGACGCGATTCGTCGCTTCCGCGAGGCGCACGGGCGCATCGTCTACAAACCCTTCGCCACGCACAGTTGGCGCGACAGCGACGGCCGCATCTACAGCACCTACGCGCGGGTCGTCGATGCCGAGGATCTGCGCGACGACGCCAGCCTGCGGCTGTGCCCGGGCATGTACCAAGCCTGCGTGGACAAAACGTTCGACGTGCGCGTGACCGCGATCGGGCATCGCTTATTCGCGATACGCATCGACGCGCCCGAGGATGGCGACGGCGTGGTCGATTGGCGCGCCGCGTCGATCGGCGACCGCACGCGCAGCCGACCGTTCGCGTTACCCGATGTCTGGACCGACGCCATCCGCCGATTGATGGACGCGCTGGGCTTGGTCTTCGGTTGCGTCGACTTGGTCGGCGACGCCGACGGCGGCCTGTATTTCATCGAAATCAACCAAGCCGGCCAGTTCCTGTTCGTCGAATACGACGTACCCGAACTGCCGCTGCTGCGCGCGATGGCCGCGCTATTGGCCGAAGCGCGCCCCGACTACACGTTGGACCGCATCGCCGACGTGTCCTATGCGCAGTTCCTGGAAGACCCGGAGTGCATCGCGTGGTGGGACCGCGTCGCGCCCGGCATTCGCGGCGCGGACGGGAGGATTCCGGGGGTGAGCGAGGAGTAACGCGCCGATACTTCTGCGGCGAAAACGACCCGATCAGTCGCCGCAACGCACGACCGCGGTGGCGATATCGCGACCGGAAGCCATCGAGTGCATGACCTCGAACGTTTCGCGCTCGAAATCCTCGACCCGATGCCCGTGCGGACACAATTCGCGCGCTCTGCGTTCGATGGCGCGCAGCAGCGTATGCTCGGTCGATTGAACAGGCAACTCGTAACGTACGAGATAGGCGCCATCGGGTCGGCGCGATTCGGAATATCCGGGCGAGCCTTCGCCTCGAGAAGGACCATAACCCACGCAACCGCAGAGAGCGGCGACGAAAACGATCGGCGCGAGCGCCTTTACGGACATCGCCCGAGTTATGCGCCCTTCCCCGCCCGCATCTCCACCTCACGCACCTCCGCCGCCAAACGGTCCAACACACCGTTGACGTAGGTGTGGCCGTGTTCCGACCCGAAGCGCTTCACCGTTTCCACCGCTTCGTTCAACACCACCCGGTACGGCACGTCGATGCGCCGCATCAGCTCGTACGCGGCGATCCGAAGCGCGGCGCGTTCAATCGGGTCCACCTCGTCGACGGCGCGATCCAAATGCGGGGCGAGCGCGGCATCCAATTCGGCGACATGGCGGCCGACGCCGTGGACCAAGTCCTCGAAATACGCCAAATCGGCGATTTCGCGCGCCTGTTCGTGCGCGAATTGCGCGACGATCTCGCGCGCGTCGCCGCCGGAGATCTGCCACGCGTAGACCGCTTGCAGCGCGCGACGCCGCGCGCGGGTGCGCAGCACCGGGTCGACGCCATGCTGACGGCTGTGATGCGGCTTGCTCATACGTCGCTCCCGGTCGCGGGCCATGGATGGCCCGCTCGCCGCAACGCGAAGCGACGCGCGCTCGCCGAGCCCGAACCCGCGTCGGGCTCGGCGAGCGCGCGTCGAACAGGATGTTCGATCGCGCGCGAAAGTACATCGTCGACGCCGTGTTGACGACTGTGATGCGGTTTGCTCATGGCAATTTTTCCAAGAGATTCGCCATTTCGATCGCGACCAGCGCGGCTTCTTCGCCTTTGTTGCCGTGACTTCCGCCCGCACGGGCTTCGGCGTCTTCGTAACGGTCGACGGCCAGCACGCCGTTGGCGACGGGCACGCCCGAATCCAGCGACACGCGCATCAGGGCGTCGGAACAGCCGTCGGCCACCTGTTCGTAGTGCCGCGTGTCGCCGCGCACCACGCAGCCCAGCGCGACGATGGCGGCGTAGCCGCTGGCCGCGACGCGCGCGGCCGCGATCGGCAGTTCCCATGCGCCGGGCACGCGGATGGTGTCCACGGCGGAATCGGCCACGCCGTTGGCCACGAACGCTTCGCGCGCACCGGCGGCTAGGCGCTCGGTGACGCGCGGGTTCCAACGGCTGACCAGGATCGCGAAACGCGCGCCTTCGGGTGCGCGAAGATCGCCTTCGAATTGGGGCATGCGGGTTACTCGGCGAACGGCCGAGCATTGTAGCCCGGGTCAGCGAAGCGCACCCGGGGCGAATCTCGTGGAGCTTCAGGTCTGGGAACCACAGTCTTATGCGACGTGGGGCGCGAGAATCGCGAAAAGCCCCGGGTGCGGCCTGCGGCCTTACCCGGGCCACGGGGTCACGGCGCGACGTACTCGACCACTTCCAGGCCGAAGCCCGCCAAGCCGACCTGTTTGCGCGGGGTGCCCAGCACCCGCAGCTTGCCCAGGCCCAGGTCGGCCAGGATCTGCGAGCCCGCGCCGTTGCGCCGCCATTCGGCCATCGCGCCGCCGGGGGCCGGTGGCGGCGTCTCGCGCTCGGCGGGCGACCCCTCGCGAATGCGGGCCAGCAACGCGTCGTGGCTCGGCGCCTCGCCCAGCACCACCAACGCGCCACGGCCTTCGGCGGCGATCTTGGCCAGCACGTCGCCGACCGCCGGGCCGAAATCCGGCCGCCGCCAATGCAGGGCATCGGCCAGCGGGTTCTGCGCATGCACCCGCACCAGGGTCGGCACGGCGGGATCGGCCTCGCCGCGCAGCAGCGCGAAATGCAGGCAGTGATTCAAGCGGTCGCGATAGGTATGCAGCGCGAACGCGCCGTGTTCGGTGTCGATCGCGCGCACGTCCACGCGCTCCACCGTGTGCTCGGTGTGCAGGCGATAGCGGATCAAATCCTCGATCGAACCGATCTTCAGGCCGTGTTCGCGCGCGAAGACTTCCAGCGCGGGTCGCCGCGCCATGCGGCCGTCGGCGTCGAGAATCTCTACCAGCACGCCCGCGGGCTCCAGCCCGGCAAGCAGCGCGAGATCGCTCGCCGCCTCGGTATGCCCGGCGCGATTGAGCACGCCGCCGGGCTGCGCCATCAGCGGAAAGATGTGGCCCGGCTGCGACAAATCCTCCGCGGACGCGTCCGGGCGCACCGCGGTGCGGATGGTGTGCGCGCGGTCGTAGGCGCTGATGCCGGTGGTCACGCCCTCGGCCGCTTCGATGCTGACGGTGAAATTGGTGCCGTGCGGCGAGGTGTTGTCGCGCACCATCGGCGGCAAGCCGAGCTGGCGGCAGCGCTCGCGCGTGAGCGACAGACACACCAGCCCGCGCGCGTGCGTGACCATGAAATTGATGTCCTGCGGCCGCACCAATTCGGCGGCTATGATCAGATCGCCTTCGTTTTCGCGATCTTCGTCGTCCACGATCACGACCATGCGGCCGGCGCGGATCTCATCGAGCAATTCGGGAATCGTGGCGAAACTCATGGCGTATCGGCGATCGAGAGGGAAATAGCGGGGACTCGGGGCATTCGAAAACTCCGTCGCTCAAGAAGCGCCGGCTGCGCGGTCGGAGTCGCGCCCGCTCAACAAACGTTCGACGTAGCGCGCGACCAGATCGACTTCGAGATTCACCGCATCGCCCACGTGGGTGGACGAAAATGCGGTGTGCGCGACGGTGTGCGGAATCAGCGCGACTTCGAAGCCCGCATCGTCCACCGCGTTCACGGTGAGGCTGACGCCGTCCACGCAAATCGAGCCTTTGACCGCGACATAGCGCAACAGCGATGCCGGCGCCGCGAACCGCCAGCGCTGCGCGCGCGCGTCCGGCCACACCTGCGCGACGCGGCCGACGCCGTCGACATGGCCGCTGACCAAATGGCCGCCGAGACGATCGGTCGGACGCATCGCGCGCTCCAAATTCACCGCGCGGCCGACGCCGAGGCCGCCGAGCGTGGTCAAGGCGAGCGTTTCGGTCGACGCATCGGCCGCGAACGAGGTCGCATCGAATTCGACCACGGTCAGACACACGCCGCTGACGGCGATGCTCTCGCCGAGCGCGACCTCCGCGAACGGCAAGCTGCCGGCCGCGATGCGTAGCCGCACATCGCCCTCGCGCGGTTCGACCGCGAGCACGCGGCCCACGCCTTCGATCAATCCGGTAAACACGCTCGCTCCCAATGGAATGTTTTGACGTTCACGCGCGTTTCCTCCGCGCATGCGCGAACAGCGGCCAGCGCAATCGTCGCGTTTTCTCCGAATCGCGCCACGCGATCGCGATGTCCCAGGCATGCGCGGCCACCGGATCGACGCCGTTCGCTTCGCGGTAGCGCTTCACCGCGGAATAGCTGGAAAAGTAGTCCAGCATGCGCATCAGCGGCCATTCGACCGTCATCTCGCGAACGGGCGGATCGTCGATCGCCACACGCTCGAACGGCGGCGCGTCGAACAACGGCAGAAAATCGATGTAGGCGCGATCGACCAAATAGCGCTCGGTCGGCCACGCGTCGCGGATGCGCGCGGAGAAGTCGCCGACCGCCGCGCGCACGTCTTCGGGCACAACGATGTCCTGGTATCCCCACGCCACCAACACGCCGCCGGGCTTGAGTACGCGCGCGCATTCGGCGAAGAAACGCGGGCGATCAAACCAATGCAGCGCCTGCGCGACGCAGACCGCATCGACGCTGGCGTCGGGCAGGCCGCAGGCTTCCGCCGGCTCCACCGCGAATTCGACGTTCGCCGGGCCCTTCGCCTGCGCGATCTGCGCGGCGCTCGGGTCGGTCGCGTAGACGCGCGCGAAGCGCGACGCTAAACCGCGCGTGGCCTGCCCGCTGCCGCAGCCGGCTTCCCACGCCGCATCGCGCGAAGCGACGAGGCTCGCGATCCAATCGAACAAGGCCTCCGGATACTCCGGCCGGGCGCTGGCGTACTGCGCCGCGACCGCGGAGAAATGATCGGAGAACGGCGGCTTCGCAGATTCGGGCGCGAGCGCAGCGTCGCCCGCAGCGCTCGGCGTCCCGGCCTGCGGATCCGATGCCGCGTTCATGCGCTCGACTCCGGCCGCAGCAGCACGCGCAGATCCTCGCCGATGCGGCGCGTATCGACGATCCGCATCCGCCGCTTGCGCGCCATCGCTTCGATCCCGAGTCCGTCGAACAACGGGCGCGCGGCGTCGCCGAGCAGAATCGGCGCGATGTATAGCAGCACCTCATCGACCAAACCTTCGCGCATCCACGCACCGGCCAAAGTCGCGCCGGCTTCGACCTGCACTTCGTTGACCTCACGCGCATGCAGCAGACTCAGCACGGCCTGCAGATCGAGTTGGCCGTCGCGCATCGGCACCCATGCGCGCGCCGCGGCGAAATCGCGGCTGGGTTTCGCGTCGGGCGCATGCACGTACAGCGTGGGCGCGGCGCCGGCGCGCACGCGATCGCGCGCCACGGTGGCGAGCCCGGGATCGAGCACCACGCGCAGCGGCGGCACGAATTCGGTGCCGGCATCGGCATCCTCGAAACGCACGGTGAGCTGCGGGTCGTCGGCGATCACCGTGCCGGCGCCAGTGAGCAGCGCGCCAGCGCGCGCGCGCCACCGCATCACGTCGCGACGCGAGGCGTCGCCGCTGATCCATTTGGAATCGCCGTTGGCCAACGCGGTGCGGCCATCGAGACTCATCGCCAACTTCACCCGCAGCCACGGCCGACCGCGTTCGACCCGCGACAGAAAACCGCGATTGAGCGCGCGCGCTTGCGGTTCCATCAATCCCGACGCGACCTCGATGCCGGCCGCGCGCAAACGCTCGAAACCGGCGCCGTCGACCTGCGGGAAGGGGTCGCGCATCGCCGCGACCACGCGCGCGACGCCCGCTTCGATCAGCGCCTCCGCGCAGGGGCCGGTTTTGCCGGTGTGCGCGCAGGGTTCCAGCGTCACGTAAGCGGTCGCGCCGCGCGCGCGTTCGCCGGCGGCGCGCAGCGCCAACACTTCCGCATGCGCCTCGCCCGCACGCATGTGCCAACCTTCGCCCACGATCTCGTCGCCGTGCGCCAGTACGCAGCCGACCATCGGATTGGGCTTCGTGGTGTACGCGCCGCGCTCGGCCAACGTCAGCGCGCGCGCCATCATCGCGTGATCGGTCGCGGAGAACACGACAGCGTTCGAGACGGTCATGACGGCGCGGTCAGCGCTTCTTCTTGTCTTTGTCGGCGAGCCGCTCGAACGGCACCACCGCACCGCCGAGCAGCGGCAATTGGCCCTCGCCCGGCAATTCGCGCTCCAAACGGTCGAGCTCCTCGCGGAAATCGGCCACATCCTCGAACGCGCGATAGACCGAGGCGAAGCGCACGAAGGCGACGTGGTCGAGTTTGCGCAATTCGGCCATCACGAACTCGCCGACGCGGCGCGACGGCAGTTCGCGTTCGGTGGTCATGCGCAGTTGATGCACCACCGCGCGCACCGCCGCTTCGATCTGCTCCTCCGACACCGGCCGCTTGTGCAGCGCGCGATCGAACCCGTGACGCAGTTTGCGCGCGTCGAAATGCTCGCGTCGCCCGTCGGATTTGATGATCGCCGGCAATTTGAGTTCGATCGTTTCCAGCGTGCTGAACCGCTCGCCGCAGGCCTCGCATTCGCGCCGACGCCGGATCGTCGCACCGTCTTCGCTGACGCGCGAATCGATGACGCGGGTGTTGTCGTGCTGGCAGAAGGGGCAGTGCATGCGGGGTGGGCCTTGGGCCACCGTTCTCCTATCGGTATTGCGATGTGTATCGCCGCGATGGTGGGCCAGGGGCCCACCCTACGGACATCTGCGCGATCAGCCGTAGACCGGGAACTGCCGACACTGCTCGATCACGTTCTCGCGCACGCCGGCGATGACGTTCTCGTCGTTCGGGTTGTCGAGCACGTCGCAGATCCAGTGCGCCAGCGCGACGCAGTCGGGCTCCTTGTAGCCGCGCGTGGTCACCGCGGGCGTGCCGATGCGCAGGCCGGAGGTGTAGACCGGTTTCTGCGGGTCGTTCGGCACCGCGTTCTTGTTCACGGTGATATGCGCGCGGCCGAGCGCTTCTTCCGCGGCCTTGCCGGTGATGCCTTTGCCGATCATGTCCACCAGCATCAGATGGTTCTGGGTGCCGCCGGAGACGATCTTGTAGCCGCGCGCGATGATGGTGTTCGCCATCGCCTGCGCGTTCTTCACCACTTGCTCTTGGTACGTTTTGAACTCGGGTTCCAGCGCTTCCTTGAACGCGACGGCCTTCGCCGCGATCACGTGCATCAGCGGGCCGCCCTGCAGGCCGGGGAACACCAGCGACTGGAATTTCTTTTCCAGTTCCTCGTTCGCCTTGCAGATGATGAAGCCGCCGCGCGGGCCGCGCAGGGTCTTGTGCGTGGTCGAGGTGACGACATGCGCATGCGGCACCGGGTTCGGATACACGCCCGCGGCGACCAAACCGGCCACGTGCGCCATGTCCACGAACAGGTACGCGCCGACCTTATCGGCGATGGCGCGGAACCGCGCCCAATCGACGACCTGCGAATACGCGCTGAAGCCGCCGATGATCATCTTCGGCTTGCTTTCGAGGGCGATGCGCTCGACTTCGTCGTAATCGATCAGACCCTGATCATTCACGCCGTACGAGACGATGTTGAATAATTTGCCGGAGATATTCGCTTTCGCGCCGTGAGTCAGATGGCCGCCGTGCGCCAGCGACATGCCGAGCACGGTGTCGCCCGGCTGCAGCAGCGCGAAATACACCGCCTG
This sequence comes from Lysobacter sp., assembly GCA_008015835.1. GTDB lineage: Bacteria > Pseudomonadota > Gammaproteobacteria > Xanthomonadales > Xanthomonadaceae > Lysobacter_I. Next base: position 62,973 of record SSGH01000002.1, read on the forward strand.
ATTGGCCTGCGAGCCCGAGTGCGGCTGCACGTTCGCGTAATCGGCACCATAGAGTTTTTTCAGGCGTTCGATCGCCAGCGTTTCGGCGATATCGACGTATTCGCAGCCGCCGTAATAGCGCTTGCCGACGTAGCCCTCGGCGTACTTGTTGGTGAGCTGGCTGCCCTGCGCTTCCATCACCCGCGGGCTGGCGTAGTTCTCGGAGGCGATCAGTTCGACGTGGTCTTCCTGGCGGCGGTTCTCCGCCGCGATCGCCGCGGCCAATTCGGGATCGAAACCTTCGATGCGGGTATCGCGCGGGAACATCGGCGCTCCGGAGCAGTGCGGGGAATGCGGAATTGTAGCCCCGGGGGCCTTTTGCGGCCAGTTTTGCGGGTCCCGCGCGCCTAGCGCTGGCCGGCGCCCGGTGGGGATTCGACGCGCGCGCGCCCGCGAAACTGGCGGAACGGGGGCCGTTCCGGCGATAATTCGGCATCCCTTTTCCTTTCCCGGCGCCCGCCCCTCCGGCAGGTCGCCGCCGCCCGTCTGCGGAGCCCCCATGTCCCAATACATCTACACCATGAACGGCGTCAGCAAGGTCGTGCCGCCGAAACGCCAGATCATCAAAGACATTTCGCTGTCGTTCTTCCCGGGCGCGAAGATCGGTCTGCTGGGCCTGAACGGCGCCGGCAAGTCCACGGTGCTGAAGCTCATGGCCGGCGTGGACAAGGACTTCCAAGGCGAAGCCCGTCCGCAACCGGGCATCAAGGTCGGTTATCTGGCGCAGGAGCCCGAACTCGACCCGAACAAGACCGTGCGCGAGGCGGTGGAAG
>SSGH01000010.1 GCA_008015835.1 Lysobacter sp.
ATCCGTCCGACGCAGAAGACGACGGTGACGGGCGTGGAGATGTTCCGCAAGCTGCTGGATCAGGGCCAGGCGGGCGACAACGCGGGTCTGTTGCTGCGCGGCACGAAGCGCGACGACGTGGAGCGCGGCCAGGTGCTGTGCAAGCCTGGTTCGATCACGCCGCACACGGACTTCGAGGCCGAGGTGTACGTGCTGAGCAAGGACGAAGGCGGCCGTCACACGCCGTTCTTCAAGGGGTATCGTCCGCAGTTCTACTTCCGCACGACGGACATCACGGGCGCCGTGACGTTGCCGGAGGGTGTGGAGATGGTGATGCCGGGCGACAACATTAAGATGACGGTGAGTCTGATCAACCCGGTGGCGATGGACGAGGGTCTGCGGTTCGCGATTCGCGAAGGCGGCCGTACGGTCGGCGCGGGCGTCGTCGCTAAGATCATCAAGTGAATCTTCGCCCTTAGGGGGAAGATTCATCCCGGCGCAGGCCGGGATCCAGCGTTTCGGCGGGTTTGGTGGAAAGCCGAACCCGCATCCCAAAGCGGCAAACAGCCGATCATGGGCTGAAATCGAAGCAATAACGGCCGTTCGCTTTCGGGCGTTCGACCGTTTTGGCCTGCCAGAGGCCCAACACCGACGCGAAAGCGGCCTTAAAGCCGCTTCGCGGCCGGCAAAAGTGGGGGAGGACGCACGATCGCGCTTGCGCGGCTCGAAGGCCCTCTCTATACTGTGCGACCTTTCGCGGCCCAAGGGTTGCGAAACAGCGAAATGAGGCGCAGGAAGCGCCTCGTCTTCGCCGGACAGGGAAACGTCGCTACGGCATCGCCCCCGCCCGTTCCGAAATTGCTCGGAACACCTGCGGCAGGGGCATGTTGTCGCGTTCGCGAATCTCCGTCTGGCGGGCCGGGCAACCGGCCTGCCTTTGTTTTTGGCCGATGTTCGAGCGGGCGCCCAAACAAGCTGTTGCTTGTGAAAGTGCCGTTCAAACGAGTGCTTTGCCGGCGGGCGACCGTTTCGGCGGTTTTTCGGGGCCTGACTCTTTCCGAAAAACGTAGCGGTAGCGAGTTATGCGGTAACCGAAGCGGTACAAAAGGGGGTTCGGCGCACCCAGCCGTCGAGCCTGTCGCTCTTTCAACGAGGAATTCCGTCATGGCGGACCAAAAAATCCGGATCCGGCTGAAGGCGTTCGATCATCGCTTGATCGACCGTTCTGCCAGCGAGATCGTCGAGACGGCCAAGCGGACCGGCGCGCAAGTGCGCGGCCCGATCCCGCTGCCGACCAAGATCGAACGCTACACCGTCCTGGTTTCGCCGCACGTCGACAAAGACGCGCGCGACCAGTACGAAACCCGCACGCACAAGCGCGTGCTCGACATCGTCGACCCCAACGATAAAACCGTGGACGCGCTGATGAAGCTCGAACTCGCGGCCGGCGTCGACGTTCAGATCAAATTGACCTGAGGCCGCCACCATGACCGCGAAGAAATATTCGTTGGGCATCGTCGGCCGCAAGGCCGGCATGAGCCGCTTGTTCACCGAGGACGGTAAGTCGATCCCGGTGACCCTGATCGAAGCCACGCCGAATCGCATCGTCCAGATCAAGACCCCGGATACCGACGGCTACAGCGCCGTGCAGGTCACCGCCGGCGTCAAGCGCGCCGCGCTGATCAACAAGCCGGAAGCCGGTCACCTCGCCAAGGCGAAGGTCGAAGCCGGTCGCGGCCTGTGGGAGCTGCGCGTCGAAGCCGACAAGATCGGCGACTTCCAAGTCGGCGGCGAAATCAAAGCCGACATCTTCGAAGTCGGTCAGATCGTCGACGTTCAAGGCGTCACCAAGGGTAAGGGCTTCCAGGGCACGATCAAGCGCTGGAACTTCACCATGGGCGACGCGACGCACGGTAACTCGTTGTCGCACCGCTCGCCGGGTTCGATCGGCCAGCGCCAGACGCCGGGCCGCGTGTTCCCGGGCAAGAAGATGTCCGGCCACATGGGCGCCGAGACGCAGACGACGCAGCGCCTGGAAGTGGTGAAGGTCGACGCCGAGCGCGGCCTGATCGCCATCCGCGGCGCGGTCCCCGGCGCGCCGGGCGGCGACGTCATTGTCCGTCCGACCACGAAGTAAGGGAGACGACAATGGAACTCGCCATCAATAACAGCAGCAAGACCGTCGCCGTTTCCGACGCGATCTTCGGCCGCGAATTCAGCGAAGACTTGGTCCATCAGGTCGTCGTCGCGTATCGCAACGCCGGTCGCGCGGGCACCAAGGCGCAGAAGACCCGCGCCGAAGTCAACGGCACCACGAAGAAGTCGAAGAAGCAGAAGGGCGGCGGCGCGCGTCACGGCGCCTTGACGGCCCCGATCTTCGTCGGCGGCGGCCGCGCCTTCGCGGCGAAGCCGCGCAGCTTCGCGCAGAAGGTCAATCGCAAGATGTACCGCGCCGCGATCGCGGCCATTCTGTCCGAACTGAATCGTCAGGGTCGGATCATGGTCGTCGAATCCTTCGACGTCGACAGCCCGAAAACCAAGGGCCTGATCGAGAAGATGGCCGGCCTGAATCTCGGTCGGCGTCCGCTGATCGTCACCGAAGAGGCGTCCGAGAACCTGTTCCTGTCGGCCCGCAATCTGCCTTACGTGCAGGTGCGCGACGTGCAGGGCTTGGATCCGGTGTCGCTGGTCGGCGCGGACAGCGTCGTGCTCACCGCCGATGCGGTGAAGAAGATCGAGGAGTGGCTGGCATGAACGACGCCAAGCTCTATAGCGTGATCCGTGCGCCGCGCGTGTCCGAAAAGACCGTGCGCGGCCAGGAAAACAATCAATACGCCTTCGAAGTGGCCACCGACGCCACCAAGGCCGACATCAAATCCGCCGTCGAAAAAATCTTCGACGTGAAGGTCGAGTCGGTCAACGTGGTGAACGTGAAGGGCAAGAACAAGGCTTTCCGTTACCGCAATGGTCGCCGCGGCGACTGGCGCAAAGCGTACGTGAAGCTGGCCGAAGGCCAGTCGATCGACGTCACTGCGGTCAAGGTCTGAGGACTCACCGATGCCATTGATGACTTTCAAACCCACTTCCGCAGGCCGCCGCAGCGCGGTTCGCGTGGTCACGCCGGGCCTGCACAAAGGCGCCCCGCATGCCGCGCTCGTGGAGAAGCAGGGCAAGACCGGCGGCCGTAACCATCACGGTCGCATCACCACCCGCCACATCGGCGGCGGTCACAAACAGCACTATCGCATCATCGACTTCAAGCGCGATAAGGAAGGCATTCCGGCGAAGGTCGAGCGGATCGAATACGATCCGAATCGCACCGCGCACATCGCGCTGCTGTGCTACGTCGACGGCGAGCGCCGCTACATCATCGCGCCGAAGGGCCTGAAGGCCGGCGATCAGGTGATCTCCGGCAACGATGCTCCGATCAAGGCCGGCAACACCCTGCCGCTGCGCAATATCCCGGTCGGCTCGACCGTGCATTGCATCGAAATGAAGCCGGGCAAGGGCGCTCAGCTCGCTCGCGCCGCCGGCGCCGGCGTGCAGCTCGTCGCGCGCGAAGGCATCTACGCGATGCTCCGTCTGCGTTCGGGCGAAATGCGCAAGGTGCCGGCCGAATGCCGCGCCACCATCGGCGAAGTCGGCAACGACGAACACAACCTCGAGAAGCTGGGTAAAGCCGGCGCGCAGCGCTGGCGCGGCGTGAAGCCGACCGTCCGCGGCGCGGCGATGAACCCGGTCGACCATCCGCACGGCGGCGGCGAGGCCAAGGCCGGTCAAGGTAATCCGCATCCGGTCACCCCGTGGGGCGTGCCGACCAAGGGTTACAAGACGCGCAAGAACAAGCGCACCCAGAAGTTCATCGTGCGCGATCGTAGGAGCTAACCGACCATGGCACGTTCACTGAAAAAAGGTCCGTTCGTCGACCACCATCTGATCAAGAAGGTCGAGGCCGCGGGCAGCAGCAAGAAGCCGATCAAGACCTGGTCGCGTCGCTCCACCATCCTGCCGGAAATGATCGGGTTCACGATCGCCGTGCACAACGGCAAGAATCACGTGCCGGTGCTGGTCAACGAGAACATGGTCGGCCACAAGCTCGGCGAATTCGCGTTGACCCGGACCTTCAAGGGTCACGGCGGCGACAAGAAGGGCAAGTAAGGAGATGACGATGGAAGCCAAAGCTATCCTGCGCACCGCGCGCATCTCCCCGCAGAAGGCCCGCCTGGTCGCCGACCAAGTGCGCGGTCTTTCCGCCGAGCGCGCCGTGAATCTGCTGAAGTTCTCGGACAAGAAAGCCGCCGCCATGATCCGCAAGGTCGTGGAGTCGGCGATCGCCAACGCCGAGAACAACCAAGGCGCCGACATCGACCTGCTGAAGGTCAAGACCATCATGGTCGACGAAGGTCCGGTGCTGAAGCGGTTCATGGCCCGCGCCAAAGGCCGCGGTACCCGCATTCTGAAGCGCACCAGCCACATCACCGTGGTCGTGGGCGAGGGCAAATAAGTATGGGTCACAAAGTACATCCGACCGGTATCCGCCTCGGCATCGCCAAGGATTGGAACTCGAAGTGGTACGCCGGCAAGAAGGAATACGCCGAGTACCTCGCCGCCGACCTCAAAGTCCGCGAGATGCTGCGCAAGAAGCTGGCCGCCGCCGGGATCAGCAAGATCCTGATCGAGCGTCCCGCGAAGACCGCGCGCGTCACCGTGCACACCGCCCGCCCGGGCGTGGTCATCGGCAAGCGCGGCGAGGACATCGAGAAGCTGCGTAAGGAAATCAGCGACGTGATGGGCTGTCCGGCCCACATCAACGTCACCGAAGTGCGCAAGCCCGAACTCGACGCCCAACTGGTGGCCGAATCGATCGCGCAGCAGCTCGAACGCCGCATCATGTTCCGCCGCGCGATGAAGCGCGCCGTCGGCAACGCGATGCGCCTGGGCGCGCTGGGCATCAAGGTCAACGTCGCCGGCCGCCTCAACGGCGCCGAAATCGCTCGCTCGGAGTGGTACCGCGAAGGCCGCGTGCCGCTGCATACGCTCCGCGCCGACGTCGATTACGGCTTCGCCGAAGCGCACACCACCTACGGCGTCATCGGCATCAAGACCTGGATCTACAAGGGCGAAATCTTCGATTTCTCCCAAGTGGGCCAGGAGAAGCAAGACGATTCTCCGCGCAGCGAGCGCGGCGACCGTAACGATCGCGCCGACCGTCCGCGCGGCCCGCGCCGCGACCGCGGCGATCGTGCCGACCGCGGCGCCGACCGCGGCGAAGCGAGGGACTAATCATGTTGCAACCTAAGCGAACCAAATACCGCAAGGTCTTCAAAGGCCGCAACGAAGGCTTGAGCTGGAACGCCAACCAGGTCAGCTTCGGCGAATACGGCTTGAAGGCCACCATGACGGGCCGCCTCACCGCCCGCCAGATCGAGGCCGCGCGCCGCACCATCAGCCGCTACGTCAAGCGCGGCGGCAAGATGTGGATCCGCGTGTTCCCCGATAAGCCGATCACGCAGAAGCCGATCGAAGTCCGCATGGGCTCCGGTAAGGGCAACGTCGAGTACTGGGTCGCGCAGATCCAGCCCGGCCGCATGATCTACGAGATCGAGGGCGTCGACGAGGCGACCGCGCGCGAGGCCTTCCGCCTGGCCGCCGCCAAACTCTCGGTCACCACCACTTTCGTGACCCGGACGGTGCGCTGATGGAACTCAAGCAACTCAAAGCCAAGTCGGCCGACGAGCTGAAGGCCCATCTGACCGATCTGCATAAAGAGCAGTTCTCGCTGCGCATGCAGAAGGCCACCGGCCAGCTCGCCAAGACCCACGACATCCGCCGCGTGCGCCGCGAAATCGCCCGCGTGAACATGTTGCTCGGTCAGAAGAAGTAAGGATCGACGACTATGAACAACACCGAAAAGAAACAGCGTACGGTCCAGGGCCGCGTCGTCAGCAACAAGATGGACAAGACCGTGACCGTGCTGGTGGAGCGTCTGGTCAAGCACGAGCTGTACGGCAAGTACATCCGTCGCTCGACCAAGCTGCACGCCCACGACGCCGACAATAGCTGCAACGAAGGCGATGTGGTGCGCGTGGCCGAATGCGCTCCGATGTCCAAAACCAAGAACTGGCGCGTCGTCGAAATCGTCGAACGCGCGGCCGAATAAGAGGAGGGCTGAACCATGATTCAGATGCAAAGCCACCTCGAAGTGGCCGACAATTCCGGCGCGAAGGAAGTGATGTGCATCAAGGTGCTGGGCGGCTCGAAGCGCCGTTACGCCGGCATCGGCGACATCATCAAAGTGTCCATCAAGGACGCCATCCCGCGCGGTAAGGTCAAGAAGGGCGAGGTCTACAACGCCGTCGTGGTGCGCACCCGCAAGGGCGTGCGTCGCGCCGACGGTTCGTTGATCCGCTTCGACGCCAACGCCGCCGTGCTGTTGAACAACAAGCATGAACCGATCGGCACCCGTATCTTCGGGCCGGTGACTCGCGAACTGCGTTCCGAGAAGTTCATGAAGATCGTCTCGCTCGCGCCCGAAGTGCTCTGAGCGGAGGAAACCACATGAACCGTATCAAGAAAGGCGACCGCGTCGTCGTCATCGCCGGCAAAGACAAGGGCAAGCAGGGCGACGTGGTGAGTTTGGACGGCGACCGCGTCGTCGTCTCGAACATCAACATCGTCAAGCGCCACACCAAGCCGAACCCGCAAGCCGGCCAGCCCGGCGGTGTGATCGAGCGCGAAGCCTCGATCCACATTTCCAACGTGATGCTCTACAACCCGGCCTCCGGCAAGGGCGAGCGCATCGGTATCAAAAAGCTGGAGGATGGACGCAAATTGCGCGTGTTCCGCTCCAGCGGTGAGGCGGTCGACGCCTGAGGAATGCACAAATGACGACTCGTCTGGAACAGTTCTACAAGGATGAAGTGGTGCCGAAGCTGATGAAGCAGTTCGGCTACACCAATCCGATGGAAGTGCCGAAGCTAGTGAAGATCACGCTCAATATGGGCGTGGGCGAAGCGGCGGCGAACAAGAAAGTGCTCGAAAATGCCGTCGCCGACATGACCAAGATCGCCGGTCAGAAGCCGGTGGTCACCAAGGCTCGCGTCTCGGTCGCCTCGTTCAAGATCCGCGACGGCTGGCCGATCGGCTGCAAGGTCACGCTGCGTCGCGCCAAGATGTTCGAGTTCCTCGATCGTCTGGTGAACATCTCGCTGCCGCGCGTCCGCGATTTCCGCGGCGTGTCCGGTCGCGCGTTCGACGGCCGCGGCAACTACAACATGGGCGTGAAGGAACAGATCATCTTCCCGGAAATCGACTTCGACGCCGTCGACGCGATCCGCGGCATGGATATCGCCATCACCACCACCGCCAAGACCGACGCCGAGGCGAAGGCTCTGCTGGAAGCGTTCCGCTTCCCGTTCCGCAACTGATTTCGGGTAGACACAATGGCTAAGACCTCGATGGTGAACCGCGAAATCAAGCGGGCCAAACTCGCCAAGAAGTACGCGGCGAAGCGCGAAGCGCTGAAGAAGATCATCAACAGCCAAGACGGCGACTTCGACGAGAAGATGGCCGCCGCGGCCAAGCTCTCGAAGCTGCCGCGCGATTCCTCGCCCAGCCGTCAGACCCTGCGCTGCGCCCTCACCGGTCGTCCGCGCGGCGTCTACCGTAAGTTCGGCCTCGGCCGCAACAAGCTGCGCGAAGCCACCATGCGCGGCGACGTGCCGGGTCTGCGCAAGGCCAGTTGGTAAGGCTCCGGCGAACCTGCCCGGCGGCATTCGGGCTCGGAAGCTGGTAGCATATGCGGTTCCCCAGGCCGGCTAAGTCCGGCCTGTCGCCGTCGCGGACGGCATCGTTCCATGTTCGAACGCTTCAAACTCATTCGTTCCAAGCCCGGGCGCAGGTTCGGGTCCACAACCCAGACAGATTTCGCGAAAGCGGATATCGGTGCTACTCATCAGGTGAATCTCAATGAGCATGACTGATCCCATCGCCGACATGCTGGTCCGCATCAAGAATGCGGCCGCGGTCGGTAAGCAGACGGTGAAAATGCCGTCGTCCAAGATCAAGGTCGCGATCGCCGGCGTTCTGAAGAACGAAGGCTACATCACCGACTTGCGCGTCACCGAGAACGGCGCGAAAGCCGAACTCGAGATCGTGCTGAAGTACTACGAAGGCAAGCCGGTCATCGAACGCCTGCAGCGCGTGTCGCGCTCGGGTCTGCGTCAGTACCGCGGCAAAGAAGCGTTGCCGAAAGTGCTCGGCGGTCTCGGCGTCGCCATCATTTCCACCTCGAAGGGCATCATGACCGATGCGCAGGCGCGCCAACAGGGCGTCGGCGGCGAAGTCTTGTGCTTCGTGGCGTAAGGAGAGCTCACCCATGTCTCGCGTCGCCAAAAAGCCCATCGCCCTGCCCAAGGGCGTCGAATTCAACGTTCAACCCAACAACGTCAGCGTCAAGGGCCCGAAGGGCACCTTGTCCATCGGCAAGCCCGCCGGTATCGACGTCAAGATCGAAGACGGCAACGCGCAGTTGTCGGCCAACGACGAGATGCTGATCCCGCTGACCGGCACCTTGCGCGCCATCCTGGCGAACATGGTCCACGGCGTCAGCCAGGGCTTCGAGCGCAAGCTCGAACTCGTCGGCGTCGGTTACCGCGCCTCGATGCAGGGCAAGGATCTGAGCCTCGCGCTCGGCTTCTCGCACCCGGTCGTTTTCCCGGCGCCGGAAGGCATCACCATCGCCACGCCGACCCAGACCGAAATCGTCGTCTCGGGCGCCGACAAGCAGCGCGTCGGCGAAGTCGCCGCCAAGATCCGCGCGTTCCGTCCGCCGGAACCCTACAAGGGCAAGGGCGTGAAGTACTCCGACGAAACCATCATTCGCAAGGAAGCTAAGAAGGCCTAATGCGCCGGCTCCGGTCGCTCGCGATCGGAACCGCGTTCGAGCCCATCCGCTTCCCAAGGATCAAGATCATGAGCAGCATCAAGAACACCGCCCGCCTGCGTCGCGCCAAGTCGACCCGCGCGCATATCCGCGAACTCGGCGTCGCGCGCCTCACCGTGTTGCGCACCGGGCAGCACCTCTACGCCCAGGTGTTCACCGCCGACGGCTCGAAGGTGTTGGCCGCCGCGAACACGCAGCAGGCCGACGTCGCCGATGGTTTGAGCAGCAAGAAGAACAGCGAAGCCGCGGCGAAAGTCGGCCGCATGATCGCCGAGAAGGCGAAAGCCGCCGGCGTCGAAAAAGTCGCGTTCGATCGTTCGGGCTACCGTTTCCACGGCCGCATCAAGGCCCTGGCCGACGCGGCCCGCGAAGCCGGTCTGCAGTTCTAACGTAGGGTGGGCCCCTGGCCCACCTTTGCGTCGAAAGAGTCAAGAGCGGTGGGCCAGGGCCCACCCTACGAAACACGCAACACCGGAACTTGAAACGGGCCCGCGCGGTCCACACAGGTTCCAAAGCCGCTGGCACGGTCTGTGCCGGACGCTCGCTCCGGTTTCGGGGTTCGCGGAACATCCGATCCACACCACAACCATAAGCGGCCACGCCGCAAATTCCCTAACCACCGAGATATTGAAATGGCAGAACAACGTGAACCCCGCGGGCGCGACCGTAATCGCGACCGCGAAGAGATCGACGACGGCATGATCGAGAAGCTGATCGCGGTCAACCGCGTCAGCAAAACCGTCAAAGGCGGCCGTCAATTCACCTTCACCGCGCTGACGGTGGTGGGCGACGGCTCGGGCAAGGTCGGCTTCGGCTACGGCAAGGCGCGCGAAGTGCCGGTCGCGATCCAGAAGTCGATGGAATACGCCCGCAAGAACATGAGCAACGTCGACCTGAACAACGGCACCTTGTGGCACGCCGTCAAGTCCGGTCACGGTGCCGCTCACGTGTTCATGCAGCCGGCCTCCGAAGGTACCGGCGTGATCGCCGGCGGCGCGATGCGCGCCGTGCTCGAAGCGGTCGGCGTCAAGAACGTGTTGGCGAAGGCCACCGGTTCGCGCAACCCGATTAACCTCGTCCGCGCGACGCTCAAAGGCCTCGAAGCCATGCAGTCGCCGGCCCGCATCGCGGCCAAGCGCGGCAAGAAGACGGAGGAGATCCTCAATGGCTAATTCCTCTTCGAATGGCACCATCAAGGTTCGCTTGGTGAAAGGCCTGCGTGGTTCGCAGTCGCGTCACCGCTTGTCGGTGAAGGCGCTCGGCCTGAACAAACTCAACGACGTGCGCGAACTGAAGGACAGCCCGCAAGTGCGCGGCCTGATCAATCAGTTGCACTACCTCGTCAAAGTCGAGGAGTAATCCATGAAGCTCAACACCCTCAAGCCCGCCGACGGCGCCCGTAAAGAGCGCACCCGCGTCGGCCGCGGCATCGGTTCCGGCCTCGGCAAGACCGCCGGCCGCGGCCACAAAGGTTCGTTCGCGCGCGCCGGTAAAGGCAAGATCAAAGCCGGCTTCGAAGGCGGTCAGATGCCGATGCAGCGTCGTCTGCCGAAGATCGGTTTCCGTTCGCAGATGGCGAAGGACACGGCCGAAGTGCTGCTGTACCAGTTGGACAAACTGGACGGCACGGTCGATCTCGCCGCGCTGCGCGCCGCCAAGCTGATCCCGGCGAACGCGAAGAAAGCGAAGATCGTGAAGAAAGGCGAGCTGACCAAAGCGATCGTCATCAAGGGCCTGCTGGCGACGGCGGGCGCGAAGGCGGCCATCGAAGCCGCCGGCGGCAAGATCGAGGAGTAAGCGCGCATGGCGCGAAGCGCGAACGCGATGGGCGGTCTCGGCGGCGGGCTCGGTAAATTCACCGAGCTCCGCTCTCGTTTGCTGTTCGTCCTCGGGGCTCTGTTGGTGTACCGCATCGGCTGTTTCATTCCGGTGCCGGGCGTCAATCCCGATGCGATGTTGGAGCTGATGAAGACCCAGGAAGGCACCATCGTGGACATGTTCAACATGTTCTCCGGCGGTGCGCTCGAACGCTTCAGCCTGTTCGCGCTGAACGTCGTGCCTTACATCTCGGCCTCGATCATCGTGCAGTTGCTCGTGCAGATCATGCCGAGCCTCAAGGCCATCCAGAAGGAAGGCGAGTCCGGGCGTCGTCGCATCACCCAGTGGTCGCGCATCGGCGCGATCCCGCTGGCGGTCTTCCAGGCCGCGGGCATCGCGACCGCGCTGCAGGCCTCGGGCGCCAACAACGGCATTCCGGTGGTCTACTCGCCGGGCATGGGTTTCGTGCTGACTGCGGTGGTCTCGCTGACCGCCGGCACGATGTTCCTGATGTGGTTGGGCGAACAAGTGACCGAGCGCGGCATCGGCAACGGCGTCTCGCTGATCATCTTCGCCGGTATCGTCGCCGGTTTGCCCGGCGCCGTGCTGACCACGCTGGAGCAGGTGCGCAACGGCGATATGAACCCGATCGTGGTGCTCTTGATCGCCGTGATCGTGCTGGTCTTCACCTTCTTCGTCGTGTTCGTCGAACGCGGACAGCGCCGGATCACGGTGAACTACGCGCGCCGCCAGGGCGGTCGCAACGCGTACATGAACCAGACCTCGTTCCTGCCGCTCAAACTCAACATGTCGGGCGTGATTCCGGCGATCTTCGCGTCGTCGATCATCATGTTCCCGGCCACCGCCTCGCAGTGGTTCAGCGCGACCGGCAATACCAGTTGGCTGCAGAAGCTGTCGCAGGCGCTTTCGCCCGGCGAGCCGCTCTACGCGGTCTTGTTCTCGGGCTTGATCGTGGGTTTCGCGTTCTTCTACACCGCGTTGGTGTTCAATTCGCAGGAAACCGCCGAGAACCTGAAGAAGTCGGGTGCGTTGATCCCGGGCATTCGTCCGGGTAAAGCGACGGCCGAGTACATCGACGCCGTGTTGACGCGGTTGACGATGGCCGGCGCGATCTACCTGGTCATCGTGTGCTTGCTGCCGACCTTCATGCAGAACGAGTTGGGCACGTCGTTCTACTTCGGCGGCACCTCGCTGTTGATCGTGGTCGTGGTGGTGATGGACTTCATCGCACAGGTGCAAGCGCACTTGATGTCGCATCAGTACGAAAGCCTGCTCAAGAAAGCGAATCTGAAAGGCAGCCGCGGCGGTTTGCCGCGCGGCTAACACGTTTGATCGGTACGGCGTACGCGCCGTGCCGCGAGTTCGAGCTAGGCTCGAACGACAAGGCGTTCGCTCCCGGAGATCGGGGGCGTCGCCGGCCCGCCGCCGCGATCGCGGCGCGGGAGGATCGATCGACCGATCCGCCGGGCCGCTCGTGCGAGCGCATCCCGAACGCGGACGGTCGCCAGGGCGACTCGCGCAGCGGTTCCGAGCGCGAGTGGTTCCGGGCCGGTGCCGGCACCTGAGGAGTGCCGGCCGGCGAATGCGACCTCACGGTCGCGTCCGCCAGCCCGAAGCCGTCGCCGGAGCATGGGCACACTCCCCATGCCGGAAGAACCGGGCGTCCGAAAGGGCGCTCGGGCGTCGCCTTGCGGCGTCGGGACTTCCCAGAGTTTCGGAACCCTGCTAAAATTTCGAGTTCACTTAGCCCTAAGTGCCACATCCGCCGGGAAGCCGGCCGCAAACTGTTTGGAGATCCGCGCATGGCGCGTATTGCAGGTGTCAACCTGCCTGCCCAGAAGCACGTCTGGGTCGGGCTGCAAAGCATCTACGGCATCGGCCGTACCCGTTCGAAGAAAGTCTGCGAATCCGCGGGCGTCAATTCGAACACCAAGATCCGCGACCTGTCGGAAGCCGAAGTCGAGCGCCTGCGCGCCGAGGTCGGCAAGTTCACGGTCGAAGGCGACCTGCGTCGCGAAATCGGCATCGCCATCAAGCGTCTCATGGATCTGGGCTGCTACCGCGGCCTGCGCCATCGCCGCGGCCTGCCGCTCCGCGGTCAACGCACCCGGACCAATGCCCGTACCCGCAAGGGTCCGCGCAAGGCCATCAAGAAGTAAGGACTCGCCATCATGGCCAAACCGGCAGCTACCAAGACCAAGAAGAAGATCAAGCGCATCGTCACCGACGGCATCGCGCACGTCCACGCTTCTTTCAACAACACCATCGTGACCATCACCGATCGCCAGGGCAACGCGCTGTCGTGGGCGACCTCGGGCGGCTCCGGCTTCCGCGGTTCGCGCAAATCGACCCCGTTCGCCGCGCAGGTCGCCGCCGAAAAGGCCGGCAAAGCCGCGCTCGATTACGGCGTCAAGGCGCTCGAAGTGCGCATCAAGGGCCCCGGCCCGGGTCGCGAATCCGCCGTTCGCTCGCTCAACAGCGTCGGCTACAAGATCACCAACATCATCGACGTGACGCCCATCCCGCACAACGGGTGCCGTCCGCCGAAGAAGCGTCGCGTCTGACGCGGCGGCCTGAGGAGCAGACACCACCATGGCTCGTTATATCGGTCCCACCTGCAAACTGGCTCGTCGCGAAGGCGCCGACCTCAGCCTCAAGTCGCCCGCGCGCGCGCTCGACTCGAAGTGCAAACTGGAACAAAAGCCCGGCCAACACGGCGCGGCCCGTAAAGGCAAACTGTCCGACTACGCCACCCAGCTTCGCGAGAAGCAGAAGGTCAAGCGCATCTACGGTTTGCTGGAGCGTCAGTTCCGCAACTACTACAAGAAAGCCTCGACCAAGAAGGGCAACACCGGCGAAAACCTGCTGCAGATGCTCGAGACCCGTCTCGATAACGTCGTGTATCGCATGGGCTTCGCGGTGACCCGTCCGGCGGCGCGTCAGTTGGTCTCGCACCGCGGCGTGCTGGTCAACGGCAAGTCGGTGAACCTGCCGTCGTACCAGGTCAAGGCCGGCGACGCGATCACCTTGTCCGAGCGCGCTCAGAAGCAATTGCGCGTGCAGGAAGCGTTGAATGTTTCTTCGACGATGGACCTCTCGCCTTCGTGGATCGAGGTCGACAGCAAGAAGTTCAGCGGCGTATTCAAGTCGGTGCCCGCGCGCAGCGACCTGCCCGCCGACATCAACGAAGCGCTGATCGTCGAGTTGTACTCGAAGTAATTGCTGGCGGCGCTCGCGCGGGTCGATCCCGCGCAGCGTTCGTTCGGCCCCCACGGCGGCGCGCTCGTCGCGTCCGCCGCCTCCCTCGCCCGGGGAGGCCCCCAGAGACACCGCCGCGGCCGCGAGGCTCCGGCCCCAGGAGACACCACAAGATGACGGTATCCGCCAACCAGGTCATGCGTCCGCGCGCTCCGCAGATCGAGCGCCTCGCCGGCAACCGCGCCAAGGTCGTGATCGAACCGTTGGAACGCGGCTATGGCCACACCCTCGGCAATGCCCTGCGCCGGGTATTGCTCTCGTCGATCCCCGGCTTCGCCATCACCGAAGTCGAGATGGACGGCGTGCTGCACGAGTACACCACGGTCGAAGGTCTGCAGGAAGACGTACTGGAAGTGCTGTTGAACCTCAAGGAAGTCGCGATCCGTATGGGCACCGGCGATTCGGCGACCCTGAGCTTGAACAAACAAGGCCCCGGCATCGTCACCGCCGCCGATATCAAGACCGATCACAACGTCGAGATCCTCAACGGCGACCTGGTCATCGCGCACCTCACCAAGGATGCCGCGCTGAACATGCGTCTGAAAATCGAGCGCGGTTTCGGTTACCAGCCGGCCGCCGCCCGTCGTCGCCCGGACGAAGAGACCCGCGCCATCGGCCGTTTGATGCTGGACGCCAGCTTCTCGCCGGTGCGCCGCGTCGCCTACGAAGTCGAAGCCGCGCGCGTCGAACAGCGCACCGACCTCGACAAGCTGGTGCTCGACATCGAAACCAACGGCACAATCGACGCCGAGGAAGCGGTGCGCACCGCCGCCGATATCCTGACCGACCAATTGTCGGTGTTCGGCGATTTCACGCACCGCGACCGCGGCGCGGCGAAGCCGGCCGCCAGCGGCATCGACCCGATCCTGCTGCGTCCGATCGACGACCTGGAGCTGACGGTGCGTTCGGCCAACTGCCTCAAGGCCGAGAGCATCTACTACGTCGGCGATCTGATCCAGAAGACCGAAGTCGAACTGCTCAAGACCCCGAACCTCGGCAAGAAGTCGCTCACCGAGATCAAGGAAGTCCTGGCGCAGCGCGGTTTGTCGCTCGGCATGAAGCTCGAGAACTGGCCGCCGGCGGGCATCGCCTCGCACGGCATGCTCGGCTGAGCACGAGTCTAGGAGCGGCGCGAGCCGCGACACTATTTCAACCTGGCGTGTGTTCGCGGCCGAGGCCGCAATCGCGCACACCGAAGACGTTTCATAGGAATCACTGTCATGCGCCACCAGAAATCCGGACGCAAATTCAGCCGCACCAGCGCGCATCGCGAAGCGATGTTCCGCAATATGGCGGCTTCGTTGATCAAGCACGGTCTGATCCGCACCACGCTGCCGAAAGCCAAGGAACTGCGCCGCGTCGCCGAGCCGCTGATCACCTTGTCGAAGACCGATGGCGTCGCCAACCGTCGTCTGGCGTTCTCGCGCCTGCGCGATAAGGAAGCCGTCGGCACGCTGTTCACCACCCTCGGCCCGCGTTACCGCGAGCGTCCGGGCGGTTACCTGCGCATCCTGAAGTGCGGCTTCCGCGACGGCGACAACGCCCCGATGGCGTACGTCGAGCTGGTCGATCGTCCCGAGGCGTCGGCCTAAACCGAACGGGCGGTGCTTCGGCGCCGCCGACGGGGCGGCGAACGCACGGTCGCACCGGCACGGTACATGTGCAGGCTCGTCGTACCAGGTCTTGGAACCTAAGACTCGGAACCCGTGCCCTCGATCGAAGTCGAAACCCCGGCAATGCCGGGGTTTTTTGCTATCTTGGCGTCGGGGATGCTGCGGCGCAGCAGCGCCGGCGGTGTCCTCCCTTCACATGGTCCTACGACGATGCGTCCGAATCCTTTCCAATGGTCGTTCCGCCAGCAGTTCTTTCTCGTGTTCGCGGCCTGCGCGGGCATGATCGGTTTCGCGCTGTTCTCGCAGTCGCATTGGGAACTCAATCCGTGCCCGTTGTGCATCTTCCAGCGCGTCGCCTATGCCGCTTTAGGCGTGGTGTGCTTGATCGGCGGTCTGCACGCGCCGAAAGGCGGGCTGGGCCGCAAACTGTACGGTCTGCTCGCGACGATCGCCGGCGGCACCGGCATCGGGATCGCCGGCCGCCATGTGTGGCTGACGACCTTGCCCGAAGACGAAGTGCCGGCCTGCGGCCCACCCTTGGAATTCATGATGGAGCAGAACCCGTTCGCCGATGCGGTCAAGATGGTGCTGACCGGCTCGGGCGAATGCGCGAAAGTCGATTGGCACATGCTCGGCCTGTCGATGCCGACGTGGAGTTTGATCGGCTTCGTCGGTTTGACCTTCTTCGCGCTGTACGCGGCGTTCAAGCCCCGCCCGGCGCCATCCTCTCCCTGATCACACACAATCCCGCGGTGCGATGTCGCCGCGTCCGAGACCTTTCATGAGCAGCCGTAGCGATCACCTGCAAGCCGTCGTCGAAAACCCGCCCGATTGGAGCCCCGCGAGCTGGCGCGCGCGTCCGGCGCTGCAGCAGCCCACGTACGGCGACGCGACGGAACTCGAGGGCGTGCTCGGCGAACTGCATGCGCTGCCGCCGTTGGTGACCTCGCGCGAAGTGCTGAATCTGAAACAGCAACTCGCCGAAGCGCAGGACGGCAAGCGCTTCCTGCTGCAGGGCGGCGACTGCGCGGAAATCTTCGGCGACTGCACGCCGGAAGTGATCTCCAACCGCTTGAAAGTGCTGCTGCAGATGAGCCTGGTGCTCGTCCACGGCTTGCGTCTGCCCGTGGTGCGCGTGGGCCGCTTCGCCGGGCAGTACGCGAAGCCGCGTTCGGCCGATACCGAAACCAAGGACGGCGTGACGCTGCCGAGTTACCGCGGCGACTTGGTCAACGGCCCGGAATTCACCGCCGAGGCGCGCATTCCCGATCCGCGCCGCATGATCAAAGGCCATGCGCGTTCGGCGATGACGATGAACTTCATCCGCGCGCTGATCGACGACGGCTTCGCCGATCTGCATCACCCGGAATACTGGAATCTGAGCTGGGTCGGCCATTCGCCGCTGGCCGAGGAATACCAGAAGATGGTCGCCGGCATCGGCGACGCCGTGCGTTTCATGGAGACGCTTTCGGGCGAGTCGCTGCACAACCTGCGCAGCGTCGAGTTCTACACCTCGCACGAAGCGCTGCTGCTGCCCTACGAGCAAGGCGTGACCCGGCAAGTGCCGCGCCAGGCGGGCTGGTTCAATCTCGGCACGCATTTCCCGTGGATCGGCATGCGTACGGCGGCGGTAGACGGCGCGCACACCGAATATTTCCGCGGCATCCGCAATCCGATCGCGATCAAGCTCGGCCCGTCGGTGACGCCGGATCAGTTGCTGCGTTTGATCGACGTGCTCAATCCGAACGACGAGCCCGGTCGGCTCAGCTTGATCCATCGCATGAGCGCCGGTTCGATCGCGGACAAATTGCCGCCGCTGCTGGAGGCGATGAAGCGCGACGGTCGCCGCGTGCTGTGGATCTGCGATCCGATGCACGGCAACACCGAGTCGACCGCCAACGGTTACAAGACCCGTCGCTTCGAGAATATCCGCAGCGAGTTGGAGCAGGCGTTCGAGATCCACGCGGCGGCCGGTACGCGGCTGGGCGGCGCGCATTTGGAGCTGACCGGCGAAGACGTGACCGAATGCACCGGCGGTGCGCGCGAATTGACCGAGACCGATTTGGAGCGTGCGTATCGCACCACGGTCGACCCGCGTTTGAACTACGAACAGGCGTTGGAAATCGCGATGCTGATCGTGCGCAAGCAGGCGCAGATCAACGCGCCTGCAAGGCTGTAAGGCCAGCACGAAAAACGGCAGCGGATCGCTCCGCTGCCGTCTCGATGTGCCTCAGGCGCTCGCGGCGCCGCGAGAAACGTTCAGTTCGAGCTCGACGCGGCGGGCGTCGCTTCGGCCTGCTTTTTCAGCAGCGCGGCGATCGAAGGCGGCATCTCGAAGGTCGAATCGGCCAACTTGGCGCTGTCGAACGACTGCATCGTGATCAACTGGGTCATGCCCGCGAGTTTGTTCTTGGCCTTGTACGGCGATTTGATGCCGCCCATCGGCTTGTAGTCGTACAGGTGCGTGACCTGTTTGATCTCGCCCATCGGCGTGCTCGCGGTGGATTCGGTGGACAACAGGAAGTGCTCGTCCACGCCGTAGCAATCGGCGGTTTTGTCGCCGGTTTTCCATTCGATTTCGACGCGATAGCAGGGGCGGCCTTCCGAATCGGACAGCGCCGTCGTTTCGGCTTTCACGATCAAGCTTTCGTCGCGCGCGGCGTAGTTGCGATCGCTCTGCTGCGTGAACTGTTGGCGCTCTTTGCCTTCCAGAATGCGCGGCCCGTTCTGCGGGTCGATCGACCAGGTCGTACCGGCGATCGTGCCCATCCGGGTTTCGCCGTAATTCGGGAAGGTGAGGCTCATGGTCATATCCCCGCCGCGCGTGTAGACGACCATGTCGCCCTTCATGCCGGCTTCGACGATTTCCATGGTGGCTTTCAGGGTGCCTTCGTCGACGCGCGCCAAGGCTTTGGCGCCGCCGACGGCTTTGATGTGGGCGTCGATCAGCTTGCGCGCCTTGGGCAAGTCGGCCGCGCTGGCGGCGAACGGCAGAACGGCGAGGGCGAGCGCCGCGGCGAGCGCGGTACGGGTGCGGTGAGTCATCGTGTCGGTCCTGAGCGTGGAGTCGTGGGAGAGTTCGTCGTGGAGGCCGCGCCGGACGGTGCGGCGGCTGCGGCGCCGAGCGGCGCGGTGTGCGGTTCGGGGCCGGTGCCGATCCAGGCGAGCGCAGCGTCGAGAATCGGATCGCCGCCCTTCGACAGCGCGGCGGCGGTCGGCGCGACGGCCTGATCCGGCACGGTGCCGATGCCTTCGATCCGACGCCCGGCCGGGTCGACGAACTCGGCGATGGGGTACAGCAAACGGTCGCCGGACGGCAGCGGCGTGCTCGCCGCCGGCAGCGCCATGCCGGCGCTGGTGACGCCGAAGATGCGCGCGCGTCCGAGCGCCTGCATGCCGGCCGGGAACATATCGGAGCAACTGATCGAGGCTTGATCGATCAGGATCGCGACCGGGCCCGAGAAACGGCGGATATCGCGGCCGGCGGTATCGACGACGCGCGGCAAGGCGGTCAGCTTGATGTCGCCGCCGCCGGTGGTCAGCGTGCCGAGCGAGGCCGGCTTGTCGAAGAACAGGCCACCGACCGCGCTCATCGATGCGATCAGACCGCCGGTGTTGCCGCGCAGATCGAGCACCGCGCCGCGGCAATCGCCGTGTTCGCGCAGGGTATCGACCATCTTCTCGAAGACCGGCATCGCCCACTGCGTGAATTCCATCTGCACCGCGCAGCCGCCGCCGGGGAGTTCGATGCGGCGCTGCGCGTAGCGCATCGGCATCGGCGGCAGGCCGGGCAGGGTGATCGACTGGATATTCGGATTCGCGTCCGCTTTCAGCGTGAGCGCGCGTTCGCGGCCTTGGCCGTCGCGCAGACGCAGCTTGGCGGTCTCGCCGGGCGAATGCAGATCGAGGATCGCCAGCACGGTGGCGAGCAGCATGGTTTCGCCGCGTCGCGCGCCGTCGGGCGGCAGTTCGCGCAGCGCGGCGATCGCCTTCGACGCGTTCAAACGCCCGATGCCGTCGAGACGCCAACCCGGGCGCACACCGGCGCGTTCCGCGGGCGAGCCCGGGACGACGCGCTCCACCAACAATTGGCCGCCGACGAAGGTCGGGCGCAGCCCGAAATCGCCGTGACCGCTCTTGGGTGCGGAGCCGCCGCTCTGTGCCGTCGATGCGTTTTCGCTCGGATCGTGGGTCGTGTCGTTATCGCCGGCGTCGTCGTCCGCCGGATCGTCGTCTGACGACGTGTCGGAGGCCGCCATCGCTTCGTTCGGCAGCAGCACCAAGTGCGAGGCTTTCAAGTCGACCAGCAGTTCGTTCAACTCGCGGCGCAGGCTTTGGATGTCGGCTGCGTTTTCGATATCCGGCTGATGTTCGGCTTTCAGCGCCGCCCAATCCAAGCCTTCGTGTTGGCCGCGAAACCCGCTGGCCTGCAGGCGTTCCCAGACGACCGCGAAGGTGTCCTTCGCGCGGAGGTCGGCGCGGGCGGGGCCGTCGGCGCGCGCCGGCAGGGCGGCGGACATCGACAGCGTCGATGCGGCCAAAAGCGAGGCGATCAGTGCGGTGTTGCGGGGGAGAGCCATCGGGATCGAGGTCCGTGTCGACGATGCGTCGAGGCGGCGGAATCATCGCTAGCGAGGCGAATGGGCGACAAGCCCCATTGGTCACGGGCGCGACGAGGGCGTCGCGCGGCGTAATCCAGCGGCTTGTCGGTCGCGTCGTACGTTCCGCTCGAGGCGCTGTATTCGATCCGCTCGGCTCGGGTTTACGCTGCGGTTTACGCGCCCGACGCCGCCAGCCGCTTGGCCGCGAGCCGTTTGCGCACGTCGCGCACCAACACCCACACGATGAACAGGTTCAGGGCCAGTACCGCGACGGTCGGCCAACCGGGATAGCGCACCACCGCGTAGCTGCAGAACGGCAGGTACAGCGTCGCCGCGATCGCGCCGAACCACGACGCCCAGCCGCGCGCGTGCCACAGGCCCCAGAACAGCACGAAACGCAAGCAGGCGTAGACGCCGATCGCCATCGCCGCCAGATGCACGGTCTCGGGCGTGATCGCCGCCAACACGCGCGCCATCGCGCTGTGCTTCGGGTCGAAATGCAGCCATTGCCCGACCATCGCAATGAAATCGTGCACGCGCTGCGGGCCGAACAGCAGCAAGGCGACCGCGACGCTGCCCGACACGCCGCCCTTGGCGAGCTCGAACAGCGCGACCATGCGAACGTCGCGGTGCGCATTCGGGTTCGGGTCGTAGGCGGCGCCGTCCTGTCGCATGGCGAAACGTCAGGCCGCGCGCGAGGCGCGTTTGCGATCCACTTCGGTGCGCAGTTTCTTGCGCAGACGGATCTGCTTCGGCGTGACTTCGACCAATTCGTCGTCGTCGATGAATTCCAGCGCCTGCTCCAGCGAGAATTTGATCGCCGGGATCAAGCCTTCGTCGTCGTCTTTGCCCGCGGCGCGGAAGTTGGTGAGCTGCTTGCCGCGCAGCGCGTTCACGGTGAGGTCGTTGTCCTTGGCGTGGATGCCGACGATCTGACCTTCGTAGATTTCCTCGCCCGGCTCGATGAACAAGCGGCCGCGTTCCTGCATCGCCGCCTGCGCGTACGCGGGCGAGCTGCCGGTGCCGTTGGAGATCAGCACGCCGTTCTGGCGTTGGCCGATCGCGCCTTCGGTTTTCGGGCCGTAATGATCGAACACATGGAACAGCAGGCCGGTGCCCGCGGTCAGCGTGCGGAATTCGGTCTGGAAACCGATCAGCCCGCGCGCGGGGATCATGTAATCCAAACGCACGCGGCCCTTGCCGTCGGGCTCCATGTTCTGCAGCAGCGCCTTGCGCTCGCCCAAACGCCCCATCACGCCGCCCTGGAATTGTTCTTCCATATCGACGACCAGCGATTCGTACGGCTCCTGCAGCACGCCGTCGATCTCGCGGATGATCACTTCCGGACGCGAGACCGCCAATTCGTAGCCTTCGCGGCGCATGGTTTCGATCAGGATCGACAGATGCAGTTCGCCGCGGCCGCTGACCTTGAATTTATCGGCGTCGGCGGTGTCTTCCACTTTCAGCGCGACGTTGTGCTGCGTTTCGCGGGTCAGGCGGTCGCGCAACTGACGCGAGGTCAGGAACTTGCCGCCCGAGCGATCCTTCACGCCGGCGAACGGCGAGTCGTTGACTTGGAAGGTCATCGAGATCGTCGGTTCGTCCACCGCGAGCACCGGCAGTTGCTCGACCGCATCGGCCGCGCACAGCGTGTCGGAGATGCCCACGCCTTCGATGCCGCTGAAGGCGATGATGTCGCCGGCCTGCGCTTCCGGCACTTCGATGCGCTCCAGGCCCATGAAGCCAAGCACCTGCAGCACCTTCGCGTTGCGGGTCTTGCCTTCGCGATCGATCACGACCACCTGCTGGTTGGTTTTGACCTTGCCGCGCTGGATGCGGCCGACGCCGATGACGCCGACGTAGTTGTTGTAATCGAGCGAGGTGACGCGCATTTGGAACGGGCCGTCGGGATCGACCGGCGGCGCGGGCACGTGCTCGCAGATCGCTTCGAACAGCGGGGTCATGTCGCCGCTGCGCACTTCTTCGGTCATGCCGGCGTAGCCCTGCAGGCCCGAAGCGTAGACGGTGGTGAAATCGAGTTGATCGTCGGTGGCGCCGAGGCGATCGAACAAGTCGAAGGTTTGGTCCAGCACCCAGCTCGGACGCGCGCCGGGGCGGTCGACCTTGTTGACGACGACGATCGGTTTGAAGCCCATCGCGAACGCTTTCTGGGTGACGAAGCGCGTCTGCGGCATCGGGCCGTCCATCGCGTCGACCAGGATCAGCACCGAGTCCACCATCGACAGCACGCGCTCGACTTCGCCGCCGAAGTCGGCATGGCCGGGAGTGTCGACGATGTTGATGCGCCACTGCTCGCCGGTCTTCGGATTCGTCCAGCGGATCGCGGTGTTCTTGGACAGGATCGTGATGCCGCGTTCCTTTTCCAGATCGTTGCTGTCCATCACCCGGTCGGGGACGACGGCGCGCTCGCTCAGGGTGCCGGATTGCTTCAGCAACTGATCGACGAGGGTGGTTTTGCCATGATCGACGTGGGCGACGATGGCGATATTGCGCAGGCGTTCGACGGAATTTTGGGCGGACATAGCGAATGGGCGCCGCAGGGGTGGCCGGGCGCGGATTGTCGTGAAGGGAAGCCGGCTATTATAGCCGGCGGCCGAGAGCAATGGCTCCATTCCGAAACGCTCGGCATTCGAATTCAGGCACTTATCGACGCGACAGGGGATGCAATGACCGTAAAACCCAACCGAAGCGCCGCGCCGCGCTGGAAGCCGCCGATCTGGCTGATCGTCGCCGACGTCCTGAGTCTCGCCCTGCTGATGCTGGGTTTGATGCTGCAGTTCGCACCCGACTCCCCGGTTTCGGGGCTGTTGCCGCCGGAGGCTAAGCTGCCGCTGCTGGCGATCGGCGGCACCGGGGCGGCCGTGTGTTGGGTCGCGCTGATGCTGTCGGTGTTGAACGCGCGCCGGGCGCGCTGAGGCCTTCCGTCGAGGGAACGCGACGGCCTGCGCGCCGTGCGCGACGCGAGATAGGAAGACCGGCCGCGCGACCAGCGCGACCGATGCGAAATTTGCGCTAAAACAAGATTCCCCGCGATCCGCCGTGACAGCCTGTCGTCGTTCCCCCCGATCCGACAGGAGTTCCACGCATGATTCATGAAGTGAGCGGCGACATTCTGAAATCCCGCGCCCAGGCCATCGCCCATGGCGTCGCGCCCAACGACGATTTCCACACCGGTTTGGCGCTGTCGCTGCGCGAACATGCCCCCGCGCTGTACAAAGATTTCCGGCATTACTGCCAGTCCACCCATCCCAAATCCGGCGGGCTGTGGACCTGGACCGGCGCCGACGGTCGCCGCATCGTGAATCTGTTCACCCAGGACGGCGCCGAAGGCCATCACGGCGGCAAGCCGGGCAAGGCCACGCTGTCCAACGTGCGCCACGCCATGAAGGCGCTGCGCGCCGAGGTCGAAGCGC
This sequence comes from Lysobacter sp., assembly GCA_008015835.1. Taxonomy (GTDB): domain Bacteria; phylum Pseudomonadota; class Gammaproteobacteria; order Xanthomonadales; family Xanthomonadaceae; genus Lysobacter_I. The sequence goes on from SSGH01000010.1 coordinate 23,669, forward strand.
AGAAGATTTCGAGCCTCGCCCTGCCGCGGCTCGCCACCGGCGTCGGCGGCTTGGACTGGGCCGACGTGCGCCCGGTGGTGTACGAGCATCTCGCCGACGCCGGTATTCCGGTCTACGTGTACACCACGTTCCACGCGGGGGTGGCGGCCGACGAGCCGGCCTGATCGGCCTCTCGTGGCGTCATTTCAACGCGCTTTTCGAGGCGCGCATTTCGATGCATGACAGTCGCCCCGCCGCGGGGCGACGCACCGACTCCGGACGCGACCGCGTCCGGTCGCGGGGCTCACGAGCGCATCTGCCCTGGGTGGGGGCCGGCGTGCTACGTTGAGCCCCCTTTTTTTGGAGCCCCCCATGAGCCTGATCGCCCATTTGGACACCGACCGCGGCCCGATCCGCATCGAACTGCACGCCGACAAGGCCCCGCTCACCGTCGCCAACTTCGTCAACTTGGTGCAGCGCGGCTTCTATAACGGCCTGATCTTCCACCGCGTGATCGCCGACTTCATGATCCAGGGCGGCTGCCCGCAGGGCCGCGGCACCGGCGGCCCGGGCTACAAGTTCGAAGACGAAGCCAACAACGGTGTCCGCCACGAACGCGGCGTGCTGTCGATGGCCAACGCCGGCCCCAACACCAACGGCAGCCAGTTCTTCATCACCCACATCAAGACCGACTGGCTCGACGGCAAACACACCGTCTTCGGCAAAGTGCTCGAAGGTATGGACGTGGTCGATAGCGTCCGCCAAGGCGACACCATCAAATCGATCAAGATCGAAGGCGACGCCGACGCCGCCCTCGCCGCGAAGGCCGACCGCGTGGCGGAGTGGAATAAGATTATGGCGGCGTGAGTCGTCGGATCTTAATAAAGTAAACCGCATGGGCTCTGGCGACTTGTGATAAGAGGTCGCCAGAGCATGCGGTCATCACAGGGGGCTGCATGGAAGGTGAAATCAGAATTGAATGCGGGACTCCAGCGCCATTGATATTTGCAGATGAAAGACAGCTTATCGAATTCTTGGCAGCACAGGCAGGTGCTTGGCGTGATTTGCAGAGAGAATATTCAATGCACGACTCAGCCGAGAGTTCCTTATCGCGCTTTCTGTCGGATCAGAATGTTGCCTGGTTTTCCGTGAATCTTAGCGCGCATGGAGTGTTAAAAGTTCCGAGCTCTTTTTCTGAGAGGCTGCAACAGGGTTTGATGAATCGGACGCTGATCCTAATCGAGGATCCGATGGTAGCGAGAGCACGGCTCCTCCTCAATAACGACCGGGGCCTTGCCGAATTCTTTCTTCATCTTGTTTCGGGAGAGCTACAAAACAAGTTAAAAGAACGTCTGGGCGACCCCGGAGTTTTGTCATGGTACGCAAAGGGCCTCGCGCACCTAGCCACAACAGACGCGGCTCTTGATCAACTGCGGTTGGTTGAAAATTTTAGTGTGAAAGCGAAGGAAAAGTTCCATAAAGTGACTGATGATGGGGTCAAAGTCCTTGCCGATACACAGCAAAGAAAAACGCAGGTTATACAGGACCTCGACGAGTTGATTGCTCGGGCTAGCGAGGCGAGGGATTCAATTGATGCAGAATGGGCTCGCATGCGCGAGACTTACGACAATGCTCTGAAGCTTTCGGCGCCGAGAACATATTGGGATGCGAAGAAGAAGGAGCATGAGCGGATCGCGCGAAACTGGCGGAAAGGTTTTTTTGTTGCATCTTCTACAGGCTTGCTTGTGCTCGCCACGCTATCGAGCCTGATGATTCGTTTTTGGGGGCAGGTCGCTGAACCTTTGGGCGCGCACGCATGGATAGTGCCTGTGCTAATGACTGGTATTCCGGCGTTCATGGTGCTTTGGTTGCTACGCCTCTGCGGGCGGCTCTGGGGCGAACATATGACTCGCGAAGAAGATGCGCGCGAGCGGATAGTGATGATCGAGACATTTCTCGCGCTCAGTCGGAGTGAGGATTCGCCCAACACACTAGCCGATTCCGCCCAGTTGACACTGGTGCTCGGAGCCATCTTTCGTGCAGGCCCAGGCTTAGGTTCGGACGACTCACCGCCCGCTGGGTTGCTTGAGGCGTTGGTCGCAAAGCTAGGTGTTTCTAAAGGCAATTGATTCGCTGGCAGTCCATATTTTCAGAGCTAAGAAGAGTCAAATGAAAATTTCATGCTCATCTAGGCGATATGAATCACGTCTTGAGCGCATGCGAAAGCCGCTGTTGAATGATTTTCTGAGGCTTATTGCAATACTTGTATTGCTTTTTTCGCAAACTGATGGATTGCAGGCTGCCGACAGCGTGTGCTACGGCACACCCGCCAACGGTCGCATCGAGCATGCGGTGCAGCTTCCGAACAGCGGCAAGAATTTTCAGGCGTACAGTCGTCTCGGCATCACGCTCGGGCGCACGTATGCGCACGCGAAGGTGGCGCGTGCGGTGGGCGCCGCGTACGCGGCGGTTGCGACGGCGGCGCCGGGGAAAGTGTTCGTTTACGGCGAAAGCGGGTTCGAGGACGGCGGGCGTTTCAAGCCGCATAAAACCCATCAAAACGGGGTGTCGGTGGATTTTTTCGTGCCGGTGCTGGACGACAAAGGGCGCTCGGTGGCGTTGCCGGGTTCGGCGAGCAATCGTTACGGGTACGACATCGAATTCGATGCGGACGCGCGCTATCGCCTGGGCGCCAAGCGCACGCTGCGGATCGATTTCGACGCGATGGCCGAACATCTGTACGCGCTGGATCGCGCGGCGAAGGCGGCGGGCGCGCCGATCGATCGGGTGATCTTCGAGCCGGACTACTTGCCGAAATTATTCGCGACGAAGCGCGGTGCGTATTTGCGTCGCCATGTCGAATTCGTGCGCGGCAAGGTGTGGTGGCGGCACGACGAGCATTATCACGTCGATTTCACCGTGAAGTGCCGTGCATTGCGGTAATGCAGGCTTCGATCATCGGTACGGATGCGCATCTTGATATCGTGAAGATGCTGCGATCCGCCGCAAGAGGTCTTCCCGCATCGCGTCGCGATCGTTTTCCGCCGTCACCCCGGCGAACGCCGGGGGCCAGCGTTGGAATTCAGGTCGATCGCAGGATTCGGGCGCTTGCCGGATGCGCGAATTCGTTGGCCGATGCGATTGACGCAACCTCACCGCAACCCCCTGAAGGAGAACCGCTGTGCATGTGCTGATCGGATGGGGATTGTTGGTCGGGGCTCTGGTCGCGTTCGCGGCCGGGCTGTGGTTTTTAGCGGTCCCCGCGGCCATCGCGGGCGTCGTCGCGCTGGTGCGCAACCCCGATACGCCGAGCTACGGTTACTCGCATTTCGTCGCCGAAAACCCGGGCGCGGAGGCGTCGCCGTCGAATGCCGACGACAACGACAACGACGACTGCGCCGACGGCGATGCCGGCGACAGCGATGGTGGCAGTTGCGATAGCGACGGCGGTGGCGACAGCGGTGGTGGCGACGGCGGCGGCGACTGATCGACAGAACGCCGCGCGCCGCCCGATCGTTTCGATCACTTCATCCGCAGCGTGTCCAACATCTTCGCGACTTTCGCCTCGTCGCGCGGGTAGTAGAACTCGCTCGGCGCCATGTACAGCGCCAGCGCCAATCCTTTCTCGTGTTCGAACGCGGCGGCCATGCCCTGATATTTCAGGCCTTCCTCGTTGGACATCGAGAACTCGAAGCGCAGGCCTTCGCGGCCGCCGAATGTCGCCGGACGCAGGTTGCGGCTTTCCAGATTCACCGTGCCCACGGCGCGCAGGCCGTCGAGCACGAGGTCGCGCAATTCGTCGGCGCGCAGGCCGCGTTTGTAGAACGCGCCGTCGGGCCGGCGTTTGGTTTGGCGCTGACCGAGGAAAATGAATTCGCGCTCGCGCACGGTGGGAATCAGATACAGCCGATTCAGCAGCTCGCCGTCGATCGTCCACATCTGATAGCGCGAGGTGGAGAAGCGCGTCCACTCCATTTCGCTGTCGATCATGAGTTTGCCGCCGGCCGTGGTCGGGCCGGGCACCACGAGCGGGCCGCTCGATGTGCAGGCGGCGAGGGCAAGGCACAGCGCGACGAGCGTGGCGACGCGGCGGCAGGCGCGCGCGATGCGCGCAGTCCGCGCGGCGGCTGGTGCCGCGAACATCGACGTATGCGGAGAAGTCATCGGCGGTCTCCCAATCGGCTCAGTTCGCGTTCGACGAACGCGCGGTCTTCGGCGTTCGGCGCGGCGTCGAGATAGCGGCGCAGCATCGCGGTCGCGGCCGCGGCGTCGCCCGCGTCGCGCAGCGCGAAGCCGTGCTCGCGCCATGCTGCGGCGGGCGCGCCGGGCAGGTTCGCGGCCTGCGCATAGAACGCGGCGGCTTTCGCGCGGTCGCCGTCCACGCCGCGGCGGCGGTGGGCTTCGCCCATGTAAAAGGTGAGTAGACCGCGATCGGCCTCGGGCGCTTCGTTCAACAGTTCGCCGATCACCAACAGCGAACTGTCGTAGCGACGGCGGCCGAGTTCTTCGGCCAACCAATGTTCCAAAAACGGCCGCATCGCCGCGCGGTATTCGTCGCGATGACGCTCGCGCGGGCCGGGCGGCGTGCTCGCGGCGGCGCTGCGGATATCGGCGAGGCGTTCTTCGGTCGCCGGGTGGGTGGAGAACACCACGCCGCGGCGTTGATAGCGTCGCGTGTCTTCTTCGCGCTTCAAGCGCGCCCACAAATCGCCGCCGGCGGCGGGGTCGTAGCCGCGCGCGACGGCGGACGCGAAACCGAGCGTGTCGGCTTCGCGTTCTTGGTCGCGACTGAATTTGAAGATGCCGGCGTACGCGCCCAGCGCGCCGAGCAGCGCGGCGTCGGGCACGCCCGCGCCGTAGGCCACCAATTGAAACGCGCTGAGCACGGCGCTGGTGTCTTTCAGACGACGCCACTGCTTGAGCGAATGCTGCGCGGTGAAGTGGCCCGATTCGTGGCCCAGCACGAAGCCGATTTCCGCTTCGTCGCGCGCGCGCAGCAGGGCGCCGGTCCACACGATCATCATCCCGTTCGGCGCCATCGAGGCGTTGAATTCGGGGACATCCATGATGTAGACCCGCAGGTCGCGGCAGTGCTCGCCCGAGACCTTGCAGGCGATGCCGCGCACGTAGGCGTTCAACGCCGGATCTTTGACCAACAGCGGCGAGCGCTGCAGCTCCGCTTCGGCGCGCTGCATCGCGTACCACAGCTCGTCTTCGTCGGTGCCGGCGACCGGCGCGTCGCCGGGGCGATGCTCGCGCACCGCTTGCTGCGTGGCGCAGCCGGCGAGGGCGACGGTCAGCAGCGCGCTCGCCAACGCGATCCGCGCCCGACGCCCCCACCCGTAGAGCGGAGCGCAGCTCCGCTGAACATGTCTGCTATCGGGCGGATTTAGCGGAGCTGCGCTCCGCTCTACGGGGGGCGGGGTCATGGCTGTCCCCGTGCGGATTTGGATTTCGGCGGCGGTTTCGGTCCCAGGCCTTTGAGCAAATCGCCGGCGGTCTCGCGTGCGCCGGCGTCGTCGCGCAAATCGCCGGCTTGGTCGACCAAAAGGTTGTGCCACACCACTTGCCCGGTGCGCAGATCCACCAACGACGCGAGGCCGATCTGGTAGCCGCCGCCGATGTCGCCGCCCAGCAGCACGAAGCCGATGATCCGCATCGCCGCGCGTCCGCCGCTGGTGTAGCTGTCGCGGATGTAGGTGAACAGGGCGTAGTCGGCGCCGGTGGCGTCGCGCAGCACGGACACGCCCGGGCCGAGCGTCCAATCGAATTTGCCGCGCTTATTGCGCAGCCCGCTGCTGGCGGTGCTGCGCCCGTACTGCAGCACGCTGATCGAGACGGCTTGGTTGAGCAAGTACAACTGACGCAGACGGTCGTCGGCGCCGGTGTCGGGCGGGAGCGAGAAGTCCGGCTTCACCTCGATGCCGCGTTCGGCCAGCAGTGCGCGCGCCATCTGCGGGTACAGCCGGCGCGCGGTTTCGGTCCAGGCTTTGCGCGGCTCTTGCGCGCCGCCGGCCAGCACTTCGTACAGTTCGATGTCCGGCTCCACCATCACCACGCTGCCGCCGACCACCAGCGGCGCGCCGTCGTCGGTTTTGGCGGTGCGCACCTGCGTGCTGGCGCAGGCGTTGAGCAGGCCGCACAGGGCCAGCGCGAGCAGCCATCGCCATGCCGACGGTGGGCGTCGCGCGCCGTCGCGATGCGCATCGGCGGCGGTGCGGAAGGCGGGGCGGAGGACGAAGCGGCCCGGGGCCGGGGCGGTGCGCTGTGTTACCATTTCGTGCTTGCTCCACGTTCGTTCGGGTTCGCTTCCGCGGACCTTTCGGAGGCCCCCGCGGGGCGTCCGGCCCCCACTTTACCGAAGCTCAGCCCCTGTAGGTAACGCGATGCTGCAACTCGCCCAGCGCGTCGGTCGCGCCAAGCCCAGCGCGATTATGGTGGTCGCCGAAAAAGCCAAGCGGCTCAAGGCCGAAGGCCGCGACATCATCAGTTTTTCGATCGGCGTCCCCAACTTTCTGCCCGGCCCGCACGTGTACGACGCGGTCCGCGATGCGCTCGCCAAGGACAGCGGTCAATACGGCAGCAACCGCGGCGCCGATGCGCTGCTCGACGCGTTCCTGAAGCACATGGAAGGCGTCGGCCTGACCGGCTACAAGCGCGCCAACGTCGCCACCGGCGTGGGCGCCAAGCACATCATCTACAACTTGGCCGAAGTGCTGCTGGACGAGGGCGACACCATCGCCTTTCCGACGCCGTACTGGACCAGCTATCTCGACATCGCCGAGATCGTGAACGCCAAGGTCGATCTGCTGCCGTGCCCGCCGGAGCAGGACTACAAGCTCACCCCGGCGCAGCTCGACGCGGCGCTAGCGAAGAAGCCGAAAGTCTTTCTGTTCAACAACCCGTCCAACCCGACGGGCATGGTGTACACGAAGGACGAGATCGCCGCGTTGGCCGATGTGGTGGCGAAGCATCCGGACACCTGGATCATCACCGACGACATCTACAACCGCATGGTGTTCGACGGTGTGGGCTACCACAACTTCGTCCACTTCCGCCCCGAGCTGCGCGACCGCACGATCTTCCTGGATTCGCTGTCGAAAACCTACGGCATGCCCGGCTGGCGCGTGGGCTTCATGGCCGGTCCGGAAGTGGTCGCCAACGCCGTGGTGACGATGAATTCGAACCACATCACCAATATCCCCGAGCTGACCACAGCGGCGGCTGTCGCCGCGCTCGCCGGCCCGCAGGACGTGCCGGAGGCGAAGAACGCCGAATTCCAGCGCAAGCGCGACGAAGTGGTCGCCGCGTTCGCCGCGATTCCGGGCATCGTCTGCCCGCGGCCGCAGGGCGCGTTCTACGTGTTCCCGGACGTCAGCGCTTATTTCGGCAAAACCCACGGCCCCAGCGGCCTGAAGATCGACAACGATGTCGCGCTGTGCAACGCGCTGCTCGACGCCAAAGGCGTGGCCTGCGTGCCGGGCTCGGCCTTCGGCGAACCGCGCGCGATCCGGATCAGCTACACCTGCCCGACGCCGCAGTTGGCGCCGGGTCTGAAGCGCATTCAGGAGTTCTTCGCCGAACTTCAATGATCGATCGTCGTTGGGCGGGCCTCTGGCTCACCCTCGCGACCTTTCAAATCGCGTCGTCCGCATGGCGAAATGGTTTCGATCGTTTCTGCCGCAACGGAACAATTTTAATGGTGGGCCTGGGCCCGCTCTACATTCAAAAACGATCGAGGAGTGATGTTGATGAAAGCCCCCGTCCGAGTCGCCGTCACCGGCGCCGCTGGCCAAATCGGTTACGCCCTGCTGTTCCGCATCGCCTCGGGCGAAATGCTGGGCAAAGACCAGCCGGTGATCCTGCAGATGCTGGAATTGCCGCTGGACAAAGCCCAGGCCGCGCTCAAGGGCGTGATGATGGAGCTGGAAGACTGCGCGTTCCCGCTGTTGGCCGGGATGGTCGGCACCGACGATCCGAACGTCGCGTTCAAGGACGCCGACTACGCCCTGCTGGTCGGCGCGATGCCGCGCGGCCCGGGCATGGAGCGCAAGGATCTGCTGTTGAAGAACGCCGAGATCTTCACCGTGCAGGGCAAGGCGCTGAACGCAGTCGCCTCGCGCAACGTGAAGGTGTTGGTGGTCGGCAACCCGGCGAACACCAACGCCTACATCGCGATGAAATCGGCGCCGGATCTGCCGGCGAAGAACTTCACCGCGATGCTGCGGCTCGACCACAACCGCGCGCTGTCGCAGCTCGCCGGTAAAGCCGGCGTCGCCGTCGCCGACATCAAGAACATGGTGGTGTGGGGCAATCACAGCCCGACGATGTACCCGGATTACCGTTTCGCCACCGTCGGCGGCGAATCGCTGAAAGACAAGATCGGCGACGCCGAATGGAACGCCAACACGTTCATCCCGGTGGTGGGCAAGCGTGGCGCGGCGATCATCGAAGCGCGCGGCCTGTCCTCGGCCGCGTCGGCCGCCAACGCCGCGATCGACCACATGCGCGACTGGGCGCTGGGCACCAACGGCGAATGGGTGACGATGGGCGTGCCCTCCGACGGCAGCTACGGCATCCCGGAAAGCGTGATGTACGGTGTGCCGGTGACCTGCGCCAACGGCGAATACACCCGCGTCGAAGGCCTGCCGGTCGACGATTTCAGCCGCGAGCGCATGAACAAGACGCTGGCCGAGCTGGAAGAAGAGCGCGCCGGCGTGGCGCATCTGCTCTGATCGGACGCGTTCGACGCAAGCGAGACCCGCACGAAGGGGCGACGAGGAGTCGCCCCTTCGCGTTTTCGAACCCCGCCGGTCGCCGACACGGCCCGCTTTCCGAGCACGACGATGACCGAACACGAAAACGAGGGCGCCGCGCCCGGCTGGGAGGCGATCGACGCCGCACTGGCGCCGTTGTACGCGGATCAGACGCCGAAGCACTACGGCACGATCATCAGTGCGCGTCTGGGCGGCGACGATCCGCTCGACGGTATCAGCGCGTACCGGCGAACGACGCCGCGACCGCATTGGCATTTCGTGACCTACGGGTTCTCGGAGCTGTACGCGAAGGAATCCAACGACCCGGCGTACAGCGGCTTCGGTTTCGAGTTGACGTTCCGCCTCGCCGACGACGGCCGCGACGAGGAGCCGCCGACCTGGGCGCTGAATTTTCTGCAGAACCTCGCGCGTTACGTATTCCGCACCGGCAACGTATTTCTCGCCGGGCACCACATGCATCTCAATGGCCCGATCGCGTTGGAGCACGACACCGGCATCGTCGCCATCGCGTTCGTCGAAGATCCGGAGTTGCCGGCGATCGACACGCCGCATGGCCGCGTCGAATTCCTGCAGATCGTCGGGCTGACCGAAGACGAACTGCAGGCGCTCAAGCGTTGGTCCTCGTCGCAGGCGCTGGAGGCGATGGCGCCCGCATTGCCGCTGTTCGTCACCGATCTGCATCGCGCCAGCCTGCTGAACGACTCGGCGATCGCGCGGACGCTGGAAGCGGGCTCGGCGCGCGAAGGCGCGAGCACCGGACGCATCTATACCGACCGGCTCGCATGGAGCCGCAAGAAGCGATTGCTGCGCGGAACGCAGACGGTGGTGACGATCGGCGCCCGCCAAGTCGAGGAACTCACCGCGCTGTTGCCGCTGCGCCTGCCGTTCGGAAAGGAGTTCGAACTGATCGGGGACGCGGTCGTCGTCGCCTTCGAACCGGCCGATGCTGAGGGCGTCGGCGAGGACGGCGAACGCCTGACGGTGTCGCTTACGGCGGACGCCTGTCGTGCGCTGGCCGCAACCTTGCGCCCGAAGGCGGGCGAGTACGCCGTGCCGGGCGTCGACGGCTTGATATTCGAAGTCGTTCCCACCGAAATCCGCGATGCCGAGGGCAAGGTCGTCCAGACCATCGGCTGAACGGCGGAGCCACCGCGCCGCCTCCGACCAAGGTCGCAAGGCCGAGCCGCGCCCGCAGGACTATCCTCCCCGCATCGCGCCGATGCTGGAGGAGCTATGCGCTACGAAGACGTGTATCGCCGTTCGATCGAAGAACCGGACGCGTTCTGGGCGGAACAGGCGCAGGCCATCCATTGGCATAAAGCGCCGCAGACGATTCTGCAGTACGACGTGCCGCCGTTCCGCCGTTGGTTCGCGGGCGGCGAAACCAATCTTTGCTACAACGCCGTGGACCGGCACTTAGCCGAGCGCCCGGATCAACTCGCGCTGGTCGCCATCTCGACCGAAACGAACATCACTCGCGAGATCACGTATCGCGAACTCCATCGCGAAGTGAACGTCTTCGCCGCGGCGATCCGCGCGCTCGGCGTCGGCCGCGGCGATCGCGTGGTGATCTACATGCCGAACGTGGCCGAGGCGGTGTTCGCGATGTTGGCTTGCGCGCGCATCGGCGCGGTGCATTCGGTGGTGTTCGGCGGGTTCGCGGCGCACAACCTCGCGCTGCGTATCGACGACGCCGAACCGGCGCTGTTGATTTGCTCCGACGCCGGCAGTCGCGGCGGCAAAGTCATTCCCTACAAACCGCTGGTCGATGCCGCCTGCGCCGAAGCGAAGTCGCCGCCGAAGAAAGTGCTGGTGGTGAGCCGCGGGCTCGATCCCGATTACGCGCGCGTCGAAGGCCGCGACGAAGACTACGCCGCGCTGCGCCTCGCGCACGAGAACGCCGACGTGCCGGTCGAGTGGTTGGAGTCGAACGAGCCGAGCTATCTGCTCTACACCTCCGGCACCACCGGCAAACCGAAAGGCGTGCAGCGCGACGTCGGCGGTTACGCGGTGGCGATGGCCTTGTCGATGCGCATGATCTACGACGTCGGTCCCGGGCAGGTGATGTTCTCTACCTCCGATGTCGGCTGGGCGGTGGGGCATTCCTACAACGTCTACGGCCCGTTGATCGTCGGCGCGACCTCGATCCTCTACGAAGGCCTGCCGACCACGCCCGACCCGGGCATCTGGTGGATGATCTGTGCGCAGTACGGCGTGCGCACGATGTTCTCTTCGCCCACCGGTATCCGCGTGCTCAAGAAGCAGGACGCTTCGTGGCTGAAGGCCTACGACTTGCCGCAATTCCACTGGCTGTTCCTCGCCGGCGAACCGCTGGACGAGCCGACCGCGCAGTGGATCACCGAAGGCTTGGGCAAAACCGTCATCGACAATTATTGGCAAACCGAAACCGGTTGGCCGGTGCTGACCTTGATGCCGGGCATCGACTTGAAACCGGTGCGTTTCGGTTCGCCCGGGTTGCCTGCGCCGGGCTATCGCCTGCGGGTGATCGACGAAAGCACGGGCGACACCGCATCGCCGGGCGTGAAAGGCGTGTTGGTGGTCGAACCGCCGCTGCCGCCGGGCTGCATGACCACGGTGTGGCGAGACGACGAGCGCTTCCTCAAAAGCTATTTCGGGCACTTCAAAGAACTGTTGTACAGCTCGCTCGACTGGGCGATCCGCGACGAAGACGGCTACACCTTCATCCTCGGCCGCACCGACGACGTGATCAACGTCGCCGGGCATCGCTTGGGCACGCGCGAAATCGAAGAATCCGTCTCCAGCCACCCGCGCGTGGCCGAAGCCGCGGTGATCGGCGTACACGACGAACTCAAGGGCCAGGTGCCGGTGGTGTTCGCCACGCTGAAAGCCGCCGAAGACTCCGCGTCGCCGGCGCAAACCGCCAAGGAAATGCAGGCGCGCGTGACCGAACAGCTCGGCGCCGTCGCGCGGCCTTCGCGCGTCTACGTCGTCAACGCGCTGCCGAAAACGCGCTCGGGCAAACTGTTGCGACGCTCGCTGCAGGCGCTGGCCGAAGCGCGCGACCCCGGCGATCTGTCGACGCTCGACGACCCGAACGCGCTAGAGGAGATCAAGCGCGCCTTGGCGCGCGGGCCGGAATTCGGGAGCTGATCGCAGCGTTCGACGCGCGCGCCGTGGCGCAACGCCGTCGGGTTCCGACGCGAAGGCGTCATGCGTCGTGCGCGGATCGATCGTTTGCGTCTAGACCGTGCACAGCATCGCCGATCGGAAATGCGCGCCCCATGCGATCGCGCCGAAGACGAGCCAGACGGCGATCCACACGCCGAAGCGATCTTTCCGCTCGGTCGCGGTGCGCGGCCAACGTTTCGAGACGGCATAGAGCAAACCCGCCTCGATCGCGATGAACAGCGGCGTGAGCGGGATGCCGAAGATGCCCGCCAAGCAGGGGAAGCGCTCGATGGGGTCTACGCTCGTGGCGATGACGATGGAGACCGCGACCAAGGCGCGAAGCGTGATGAAGGCCAGCAGGCCGAACATGCGGCCATCGCGAAATTTCAACCGGCCGAGCGCGAGGAACACCAAAAGCGACCATGCGCCGCCGATCAACAGCGCCCAAGCCCATCCGGGGAAAAGCGCGAAAACGACGATCTGCAAACGATCCAGAGGCATCGGCGATCTTCCGGTTGTGATGCGGTGAGCGGGAGGGTGTCGGGTCTCGCGGGGATGCCCGCGAGCGGCGAATATTGGGGGCCGTTCCGAATCGTCTCGATCGGCAGCTGCGGTCTATGTGCGGCTCGCGAATCGGTGTCGACCAGAATCGGTCCCGCACCCGATATCGATATCGCGATCGCCTCTATCCGCGCGCGTTATCGTCCATCGCTCAACGCCGCATCGAGTTGCCCGATGGCTTCGAGCGAGGCGATTCGGCGCTGCTCGTTCGACGAGAACGATTGCGCGCGAAGTCGCGCGATCGCCTGTGCGCGCGCCGACGCGTCCAAGCGCGCGTCGGCGGCGATCCGCGCGCGCGCATCGGCATAGCGACGCACGCGCGCGTCCCAAGCCGATTGTTCGGCGTCGAGCGCGGCGAGACGCTGCGCCGCCTCCGGCCCCCACAACGCGCTGCGTTCGGCCGCGCGCTGTTCTGCGGTCAGCCCGCGCCGCTCCAGGTCGGCGGCCTGCGCCGCCGCGACTGCGGGCAGGTCGGCGGCCGCGCGCGCGTCGTACCCGGCGGCCTCGTCCAAGGCGCGCAGCGCGTCGCGTTTGGCGTCCGGCGTCAAGCGCGCATCGGCGGCGATCTGCGCGCGGCGCAGGGTCAGCTCGGCGAGCGCTTCTTCTTCGGCGAAGAACCCCGTCGCCATCGCATCGCCGAGATACTGCCGACGCAGCCGTTTCGCTTCGGCGAGGCGTCGCGCGGGGTCCGGGTCGGCGGCGCGCGGAGATTCCGCGGAAGCGCGTCGATAATCGAGATAGCGTTCGAACAGGGCCATGACCCGCGCGACCTGCGTCGCGTCCCAACGTGCCGAGAGCGTGCGCTTCAGCGCGGCGCGGATGGCGTCGAGGCTCTGTTCGCCGACGACGCTGAGGTGATAGTCGAACAGTCGACGCAAAGCGGCGTCCGCGATCGGCTCGCCGCGTTCGTCGAAACGTACGTCGCCGTCGATCTCGGTGCCGCGCAACGACCCGCTGCGCAGCGGGTCGCTCGCGGTGGTTTTCGTGGGCGATGAGGATGCGTCGGCGATCGGCACGGCTGTTTCATCGGCTGCGACCGTCGTCGACGCCGACCGCTGTCGCCATTGATTCGTCGCCAGCGCCGCGATGAGCGCCACCGCGAGCGCGGCGATGCCAAACGCGGCGCGCGCGCGCTTCACAGACCGAGATTTTTCAGTCGGTTCGCCTGAGCGCGATACACGGCGCGCGGGTCCGGCGTGAACAGGCCGCGCAGCCCGAGGAACTGATTGACCTCATCGAGGTGATTCCAGGGGTAATCGTCGCGCAGGACCGTGCCCCAGTGCGAACTGCAGCGCCCCACCAGCCCGTCGTTCTGCTCGAAGCCGAAGAACAAACCACCCGCGCCGACCACCGGCTCGGTGATATCGAACACGTTGGTCAACACCGAGGTGCCGCCCATCGAGTAGTAGTAAACGCCGTTGACTTGCCCGGCGCCGCTGCCGCACGACGTGGTGGGCATCGCCTGCGGGTGCCGCGTGTTGAACGCGCGCGCGCCGCTGCTGTTGAGCGAGCCCAACGCCGCCAGCGAGTCCTGCGGGTCCAAACTGCCCGACAGCGCGCCGATGAAGCCTGCGAACGCGTTCACGAAGCCGGCGACCAACGAGCGCAGCGGCGAGCCCGCGGGCAGGGTGTTCGAAACCCCGTCGGCGACCGGCGACCCCAGGTTCGGCGTGCCGATCAGCGTGGCCGAGGCCACCAAGTCCGGGCGCACCGACGCGACGTAGCGAATGGTTTGCCCGCCATGGCTGTGACCGATCAGATTGAACTTGCGCTTGCCGGTGATCGCGCGCAGGCGATCGAGATCGCGGATCAATTGCTCGCCGCGGACTTCGCTGGAATTCGCGGCGGAGACGCTGGCCGTGTAGACGGTCGCGCCGCCGGCCTTCAACTCATCGCCGATGCCGTACCAATAGTCGTAGACGCCCAAGACGGAATCGAAACCGAACAGACCGTGTACCAGCACGATCGGATTCTGGGTGCGGGTATAGGTGGATTGCGCCTGCGCCGGCAGCGCGAAGACCGCGGCCAACGCCAACAACAGCGCGACGAATCGAAGACTAAAACGACGACGCATAAGAATCCCTCCTGGACAACGGATGTGGAGAAGCGCGAGAACGAACGCCTTCGGGCGAACCCCTTCGAGCGCCAGCGATTCCGACCGAATACGTCAGGACGGTACGCCAGCGTATGGTGGCGACGATAGCAGGGGGCTGCGTCGGGAAACAAGTCCGTCCAAAAATCGGGGAAAAAGAAAATCGGGGACACCCACAACTCGGCCCCGTAGCCCGGTTGTCGCGCCGCGACAACCGGGAGACTGTCCTACGGAAACTAGATGAGATGGGACACCCACTCTCAGATGGGACACCACTCTCGCGACTGCAAAAATCGGTGCAAAAATCGGGGACACCCAAAAATCGGCCCCGCCCAAGGAAAAATGGAAAATCGGAACTAGAGATGGGACTCCCACACTCGCGCGACTCAACTTGATCGATCCACCCAGACCGAGCCATCCACAAAGCCAATAGCGGCTTGAATCCCAACACGAATGCGCCACGCCCCCGGTTCAACGCTCCTGGGCAAAACGTCTTGACCGTCCCGCATCCCGGCCCCACAGTCGATGCATTCGTCGATGCCCAGGTGCGCCATGACGCTGTCGCGTATCGTTCTGCGCTCGTTGCTTTGCCTCTTCATCTTTGTGGCGGGCTGTGCGAGCGTCCGATTTCCGCCCGACCCTCCCGCCGCCGCGTTCGAGGACGGCCTGAGCGGCGAAGCGATCTTCGCGCGCACGCTCGCCGCGCACGGTGGCGATTTGCGCCAGTATCCGGGCGACATCAACGTGTCCACCGATGGCCGGTGGTTCGCGCTGATCCAGAAGATCCAACCATTGGTGACCGATAGCGGTTTCCGCATCCGCTCCGAAGAACGCTATCGGCCGCGCGATGGCCTGTACGCCGTCGAACATACCGGTCCCGAAGGCCGCAAGCATGTCGTGCGCACTCGCGACGCGTTGACCGTGTCCTACAACGGCGTACGCGAAACCGATGGGGCGAAGCTGCGCGCCACCGCGATGACGAACGACGCGTTCCGCATGTTCCATTTCGGACCGAGCTTCTTTCTCGATCGCGCAACGAATTGGATCAGGCTCGTGGATGTCGCAGAAGGAGGTCGCGCCTACTACCGTCTTCGCGCCATCGTACGCCCAGGCTTCGGCGAAGCGACGGAAGACGATGTCGTGCTCTGGATCGATCGCGATAACTCCCGGCTTTTCCGCATCCACATGAGCTTGAACGGCTTCGAGACGACAGTCGGCGCGCACGTCGATACCACGTTTCTCGAATACCGCGAGGTCGCCGGTTATCTATTGCCCACGCGCTTTCACGAACGCGTACGCGGACCGCTGCGGATCGATGCGCATACCTGGTGGACGACCGGCATCGATATCGACCGCGGTTGGTCGGATGAGCATGTGAACGGGGCCGCGTTCGACGGAAAGGCGGCAGCACCTGCGGCGCCAATTGATCGGTGAAGTTTGCGAAAGACCGGAAAGAAAGCTGGGACACCCACAACTCAGACTTTTCTGACGGCGTGCCGAGGCGAATCCCGACATCGCATTCGATGCGGGCATGCGACGCTTCATCCATGGCCCGACCGCGCTCGCATATCGCTCCACCCGACATCGCCGGCAGCTTCCATTGCGTCCAGCGATGCGTGCGCCGCGCTTTTCTGTGCGGAAAGGACGAGTACTCCGGGCGCTGCTTCGAACATCGAAAAGCATGGGTGGAAGCGCGAATTCACCTGATCGCGGCGAGTTTCGCGGTGTCCGTGTACGCCTATGCCGTCATGAGCAATCATCTGCATCTCGTGCTCAGAATCGATCCCGAAGAGGCGCTCGCTTGGGGCGACGACGAGGTCGCCGACCGTTGGCTGCGCCTGTTCTCGCCGCGGCAAGATTCCGAAGCCGCCGCGGAGGAAAAACGGATGCGACTTCTGGCCGATCCGGCACGACTCGATCTGATACGACAGCGGCTCGGCAGTCTGTCCTGGTTGATGCGCTGTCTGGCCGAGCCCATCGCCCGTCGCGCCAATCGCGAGGACGGCTGCAAAGGGCGATTCTGGGAAGGCCGCTACAAGTGCCAAGCGCTGTGCGACGAACGTTCGGTGCTGGCCGCGATGGCTTACGTCGATCTGAATCCGATCCGCGCGGGCATCGCGAACCGACTGGATGCCTCGGCGCATACCAGCGCTGCGCAACGCATCGAGAGCGCCCGGTCGGAAGCGGCGACGCTGACCCGTTCGTTGCGCCCGATCGCAGGCGATCTTCGCCCGAATTTCGCTCTCAGCGTCGCGGACTATTTGCAACTGGTCGACTGGACCGGCCGAGCGCTCGCGCCTGGGAAGCGAGGCCGTATCGCGAGAGATGCGCCAAGCATCCTGGCCGTCATCGACCGAGACGCCGATCGCTGGGCGACTCGCGTTGCCGCGTTCGGCTGCGGCTGGGCGCGAGCGGTGGGGAGTGCGAATGACCTGATCGCGTTGGCGGAACGTCTCGGTCAGCGATGGATCAAGGGCGCGCGGCTTGCGACGAAGTTGGGTTGAGCCAGGACGAAAACACGATCGCCCGAAAGGGAGGGTTGTGCGTGGGCGATGGAATGGCGAAGTTCTTTATTCACAGGAAACAAAGCGGTTCGTGTCTTGAACCGCTTCGTTTCAGGCTTGTGAAATTGTGGGTGTCCCGGATTGTGATTGTCGGCCAGCGATGGATCAAGGGTGTGCGGCTGGCGACGAAGTTGGGTTGAGCCAGGACGAGGACATGCGCGCCCGAAAGGGAGGATTGCGCGTGGGCGATTGAATGATGGAATGGCGGAGGTCTTTATTCACAGGAAACGAAGCGGCTCGTGGGTTGAACCGCTTCGTTTCAGGCTTGTGAAATTGTGGGTGTCGCAGATAGCCAGTTGTTTATGGCGCGAGAAAAGAAGCGATTCGTTGGCTGAATCGCTTCGATCATGGGATGGATTTTTGGGCTTGATGGAATTGTGGGTGTCCCAGATAGCCGCGTGGGCGATGGAATTGCGTTGGTTTTGGTTGTTATGGCGAAGAAAGAGAAGCGATTCGTGGGTTGAATCGTTTCGCTTCGGGTCTGCGGAATTGTGGGTGTCCCGGATCGCTCGGATCGCTCGTCATGACCAAATCCTCTCAGATTTGGTCCGGTTTGCTTGGGAATTACCTATTTTTTTGCTCATTGACTTATTCTTTCCAATATGTGTCTCCCACTTGTATGGGGAGTGATTTCAGGATCTCCCTTATGCCTTCTAGGTCTGTGCTTGGTTGCTTCCATACATATCGATGTAATAGGGGTGGAACGTTGCTTGAGTCTGCGCTTCGCAAAACAAGGGTGATTATTGAAAATTTATCGCCTTTCTTTCTCTTCTCTTGGATTGCGTAATCGACTTCTGATGCTAGGTATTTTTCGTCTTTGTAGTTTGGGGTGATAAAGAAAATTGCCGCGCAAGACTCTTCAAACCCTTTGATTATTGATCGCTCCAGTTCGGCACCTGCACTCATTGCGTCTTCATCTAGCCATGGAGAAAATCCTAATGTTTCGAGAGTTGACTTGTAATCGCGAACCAATGGTTTATCTGCCCCTTTGTGGCTCAAAAAAATTCTCATTGGAACAACCCCCATGGCATATTCATGTTTTCTCAACAGGATATCGGCGTCGTCATAAATCTGATAGCTACTTCCATTTTTTTCTAAGAAAATTATCCCATCGCGAGGGCCAACCCTGAAGTTTTTCTCAAGGCGTCTCCTAACAGATTCTTTGTTGTTGGAATTTATCTCTTCGGCTCCTACTATTGTCGAAGTTAGTTCTCCGCATCCGCCATTCATTTTTACGTGGGAAATTCCAGTGTGGATCAAAATTAAAATAAGCCATTCTTTGTAGGTGCCGATGTTGGTGTTGCAGCCTGACAAGATTGGCCATGCTTCTATCATTTCTTTGTGCTTGTGCTCGACCTTTTCTCTATAAAGCTCAATGCATTGATCTTGAACTGATTTTTTTTCTTCGCTCATTGTTTGATTTTCTTCGTTTGAGTTAATTTCAAATTTTCTGCTTGTAATTTGCGAAATTTTTATAATTTTAGCTCTCCATTGCAGTATGAATGGTCTTTTTACTTGGTCGTTTGGTGTAAAGGCCACCTGTCAGAAACGACAGGTGTGCCTGACGCAGCCCATTAAGGCTCCACCCCCCTATACCTCGCCCTAGGCCGAATCAACTTCCCCTCCGCCTGCTGCTCCAACGCATGCGCCAACCATCCCGCGAGCCGCCCCGCAGCGAACATCACCAACGCAGGTGTCGCCGGTAACGCATTGGCGTGACAAATCGCAGCGAGCATGAAGTCGATGTTCGGATGTTGGCCGCTGACGTCTTCGGTGGCGGCAATGATCGCGTCGAGTTCGCGCATCGCGGGTTCGTTCGCGTGTTGCGCGCGAAGGCGTGCGAGGAGTTCGGCGGCGCGCGGGTCGCCGTGCGGGTAGAGCGCATGGCCGAAGCCGGGCAGGTCGTCGCCGCGTTGCAATCGCGCTTCGATGAAGTCGCGCGGCGATGCGGCGTCGCGCGCATCCGCGATCAGCGCATACGCGCGTGCGGTGGCGCCGCCGTGGCGCGGGCCCGAGAGCGCGGCGAGGCCCGCGCACACGGTCGCGTGCAGATGCGCGCCGGTGGACGCGACCACGCGCGCGGCGAACGCGGACACATTCAGTTCGTGGTCCGCGCACAACACCAATGCGGCGCGGACGATGTCGGCGAAACCGGCGTCGCCGGGTTTCCACACGTCGACGAGCAACGCATGCGTCGGGCCGTCGGGCGGCGAACGACCGACCAGCAGCGCGGCGTTTTGGCGGAGCAGGGCGGCGGCGATCTCGTGGCGCGCGCGCGGCGTCGAATTCAATGCGCCGCGCGCGCCCAGCGCCAGCAGCGGAATCGCGGCCATCGCGCGTTCCAGCGGCGGTAGCGCGGTGTCGCGCGCGATCGCGGCGACATGCGCGGGCCATTCGCGATCATCGAGCGCGGCGAACGGGTCGTGTTCGCCGCAGTCCCAGAGCAGGCGCGCGGCGTCTTCGAGCGTCGCGCCATCGCGCACGGCGGTGATGGCGGAGCGGCCGCGGTAGTACGGGCCGTCCGGGCGAATCAGCGAGATGCGCGTTTCCAGCACCGGCAGGCCGCGGTCGAGGCTGTGCGCGGCGGCGGCGGCGGCGCTGCGGCCGACCTCTTTGCGCTGCGCCAGGCGCTCCACATCCAGGCGCGGATACAGCCGTGTGCGGTGGTCGGGGCCGGGCCGGGATTCCAGCAAGCCGCGGCTGACGTAGGCGTACAGCGTGGCTTGGCTGATGCCGAGCAGGCGGCAGGTTTCGCGGGCGGTCAGCAGGTCGGCCATGGCGACAGATTGATTGATTCGATCAAGATTGATCAATGTGCGGGATGGTGCCAGATTTGCGCCCCGACGGCGCCGCGCCCACGATGCGTCACCGTCGCCTACCGGAGCGCCGCTCCGGTCGCCACGAGGAGTCCGTATGAGTGCTGTCTCTTCCGGCGCGCCTCGCTCTCCAGGAGCGATGTTCCGCGCCGCGCTCGCCGCCGAATCGCCGCTGCAGGTGATCGGCGCCATCAACGCCAATCACGCCCTGCTCGCCAAGCGCGCCGGCTACAAGGCGATCTATCTCTCGGGCGGCGGCGTCGCCGCCGGTTCGCTGGGCTTGCCCGACCTCGGCATCAACACGCTCGAAGACGTGTTGATCGACACCCGTCGCATCACCGATGTGTGCGATCTGCCGCTTCTGGTCGATATCGATACCGGTTTCGGTCCCAGCGCGTTCAACATCGAGCGCACGATCAAATCGCTGATCAAGGCCGGCGCCGCGGCCTGTCACATCGAAGACCAGGTCGGCGCGAAGCGCTGCGGGCATCGCCCGGGCAAGGAAATCGTGAGCACCGGCGAGATGGTCGATCGCGTGAAAGCCGCCGCCGACGCGAAAACCGATGCGGATTTCTTTCTGATCGCGCGCACCGATGCGATTCAGGTCGATGGGGTGGACGCGGCGATCGAACGCGCCATTGCCTGCGTCGAAGCCGGCGCCGACGGCATCTTCGCCGAGGCCGCGTACGATCTCGGCACGTATCGGCGTTTCGTCGATGCGGTGAAGGTGCCGGTGCTCGCCAACATCACCGAATTCGGCAAGACGCCGCTGTTCACGCGCGAGGAACTCGCTTCGGCTGGCGTGGCGATCCAACTGTTCCCGCTGTCGGCGTTCCGCGCCATGAACAAGGCCGCCGAGCGCGTATACGAAACGATTCGCCGCGACGGGCATCAGCAAGCGGTGGTCGACACCATGCAGACCCGCGAAGAACTGTACGACCGCATCGGCTATCACGCCTTCGAACAGAAACTCGACGCGCTGTTCGCGCAGAAAAAATGACCGAGGACACGATCATGAGCGATTCCAATCAAACCCAGCCCAAAGTGAAGAAATCCGTCGCGCTCAGCGGCACCGCCGCGGGCAACACCGCGCTATGCACCGTCGGCCGCAGCGGCAACGATCTGCATTATCGAGGCTACGACATTCACGACTTAGCGACGAAATCCACGTTCGAGGAAGTCGCGCATCTGTTGGTGCATGGCGCGCTGCCGACGGCGTCGCAGTTGAAGGCCTACAAAGCGAAATTGAAGCGGCTGCGCGGTTTGCCGGCGATCGTGCAGGAAGCGCTGGAACTGGTGCCCGCGAACGCGCACCCGATGGACGTGATGCGCACGGGTTGCTCGATGCTCGGCACGGTGCTGCCGGAGCGCGAAGCGCACCCGGCCAACGAGGCGCGCGATATCGCCGACCGATTGATCGCCAGTTTCGGCTCGATGCTGCTGTACTGGTGGCATTTCACCCGCAACGGTCGCCGCATCGAATGCGAGACCGACGACGACAGCGTCGCCGCCCATTTCCTGCATCTGTTGCACGGCGAACCCCCGAGCGCGCTGCATGCCGATGCGCTGGATAAATCGCTGATCCTGTACGCCGAGCACGAATTCAACGCCTCGACGTTCACCGCGCGCGTCATCGCCGGTACCGGCAGCGATCTGTTCAGTTGCATCACCGGCGCGATTGGTGCGCTGCGCGGACCCAAACACGGCGGCGCGAACGAAGTGGCGATGGACATCATCAGCCGCTATTCGACGGCCGACGAGGCCGAAGCCGACATCCGCGCGCGCATGGAACGCAAGGAAATCATCATCGGCTTCGGGCATCCGGTCTACACCATCGGCGACCCGCGCAACCCGATCATCAAGGAACTCTCGCGCAAGCTGTGCGCGGACGGCGGCAATCGGACGCTGTTCGACGTGTCGGAGCGCATCGAGACCTTGATGATGGACACCAAGAAGATGTTCCCGAACCTCGATTGGTACAGTGCGTCGAGTTATCACATGATGGGCATCCCGACCCCGATGTTCACGCCGCTATTCGTGATCGCGCGCACCACCGGTTGGAGCGCGCATGTGATCGAACAGCGCGAGGACGGCAAGATCATCCGCCCGAGCGCGAATTACGTCGGTCCTGATGATCGCGCCTATGTCGAAATCGGCAAGCGCGGCTGAGGCGCTACCGCCGCGTTCGGTGTTCGTCTGCGGGCGCCTTCGGGCGCCCCGCTGCGTTAGGCGGGCGTCGTACGATGAGGTCGCGCGATCGCGGGTCTGCGATCGGCGGCGCCGCGTGCGCGCCTCGGGCTTCCGCGCGTCCTCGCCCACGCCCCGGGTTCCGCGATCCGCCCCGTCTCGCGTACGCTAGCGTCGTTTTCGCCGCGCACCGACACGCCCGATGGATATGACCTGGCTGATCCCCGCCGAACAATGGGGCGAGCACGCGCTCGTCGCGTTCTCGGCCGCGTTCGTGACCGCGCTGGTGGTGGTGATGCACTACGAAGGCCTGCACTGGCTGGCGCGGCATTACTCCGGCCGCGCGCCCAGGCGCGACCGTAACGCGATGCTGCGCATCATCTTCGCCCTCTTAGGCCTGCACATCGCCGAAATCTGGTGTTACGGCTTGGCGTTTTGGGGGCTGCTGAAGTTGCCGGGCACCGGCTTCGTCCACGGCGAACACGGCTTGGACAATCTGTTCGACGCGATCTATCTGTCCGCGACGACCTACAGCACGCTCGGTTTCGGCGATCTCGCGCCCGTGGGCGCGATTCGATTGCTGGCGGGTATGGAATCGCTGACCGGCTTTCTGTTGGTGACCTGGTCGGCGTCGTTCACGTATCTGGAAATGTCGCGGTATTGGAACCGCGTGGAGTAGGGCATCGCTTCGCGATCGCGCGCGCCGCGCGATCGCGAACGAGAATGCGCCCTATCAGGACAGCCCTTCGTCCTTCAGCGCTTTCTGCACCGACGGATCCGCTTCCATCCGTGCGGCGAACGCGGCGAGACGGTCGAGACCTTCGAGATTCACGCCGGTCGCGCGCGCCCAGCGATAGGTGACGTAGATGTACGGGTCGGCGAAGGTACGCGCGCCCGCGAACCATTCGCGACCATCGCTCAAGTGCGCGTCGGCGCGCTCGTACAGGCTGCGCAATTTCGCGCGCGCGGCGTCTTTGCTTTTGTCGATCAGCGCTGGGTCTTCGAGATACGCGGTGCCGCCGAACATCGGCAGATAGGTCGGATGCACGTCGGAGTTCGCGAACGCCAGCCATTTGTTCGCTTCCGCGCGGCTTTTCGCGCTACCGTCGCCGCCGAGTTTCGCCTCGGGGTTCAGGTCGGCCAAGTAATTGAGGATCGCGGCGTTCTGCGTGAGCACCCAACCGTCGTGTTCCAGCGCGGGCACCGCACCGGCCGGATTGATCGCAAGGAATTCGGGTTTCTTCTTGTCTTCGCGCGAGACTTTGATCGCTTCGTACGGCTTGCCGATCCATTCCAGGGCGATATGGTCGGCCAACGAACACGCGCCGGGGGAGTAGTAGAGTTTCATCTTGAGTCGTCTCGATTCCGATGAGCGGGACCGCGATCATGCGGACGCGCGGGTAGTCCCTCAATCGCCACGAACGGAACGCATCGTCCGCGCGAACGCGTCGGCGGCGTCGATCGGTGCTGGCGCGAACACGCGAAAAAAACGGCCGCCGAAGCGACCGTCGAAATACGATGCGACCGTGGAGCCGGGGTCAGCGCAGCGCGAGTTCGCGCGGCGCTTTGCCGGTGTGCGGTTTGAGCGACTGCACCTTGAAGAAACTGTGGTCGCCGATGGTCGCGACGCGGTATGCGTTGCGCCAACTGGGTTGCGCGATCGAGAGCGCGGCGAAATGGCTGGCGCCGGGCACGATCTCTTTGCGTTCGCCTTCCGGCAGCGCCCAATTGCGCTCGGCTTCCAAAGCGATGGTCACGGCTTGCGACCAGGCTTCGGCGTTGCTGAGCTGGGTCCGAGGCGACACGATGGTCGGCGCGAACTGTTTGCGGGCGGTGACGACTTCGCACATCGAATCGCCCCACAAACCGCTGTCTTCGCGGCGGAGAGCGACTTCGGCGACGGCTTGCTGTCCGCGGACCGGTTGGTCGCGGGCTTCGAGGTAGAGCGTGGTGCTGAGACAGAGCGAATCGGCGGCCTGCGGCGGCAACACCGATGCGATCCAGAGGATCCATGCGAGTTTCATGGGAACTCCTTGTTCGTTGCTTCGGGCCGGGCGCGGCGTTGCGGCGATGGTTTGCTGCGGCGCTGCGTCAGGTGCGACATGGCGATGACAGTCCGGTGGCGTGCGGCATGGGGGATCGGACCCCGTTGACGCGTCGACCCGGGCGCTTGCGGCGAACCGCAAGACAAGGGGCTTCGACTCTATGGTCGCTTGATAGCCCAAACGCGGCAGTGCAGAAGAACGGGAGCGGCCTGCGGTGATTCGCGGGTCCGATCTCGGGTTCATCGCCTGGCGCTGCCGCGCCGGCCCCCGCCGTCCAGGGCGGGAAAGCGGGCGTAGGGTAGCTGCAAACGCTGAATCGAATCTGAATAGAAAAATGAAAAAGCGCTGATTTGATTGGAGTTTTTGTTCGGAAAGCGCCGTAACTGACTGTCGCCAGAGGCGATTCCCCGGTCGTGGAGGCGTGCCAAGGGCTGTGACCGGTTTCGCCTTCCTGGCTGAATAGGGCTGATGGAGAGGCTATTCAGCGGCTCATGACGAAGCGAGACTCGCGGCGCGGTGAGATGCCAAGGGCGTGTCGGTTCAGGAACGGCGGCCGCAGGCAAGAAAGGGACACCCACTTTCCTGAAACGAGAGAAAGGGACACCCACTTTTCTCCGTTCACCGAATCCTCTCTACGCCAACACCAGCGCTCCGCACACACGGAGGCCACGCTAACAGCGCGCAAGCGCTCCGATCGCCCTCAGAGCGACGCCGCCAATCGGCTGCCTTGCGCGATCGCGCGTTTCGCGTCGAGTTCGGCCGCGACATCCGCGCCGCCGATCAGATGCACTTGGGCGCCGCCGCCCTCCAGCGCCGCCTGCAGATCGCGTCGGGGTTCCTGTCCGGCGCAGACGATGACGTGATCCACCGGCAAGCGCTGCTCCTGCGCGGCGCCGTCTTTCGACTGCACGCGAATACGCAGCCCATCGTCGTCCACGCCGAGATATTCGACCCCGCCGAGCATGACGACCGCTTTCGACTTGAGCGCGGCGCGATGGATCCAGCCGGTGGTCTTGCCCAGCTTGGCGCCGGGTTTGCCCGGGCTGCGCTGCAGCAACCAGACCTCGCGGGTCGGAGGCTCGATTTGCGGTCTGGTGAGCCCGCCGGGCGAGGCGTAGGTCGGGTCCACGCCCCATTCGGCCATCCAGCGCGGCACGTCCAGACTGGGCGAGACCGGCGTTTCCACAGCGTGGAACGGGTCGGCGGCGAAGCGGGCCGCATCGAGCACCGGGTGATGCACCAGATACTCGGCGACATCGAAACCGATCCCGCCCGCGCCGATCACGGCGACGCGCGCGCCCGGCATCACCCGTCCGCTCAGCACGTCGAGGTAGCCGATCACTTTCGGATGATCGTTGCCCGGGAATGTCGCTTTGCGCGGCACCACGCCGGTCGCGAGCACCACGTGGTCGTAGCCGCGCAGGGCGTCGGCATCGGCGCGGGTGGACAAGCGCAGCTCCACGCCGGTGTCGGCGATGCGATGCCGGAAATAGCGAAGGGTTTCGTGGAATTCTTCTTTGCCCGGAATGGTTTTGGCCAGATTGAACTGCCCGCCGATCTCGTCCGCGGCCTCGAACAAGGTCACCCGATGCCCGCGCTCGGCCGCGACCGTGGCGCAGGCCAGCCCGGCCGGCCCCGCGCCGACCACCGCGATGCGTTTGGGCGCCGCGGTTTTCGCGTAGTTCAGTTCGGTTTCCGCGCCGGCGCGCGGATTCACCAAACAACTCGCGACCTTGTTCTCGAACACATGATCCAAACACGCCTGATTGCAGGCGATGCAGGTGTTGATGCGGTCCGCGCGGCCGGTGCGCGCTTTGTTCGCCCACTCCGGGTCGGCCAGCATCGGGCGCGCCATCGAAATCAGATCGGCGCCGCCGTCGGCGAGGATGCGCTCGGCCACATCCGGCATATTGATGCGGTTGGTCGCCACCAGCGGCAGCGCCACGTGCGGGCGCAGTTTCGCGGTGACGCCCGCGAACGCCGCGCGCGGCACCGAGGTCGCGATGGTCGGCACGCGCGCTTCGTGCCAGCCGATGCCGGTGTTGAGGATGGTCGCGCCCGCGGCTTCGATCGCCTGAGCCTGGGTCGCGATCTCGTCCCACGACGAGCCTTCCGGCACCAACTCCAGCATCGACAGGCGATACACGATGATGAAATCGCGCCCGCAGGCGTCGCGCACGCGCCGCACGATTTCCGTCGCGAAGCGCATCCGCTGCGCGACGTCGCCGCCCCAAGCATCGCTGCGTTTATTCGTGCGCGCGCTGAGGAACTGATTGATCAGATAGCCTTCCGAACCCATCACCTCGACACCGTCGTAGCCGGCGTCCCGGGCCAGCTTCGCCGCATTGGCGTAGGCGCGGATGGTGGCGTCCACCGAGGAACTCGATAGGGGGCTCGGCGTGAACGGGTTGATCGGCGCTTTCAGCTTCGATGGCGCCACCGACAGCGGGTGATAGGCGTAGCGCCCGGCATGCAGCAGTTGCAGACAGATTTTCGCGCCGTGTTCGTGCACGGCGCGCGTGACTTGGCGGTGCCGGCCCACTTCCCACGGCCAACTCAATTTGCTCGAAAACGGCTTCAGCCACCCGCGCACATTCGGCGAAAACCCGCCGGTGACGATCAGGCCGACGCCGCCGGCCGCGCGCTCCGCGAAATACGCGGCGAGCTTCGGAAAATCGCGCGCTTTGTCTTCCAGGCCTGTATGCATCGAGCCCATCAGCACGCGGTTGCGCAACGTCGTGAAGCCCAGGTCCAGCGGCGAGAACAAATGCGGGTAGGGCGCGGAGCCCTGAGGCGAAACGGGGGCGGCGCTCATGCGAGGAAATACGCTTGCGTACGGAGCGGGCACGATGCCGGGAAACGCGGCCGCATTCAACTCCCGAATCGCAAGTCGACGACACCGCGCCCGCGATGTCGAGCGGAAAGCGAGGCGTGTCTTCGGCGCATCGACGCATCGTCGTTGGGGAAGCGTAAAGCCTGGCCCGTTTACCGTCCCGCGCCCTGAGTCGAATCGGCCGCATCGGACTCCCCCTGCGGTTCGCCTCGGCTTAAGATAAGCACGGCGATGCTTCGACGCGGTGACAGGGGTTGAAGTTAAACTGTGCTTGGCTTCCCACAACTGTTATGCTAGTGTTAATCGGCCATGACCCGGCCGGTCTCGATCATGGATAAAACGAGCAGGCCCTAGGCATGCCTTTTTCCCGATCCGCGCCACCGAGTCCCTCAAATCCCCTCAAGGAGCACCGAGTAATGAACAAAAAACTCCTCTGCGCCGCGCTTTTGACCGGTCTGGGCGTGGCTCAGGCGGCCTCCGCGCAGACGTTCGACGATCGTTGGTACGTCACCTCGTCGGCTGGTTACAACAACCAGGACGGCGATCGCGGCACCTACAACTCGCCGTTCGCGACCCTCGGCTTCGGTAAGTTCATCAGCGACAACTGGTCGCTCGATGGCGAACTGAACTACCAGAACCCGCACTTCGACGGCCAGAGCGTGGTGCTCCCGCGTCGCAGCGTTCCGTCGGGCGTCCGCGGCCAAGACTTCAACTGGAGCCAGTACGGCGTCTCGATCGACCTGCGCCGTCACTTCATGTCCGAAGGCCGTAACTGGAATCCGTATGCCCTCGTCGGCCTCGGCTACCAGCGCGCCGAAGAAGAATACGACGTCTATCCGAACCCGGCCGGTCCGGGTCAGCGCGAAGACGGCAACCTCGCCGCGAAAGTCGGTGGCGGTCTGCAGGGCGACCTCGGCCGCATCGGCGTCCGCGCCGAATTGGCCTACCGTCTCGATAACGACGACAGCAGCGTCAACGCGTCCGACGAAAGCTGGTTCGGCGACGTGCTGGCCTCGGTCGGCGTGATCGTGCCGCTCGGCCCGGAACCGACCGAAGAAGTCGTTCCGCCGCCGCCGCCGCCGCCGCCGGCTCCGAACTGCGCCGACAAAGACGGCGACGGTGACGGCGTCAACGATTGCAACGACCAGTGCCCGAACTCGCAGGCCGGCGAAGCCATCGGCCCGAACGGTTGTAAGGTGCAGGTCACCATCGACCTCAAGGGCGTGAACTTCGACTTCGACAAGTCCAAGCTGCGTCCGGATGCGATCGCCATCCTCAACGAGGCCGTCGAAATCCTGAAGCGCTACCCGGATCTGCGCGTCGAAGTCGCCGGTCACACCGACCTGTGCGGCAACGACGGCTACAACCAGAACCTGTCGCAGAGCCGCGCCCAGGTGGTGTTCGACTACCTGACCAGCAACGGCATCGACGCCGGTCGCCTGGTGGGTCCGAACGGTTACGGCGAAAGCCGTCCGCTGGTCCCGACCGACCAGACCGTTCCGGGCTGCCGTAACGAGACCAACCGTCGTACGGAACTCAACGTCCAGTAATTCGGACGCGGCGTTCTCCGCAACACCACGAAGCCCGGCCTCGCGCCGGGCTTCGTCGTTTTCGGCGTTATCGTTCCGATTGTCGGGCCGTGCCGTTCTGCCAGACTTTTCTCATGCATCGCCCGAAGATGCGCCCACGATGCTTCTCTGCAGCGCGATGCGCCGCGCTCCGCTTATAGGTGGCCGCCGCGCAATCGTCGCGCTCGCATCCGACGACGACGCGCACAGTTCGAACGATCCGTGGCGCGCGTCGATGATCTCTCCGGTTGTCGCCCGCGCGGCCCGGCTCTACACTCCCGGCATCGATCAGCGGCGGGAGAAACGGCAGATGCGTCAGGCATACGGGTGGGCGATCGGGTTGATGCTGTTTTCCGCTCAGGCGCAGGCGGCCATCGACTGTAAGGTCGCGCGCAAGCCCGCCGAGGTCGCGAGCAATGCCCTGCAACTGGCGCCGATCGCGGACGAACTAGCGGCCACGGGCGTCGCGCCCGGCGGCGCCGGCTTCGCCACGCTGGTCGACGAGCGCATCACCGTCGAAGAGGTCGTGACCCGACTGCACCGGCAAACGTGCTCGGCCGCGCCGGCCGTCGCGAATCTGCCGAAGCCGGGCGACCCGGGCGCATATCAGCCCAAGACCGCGAACG
Organism: Lysobacter sp.; assembly: GCA_008015835.1. Lineage (GTDB taxonomy): Bacteria > Pseudomonadota > Gammaproteobacteria > Xanthomonadales > Xanthomonadaceae > Lysobacter_I. The sequence continues at coordinate 52,867 of SSGH01000010.1, forward strand.
ACAACACGCCGTGGCGGTTCGACATGACCCAGAACGGCAAGCGCATGACCGCCGACGAGTTCGACGCCTGGATGAAGGCGCGCGGCGTTCGCGTGGTGAAAGGGCCGGCGACCGCTGCGCCCGCACCCGCGCCGCCGCCCCCGGCGCCCGCGCCGACGCCGCCGAAAAAGAAGAAGCGCTAACGCGCCCCGGAGGCGGGTCCGCCCTTCGCGCCCTTCACGCGATCGGTCGACCGAGCCATCGCCGCCCGCATCGTCTGGGAGTGATCGAGACGTTCCCCTCCCCAGCGTATCGGTCGACGCATGCGACGCGGCCGCGATGCGTGCCGATGCTTTGGCAGTCCGTCGGACGATATTCGCTCGTATCGCCTCGTGACCTTCGAGGCGCGCAGAGCGTCCATCGTCGACGGCCGTGCCGCGTTACCATGACGCGATGTCGGATCCGATTCGAGAATTGCCGCGATTGCTGCGCAGTTTGCGCCCGGAACTGCAGCCCGGCGTGTGGGCGTACGCGACTTGCGCGGACGAAGCGCAAGTCGCGCGATCGAAACCGCTCGCGCTGTTTCGCGAAGCCGAAGCGATCACCGTCGTCGCCCGCGAAGAGGATGCGCGCGCGGCCGGCCTCGAACCGCTGTTCAGATGCGCGTGGATCGCGTTGACGGTGCATTCCGACTTGGAGGCCATCGGCATGACCGCCGCGGTCGCCGCCGCGTTAGCGGAGCGAGGCATCGCCTGCAATATCGTGGCCGCGGCCTATCACGACCATCTGTTCGTGCCGATCGAGCGCGCGGGCGATGCGATGGCCGCATTGCAGGCGCTCCAGGGAAGCGCCGCCATGCGGGACGCTGCGGAGTGACGCGCCGCGCTTCGCAGCGACCGCCGCGCGCGCGTGCGGCTCGACCGATCGAGGCCCGCGCCGCGCCGCGGACGCGCGCGGCGTCCGAACGCGGCGCTGCGGCCGGTCGAGAAGAGCCGGCCGCGTCGTCGAAACCCGCTCGCTATGGACTCGCGCGCGTGCTGTCCAAGCGCGGATTGTGTTCGCGCACCCAAGCCGCGGCCTGGATTCGCGAAGGGCGGGTGCGCGTCGGCGGCCGCGTCGTGCGCGACGCCGAATATCCGGTCGCGTTGGATCGCGACGATATCGCGATCGACGACGGACGCGCCGAATCGGTCGCGCCGATCCATCTGATGCTCAACAAACCCCGAGGCCTCGTCGTCAGCGCGCGCGACGAGCGCGGGCGCGACACGGTGTATCGCTGCTTCGACGGCGCGACGCTCGACGGCGAGCCGCTGCCGTGGCTGGCGCCGGTCGGGCGTTTGGATAAAGCCAGCGAGGGCTTGTTGCTGTTCACCAACGATCCGATGTGGGCGGCGCGGATCGCCGATCCGCGCACCGGCCCGATCAAGACGTATCACGTGCAAATCGATCGCGTGCCCGACGAGGCGCTGCTCAGCGCGCTGCGCGCGGGTGTGGAGGTCGAGATCGAAGGCCGCACGCTGCGGATCGCGGCCGCCTCCGCGACATCGCTGCGTCGCGGCGAAAAGCGCGGCTGGCTGGAAATCGCGCTCGACGAAGGCCGCAATCGGCAGATCCGGCGCTTGCTGGCTGCGTTCGACATCGGCGTGCTGCGGTTGGTGCGGGTCGCGATCGGCGGTCTCGAACTCGGCGACTTGCCGAAAGGGCAGTGGCGACGGTTGGACGCCGACGAGGCGCGCGCGCTCGCCTGAAGCGCTCGGCTTGCCTTAACTGGCAAGACGAACCCGCATCGGATCGCCGATTTTGTGAGCGAGATCGCGCCCGACGCGACCTGCTTCGCCGCGCGCGCGTCTACACTTCGCCCGGGGGATCCATCCGTACGACCGGATCGGTGTTCGATGATGCGTTCAACCACCCCCATCGCCGCGCTCTGCGGCGTCCTCGCGCTTTCCGCCTGCGCCACTCGGCCGCCGAGCGCCCAGCGCACGCCCGCGGTCGATCCGATGCCCGCGACCATCGCGAAACAGAATCGCTTCGAGATGAGCCAGAACGGCCAGCGAATGAGCGCCGAGGATTTCGATGCGTGGATGACAGCCCGCGGCATCCGCATCGCGAAGGGCAAGCCGTCGTCGAAATCGGCGCAGCCCCCCAAGCCGCCGCGAAAACGCTAAGCCATCGCAGCGCGATTCGACGTATCGCCTCGAAGGCGTCGATCGCTCGCCGCGCGCGAGACCGCGCGTTTTGGCCGATCCGGATGCGAATTCGATACGACAGTACCGCGCCGGCTGTCGCGAAGGTCTTTCGGCGCACCTCGACTTAAAGGAGAAATGGCATGAAAACGCAAGAAAATGCGATCGCGACGACTCGCTCGGAGCGGGCGCCGAAATGGGGCGGATTCCGCCTGGGCTTCGCGGCGATGATGTTGAGCCTGTTGGCGCTTTTGGCTGGGCACGCGCAAGCGGAGCCCAATACGGCGAATCAATACCTGCAAGTCGCGAAAAATAATTTTTACGTGATGAAGTTGAACTTCCAAATCGGCAGCCAGTATGCGGTCGCCCGAAACGCGAACGCCGCGAGGCAATATTTCACGAGCGCGAACGTCAATTCCGTCGTGATGCAGAACTACGTCACGTCGCTGTACCTGCAGAACATCGACACGCTCAATCGCGGGCTCTACCGCAACGCTTCTTATCAGCAGCAGGCGGTGTTGTACTCGGATGTTCTGCGTGCGCAAATTCAGGTGCTCAGCGCGAAGCTGAGCGTTTTGAGCCAGTCCCCGCTGTCGGCGAACGCGCGCATCAACGCCGAGGTCTCCATCGTTCAAATCAATGCGACGCTCACGAATCTCGAGCAGGCGATGATTCTGGCCCAGCGCTGACGCGGTTCAGCGATTCGGCGTTTCCGTCGGTTCGCGCCAGCGCGCGAGCCGACGTTCCAACAGCGCGGCGACGACGTCGACGGCGCGCGCGTCGTTGGGGCCTTTCGCGTCGTGACTGACGCCCTTCCCATGATTGCAGCCCGCGCAGGCGATGGCGAGATTGCGCGGGTCGTCGGGATCGTCGCCGACGCGCGCGGTCAGCGTTTTCGCGGCGCGTTTGCCGAACCAGGCCTGCGGCACGACGTGTTCGAGCGTGGCGTGGCCCAGCGCTTCGCCGTCTTCGCGCACGTGCAGGCGCGAGCGGCAATGCAAACAGCGCGTTTCCCATTCGCCCGCAGCCGACCCGTGCCGTCGAAACGTCGCTTCGGCGTCGCTATGCACCGCGCGCAGAAACAGACGTCGTAGGGCGGGGCGCATCGCGCGGCTCGACGTTCAGGCGCCGATCACGCCCAATTCGCGGCCGATGCGCGCGAAGGCGTCGATCGCGCGGTCTAAATGTTCGCGCGTGTGCGCGGCGCTCATTTGCGTGCGGATGCGCGCTTGGCCCTTCGGCACCACCGGGAAGAAAAAGCCGATCGCGTAGACGCCTTCTTCGAGCAGCCGCTCCGCGAAGCGCTGCGCCAACGGCGCGTCGTACAGCATCACCGGGCAGATCGGGTGCGCGCCGGGTTTGATCTCGAACCCCAGCGCCGTCATTTTTTCGCGGAAATAGCGGGTGTTTTCGGACAAACGCTCGCGCAGATCGCCCGCGGTCGCCAGCATCTCGAAGGCTTTGATGCCGGCCGCGACGACGTGCGGCGGCAGCGAGTTGGAGAACAGATACGGCCGCGAGCGCTGACGCAGCATTTCGATCACTTCGGCCCGCGCGGTGGTGAAGCCGCCCAGCGCGCCGCCCATCGCCTTGCCGAGGGTGCCGGTGAAGATGTCGATCTTCTCCATCACGCCGCGCACTTCCGCCGAGCCGCGGCCGGTGGCGCCGAGGAAGCCGGTGGCGTGGCATTCGTCGATATGCACCAGTGCGTCGTACTGTGCGGCGAGCGCGGTGATTCGGTCGAGCGGCGCAACGAAGCCGTCCATCGAGAACACGCCGTCGGTGGAAATCAGGATGGTGCGCGCGCCATCCGCTTTCGCTTGCTGCAGTTGTCGTTCCAGATCGGCCATGTCGCAGTTCGCGTAACGATAGCGCTTGGCTTTGCATAGGCGCACGCCGTCGATGATCGAGGCGTGATTCAGCGCATCGCTGACGATGGCGTCGTTGTCGTCCAATAGCGGTTCGAACAGGCCGCCGTTGGCGTCGAAACAGGCGGCGTAGAGGATGGTGTCCTCGGTGCCGAAGAACGCGGCGATCGTTTTTTCCAACCGCTTATGCAGGTCCTGCGTGCCGCAGATGAATCGCACCGACGCCATGCCGAAGCCATGGCTGTCGAGCGCGTCTTTGGCCGCGGCGACGATGTCGGGATGATCGGCGAGACCGAGATAATTATTGGCGCAGAAGTTCAGCACCTTGCGGCCGTCGGCGAGCGCGATTTCCGCCGACTGCGGGCTGGCGATGATGCGCTCGGATTTGAACAGGCCTTGCGCGCGGATCTGGTCGAGTTCGTCGGCGTAGCGTTGTGTGAGGCGGGCGTCGGACATGGCGGCGAAGGCGCGAAGTGATCAGGCGCGTAGTGTACGCGGCCGCTTCGTTCGCATCGCGGCCCGGATCGCTCGGAAGACGCCCGCGACCGCGTGAGGTGCGCATAGGGTGCGCCTCGGCGCACCGAATCGCCGAAGAAAGTCGGCCGGCTCTCGAGACGCACCGAATCGTCGGAACGCTTGCCGGCGCGTCTTAGCGCGCGAATCGTGGAGAGAAGAGCCGGTGCGCCTAGGCGCGCCCTATGCGGAAGCGGCTTACGACGCCGAATCGGCGGTCCCGGCGCGCTCGGCGATCAGTTCGCGCACCAGGGCGACCAAACTGTCTTCCGAGAACGGTTTGCCCAGCATCCGGGTCACGCCGGCTTGCTCGGCCATGGCTTGGTGCTTTTCGGTAGCGCGCGAGGTGATCATCACCACCGGCAGGTCGCGGGTTTCGGCGTGCGTGCGCAGGTTGCGGGTCACTTCCAGCCCGTTCATGCGCGGCATTTCCAAGTCCACCAGCACGGCGTGCGTGGGTTTGGCTTGGATCGCGGCCAGCGCCTCGAAGCCGTCGCGCGCGGTTTCCACTTCGAAGCCGGCGTCCTGCATCAATTGCTCCAGCGCGCGGCGCACGCTGAGCGAGTCGTCGGCCACCACCACGCGCGTCGCCGGCGCGGTATCGGCCAGCGTCAAGGCGCCCGTGCCCAGCGCGCGCGACTGCAGCGATTGCAGCAGCACGTCGACGTCGATCACCGGGGCCAAGCCGCCGTCGCCGAGCTGAGTGATGCCGCGCACCGCGGGGATCGGCGGCAGATACGCGCCGATCGGCTTGACCACGGTGCTGCGCACTTCGTCGATGCCTTGCACCAACACTACGCTGACGCGGCCGTCGCCGTCGCGCACCTGCAGACCGACGCCAGCGGCGTCCAACCACATGCGCGGGTCGGCCGAGGCGCCGTAGAAGGTTTCGATCGGCAACGCCGGCACGCGTTCGTCGCCGAGCATCACCCACATGCGCCCGTCGTGCGCGTCGTAGAGACATTCGCCGGCGGCGAAACTGACCACGCGTTCCACCGACGACGCCACCACCGCGCTGACTTGGCGCTGGCCTCGGGCGACGATCACGTTGGCGAGCGTTTGCGTAACCGGTAAGCGCAGCGAGACGCGCATGCCGACGCCGCGTTCGCTGACGATGCTCATCGCGCCGCGCAGCGCTGCGATGCGCTGATTCACCACGTCCATGCCGATGCCGCGGCCGGAGACTTCCGTCGCGGCGCTGCGGGTGGAGAACCCGGGCAGCAGGATCATGCGGGTGAGCAGGCGTTCGTCCGCGTCTTGATCCTCGCGCAGCAGACCCGCTTCGAGCGCGCGTTCGCGGATCGCGGCGAAATCGAGGCCGGCGCCGTCGTCTTGGATGTCGATCAGCGCCGAGTCGCCTTGCAGGCCGACGCGCACCTCGATGCGGCCTTCCTCCGGTTTGCCGATGTCGCGTCGGCGGCTCGGCGACTCGATACCGTGGTCGATCGCGTTGCGCAGCACATGCGCGAGCGGTTCGACCACGCGTTCGAGCAGTTCGGCGTCCAGCGGCAGGCTTTCGCCCACCAACTCCAATCGCACCGGCTTGAGCACCTGTTTCGACGTCTGACGCACGATACGCTGCAGACGCGCGGAGATTTGACTGAACGGCACCGTGCGCGTGCGCAGCACCGTGCGCTGCAGTTCGCGGTTGAGCTGTTCCTGTTCGTTGCGCAGCTCGGCCAGCGCGTTCATCGTGCGCTCGATGCGGCGCATGAATTCGGCGCTGTCGTCGTGCGCTTCGAGCAACTGCCGCGAGATCACGTGCAGTTCGTTGTATTGGTCGATTTCCAGCGGGTCGAGTTCCGCGCCGGTCTTCTGCGCGGTGGACTGAAGCGCCGCGCCGCGCAGAGCCACCAGGTCGTCGAGACGCCCCATCAATTCGTGGGTGCTGCGCACGCCCTGGCGCTGATCGCGGTGCAGGCCGCCGAGGCTTTCGAGCTGTCGGTCGATTTGGCGCGCGGTCACCAGGCTTTCGCCGGCCAGACGCTGCAACTCGTCGAGCAATTCGCTGGGAACGTTGAGGCTTTGGATGCCGGACGCGGCCATGCCCGAGGCCGGTTCGATCGTGTCCGCATCGGCGCGCGGCATCGCCGACGCGTCGCCATCGTCGGAGGCGAGCGCTTCGGCCGTAGTCTGCGGTGCGCTGGACGCGGCCTTAGCGGGCACCGCATCGGCGCCGTCCGCCAGTGCGTTGGCGGTGTCGAGCACATGTTGATAGGTGTCGAGCAAACCGCTCGGCGCGGGACCGCGACCGAGCAGATGGTCGGCGATTTCCTCCACGGTATCGCCGGCGTCGATCAGCAGATCCGCGCATTCGGCGTTCAGCAGCTCCGGCCGCTTCGCCAGCACGATCAGAATGTCTTCCAGCGCGTGGGTGATGTTGGCGAGACCGCGCACGCCCACGGTGTTGGCGTCGCCCTTGAGCGTATGCGCGACGCGGCGCGCTTCGTCGATGGCGTCGAACGCGCCGGTTTCGGCCAGCGCACGCACCGACGCGCCGAAGCGCCCCGCATTCCCGGGCAATTCGCGCAGCATGCCGTCGAGCACGCTGGGCAGCACGTCGTCGGCGGGCGAGAGCGCGACGTCTTCGGGCAGCGCCTGCGTTTTGCGTTCCGCGATCAGCGCCGGGTCCAGGCCGACGCGCACGCGCGCGAATTCGTCGATCAGCGCCGCGCGCCACGCGTCGTCGAGCGCGGGCACATCCAGCGAGGCGATCGTCAGCGATTCGGCCGAGTCGGCGTTCGGCGTTTCGATCGCCGCGAGCAGCACGCTGCACCAAATCGCGACGGTCTCGGGCGTAATCGCCGGGTCGCGGGTTTCGATGCCGACGCGGATCGCGTCCATGCCGTGGGCCAGCGTGTGCGTACCGATCAATTCCATCACGTTGACGACCAACTGACATTGGTACGTCAACTCGTCGAGGATCGGCGCATTGGCCTCGGCGTCCGGCGTGTCCGCCCACGCCTGCGCGAGCGGCAGCACTTGCTCCACGATCGCTTGACGCGTGAGGTCCAACTCTTCTTGCCCGATCCAAATCGTCGCAGCGGAGGCGTCGTTCGCGCGCGGCGCGTCATCGCGGGCGATGCCGTCGAAGGCGACGCTATCGAAAGCGGCGCTATCGAAGGCGAACGCGGGTTCGAGTGCGGCGTCGCTCGACGACGCTTCGGCGAGCGCTGCTTCGGTGGTTGTGTGCGTGGCGCTCGGCGCTGCGGTTTCGTCCGGCGCCGAGTCGTGCGCGAACGCGACGGCGTTCGCATCGCGGTCCGCATCGGCGCCGGCATCGTCCGTCAGGAAGAGCCGCGTTTCGCTGGGCGCCTGCGTATCGGCGAAGGCGTCGTCGCTCGGCGCGTCCGCGACCTCTGCCGTCGTGTCGTCGGCGAGAGTCGCATCGGACGCTGCGGACGCTTCGTCGATGGCGTCCACGACCGTCTCGGCCGTCGATGCGAGCGATGGGTCTTGCCCCGCGTCGGTGAGCGAAGTCGGTTCCGTCTCGATGCCGATGAAGGCGTTGGCGCCGTCGTTTTTCGATGCGGCTTGGGTGTCCGTATCGAACGTCATCGCGAAGGCATCGTCGCCGCCGCGTCGGGTTTCGCTTAGCAGCGCGTCCAGCACGTCCGGCGGCAGATCGTCGAGCGCGCCGGGCGGGAAGGCAGCGAGGAATTCGGGCGGCAATTGCGCGAGCAGCGCGGCGGTCACGTCCAAGCCACCGACGGAGTTCGACGGCGGCGCGATGCCGTTGTCGTGCGGCGAAGACGACGCGAGCGAAGAGCGGTCGGCAGGCGATGCGTCGCTCGCATCGACCGCGGCACTCGCGTCGCCCGCGGTCTGCGGCGTCGTGGTCGCGTCCGCCGGCGATGGTGCGAACGCGCGCGTCGCGTCTTCTTCGGCGAGCGATGCCGAAGCATCGGTCGCGGTGTGCGACGAGGTTTCCAGCTTGCGCAGAATCGCGCGCACCAAGGCCGGTGACAGTTGCGGCAGCCAGGCGATGCCTTCGGGCAAACGCGCGAGCATTTCGCGCCCGTTCGCGTCGAGACGGCCGGCGACGTGTTCTTGCAAAGTCATGAACCACAGCGTGGTTTGCAGCAGATCGTCGCCCGACAGCGGCGTTTCGCCGCGCAATCGGTCGTGCAGCGCGGCTTTCCAACTGCGCAGCAATTCGCCGACGCCGGGCAAACCGGCGTCGGCGGCGCTCGCCTGCAGCGTGCCGATCATTTCGTGCACCAACGCAGGCTCGGCCATGTCCGACACCTGATGCGCCGCTTGCAGCAGCATCACCAGCGTGTCGAGACGGCTCTGGAACTCGTCGAGCCCTGCGGCCGTTCCGTCGATTGCGGTCCCGTTCGACATCGATCGCGCCGATCAGCCCGGCAGCCTGAACTCGGACACCGTGCGCACCAGCGAGGTCGCCGACTCGGTCAACTGCTCGGTGTCGCCGCGCTGCAGTTCGATTTCCTCCAGCGTGCGCTGCGATGCGCTGATCAGGTCGTAGGCGCGCGCCAGCAGACGCTGCGAGGCCTCGCTCTGGGTTTGCGTGGCTTGGGAAATCGTACGCACCGAGTTCACCAGCGCTTCGGTCGCGGCGCGGGTGTCGTTCATCTGCGTGCCGGCGCGGTCGGCGAGTTTGGTGATGTCCACGACCTGCGCGATCGTGCCGTTCATCGCTTGCAGCGTTTCGGTGGTGTCCGATTGGATCGCGCTCACCAAGCCGGCGATCTGTTGCGTCGCTTCGCGGGCGTTTTCGGCCAAGCGCTTCACTTCGTCCGCCACCACCGCGAACCCGCGGCCCGCTTCGCCCGCCGCCACCGCCTGCATCGACGCGTTCAGCGCCAACACCGAGGTGCGTTCGGCGATCTGGCCGATGATGTTCACCGCCGAGGAGATTTCCTGCGAACGTTCGGCCAAACGCTTCACGCGCTTTTCCGTTTCGCGAATCTGGTCGCGCGAGTTGTTGATGCCGTCCACCGTCGCGCGCACCACCGTCAGCGCCTCGGCGGTCGCGGTCAGCGCGCGTTCGGCCTCGCGGCCGGCGCCCTGCGCTTGATCGCCGATTTGGCGCAGCGCGTTCGCGGTGGCGCTCAACTCGGCGGACGCCGCGTTCGCTTGGTTGCTGGCTTCGTCGGCGAGCTTGAGCACCGTGTCCGCGCGTTCGCGGACGCGACCCGAGCTGTCCGACACTTGGTTCGAAATCGTGCTGACTTGCTTCAGCGCGCCGGCGGTGGAGGACGCCATCATGTTGATGGCGTCGGACACCGCGCCGGTCACGTCTTCGGACACCGGCACTTTCACGTTGAGGTCGCGCTGCGCGAGCTGCGCCACCGACATCATGATCTCGATCACCGAGTTGTTGAGCTGTTCGTTTTCCTGCTGCGCGCGAGCCAGTTCGCTCACCTTATCGTCGAGCAGCGTATCGAACGCGCCCGCCAATTGCCCGATTTCGTCTTTCGACTTCAAGCCCGTGCGTGCGGCGAGGTCACCCGCGGTGACCTTCTGCACGGTGTCCTGCACCTGCGACAGCGGCGTGTTGATCGAGCGCGCCAATCGCAAGCCGGCGAACAACGCGACCAAGCCCACGAGCAGCAGAGTGCCCAAGCCCGCGAACAGAATGCCGCGCTGCAGCGAGGCGATCGGTTGATTGGATTCGGATTGGTCGATTTCCGACAGAATCGCCCAGCGGAGGCCCAGCACGTCGATGGGCGCGAACGAGCCCAGCACGTCGATGCCGCGGTAGTCCGGGTAGACGGCGGTGCCGGTCTTGCCTTCGAGCGCTTGACGCACGCCCTGGGTGTCGACCTGCATCATGCCGACGTTCGAATCGCGCGAGTCCATCGCCGCCAGCTTGTCGTTCTGCAATTTCAGCGCGCGCATCGATTCGACGAAGCCGGCGCTGTTTTCCTTCATGAAGCGCGAGATCGAGCGCGGCGTCTTATCCGGGCCGACCAGATAGGTTTCGCCGGAATCGCCCAGACCGACGTCTTTCCATTTGCCTTTGAAGGTCATGATTTCGTTGACGCGGTCGATCGGCAACTGCACCACGAACACGCCGATGGTCTTGCCGTCCTGCACGATCGGCGTGCTGACGAACGAGGCCTGATCGTCGTACGACGGCCGATACGGCGCGTAGTCGGTGATGAACACCTCGTCCGGGGTCTTTGCCGCCGCGGCCTTCGAGAAGGCTTGGCCGAGACCGGTTTGCGCCCACGGGCCGTTGCGCAGATTGGTGGCGAAATCGAGTTCTTTGAAGTACGTGTAGACGACGAAACCGGTTTGGGCGTCGACGAGGAAGAAGTCGTACAAGCCGTAGTTCTGCACGGCGCGGCGCGCGTAGCGGTGGATGCGCGCGTGCGCGGCGCTGTAGGCCGAGCCGTCGGTCGCTTGGTCCAGGTCGTTCTTCTTGCCCAGCGGGTTCGGGTTGCCGGCGATGTAGGCGTACTGCGCGGCCAGCGTCTGCGGCGGCAGCGCGTCGACCAGCTTGGAGATGTCGGCGTTCTGGCCGGGGTTGCGGATGCGGTACTGCTTGCCGAAATCGTTCCGGTAGTAATCCGTCAGCGCGTCCCTGGCGCCGGCCAGATCGGCGCCGGCGGCCATTTGCGGCTGGGTCGCGGCGGTATCGATCAGCGCCTGTCGCACTTCCGCGGTGTTCGACACGGTGCGCATCAGGTCGCGGACGTTCTCGAAGTACGCGACGATTTCTTCCTGCTTGCCGGCGCGGATCGAGGCCATCTGGTCGTAGGCGCGCTGATTGAGCGCCGATGCGGACTGGCGGCTGGCGTAATAGCCCAGCGCCAAGGCCAGCAACAGCAGCGGAATCAGCGCCAGCGCCGCGGTGCCCGCGACGAGTCGGCCGCGGATGCTGCCCAGGAAGGGAATTGAGGTAGTCGCCATGCCGGAACGTTCCTTTGAGTCTTTGTCGTAACCGAGTCGGTCGTCGTGGTGTCGCGTCGCGTCAGTGGCCGCTCGCGGGCACGTGCGCCGCGGCCGCCGCGATCCAACGCAGGATGTCGAATTCGTGCGCCGGGCCGATGTCGCCGCGCTGGCGGCGCGAAAGGTACGGCGCGAGCGCGGGCGGAACCGTTCCGGCGCGTTCTTCCGATGCCGGCGACGCGTCGTCGTCTGCGGTCGTCGAGAGGCGCGTCAGCGTCGGCGTGTCGCTGCAGACCAGCGCGCACGCGGAGGCGTGCGTACCGAGATTGATGGAGGCGATGAGTTCGCGCTCGGCGCGTTCGGGCGGTAGCCCGGCCCACTCGGCCAGATCGAACACCGGGATCAAATTGCCGCGTTGGCTAACCACCCCGCGAAACCACGATCGCGTGTTCGGCACCTGCACGGCGTGCGCGTCGATCAACACCTGCATCGCCAAGCCGTGAGGCAAGACCAACCACGGCATCGCCCGATGCGGCCGAAACGCGATCCGCGGAACGGCCGCGGGCGTTCGGGCGTCGGGCGATGCGATGTCGATCTCGGGCGACGACATGGTCAGCTATAGGCTTTGAGCGTGTCGAGAATCTGATCCGACGAATACGGCTTGCCGATCAGCGCCTTCGCGCCCTGCATCTTGGCCCAGATGTGGTCCGCTTTCTGATTCTTGCTGGAGACGAACACCACCGGGATGGATTTGGTGTCCGGGTTAGCCTGCAGTTGGCGGCAGGCTTCGTAGCCGTCCATGTCCGGCATGATGATGTCGAGGAAAATCAACGACGGTTTTTCGAGCGCGGCCTTTTGCACGGCTTCCGCGCCGTTGGACGCGGTGACCGAATGCCAGCCGGCGTCGGTGAGGATGCTGCGAAGGTTGGCCAATTCGGCGGCGGAATCGTCGCAGATCAGAATCTTGGGCATGCGTGTCTCCATGGGTGTTCGAACAGGGCGCGCGTCGTGCGCGGGTGGTGCGGGGTAAAGCGGTCTCGATCGGTTGCGATGAAGCGGCGAGGGCGCATCCGGTCAGAGAGTTCGGCCGTGGCCTTCGATCACGAGCGGTAACCGCGCGCGAGCAACTGCGCGCGATCGTTGCGGAAATGCTTGAGCAGGGCTTTGTCGACCGCCTGGCGGAAGGTTTCCCAGGTGATCGGTTTGGTCAGATAGCTGTCGCAGCCCGACAGCGCGCCGCGCGCGCGATCGAACGGCGACGACCGGCTGGTCAACATCAGCACCGGCATCAGGCGGGTGTAGGGGTTGTGTTTGATCTTGCGGCACAGCTCGTAGCCGTCGGTGCCGGGCATGACCACGTCGAGAAACGCGAGGTCGTAGCTGCGCTGCTTGAGCAAGGCCATCGCCGCTTCGGCGCTGTCGGCCTGGTCGCAGGTGATGCCCAGACGATCGAGCGCCTGACGCAGTTGCTCGCGCACGGTCAGGCTGTCGTCGACCACGAGCGCCGAGAGCTGGACCGATTGGTCGGACGCCGCGGTCTGGTGGAACACCGATTCGGCCACGGGCGTCGCGGTCGCCGGCGCGGTCGCGGCGGCGGGGTGATGGCTGACTTTGCTGCCGGTGAATTCGTGCTCGGCCAGGTCCTGCAGTACCTTCATCACCTGCAAGAACAAAGACTTGCGCTCGATCCGGTAGCGCGTGTCGCCGGCCAGGCCGTGGTCGGAAATCGTCACCGAGATCAGTTGCGGGTGGCGCTGGCGCAACTCGTGGTAGAGAGTCATCGAGACCGGCGAACTGGCGTCGACGATCGCCACACGCGGTTCATGAGCGTTGTCGGCCTGAACGGCATGAAAGGCGAATTTGGCGCTTCCGGCGCGATTGATCACGATCTCGAGCAGGCGCGAGTCCCGCGCCGTCAAACCGCACAAAGCAACCGTGTATGCCATTGCGAACCGCCTCCGAACCCGTCTGAGTGTTAGCCGATACGAAACTGTTAGCTTTTGTCGAACGCTACAAGCAAATACGATGCCAAATAATTGACAGCAGCCGGCCGCGCGCGGTGCTCGCCTGCGATTTCCTTGTCTTCGCGCATTCCCCAGGCGCGAGTATCGCGCCGATACCACCGATCCCGGTGAGGAATTGTCAGGACTTGACCCGAATGCGACGGATTGGGGCAGATTCCCGCGTTCTCCCGGCTTCGCGCCGCCGAATCGTCGTCCCCTCAAGATGAACGAGCGAGCGCGAAGGCCCTAGAATCCGCCTCAATTGGTTAAATATGAGTTAATCTGCTCCCGCTCCCCCCAAGCCACCGTCCGAATCCTTATCTACTATTAGGAGGTTAAAGTGCGTAAGCAATTGATTTCTTTGGCTCTTCTGGCGCTGATGCCGCTCGCTGCCCAGGCGCAGGAAGAAGATAGCGCCGGCTTCAACTGGAACGCCGCCGCCACCTCGGAATACCTGTTCCGCGGCATTTCTCAGACCGACGACCACGCGGCCATTCAGGCCGGCGCCGGCTATAGCTGGTCGAACGGTCTGTACGTCGGCGCTTGGGCGTCGAACGTGGACTTCGGCGCCGCCGATACCGAAACCGATGCCGAAATCGACACCTTCATCGGCTGGAACGGCGACCTCGGCGCGACCAACCTCGACGTCCAACTGGTCCGCTACAACTACGCCGGCGAGCCCGATGGCGTCGACTACGCCTACAACGAGTTGATCGGCAAGCTGACCTTCGCCGAGAACTACACCGCCACCCTCGGCTACACCAACGACTACCTGAACACCGACACCGACAGCGTTTACCTCGGCATGGGCGGTAGCTGGGACGTGGGCCACGACATCAACCTGACCGCCGGTATCGGCTACACCACGCTCGATAACGATCTGGCGTCCGAAGACGGTTATTTGGACTACTCGATCGGCGCCAACCGCGACTTCGGGCCGGTCAACATCGGTCTGGGTTACGTCGGCACCGACAACAACGCCGAAGACGTGTTCGGCAAAGACAACGCCGAAGACAAGGTCGTGTTGACCTTCTCGGTCGGCGGCTGATCGCCGAGACGCGCGTTCGATCGGGCGTTTCGGCGCCCATTCGCGAAAAAAGCGCCTTCGGGCGCTTTTTTCGTGGGCGCGGGCATCGTCTTTGTCGCCGGTCGCGCCCTCAGGGGCACCGAACGGCTCAATTCCAGCTCAACACCACCTTGCCGGACTTTCCCGATTCCATCAGGTCGAAGCCGGTCTGGAATTCGTCGATCGGCAGTTGGTGGCTCAGCACCTTGCCCAGCGGAAACCCCGAGAGCACCAACTGCGTCATCTTGTACCAGGTCTCGTACATCTTTCGGCCATAGATGCCGTGAATGGTCAGGCCCTTGAAGATGATGCGGTCCCAGTCCACGCCCGCGCCTTTCGGCAGCAGCCCCAGCAGCGCGATCTTGCCGCCGTGGTACATGCAATCGAGCATGTCGTTGAACGCGTGCGGGTTGCCGCTCATTTCCAGGCCCACGTCGAAGCCTTCCATGTGCAGGTCGGCCATCACGTCCTTCAGCGAACTCTTGCTGACGTTGACGACGCGGGTGGCGCCCATGTCGGCGGCGAGTTTGAGCCGATAGTCGTTCACGTCGGTGACGACCACGTTGCGCGCGCCGATGTGCTTGCAGATGCCCGCGGCCATCACGCCGATCGGGCCCGCGCCGGTGATCAGCACGTCTTCGCCGACCACGTCGAATTCGAGCGCGCAATGCGCGGCGTTGCCGTATGGGTCGAAGAACGCGGCCAGTTCGCTGGGGATCTGGTCGGGAATCGGCCACAGGTTGCTCGACGGCATCGCGATGTATTCGGCGAACGCGCCGTCGCGGTTCACGCCGATGCCGACGGTGTTCGGGCACAGATGCGGTTTGCCGGCGCGGCAGTTGCGGCAGTGGCCGCAGACGATGTGGCCTTCGGCGGAGACGCGCTGACCGATGCGATAGCCGGTGACGCCGGGGCCGATCTCGACGATGCGACCGACGAATTCGTGGCCGATGACCAAGCCGGGCTTGATCGTGCGCCGGCTCCAGTCGTCCCACAGATAAATGTGCAGATCGGTGCCGCAGATCGCGGTTTTTTCCAATTTGATCAGCACTTCGTTCGGGCCGATCGTCGGCACCGGAACGCGTTCCATCCAAATCCCTTTGCCGGCTTCGCGCTTGACCAACGCTTTCATCGTGGTGGCGGACATGCGGTTCTCGTCGTGCGGCGGCGGAGAGGGCGCGGATTATACGCGCGGCGATCCGCGACCGCGCCCATGCCGCGGCGTATGGCGAGGCGAGCAGTCAGGGAGCACGCCAACGCGAAGGCGCAGGATCGTCCGCATCGAAACGCGCCGGGCGTGCGATGGGCATGCGAGGCGTGGCCGATCATGCGTTCGGCGATGTCGGTGGGCGCGAACCATGACCATCGGCCTAGCGCCGCGCGGAAGCGGGCGGCTAGACTCCCAGACCGTCCGTTCGCGTCGCGCCGCTCGCGCTGCCGTCCGCGAACCCCAACCGCCATCGATCCCTTCGCTTTCTGCCGAGATCACCGCATGCGCCGTCCTGGATTCGCTCCCGTTCTTTTCGCCGCCGCCGCGACCGTCGTCGCGAGCGTCCCCTCCGTCCATGCCGGCGAGGGCATGTGGGTGCCGCAACAACTGCCGGAAATTTCCGGTCCGCTGAAGACCGCCGGTCTCAAGCTCGATCCGAAGCAGTTGGCCGACCTCACCGGCGACCCGCTGGGCGCGGTGGTCTCGCTGGGCGGCTGCACCGCCAGCTTCGTGTCGCCGCAGGGCTTGGTCGCCACGAATCATCATTGCGCTTACGGCGCGATCCAGCTCAATTCCACGCCGCAGAAAAATCTGATTCTCGACGGCTTCAACGCGGCCAGCAACGCCGAAGAACTGAGCGCCGGCCCGAACGCGCGCATCTTCGTGCTCGACCGCATCGACGACGTCACTCCGCAAGTGCGCAACGCGATCGGCTCCGCGCGCGACGGCTTGGCGCGCAGCAAGGCGCGCGACGACATCGAAAAGCGGCTGGTCGCGCAGTGCGAGGCGCAGCCGGGCTATCGCTGTCAGTTCTACAGCTTCTCCGGCGGCAGCGAATACCGCATTTTCCGCAATCTGGAAATCAAGGACGTGCGCCTGGTCTACGCGCCGCCGGCCAGCATCGGCAACTACGGCGGCGAAGTGGATAACTGGATGTGGCCGCGCCACACCGGCGATTTCTCGTTCTACCGCGCCTACGTCGGCCCGAACGGCGTGCCTGCGGCGTATTCGACCGAGAATGTGCCGTATCAGCCCAAGCGTTTCCTGAAGATCGCCGATAAGCCGCTCGCGCAGGGCGATTTCGTGATGGTCGCCGGCTACCCCGGCAGCACCAATCGCTATGCGCTGGCCGACGAATTCCAGAACACCGCCGATTGGACCTACCCGGCGACGAGCCGTCATCTCAAAGCGCTGGTCGCGTTGGTCGAGGCCGAGGCGAAGAAGAACCCCGACATCGGCGTGAAATACGCCAACACCGTGCGCGGCTGGGAAAACACGCTGAAGAACTACGACGGCCAGCTCGAGGGCTTCCAGCGCATGGGCGCCGAGGAGGTCAAGCGCAAACAGGAGCAGGAAATGCTGGCCTGGCTGCGCAAGCGCGGCGATCAGGGCAAGTTCGCGCTCGATGCGCACGAGGCGCTGTTGCGTCTGCATGCGCAAGCCGTCAACACGCGGGAACGCGACTTGGTGCTCGGCCAGTTGTTGCGCAACGGCACGCTGGCGACGGCGGTGCAGTTGTATCGATTGGCGATCGAGCGCGAGAAACCCGACGCCGAACGCGAGCCGGGTTATCAGCAGCGCGATTACGCCGCGATCGAAGGCTCGCTGCGGCAAATGGAGCGTCGCTACCATCCGAAGATGGATCGCGAGCTTCAGAAATACTGGCTCACCCAATATCTGAAACTGCAGCCGCAGCAGCGCTTGACCGCGATGGACAAGTGGCTGGACGGCAACGACGACAAGACGATCGCCAACCGGCTCAAAGCCTTGGCGGAAACGAAACTGGGCGACACCGCCGAGCGTCTGAAATGGATGCAGGCCGATCGCCAAGCCTTCGAGCGCAGCAAAGACCCCGCGATCCGTTTCGCGGTGGCGATGACGCCGACGCTGCTGCAGTTGGAGGAAGGTCGCAAGACCCGCGCGGGCGACGCGATGGTCGCGCGCCCGGTGTTCCTCAACGCGGTGCGGGAATACAAGCGGAGCAAGAAGGAATCCGTGTACCCGGACGCCAACGGCTCGCTGCGCATCACCTTCGGTAACGTGATGGGCTACACCAAGCGCGACGGCACCCGCCAAGAGCCCTTCACCAAGCTGGAACAAGTGGCGGCCAAGGCCACCGGCGTGGAACCCTTCGCCGCGCCGCAGACCTTGCTCGACGCGATCGCCGCCAAGCGTTACGGCGGCTATGCCGACGCGAAACTGCGCACGGTGCCGGTGAATTTCCTCTCGAACCTCGACATCACCGGCGGCAATTCCGGCTCGCCGGTGTTGGATGGCCAAGGCAAGTTGGTCGGTCTGGCGTTCGACGGCAATTGGGAGTCGGTCAGTTCCAACTGGCTGTTCGACCCGGCGGTCACGCGCATGATCTCGGTCGATCAGCGCTACATGCGCTGGATCATGCAAGAGGTGTATCCGGCGCCGCGTCTGCTGCAGGAAATGGGCGTGCCGGCGACGAAGTGATCGCGCGAATCCGCCCGAGCGGCGATGCGAAAACGGCGGCCTAGGCCGCCGTTTTCGTCGAAGTCGCATCGAACGCGTGCGATGGCGCGTCTCGATGCGGGGCGACACGGTCCGATGGCGGATCAGATGTCCGGGTCGCAGAGCATGTAGCCGTTCGAATAGTTCGCGCTGGTTTTACCCCACGACACGTAAGTGCCGTCGCATTTGATCGCGCGATAGCCGATGACTTTGCCGGCGGCGTCGCGATAGTAGTAGAACTCGCCGTTCGAGGTCGGGCCGGGCGCGGCGGCCACGGCGATGCCGATCAGAAAAGCGGTCGAGACGGCGGCGACGAGCGCGAGCGCGCGACGCGATGCGCGGCGGGAGAACTCGAGTTTCATGTGCGATCCTTTTCCGAAATCTCGCCGGCGGATGCCGGCCCGCAAACGCTACCCCCGAGCGGTCTCAAAAACCGTTACGGCATCGTCAATCCGACGTTATCCCGGCGCACGGGCGGGTTTCGGGCGGGGCGGCCCGCGCGTTTCGGGCGTAGGCGTTACGTCGGCAATTCGTAGTCGAACGCGTAGCGATGCTCGCCCTCGACGATTTCGATGCTCATCTCCCCACGCAGGCCGGTCAACCCTTCGCTGCCGGAGTCCGGCACCACGCCGACCCGCAACGTGGGCTCGCCGCGATCCATCCGACCGGTGTGATGCACGACGAAGGCGCCTGTGCGGCCATCGAGAGTGCCGACGATCCGCTCGATCGCCACATACGCGGCGGAGCCCTCGGTTGCGGTCATGAATCCCAGCATCTGCACGACGCTGGTCGCGTCCAACGCACCGTGGAAACGTTTGTCGAAGCGGACGTGCATCGCCTGCGCGCCGTCGCCCAAATCGAGCGTCGGTTGGATCGCGCGGACGATCTCGAAAGTGCCCTCGATTCGCGGCATGGCGGGATTCTCCTGGGGCTTGCGCCCATCGTTTCGAGCGATCATGCGCCGTTCGTCGCGCGATTGCATCGCCCGATCGCGCCGTGGACGCGCCGCGCCGGTCGCGAATCCGATGTCTGAGGACGTATTCAGCGGGCGCGGGAGTGTGCGGCCGCGGCCTGGGCTTGTCATCGCCGCCGGGTCTGTTAGGCTGTTCGGGTCGCGGATTCCCATGCCAGCCGGCCCCGTCTCCCGACCCGCAAGTGGATGCTTGCCCGGCTTTCGCCGGAATAAGCGTTCACCGGACCAGCGTCATGGTCCCGGTTCGTTCCACGGCTTTTCTCGCCTCGAACGAACCTGCGTTTGCGATGCGCCGGCTTGCAGGGTTCCGCGGGATTCCTTCCCCACTTGGAGCCGATGCCATGAAGCCGCAACCGAAAGTTCTCGCCTGCGACGGGATTCACGAAGACGGGCTCGCGATGTTCCGCGACGCCGGTTGGACCGTCGAAATTTCCGATCCGATCAAAGACCCCGCCAAGCTCGCCGCCGCGCTGGAAGGCGTGGACGCGCTGCTCGTGCGTTCGGCCACGCTGGTGACCGCCGAGGCCATCGACGCGGCGAAGCAACTCAAAGTCATCGGCCGCGCCGGCGCCGGCGTCGACACCATCGATGTGGACGCCGCTACCGCCAAGGGCATCGCGGTAATGAACGCGCCGGACGGCAATACGTTGGCCGCCGCGGAACACGCGGTATCGCTGCTGTTCGCGTTGGCGCGCCACGTGCCGAAGGCCGACGCCGGCATGAAGGCCGGGCAGTGGCCGAAGGCCGGTCTCACCGGCTTCGAACTGGAGGGTAAGCGCCTGGGCGTGATCGGTCTCGGCCGCATCGGCAGCACCGTCGCGCGCAAAGCGCAGGGCATCGGCATGGAAGTGGCGGCGTACGATCCGTTTCTGCCGGCGTCCGCGGCGGGCAAAGGCAGCGTCGCGCTGAAGACGCTCGACGACTTGCTGGCCTGGGCCGACATCGTCACCCTGCATATTCCGCGCACCAAGGACACCACCAATCTGCTGTCCGAAGCGCGCATGCGCCAGATGAAGAAAGGCGCGTATCTGATCAACGCCGCGCGCGGCGGTTTGGTCGACGAAGACGCGCTGCGCGTGTTGCTCGACGAAGGCCATCTCGCGGGCGCCGCGCTCGATACGTTCGCGACCGAACCGCTGCCGGCCGATTCGCCGCTGCGCGCGCATCCGAAGCTGATTCTCACCCCGCATCTGGGCGCGTCCACCAGCGAAGCGCAGCAGGCGGTCAGCACGATTTTGGCGCGGCAGATCGTCGATTTCGTCGCCACCGGCGCGGTCGCAGGCTGCGTCAACTTGCCGCCGCTCACTGCCGAAGCCGCGCGCGAGGTCGGGCCGTGGATGCCGCTGATGTCGGCGCTCGGTCGCCTCGCGGTGCGTTTCGTGCGCGCGCCGACGCGCTTGGAAATCACCTACGCCGGTCGCACCGACGCGCTGGACACGCGCCCGCTCACGCGTTTGTTGGTCGCCGCGCTGCTCGGCACCGCGTCGGGCCGCGTCACCCCGGTGAACGCGCTGCAGGAAGCCGCCGCGCGCGGTTTGACCGTGGCCGAAACCGTCGGCGGCGACGGCGACGGCTTCGATCGTTTGCTCAAGCTGCGCGTGGTCGGCGAAGGCAGCGACGGCAAAACCCGCATGCGCGAAATCGAAGCGACGCTGCACCGCGGCCCGCGCGTGGTGCGTTTGGACGGCGTCGAGATCGAATTCGACCCGCTGGCGCACGTGCTGTTGATGCGCAACGAAGACCGCCCGGGCATGATCGGCCAAGTCGGCTCGCAACTGGGCGCGGCCGGCGTGAACATCGTGAACTTCGCGCTCGGCGCGGCCGGCGATGGCCAAGCGCGCGCCGCGATCACGGTGGACAAGCCGCTCAGCGACGAACAGATCGCGACGCTCAAAGCGACGCCGGGCATCTTGTCGCTGCAGCAGGTCTGAGGTCGCCGCGATGCGCATTCTTCTCGCACGCCACGGCGAAACCCCGTGGAACGCCGAAGGCCGCTATCAGGGCCAGATCGATATCCCGCTTTCGCCCGTCGGCGAAGGTCAGGCGCGCGCGCTCGGCGCGCGCTTGACCGACGTGCGCATCGATCGCGCCGTCGCATCGCCGCTGTCGCGCGCGAAATCCACGGCCGAATTCGCGCTCGGCGACTCGCGCAGCGCCGGGCTCACCACCGACGCGGGCTTGATGGAAATCGGCCACGGCGAATGGGAAGGCCTGCTCGCCAGCGAAATCCGCGAACGCGACCCCGAGCGCCTGCTCGCGTGGCGCGAAGCGCCGGAGACCGTGCAGATGCCAGGCGTCGGCGGCGAATCGCTGCAGCAAGTGCTCGACCGCGCATGGCCCGCTTTCGAGCGCGCCACCGACGGGCTCGGCGACGACGACACGCTGTTGATCGTCGCCCACGACGCGGTCAACCGCGTCCTGCTGTGCCGCATCCTCGGCATCCCGCTATCGAAACTCTGGGGCTTCCGCCAAGCCCCCGCGACGCTGAACTTGCTCGCCGGCCCCGACGCAGCGCGCATGGAAGTGGTGCGCTTGAACGACTGCGCCCATCACACCGCGCTATTCGGCGAAGCGGTGCATCGCGCGCTTTAGATGAAAAAATCAAGGCGAAAATTTTGCCTGCGGTCTTTCTTTTTCACCGCTGATGTGAATATCAGCGAACTCGAGCTGGATTCTTTCCGCAGCATCAAGGAGAGCTAAATTTCTTGCAAGCATATCTATGAGGCGTTTTCCCTTCAATTCGTAGGCTTTACAATCGAAGTATTCGGTGATGTTTTCTCGATACAAGGCGACAGCTTCGCAGTACCTAAAAACCAGGAAGTTTAGTTCTTTGATCGCTTCAGTGCTGGCAGGAAAATTCTCGTCACTCATGTCTTTCAATATCAACTTTAAAGGTTTCTCGCCGCCTAGGTGCAGAGCGACACTTTCGGCCAGCAAAACTTCAATTTGATTGAGTAGGTCGTGAAGCATCCGGATGTGCCGAGAAGCCAACTGTTCTTCGCGCGCGATCTCGTTACTTTCAGCTTGTTGCTGTAGCGTTATGAGCAGAAGGATAGCCGTCAAGAATGATAAAAGCGGCCCCATCACGCCGCCTATGTAATCGCCGAATGCTGCCCAATCGGAAGGGGTTTTGGAGAGAGGGCCATTGAATCCGCCAAGCAAGAAATAGATAAGGGCGGGCGCGACGATAATGGCCGTCCCAAGCAAAGCGGCAAGAACTATGATGATTTTACGCACGATATTTTCCCTTGCGGATCAATTAATCAAATGGAGGTTGGGTGGTCATGGCACCGCCCGCCCGCGCGCCGCTTCCCACAGCGCGTACCACGCATCGCGCGGCAACGGCTCGGCGCAGGCGCGCACGCCCTCGCGCAGCCGCTCGATTTTCGTACTGCCCAACACCGCGCGCACGCCGGGCACCGTCGCCACCCAACGCAATAACAGCGATGCGGGGTCGAGCCCGAACTCGGCGCTCATCGTTTGCAGCGCGCCGTGCAGACGGCCGCCAATCGACGACTGCGGATCGAGCAATGCGCCGCCGCCCAGCGGCGACCAGGCCTGCGCTTCGGCGCCGCGCGCGCGCGTCGCCGCGAGCGTACCGTCGTCCAAGGCCGCATCGTGCGCGAGCGAAAGTTCGATCTGATTCGCCGCGATCGGCAACATGCCGCCCAACAACGTGCCGCCGAACAACACGCCGTCGAACAACACGCCGTCGAATAACGCGATGGCGTGCGCATCGAAATTCGACACGCCGAACGCGCCGATGCGGCCGGCCGTCTGTTCTTCGCGCACCCAGTCGGCGATCGCGGCCGGTTCCAGCAGCGGATCGAAGCGATGCAGCATCAGCGTGTCGACGCGTTCGACGCCGAGCGCGCGCAAACTCTCGTCCAGCGCGCGCCGTAGATGCGATACGGACGAGTCGTAGTGCTGCACGCCCCGCGCATTGCCGGGGCTGGATGCCATCACGATGCCGATCTTCGCGATCAGATGCAGGCGCTGCCGAAGACCCGGTCGACGCGCGAAGGCCGCGCCGACCAGGGCATTGGTGGTGTGCCCGCCGTAGATATCGGCCAGATCCAGCGTGTCGATGCCGAGATCCAGCGCGCCTTCGAGCAGATCGGCGACGCCCTCGGGCGACAGCCGCGCGCCCCATTCGCCGAACCGCATCGAACCGAGAATGGGCGCGGAGGAACGGGATTCGTGCATTCGGGTCTCCTCAGGGCGAGCGGCGTGCGGCCGCGCGACGATCATAGCGACGAAAGAGCGGCGATAATGCCGCGATGACCTCGTCGCCGCCCACGAATACGAATGCGCGAAGCGCGCGCAGCCTCGCCGACTGGCTGGCGTACATCGAAAGCCAGCATCCCAAGACCATCGCGTTGGGCTTGGAGCGCTGTCGCGACGTGGCGCGACGCATGGACCTCGGCCCGATCGCGCGTCGCATCGTCGTGGTCGGCGGCACCAACGGCAAGGGTTCGACCGTCGCGTTCCTCGACGCCATCGCGCGCGCCGCCGGCTGGCGCGTCGGCGCGTACACCTCGCCGCATCTGCTGGCGTACAACGAACGCGTGCGCATCGACGGCTGCGATGCCGCCGATGGCGAGCTCATCGCCGGTTTCGAAGCGGTGGAGGCTGCGCGCACCGCGCCCGGGCTCGAGCCTATCGCGTTGACCTATTTCGAATTCGGCACGCTCGCCGCGCTGTGGCTGTTCGCGCGCAGCGATTTGGATCTCGCGGTGCTCGAAGTCGGCCTCGGCGGCCGACTGGATGCGGTGAATATCGTCGAACCCGATGTCGCGATCGTCACCACCGTCGATCTGGACCATCGCGATTGGCTGGGCGACACGATCGAAGCGATCGGCGCGGAGAAAGTCGGCATCGCGCGCGCGTGGAAGCCGCTGATTCTCGGCGACGACGATCCGCCGTCGAGCGTACTCGGCCATGCCTACGCGATCGGCGCGTCGGCGGTGCGCATCGGCTGCGATTTTTTCTTCGAGCCGATCGACCAGGCACATTGGCGCTGGCGCGAGATCGGCTGCGAATTCGAACTGCCGATGCCCGCGTTGGCCGCGCCGGTGCAACTGCGCAACGCCGCCGTCGCCATCGCCGCACTGCGCGCGTTGCCCGAGAGCGACGCGTGGTCGGAGGCGATCTACGCGCAGGGCGTGGCGCAGGCGCGCGTCGCCGCGCGCTTGCAGCGCTTCGAGCGCGACGGCGTCGAGGTGCTGGTCGATGTCGGCCATAACCCGCAGGCGGCGCGCGCGTTGGCGGCGTGGTTGGAGACGCGCGCGGCGCAGGCCGATACGTCGGCGCCCGCGCGACCGAACTTCGCCGTGTTCGCCGCATTGGGCGACAAGGACGCCGCGGGCGTGGTGGACGCGCTCGGTGCGCGGATCGACGCTTGGTGGCTGGCGGGCCTCGCCGACGCCGGCCCGCGCGGCGTCGAAGTCGACGCCTTCGCTTCGCGATTGGAAGGCACGGCCGCCGCCGACGGCGCGCGTCACGCCACCGTCGCCGAGGCGCTGGAGGCCGCGATTGGCGAGGCGCGCCGCCGCGCCACGCCCGACGGCGTCGCCCCGCGCGTATTGGTCTTCGGCTCGTTCCATACCGCCGCGGCCGCGCTGCGGGCGCTGAGCGGGGCGTCCGCCGCCTCGTCGGGCTGAGCGCGCTCACGGTTCGGGGCGACGTCGCAGGCTATAATGCCCGCGCTTTTTTCGCCGAGGTGGCTCTTGGATACGCCCTTGAAACAGCGTCTCATCGGTGCGGCGGTCCTGATCGCGCTGGCGGTGTTCTTCCTGCCGATGCTCGTCAAAGGCCCTGCGCCGGACAGCGGCGTCTCCAATGTCTCCACCGACATTCCCGACGGCCCCGAGGGCGCGAGCCAGACGCGCGATTTGCCGTTGGCGGCGCCGGGCGATGTGCCCCAGGGCGGCGCGGTGGGGATGGACGCCACGCCGGTCGATCGCCCGGCGACGGATGCGTCGGCGTCGACGCCCCCCGCAGGCGATAGCGCGACCGCGACCGACCCCGCCGCCGCTTCCGCCGACCCGGCGGCCGCGACCGATGCGACCGCCGCCGTCGGGTTGCCCCCGGCCGTGGCCGGCGGCAATTACGCCGTGCACTTCGGCGCCTACGCCACGCAGAAAGCCGCGGATACCGTCGCGGCGCTCGCCAAGAAGTCCCAACTGCCCGCCTACAGCGAACCGGCCACCGTCGGCGGCAAAGCCGCGTGGCGTGTGCGCATCGGCCCGTTCGCCACCCGCGCCGACGCCGAATCCGCGCGTTTGAAAGCGCTCGACGTGCGCAGCGACGTGCCGGTGCGCGTGGTGGTGTTGGACGCCGAATCGGCGCCTGCGACGCCCGCCGCAGCCGAGCCGACGCCCGCTCCTGCGGTCGAAGCGCCGAAACCCGTCGCCGCGAAACCGAGCGAACCCTCGGAGCCCAAACCGGCCGAGCTCAAGCCCGCCGCGCCCAAACCGGTCGCGCCGAAGCCGACCGTGGTCGCGAAGCCGACGCCGGGCAAGCCCATCGACACCGCGCCGAAACCGGTCGCCGCCAAACCGGTCCAGAGCAAACCTGTCGAGACCAAGCCCGCATCGACGGCTGCGACGTCCGCCGCCGTCGCCGCGAAACCGGTCGCGCCGAAACCGGCCGACCCGAAGCCCGTCGCGACCGCTCCGAAGCCGGCCGTCGCGAAGCCGGCCGTCGCGAAGCCGTCGACGTCGACCGACAGCGGCGCATTGGTCGCGGTCGCGCCCAAGCCCAAACCGACCGCCGCGGCCAAGGTCGGCTTCGCGGTGCAGTTGGGCGCGTTCAGCGCCGCCGCCGACGCCAACGCCTTACGCGACCGTCTGCGCGCGTCGGGCTTCGCCGCGTTCACCGAAACCGTGTCCACCGATAAAGGGTCGCTGACGCGCGTGCGCGTCGGGCCGGTGGTGGATCGCGCCGCCGCCGATCAACTGAAAGCGCAAGTGCAAGCGAAAACGGGCGTCGAAGGCATCGTGCGCCCGCATCCCTGACGCGCGAACGCGACTCGCGCGTTTCGTCGCCTTTCGCGCCCGTTCGCCGGGCGCGCCCGCCATTCACGAGTTTCCGGAGTCACCACCATGTGCGGCATTCTCGGCATCGTCGGTACCGCGGACGTCGCGGCGCAGCTCTACGATGGCTTGACCGTTCTGCAGCACCGCGGGCAGGACGCCGCCGGCATCGCCACCGCCAACGGCACGCAGATGCGCGTGCACAAGGGCAACGGCTTGGTGCGCGACGCCTTCGATCCGAAAGCGATGGCGCTGCTGCAAGGGCGCGTGGGCATCGGCCATTGCCGGTATCCCACCGCCGGCAGCGAAGGCAGCGACGAAGCGCAGCCGTTTTACGTGAATTCGCCGTTCGGCATCGCGTTGGCGCACAACGGGAATCTGATCAATACCGACACGCTGCGTCGCGAGGTCTTCGAACAGGATCGCCGCAACGTCAACACCGAATCCGATTCGGAAGTGCTGCTGAACGTCTTCGCGCACGAGTTGGACATGCAGCGCGTGCTGACGCCCGACGCCGCGTTCCGTGCGGTCGAAGGCGTCGTACGCCGCGCTAAGGGCGGCTATGCGGTGGTCGCGGTGGTGTTGGGGCTCGGGCTCGTGGCGTTTCGCGATCCCAACGGCATTCGCCCGCTGGTGCTGGGGCGTCGCGATTCCGATGCGGGCAGCGAATTCGCGATCGCGTCCGAATCGGTCGCGCTGGACGTGCTCGGTTTCGAGCGCGTGCGCGATATCGCGCCGGGCGAAGCCATCGTCATCACCCCGCGCGGCGAGCTGCATTCGCGGCAATGCGCCGACGGCGAACTGCGGCCGTGCATCTTCGAATTCGTGTACTTCGCGCGGCCCGACTCGATGATGGACGAGATTTCCGTCCACAAGGCGCGGATGCGCATGGGCGTGACGCTGGGCGAAAAGATTCTGCGCCTGCGTCCCGAGCACGACATCGATGTGGTGATTCCGATTCCCGACACCTCGCGCGACGCCGCGCTGGAGATCGCGAACACGCTGGGCGTGAAATACCGCGAAGGGTTCATCAAGAACCGTTACGTGGGTCGCACCTTCATCATGCCGGGGCAGGGCGAGCGCGTGAAATCCGTGCGCCGCAAGCTCAACCCGATTCCGCTGGAATTCCGCAACCGCGTGGTGTTGCTAGTCGACGACTCCATCGTGCGCGGCACCACGTCGCAGCAGATCGTGCAGATGGCGCGCGATGCCGGCGCGAAGAAAGTGTATCTGGCCTCCGCCGCTCCGCCGGTGCGCTTTCCGAACGTGTACGGTATCGATATGCCGTCGCCGGAAGAACTGGTCGCGCACGGCCGCACCGAAGACGAAGTGCAGACCTTGCTCGGCTGCGATTGGCTGATTTATCAAGATCTGGCCGATCTCGAATCCGCCGTCGCCGGTCCGAAATTCCCCGGTCGCAAATTCGATAGTTCCTGCTTCAACGGCGAGTACGTGACCGGCATCGAACCGGGTTATTTCGAGCGCATCAAACAATTGCGTTCGGACGAGGCGAAGAAGAAGCGGCGGTTGGCGGGCTGAGCGTACGCGTGTTGTGGATCGATGCCGCGTGGGGCTTACCGGTGTTGCGAGCGCGGCTCGAGAAGGCTGACCGAAGAGCGCCCCTCACCCTCGCTCGCTCCGCTCGCTCTTCCCTCTCCCCGCGTGCGGGGAGAGGGTGCCCGAAGGGCGGGTGAGGGGCCGGGGCGACCCAAATCCTTCCGACGTCATCGCGACTCTCTCCCATGCCATCCCTGTTCTCCGCCGCTCGCGCCTGCCTCGACGCCGCGACGCCCGACGATAAAGTCGCGCTGACGCTCGCGACCGCCGAGGCGTTCTCGCGCAGCGAACTCGCGATCGACGACGACGCGCCGCCGCCGGAACCGATCCGCATGCCCGGGCGCCCGGAGCGTCCGAGGTTGGTGCATCCGCGCGAATTGCCGCGCCGCGGGTTCGGCAGCGACGAGGGCCGCGCGGCGTTCATTCATTCCATCGCCCATATCGAATTCAACGCGATCGATTTGGCCTGGGACGCGGCGTATCGCTTTCGCGGCATGCCGCGCGAGTATTACGCCGATTGGGCGCAGGTCGCGCACGACGAGGCGCGGCATTTCGTGATGCTGCGCGAACGTCTGCGCGAATTCGGACGCGATTACGGCGATTACGACGCGCACAACGGTCTGTGGGAAATGGCCGAGAAAACCGCGCATTCCGCGCTCGAACGCATGGCGCTGGTGCCGCGGGTACTAGAGGCGCGCGGATTGGACGTGACGCCCGGGATGATCGACAAATTGCGTCAACTCGGCGACGACGCCACCGCCGAGATTCTGGTCGTGATTCTGCGCGAAGAGATCGGCCACGTCGCCGCCGGTTCGCGTTGGTTTCGCTGGCATTGCGAGCGCGAAGGGCTCGACCCCGGTTCGACGTTTCGTCGATTGTTGGTCGAGTACGGCCGCGGCGTGCTGTACGGCCCGTTCAATCTGGAGGCGCGTGGTGCGGCCGGTTTCAGCGACGAAGAATTACGGGCGTTGGACAGCGCGGTCGCGGCGTTGGGCTGACGCCGTATCGATCGCCGCCGATGCGCGCTCGCATCGAGGCGTATGCCTCGCGAGTCATGCCCTGCGAGTCACTCCCCCGCCAGCAGAAAAATCTCCGGCGGCGCATCGTGCTTGCGGCCCCAGCCCATCCACGCATTGTCCGGCGAACCGATGCTGAATTCGCGCACCTCCCATCCATCGTCGCGGCGGCGGAGCAACGCATAGGTGCTGTCTTCTTCGAGGATGCCGGAGCGGCGCTCGTCGGCGTAGTGGGTGCGCATGTAATCGATTTGCGCGCCGTTCGGCGTGCGCGGATGCACGATCGCGAACGCCCAGCCGCCGCGCTCGCGCAAACTCTGTACTTCGAGGCGCAGCGGTTGATCGAGATCGTCTTCGAGTTCGAGGCGCAGACGGTCCACTAACGGTGCGCGTCGCGGATCGCCTTCGGCCACATCGATCGGGCCATCGTGGATCTCGACGGTACGCCCGCCGATCGGCATAGGCTTGCCGTCGGGCGTACAGGCCGCGACGAGAAGGGCGAGCAGCGGAATCGCGATGCGGGCGGTCGGCGTCATATCGGCGGCTCTCTTCTTCGTGGAAAGGTCGCGATGCCTCGCGCCCGATCTTCCGTTACGACGGCAGCGCGGCCAGCGTCGTGCTCTGCGCATCCACTCGCAGCACCGACCCTTGCGTGTACCAATCGCCGAGCACGATGCGTCGGCAGGCGCGGCCGTCGATGTCGACCGGATGCACGGCAGGCCGATGCGTATGCCCGTGAATCAGCGTGGCGATGCCGTAGCGCGCCAGCGTTTCGCGCACGGCCTCGGGCGAGGCGTCGGTGATCGTCTCGAATTGCGCGCGATCGTCGGTTTTCATCGCTTGCTGCCGCTCGCGGCTGGCTTCGCGCGCTTTCGCCGCGAACGCGAGCCGTGCGGCCAGCGGTTGCGATAGGAATTGCGCGCGCCATGCGGGATTGCGCGTTTGCGCGCGAAACGCTTGATACGCGAGATCGTCGGTGCACAGGCTGTCGCCGTGCATCAGCAGCGCCGGCTCGCCCGCCAGCACGATCACCGCATGTTCCGGCAGCAAACGCAGCCCGGCGCGCTGCGCAAAATCGCGGCCGACCAGAAAATCGCGATTGCCGTGTTGGAAATACACGCGTACACCGGCGTCGGACAATGCGCGCAGTTTCGCGGCGACGAACGCGCCGATCTCGGACGGGTCGTCGTCGCCCACCCAGGCTTCGAACAAATCGCCGAGGATGAACAGCGCTTCGGCTTCGCGGGCTTCGCCGTCGACGAAATCGCCGAACAATCGGGCGATGTCGGGGCGCTCGGCGTCGAGATGCAGGTCGGAGATTAACAGCGTCGTCATGCCGGCATTGTAGGGCGCGCCCCGGCGCGCCGTCGCCATCCATGGCCGTGCGGACCGCTGGCATCGCCCGCGAGCCGGCCGAACGGGCAGAGCCGGCCGAACCGGCGCGGTAGGGTAAAATCGCGACCTTTCCGCGCCACGGCCCCATCGCATGACCATCCGCACCCGTTTCGCTCCCAGCCCGACCGGCTATTTGCACATCGGCGGCGCCCGCACGGCGCTGTACTGCTGGCTGGCCTCGCGCCACGCGGGCGGGCAGTTCGTGCTGCGCATCGAGGACACCGATCGCGAGCGCAGCACGCAAGGCGCGATCGACGCGATCCTCGACGCGATGGCGTGGCTGAATCTCGGCTACGACGAAGGCCCGATCTATCAGACGCAGCGCTTGGACCGTTACCGCGAAGTCGCGGAAAAGATGGTCGCCGACGGCGTCGCGTACTACGCCTACGAAACGAAGGAGGAGCTGCAGGCCGTGCGCGACGCCGCGCTCGCCGCCAAGCAGAAGCCGCGCTACAACGGCGCGTATCGCGATGCGAACGCCGGGTTCCGCGACGACCCGAACCGCGTGATCCGTTTCAAGAACCCGCTCGACGGCAAGGTCGTGTGGGACGACAAAGTCAAAGGCCGGATCGAATTCGACAACGCCGAGTTGGACGACTTGGTGATTTTTCGCGCGGACGGCTATCCGACCTACAACTTCGCGGTGGTCGTCGACGATCTCGACATGAGCATCACCGATGTGGTGCGCGGCGACGATCACGTCAACAACACGCCGCGCCAGATCAACATCTACCGGGCGCTCGGTGCTCCGGTGCCGAATTTCGCGCATTTGCCGATGATTCTCGACGAGTCCGGCGCGAAGCTCTCCAAGCGCACCGGCGCCGCCGACGTGATGCAGTACCGCGACGCCGGTTATCTGCCGCACGCGCTGCTGAATTATCTGGTGCGTCTGGGCTGGTCCCACGGCGATCAGGAAATTTTCTCGATCGACGAGATGATCGCGCTGTTCGAGCTGCAGGACGTGAACCCCGCCGCTTCGCGGTTGGACATGGCCAAACTCGGCTGGTTGAACCAGCAGTACCTCAAGAGCGACGCCCCGGACGCGGTGGCGAAGCATCTGGTCTGGCATCTGGAGAAGGCCGGTTACGACCTCTCGAACGGCCCGAAGCCCGCCGACGTGGTGATCGCGCTGCGCGATCGCGTGCAGACGCTGAAGGACATGGCCGAGCGCGCGGCGGTGTGGTATCGCCCGCTGACCGAGTACGACGACGCGGCCGTCGCCAAGCATCTGAACGCCGCCGCCGAAGCGCCGCTGCGCGATGCGCGCGAGCGCCTGGCCGCGTTGTCGGACTGGACCGCCGAAAGCGTCAGCGCCGCGCTGCACGCCACCGCCGAAGCGCTCGGGATCGGCATGGGCAAAGTCGCGCAACCGATGCGGGTGGCGATCACCGGCACCCAGGTCAGTCCGGACATCTCGCACACGGTCTATTTGGCCGGCCAGGGCGAGGCGCTCTCCCGGATCGACGCGGCCCTGGCGAAGCTGCCGACGGCTTGAGTCCGCGGCTCCGCGACGCCATGATCACGCCATGAGCGCGCATCACTGCACCGACCCGCAGCACCATGTCCACGACGCCGAGGGCTTCGTGTCCGCGGTCGAGCGCGCCTGCCGCGAGCGCGGACTGCGGCTGACGCCGATTCGCGCGCGCGTACTCGGCCTGATCGCGACGCATGGCAAACCGATCAAGGCCTACGATCTGCTGGACCGCATCCGCAGCGACAAACTCGAAGACGAAGACAGCGCCGGCGCCGCCGCGCCGCCGACGGTGTATCGCGCGCTCGATTTCCTGCTCGCCAATGGGTTCATCCATAAACTCGAATCCGTCAACGCGTTCGTCGCTTGCCATCATCCGAATACGGCCCAGCATTCGGTGCCGTTCCTGATCTGCGATCACTGCCATAACGCGGTCGAACTCGAAGACGAACGCATCGTCGCGACCTTGGACGAAAAAGCGCGATCGCTAGGGTTCCTGCCGCAGGCGCAGACGCTGGAAGTTCACGGCATTTGCGCGCGTTGCGCCGCTGTCGGCTGATTCCACGGCATGCGTTGTCGCGCGAATCGCGCGCACATCCTCTTGAACGGCGAACGCGATCGATAGACGTTTCGCGCCCGGTTTCCTGGACCCTGCCCATCTTCGAGCGTCGGTGGTCGGTCGTCGATCATGCTCCGGAAATAACGAACGCGCCCACGAGAGGCGCGTTCGATTCGGAATAAGTTGCACGCGCTGCGAAGCCGTCAGGGAGAGAGAACGACTCCGCAGACGCGTGCGGGGGCCCCATGATCCGCCGCGCAGCATGCGCGGCGGAGTAACTCGGTACATCCTCCGCCGCGCAGCATGCGCGGCGGAATAACTTGGTACATATTCCGCCGCGCAGGATGCGTTGCGGAGTCACTCGGTACATCTTCCGCCGCGCGACATGCGCGACGGAGCACTTCAGAAGAAGACGCGCACACCGAGATTGAAGTCGCGCCCGGGCAGCACCACGCTATCTTTGAGGTAGGAGGTATGCACGCGCGCTTCCTGATCGGTCAGGTTGCGGCCGTCCACGAACACTTCCCAGCCGTACGCGTCGGTGTCCCAGTGGTAGGCGAAATGCGCGTCCACCAGCGTGTAGCCCGGCGTCTGCGTCTCGTCCGGCGCCACGTCGTCTTGACGCAGCACGCGCGTCGCGCCGAGCGAGGCCCGCCACGCGTCGGTTTCCCAGCTCGCGCTCACGCCGTAGCGCGACGGCGCGATGCGGGGCAGCGATTCGCCGCTGTCCAATTCGCCGCGCACGCGATCGCCGAACGCGCGGATGTCGAATTTCCCGGCCGCGTTATCGACGACGTGCGCGATGATTTCGGCTTCGAAGCCTCGGAAATCCGCGTCGGCTTGATTCCAGATGCGGATCGGCAACGGATCCTCGCCCGGTTCCGGCACCGTGAACGCGCCGGTGTCGGCCAAGTAGATGAAGCCGTCGAAGCGCGTGCTGTACACCGACGCCTTCGCGTCGAAGCGATCGCTGTGGAAATGCAGGCCGATTTCGGCCTGATTCGCGCGTTCTTCGCCGAAATTCGGGTCGCCGATCTCGTACGAGCCGGTCGCCGCATGCGGGCCGTCGGCGTACAACTCTTCCTCGGCCGGCGCGCGTTCTGCGCGATCGAGATTCGCGCTGATGCGCCATTGGTCGTTGATGTTCCACAGCGCGCCGATCGAGAGGCTCAGCGGCGTGAAATTCCGACGCGGGTTGCCGATGGCGTCCATGCGCACGCGATCGATGCGCGCGCCGAGATCGAGTTGGAACGCGTCCCACTGCGCCTGCTCCACCACGAACAGACCCTGCGAGCGCGTTTTCGTGCGCGGCACGAACGCTTCGTCGCCGATCGCTTCGAACGTGCGCTCGCCGATCTGCAGACCGATCGCGCCGGTCCAAGCGCCGAAGGCTTGATGCGTCAGCTCGACGCGACCCTCGTTCGCTTCGCTGTCGAACCGGGTGCCGATCTCGGCGCCTTCGAATTCGGTGTGCTCGTATGCGGTGTTCGCGAACGCGAAGCGCAGGCCGTCGAAGATCCACAGATCGCGGTTCAGGCCGGCTTTGATCTCGAAGCGGTCCTGCAGCATGTCCAGCGACACGCCGGGCTCGCCGGCAGACGGGTCGCCCGGTTCGCCGGGATTGCCGTAACGGTGATCGAAACGCGACAGCGACGCGCCGATGAAACCGTCGTCCGCCACGTACGACGCGGCAAACGCCCCGCTGCGGCTTTCGACGAAACTATTGGCCTGTTCGCCGTTCGGCGTGTCGTAATTGTCCAGATCGCGGTAAGCGCCGTCGGCGTGCAGCACGAGCGCGCCGTTCGCGCCCATCGCGTCGACGCGCGCCATCGCGGTGCGGCCTTTGTTCACGCTGCCGTAGCGCAGTTCGGCGCGACCGCTCACGGTGTCGTCCAGCGGGCGTTCGGCGATGCGGCCGTCGACCACGTTCACCACGCCGCCGATCGCGCCGCTGCCGTAGAGCAAGGTCGCCGGGCCTTTCAACACTTCGATTTGATCCGCCAGAAACGGCTCGACCGCGGTCGCGTGGTCTTGGCTGATGGTCGAGACGTCTTGATTCGACAAGCCGCCGGACAAGACGCCGATCCGCGGGCCGTCGAGGCCGCGCACGATCGGACGACCGACGCCGGCGCCGAAATTCGTGGTTTGCACGCCCGGCAGCGCGTTCAGGGTCTCGCCCAAGGTCGCGGATTTCGCGCGATCCAAACCTTCACCGGAGAGCACTTCGACCGGCTGGCTCAGCTCTTCGGCGGTCTTCCGCAGCGGACTGGCGTTGACGACGATGCGGTCGATTTCGGCCGGTTCGTCGTGGCGAGGGTCGGCATCGTTCGCCGGGCCTTCTTGGGCGACGGCGACGAAAGCGGGGCCGACACCGAGGGCCAGCAGGAGGGCGGCGGACAACGCGTTGCGACGACGGTACGAACGAGGCGGCATGGTGATGTACACTGATGGAGCGGGATAGAAATGTTATAATGTTTCAACTTGGACGGGAATACCCCAAACGTCATGGCCAGTTCCTCCCACCGCTTGCACAACGCCGACCGCGTCGGGTTCGCGGCTTCGTTCCTGTGCGCGATCCACTGCGCGCTCTGGCCGTGGCTGCTGGCGCTCGCGCCGGCCTTCGGTCTGGAATTCAGCGGCTGGGTCGATGTGGACCAAGCGTTCGTGGTGTTCGCGACGCTGCTCGGCGTGTCCACCTTGAGCCTGGGCTGGCGCCGTCACCGCGCGTTCCGCGCTTGGGCGCTGCTGCTGCCGGGCCTAGCCCTGGTGTGGGCGGGCTCCTTCGGCCCGCTACACGATCACGATTTGCTGCACGCGGCGGTGATGACCGCCGGCGGTGGGTTGCTCGCTCTGGCGCATCTGTTGAACCTACGGCTCACCCATCTCGCCGCCGCTGCCGAACCCGTCGCCGCGGCCGGCTGAGCCGGTTCTCGACCGAGCCACGACCCCATCCGCACCCGGCGGTCGCGTCCGTTCGCCGCATCGCTGCGTGTTACCATGCGCGGTTCGCGGCGCCCGCAGCGGCCGCGGTCAGAGATCGCTTCGTCCGCGCTCCGCTTCCGGCGCGCGCGACGGCGTCGAATTTCACGACTCCGAGCTTGACGAAATCGAGCTTCACTACATCGAGGATTTGCACATGGGTAAGGGCGACCGCAAGACCGCCAAAGGTAAACGCTACAACGCCAGCTACGGCAACGCTCGCCCGAAGTCCGCGGGCGCGCCGGCCGCCAGCACGGCCGCCGTGAAAAAGGCCGCGAAGCCCGCCGCCAAGGCCCCGGCGAAGAAAGTGGTCGCGAAGAAAGCCGCCAAAGAGTGATCCGGCGCGCGTCCTCGGACGCGAGCGGCCTCCGCCGCGCAGCTTCGTCGAAACCCCGCTCCGGCGGGGTTTTCGTTTTTTCGGTTCGGAATGCGATGCGGGATCGTACCGAACGGGATGTCGCGGATCGTGGTGTCGATCGCATGGCTCGCTTCGCCGGCCGATCGACGAGGCGCATGTTCGGAATCGACGCGCCGACGCACGCGCTACGTGCGTTATCGCGTCGTGCGCATCGCCGGAATGCGTTCCAGCCGCCCGCCCGCATAGTCGCGAGAGACCGACAAATCTTCGCGATGCACGTAGCCGATGAAGCAATCGCAGATCGCGTTCGGGCAGGGCCGCGCACGCAGCCGCGATTCGAAACTGCCGTCGTACAGATTGCCCAACGGCGCGGCGACGAAATGGCAGCGGCGCACGTGGCCGTCGCCGTCCACCGACACCACGCTGTCGCCGGTCGCGCACGGCGCGCCGAGACTCGGCGGCGGATTCAGATTGTCGTCGAAATGCGGGTCGATGCCGCGCAGCCACGCGATGTCGCGCTCGTTGTAGTAAGCCGCATCGCGTTGGTCGTAGGCGTTCAGCCACATCGGCGTGTCGGCGGGCAGCTCGGCGCGCAAAGCCGCGATCTCCTCGAAGTGCTCGCGCAAGGCGACCATGCCGACGCTGTGGCGGATGCCGCGTCGCTTCAACTCGCGGCAGCGCGACAAAAACGCGCTGCGCGGCGTTTGGCTCGGGTGATAAGTGCACCAAAACGCGAGCGTCGTCGCGTCGGCGTCGTCGAGCCAGCGCGTGCCCATGCACAGATTGGTTTGGATCGCGACGCGCCGCAGATGCGGCAGCCGGCTCAGGGCGACTATCGCGTCGCGATAGTGTTTGCGCACCAAGCCTTCGCCCCACGGCGTGAACAGCACCGACAGCGTACGTGCGGTCTGCGCGGCGGCCCACTCGACGAAACGCGCCAAATCGGCGGCGTCGCGCTGCAACGTCGCGCGCGTGTCGCGCCGTTTCGCGAACGGGCAATACGCGCAGTCGTAATTGCAACTGCTCAAGCGTCCGCGATACAGGATCGACAAGTGCGGCGCGTCTGACGCATCCCCCTGGAGTTCATTCGCGAACGCGATGTCACTCGAACGCATAGGCGCGCATCCTGTCGGCGACTGCGGGCGAGATCAACCACGGGCCGAGCGTGTCGGCGCGCGCTAGGCCTTCGTCGGTCGGCGCGATGCGCGTCGCGTCGATCGTCGCCAAGCCGTGCGTCTGCAGCGCGCGTAACTGTGGCAAATCGTCGAGGCAGTCGCCGCCGAAGCGGTGGCGATACGCGATTCGATCCAAGCCGGTCCGGATCAGCAAGGACTGGATGACGTAACGCCGCCGCTGTTCGTCGCCGTCGAGCGCAATTCCGTAGTCGGCATGCGCGAACGCGGCGTCGTCGAGGCGCAGGTAGTGCTCCAAAATATCGGCGACGCTGCGCCGGGAAACGCCGTATTCGCTGGAATAATGCAGCGCGCGCGTGTAGGAGCGGGCGCCGCAGCCGATCCCGACCATGCCGTCGTCCTGGCAGCAATACGCGGGCGCGTCGGCGTCGTCGGGCGCGTGCGCGGCACGGAACATGCGCATCGAAATCTGGCGATAGCCGGCGGCCAACAAAGCGTCGCGGCCGGCGCGATACAGCGCGGCGCGGTCGTCCTGCGGCTCGGGCCGCAGCGCGAATCGCGATCTGCCCTCGCGCGATTCGATTCGGCCCAACCCCGTCAACGGCCGCACGTACAACGGGTAGAGATAGATCTCTTCCGGCGCGTACGCGAGCGCGCTATCGATCGATGCGAGAAAGCTCGCGGTGGTTTGTCCCGCGATGCCGTAGATCAGATCGAGATTCAGGGTGGGGAATTTCGCGTCGCGAATCGCGCGGATCGCGCGTTCGACCTCCGCGCGCTGCTGCGGGCGCACCAACGATCGGACTTCCGCATCGACGAAACTCTGAATGCCCATGCTGATGCGGTCGATGCCGGCCTCGCGGCAAAGCGCCATTTTTTCGCCGTCTACGGTTTCGGGCGACACTTCCATGCCCGCAAGAACGTCGCGGGGATCGAGGTCGGCGATGTCGCGAATCGAGCGGAATAGCGCGTCGAGCTGCGGCGCCGTCAGGTAACTCGGCGTGCCGCCGCCGAGCGCGAAGCGCGCGAAGCGATGCGCGCCCAGCGCGTCGACCGTCGCGCGCAATTGCGCACGCATGCGGTCGAGATAACGCGCGACGGTGTCCTCGGTCGGCCGCGCCAAC
Source organism: Lysobacter sp. (assembly GCA_008015835.1). GTDB lineage: Bacteria > Pseudomonadota > Gammaproteobacteria > Xanthomonadales > Xanthomonadaceae > Lysobacter_I. The sequence continues at coordinate 90,633 of SSGH01000010.1, forward strand.
GCGAACAAGTTGCAGAACCCGCAGCGATACGAGCAAAACGGAATATGCAAATACAGAAACAGCGCGCTGCGGTCTTCCTCGCCCCACGCGTCGCGCAGCGGAACCGGCGCGGGCAGCGGCCGATACGCCGTTTTGTGCGGATAGGAATAGGAATACGCCTGATACGGCGGCAGCGCCAAGAGGGCGTCGAGTGTCGTGGCGTCGTCGAGCGGTCGTGCGTTCATGGCGTCAATACGAAATGCGCGTAGGGCACGGTCATCACCACCTCATGCGCGATACGGTGACCGACGTAACCGTCTTCGCCGTAGGCGGTGCCGTGGTCGGAGCAGACGATCACGAACGTGGGTGCGCGCCGACGCGCGGCCTCGAACAGCGGCGCGAGCGCGTGATCGACGTACTCCAAGGCCGCGCAGTGGCTGTCGAGATCGTCGTCTTTCGCGCCGGGAACGTAATGCCGGTTCGGCTGATGCAGCGCCGAGACGTTCAAGAACGTGAAGCAGCGGCGATCGCGGAGGTCGTCGGCCGCCCAGCGCTCGCGGGCGAGCGCGACTTGGCGCTTGGTGGAGTCGATCGCGGTCACGCCGAAGCTCGGCGACCAATGGGCTTCGTCGAAAAGATCGGGCAAGGCGCGACCCAGCGGGTTGGCGAGATTGAAGAAACCGACGCCGCCGATGCAAAGCGTGCGATAGCCGAGATCGGCCAATCCCTGCACGATATTCGCGCGGTCCGCGAAGACGAAGGTGTTCGCGTCGGTGGTTTCGCTGCCGGCGAAGTCCAGCGCGAACAGCCGCGGATGCGGGCCTGGGCGTGCGGGCGTCGGCAGAAAACCGGCGAAAAACGCTTGATGCGCGGCGTAAGTGAAGCTGGCGGGCGTGTGGCGTTTTTCCCAGCCGCCGAGCGGCAAATGCGGCGCGAGCGTCGGCAATCGCCCGGCCTCGAAACAACGCTGCGCCGCGTCGAAGCGCAGCGTGTCGAGCGTGACGAACAGAATGTCGTGACTGCCGACGATCTGGCGCATGTTCAACGTCGGTGCGGCGGAGCTAGCCATGCGCGACACGCTCCTTCGTCAGCGCCGACATGCGCACGCGCCGACCGATCCATGCCGCTTGATCGTCGTAGGTTCCGGCGCCGTCCCAGGCCGTCGCGCCCGGCAGCAAATCGCCGAAGGCATTGGCTTCGATCACGACGACATGCTCGCGGGTCGGAATCAGATCGAAGCCGATGCTTCCGGCGCAACGAAACGCTGCAGCGGCGTTCCTGACCGCTCGAACGACGCGTCGCTTGGTCTCGTAGTCCAAGACCTCGTCGACCGCGACGCGGCGATTGCCCAGATGCAGATTCGTCATCGGATGCGCGGCGACGCGCGCGACCCATTGCCGCGGTTCGCCGCCGACACTGACGACGCGCAGATCGAAATGCGCACCACCGACCGTGCGCGGCTTCGAGACCCACGCCTCGGCGTAGGCGCCCTGCATCGCGATCGCATCAATCAGCGCAGCGATATCGCGCGCATCGTCGTAGCGTTTCGGTCGTAGCGTGTTGAACAGCCGAACCTTGTGGTTCTCGCGCACCAGTTCCGCGCTGGTGTACGCGCATTCGCGTCCGTCGCGATGCCGGCGATAGGCGACGACGCCGGCCGCCGACGAACCGTAGCGCGCTTTCAGAAACGCGCGATCCGTACCGACGGCGTCCATCCGCTCGCGAAACTCCGCATACGATTGGACGCGCCCGAATAAGGACGGCACATGCGCGCCGATCGCGTCGAGACGACGCTGACATTCCAGCTTGTCGCACATCGCCAGAATCTCTTGCGGCGCGTTGAACCATACGATGTCGGGCGAGGCCGCCTCCAGCCGGCGCAGCAGATCCGCGAAACCAGCGAACCACAGCGACTGGTGCGCGAGTTCGCCGTGCGCGAGCGGCGCGGGCGGCGGGCCACGTTCGCCGCTGCAGCGCCAACCGTGTCGGATCAGCGCGTCGCGCAGCGGTGTGGAATCGCCGGGCGAATCGATTTTCGCGCCGTCCTGCGCATGCGCGCGCAGACGCGCGACGACGGCGTCGGGATCGCGCAGCAGCTCGCTCCAATCGATCACCTCGACGAATGCGGCCAATCCGGGGCTGCGCGATTCGGCGGCCGCGAGCAAATATCGCGTTCGCCGATGATCGGCCTGTCCGATCAGGATCATTCGCGACCACCGGCGAGGGCGACGATGCGCATCCGCGGACGTCGCTTACTCGGCCACTTCGACGTAACGATCGCCGTCGGTCTCGTCGGCGTCCTGCGGATCATCCAGCACGACGCGGCAGGGCAGCGATTTGAGCTGGGCCTGCAGCGCGTCGCCGATGTAGTGATGGCTCAAATCCAGCGTTTGAAGCGTCTTGACGTGCGGACTATCGAGCAATGCCTGGGCGCCCTCGTCGCCGATGGTGCCCATCGACAGATCGAGCGTCTTCAACTGGCTCAGCCACGGCTGCTGCGCGAGATGCGCGGCGAGCGCGTCGCTGATCTGCGCGTTGCGCAGGCCCAGATATTCCAAACGTTCGGGTTTGATCGCCGCCAACAGCGTTTCGTACGTGCCGATGTCGCCGTCGAAGCCGTAGTTATCGTCGCCCAGCCACAATTCGAGACGACGCAGCGCGGGCAGCGTGGAGCCGGCGATGCCGTTCGCGACCGCGCTCGGCAAACCGCCGCACTCGACCGCCAATTCTTCGAGGAATTCGTGAGCGATGGGCGGGAACTCGAGGCCGCTGCTGCCGCGAATCCGCAACACCTGCAGCATCGGGAACGCGTCGAGCAGCGCCTTGTAGCCGCCGCACTGGATGATCCACGAAATCTCGCAGTCCTCGGAGGTCATATCGCCGACGAACAGCGCGCGCAGAGCGCCCAAGTCGCCGCGGCGTTCGATCAAGACGTCCAGATACTCCTGCGGCGATTCGTCGTGCGCTTCGCTCCACGCGCCGATCACCAAGGCGTCGAGCGCCGACGTATCGACTTGCGAGAGGAACGCTTCCAGCAGTTCGCGTTGGCTCTCGGCCGAGTCGTAATCCTGCGCCAGGCGATACACCGTCGTGCGCACCGCGCCCGGATCGGCGATGGTGTCGCCCATGCGGAATTCGACGACAGGCTTGCCGAAGAAGCGATCCTGATTCTGATTGACGGTCATATGCGTTCCTTGAATGAAAAACGAGGAGGGAGATCGAGTGCGTCGAGTGAGGATTATCGCTCGGACGTCGGCGTGCGTTCGGCCACCGCTTCTACCTCGCGCCATGCGCGCAGCAGATTGCCGCCGAGAATTTTGCGGATGTCCGCATCGCGATAGCCGCGCGCCTGCAGGCCGGCGATCACGTTCGGGAAATCGGCCACGGATTTCAGGCCGTCGGGCAATGCGCCGCTGACGCCGTCGAAATCGGAGCCGATGCCGATATGGTCGACGCCCACCAGTTTCACACCGTAATCGATTTGCTCGAGCACGCGTTCGATCTCGGTCTTCAGCGGCGGATGGGTATCGTCCCAGTGCTTGTCGAACGCGTTGAAGTCCTCCAAGGGTTCGCCGGCCGCGGCGCGCGCGGCATTGCGGCGATGGAACTCGTTCGCGGCGGCGAAATACGCCTGCGTCTGCGCAGCGGAAGCCGGATCGACGAATGGGTTACCGAACGGAATTTGGATCACGCCGCCCTTCGCGGCGATGGCCTTGGCCAGTTCGTCGCTGAGATTGCGCTCGAACCCCGGCGTGAAATGCCGCAGCGCCGAATGCGTGGCCACCACCGGCGCGCGGCTGAGCGCGACCGACTGCGCGACGGCGTCGTCGGACAAGTGCGAGACATCGACCATGATGCCCAGTCTGTTCATCTCGGCGACGACATCGCGGCCGAACGGGCTGAGCCCGTTCCATTTCTTCTCGGCGGCGTAGGACGAATCGGCGATGCGATTGTTCGCGCTGTGCGCGAGCGTGATGTAACGGATGCCGCGATCGTAGAATTCGCGCAATTTCGACAGATCATCGCCGATGGGCGCGCCGTTCTCCATGCCCAGCGGCAGCAGCACGCGCGGTTCTCCGCCGCGACGCGACGGCGCGCGCAAGCGGTCCACATCGCGCGGCGAGCGCAGCAGCGCGAATTTTTCGGGGTGCCGCTGCGCCAGCGCTTCCACCGCATCGATCATCTGATGCGCGACTTTCCACGCGCTGCCGTCCTCGTCCTGGCCGGACGAGGTGTAGATCGACATGAACGCGACATCCAGACCGCCGGCGCGGGCGCGCGGGTAATCGAATTCGCGATCGTTCTGCAATCGGCCGAGATCGACCCAGCGCTTGAGCAAGGCGGTCGGCGCATCGATATGGGTATCGACGATCACCGCATCTTGGGCGAGGGCAACGGCGGCGGGGTTGGTGGCATGCTCGGCGGCGTGCGCGGGTGGTGCGGATGCGACGAGTGTCGCGAACGCGCCGGCGACGAGGGCGAGCGAAAGCAGGGAAGGACGCATCGAACGCTCCGGGATCGAGTTCAAGGAGTGAGCGGCACGCGCGCGCCGCCGATGTAGAGATCGCGCAACAGATCGCCACCCAGCCAATAGCACAACTCGGCGGGTCGGCGCACGCGCCACAGCGCGAGGTCCGCGCGCAAACCGACGCGCAGCCTGCCGCGATCGTGCAGGCCGAGCGCACGCGCGGCATGCACGGTCGCGCCGCGCAGCGCTTCTTCCGGCGTCAGTCGAAAATGCGTACACGCCAGCGACATCGCCAAGCGCAGCGACAGCAGCGGCGACGTGCCGGGATTGCAATCGGTGGACACCGCCATCGCGACCCCGCGTTCGCGGAACGCGTTGATCGGCGGCCGTCGCGTTTCGCGCAAACAATGGAACGCGCCCGGCAGAAGCACCGCGACCGTACCGGCGCGCGCCATCGCTTCGACCGCATCGTCGTCGGTGTATTCGACGTGATCGGCGGAGAGTCCGCCATACCCCGCGACTAGCGCCGCGCCGCCGAGATCGCTGAGCTGGTCGGCATGCAGCTTCACCGGCAGCCCGAGCGCCTGCGCCGCGTCGAACACGCGCCGCGTTTGCGCGGGGGTGAAGCCGATGCCTTCGCAAAACGCATCGACCGCATCGACCAAGCCTTCGTCGCGCAAGCGCGGCAGCCAGGCGACGACCGCGTCGATGTAGCCATCGGCATCGCTCGCGAATTCGGGCGGCAACGCGTGCGCGCCGAGATAAGTCGTGCGCACGTCGATACCGAGCGTCTCGCCCAGGCGTCGCGCGACGCGCAGCAGTTTGCGTTCGTTGTCGAAATCGAGGCCGTAGCCGGATTTGATTTCCAGCGTCGTCGCGCCGTCGCGCAGCAGCGCGCGCGCGCGCGGTAGAGTTTCCGCGAGAATCGCGTCCTCGCTCGCCGCGCGCACGGCGCGCACGGTGGACAGAATGCCGCCGCCAGCCCGCGCGATGTCCTCGTAACTCGCGCCCTGCAGCCGCAATTCGAATTCGTGCGCGCGGTCGTCGGCGAAGGCCAGATGCGTGTGGCAATCGATCAGACCGGGCGTGACCCACGCGCTGCCGGCGTCGATCGTCTCGTGCGCCAACGCCTCGGGCGCATTCGGCAACGCGTTGCGCGGGCCGACGAACGTCAGCGCGCCGTCTTTCCACGCCAATGCGCCGTCGTCGATCGCGCCGTAACCGTCGCCGTCGAGCGTCGCCAGCGAGGCGTTGAGCAGCAGCGCGTCCCAGGGCGGCGTCGCGTTCATCGAATCGCGCCCACTTCGCGCAGCGCCTGCGCATCGAACCCGTGCGCCGCGCAGATCGCATCGGCATGTTCGCCGAGGTGCGGCGGGCGCTGCGGTTCGACGGTCGGCGACGCCGACATCCGCAGCGGACTGGCGATCATAGGAATGCCGTCGGCTTCGATCCGCAGGCCGCGCGCGGTGGCGAGTTCGCCGAACGCCGCGTCGCGTACGGAATTCACCGGCGCGGCGGGAATGCCCGCGGTTTCGCAGCGTTCGACCCAGGCGGCGACGGTGTCGTTCGCGAAACAGCGCGCCAATTCCGGCACCAACCAGTCGCGATGTTCGACCCGGGCCAGATTGGTGTCGCAGCGCGGATCGTCGCGCCATTCGGGGCGTCCTATCAGCGCGCAGAGACGCTCCCACAGCGCATCGCTACCGCAGGCGATCACGAACGCGCCGTCGCGGGCGGCGAAGCTTTGGTAGGGCACGATGGTGGGATGCGCATTGCCGCAGCGGCGTGCGTCTTCGCCGGTGAACAGCACGCTGCAGACCACGTTCGCCAACGCCTGCATCTGCGTGTCGAACAGACTGACTTCGATGGCTTGGCCTTCGCCGGTGCGTCCGCGCTGATGCAGCGCGGCCAGAATCGCGATGGTGGCGTTCAGACCGGTGGTCAAATCCACCGTGGCCACGCCGACCTTGCTGGCCGGGCCGTCGACCGGGCCGGTGATCGCCATCAATCCGGATTCGGCCTGCACTGCGAGGTCGTACCCCGGCCGTTTCGCGTCGGGGCCGCTGCGGCCGTAGCCGGAGATCGCGCAGTGGATCAAACGCGGATTCAGCGCGTGGGTGCGGGCCGGGTCGATGCCCAGCGATTCCGGCACGCCGGTGCGGAAATTCTCGATCAGCACGTCGGCTTCGCGGATCAACGCGTCCAGCAGCAGCTTCGCCTCTGGGTGCCGCAGATTCATCGCGATCGACCGCTTGCCGCGGTTGGCGCTGGCGAAATACGCGGAGATATCGCCGCGAAACGGCGGCCCATAGCCGCGGGTGTCGTCGCCGTCCAGCGGTTCGATCTTGATCACCTCGGCGCCGAGGTCGGCCAGCGTCATGCCGCACCAGGGCCCGGCCAGGACGCGCGACAAATCCAACACCTTGATTCCCGCCAACGCCGACATCGATCCGCCCGGTATGAATCCGACGCGCAGTGTAGCCGGTCCGCGGATGCGGCTTCGTGACGGTGGTAGGAGCGGCTGTAGGAGCGGCGCAAGCCGCGACCCGCGAGGCACCGGTCGGAGCGGGTCGCGGCTTGCGCCGCTCCTACAGGGCGTCGGGCCTCGGGCGGATGCCGAACGGCATCGATCTGCGACAATGCGCGCATGACCTCGCCCATCGCCTCCATCGACGGCCGCTGGCGAACGCCCGGCATCGCCAATCTGCATTCGCACGCGTTCCAGCGCGCGATGGCCGGCTTAGCCGAACGCGCGACGCATCCCTCCGATTCGTTCTGGACCTGGCGCGAAACCATGTACCGCATGGCCGAGCGTTTCGATCCCGATCTGCTGCACGCGGTGGCGGCGCAGTTGTACGCCGAGATGCTCGAAGCCGGGTACACGACGGTGTGCGAATTCCACTATCTGCATCACGCGCCCGACGGCGCGCCGTATGCCGATCCCGCGGCGATGTCGCGCGCGCTGATCGCCGCCGCGCGCGAGACCGGCATTCGTCTCACGCTGTTGCCGGTGCTGTACATGACAGGCGGTTTCGACGGCCGCGCGCTGAACGCGCGGCAGCGCCGATTCGGGCATACGGTCGATGCGTATCTGCGCTTGTTCGAGACCCTGCGCGCGGAGCAGGACGCGACGCTGCGGGTCGGCTGCGCCCTGCACAGCCTGCGCGCGGTGCCGCCGGACGCGATGGCGGCCACGCTGCGCGCGCTGCCGGCCGATGCGCGCATCCATCTGCACATCGCCGAGCAGATCGGCGAGGTGCAGGACAGCCTCGCGATTCGCGGCGATCGCCCGGTGCGTTGGTTGCTCGATCACGCGCCGCTCGATGCGCCGGTGGATGCGCGCTGGACCCTGGTCCACGCCACGCATCTGGAGGTGGACGAAATCGTCGGCATCGCCGACCGCGGCGCGACCGTGGCGATTTGTCCGACGACAGAAGCCAATCTCGGCGACGGCCTGTTTCCGCTGCGCGATTTTCTCGACGCGAACGGTGCCTGGGGCATCGGCTCGGATTCGCATATCTCGGTCTCGCCGGTCGAAGAATTGCGTTGGTTGGAGTACGGCCAGCGCTTGATCACGCGTCATCGCAATATCGCCACGAGCGCCGCATCCCCCAGTGTGGGCGAGACCCTGCTCGCGGGCGTGCGCGCGAGCGCGGCGCGGGCGACCGGCTTCGATGCGCGAACGCTCGCGGCCGATACCGTCGTGCTGTCGTCGGGCGACGCCGATGCGCCGCAGTTCGTCGGCGCGACCGCCGAGGACATCGCCGACCGCTGGATCTTCAGCGGCAACCGGCCGGCGATCGATCGCGTCGACGTCGCTGGGCGCACGGTGGTCGTCGGCGGTCGTCACGTCGCGCGCGAGGCCATCGCGACGCGGTTCGCGGCGGCGATGGCGCGCTTGCGCGCGGTTTGAGTCGCCCGGATTTCGGGTTCGTCGCTCGAAATCCGGGGTTCGTCGCGAACCCGAGCGCGTGCGGCGACCAGACGCGAGGCTGGTCGCATCCCGAACTCATGGAGCCCGTCATGCGATTCCGTCCTACCGCTGTCTTCGCCGCCATCGCCGCCGCGCTGTCGTCGATCTTCCTCGCGCCGCCGGCCCGCGCCACCACCGACGCCGAGCTGCAGGCCATCGTCGTTCAGCGTCTGCACGGTGACCGCACCGGGGCGTGTTTCGCCGCCGCGGTGATCGACGGCGAGACGACGAGTCGCGCCTACGTCTGCGCCGACGGTGGCGACCCATCGCGCCGCGTCGACGCGACCACCGCCTTCGAGATCGGCTCGGTCAGCAAGCCGATGATGGCCGCGCTGCTCGCGGGTCTGATCCGCGAAGGCAAGGCGTCGCTGGACGATCCACTGTCGAGCTGGCTGCCCGATTCGACGAAGGTGCCGACGTTCGAGGGCAAGCCCATCCTGCTGCGGCATATCGTCACCCACACCTCCGGTTTGCCCGCGATTCCGGCGGACGTGAACTACGACCCGCAAAATCCGTACGCGAAGCTCACCGAGGCCGATCTGCTCGACGCCTTGTCGCGCATGACGCTGACGCGCGCACCGGGCGAGAAGCAGGAATACTCCAATTTCGCGGCGATGTTGCTGTCGTACGGCATCGCGCGGCGCGCTGGCGTCGATTTCGAAACCCTGCTGCGCGACCGCGTGTTCGCGCCGCTGGGCATGGACGGCACCTACATCGCGCAGCGTCCGAAGGGCATCAAGATCGCGGTGGGCCATACGCCGGACGGCAAGCCCACCTCGCCTTGGGATTTCCCGACCGATTTCGCCGGCGTCGGCGGCGTGCGCGCCACGCTCGACGATATGGTGCGCTACGTGCGCGGCCAATTCGGCGGCGCGCCCGCGCCGCTGGACACGGATTTCGCGCGGACTCACCTTCCGATCGAGACGCCCTCGAAGGCGCCCATGGCGATGCAGTGGATGCGCGCCACGCTCAATGGGCGCGAATTCCTCGCGCACGAAGGCGGCACCGGCGGCTTTTCGTCGTTCGTCGCGTTCGACCCCAAGAAAAAATTCGGTGTGGTGATTCTGTCCGACACCGCGCTGCATGGCATGGGCGGTTTGGGTAGCCTCGGACTGCACCTGCTGGATCCGCGCGTGCCGTTGGGTAAGCCTGCCTTACCCGAAGTCGACACCGGCCCCGCGCCGACGCTGTCCGCCGACGATGCGAAGGCCTATGTCGGCGAATACGCCTTGATGCCCGATTTCGCGCTCACCGTGCGCGCGGAGGGCGCGACGCTGACCGCGCAGGCGACCGGCCAGGGCGCGTTCCCGCTCACACCTAAGGCGCAGGATACGTTCGCCTTCGCGGACGCCGGCATCGTCATCCGCTTCCGACGCGACGCCGCCGGCAAGGTCGTTTCGCTCTCGCTCGAGCAGGGCGGGCACACGATGCAAGGCGAGCGCAAATGAGCGCGGTGTCCGCGAGCGACGCCGCTTCGGCGATGCCGGAGCGAACGCCGTATGCGTTGAACGCGCCCTTGCCGTATGTGGGCGATGGCGATCGTTGGCCGAACTACACGCGCTACCCGGTCTTCGGCCGACGTTGGTTGCTCGGGCGAAGCGCGGTGTTCGGCGGCTGGATCGGCGCCTTCGCGATCGTCACATCGATCGGTCTGGGCACGTTGGCCGGCGATGCGCGCGTCGCGGCGCTGTCGGGCCTGCATTTTTTCGCGGGTTTCATGTTGATCTGCGGCGCCGGGCCCGCGCTCGGCACTCTCGTGCGCCATGCGCATTGGCCGCTGCGTCGCGAACGGTGGGCGATGGTCGTCGCGCTGCTGATCGGCCTCGCCGTCGCGGCGCTGGCCGACCGCTGGTCGTCGGGCTATCTCGAATCCGCGATGCCGGATGCGAAAGTCGCGGAGGCGACCATCGAAGCCCCCGCGTCGATGTCGCCGGAAGAGCGGATGACGATCATGTTTCTCCACCTGCTGACCAATCTTGCGGTGTACGGCGCGCTGGGCGGCGGATTCGCGTTGCGCGCTTATTTTCGCGAACTCGCCCGTTGGCGCGACGATGCGCAAGCCGAGGCGATGGCCGCATTGCAGGCCGAGAAGCAACGCTCGGATCTGCGTCTGGGCGTGCTGCAGGCGCAGGTAGAACCGCATTTTCTGTTCAATACGCTCGCTTCGGTGCGTGCCCTGGTGCAGCAACGGCCCGCGCAGGCCGAGGCCACGTTGGATGCGCTGGTCGCGTATCTGCGCGCTAGCATTCCGAAGCTGCGCGACGATGAGGCCGCGCTAGTGTCCACGCTCGGCCAGCAGCTCGATCTGTGCGCGCATTACCTGGAAGTGATGCGGCTGCGCACCGCTGGACGGCTGCATTACCGGATCGAGGCCGACGCGGCGCTGCGCGAATGCGCGTTTCCGCCGCTGTTGCTGCTGATTCTGGTCGAGAACGCGATCAAGCACGGTGTCGAGCCGAAGGCCGGCCCAGGTTCGGTGATCGTCGCGGCCGATCTCGACGAGGCAACGCATGAGGGGGAAAGTCGCGACGGTCGGACTCTCGACGGCCAGACTCTCGACGGCAAAACGCTGCGCGTACGCGTCGACGACGACGGCCTCGGTCTGCTCACGGGCGTCGGCGGCGGCTTGGGATTGACGAATCTGCGCGCGCAACTGCGAACGCTGTACGGCGATCGCGCGTCGTTCCGGCTGACGAGCGAGCCCAGCGGCGGGACCCGCGCCGAGTTGCGGATTCCGATCACGGGCGGCGCGAGATGAGCGCAATGGCGGCCCCGACCGCGCTGATCGCCGAAGACGAAAAGCCGCTGCGCGATGCGCTGGTCGCGATGTTGCGCGAGCTGTGGCCGGAGCTGCGGATCGTCGCCGAATGCGAAGACGGCATCGCGGCGATGGAAGCGATCGCCGCGCATCGACCGAGCCTGTGCTTCCTCGATATCCGCATGCCGGGGGTGAGCGGTTTGGACGTGGCGCGCGCCGCGGTTGCGGCGAGGGCGCAGGTCGTGTTCACCACCGCCTACGACGAGTACGCCGTGCGCGCGTTCGAGGCCGGCGCGGTGGACTATCTGCTCAAGCCGCTGTCGCGGGAACGCCTCGAACGCGCGCTCGCGCGTCTGCGCCAGCGCTTGCCCGAGGCGCAGCATGAGGACATCGCGCGCATGGAAGCGTTGGAAGCCGCGCTGCATCCACGCGACGCGCAGGCGATCCGCTGGATTTCCGCCGCCGTCGGCGACAGCGTGCGCATGATCGGCATCGACGAAGTGCTGTTCTTCCAGGCGCAGGACAAATACGTTCGCGTGGTCGCCATCGACGGCGACGCCATCATCCGCATGCCGATCAAAGATTTGCTCGCGGGATTGGACCCGAGCGCGTTCTGGCAGGTGCATCGCGGCACGATCGTGCGCGTTTCGGCCATCGATCGCGTGCGCAAGGACGAACTCGGCAAGTGGACGCTATCGTTGCGCGGTCGCGCCGAACGGCTGCCGGTGAGCGCCGCGTTTCTACATCGTTTTCGCGGGATGTGAGGCGACGCGCGTCGCCGCGCGCTCAGCGCAGCGTCGCAGGCGCGCAGTCGGTTTTCGAGTCGCGTGCGCTCGCGGTCGACGCGCGCAGCGCGGTCGCGAAGGTCGCGTCGTTGCCGTCGTTCGGCGCCGGCGTCACGCGCAGCAATCGCGCCAACAGCGGATACAGGTCCACATTGTCGAACGCTGGCAACTGCGCGCCGCGACAGAAGCCCGGTCCGGCGGCGACGAACACTGCGCGCATCGTCGGGTCTTCCATCGCGAACCCATGCTCGCCTTTCACCGGCTGGTCGTACACGTAATGCCGGCGGCTCTGCACGCGCCAGCCGGTGTGGACCTGACAGACGATCGGCGGGATCCGCGGGTTCGTCCCGTAACGCCACGCGGCCGGCAGCGCTTCGCGCGTCCAACAGTCGAAATGCGGATGCGCGCCCAAAAAGACGCGCTCCACCGTGTCGCGTTGACCGGGATTCGGGCGCAACCCCAGCATCGTGCCCCACCATTCCGTTTCGTACAGCGCGGGGTCGAGCACATCCTCTAGCCAAATGCGTTGATCGCGCGGCACGTCGGCCATGCCGTGATCGGACACCACGATCAGATCGCTGCGCGTCAGTAGGCCGCGGTCGCGCAACCCATCGCGCACGCGCGCGATGGCGTCGTCGATCCGGCGCAGCGCGTTCATCGCGCGCTCGGATCGTGCGCCGTCGAGGTGCGAGGCCACGTCGTATTGCTCGAAATACAGGGTCAGCAACTGCGGGCGTCGCTTCGGCGGCAGGTCCAACCACGCCAAGATCTGATCCGCGCGCTCCTCCGGCGGTACGCGCATATCGAACGCGCGGCGATAGCGCGGCTCTTCGCCCGCGATGCGCACTTCCGAGCCAGGCCAGAACATCGTCGCGGCGATGCCGCCCTGTTTCTGCAGCGTGGCCCAGATCGGTTCGCCGCCCCACCAGCGGCCGTCCTTCGCGCTGTCTTCCTTCGACACGTAACGCCCCAGCGTCGCGTCGGTCATGTTGTTGTGGACGATGCCGTGACGATCCGGGCGCAGGCCCGTCACCAGCGTGTAGTGATTCGGGAAGGTCAGCGTCGGATAGCTCGGCGTCATCCAGGCCGCGCGCGCGCCGTCGGCCGCGATGGCGTCCAGCGTCGGCATCGCGCCGGTGCCGAGCAGGCCGGCCGGCAGGCCGTCGATCGAGATCAACAGCACCACACCGTCGGCGACGGGACGCGGGCCGCGAGGGGGCGCGTCCTCGCGCGCGATGCGCGGCGTGCAGCCGGCGACCGCGGCCAGCGCGACGACGAATACGCAGAGCCGTGCGAGAAGGCGCGATGCGGAACGTGCGAATTCGAGACCGGCGGGCGGCCGGGTTCGGCAAAGACGAGCGACAGGCATTCGGCCATACTACCGGGCGGGCCAACGACTCGAAAGGATCGCACGATGACGCGACGTTCGGATGTACGACCGATGGCGTATGGCCTCGCGGGCCTGTTGGCGTTCTCGGCCGCCGCAAGCGCGGAGACCGATGCGCCGATGCCGACCTCGGTCGCGACCAGCGCCCGCTGCGACGTGTGGGCGCGCGAACTGAGTTTCGCGCGCAGCGTGGCCGAACACGATGCCGCCGCCTTTCGCGCGCATCTGCATACCGGCGCGGTGTTCGGCGTCGGCCGCGATCGGCAAACGCGCGGCGGCGACGCCATCGCGCAGCGGTGGGCGGGTATCGTCGAAGGCAAGGCGATCACCATCGAGTGGTACCCCACGCACACCGTCGAAAGCGCCGAGGCGCCGGGCGTGGCGTGGTCGTCCGGGCCGTCGCTGGTGATCGAGAACCCCAGTGCGGCGGATGCGCGCTACAGCATCGGCACCTTCCATTCGGTCTGGCATCGCGGCGACGACGGCGTTTGGCGCGTGTTGTTCGACGACGGCGCGGACAGCCGCCCCGCCGATGCCGAGCAGGTGCGCGCGTTCCGCGCCGGCCGCCGCGAGGCGTGTCCCGAATCGCCCGTCACGCCGCCCAGCGCCTGACGCTTCGTTCGCTGAATAGGCGTGCGTCGAACGGTCACGGCTGAACGGTCGCACGCTCGCCCCGCGCGCGAAGATCGCGGCATATGCCGCCCCGCCGCCGGCGGGTGAATATCTTCGCCGTCGGCCCCCCCCCCCACCACCTTCTGTTCCGAGGCCGCAGGTATGAACGCATTCGCACGGACACTTCTCGCCTCCGCGGTGCTCCTATCGCCGCTGTGCATCGCCGACACGTTCGCGCAAACGGCCAGCACGCCAACAGCCGGCACGCAAACGAGCGAGGCGCAAACCAGCGAGGCGCAAACCGCCGTCGCTCAAGCCGCGACCGCGCAAGACGGCACGCCCGTCGCCGACCCCGCACCCGCCGCGAACGACGCGACGCAGACGGACACCGAAGCCGCCGCTCAGCCCCAATCCGCGCGCACCTGCCTCACTTTCACCGGTTCCCGCGTCACCGCGCAACGCAATTTACGCGCCGCGCGCGAAGGTCGCCCGGAACGCGAATGCGCCAACAGCAACGGCCGCGTTTACAGCGAACAGGACATCGAACGTACCGGTCAACGTAGCGTCGCCGATGCCTTGCGCAGCTTGGATACGGGCGTACGCTGAGGTGCGCAACGTCGGCGCGACGTCTTGATGGAGCCATCCGTCGTTCGCCGTCGCCGCGATTGCGCTTCGGTCCCCAAGCAGTCGCTATTGGCCATTTAGCCGTCATCCCGGCGTTCGCCGGGGTGACGCGAATTCCGCGATGGGTTGCATGTGGAATCGCGAGAAAGCCGTCGGAACGGGGCCATCGCCCGGATGACGAAATACGAACGCCTCAACCGAATAAATCGCCGGTCGCCGACACAGCGGTTTCGTCTTCGCTTTCGAGGAACTGCGCGCCTTCCAGTCGCAGCAGCGCGGTTTTGATCGGCAAGCCGCCGCCGAAGCCGACCAAGCGGCCGTCGGCGCCGATCACGCGATGGCAGGGCAGTACGATCGGCAGCGGATTGCGTCCGTTCGCCGCGCCCACCGCGCGCATCGCGTCGGGTTTGCCGATGGCGCGCGCCAGATCGCGATAGCTCCACGTCTCGCCGAACGGAATCGTCGCCAGCGTTCGCCACACTTCGCATTGGAACAGCGTCCCCTCCGGCGCGAGCGGCAGATCGAACGTCTTGCGCGCACCCGCGAAATATTCGTTCAACTGCATGCGCGTCGCGATCAATATCTCGGCGCACTTGCCCTGCGCGCCGGATTGCCAATACGCGCGATCGACCGGATGTCGGTTGCTCGGAAATTCGATATGCCGCAGACCCTTCGCATCGGCGGCGATCGTCAAGATGCCGATCGGCGTGTCGAACCGTTCGAAATACATCGCCGTCATGCCGCGGCCGCCTCAACAATATCGTTCGGAAGATGCCACAGATGCAGCACCGCATACGCACGCCACGGGCGCCACGCCTCCGCGCGCGCGGCGGTCGCGCGTTCGCTCAAGCGCGCGACGCCCGCGGGCGCGAGCCGTTGCTGCAGCACCAAATCGCCCGCGGGAAACGCATCCGGCAGCGCTAAGCCGCGCATCGCGATGTAGTGCGCGGTCCAATCGCCGATGCCGGGCAACGCGGTGGCGCGCGCGACGAAATCTTCCAAGCGTTGTCCGCCTTCGAACGACAGCCGGCCTTCGGAGACCGCCGCCGACAGCGCGCGGATCGTCGCCGCGCGCGTTTTCGGTAAACCGATCGTTTCCAACGGCGCATCGCGCAAACGTTCCGGCGCGGGGAACGTACGATCGAGGTCCAGCGGCGCGCCGTCGCGGCGACCGCCCCAGGCCTCGACCAAACGTCGCGCCAACGTGGTCGCGCCGGCCACGCTGATCTGCTGCCCCAACACCGCGCGCACCGCCAACTCGAACCCGTCCCAGCCGCAGGGCACGCGCAGGCCGGGATGCGCGGCGACCGCGCGCGCCAGCAGCGCGTCGTGCGCGAACAGCGCATGCACCGGCCGCACATCCGCATCCAGATCGAACATCCGCCGCACGCGGCGCACGAGGTCGGGAATGCGTCGCGTGTCCTGCGGATCGAGATCGATCAATTCCAATCGCAATTCGGGTTTCTCGGCGATCGCGCTCACCCGCAGCCATGCGCGACCGTCGCCGATCGCGCGCGAATACGCATCGTCTTCGACGCGTTCGATGCCGGGAATCGCGCGCTTCGCGAGGAAGCGCAGCATCAACCCGAAATCCAGCGGCGGCCGATAACCGAGCCGCAGCGTCAGCGCGCCCGGCGGCGCTTTCGCGGCCGATGCGCTGCGGCGGATCGCGCTCGGCGGCATGCCGCAGCCTTCGAGAAACGCGGCGTTGAATCGGCGCAGGCTGTTGTAACCCGCGGCCAGCGCCACGTCGGTCGCCGGCAGCGCGGTTTCGGTCAGCAATTGCTTCGCCAGCAGCAAACGCCGCGTGGCGTGGACGGCGTGCGGCGTCGCGCCCACGTGCGCGAGAAACACGCGCTGCAATTGCCGCGCGCTCAAACCCACGCGCGCGGCGAGCGCAGCGACGCCTTCGTCCTGCAAAGCGCCCTCCGCGATCAGCGACAACGCGCGCCGCACCGCTTCTTCGCGCACCTGCGCGAACGCGTCCGGCGACAGTTCCGGACGACAGCGCAGGCACGGGCGATAGCCGGCGGCCGTCGCCGCGGCGGCGTTCGCGTAGAACGTCAGGTTGCTGCGCTTAGGCGGCGGCGCGGGGCACACCGGGCGGCAATAAATGCCCGTACTGCGCACGGCGACGAAAAATACGCCGTCGAAGCGATGATCCTTCGCCGCCATCGCGCGGAGGCAGATATCGCGCGACGGCAGAATGTCGTGGGCGGGCGAGACGGCGGTCATGCGCGCATCCTAGCCCGGACCCGCCCCGCGCACTCGCCGTTTTCGGACATCGATACCCAGCTTGTGCCGTTTGTAGGAGCGGCGCGAGCCGCGACCGGGTTGCGGGTGGGATTTGTGGCGGCGGGATTGTGACTGGGATTAGTGGCGGCGCCGGCAGGCGCGAGGAGATTCATTGTGGGAGCGCCGGAAGGCGCGATCGCAGACATCATGGCTTGCGGGAAACGGCATCGCAGCCCGATCGCGCCTTCCGGCGCTCCCACAGGTTATCTCCGGTCGCGGCTCGCGCCGCTCCTACAAACGGCGCGATCGCGCCTGCCGGCGCTCCCACAATCGTCCGCCGCGCGAGGCGTAAAATCCCCGCATCTCTTCAGGAGCGTCCGCATGGCCCCGTCCATCCCCTTCGGCAACAACCGCCACGACCCGTCCCGCCGCATCCGCGCCCCGCGCGGCGCCGAGAAAACCTGCAAGTCGTGGCTCACCGAAGCCGCCTATCGCATGATTCAGAACAACCTGGACCCTGAAGTGGCCGAGCGTCCGGAAGACCTCGTCGTCTACGGCGGCATCGGCCGCGCCGCGCGCGACTGGGCTTGCTACGACGCCATCCTCGAATCGCTGCGCAATCTCGAAGACAACGAAACCCTGCTGGTGCAATCCGGCAAACCCGTCGGCATCTTCCCGACGCATCCCGACGCGCCGCGCGTGTTGATCGCCAATTCCAACTTGGTGCCGCATTGGGCGACGTGGGACCACTTCCACGAACTCGATAAGAAAGGGCTGATGATGTATGGCCAAATGACGGCCGGTTCGTGGATCTACATCGGCTCGCAGGGCATCGTGCAGGGCACGTACGAAACCTTCGTCGAAATGGGCCGCCAACATTACGGCGGCGATCTCACCGGGCGCTGGATTCTCACCGCCGGTCTCGGCGGCATGGGCGGCGCGCAACCGCTGGCCGCCTCGCTGGCCGGCGCATGCTCGCTCAACATCGAATGTCAGCAGTCGCGCATCGATATGCGCCTGCGCACGCGCTACGTGGACGAACAGGCGAGCGATCTCGACGACGCGCTCGCCCGCATCGAGAAATACTGTGCGGCCGGCGAAGCCAAATCGATCGCGCTGCTCGGCAACGCCGCCGAAATCCTGCCCGAACTCGTGCGCCGCGGCGTGCGTCCCGACGCTGTGACCGATCAAACCTCCGCGCACGATCCGCTGCACGGGTATCTGCCCGCCGGTTGGACGCTGGAGCAGTGGTTCGACAAACAAATCACCGCGCCCGAGACCGTCGTCGAAGCGGCGAAGCATTCGATGCGCATCCACGTCGAAGCGATGCTGCATTTCGAGGACATGGGCATCCCCACGTTCGACTACGGCAACAACATCCGCCAGATGGCGTTCGAGATGGGCTGCAAAGACGCCTTCGATTTCCCCGGTTTCGTACCGGCCTACGTGCGCCCGCTGTTCTGCCGCGGCGTCGGCCCGTTCCGTTGGGTGGCGCTGAGCGGCGACCCCGAAGACATCGCCAAAACCGACGCGAAGGTGAAAGAACTCATCCCCGACGACGCGCATCTGCATCGCTGGTTGGACATGGCGAAGGAGCGCATCAGCTTCCAGGGCCTGCCCGCGCGCATCTGCTGGGTCGGCCTCGGGCTACGCCACAAACTCGGTTTGGCATTCAACGAAATGGTGCGGAACGGCGAACTCAAAGCGCCCATCGTCATCGGCCGCGACCACCTCGACAGCGGCAGCGTCGCCAGCCCCAACCGCGAAACCGAAGCCATGCAGGACGGCAGCGACGCCGTCAGCGATTGGCCGCTGCTCAACGCGATGCTCAACGTCGCCGGCGGCGCCACCTGGGTCAGCCTCCACCACGGCGGCGGCGTCGGCATGGGCTTCAGCCAACACAGCGGCGTCGTGATCGTCTGCGACGGCACCGCCGAAGCCGACCAACGCATCGCCCGCGTGCTGTGGAACGACCCCGGCACCGGCGTCATGCGGCATGCGGATGCGGGGTATGAGATCGCGAAGCAGTGCGCGAAGGAGCAGGGGTTGAAGTTGCCGATGATTTGATGGTGTGGGGTAGGGTGGGGTAAGCGAAGCGCAACCCCACCACAGATGATGTAGGCTGGGTCGAAGACCTAAGCTCTACGGGGCTCTTGACGGTTTATTAATGATCATTGTGTTGACGGCAAGCAGAGGGCGAGGACAAACTCTGCGCTGTGCGCTCAAGTCGAGTGATTGGACTTTTGGAGAAATTATGTTGGCCGCTGAAAGAAGTCCGGAAGATATGAATGCTATGTGTTCATTTTGTGGGGAAAACAAAGCTAGCGCATTGTGGATGGGGCACATTGAAATTTTCTCATGTGGCCATTGCGCATCGGAACTCCTTCCCCAGTTTATGGCGGATGCAATAGTTGGTGATTTGAATTTTGACCATGTTCGCTCGTCGTCGGGTCCGACAAATGCATTGAGCAAGCAATCGCGCATTTTAGAGAGATTTAATGGCGCTTTCAGTAGCGCCCTGTTGCGTAAGGTGCGCCTCAGTAAAAATACAGAATAGTTCGTCCAATCCGCTCGCACGCAAGGCCCCAGTAGTGTGCCCGCACCATGCTCGCAATCGTCCGTCGCTCTAATGTGGGTGGCTTGATTGTGAGCCTAAGTATTTTTGGTGGTTTCCATCATGTCAGATTACAACAGCGAATTTCTCAATGCAGACTCCAGCTTCGGTCTTAGCGAGATGCAAAAAAAGCTATTGCAATTTGAACAAGGTTCGCTAAGAGAGAAATTTTTAAAATACTTAGAATCGGCCGAAAGTGAGGCCGAAATGCAATACTTTCTTGAGGCGAATCCGGCAATTGTTCCTGGACTTTACGATCTGCATAACGGCCCGGTTTCTAATATTGTAATTTCAAAGCTGCAGCTATCATCAGACTACGTCACTGATTTTGCATTCATCTCATGTAATTCGGCTGTTGCTCAAATAACACTTGTCGAGATAGAGTCTCCTAAAATCCAGGTGTTTAGAGAGTCAGATGATGGGTTTACATCTTCATTTAACCGGTCATTTCAGCAATTGCGCGACTGGTCTCTTTGGGCGGAACAGAACTCTGGGCATATGAAAGATACGTTCAGGTCGATTTATCACAAAAATGTATTTAGATATCAGAAGGTAATGGTCAGATGCCTGCTCGTGGCGGGCAGAAGATCAGACATTAAAATAAGTTCTAAACGTGAAAAGCGTTGGGCTGGACTTAATGGCAATGCAATTCATGTGATGACATACGATAGGCTTGCTTACATCGAGCCGTTTAATCCCAGGCTTCTGAACAAACTTCGCTGTGTTACAGCCAGGCAAGTTGCAAGAACAATTAAAACGCAAGGCAAGTAATCCGAACAACGCTTTCCATCGCCACGTTCAACGTTCGCTTGCCGACATCGATGCTCGCGTTTTCATTGTGATTCTCCGCTAAAGTAGGAGCGTCGAGAGCGTCTCGCCTTCAGCAAGGTAGGGTGGGCCCCAGGCCCACCATTCCCACCGTCGGCTTCAACCTCTCCGATGCCACGACGCGATGCTTCGATTCGCCTCTCAGGCGATTTCTTGTGATGGTGGGCCAGGGCCCACCCTACGTATCTCGAATCGCGTATGCGGCGGCGTCAGCGCCGCCAAATAAATGGCGCTAACCACAACGGCGGCGAGGACGAGAGGCGACGCATCGGTCGATTGTCGAAGCCGACGGCGCGCATGGCCTTCGGCATTCGTCGGCCGACTTTCTGCCGGGCTCCGTGGAGTCGATGCGTCGGGCCTATCGTCGCTGTTTGCGACGTATCGCTTCTTCAGTGACGTAGCCCGGTTCTCGCTGCCAGCGAGAGCCGGGGCCTTTGGCAAGCGATGCGACCCCCATCCCGGGTGTCCACTTCGCGGACACCCGGGCTACTTGATGATTGCCGCAACGCGAGAGCCGGGGAAGCGGCGATGGGGATGTAGAGCAAGTAGCTTTGGTCAACCAAAAGCCCGCGCCCGGGCATAAGCATGCTGGTTGCGCTATGATTTTATGGAGGCGATTTAACTCAATCGTTAGCCAAAATGATCAAGAATCTGAGACTTTTTAAGTGCATCATTTGCATGATGGCGTTAGCCGCGGTCGTTGTGTTTGCTCCATACATACCGACATCTTCCATCAATGTCCCAGATCCAACCGAAAGCACCGACACACGTGTCAGGGCTGCCCTCACCGACGAAGATCTTCGCGATGTGATGCGCGTCGTTCGCAGGGGAAGCGTTAATAGCATCTATGAGATCGTTCGGTTTAACACGCGAAGCCCATTGCTGTTAATAGCAGAGGCACGGCAATCCGAAATCGGATCCAACGCTCGGTTAGAAGTTATGGTGGGAGAAATTTGTGGTCCGCTCTGCGGGAGTGGAGATTATTATTATCTCGAGAAGAGAGATGGCCGTTGGCATATTGTCGGCACATTCGAATGGGTGTCGTAGCAAGGTAGGGTGGGCCCCAGGCCCGCCATTCCCACCGTCGGCTTCAACCTCTCCGATGCCACGTCGCGATGCTTGCGTTTGTTTCAGGCGATTTCTTGTGATGGTGGGCCAGGGGCCCACCCTACGTATCTCGAATCGCGTATGCGGCGGCGTCGGCGCCGCCAAATGAATGGCGCCGACTACGCGGCGGCGAGGACGAGAGGGCGACGCATCGGGCGATTGTCGAGGCCGACGGCGCGCATGGCTTTCGGCATTCGTCGGCCGACTTTCGGTAGGGCTCCGTGGAATCGATGCGTCGGGCCTATCGTCTTCGTTTGCGACGTATCGCTTCTTCAATGCGCGCAAGACGCCATGCGCGCGGGCCGACGAACGGCGCGAAATCGCCAGGCAAAACGCGAATTCCATTGTCCGCACGCCGAGATTTCTCGCGTTGATTCGATTGCCGGGCTATTTCGCCCGACGTTCGACATGGAGAGCGACATGGCGCTGCGTAAAGTGAATTCCCGTTTGGATTTCGTGCTTCAAGTGACCAATTATTTCAATGGGCATTGGGAAAGCCCGGATTGGGGAACGCTTCCTTCCAATCAAGTGTTGATCGCGCTGGCGATCCGCGATCTCGCCGGCGGCATTCGCGATGCGGCGCTGCAGAAGGCCATCGTCGAAGCGGCCGATCGCGCCGTGGCGAAAAACGCAGCCGCGATGAAGTGATCGCGCTGAAGTGAGTCTGCTGAAATGACCGCTGCGAGGTGGCCGTTGTGATGTGAGCGCGATGCGACGATCACCGCGCGCCGTCAGCGATCGCGATTCCGAACGATCGCGTTCGGGCGGTAATGCCCGGTGATCGCGTAATCGAACAGGATGTCCTCTTCGCGCGCGCCGCGGCCGATGTTGTGGACGATCAGCGGCGTGCCGAACAGGCTCTTGCGATCGCTGACGATGCCGATGTGCGGCAGATTGCCCGGCAGCATCCAGGTCACGAGGTCGCCGGGGCGGTAATTCGCGGCTTCGCGGGTGGGCGCGAGCGACCAGCCTTGTCGCGCGAACCACGTTTGCAGATTCGGCACGCGGCGATGATCGATATTGCGATCCGGGCCGCGTAGGCCCCATTTCTGCGGATAACGCGCGAAATTCGCGCGCATGTCTTCGTGCACTTCGCGCTGCAGGTCGATGCCCTGCGCGCGGAAGGCGCGGATCGCCACATCGGTGCAGACGCCGCGTTCCTGCGGCACGTCGCCGTTGGGATACGCGAGCACGACGTAGGCCGGGTCGTAGCGCACGGTGACGCCGATTTGCTTGCGCGCCGCGGCGACCAGCGCCTCCGCGCGAACGCGATCGATCGCGGCGGGCGTCGGCGCGGGTCGCGTCGGGTTCGCTGCGGTCGGCGCGCGCTGCGCATGCGCGCGATCGGAGACGCTCGCCGCGCATGTCGCGACACAGACGACGATCGCGGCGGCCGCGAACCGGCGCATCAGTCCTGCGGAATGCCCGGATTGGGCACGTCGCGCCCGGGCACCTGCACGAGGCGCAGATCGTCGTTGTCGATCTGCAGCGCGGTGAGTCGCCCGCCCCAGACCGCGCCGCTATCGATCGCATGCACGCCGTGACCGATGAACAGGCCGAGCGTGGACCAATGCCCGCAGACCACTTTCAGGTCGCGCGCGGCGTGGCCGGGGACTTCGTACCAGGGATACAGCCCGGGCGCTTGCGTGCCGGGCGCGCCTTTTTCGTTGAAGGCGATCTTGCCGCGCGGCGAGCAATAGCGCAGGCGCGTGAAGATATTGATGATGGCGCGTTCGCGTTCGATGCCGCGCAGCGCGGGCGACCACGCCGGGAAATCGCCGTACATGTTCTTGAGCAGCTTGCGGTAGCCGTCGCCGTGCAGGCGACGCTCGACTTCGCGCGCGTGCTTTTCCGCCAGCGCGGTGGTCCATTTCGGCGCCAGCCCGGCGTGCAGCATCATCCAGCCGCGTTCGCGGTCGCTGTGCAGCAGCGGGCGCTTGCGCAGCCAGCCGATCAAGTCGTCGCGGTCGTCGGCGAACAGCACGCGCTGCAGATCCGGATTCACTTTGCGCTGATCGTCCGGCGTGCGCTCGGAAATCGCGAGCAGCGAGAGGTCGTGATTGCCGAGCACCACGACGCTGTTCGCGCGCAGCGAATGCACGAGACGCAGGGTTTCGAGCGATTCGCCGCCGCGGTTCACCAGGTCGCCGCAGAACCACAGCGTGTCCTGCGCGGGGTCGAAGCGGATTTTCTCCAGGAGACGTTGCGTCGGCCCGTAGCATCCCTGCAGGTCGCCGATCGCCCAGATCGCCATCAAGCGCTCCCGCGGGCGTCGCGGCGGGCGCGATATCGTGGCGTGCGGACGACGCGGCGGATGCGGGCGCTCATGCGGAGATTCGCGCGGCGGTCAGTGCAGCATGCGCGGGATGCACAGCACGAACTGCGGAATTTCCGCTTGGAATTCCGTGCCGTCGTCGGTGCGCATGGTGTAGCTGCCTTCCATCGTGCCGAACGGCGTTTTGAAGAAGGTGCTGGAGGTGTATTCGAAACGTTCGCCCGGACGCAGCCGCGGTTGTTCGCCGATCACGCCCTCGCCGGTGACTTCGCGCGGAAAACCGATCGCGTCGACGATCAGCCAACGGCGGCCGATCAGCCGCGCCGGCACCGACCCCGCGTTGCGGATGCCGATGGTGTAGGCGAAGTAATACAACTCCTCCTCGGGCTTCGACTGTTCGGGCAAGTAGCGGGTCGCGATGTCGATCGCGATGTCGCGGCCCATGTCGTGGTCGGTCTTCTCGTCCATGCCGCCAGTGTAAGAGCGTCGCCGCGCGCTCGCTACCCGCGTGCGCGCGCGTCCGTCGGCTCGGGTTAACGAATCGGCGTCGCGTCCGTCGCGGACGCATGCGCCGACGACTGCGCCGACGACTGCGCCGACACGTTCGCCAAGCGCACGAAATCGGCGACGGCGAGGCGCTCGGCGCGGTCCTGCGGGTCGATACCGGCGGCGGCGATGATTTCGGCGTCGCACACGCCGCTCAGCGCATTGCGCAGGGTTTTGCGGCGCTGGCCGAACGCGGCGCGCACGACGGCCTCGAAACGCGCGGGGTCGTCGATGCCGATGCGCGTCGGCGCTTTCGGCACCAAGCGCACGACCGCCGAATCCACTTTCGGCGGCGGCCGGAACGCGCCCGGCGGCACTTTGAACAGCGCGGTCACGTCGCAATAGGCCTGCAGCATCACGCTGAGCCGGCCGTAGACCTTGCTGCCGGGCGGCGCGGCCATGCGGTCGACCACCTCTTTCTGCAGCATGAAATGCATGTCGCGAATCGATGCCGCATACGCCAGCGCATGGAACAGAATCGGCGACGACAGGTTGTACGGCAGGTTGCCGACCAACCGGAACGCCTCGCCCGCGGCGAGCGCGCCGAAATCGACGTCCATCACGTCGGCGTGGATCAACGTTAGCGCGCCGTGCGCGGTCGCGGCGGCGCGCAGCGGTTCGAGCAGATCGCGGTCGAACTCGATCGCGGTCAACGCGCCGTGGCGGTCGAGCAGCGGGAAGGTCAGCGCACCCTGGCCCGGGCCGATTTCGACGAAGCGCTCGCCCGGCTTCGGATCGATCGCCAGCAGCATTTTGTCGATCACGCCGCGCTCGTGCAGGAAGTGCTGACCGAGGCCTTTTTTCGCGGGCTTATCGAATGCGACGCTCGCGTCGTCGCCGCGCTCGCGAAGGTCGCGACGACTCATCGCGGCGTCTCGCCTTCGCGCGCCATGCGCATGCGCGCGAGCCGCGTGCAGGTCTCGATCGCGGCGAACAGACTGGACGGGTCGGCGACGCCGCGGCCGGCGAGTTCCAAGGCGGTGCCGTGATCGACCGCGACGCGCGGGTAGGGCAAGCCGAGCGTGAGATTCACCGCGCGCTCGAAGCCGCTGTATTTCAGCACCGGCAGGCCTTGGTCGTGATACATCGCCAGCACCGCGTCGGTGTCGCGCAGTTTCGCGGGCAGAAACGCGGTGTCGGCCGGCAGCGGGCCGATCAGATGCATGCCTTCGCCGCGCAAACGCGTCAGCACCGGCGCGATCGTGTCGATTTCTTCGCGGCCCATGTGGCCATCTTCGCCCGCATGCGGGTTCAAACCGAGCACGGCGATGCGCGGCGCGTCGAGGCCGAAGTCGCGCGTCAGCGCGCGATGCAGGATGCGCAGCGTGCGTTCCAGGCCGTCGGCGGTGATCGCGTCGGCGACCGCGCGCAGCGGCAGATGCGTGGTGGCGAGCGCGACGCGGACGATGTCGTTCGCGAGCATCATCACCACTTCGCAGCCGGCGTGCTGCGCCAGCAATTCGGTGGTGCCGGTGTAGGGAATGCCGCCGTCGTTGATCGCGGCCTTATGCACCGGGCCGGTGACCAAGCCGTGGCAGAGCCCGCGCTCGCAGGCGCCCGCGGCGGTTTCCAGCGCGGCGATCGTGGTGCGCGCGTTGCGCGGTTCGGGCCGGCCGAATGCGGCGCGGTCGCGGTTCGGAATCTCGACGTGCGCCAAGCGGCCGGGGCCGGCGGCGGAGGGATCGTTCGGCGAAATCAACCGCAGCGGCAGGCCGATGGCGTCGGCCGCGCGCAGCAGGGTGTCGCGGTCGCCGTAGACGACCAGATCCGCGTCCCAGGTGCGCTGCGCGACGCGCACGCAGAGTTCGGGACCGATGCCCGCGGGTTCGCCCGGCACCAGCGCGAGCCGGGGCCGGAGCGACGTTTCGGCGGGAGGGTTCGTGGCGGCGGTCACGCAGCCGGCCTTAGCCGGCGTTGCCGTCTTCGTTGCCGATGCGGATGTCGATGAAGGCTTCGCCGCGCAGTTCGCGCAGGAAGCGGTTCCACTCGTCCTCGAGCTTGCGCTGGCCGATGCTTTCGCGGATCTCGGCGCGGCGGTTCTCGTCGGTGGCGTTCACTTGGCGGCTGCCGACGCGCTGCAGGATGTGCCAGCCGGCCTGGGTCTTGAACGGCTCGGACACTTGGCCGTCGGCCAGCGCGGTCACCGCGGCGCCGAATTCGCTGCCGTAATCGTCTTGGGCGAACCAGCCCAAATCGCCGCCGCGCGATTTGCTCACCGCGTCTTCGGAGGATTTGCTGGCGAGTTCGCTGAAGTCCGCGCCGCCGACGATGCGCGCGCGCATCGTTTCCAAGCGCGCTTTGGCCGCGGCGTCGTTGGTGTCCTCGTCGGTGCGGATCAGGATGTGGCGCGCCTGATACTGCGTCACCATCTTCGCGTCGCCCGCTGCGGCATTCCGGGTTTCTTCCAGACGAATCAACTGGAAGCCGCTGGGGCCGCGGATCGGGCCGAGCACCTGGCCGGTCTGCATCGTGCGGATGGTGTTGGCGAAGGTGGTGGGGATTTGGTCGATCGAGCGCCAGCCCAGGTTGCCGCCTTCCAGCGCGTTCGGGCTATCGGAATAGCGCACCGCGGCGGCGCTGAATTCCATCTCGCCCTTGTCGAGCAGGGCTTTGATGCCGTCGATCTTGGTCTGACCGAGCTTGATCTGTTCGGCGGTGGCGCCTTCCGGCAGCGCGACCAGAATGTGCGCCAAGCGGTATTGGGTGCTGCCGCCAGCCTGGGCCGCCAGCGCGGCGTCGACTTCGGCGTCGGAGACGCTGATGCGGCCCTGCGCGAAGCGCTGACGCAGGCGCTGGATCATCATTTCGTCGCGCAGCGAGCTGCGGAATTCGGCGAAGCTCATGCCGTCGCGGGCGAGCTGGGCGCGCAACTGCTCCTGCGAGATTTGGTTCTGGCGGGCGATGTTGGCCACCGCACCGTTCACTTCTTCGTCGCTGATCTTCATGCCCGAACTGCCGGCGCGCGCGGTCTGCAGCCGGATCAGGATCAAACGCTCCAGCACCTGGCGCTCCAGCACGTTGGCCGGCGGCAATTGCTGGGTGCGACCGGCGTACTGGGCGCGGATGTTGGCGACGGCGCGGTCCAGTTCGCTCTGCAGGATGATGTCTTCGTCGACGATGGCGGCGATGCGTTCGAGCGGCTGTTGCGCCGCGGCGACGCCGCCGAGAGCGACCCCGGCCGTCAGCAGGCCGACGGCGAGAACGGAACGAAGAGCGGCGCTGGAGCGGCGGGCGGAACGGCCAAGCGAGAATCGAATCATGGAAACGGGACTACCGAACGAGATGAGGGCTGCGGGATGCGGCGGCGAGATGACGCGGGTGGTGATGCGAGCAAGGACAGGATGACGGTCGGCGCCGAGCGAAGCGGCCGGGCGAAGGCGGCGGCCGCGGCGATGCGGTTACGGCAAACCATCCGGAGGCGAGGCGTCTCCGCTGCGGACCTGGGCCGGCGGGACGAGGGACAAATCGTCGCGATAATAGCCGAGAATCGAACGGCGCAGCCTGTCCTCCGTGCTGGGTCCGACCGAGCCTAGCCCCTTAAGTTCGATCTCGAGCTGAATGGCGCTGCCCAGTTCGCCTTCCTGACGGTTACGCAGGTAGCGGCGGCCGACCAGCCGCACGGCCAAGCAGCAGCTTTCCCATTGCACCCCGGCGATGCCTTCGAGCAGTTGCCGATCCTGCAGCGAGTAGTAGTAACGACCGACCACGCTCCAACTGGGCGTGATGGGGTAGAGGAACGACAGGTCGACCTGTTCCAGCAGGTCGCGGCGGTAGCGATAGCCGAAGTTCACGATGCCGTCGTCGCCGATCAGATAGCGGGTGCGCAGGCTGGCGAGATCGCGATGGCTGGCCTTCGGGTCCCACTGGTACGAGCCGCCGATGGTCCAACGGTCGTTCGGCGCATAGCTGGCGTCGACCACCCAGGCCGATTTGCCTTTTTCGATCGGCTGTTCGCCGGGCACGACCACGCGCGAATCCTCGAAATAGCGGATCTGCCCGAAGCTGGCCGAGAACTTCTCGAAACCGTCGGCTTCGCGAATCATCCGGCTGGACACCGCGAGCGTGAGCTGATTGCCGTCGGCCTGCCGGTCGCCGCCGGCGTAGCGGTTATCGCGGAACAACTGGCCCCAACTGAACGTCAGCGGGCGGGTATCGAACAGCGGCATGTCCGATTGGTCGCGGTACGGCGCGTTGAAGTAGAACAGGCGCGGTTCCAGCGTATTCAAATAGCTGTTCTCGCCGAAGCGCACGGTGCGTTCGAAGAACAGCCCGGCGTCGAGGGTGCCGATCGGCGTGCTGCGGGTCGGGCGTCCATCGCGAAAGATCGGCGAAAGCTCGGCGATCGTCGCCGGGTCGTTCGGGTCGCGGCCGGTGCGCAGGGCGTAGGTGCGCGCGCGGTCCTCGGCGTCGCCTTCCAGGTCGTAGGCGGTGTAACGCCACGCCAGCGTGGGCGTGAGGAACCAACTCGCGCCTTCCAACGGCAGGCTGACGTAGGGTTTGACGTCCAACCGCGAACCGGCGGCGAATTCGGGGTGATCGAAGCGCACCGCCTCGACGTCCGCGCCGGCCGTGAACGCGCCCGCGAAGCGTTTGTCCCAGCTCGCGTACATGCGCGGCAGGCGGTTGAACGGCAGGAAGGTGTCGCGCAGGGTGTAATCGGCCAACTGCCAGTGGTCGGCCATGAAGCCCGCTTCCCACGTGCGCCCGCGGCCGTACAGGCCGATGTCGCTCTGCACGAACGAGGCCGCGGCGCCGTTCAGCGTGTTGTTGGCGTCGTCGAGATAGCGCGTGTCGCTGATCCACACCAGATGCGAGCGCGCCTGCCAGTCGGCGCCGACGTTCCGAGAGCCGATGAAGCGGAAGAATCCGCGATCGTTGCGACGGCGGTTGTCCTCGGGCACGCCTTCGAAAATTTCCTCGGCGCGCTCGCGTTCGGTCAGGTCGTCGGACGGCAGGAACGCGGCGTCGAATTCGCCGCGCCCGGTTTCGGTGAGATAGCGGAATTCGCCGCCCAGTTGCAGGCCGCGTTTGCTCATGAAGCGCGGGGTGATCGTGGCGTCGTAGTTCGGCGCGAGATTCAGATAGATCGGCTGGCGCCAATCGAACCCGTTGCGGCCGGAGCTGGAAATCGCCGGATACAGCAGACCCGTGCGGCGGCGATCGTCGATCGGGAAGCGGAACCAGGGCAAATACAGCACCGGCACTTTGCCGATGCGCAGCGTGGCGTTGCGCGCGGTGCCGATGCCCTCGTCGGTGTCGACGTCGATCCGCTGCGCGCGCAGCTCCCATTTCCGGGCGTCGGGCGGGCAGGTGGAATACGTCGAGCGGCGCATGCTGCCCTTGGCGCCGTTCATTTCGATGCTGTCGGCGCCGCCGTTGCCGCGGCGCGAGAGCAACTGATACCGGATGTTCTCGAGCTTATGCGTGTCCTTCGTTTGGTCGCCCTCGGCGCGTTCGGCCACCAAGCGCATGCCGCCGTCTTGGTAACGTACGTTGCCCTCGGCCTTGTAGGTTTCGTTTTGCTGGTCGAAGACCAGACTGTCGGTGGCCAGCACCTGATCGCCGCGGCGCAGGAAGACGTTGCCCTTCCAGTCGATGTGTTCGCCTTCCACGCCGGTCAGGTCGTCGCCGGTCACGTTGGTCGGCAGATCGGTGACATCGCCCTCCGCGGCCGGCGATGCGTCCGCCGGCGGCGCCGCGTCGTCGAACGACGGGATGGTGTCCTCGATCGGGCACATCGACCAGTCTTCCGGCGGCTCGTCGGCGGCGTGGGCCGAGAGCGACAGGGCGATGCACAAGGGGAGCGGGAGCAGACGAAGCTTCGGACGCACGCGGTCAACCTGAGGGCGGGGCATATCCGGCTTAGCTTGACGCATCCGCGACGGAGCGGCAAACGCGAGGCGGCTCGGGGCGCGAGCGGCAGGGGCTGGGGTTCAGTCGCTCAGCGCGGCCACATGGGCCACGCACGACGCGCTCAGCCCTTGCAGGTCGTAACCGCCTTCCAACGTGGACACGATGCGCCCGGCGGCATGGCGCAGGGCAATCGCGACCAATTCGGCGGTGATCCAGCCGAAATCCTCGGCCTGCAGCCGCAGTTGCGCCAGCGGGTCGCGCGCGTGCGCATCGAAGCCGGCGGAGATCATCACCAACTGCGGTTTGAAGGCGTCGATCTGCGGCAGCAGGCGCGACGACCAGATCTCGCGGAAGAGGCGACCGTTGGCCTCGGGCGGAAGGGCGGCGTTGAAGATATTGCCGACCCCGCGCTCGCTGGGATGGCCGGTGTCCGGATACAGCGGCATCTGGTGCGAACTGGCGAACAGCACCCGAGGTTCGCGCTCGAAGATCGCCTGGGTGCCGTTGCCGTGGTGGACGTCGAAATCGACGATGGCGACCCGGCGCAGGCCGTAGCGCTCGAGCGCATGCGCCGCGCCCACCGCGATCGAATTGAACAGGCAGAAGCCCATTGCGACTTCACCGGTGGCGTGATGCCCCGGCGGCCGCACCGCGCAGAACGCGCGCGGAAGCCGGGCGTCGCCGCTGAGCGCATGATCGACCGCAGCCACCACCGCGCCGGCGGCGCGCAGCGCCGCTTCCGCCGACTGCGGCGACAGCACGGTGTCCGGGTCCAACCACATCCGTGTGTGCGGTGCGGTTTCCAGCACCGCGTGCAACAGGGCGTCGTCGTGAACCCGCAGCAATTGGCCGCGACTGGCGCGCGGCGCCTCGCGCCACTCCGCATCCGGCTGCGCCTCGCGCAGCGCGGCGATCACCGAGGCCAGGCGCTCGCTGCGCTCGGCGTGCCCCGGCCCGGTGTCGTGGGCGAGGCAGGCGCTGTGGGTGTAGATCGGCAGAGGCATGGCCGCTCAATCATCCCAGAACACGTCGTCCAATTCATCGGCGGGGACGAAGGGGTTCCGGCGGTCTCCGAACAACAGCCAACCCGTTCGCTGCCGGCCGGTGCGGTCGCAGACGCGGATGCGGAAGGCGGTCTGGAAATCGGAGCGCACGAAGCGCTCGGGCCCCTCATAGAACCAGGCGACGCGGAACGACAGCAGATGCAGACCCTGGTCGTGCGCCCAGCCGCGGAGGCGGGCGTCCCAGGGTCGGAGGCGCAAGCGATACGCGCCATACATCGCGATCAACACGACGACCGATGCTTCGGGGAGAAGATCCATGGCGGGCGGCGTTGTTGAGAACCTGCGCGGATTTCAGCGGCGGCGATGATCCCACAGCACTTCGCCCTGGCCGGCTTGCCGCGCCAGCACCCGCGCCAGCACGAACAGCAAGTCGGAAAGCCTGTTCAGATAGCGGATCGCCTGCGGCCGCACCGCGTCGTGATGCGAGAGGGTCACGCATTCGCGCTCGGCGCGGCGCACGATGGTCCGCGCCAGATGGCAGCGCGCCGCCGCCTCGCCGCCGCCGGGCAGGATGAAATCCTTCAACGCCGGCAACGGTTCGTTGTAGTGATCGAGCCGTTCTTCGAGCCGTTCGATGTCGGCGTCCTGGATCGCGGCGTGGCCGGGAATGCACAGCTCGCCGCCCAGATCGAACATCTGATGCTGCACGCGCGTCAGCAAGTCGCGGATGTCGTCGGAGATATCCGCGACGGCCAGGAGCACGCCGATGGCCGAATTGGCTTCGTCCACCGTGCCGTAGGCGGTGACGCGCGCCGAATCCTTCGCGACCCGACTGCCGTCGCCGAGGCCCGTCGTGCCGTCGTCGCCGGTCTTGGTGTAGATCTTAGAGAGTCGGTTGCCCATGGGAAGACTCGATTATTGGATGTATCGCATCTGTCGTATGTGAGATATCACTACGAGCGAGTCGGCGCCTCGTCCACTGTGGGAGCGACGTAAGTCGCGACGCTCTGCTCCCGACATGTGAAAAACGTCGCGACTTACGTCGCTCCCACAAGGCGTCTGCGAATGGCGCGAAGGATTAAACCGTCTGCGCCCGCAGCGCAGGCGCGCGACGACGCAGCAGTTCGAAACCGCCGAACAGCAGCGCCGAGTAGCAGAGGGTGCCGAGCAAGGTGTTCTTGAAGAACGGAATCGCGGCGGCGTAGCACGGACCGAGGCCGGCGACGCAGGCGTTGTGGCCGGAGATCGGCGTCGCCGCCAGCCACACCGCGAAATTGGTGACCAGGAAGAACAGCACCGAGCCCATCAGCCCGTAGCCCAGCACGCGCGCGCCGCCGACGCGGCCGCGCAAGCCGAAGCCGAGGATGCACGAGAGCGCGACGCAGACGTACACCGCCCAGAAACTGACGCTGGTGGCGACGTACGACCAATACTCGCCGCCCATCGACAGCCCGAGCGCGATATCCGAGACCAGCATCGCGATCAGCGGCACCGCCACGGCCCACACGCGGCTGGCGAAATACGCGCCGCCGAACAGCGCGATCGCTTCCACCGGCGAGAAGTTCGGCGGATGCGGCAGCAACCGGCTCAGCGCAGCGAGCAGGATCATGCCCGCGAGCATCAGCGGGCCGGGCGCGAGCAGGGTCGAGGAGCCGGAAGCGGAGGGAGCGGCGGGAGCGGTCATCGGCGGTAAGACGGAAGGGCGCGGAAGGGGAGGCGCGGAGGCGGTAGCATAACGCAATGTCCGCACTCGCCCCCCCACCGGACGCCGTTTCGTCCGCAGCCTCCGTGCCGCCTGTCGCGTCTCATGACGTGTTGATCGTCGGCGGCGGCCTCGTCGGCGCCAGCCTCGCCATCGCGCTCGACCGCATCGGCGTCGATGTCGGCCTGCTGGAAGCCGCGCCGCCCGGCGCGCTGCCGGCGGTGTTCGACGAGCGCAACCTCAGCTTCGCCGAAGCCACCGTTCATGCGTTGAGCGCACTCGACGTGCTGCCGCGGCTGCGCGCGCCGACCGGCGCCATCGCTCGCATTCACATCAGCCGTCGCGGCGACTTCGGCCGCATCGCGCTCAACGCCGTCGACTACGGCCGCGCCGCGTTCGGTCGGGTGGTGGTCGCGCGCGATTTCGGCGATGCGCTGGAAGCGAAGCTGCAGACCCTGACCGCGCTGCGCCGTTACCGGCCCGCGCGGTTTCTCGGTTTCGACGATGCGGCCGAGTCGACGAGGGACGGCGCGCGCATCGTCCGCGCGCAGGGCGCCGACGGCGTATTCGCGCTGCGCGCCAAGTTGGTCGTCGCCGCCGACGGCACCGCCAGCGCCGTACGCGATGCGCTGGGCATCGCCAGCGACACGCACGACTATCGGCAGACGCTGTTCGTCGCGCGGCTGCTCTGCGAACGCGCGCCGGACGGCACCGCCTACGAACGTTTGACCGATCACGGCCCTACCGCGCTGTTGCCGCGCGGCGACGGCCATTACGGCGCGATCCACGGCGTCGCCCGCGACGAGGCCGACGCCGTGGCCGCGCTCGACGATGCGGCCTATGTCGAACGCTTGCAGCAGGCGTTCGGTTGGCGCGTCGGGCGCATGCTGTCGGTCGGCCCGCGCAGCGCCTATCCGATCGCCCGCGTTTTGGCGCGCGAGATCGTCGCGCCTCGCGCCGCCGCGATCGGCAACGCCGCGCAGACGCTGCATCCGATCGGCGCGCAAGGCTTCAATCTCGGTTTGCGCGATGCGCTGACGCTCGCCGAATGCATCGCCGAGTCGCGCGACGACCCGGGCGCGGACGCTTCGCTCGCCCGTTACACGCAACGCCGCCGCGAAGATCGCGAACGCACGGTCGCGTTCTCCGACGGTCTGGCGCGTGCGACATCGAATTCCGAGCCGCTGATGCGCCCGTTGCGCAGCCTGGGCCTATTCGCGCTGGATCGCGACGATGCGCTGCGCGCGCGCCTCGTGGCCGGCGCGATGGGCTATCGCGGCGATGTGCCGGCGCTGTGCCGCGCGGAGGTCGCATGATTCTCTCTATCCAAACCCCGAGCAAACGTCCGCGCGGCGGTCGCGCCGATGTCGCCGTGGTCGGCGGCGGCGTGGTCGGCGCCGCGTGCGCCTTGGCGCTGGCGCAGCAGGACTTGCATGTCGTTCTGATCGAAGCGCAGGAACCGACGGCGTGGTCCGTCGATGCGCCCGATCTGCGCGTCTACGCGTTCGCGCCCGACAACGCCGCGTTGCTCGACGCGGTCGGCGTCTGGTCGTCCGTGCGCGAGGCGCGCGCGCATCCCTACGCGCGGATGCGGGTGTGGGACGCGGCCGGCGGCGACGAATTGCGGTTCGACGCCGACGACTTCGCGGTCGCGCAGTTGGGCTGGATCGTCGAGAACGCGCTGCTGCAGGATCGCTTGTGGGCGGCGCTGCGCCGCTCCGGCGTGACCTTGCGCTGCCCCGCGCGCGTCGAAGCGTTCGAGCAGCGCGACGACGGCGTCGCGCTCACACTCGACGACGGTTTGCGCGTCGATGCGAACATCGCCATCGCGGCCGACGGCGGCGCGTCGAAGCTGCGTGAGCTTGCGGGCATCTCGGTTCAGCGCCACGACTACGCCCAATCCGGCGTGGTCGCGTACGTCGCCACCGAACGTCCGCACGAAAACACCGCGTGGCAGCGGTTTTTGCCGACCGGCCCGCTCGCGTTTCTGCCGTTCGCGCGGCTGCCGGGCTGCGATGCGCCCAGTTCGATCGTGTGGACGCTGCCGGCGCACGAAGCCGCGCGCGTGGTCGCGCTCGACGACGATGCGTTTTCCGTCGAACTCGAACGCGCGTTCGCCGGCCGCTTGGGCGAAACGCGGCCGCTGTCGAAGCGCGTCGCGTTCCCGCTGCGCCGACAGCTCGCCGAGCGTTTCGTCGACGGCCGCGTGCTGACCGTCGGCGACGCCGCGCACATGGTGCATCCGCTGGCCGGCCAGGGCGTGAACCTCGGCCTGCGCGACGTGTCCGCGCTGCGCGATCTCGTCGTCGACGCCAAACAGCGCCGCGTCGATTGGGCCTCCCCGCATCGGCTCGCGCGCTGGGCGCGCCTGCGGCGCAGCGACAGCGTGGCCTCGGCCTATGCTTTCGGCGCGATCAACCGCGTGTTCTCGAACGACGACTTCGCCGCGACGATGCTGCGCGGACGCGCGCTCGGCCTCGCCGGCAAACTCGCGCCGCTCAACCGCGCGCTGTGGCGGCATGCGGCGGGGGTGTGATCGCCCGCGAGTTAAACGAATCGGTCCGCGGCGAGGCCGAATAGGGTGTCGCTCACGCGCTGGCCATTTCGCGCAACTTCAACGTCGTCGCCCAATTGCGCGTGGTGACGCGGTCGCGGTGCTTCGGGCCGATCAGCGCTTCGGCGAGATCGCTTTTGGAGATGCCGTTCGGGCACCAGAGATAACAGGCGCGCGCGCCGACGGCGAAGTCCTCGTTCGGGAACTCGCGACGTAGCGCATCGAGCGGTTTCGGGTCGGCGCCGGCCATCAGAAATCCCACGAGAAACCGCGACGGGTCGTCGATCCGCGCGGCGAAGGGATTTTCGGCGATCGCGGCATCCAGTTCTTTCGCCGTCAGCACCAATGTATTGGCGTCGACGCCCAGGCGCTCATGCAAAGCGGCGGCGATGCGTTTCGCGTGCGTGGTGGTCGCGCCTTTGCCGCCCTCGAACACCACGTTGCCGCTGTTGAGCAGGGTGCGCGCGTTCGCGAAACCGAGCTCTTCGATCAGGGCTTTCAACTCGGCCATCGCGATGCGCTTGGCTTTGCCGACGTTGATGCCGCGGAACAGCGCGATCTGCGTCGTCATGGCGTCGCGCTCTCGATCCGATGCTTCAAAACGCCAGAAATCCGACCGGAAACGCCCACAGCAGGACCGGAAAGATCGCCAGCCAGCGCGCGCGTTCGCGGCGCACGAAACCGGCGATCATGCAGACGAGGCTGACGATCACGCAGCCGAAAAACACGATCACCGACGGCCAGAAGGTCTGCAGACCGTCGCCGCCGCCGTCGAACAGATCGATCAGGTACAGCATCGGAACGATCGCGGCGGCGGCCAGGATCGCGGCGATGAAGAAGGTCGGGCGCTTGCGCGTCGTGTCGTCGGCGCTGTTCATGCTCATCACTCTTCCTTATCGTCCAATGCCGCGATCCGGATATGCTAGCCGGCTGGGCTTGTTCGTCATCCCGGCGAACGCCGGGATCCCGCTTTTCGCGAAACTGCAGAAGCTGGATCCCGGCGTTCGCCGGGATGACGGGTTTGAGATTCGAGGCCGCTTACACATTTCGAGCCGCGCGAGGCGAATCGTCACGATCGCACCTCCAACGTCGCCAAATCGCCTTTAGTCTCCAACCGCGCCCCATCGAAACGTCCGCAACGGTGTTGTCTGCGCCGTCGCCACGGCCGATGCAAGAGAATCGCCACGATCACACTTCGAGCGTCGCCAAATCGCCTTTCGTCTCCAACCGCGCCCCATCGAAACGTCCGCAACGGTGTTGTCTGCGCCGTCGCCACGGCCGATGCAAGCGAATCGCCATGATCACACTTCGAGTGTCGCCAAATCGCCTTTCGTCTCCAACCACGTCTTCCGATCTGACGCTCGCTTCTTGGCCAGTAGCATATCCATCAAGGCATGCGTATCGTTGGTGCCGTCGACGGTGAGCTGCACCAAGCGCCGCGTGTCCGGGTGAATCGCCGATTCGCGCAATTGCATCGGGTTCATCTCGCCCAGACCTTTGAAGCGGGTCACGTTCACTTGGCCCTTGATCTTCTCGCGCTCGATCTTCTCCAGCAGCAGGCGCTTTTCTTCCTCGTCCAGCGCGTAGAACACCTGCTTGCCCACATCCACGCGGAACAGCGGCGGCATCGCCACGAACACGTGGCCGGCGCTCACCAGCGTCGGGAAATGCTTGAGGAACAGCGCCGACAGCAGCGTCGCGATATGCAGGCCGTCGGAGTCGGCGTCGGCGAGAATCACCACCTTGCCGTAGCGCAAACCGGAGATGTCGTCCTTGCCCGGGTCGCAGCCGATCGCGACGGCTAGGTCGTGCACTTCCTGCGACGCGAGCACGCTGCCGGAGGCGACCTCCCAGGTGTTCAGGATCTTGCCGCGCAGCGGCAAAATCGCCTGAAAATCCTTATCGCGCGCCTGTTTTGCCGAGCCGCCGGCCGAATCGCCTTCGACCAAAAACAATTCCGTCCGCGACAAATCCTGGCTGATGCAATCCGCTAATTTGCCCGGCAGCGCGGGGCCTTGCGTGACTTTCTTGCGGACGATCTGCTTCTCGGTCTTCAAGCGCGCGGCGGCGCGTTCGATCGCCAACTGCGCGATCTTCTCGCCGAGTTCCACGTGCTGATTGAGCCACAACGAGAACGCATCGTGCGCGGCGCTTTCGACGAACGCCGCGGCTTGCCGGGACGACAAGCGCTCCTTGGTCTGCCCGCTGAACTGCGGGTCCGTCATCTTCACGCTGAGCACGAAGGCGACGCGATCCCACACGTCTTCCGGCGCCAACTTTACGCCGCGCGGCAGCAGATTGCGGAAATCGCAGAACTCGCGCAACGCGTCGGTGAAACCGGTGCGCAGGCCGTTGACGTGGGTGCCGTGCTGCGCGGTGGGAATCAGGTTGACGTAGCTTTCCTGCACCAGTTCGCCTTCCGGCACCCATGCGGCGGCCCAATCGACGATTTCCGAATCTTTCTTCAATTGGCCGACGAACAACTCCGGCGGCAACACGTCGGCCGCGCCTTTCGCCAGTTCGCCTTTCAGGTAATCGCGCAGGCCGTCTTCGTAATGCCACTGATCTTTTTCGCCGGTGGCCGCATCGAGCAAGGTGACGGTCAAGCCCGGGCACAGCACCGCCTTGGCGCGCAGCACGTGCCGCAGATGCCGCAGCGCGAACTTCGGCGTGTCGAAATACTTCGGGTCCGGCCAAAAACGCACGCGCGTGCCGGTGTTTTTCTTGCCGACCGCGCCGACGATCTCCAGCGGCGTCGCGCGGTCGCCGTGCTCGAAGGTCATGCGGTATTCGTTGCCGTCGCGCTTGATATGCACTTCGACCAGCTTCGACAGCGCGTTCACCACGCTGACGCCCACGCCGTGCAGGCCGCCGCTGAAGGTGTAGTTCTTGTTGCTGAATTTGCCGCCCGCATGCAGACGGGTGAGGATCAATTCGACGCCCGGAATTTTCTCTTCCGGGTGGATGTCCACGGGCATGCCGCGACCGTCGTCGGCCACTTCGCAACTGCCGTCCGGGTGCAGCACCACGTCGATGCGCTCGGCATGGCCCGCCAGCGCTTCGTCGACGGCGTTGTCGATCACTTCCTGCGCCAAGTGGTTCGGGCGGGCGGTGTCGGTATACATGCCCGGCCGGCGTTTCACCGGGTCCAGGCCGGAGAGGACTTCGATATCGGCGGCGTTGTAGCGACTGCTCATGCGGGGGCGAGTACTCGTGCGATGCGGCGGAGCGCGCGACGGGACCGTCGCTGCGCAGCCGGCGAGCTTGGCGGCCCGGGGCGGCGGGGTCAAGCCGTTCAGTCCGCAGACAGCGCGCAGATGTCGGTTCGGCGGCGCGGATTCAGACCGCAGTGGGCCGCGCGCCGGTATCGTGTCGGCCGGTTCGCAGCGAACCCGCCGATATCCGGCGCGGAAGCGAACCGTACCGACCATGACGCTCTTCCGCCGTTCCACCGACACCCCGATGCCGCTTTCGTGCGCGCTGGCGGTCGCGCTGGCGCTGTCGGCGTCGTCTCTCGTCGGCGCCGAGCACGCGCAATCCCAGGCCGGCCAGCAGACCGGTCAGGCCGCCGCCCAATCCAACGACGCCGCCGCGAAGTCCGAGGCCGACAAGCGCCGCGAGGCCGAGGTCGCCGCCAAGGCCGAGGCTGACCGCAAGGCCGACGCCCGCAAGCCCAAATCGGATCGAAGCGCCGGCAAGGGGGGCGACAAGAACGACCCGGAGCGCGAGTTGGAGGAAGAAGAGGACCTCTGACGCCCCGGCGTCCGGCACCGCCCCGCCGCATCGTTCGACGCCCCGGTTCGCCGGGGCGTCGTTTTTTCGCCTGAAATCAATTTCTTGCGGCCGAAAAGCGCGACGGCGGTCGCGAGTTCGGGCGCATCCCGGTAAACTATCGCTTTCCAGCGACCCGCTGACGCCATGAACTCCCCCAGCTCCGCGACTCCCCTCGTTTTCGTGACCGGTGGGGTGGTCTCCTCGCTCGGCAAAGGCATCGCCGCCGCCTCCCTCGCCGCCATCCTCGAAGCCCGCGGGCTGCGGGTGACGATGATGAAGCTCGACCCCTACATCAACGTCGATCCGGGCACGATGAGCCCGTTCCAGCACGGCGAGGTCTACGTCACCGACGACGGCGCCGAAACCGATCTGGATCTCGGTCACTACGAGCGCTTCATCCACACCCATCTCACCCGCAAGAATTCGATCACCACCGGTCGCATCTACGAAGAGGTGATCCGCAAGGAACGCCGCGGCGATTATCTCGGCGCTACCGTGCAGGTCATTCCGCACATCACCGACGAGATCAAACGCTGCATCGACGCCGCCACCGAGGGCTACGACGTGGCGTTGGTCGAGATCGGCGGCACCGTCGGCGACATCGAATCGCTGCCGTTCCTCGAAGCCATCCGTCAGATCCGCACCGAGCGCGGCGCCGACAAGGCGATGTTCATGCACCTCACGCTGGTGCCGTACATCGCCGCCGCGGGCGAACTGAAGACCAAGCCCACCCAGCATTCGGTGAAGGAACTGCGCTCGATCGGTATCCAGCCCGACGTGCTGTTGTGCCGCACCGAACAGCCGCTGCCCGACAGCGAGCGCCGCAAGATCGCGCTGTTCACCAACGTGCCGGAAAAAGCGGTGATTTCCGCGGTCGATCTCGACAACATCTACAAAATTCCGATGTGGCTGCACGCGCAGGGGCTCGATCGCATCGTCGTCGACGGCCTGCGCTTGCAGCAGAAAGCCGCCGCCGAGGCCGATCTGTCCGAATGGATGGCGGTGGTGGACGCCGCCGATCGTCCGATCGACGAGGTGACGATCGCCGTGGTCGGCAAATACGTCGATCACAAAGACGCCTACAAATCCGTGGCCGAGGCGCTCAAGCACGGCGGTTTGCGTCAGCGCACCCGTGTGACGCTGAAGTGGTTGGAGTCGGAGGACATCGAACGCGACGGCGCCCAGGCGATCATCGGCGAGGTCGACGGCATCCTGGTGCCGGGCGGCTTCGGCGATCGCGGTTTCGAGGGCAAAATTCTGACCGCGCAGTACGCGCGCGAACGCAAAATCCCGTACTTCGGCATTTGCTACGGCATGCAGGCCGCGGTGGTGGAATTCGCGCGCAACACGCTGGGCCTGGAAAACGCCAACAGCACCGAGAACGATCGCCAAAGTCCGCATCCGGTGATCGGTCTGATCACCGAATGGCGCACGTCCTCGGGCGAAGTCGAGCGCCGCGACGAGAAGAGCGACCTCGGCGGCACCATGCGCCTGGGCCTGCAGGAGCAGCGCGTGAAACCAGGCACCCTCGCGCACAAGATGTACGGGAAAGACGTGGTCGGCGAGCGTCATCGCCATCGCTACGAATTCAATAA
This sequence comes from Lysobacter sp., assembly GCA_008015835.1. Classification (GTDB taxonomy): domain Bacteria; phylum Pseudomonadota; class Gammaproteobacteria; order Xanthomonadales; family Xanthomonadaceae; genus Lysobacter_I. The sequence continues at coordinate 131,306 of SSGH01000010.1, forward strand.
CCGCTACCGCACGCAGCTCGAAGACGCCGGCTTGGTGATCGCCGCCAAATCGATGGACGATCTGCTGGTGGAGATGATCGAACTGCCGCAGACGCAGCATCCGTGGTTCCTCGCCTGCCAAGCGCATCCGGAATTCCTGTCGACGCCGCGGCAAGGCCATCCGCTGTTCATCGGCTTCGTTCGCGCCGCGCGCGAACGCAAAGCGAACGAAGGGCAAGCGGGCGGCAAGTTGTTGAAGGAGGCGAGCGCGTGAGTCCGTTTTTCTTTGGCGATCGTTGTGGGAGCGGCGTGAGCCGCGACAACCCGCGTCGCGATGGCCGATCAGTCGCGGCTTACGCCGCTCCTACGCCGGCTTTCATGGGAGCGGCACGATGAAACTCTGCGGCTTCGAGGTCGGCCTCGACAAACCGTTCTTTCTGATCGCCGGCCCCTGCGTGATCGAATCCGAACAACTGCAGCTCGATGTCGCTGGGCAGTTGAAAGAGATCGCGTCTTCGCTCGGCATTCCCTTCATCTTCAAATCCAGCTTCGACAAGGCCAACCGCACCTCCGGCACCAGCTTCCGCGGCCCCGGCATGGAGGAAGGCTTGCGCGTGCTGGCGGAAGTGAAGCGTCAAATCGGCGTGCCGGTGTTGACCGACGTACACGAATACACGCCGATGGACGAAGTGGCGAGCGTCGTCGATGTGCTGCAAACCCCGGCGTTCCTCGTGCGTCAGACCGATTTCATCAAGAAGGTCTGCAGCGCCGGCAAGCCGGTGAACATCAAAAAAGGCCAATTCCTCTCGCCTTGGGACATGAAGCCGGTGGTGGAGAAAGCGAAATCGACCGGCAACACCGACATCCTGGTCTGCGAGCGCGGCGCCAGCTTCGGCTACAACAACCTCGTCAGCGACATGCGCAGCCTCGCGGTGATGCGCGACACCGGTTGCCCGGTGGTGTTCGACGCGACGCATTCGGTGCAGTTGCCGGGCGGGCAGGGCGGCAGCAGCGGCGGCCAGCGCGAGTTCGTGCCGGTACTGGCGCGCGCGGCGACCGCCGTCGGCGTCGCCGGCCTGTTCATGGAAACGCATCCCGATCCGAGCAAAGCGCTGAGCGACGGCCCGAATGCCTGGCCGTTGGGCAAGATGCGTGCGCTGTTGGAGACGCTGATGGCGTTGGATGCGGCGACGAAGAGCAATGGGTTATTAGAGTCGTCCGTGTGATTAATTAGGAGGGGGAAAATGGAGTTTTCAGTTAAAGGCCCGTATGAAATTACAAGGCAGCGGCTTGGTGTTGGTCGACGCCGACTTTTATTCGCTGAGTTTTGGGATGCTGCAGATGGTAGAGAGAAACTCGCAGAAAAAGCGGGTGTATACATGTTCGCCGCTAAAACAGGGCGCGGTTATAAGCCGCTTTATGTTGGTAAGGCCACCAAGAGTTTTGGGCAAGAAGTTTTTAATGCTTCAAATAAACATAAATATACTGATGCAATGCTTGAGTATGAGAGGTGCCTCCCTGTGATGTTTTTTGTAATTCCGCCGACGAGAAAGGGTAAGGTCAACGGCAGGGTTATTGATCAAGTAGAGACTTTTCTGATTCAAACTGCGTATGCAAAGAATCCTGATATCAAAAACGTCAAGAAAACAAGAATGCCAGAGTGGTCAATTCGCGGCGTTGTTCGTAATGCGCGAAAAGGCGCTCCTAAAGATTCCATCCAATTCCGTAATGCGATAGGCCTCTAAAATGCAAATAACCCACATCCACGCTCGCGAAATCCTCGATAGCCGCGGTAATCCCACGCTCGAAGCCGAAGTCGTGCTGCTCGACGGCAACGTCGGCCGCGCCGCCGTGCCCTCGGGCGCGTCCACCGGCACCAAAGAAGCGGTGGAGCTGCGCGACGGCGACAAGACCCGCTATCTGGGCAAAGGCGTGCAGAAGGCGGTGGCCAACGTCAACGGGCCGATCGCGCAAGCGCTGATCGGCTTCCAGGCCGACGATCAGGTCGGTTTGGACAAGCGTCTGATCGATCTCGACGGCACCGAAAACAAAGGCCGCCTCGGCGCGAACGCGCTGCTCGGCGTGTCGCTGGCCGCGGCGCATGCGGCCGCGGCCTCGCATGGCCAAGCGCTGTGGCAATACCTCGATAAGACCAACGACGCGCTGCACGGCATCGACCCGCCCGCGCTGCCGGTGCCGATGATGAACATCATCAACGGCGGCGCGCACGCCGACAACAACGTCGACCTGCAGGAATTCATGGTGCTGCCGGTCGGGTTCGAGTCGTTCTCCGAATCCCTGCGCTGCGGCACCGAAATCTTCCATGCGCTGAAGTCTGTGCTGAAGGGCAAAGGCCTGAGCACGGCGGTCGGCGACGAAGGCGGTTTCGCGCCCGATCTGCGCAGCAACGCCGAAGCTCTCGACACCATTCTCGAAGCGATCGGCAAAGCCGGCTATAAGGCCGGCGAAGACGTGCTGTTGGGCCTCGACGTCGCGTCCAGCGAATTCTTCGAGAACGGCAAGTACCACCTCACGGGCGAAGGCAAACGCTTGACCAGCGAGCAGTTCGTCGATTTTCTCGCCGACTGGTGCCGTCAGTACCCCATCGTCAGTATCGAAGACGGCATGGCCGAACACGATTGGGCCGGCTGGAAACTCCTGACCGACCGATTGACCGACAAAGTGCAATTGGTCGGCGACGATTTGTTCGTCACCAATCCGAAAATTTTCCGCGAAGGCATCGACAAAGGCATCGCCAACGCGATTCTGATTAAGGTCAACCAGATCGGTACGCTGACCGAAACGCTGGAAGCCATCGCGATGGCGCGCGCGGCGGGCTACGCCTCGATCGTGTCGCATCGTTCCGGCGAAACCGAAGACACGACCATCGCCGATATCGCGGTCGCCACCAGCGCGACCCAGATCAAGACCGGCTCGCTGTGCCGCAGCGATCGCGTGGCGAAATACAACAAATTGCTGCGTATCGAACAGCAGCTCGGCGCGGCGGCGAAATACGCCGGTCGCGACGCGTTCGTGTCGCTCAAGCGCGGTTGATCGCGGGCACGATGCGCGCGCTGCGGACCCTGTTGATCGTTTTGGTCGCGCTGCTCGCGCTGCTGCAGTATCGCCTGTGGCTCGGCGAGGGCGGCCTGCGGGATACGCAGGCCTTGGAAGCTCGCGTGCGCACGCAGACCGACGAGAATCGAGGCCTGCGCTTGCGCAACGAGCGTTTGGCCGCGGAGGTCGAGAACCTCAAATCCGGCGAAGCGGCGGTCGAAGAGCGCGCGCGCAGCGAGCTGGGCATGATCAAACCCGGCGAGACGTTCTATCGCGTGGTCGAAACGCCCGCGCCGGCCGCGATCGACGGCCAGAGCGCCGACGGTGCGAACGATGCGGGCGCGAACGGCGCGTCGGCGCAAAGCCAGACCCCGACGCCGTGAACGCGCGCACGGCGCCGGTGTGGTGCGTGGTGCCGGCGGCCGGGCGCGGCGCGCGCTTCGGCGCGGAGCGTCCGAAGCAGTATCTCGAGGTCGGCGGGCAGTCCGTGATCGGGCACACCTTGTCGGTGCTGTTGTCGCACTCGGGCGTGGCCGGCGCCATCGTCGCGCTGTCCGCCGACGATGCCGATTGGCCCGGTTGGACCGAATGCGCCGGCAAGCCCGTCGCGACCTGCGTCGGCGGCGCCACCCGCGCCGAATCGGTGCTCGCGGGATTGCGGGCGTTGCCCGACACCGTGCGCGCCGACGATTTCGTGTTGGTCCACGACGCCGCGCGGCCCAATCTCGCGCAGGCCGATCTCGATCGCTTGCTCGATCTCGGCCGCGCCGATCCGGTGGGCGCGATTCTGGCCGCGCCGGTGCGCGATACGCTCAAGCGCGCGGGCGACGACGGCGGCATCGACGGCACCGAGCCGCGCGAAAAACTCTGGCGCGCGTTCACGCCGCAATTGTTCCGACGCCTGCAGTTGAGCCGCGCGCTGCAGGCCGCGATCGACGTCGGCGCGGACGCGACCGACGAGGCGATGGCGATGGAGCGACAGCGCCTGCGCCCGCTGCTGGTCGAAGGCCGCGAGGATAATTTCAAGATCACCACGCCGGCGGATTTGGCGCGGTTCGCCTTCGAGTTGGAGCGGCGTCGCGTTTGACGCATCGACGGCGGGCGGCCGAGTGGCATGCCGCGATGCGGCGTGCGGCGGGTCGCAACGAGAGGGCGGGCTCGATACGATGCGCGGCGACGACATTCGATCAACCGATAGGGGCACGATGAACATGATGCGTTATTCGATTCTGCTGGCCGCGCTTTGCGTCGGTCAGGCCTTCGCGCAGACGCCGCCTCCCGCGGCCGCGCAGCCCGACGATGGCTACGATGCCGAGCATGCGGCGCAGACGCAGCGCGCGTTGAGCGAATGCCTCGTGCGCTCGACCTCCGAAGAGGACAGGCGCGCTTTGGTCGCGTGGATTTTCATGGTCGTTTCCCATCACCCGGACGTCCGCTCGATGGTGGCGCTCGGGCCGAAGGACGAGGAGCGCATCGGTCGCCAAGCCAGCGCGGTGTTCGAGACGCTGCTGGCTGATCGGTGCGCGCCGCAGATCCGCGCCGCGGCTCGCTACTCGGGCACCGAGGCGATCAAGCAGAGCTTTCAGTATCTGGGCGAAACCGCGATGGGGACGTTGCTCGAACACCCCGAAGTGATGTCGACCGTCAAAGACTCGCTGAAATACGCCGACGACGCGCGCATCGAGCGCGCGCTGCAGAGCGAATGAGGATGGCGTTTCGCATCGGTCAAGGGTTCGACGTGCACGCCTTCGGCGACGGCGATCACGTGATGCTCGGCGGCGTGCGCGTGCCGCATGCGCGCGGGATCGTGGCGCACAGCGACGGCGATGTCGCCCTGCATGCGCTGTGCGATGCGATGCTCGGCGCGTTGGCGCTCGGCGATATCGGCACGCATTTCCCGCCCAGCGACGCGCGCTGGAAAGGCGCGGACAGCCGCGCCTTCGTGCGCCATTGCGATGCGCTGCTGCGCGAACGCGGCTGGCGCGTGGGCAACGCCGACATCACCGTGATCTGCGAGCGGCCGAAGGTCGGTCCGCATGCGCGCGCGATGCGCGAAGCGATCGCCGCCGATCTCGGCATCGATATCGACGACGTGAGCGTCAAGGCGACCACGACCGAGACGCTGGGCTTCGCCGGCCGCGGCGAAGGCATCGCCGCGCAGGCGGTGTGTTTGCTGGTGCGCGCATGATGTCGAAACGCCGCCGCGCTTCCGCGGAGCGCCGCGCGCCGTGACCGACGCGAGCGCGCTCCCTGCCGCGCACGGCGCGCCCGTACTGTCCGCGCGATTCCGCGAAACGCCGGAAGATTTCGTCGTCGAGGAACTCGACGGCTTCGAGGCGACGGGCAGCGGCGAGCATCTGCTGCTCACCGTGCGCAAGCGCGGCATGAACACCGCGTTCGCGGCGAAGCGCATCGCGCAGTGGGCGGGCGTCGCCGAATCGGCGATCGGCTACGCGGGGCTGAAAGATCGCCACGCGCTGACCTCGCAACGCTTCAGCGTGTGGCTACCGAAAAAAATCGCGCCCGACATCGATGCGTTGCGATCCGACGATCTCGATGTGCTCGAACACGCGTGGCACGCGCGCAAATTGCCGCGCGGCGCGCTGGCCGGCAATCGTTTCGCGCTGACCTTGCGCGAAGTCGAAGGCGACCGCGATGCGATCGAGCGCCGTGTGCGCCAGATCGCCGCGCGCGGGGTGCCGAATTATTTCGGCGAACAGCGCTTCGGCCGCGGCGGCGGCAACGTCGAGAAAGCGCTGGCGATGTTCGCCGGGCGCCGGGTCAAACGCGAAGAGCGCACGCATGTGTTGTCGGCCGCGCGTTCGGAATTGTTCAATCGCGTGTTGGCCGCGCGCGTCGCCGACGACTGCTGGGATCGCGGTGTGGACGGCGAGGCGTGGATGCTGGACGGCAGCCGCAGCGTGTTCGGGCCGGAGCCTTGGAGCGACGCCTTGGCCGCGCGACTAGCCGCTTTCGATATCCATCCCAGCGGCCCGCTGTGGGGGCGCGGCGCATCGCGCGCGCAAGCGGCGGCGGCGGCCTACGAAACGCGGGCGCTGGGCGACGAGGACGCGCTGCGGCTGCGCGCGGGGCTCGAAGCGGCCGGTCTGAATCAGGAGCGGCGCAGTCTGCGTTTGCGGCCGACGGAACTGGCGATCGATTGGCCGCGAGCCGATGCGCTGCGTCTGCGCTTTTCGCTGCCGGCCGGGTGCTACGCCACCGCGGTGCTGGCCGAATTGGGCCCGGTGACGTCGGCGGCGCGAACGCCCGATCGCGTGTTCGACGGCGGTTGATGCGCGTTCGATCGGCGGCCGGGGGAACACGATCCGGCCCGTCGATGCGCCGCTCGACTGCGGCTTTCGCCGCACGTCCACGCGCTGGAGCGACCGCTCGTCGGAAAAGCAATGCGCGCGCTGGCGGCGTTCGCCGAGCGGCGTATAAGCCGAAAGCGTCCCCGCGCTTCGCGGCGCGTCGGATTCGAAAACCACCGACTTCGGGAGAACGCTCATGAACGCCAAGTATTGCGCCGTGCTCGTCGCGCTGGCGGCGCTGTCGCTGTCCGGCTGCAAGACCACCGAAAGCGCTGCGATGGCGCGCCCCGACGATGCCGCCCACAAGACCGGCACGCCCTACGACCCGCGCATCGAAGTGGACGCCGAATACGTCTCGCATGTGCAGAAACTCGCGCTGCGCCGCGGCGTGTACGTGCGCTGGGTGAACAAGCCGCATAAGCGCGTCGTCGATCAAGCCGAGCAATAAAGACCGCGCGAACGCGGACGCGCGAAAGCAAGCGCGAAAATCAAGCGTGCGTCCGCGACCCGTCTCGATGCGTTCTCGTCCTCGGCGACGCGCCGATCTTCGTTCGGGTCGGCGCGTCGATCAGATCGGCGCGAGCAGCACCAACACCGCGCCAGTGCCGCCCTGCGCGCCGGGCGCGGAATGGAACGCCAGCACATCGCCGCGTTGGCGCAGCAGGCGATCCACCAGATTCTTCAGCGTCGCCACGCCGTCGTCGGCGTGCAGACCCTTGCCGTGGACGATGCGCACGCAGCCGGCGCCGTCGTCGCGGGCTTCTTTCAGAAACCGCTTGAGCATCGCTTCGGCCGTCGCGGCGTCGCAGCGATGCAGATCGAGTTCGTCCTGCGCGGCGTAATGGCCGCGACCGAGCCGCTGCAGCACGCGTTCGGGCACCTCGTCGCGGCGATAGCGCAACGCGTCGCCCGCCTGCAGCAGCGGCGAATCGAGCAGACGAAGGAATTCGGACCGCGCGTCGCGATCGTCGCGCTGCGCCATCTTGGCCGACGGGCGCGGTTTCGGCGCCTGCGGCGGCGGGGCGACGCTCGGCAGTTCGCGCACCGGACCGATCGCGCTGCGGAACAGCGCCGCATCGTCCTCGTCGCTCGCGTTCGTGGAGGCCTGCGCATCGTCCTCGCGGGCGCGGCCCTTGCGCTGCCGTTCGGCGTGCCCGAAACGTTCGCGGCGGCGGTCGTGCGTGCTCATGGCCGCAGAGATTACCCCGCGTCGGCGAGGAACGCATGGCATCCGGTATCATGAGCGTCGGCCGCCGGGGCCGGAACGAGACGCCGCGTCCGCATTCATGCGCATCCTGATCAGCAACGACGACGGCGTGGATGCGCCGGGTATCCGCATCCTCGCCGCGGGCCTGCGCGACGCCGGCCACGACGTGCTGATCGTCGCGCCCGACCGCGACCGTTCCGGCGCCAGCAATTCGCTCACGCTCGACGCGCCGATCCGCGTGATTCGGCAGGACGAGACCACGTGGCGCGTCCACGGCACGCCGACCGACTGCGTCCACGTCGCCATCACCGGCATGCTCGACTGCGAGCCGGACATCGTGGTCTCCGGCATCAACAACGTCGCCAATCTCGGCGACGATGTGATCTATTCCGGCACCGTGGCCGCGGCGATGGAAGGGCGTTTCCTCGGCCTGCCCGCGGTGGCGGTGTCGCTGGCGACGGGCGAAGGCACTGGCCGCCATTTCGAAACCGCCGCGCGCGCCGCGGTGGAGATCGTGGCGCGGCTGAAGGCCGATCCGCTGCCCGCCGACACGATCCTCAACGTCAATGTGCCCGATCTGCCCTGGGAGCGCATCGCCGGCTTCGAGGTCTGCCGTCTCGGCAACCGGCATCGCGCCGAGCCCTGCACGCAGCAGGAAGACCCGCGCGGGCGCACGTGGTGGTGGATCGGCGCCGCCGGCCCCGAACAGGACGCCGGCCCGGGCACCGATTTCCACGCGGTGCGCACTGGGCATATTTCGATCACGCCGATCCACGTCGATCTGACGCGCTACCAAGCCTTGGAGCAGGTCGCGAGTTGGGTCGGCGGCTTGGCGGAAGGCTTGCGCGGACCGGCGCGCGCGGAGGACGCGGCATGACCGCGCATTTGCGCCTGCAGCCCGAAGCGCTGGGCATGGGCATGACCTCGCAGCGCGTGCGCGACCGGTTGATCGAGCGCCTGCGCGAGCAGGGCATCCGCGACGAGTCGGTGCTCAACGCGATCCGCACCGTGCCGCGGCATCTGTTCGTGGACGAGGCGCTCGCGGCGCGCGCCTACGAAGACAACGCGCTGCCGATCGGCCACGGTCAAACCATTTCGCAGCCGTGGGTCGTCGCGCGCATGACCGAGGCGCTGTTCGAGCAGGACGCGAGCGATGCCGCCGAAGGCGAGGGCGAAGCGGCCGCCGAGCCGTTCCGCCCGAAGAAAGTTCTGGAAGTGGGCACCGGATCGGGCTATCAGGCCGCGATCCTCGCCGCGCTGGGCCTGGAGGTCTACACCGTCGAGCGCATCGGCGATCTGCTGCGGACCGCGCGCAAACGCTTCCGCACGCTCGGCCTCAACGTGCGCAGCAAACACGACGACGGCCGCATCGGTTGGTCGGAACACGCGCCTTACGACGGCATCGTCGTCACTGCTGCGGCGCCCGCGTTGGTCGATGCGCTGACCGAACAACTCGCCGTCGGCGGCGTGCTGGTGGCGCCGGTGGGCGGCAGCAATGCGCAATCGCTGGTGAAACTGCGCAAACGCGCCGACGGCCGCATCGCGCGCAGCGATCTGGCCTCGGTGGTGTTCGTGCCGTTGCTCTCGGGCACGATCGACGGATGAGGCGGCCGTGAGCATCGATCGCAGAACGACCGACCGTAGGACGACCGACCGCGCATGAAAATTTTCGCGCCTCTGTACCAACGCGCCTTGCATTGGTCGCGGCATCGCCGCGCGCCCGCGCTGTTGACCGGCTTGAGCTTCATCGAAGCCATCGTGTTCCCGGTGCCGCCGGAAGTGATGCTGGCGCCGATGTCGCTGTCGCAGCCCAAGCGCGCGCTGTGGTTCGCCACGCTGAGCCTCGCGGGCTCGATGGTCGGCGCGGTGATCGGCTATTTGCTGGGCCACTACGCCTTCGAATTGCTCAAGCCGTTGTTCGAGGCTATGGGCATGTTGAGCGGCATCGAATCGGGCATCGAAACGATCAAGACCAAGATGGCGGAATCGCCGTGGGCGGTGTTCTGGCTGTTGGTCGCGGGCGGTTTCGCGCCGATCCCGATGAAAGTGTTCACCTGGGCCTCGGGTGTGGTCGGCGTGCCGTGGTTGCCGTATCTCGCGGCGATGGCGGTCGGCCGCGGCAAACGCGTGTATCTGATCGCGATCGCGATCAAGCTCGGCGGCGAACGCGCCGAGCGCGCGTTGCATCGCTACATCGAACCGATCGGCTGGGTCGCGACCGTGCTGCTGGTCGCCGCGATCGGGTATCTCGTGTTCCGGGCGCGACAGGGATGACGCACGCGCGTCTCGCCGTTCGTGTCGTCGTCGGGGCGGTCGCAGTCGCGCTCGCGCTGGCCACGGCCGGCTGCGCGAAAACGCGCGTGGTGCGCGAGGGCGAGCATCGCGCCAAACCCGTCGCCCCGCGCAGCGCGAATCGCGCGAAACCCGGCGGCAGCGTGCAGGTGCGCAAGGGCGACACGCTGTACCGCATCGCGGTGGACAACGGCGTCAGTTCGCTCGACGTCGCGATGTGGAACCGCATCCCGCCGCCGTACACGATCTATCCCGGGCAGCGTCTGCGCCTGTCGCCGCCGCCGGAGCGCCGCACGCCGCCGCCCCGCGTCGCGACGACCTCGCCCGCGAAGCCATCGCCGGCCCGCCCCGGCGTGCCGCCCGCCGCTTCGACGCCGAAACCGCCGGCGGGCACGAAACCGCCGATGACGGGTTCGACCACGAATGCCGCCGCGAAACCGCCGTCGACCCCTCGGCCGACGCCCGAATCCGCGCCGCCGCCGGCCGCGCCGCAGGCGGCGTTCGCGTGGCGTTGGCCGGCGGACGGCGCGCTCGTCGGCCGTTTCGTCGCGGGCGACCCGACCAAGCAGGGCATCGATATCGGCGGTCAAAGCGGCGCGCCGGTGCGCGCGGCGGCGGACGGCGTAGTGGTGTATTCCGGCGCCGGTTTGGTCGGTTACGGCGAACTCATCATCGTCAAACACAGCGAACAGTGGCTCTCGGCCTACGGCCATAACCGCGCGCGCTTGGTCAACGAAGGCCAGCGCGTGAAAGCCGGCGAACAAATCGCCGAAATGGGGCGCAGCGGCGCGGCGCGCGACATGCTGCACTTCGAGATTCGCTACAACGGCAAGCCGCAGGATCCGCTGCAGGCGCTGCCGAAGCGGTGACTTCGCGGTTCCGTGGTTCGTGCCGTTCCGCCTCCGCTCGAATGCCCCATCGCGGATGTGCTGTTCGACGATACGGCGACGGCGTAGCAACACACCAGAAAGGAGAACGACGATGATGCGTTTCGTGGCCGTGTTATGCATTTGGCTTTCGCTGTCCGTGATCGGTACGGCATTCGCCGCCGAATCCTCGCCCGCGTCGCCGCTCGTTGTGGGTGAGACGTTCGTTCTTGCCTCCGGAACTCTCGGCGAAACCCGCCGTATCAATGTGTACCTTCCGCCAGGCTATGCCGAGCGCCCGGATGCGCGCGTTCCGGTGCTGTACATGCCTGACGGCGGCCTGGCCGAAGATTTTCTGCATATCGCCGGCCTGATGCAGGTCTCGATGAGCAACGGCACCATGCGTTCGTTCCTGTTGGTCGCCATCGAGAACACGCAGCGTCGGCGCGATCTCACCCCGCCGACCGACAACGCCGAGGACAAAAAGATCGCGCCGGTGGTTGGCGGTTCGGCCGCGTTCCGACGGTTCCTGCGCGAGGAATTGATGCCCGAGATCGCGAAACGCTATCGCATCACCGACGAGCGCGCGATCGTCGGTGAATCGCTGGCGGGGCTGTTCGTGATCGAGACCTTTCTGCGCGAGCCCGAATTGTTCGATCACTATCTGGCTTTCGATCCGAGCCTATGGTGGGACGATCGCCGATTGCTGGACGACGTCGCGCCGATGCTGCGTGGGCATGCGGAACTGCGCAAGAGTCTGTGGCTCGCCAGCAGCGACATGCGCGACATCGCCGACGCAACCGCGATCTTCGCGCGAGCGCTCGAAGCCGAGGCGCCCAAAGGCCTGCGTTGGCGTTACCTGCCGATGCCCGAGGAACATCATTGGACGATATATCACCCGGCCGCCTTGCGCGCGTTCCGCGAGGAGTTCGCGCCGGCCAAGGAGTGACTCCGAACAGCGATGCGTCGACGCTCGGAAAAGCCCCGCGGGTTGATTCCGCGCAAGCTGCGGCGCCGGCGCCTGGATAGAATCCGTCGCGATATGGCATCGATTCGCCGCCCCCGCCCTTGGCTGCTGACGCTGGCGCTCTTCGCGAGCGTCTCGCTGTCGCTATTGCCGACGCTGGGGCGTTTGTATCGTGCCTCCTCGCCGCAAAGCGTTGCGGTGGAGGCGTTTTGTACGTCGCGCGGGCTCGCGTGGCGTGCCGCCGATACGGTCTCGGCGGACCTGCTTTCCGCGAATGCGGCGCGCAGGAAGGTCGCTTTCGCCGGCCTGCTCGCGGCCGCGAACGAGGGCGGCGGTTCGGTCATCGCGACCAGCGACGCGCAGAACGACGACTCGAAGGGCGATTCGAACGATACGCCGCCCAGCGGCGGCGCATCCGACGACGATTGCGGTTATTGCACGCTGACGGCGGCGACCGCGCTGCCCGCGTCCGCCGTAACCCTGAGCGCGTTCGGATTCGAACCGCAACGCGTACGCGCGCAGCCCACGACGCATGCGCGCCCGCGCCCCGACATCCGCGATCGCAGCCCGCGCGGACCGCCCGCTCGCATCGCGGCTTGAGCCTCTGTTTCTGATTTTGCTGCGGGCGGCGCCAAATCGCCGTCGCACGCCGCGATTCTGAAAAGCGCCTAGCCGCTCTCGTTTTCTTGCCTATCGTCTGCGTGCGGCTCTCGTCGCGCGTATTTCGCGCCCGTGGTGAAACGCCCGGCGCCGCGCGCTCGCGCACCTCTCTTACGGATATCTCCCGCTATGTCTCCTAAGCTCCGCCCCTTGGTTGCGGCCATGCTCGTCGCGAACATGTCTGCCGCGTTTCCGTTCTGCGTCTACGCGAACGACCCGACCTCCGAACCCGCGACGCCCGACGGCGGCGATGCGGTCGTCTTGCCGAAGGTGATCGTGGAATACGATCGCGCCTCGATCGCGCCCGCCCGTCGCGTCGAAGGCGATACGACCCAGGCCGCGCAGGCGGCCACCAGCGACGCGGCGACCCTGCTCGATCGCCTGCCCGGCGTGTCGATCAACGCCGCGGGCGGCGTGTCCGGTTTGCCCTCGATCCGCGGTCTCGCCGACGACCGTCTGCGCATCCGCGTCGATGGCGCCGACATCGTCGCGTCCTGTCCGAATCATATGAATCCGGCGCTGTCGTACGTCGCGCCCAGCGATATCGCGCGCATCACCGTGTATCCCGGCATCACGCCGGTGTCGCAGGGCGGCGATTCGATCGGCGGCAGCATCGTGGTCGAACGTACGCCGCCGACGTTCGCCGCGCCCGGCGAGGGCGTCGTGTTGTTCGGCGAAATCGGCGCGTACTACCGCAGCAACGGCGACGCTCACGGCGCCAACGTCGCCGCGACCGTCGCCACCGAACGCTTCCATCTGCGCTACACAGGGTCGACCGCGCGCGCCGACGACTATCGCGCGGGCGAGGATTTCAAGACCTACGATTTCACCGGGCGCGCCGGACATACGCTCGATCGCGACGAGGTCGGTTCCAGCGCGTACGTCGCGCACAACCAACGCCTCGGTATGGCCTACACCACCGGCGATCATCTGTTCGAAGCCGCCTTCGGTTGGCAGCAGATTCCGGAACAGGGCTTTCCCAATCAGCGCATGGACCTCACCGACAACCGTCAACGCACCGCGAGTTTGCGCTATCTCGGCCAATTCGCTTGGGGTCGCTTGGACGCGCGCGCGTATCGCGAGGAACTCGAGCACGAAATGGATTTCGGGCCGGATAAGCGTTACTGGTACGGCATGGCGTCCGGCGGCGCGAATCCGCCGAACGGCGCGGGCGCCGCGTGTTCGCCGATCGGTCCGAACTGCGCGGCCGGCATGCCGATGGACACCGAAAGCGACACCGCGTCGCTGTCGCTGGAGGCGGAGATCGCGCTGGCGGGCGACGACCTGCTGCGCGTGGGCGCGGAACATCGCCGCTATCGTCTCGACGACTGGTGGCCGCCGTCGGGCGCGATGATGTGGCCGGGCACGTTCTGGAATATCCGGGACGGCCAGCGCGACCGCAGCGCCGCGTACGTCGAATGGGAGCGCCATTTCGACGCGCGCTGGATGGCCGAACTCGGCGTGCGCTACGAGCGCGTGGCGATGGATGCCGGCGATGCGCGCGGTTACAACCCGACCAGCAATATGATGGGCTCGTACCAGATGCGCGATGCGGCGCTGTTCAACGCCGCCGACCGTTCGCGCAGCGACGGCAACTGGGACGCCAGCGCGATGTTTCGCTTCGCGCGCGACGAGCGTACCGACATCGCGTTCGGCATCGCGCGCAAAACGCGTTCGCCAGGCGTGTACGAGGTCTACCCGTGGTCGACCTGGCAGATGGCCGCGCTGATGAACAATTTCGTCGGCGACGGCAACGCCTACGTCGGTAATTTGAACTTGCGGCCGGAGCGCGCGGTGACCTTGTCCGCGACCTTCGACTGGCATGCGCCCGACCGGCGTTGGGAAGTGGTGTTCACGCCTTACTACACCCGCATCGCCGACTACATCGGCGCGGTGCAGTGGGACGCCGCGACCAATGCGCCGAGCGCGGCGCAGGCCCGCAACCGTTTCGTACTGTTGAAGTACGCGAACCAGAGCGCTCGCCTGGAAGGTTTCGATCTTTCCGGCAAGCTGCGTTTGGGCGAAACCGGCGTCGGTACGTTCGGCGTGGAAGGCGACGTCTCATGGGCGAACGGCGAGAACGCCGACACCGGCGACGGCCTCTATCACCTGATGCCGCTGAACGGACGCATCGCCTTGACCCATCGCGCGCAGGGTTGGGACAACGCGCTGGAAGTGGTCGGCGTGGACGATAAGAACGACGTGTCGCGCGTGCGCAACGAAATCGAAACCGCGGGCTACGGGTTAGTGAATCTGCGCTTCGCGCGCGAGTGGTCGCGGGTGCGCGTGGACGTGGGCGTGGAGAACCTGTTCGATCGTTTCTATTCGCTGCCGACCGGCGGCGCGTACGTCGGGCAGGGCACCACCATGACCAATCCGGCGTTGCCGAATTACCCGCAGTGGGGCACGGCGGTGCCGGGACCAGGGCGTTCGATCTACGCCGCGATCAAAACGACGTTCTGAGGACTGCTCACCGCGATCCCGCGTCGACGCTCATCGCGTCGGCGCGGGCGTCGCCTGAGGTTCGGGTTGATCCTGCGATTGGCCTCGCGACTCGGGCTGCGCTTCGGGCGGCAGGCATAACGACGTGCGTCGCGTGTAATCCGTGCCCCAGGTGCGGTAGCCGCCGGTGTCGATGTGGATAGTGGTCGGGCTGTAGAAGCCCAGCCCCATCTGCAGCGCTTCGCCGTGCTCGCGCCAGAATCCGCAGAGCCGCGCGACGTTATCCGGGCGGTCGGGCAGATCGAAATCGATGGCCCGGTTCTGCAGGTGCTTGCTGCCGGGACTGCCGCCGGCGCAGGTATTCAGATCGGCGTCGCGGTACACCGAGCGCGCCAGCGCGGGGTCGAGAATGCCTTCGTCGCGCAGACGCGCGATCACGCGTAGGGTCGGCACCATGTTCGCCTGCAGCGTGTCCGGCGGCACGGCGAATTCGTCGCGCTTGCAGCGTTTCCAATCGCGCGCGCTGCGCGAGAGCGGCATCGTCGGCACGACCTCGCCCACGCCTTCGCTGCGAAGATACGCGACGTAGCGCTCGGTTTCGGCGCGATGTTCTGAAACGCGGACCCAGCGCGCGTAACGCGTTTCGATCGGCGGCTGTAGGGTGTTGCAGGCGGCGAGCGCGATGCCGGCGAGCGCGATGCTCGCGAGGCTGCGCGCGGACTTGCGCGCGCACGGAGGCGTGTGCGGCATGCGCTCAGCCCGCCAGTACGAAACCCGCGACCACGCGTCGGCCTTCGCTCGCCAACACGTTGAACGTGCGCGCGGCGGCGGCGTTGGTCATCGTTTCCAGGCCGATGCCGCGCGACAGACATGCGGCCATCGTTTCGGCGGGCGGGAACGCTTGCGTCGCGCCGCTGCCGAGCAGAATCAATTCCGGCTGCAGCGCCCAGAGCGGTTCGAGATCGCTCGCGCGCAGCGTGCGGACATCGCGCACCGGCCAATCTTCGATCAGCGTATCGGGCGTCAGCACGAAACTCGCGGTCAGCGTGCGCTCGTTGACGTTCGCGCTCGCGCCGTCGGCGCCGCGCAAGAAGAATTCGAAATCGGGATGTTCCAGATGCAGCAGCATGGCGGCGACGATCGGCGCGTGAGAGCGGTCAACGGCCGCCGTTCGGCGACGAGGCGTACGCGTCCAAGAATCGCGCGAACGCGGCGGTGTCGTAGTCGTTATCGCCGCGCTCCAACGGCGCGGTATTCACCGACGCGATCAGCGCACCGTCCGGCGACAACACCCAGAAATGCGGATAGCCCTGCGCGCTCGGCAGATGTTCCAGGGGATCGGCGCCGAGACCGTTCTCTCCGACCGCGAGCTTCACGACAACGAACCCGCGGTGCAGGCGTTCGTCCGTTTCGCGATGTTCGCGCAGGAAACGGTCGAGCACATGGCACCAGCGGCACCAATCGCCGCCGGCGACGACCAGAATGCGTTTGCCTTGCGATGCCGCGTCGCGCTTCGCGGTCTCGTAAGCCGTGGCGGCCGTCTCGACCGTCGCGTATCCGAGGTCGTCCGCCGTTCCGGTGCTGCGGGACGATTCCGCGCTACAGGCCGAGATCGCGCTCGCCAGCAGCAGGGTCGCGACCGCGAAACGATGTCCGATGCGCCGCATGCCCGCTTCGCTCACGCCCGCGGCAGCACGATCTGCCGCTTGTCCTTGCTCGGCCGATACAGCACGGCGATCTTGCCGATCTTCTGCACCAGCGCCGCGCCGCTGCGTGCGGCCAGTTCGTCGATCATCGCATCGCGGCCGTCGCGGTCGTCGCCCGCGATCTTCACTTTGATCAGCTCGTGATGCTCCAGCGCGCCGTCGACCTCCGCGATCACCGCATCGGTCACGCCCTTGGCCCCCACTTGAAGCAACGCTTTCAGGCCGTGGGCCTGGCCGCGCAGGAAGCGATTTTGGGCGTTGGTGAGCGCGGTCGGCATACGGGAGTCGGGAAGCGGAGTGGTCCGCAGGGTATCATGAGCGGCCGTCGCTCCGACCGACGCGCCCGCCGTGCGGCGCCGCTTCCGCGACGCGACCGCCTCTTTCTCGCCCTCTCCCTCGTACTCCCTTCCGATGACCCGCAGCAAGAGCAGCCACCGCTGGCTCAAGGAGCATTTCTCCGACCCCTACGTCAAAAAGGCGCAGGCGGAAGGCTTGCGGTCGCGGGCGGCCTACAAACTGGAAGAGCTGGTCGAGCGCGACCGGCTGCTCAAGCCGGGCATGGTGGTGGTGGACTTGGGTGCGGCCCCCGGCGGTTGGTCGCAGTGGGTCCGTCAGGCGATGGGCGACAGCGGCCGGGTCGTGGCGCTGGATATTCTGGAGATGCCCGGTTTGGCCGGCGTGGAGTTTCTTCACGGCGACTTCAGGGAGGATGCCGTTCTATCGGCGCTGGAAACCTTGCTCGGCGGCCAAGCGGTGGACCTTGTCCTCTCCGACATGGCCCCCAATATGAGCGGGGTGGATGCGGTGGACCAGCCGCGGGCCATGCACCTGGCGGAACTGGCGATGGACTTCGCCGATCGCCATCTGCGGCCCGAGGGCAGTTTCCTCATCAAATTGTTTCAAGGCGCGGGTTTCGACGAGTACGTGCGAGAACTGCGCAAGCGTTACGCCCGCGTCGCCATCCGCAAGCCGGCGGCTTCGCGCAAGCGCTCGCCCGAGGTCTATGCCTTGGCGCAGGGCAAGCGCGCCGTTCCCCTCGGTTGACGCGATGCGGCCGGCGGGACGGACGCCCGGAGGTGCGGGGCGGGCCACAGCAATAGGCATCGCGATGCGGTAAGGTCGGCGCTGGTCGCCGTCTTCTCAACGGCCCCGAGAGGGGCGGGCCCCAGTGGGCCGGTAGCGAAAAGGTGAGTGTCTTGGGCAAGAATCTTCTGCTGTGGGTGGTCGTCGCCATCGTCTTGATGATGGTGTTCCAGAGTTTCAGCCCCAGCCTGCAGGCCGGGTCGGAAACCCTGACCTACGACGAATTCGTCCGCCAAGTGCGCGACGACCGGGTGGAGAAGGTCGTCATCGAAGAGGACGGCACCACCATCCGCGGCGTCCGCAAGGACAAGAGCCGTTTCGTCACCTACACCCCGGGCGACCGCGAGCTGGTCAACGACCTGCTGAACCGCCGGGTGGAAATCGTGCAGAGCCCGCCGTCGTCCGGCCGCTCGCTGTTTTTCGGAATTCTCATCAACCTGCTGCCGATCGCGCTGCTGATCGGCGTCTGGCTGTATTTCATGCGTCAGATGCAGCAGGGCGGCAGCAAGGGCGCGATGTCCTTCGGCCGCTCCCGGGCCAAATTGCTCAACGAAGACCAGACCAAGGCCACCTTCGCCGATGTCGCCGGCTGCGACGAGGCGAAAGAGGAAGTGGCCGAGTTGGTCGAATTCCTGCGCGACCCGGGCAAGTTCCAGAAGCTCGGCGGCAAGATTCCGCGCGGCGTGCTGATGGTCGGCCCGCCGGGTACCGGCAAGACGCTGCTCGCCAAGGCCATCGCCGGCGAAGCGCGCGTGCCGTTCTTCAGCATCTCCGGTTCCGACTTCGTCGAAATGTTCGTCGGCGTCGGCGCCAGCCGCGTGCGCGATATGTTCGAACAGGCCAAGAAGCACGCGCCCTGCATCATCTTCATCGACGAAATCGATGCCGTCGGTCGTCATCGCGGCGCCGGCTTGGGCGGCGGTCACGACGAGCGCGAGCAGACGCTCAATCAGTTGCTGGTCGAGATGGACGGCTTCGAGGGCGGCGAGGGCGTGATCGTGATCGCCGCGACTAACCGCCCCGACGTGCTCGACCCGGCGCTGCTGCGTCCGGGCCGCTTCGACCGTCAGGTCGTGGTCGGTCTGCCCGACGTGAAAGGCCGCGAGCAGATCCTCAAAGTGCATATGCGCAAAGTGCCGCTGGCCGACGATGTCGAGCCGATGGTGGTCGCGCGCGGCACGCCGGGTTTCTCCGGCGCGGATTTGGCGAACTTGGTGAACGAAGCGGCGCTGTTCGCCGCGCGCGAGAACGCCCGCGAAGTGCGGATGGAGCATTTCGACCGCGCCCGCGACAAGATATTGATGGGCGCCGAGCGCCGTTCGATGGCGATGAGCGATTCGGAAAAGACGCTCACCGCGTATCACGAAGCCGGTCACGCCATCGTCGGCCGCGTGGTGCCCGAGCACGACCCGGTCTACAAGGTCACGATCATTCCGCGCGGCCGCGCGCTGGGCGTGACCATGTATCTGCCGGAAGGCGACAAGTACAGCTACAACCGCACCGCGATCGAATCGATGCTGTGTTCGCTGTACGGCGGCCGTGTCGCCGAGGAACTGATCTTCGGCGCGGATAAGGTCACCACCGGTGCGTCGAACGATATCGAACGCGCGACGAAGATGGCGCGCAACATGGTCACCAAGTGGGGCCTGTCCGACGAGCTCGGCCCGATCGCCTACGCCGAGGAAGAAGGCGAAGTGTTCCTCGGCCGCAGCGTGTCGCAGCACAAGAACGTCTCCGACGAGACCGCGCGCCGGATCGACGAAGTGGTGCGCGGTATTCTCGACCGCGCCTACGGCCGCACCACCGCGATCCTGACCGAGAATCTCGACAAGCTGCACACGATGGCCAAACTGCTGCTGCAGTACGAAACCATCGACGCGCCGCAGATCGACGCGATCATGGAAGGCCGCGAACCGCCGCCGCCCGCGGGTTGGGGCAAATCGACCACGGGCAAGGACGATCCGGCCAAGCGCCCGCCGACGGCGCCCGCGATCGGCGGACCGGCCGCGCAGGTCTGATCCGGTCGGCCGCGTTTGTCGGAAATCGTCGCTTCGCGGCGCTTGCCCGAAACCTCGAAAAAGGCCAGAGTTTCTCTGGCCTTTTTCTTTGCGGCGGATGCCCATGTTCGACATCGTTCCCCAACTCGATTGCGCCGGTCGCGCACTGAGTCTCGACCGCCCGCGCGTGATGGGCATCGTCAACGTCACGCCCGATTCGTTTTCCGACGGCGGCGAACATGCGACGGTCGATGCGGCGGTCGCGCACGGGCTGCGATTGGCCGCTGAAGGTGCGGATATCCTCGATATCGGCGGCGAATCCACGCGCCCCGGCGCGGCCGATGTGCCGTTGGAAGACGAACTGCGCCGTACGATTCCGGTGATCGAGCGTCTCGCGAACGAAACCGCGCTACCGATCAGCATCGACACCTCGAAGCCGGAGGTGATG
The DNA here is from genome assembly GCA_008015835.1 of Lysobacter sp. Classification (GTDB taxonomy): domain Bacteria; phylum Pseudomonadota; class Gammaproteobacteria; order Xanthomonadales; family Xanthomonadaceae; genus Lysobacter_I. Next base: position 151,321 of record SSGH01000010.1, read on the forward strand.
CGCGCCGCGGTCGCCGCCGGCGCGGGGATGATCAACGACGTGTACGCGCTGCGGCGCGAAGGCGCGCTCGATGCCGCCGCGGCGCTCGGCGTGCCGGTGGTGCTGATGCACATGCAGGGCGAACCGCGCTCGATGCAGGACGCGCCGGATTACGACGATGTCGTCGCCGACGTGCATCGGTTTCTCGCCGAGCGGATTTTTTCCGCGGAAATGGCCGGCATCGCGAAGAAAAAGATCGTGGTCGACCCCGGCTTCGGTTTCGGCAAGACCACCGCGCACAATCTCGCGCTGTTGGCGCGCTTCGAGCGTTTCGTCGATCTCGGCGTGCCGACGCTCGCGGGGCTATCGCGCAAACGCACGATCGGCGAGGTGATCGGGCGCGACGATCCGCACGACCGCGTGTTCGGTTCGGTGGCGGCGCATCTGATCGCCGCGCAGCGCGGCGCGCGTATTGTGCGCGTTCACGACGTGGCCGCGACCGTGGATGCGCTGAAGGTGTGGAACGCGGTCGCGGCGGTGCCGATGTCGAAAGCGAAGCCGACGGCGCCCGCGATCCGATGGCCCGACGACGACTGAGCCGCGCCGCCGCCGCGCGACGCGCGCTTCGCGGCTCAATCAGTGGCTTAATCAGCGGCGTTTATGACGCCCGACGAACATCCAGAACAGCAGGCCGAGCAACGCGAGGATGCCCACCGTGCGGCCCATGCGATAGGCCGACGAGGATGCGGGCGATCCCGACGCATCGCCGCCCGCGCCGACATCGAATTCGGCCGGAATGTCGCCTTGACCGACGGTGACGAACACGCCGACCGGGCGAATGCCGTTGGCGCGATCCACCGACACCAACAGCATGCCTTCGTTTTTTCCGAGCGCGGGCAGCGTCCGCACCAACGTGCCGTCCAGCAAACGCCCGGTGCCGGCGTTGACGGATTGGTAGGCCTCGAACAATTCCCGGCCGAGCATCGTGCGCAGTTCGTCCGGGCTGCGTTGGCCGTAGTTCGCTTCGAACTGTTGTTGGATCGTGCCGGCCGACGCGGTGACGTTCATTTTCTCCGGCGAGAACACCGCGATCGACTGATGGATCGGCGTTTGCACGCCCTCGAAACTGCCGTCGAGCACGATCTCGCCGGTGGGCGACGACGCGGCCGACATCGCCAGCACGCGATACGACACCCAAATCGGCTTCGCGGGGTCGACGCTCGCCGGCATCGGGATCGACAGATGGCTCGGCATCTCCGGCGCCAGCGGCGTGGCGAGCTGCGCTTTGGCGAGCACTTGCGCCAGCGCATCGTTCGAAACGAAAACACCGGTCAACGCGAAAGCGACGAGAGCGATGGCATGGCGCATGGGCGATCGTGCGGGTTCGAGGCGGAGTGCGCGAGTATGTTGGCCCGCGCCGATGGAGTAAAGACGAATGCGCGATGGCGTCGCCGGCGCGTGGCGTTCGCAGCCGTCGCGCGAAGCGCGCAACGCGTCGATCGGGTCGGTTGGCTTAAGCGGTCGAGAAACTCAAGCGATCCACTCAAGCGACTCGCTCAAGCGGCCGACGCCGTCGCGGTCTCGGCGCGCTGCGCTTGGAAGGCGCGCACGCGCGGGTTCACGATGCGAAACCACAGCGGCGGGCACAGCGCCAACAGAAACATCGCGGCGTAGCCGCCGGGCAATTGCGGGCTGTCGGCGTGATGCAACAGGGCTTGATAGCGCCGACGCGGGGTTTCGTGATGGTCCGAATGCCGCTGCAAGTGGAATAGCAGGAAATTGCTGAGCAGATAATCCGAATTCCACGAATGCAGATGCGTGGTGCGTTCGTAGCGACCATTGTCCAGTGTTCGCCGCTCCAGGCCGTAGTGTTCGATGTAGTTGATGATTTCCAGCGCGCAGGCGGCGAAGAAACCCTGCGCCACGAAATACGCGAGACCGACGAGCCCTAGTTTCAACGCGAACAGCGCGGCCATCGCGAGCCACAGCGCGCTCCAGCCGATCAATTCGTTGCGCGGGCTCCAGGGCGAATGCCCTTGTTTCGACAACCGCAGCGCTTCCAACCGCCATGCGTTCGCAGTGTTGCGCAGCAACGCGCGCGGCAGGAAGTGCCAAAGCGATTGCCCGAACCGCGCGCTGGAGGCGTCTTCCGGCGTCGACACATGCACGTGATGCCCGCGCACGTGTTCGATCTTGAAGCCGTGATAGCCCACGCTGGTCAACAACACGCCGCCCGCCGCGCGCTCGACCCCAGTGTCTTTGTGGATCAACTCATGGGCGACGTTGATCGCCAGCACGCCGCCGACGATGCCCTGCGACAGCAGCCAGCCGAGCATGCCGCCCACGCCGAACCCGGCGTTCGCGAAATGCCAGCCCGACCACGCCATCACCGCCAGTTGCGCGGGCAGCGCGGCGAGCGTCAGCGCGACGAACCAAACGTCGCGCTCCAGCGATGCGGCTTCGGCCGGCGTCGGATTTCTCGGGTCGTGCCCCAGCGCGTAATCGGCCAGAGGCACCAATACGAACAAGAAAAACAGCGGGAACCACGCCATCGCACCGGCGTGCCCAGTGCGCGCGCCGAGCCACGCCGCGACCGGCATCAGCGCGGGCACGACGAAGACCGAGAGGAATCCGAGGCGTTTCCAAAGCGGCATGGACGGATGCGGGCGAGTCGGCGGCGTCCCAAGCCTACGCCGATGCGTCGCCGAATCAACCGCGGTCGGCCGCGCCCGAGCGGGGCGGCCCGAGGCGAGCCGCGCTTCGGGCCCTGCTTGCCGGCCGCGTCGGTCGGGGTATCCTGCGCCATCGTTCGCATCCGGAACCGCCGCATGACCGCCGGCCAGCCTTTACTCATCACCTTCGGCGTCTATCTGTTCGCGATGGTCGCGATCGGCTTCTGGGCATGGCGCTCCACCCGCAGCTTCGACGACTACATCCTCGGCGGCCGTTCGCTGGGCAGCGTGGTGACGGCGCTGTCGGCCGGCGCCTCGGATATGAGCGGTTGGCTGCTGATGGGCCTGCCCGGCGCGCTGTATTTGGGCGGAGTGTCGGAGGCGTGGATCGCCTTGGGTCTGATCGTCGGCGCGTGGTGCAACTGGAAATTCGTCGCCGGCCCGCTGCGCGTCTACACCGAGCGCACGCGCAACGCGCTGACCTTGCCGGATTACTTCACCCATCGTTTCGAGGACCGCCAACGTCTGCTGCGCGTGTTCTCGGCCTTGGTCATCCTGGTCTTTTTCGCCGTGTACTGCGCCAGCGGCATCGTCGCGGGGGCACGCTTGTTCGAAAGCGTGTTCGGCGTGCCCTACGCGCAGGCGCTGTGGTGGGGCGCGGCGGCGACGATTCTCTACACCTTGGTCGGCGGTTTTCTCGCGGTGAGTTGGACCGACACCGTGCAGGCGTCGCTGATGATCTTCGCGTTGATCCTCACGCCGATCATGGTGATTCTCGGCAGCGGCGGATTCGAATCGAGCCTCGCGCTGATCGAGATGACCGATCCGGCCAAACTCGATTGGTTCAACGGCGGCGCCTTGGGTGCGGTCGGCATCGTTTCGCTGCTGGCATGGGGCCTGGGGTATTTCGGGCAGCCGCATATCCTGGCGCGTTTCATGGCCGCCGATTCGCTCAGCACCATTCCCAAAGCGCGGCGTATCGGCATGAGCTGGATGGTGCTGTGCCTGTTCGGCGCGATGGCGGTGGGGTTCTTCGCCAACGCGTATTTCGCGCAGTATCCGGGGCAGATCGGACCGGTGAAAGACAATGCCGAGCGCGTCTTCATCCAATTGGCGACGGTGTTGTTCAACCCGTGGGTCGCCGGTGTGCTGCTGTCGGCGATTCTGGCCGCGATCATGAGCACGTTGTCCTGCCAATTGCTGGTGTGCTCCAGCGCGCTGACCGAGGATTTCTACAAAGGCTTCGTGCGCCCGAACGCCGGCCAGCGCGAACTAGTGTGGTTCGGTCGCGCGATGGTGCTGTTGGTGGCGCTGCTGGCGATCTGGATCGCGCGCGACCCCGACAGCAGCGTGCTGAAGTTGGTGTCCTACGCTTGGGCAGGCTTCGGCGCGGCGTTCGGCCCGGTGGTCTTATTCTCGCTGTTCTGGGGCCGGATGACGCGCAACGGCGCGCTGGCCGGCATGGTGATCGGCGCCGCCACCGTCATCGTCTGGAAAGAATATGTCGTCGCGCAGGAGATCAGCGCGCTCTACGAAATGGTGCCGGGCGTGATCGCCGCCAGCGTCGCGATCGTGCTGGTCAGCAAACTCGGCGCGCCGCCGTCGGACGATATCCTGTTCCGCCACAAAGGCGTGATGGAAACGCTGGATGTTCACGGGTATTGACGCGGTCGTAGGAGCGGCGCAAGCCGCGACCGACGCATTGCGAGCTCCTCACCCGGCTTCGCCACCCTCTCCCCGCGATGCGGGGAGAGGGAAGAGCGCGCGCAGCGCGCGAGGGTGAGGGGTATGCCCGCCGACACCCGCCCGCTCGCGATCGCGATCATGGGCCCGACCGCGTCGGGCAAGACGGCGTTCGCCATCGAGTGCGCGCAGCGATTCGATGGCGAGATCGTCAGCGTCGATTCGGCGCTGGTGTATCGCGGTTTAGACATCGGCGCGGCGAAGCCCAGCGCCGAAGAGCGCGCGGCGGCGCCGCATCATCTGATCGACGTGCGCGAGCCGTGGCAGCCGTATTCCGCCGCCGATTTCGCGCACGACGCGCGCATCGCCGTCGACGCGATTCTCGCGCGCGGCCGTCTGCCGATTCTGGCGGGCGGCACCGGTTTGTATTTCCGCGCCTTGTTGGAAGGATTATCGCCGATGCCGCTGACCGATCCCGAGGTGCGCGCGCGTCTCGAAGCCGAAGCGAGCGAGCGCGGCTGGCCCGCGATGCACGCGGAACTCGCGCGGATCGATCCCGAAGCGGCCGCACGCATCCACGCCACCGACCCGCAGCGCATTCAGCGCGCGCTAGAGGTGTACCGCGTCAGCGGCCGGACGATCAGCGCATGGCGACGCGAGCGCGCGGCCGATGGCGCGGCGAAATTCCCGTGTCGCACGCTCAAGTTCGCGCTCGCGCCGTGCGAACGCGCGGTATTGCATGCGCGCATCGAACGCCGTTTCGATGCGATGCTCGACGCCGGTTTTCTCGACGAAGTGCGCGCCCTGCGCGCTTTGCCCGAATTGCGCGCGCATCCGGCGCCGTTGGACTTGCCGGCGCTGCGCGCGGTGGGCTACCGGCAGGCGTGGGAGCATCTCGATGGCCTGACCGACGCGCGCGAATTCCGCGACCGGGCGATCTTCGCCACGCGCCAACTGGCGAAACGCCAGCTCACCTGGCTGCGCGGCGATCTCGCGCTGCGCTGGTTCGACCCGCAGGCCGACGCGGCCGCGCTTGAGGACGCCGTCGACCTGTTCATGCGTCTCGCGTAGCGCGAGATTCGCTCGCATCGGCGCGCGACGGGCGGGGCCTCGGACCGGCCGCGGCTTCCGGTTCCGGCCCAGTTATGTAACCATCGGCACGGGTCGATCGGGGAGATCGGCCCGATGTCGCGTCGCTGGTCCCGCCCGCCGTCCGCGCCGAACGCGCGCTGCGAACACGAGACGAACGACGTGTCCCCCGAATCGACGGCGTGACTCCGTTCGCGCGTCATGCGCTCGGCGACCGCCGTCCCGCACACACCACCACCGATGACCTACATGTTCCAGCCAATAACAAGACCCAAAGTGGGGAACACCATGTCCAAAGGGCAGTCGTTGCAAGATCCTTTCCTCAACGCCCTGCGCCGCGAGCGCGTTCCCGTGTCGATCTACCTCGTCAACGGCATCAAACTGCAAGGCACCATCGAATCGTTCGATCAGTTCGTCGTCTTGCTGCGCAACACCGTCAGCCAGATGGTCTACAAGCACGCGATTTCCACCGTGGTGCCGGCGCGCAACGTGCGCGTCGGGCCGGGCGGCGGTTACGTGCAGTCGGCCGAGCATCATTCCTCGCGCGACGAGGACGATGACGACGACGATCACGACGACGAACCGGGCATGATGTCGCCGCAAGGCTGATCCTCGTCCGTTCCCGCTGTCGTTAGCGCGGCCGCACCGGGCCAGACTCGGTGCGGCCGCCGCTGTTGCCGATATTCCCGTTCCGATGCGGTCGCTCCGATGCGGTCGCTCCGATGGCATCCTTCCGATGCCGTCGCTTCGACCGATGGACTCGGATACGCTGGTTTCGCTCGACCCGCGGTGCGGCTTGTTTCGGCCGCCGCAAGCCCCCACACCGTACCTCGCGAATCCGATGACGCTGCGGTTTCGAGCGAGGTTCGCACGATCCCGCGCCGCTTACGGCGCATTCGTCTTCCGATGCGCTTTTCGAGCGCTCCCGTTTCCTTTCTCTCTCCGTCTCGCATCCCGTGGAATTGTTCGAACGCTCGCGTAAGGGCGAAATCGCGCTTCTGATCCAGCCGCACGCCGGCGGGCCGCCCGAGCCCGACGTGCTGGAGGAGTTCGCCGATTTGGCGCGCTCGGCCGGCGCGACCGTCGCCGCGATGCTCCATGCGCGTATCGACAAGCCCAACGCCGCCACTCTGATCGGCAGCGGCAAATTGGACGAAGCCAAGACCGCCGCCGACGCCATGGGCGCCGATTTGGTGCTGGTCAATCATCCGCTCAGCCCGGTGCAGGAGCGAAATCTCGAAAAAGCGCTCGGCCGTCGCGTGGTCGATCGCACCGGCTTGATTCTCGATATCTTCGCCCAGCGCGCGCGCAGCCACGAAGGCAAGCTGCAGGTCGAACTGGCGCAGTTGCGGCATATGGCCACGCGTTTAGTGCGCGGCTGGACTCACTTGGAACGCCAGCGCGGCGGTTCGATCGGGTTGCGCGGTCCCGGCGAAACGCAGTTGGAAACCGATCGCCGCTTGCTGCAGAAACGCGTCGAACAACTGCAGCGGCGTCTCGACAAAGTCGAGGTCCAGCACGCGCAGATGCGTCGCGCGCGAGTGCGCAGCGAACTGCCGCGCGTGGCCTTGGTCGGCTACACCAACGCCGGCAAATCCACGCTGTTCAACGCCTTGACCGGCGCCGAGGCTTACGCCGCGGATCAATTGTTCGCGACGCTCGACCCGACCGTGCGCCGGATCGCGCTGCCCGGCGGCAGCGTGGTGCTGGCCGACACCGTCGGCTTCGTTCGCGATCTGCCCCACGAACTGGTGGCCGCGTTCCGCTCCACGTTGTCCGAGGCGCGCGAGGCCGATCTGCTGCTGCACGTGATCGACGCCGCCAACCCGCTGCGCGACGAACGCATCGGCCAAGTCGACGCGGTGTTGGCCGAGATCGACGCGGGCGATATCCCGCAGTTGCTGGTCTACAACAAGATCGACCGCATCGACGGCGCCGCGCCGCGTCACGACCCCGCGGTGCGCGCGGCCGAAGACGGCAGCGCCGCCGACGATCACGGACTGGAGGAGGTCGCGCGCGAACGCGTTTGGCTGTCCGCCCGCACCGGCGAAGGCCTGGACCTGCTGCGCGCGGCGCTGATCGCGCGGCTCGGGCTGCGTCGGGTGATGGGCGCCATTCGGTTGCCCGCGCGGGCGGGCGGGCTGCGGGCGAAGCTGTACGCCTTGGAAGCGGTGCGGGCCGAGCGGCACGACGACACCCCCGACAACCCCGGCGGCTGGCGCTTGGAGGTCGATCTGGCGCTCAGCGACGCCGAAAAACTCGCGGCCGGACCCGACGGTCATGCCCTGGAGTCGCTGCTCCCGGCGGCCGACGAGGACGACGCGGTCTGAACCGGCGGCTCGGCCGCGCAGGGGCGCGCGCGACCGACCTTGTATTATCCCCACCTCGCCCGCACACCTGCGGAGCGTCAACGACATCGTTTGGGCACTCGGAGCAGGCATGGCCTGGAACACCCCCGGCAACAACAATCAAGATTCGTCCGGCGGCGGCAACCGCAGCCCCTGGAAACCCCGCAACGGCGGCCGCGGCGGCGGTAACGGCTTCGATGGCCTGCTCGAACGCCTGCGCGGCCTGTTCGACGGCGGTCCCGCCGGCAACCCGCTGCGCTGGGTCGCGATCGGCCTCGGCATCTTCCTGCTGTTCAACTGCTTCGTGCTGATCGCCGAACAGCAGCGCGGCGTGGTGCTGCGCTTCGGCAAGTACGAACGCACGCTCGAACCCGGCCCCGGCTTCAAGCTGCCTTGGCCGATCGAAAGCGTGGAGAAAGTCGAAGCCACCAAGATCAAAAGCTACGGCCAGACCGATGTGCCGGTGCTGACCCGCGACGAGAACATCGTGCTGGTCGAAATCAACGTGCAGTACCGCATCAGCGACCCGAAACTGGCGCTGTTCGGCACCCGCAACGCCGACGACATGCTGAAAGAAGCCACGCTCAGTTCGGTGCGCGAGCAAGTCGGCCGTTCGGATTTGGATACCGTGCTCGGCGCGCGCGACGCGCTGGCGGTCGCCGCGCGCGAACAACTGCAGAAGTCGCTGAAGCTGTATCAAACCGGTTTGGTCGTGACCGAATTGAATCTGCCCAACGCGCGTCCGCCGGAAGAGGTGAAACCCGCGTTCGACGACGTGAACTCCGCGCAGCAGGACAAGGACCGCAAGATCAGCGAAGCGCGCGCTTATGCCGCGAAGATCGTGCCCGAAGCCCGAGGCGAGGCCGCGCGCACGCGCACCGTGTCCGAAGGCTACAAAACCGCGGCGATCGCGCGCGCCACCGGCGATGCGACCCGCTTCACGTCCTTGGTCGAGCAATACCGCAACGCGCCCGACGTGACCCGCAAACGCATGTGGCTGGACACCGTGCAAGAGGTCCTCTCGCAGAACCGCAAGATCATCGGCGGCGACAGCCGACAACTGCTGTATTTGCCGGTGCAGCCCAGCCGCGGCGCGGCCGCCGCCGGCGCATCGTCGTCCTTGCCCGCGCCGTTGCCCGAGATGGTCGCCCCGGTCGTGACCTCCACCCCCGACACCAGCATCCGCCCGCCGCGCGGCGCCGATAACCAAGGGAGCAAGCGATGAGAGTTTCGATTTGGGCGCCCATCGCCGCCGCCGCGCTGTTGTTGCTGTTCGGCTCGGTGTTCGTCGTGCGCGAGGGCCACACCGCCATCGTGCTGAACCTCGGCCGCGTCTCGCGCAGCGACCTCGGCCCGGGCCTGCATTTCAAGCTGCCGCTGATCGAAAGCGCGCGCATCTACGACCAGCGTCTGCTGGTGCTGCCGGCCGAACCGGAGCGCTACCTGACGTCCGAGCGTAAAGACGTCAGCGTCGATTTCTTCGCCGTCGGCAAGATCCAAGACAGCCGCGCGTTCTATCGCGCCACCGGCGGCAACGAATCCGACGCGGTCGAGCGCTTGGCGCCGATCATCAAAGACTCGCTGCGCAACGAAATCAACGCGCGCACGCTGTCGCAAGTGGTGGCGGGCGAACGCGACAAGATCATCGGCGCGCAGTTGGCGACGATCAACAAAGGCGCGGCCACCCTCGGCGTGCGCATCGTCGACCTGCGCATCAAGCAGATCGATTTGCCCACCGACAGCCGCGTGATCGACGACGTCTACAACCGCATGCGCGCGCAGCGCCAGCAAGTGGCGAGCAAACTGCGCGCCGAAGGCGAAGAACAAGCCAACGAAATCCGCGCCAAGGCCGACCGCGACAGCGCCGTGCTGCTGGCCGAAGCCGAGCGCGACGCGCAGAAACTGCGCGGCGAAGGCGACGCCGAGGCCGCGCGCATCTACGGCAACGCCGCCAACGCCGACCCCGGCTTCTTCGCGTTCCAGCGCAGTCTCGACGCCTATCGCGCCTCGTTCAAAGACGGCGACGCGGTGATCGTGCTCGATAAGAACGACCCGTTCCTGCAGTACATGCGCAGCGATCGGTGATCGGTTCGGAGGCGGTGGTGCGCATCGCATTGCTCACGGCGTTTTTGATCTGTTGTCTGCCGATGTTGACCGCCTGCGCTTCGCTCTCGACGGTCGCCTCCGCGTCGAAAAACTGGAGCGAATACTGTTATGAGGGCATGGCGGCCGATGTCGATGCATTAGCCGGCGCCGATGCGACGGACTGCGGGTTCTATCGTGCGCCCGAGCGGGCGACGCAACGGTCGGCGCAAGCATGTATGCGCGAAGCGATCGCGGCCGGCCGCGCGTTCAAAACCGGCTACGTCACATCCGGCCACGATTCGAATTATTGCGACATCGCTGTGCGCCGCCCCGATGGACAACTCCTGTCCTTGTTTTACGATTTCGATACGACCGGGCAGTGGGGCGCCGGAGGCGGCAGCGCCGCCTTGTGGGCATCGCGCTGTCGTCTCGTTCGATACGAAGCCGGTACCATCGGCATGGGCAGCTTCTTCGATCTCGACGAATGTACGGAAGCGCCGGATATCGTTCGATCTCTCGTCGACACGCCGGCGCTGCCATGAACGACCTCTGGGCCGCCCTGGCCCTCGTCGCGGTGCTCGAAGGCTTGGTGCTGTTCGCGTTTCCGGGCGCTTGGAAACGCACCGCGAAAGAATTGCTGAAGCTGCCCGAGGCGCGACTGCGCCGCTTCGGGGCCGGCATTCTGGTCGTCGGCCTCGTCGTGTTGTATTTGGTCCGCGGCGGTTGATCCGCTCGCACGACGCGCCGCCGCCGCGAGCGACGCGCGGCGCTCGAAAATGAACGGAAAAGGTGGCCCCAGCCCCCCGAAACCCGGATAATGCACAAAAGCCGGAAGGGGCCTTTCGCCCCTCCGGCTTTTTCCGTGTCGAGGATCGCCTGTGGGAGCGCCGGAAGGCGCGATCGCATCGGATTCCGCGCAGGGTATCGGGTCGCGGCTTGCGCCGCTCCCACCACGAGATTTTCGGAGTCATCGAAATGGGTCAGTCGGTCGTAGTGTTGGGCGCGCAGTGGGGGTGAGGGTACGCGCTCGCGCGCCACTGGCGCGCGCGTGACCGAACGCCTTGCGCGCGAGCGCAAGGCCGGGTCGCCCCCCGTCTGGGGCGGTCGAATTTGGAGAACGGTAATGGGTCAGTCGGTCGTAGTGTTGGGTGCCCAATGGGGCGACGAAGGCAAGGGCAAGATCGTCGATCTGCTGACGCAGGATATCGGTGCGGTCGTGCGCTTTCAGGGCGGGCATAACGCCGGCCACACGCTGGTGATCGGCGGCAAGAAGACCGTGCTGCATTTGATTCCCTCCGGCATTCTGCGCGACGACGCGCTGTGCCTGATCGGCAACGGCGTGGTGCTGCACCCGGGCGCGCTGCAGAAAGAAATCGGCGAACTCGAAGCCAACGGCGTCGAAGTGCGCAGCCGCCTGAAAATCAGCCCGGCCACGCCGATCATCATGCCGTACCACATCGCGCTGGATCAGGCCCGCGAAAAAGCCGCCGGCAAAGGCGCGATCGGCACCACCGGCCGCGGCATCGGCCCCGCGTACGAAGACAAAGTCGCGCGCCGCGGCATTCGCGTCGCCGATCTGAGTTATCCGAACGAGCTCGCCGAAAAACTGCGCGCCGCGCTCGACTATCACAACTTCGTGCTCACGCAGTATCTGAAAGTCGATGCCATCGATTATCAGCAGACGCTCGACGAAGCGCTCGCGTTCGGCGAATACATCGAACCGATGAAATCCGACGTGGCCGGCATCCTTCACGAACTCCGCAAGCAAGGCAAACGCGTGTTGTTCGAAGGCGCGCAGGGCTCGTTGCTCGACATCGACCACGGCACGTATCCGTACGTCACCAGCAGCAACACCACCGTCGGCGGCGCGCTCGCCGGCACCGGCGTGGGCGCCGACGCCATCGACTACGTGCTCGGCATCGCCAAGGCCTACGCCACGCGCGTCGGCGGCGGCCCGTTCCCCACCGAGCTCGACGACGCCATCGGTCAAGGCATTCGCGACCGCGGCCAAGAATACGGCGCCACCACCGGCCGCCCGCGCCGCTGCGGCTGGATGGACATCGTCGCGCTCAAACGCGCCGTCGCCATCAACGGCATCAGCGGCCTGTGCATCACCAAGCTCGACATCCTCGACGGCATGGACAAGCTGAAGATGTGCGTCGCCTACGAATACCGCGGCAAACGCACCGAATACGCCCCGCTGGACGCCGACGGCTGGAACGAATGTACGCCGGTGTATCTGGAATTCCCCGGCTGGACCGAATCCACCGCCGGCATCACCGACTGGAGCAAACTCCCCGCCGCCGCCCGCGCCTATCTGCGCGCGCTGGAAGAACTGGCCGAATGCCCGCTCGCGATCGTCAGCACCGGCCCGGACCGCGACGCGAACATCGTGCTGCGGGACCCGTTCGCGTAAGCGATATCCGCTCGCAAGAGCGACATGCGCCGCTCATCCGGTGCCCTTGTGTGCCGCTTCACGCCGCAGACGGGCAGATATGGTGAGCGGTGTGCGTTCCGACACGCGCAGGAATCGGCGGTGCGGTATCGCTGACGCAGCGTCCACACTCACTCGCCCTTCAAACTCCGCACCACCACGCGCTTGATCGTCAGCCCCTGCGCCAGGATCGAGAACACCACCACGGCGTAGGTCAACGCCAGCAGCAAATCGCGCTGCGGGCCGGCGGGTAGCGACAGCGCCAAGGCCACCGATATGCCGCCGCGCAGGCCGCCCCAGGTCAGCACTTTCCAGGCGCCGTCGGGCAGCGGGAACACCCGACGCAGCATCGCCACCGGTACGCCCACGCTGAGCAAACGCGCGAACAACGCGATGGCGATCGCGCCCAGCGCCGCCGCGATCACCGGCCCGTCGAACGCGATCAGCACGATCTCCAAGCCCAGCAGCACGAACAACACCGCGTTGAGGATTTCGTCGATCAATTCCCAGAACAGATCGACGTGATGCCGCGTGGTGTCCGACATCGCGTACGCGCGGCCGTGATTGCCCACGATCAAGCCCGCCACCACCATCGCCAGCGGCCCGGAGACGTGCAGCAAGCTCGCCAATTCGTAGCCGCCGAGCACGCCGGCCAAGGTCAACAACACTTCCACCTGATAGTTGTCGATGCTGCGCAACAGCGCGAACAACACGCCGCCCAACACCGCGCCCAGCAACAAGCCGCCGCCGGCTTCGTGCAGCAGCAACAGCGCGCCTTCGCCGACGCCGGGCGCCTCGCCGCGGGTCGCCATCGTCAGAAGCATCGAAAACAGCACCACGCCGACGCCGTCGTTGAACAGCGACTCGCCAGACACCACCAAATTCACGTTCTTCGGCGCATTCGCCGATTTCAGAATGCCGATCACCGCGATCGGATCGGTCGGCGAAATCAGCGCGCCGAACACCAAGCAATAGCCCAGCGACAACGGCAGCCCCACCAGCGGCAACAACAGCCATAAGCCCACGCCGACGATCGCCGTGGACACCGCCGTGCCCGCGACCGCCAGCAGCCCCACCTGCCACCGATGCGCCCGCAACTGGCTCAAATCGATATGCAGCGCGCCCGCGAACAACAGCAGCGACAGCATGCCTTCCATCAGCAACTTCGAGAAATCGATCGACCGCAGCATCGCGACTTCGTATTCGCGCAAGGCCCCGAACCCCAGCCGATCCAACGCGATCAAGCCCAACGACAACAACATCGCGATCGCCATCACCCCGATGGTGGTCGGCAACCCCACGAACCGATGATTCACGTACGCCAACAGCGCCGTGATCACCAAACACACCACCAGAATCTCGAACATCGTAGTCCCCCGCGCCGGAAAGCGGCGCATGGGCATTTTAGCGGCTGCGCACCGTCGCTCGATAGAAGCGGACACCGTGAATATCGATCGTCCGATGCCCCTCATCCGGCGCTGCGCGCCACCTTCTCCCCGCAGGCGGGGAGAAGGTGAGTGGTGCTCTCACTCCGGTAAGCAAGTGAAGAACAATGGCCGTATTTCCTCTCCCCGCACAACCGGGGAGAGGGTGGCCGAAGGCTGGGTGAGGGGTGCTGTTCGCGTGGCGCTTCACGATTCGCAACCCAGGCAATGATGGCCCCCTCATCCCGCGCTTCGCGCCAGCTCCTCCCCGTTGCAGGGGGCAAGGAAAAATAAGCGGGCACTGCCATGCCACAGCGCCGAAACAGCGCCCCACAGCCCAGAACCTCTCCCGCCCCAAGGCTTAAGCCGTTATGCTTCGGCCTTCGATGGAGTTACTGGCGGCTATGAAGGTCTCCGAAAAGCAGCTCGAAGACGAGTTGATCGATAAGCTCGAAGGGTTGAAGTACGTTTATCGTGCCGATATCCAAGATCGCGCTTCGCTCGAACAGAATTTCCGTGAGAAATTCGAAGCCTTGAACCGCGTCAAACTGACGGATGCGGAGTTCTATCGCCTGCTCGATGAGGTCGTCACCCACGACGTCTTCAAGGCCGCGCAATGTCTGCGCAGCCGAAACGCCTTCACACGTGAAGACGGCACGCCCCTGAACTACACATTGGTGAACCTCAAGGATTGGTGCAAGAACCATTTCGAGGTCGTCCACCAGCTCCGGATCAACACCGACAACAGCCACCACCGCTACGATGTGATCCTGCTCATCAACGGCGTGCCCGTGGTGCAGATCGAGCTGAAGACCCTCGGCATCAGTCCGCGCCGGGCGATGGAGCAGATCGTCGAATACAAGAACGACGCCGGCAACGGCTACACCAAGACGCTGCTCTGCTTCATGCAGCTCTTCATCGTCAGTAATCGTGATCGCACTTACTATTTCGCCAACAACAACGCACGTCACTTCGCTTTCAATGCCGATGAGCGCTTTCTGCCCGTCTACGAATTCGCGGACGAGGACAACCGCAAGATCACCCGACTCGACGCCTTCGCCGAACGGTTTCTGAAAAAGTGCGACCTCGGTCAGACCATCAGCCGCTATATGGTGCTACTCGCGGGCGAGCAAAAGCTCATGATCATGCGGCCCTACCAGGTCTATGCCGTGCAGCGCATGGTGAAGTGCATCGACGAAGACAACGGCAACGGTTATATCTGGCACACCACTGGCAGCGGCAAGACGCTCACCTCCTTCAAGGCGTCCACCCTGCTGAAGGAAAACGACCACATCCACAAGTGCGTCTTCGTTGTGGACCGCAAGGACCTCGACCGCCAAACGCGAGAGGAATTCAACAAGTTCCAGGAAGGTTGCGTCGAGGAAAACACCAACACAGCCGCCCTTGTCCACCGTCTGCGCTCGGAGAACTACGCGGATAAAGTCATCGTCACCACTATCCAGAAGCTCGGCCTCGCGCTCGATGAAGACAGTAAGCGCAACAAACAGCGCATGCGCAACGATCAACCAACCTACAAGACCCTATTGGAGCCGCTGCGCGACAAGCGCATCGTTTTCATCTTCGACGAGTGCCACCGCTCGCAGTTCGGCGAGAATCACAAGGCGATCAAAGCGTTTTTCCCCAAAGCCCAGCTCTTCGGTTTCACCGGCACGCCGATCTTCGATGAAAACGCGTCACAGCAGAAGATCGAAGACACTCAAGCGTCCATGCGCACCACGGAAGACCTGTTCCAGAAGCAGCTCCACGCCTACACCATCACCCATGCCATCGAGGACGGCAACGTCCTGCGCTTTCATGTCGACTACTTCAAGCCGGAAGGCAAGAAGTTGCCCAAGCCCGGCGAGCCGCTCGCGAAGAGGGCCGTCATCGACGCTATCCTGTCCAAGCACGATGCCGCCACCGGTGGGCGCCGTTTCAATGCCATCCTCGCCACCGCGTCCATCAACGACGCCATCGAATACCACGCGCTGTTCAAGACGATGCAGGCCGAGAAGCAGGCTGCCGACCCCGATTTCAAGCCGCTGAACATCGCGTGCGTGTTCTCCCCGCCTGCCGAAGGCGATCCCGATGTCAAGCAGATCCAGGACGACTTGCCGCAAGAGCAACAGGACAACCAAGTCGAACCGGAGAAGAAGAAGGCAGCGCTCAAGGCCATTCTCGCCGACTACAACGCCCGCTACGGCACCAACCACCGGCTCGGCGAGTTCGATCTCTACTATCAGGATGTGCAAAAGCGCATCAAAGACCAGCAGTGGCCGAATGCGGACTATCCGGCCGCGCAGAAGATCGACATCACCATCGTGGTGGATATGCTGCTCACGGGTTTCGATTCCAAGTTCCTGAACACGCTCTACGTGGACAAGAACCTCAAGCATCACGGCTTGATTCAGGCGTTCTCCCGCACCAATCGCGTGCTCAACGGCAACAAGCCTTACGGCAACATCCTCGACTTCCGCCAACAACAGGATTCAGTCGATGCCGCCATCGCAATGTTTTCCGGTGAGAACACCGGCGAGCGCGCGCGGGAAATCTGGTTGGTGGATAAGGCGCCTGTGGTGATCGAAAAATTGCAGGACGCGGTGCAAAAGCTGGATACGTTCATGAAATCCCAAGGGCTGGAGTGCACGCCCTCCGATGTGGCGAATCTGAAGGGGGATGCGGCCCGCGCCGCCTTCATCACCCACTTTAAAGAAGTGCAGCGGCTCAAAACTCAGCTAGACCAATACACCGACCTCAACGAGGACAACAAAGCCGCCATCGAACAGGTGCTGCCCTACGAAAACCTGCGCGGTTTCAGGGGCCAGTACCTGGAGACGGCCAAACGGCTCAAAGAGCAGCAGGGCAAGCGCGGCGATGCATCCGGCGCCGGCGAGGCCGCAGAACAGATCGACCAGCTCGACTTCGAGTTCGTCCTCTTCGCCTCCGCCGTCATCGATTACGACTACATCATGTGGCTGATCGCCAAGTTCTCGGCCAAGGGGCCGGGCAAGTCGAAGATGACCCGCGAGCAACTCATCGGCCTGATCAGCGCCGACGCCAAGTTCATGAACGATCGCGATGACATCGCCGACTACATCGGCACGCTCAAGGCCGGCGAGGGCCTCAGCGAAACCGCGATCCGCGAGGGCTACACCCGCTTCAAGGCGGAGAAGAACGCCAAGGAACTCGCCGCCATCGCACAAAAGCATGGCCTCGCCACCGCCGCTCTGCAAACTTTCGTGGACGGCATCCTCGACCGCATGATCTTCGATGGCGAATGGCTCAGCGACCTGATGGCGCCGCTCGATCTCGGCTGGAAGGCACGCACCCAGGCTGAGCTTGCGCTGATGGAAGATTTGCATCCGATGCTGATCAAACGTGCTGGTGGCCGCGATATCTCGGGGTTGAGTGCTTATGAGCAGTAAGAAGAAAGCCGCTGTCACGAAGAAAGAGGCAAGGTCTACGCTGGCACCGAAGCTGAGGTTTCCGGGGTTTCGGGAGGCGGCCGGGTGGCCCCAAATGCGGTTGATTGATACAGCCGATCGCTCGGTGAGATGGAGCTTTATTGGTGGTCCTTTCGGATCGAACCTTAAATCATCAGACTATGTGTCCGATGGTGTCCGAATCATTCAGTTACAAAACATTGGCGACGGAGAGTTCTTCAACGAATACCAAATCTTCACGACTGCTCAGAAGGCAGACGAACTCCTTAGCAACAATATTTATCCGGGGGAGATCATCATGTCGAAGATGGGCGACCCTGTCGGCCGTGCCTGCTTAATCCCGAACAGGCACGATAGATACGTGATGTGTTCGGATGGCATCCGGTTGGTTGTGGATGAAAAAAAGAATGCCAAGTATTTCATCTATTCACTTATCAACTCGCCCCTTTTCCGTGCTGTCGTCGAGAAGACGGCAACAGGCTCTACTCGCAAACGGATTGGATTGGATGAGCTCAAGAGTCTGCCCATGTGGCTCCCAAAGAAGTCCGAACAACAAAAAATCGCCGAGTGCCTAAGTTCGGTGGACGAGCTGATAGCGGCGCAAGCACGGAAAGTGGACGCGCTCAAGACCCATAAAAAATGGCTAATGCAGCAGCTCTTCCCCCGCGAAGGCGAAACCCAACCCCGCCTCCGCTTCCCCGAATTCCAAAACGCTGAGAAGTGGAAACTCAAACCTAGTGGAGAATTGTTCGCAAACAGGAAAGAAGTGGGCGAAGAGGGATTGCCTATTTATTCCGTGACTGTGAACGATGGAATGGTTCCGCGTGCGTCACTTGAACGAAATTTTTACGATATAGAAGACCCTGCAGGGAATCGGAAGGTACATAAAGGGGATATCGCCTACAACATGATGAGAATGTGGCAAGGGGCACAAGGCGTTGCACCGGAAGATTGCATGGTCAGTCCGGCCTACGTCGTTCTGAAGCCGCGTGGCGACGTCTGTTCCGATTTCTTCGCCTACCTTTTCAATTTGCCTCACTCTCTTCGTTTGCTTGCGGTTGCTTCGCGCGGTCTCACTAAAGATCGACTGAGGCTTTACTTCGATGATTTCGCAAAGGTGACGCTGTGTGTCCCTCGCAAGGCCGAGCAACAGCGCATCTCCAAGTGCCTGAACAGCCTCGATGCGCTGATTGCCGCAGAATCCAAAAAACTCGAAGTCCTCAAGACCCACAAGAAAGGCATGATGCAGCAGCTTTTCCCGTCGCCGGAGGCGGCTGAGGCATGAGTGGTAAGCCGAAGATCAGTACTTATGCAAATCTGCAGACACTCGCGAGAAAGCTGCGAGACGATCTCGGCGGAGTAGAGCTTCTCCTGCTTTATGCCTTCAATCGTACCGGCAAGACGCGACTTTCGATGGAGTTCAAGGGCGACGGCAGGCGCAAAACCAGAAAGAATCCGAATGGCATCGCGGACACTCTCTACTTCAACGCCTACACCGAAGATCTCTTCACTTGGGATAACGATCTAGAAAACGATGCCGTGCGTGGCCTCAAAATCAATCAGGCATCTCGTTTTTTCGATGGCTTCAAGAACGAGCCGTTGGAGCCAGCCATTTATGAATACCTGAATCGCTATACCGACCTTGACTTCGATTTCACATTTGAGGAAGTGCGGCTAGGCGATGAATCATTTTCCAGGCCTGTATTCGTCAGCTTCCGCAAAGGTGAAGAGTCGCATATCAAGATTTCGCGCGGCGAGCAGAATATATTCATCTGGTGCGTCTTCATGGCCATCTGCGAGCAGGTGTTGAAATATCCTGAGGTTTATCCTTCGATCAGGCACGTCTACATCGATGACCCGATTTCATCGCTGGACGACAACAACGCCATCTCCGTCGCTTGCGATCTCGCCAAACTGTTGCGCCGGGCCGCAAGCCGTAAAGACCAGAAAGGCGCTCCTGCGCCCATCAAGATTGTTTTCTCTACCCATCACGCCCTGTTCTTCAACGTGATGTGCAACGAGATTGGCAGATCGAAAGAGGATGAGCCGAAAGTGCATCACAAGCGCTACTTCCTGCATCGCCCGAGCGGTGATGCCACCTACACGCTCCGCAGCATGACCGAGGACACGCCGTTCTTCCACCACGTTGCATCCTTGTCCGAACTGCAACTGGCCGCCGCCCCCGGAACCGGCAAGCTCTACACCTTCCACTTCAACGCCTTGCGCAGCATCATGGAGAAAACCGCATCCTTCTTTGGGCACGAAGACATTTCCTTCTGCCTCAAGGCGTTGAGCAGCGAAGAAGACAGGGCGCTCTACAACCGCGCGCTCAACCTGCTCAGCCACGGCAAGTACGCCATCCATGAGCCGACCGAAATGGGCGAGGACAACAAGGCGCTGTTCCGGCGGATGCTGGAAGAATTCACTACCAAGTTCCAGTTCGCCTTGCCGGATATTCTTGAAGCACCACCGGCCGTGGCGCCCGCCACAAAAGCCGCTGCGCCTGACCCGACACCATGAACGATCTGATTCTTTACACCACTGAAGACGGCCGCAGCCAGATCAAGCTGCGTGCGCAGGAGCAGACCGTCTGGCTGACGCAGTTGGAGATGGCGGACCTCTTCGACACCTCGAAACAGAACATCTCCCTGCACCTGAAGAACGTCTTCGAGGACGGGGAGCTAGACCCGGCGGCAACTGTCAAGGAATCCTTGACAGTTCAAACCGAGGGTAGCCGCGAGGTGCAGCGCACCGTCACGCTCTACAACCTGGACGCCATTCTGGCCGTGGGCTATCGCGTGCGCTCGCCGCGCGGGGTGCAGTTCCGCCGCTGGGCCTCCACCGTCCTGAAGGAGTACCTGACCAAGGGCTTCGCGATGGACGACGAGCGGCTGAGGAACCCGGATGGCCGCCCGGATTACTTCGACGAGATGCTGGCGCGCATCCGGGATATCCGGGCCTCGGAAAAGCGCTTCTATCAGAAAGTACGCGATCTCTTCGCGCTCTCCAGCGATTACGACAAGACCGACAAGGCCACGCAGGCCTTCTTCGCCACCGTGCAGAACCTGCTGATCTTTGCGGTGACGCAGCAGACCGCCGCCGAACTCATCACCGCACGGGCGAATCCCGCCGACCCGCATTTCGGCCTGCTGGCCTGGAAAGGCGATAAGGTGCGCAAGGCGGATATCCTCGTTGCCAAGAACTACCTGACCGAGGACGAAATCGATACCCTGAACCGGCTGGTGGTCATCTTCCTGGAAACCGCCGAACTGCGGGCCAAGAGCAAGCAGGAGACGCGCATGGCCTTCTGGAAGCAGAACGTGGATCGGATCATCACCTCTAACGGCTTCCCGCTGCTGACCCACGCCGGTTCCGTGAGCCACGAGCAGATGGAAGCGCGCACGGACGCGCTTTACCGCCAGTTCGACCAGGACCGCAAACGGCAGGAGGCCATCGAGGCCGACCGGCAGGATGACGCCGAGCTCAACGCGCTGGAAGCCAAACTCAAACGACGCCCGAAACAATGACCGAACAAAAACAAAAGCAACTGGGCAACACGCTCTGGAGCATCGCCGACCAACTGCGCGGGGCGATGGATGCGGACGACTTCCGCGACTACATGCTGTCCTTCCTCTTTTTGCGTTATCTCTCGGACAATTACGAGAAGGCGGCGAAGAAGGAGTTGGGGCGCGATTACCCGAATGTAGGCGGCGACACTCGCAAGGTGCCTCTGGCGCTCTGGTATGCGAACAACGTGGACGATATCCCAGCGTTCGAGAAGCAAATGCGGCGCAAAGTGCATTACGTCATCCAGCCCGCGCATCTGTGGAACAGCATCGCCAACATGGCGCGCACGCAGAACGGGGATCTGCTGAACACGCTGCAAACGGGCTTCAAATACATTGAGACGGAATCCTTCGAGAGCACCTTCCAGGGCCTGTTCTCCGAGATCGATCTGAGTTCGCCCAAGCTGGGCAAGACCTACCCCGATCGCAACGCCAAGCTCTGCACCATCATTCAGAAAATCGCCGAAGGACTGACGGAGTTCTCGACCGACATCGATGCGCTGGGCGATGCTTACGAGTATCTGATCGGCCAGTTCGCCGCCGGATCCGGCAAGAAAGCAGGCGAGTTCTACACCCCGCAGCAGATTTCCGACATCCTCTCTGCCATCGTCACGCTGGACAGCCAGGAACCGAAGACCGGCACCAAGAAGCGATTGGACAGCGTGATGGATTTCGCCTGCGGTTCCGGCTCCCTGCTGCTCAACGTGCGCAAGAGGGTGAACAAGGCCGGCGGTACCATCGGCAAGATTTACGGCCAGGAAAAAAACATCACGACCTACAACCTCGCGCGCATGAACATGCTGTTGCACGGGGTGAAGGACACGGAGTTCGAGATATTCCATGGCGACACCCTGGTCAACGAGTGGGACATGATGCGGGAGCGGAATCCGGCCAAGAAGCCGAGCTTCGACGCGATCGTCGCCAACCCACCCTTCAGCTATCGCTGGGAACCGACCGACGCGCTGGCCGATGATGTGCGCTTCAAGAGCCACGGCCTCGCGCCGAAATCCGCCGCCGACTTCGCCTTCCTGCTGCACGGCTTTCACTACCTCAAAGATGAGGGCGTGATGGCGATCATCCTGCCGCATGGCGTGCTGTTCCGTGGCGGCGCCGAGGAACGCATCCGCACCAAGCTTCTCAAGGACGGCCACATCGACACCGTGATCGGTTTGCCAGCGAACTTGTTCTACTCCACCGGCATCCCCGTTTGCATCCTCGTGCTCAAGAAGTGCAAAAAACCAGACGATGTGCTTTTCATCAACGCCGCCGAGCATTTCGAAAAAGGCAAGCGCCAGAACCAGCTCAAATCCGAGCACATTTCCAAGATCATCGAAACCTACCAACACCGCACCGAAACGCCTCGCTACTCACGCTGCGTGGAGATGGATGAGATCGTGAAGAACGATTTCAACCTCAATATTTCCCGATATATCAGCACGGCAGTAGGGGAAGAAGAGATCGATCTGAAGGCGACGAACGCCAGACTGGTGGAGATCGAGAAGTCTGTGGCCGCCGCAACGGCCAAGCACAATGCGTTTTTGAAGGAACTAGGTCTGCCCGAGTTGCCGTACGGCTCAAAAAAAAGTCCGCCCTGAACATTCGACAGAGCAATGCGGCCCCTTGCCCAAACTTCGCGGATCGGCCATCATGCATCGCAATTGCAACGCAGGGCCCATTCATGAAAACCGCCACGATTCCCTCGCTACGCGTCGATCCGGCCCTGCGTCAGGCTGCGGAAGAGGTGTTGGAGGAAGGGGAAACGCTGTCCGCGTTCGTCGAGGCTTCGGTGCGGGCGCAGATTGAGCGGCGTAAAGCGCAGGAAGCGTTCGTCGCTCGTGGGTTGGCGTCGCGTACGAACGCGCAGACGACCGGGCGTTATGTGCCGGCCGAGCGCGTGGTGGCCGGTTTAGAAAAGCGTCTCGCGCGGGCGAAAGCGCGGCGTAAGACGCCGTGACGTTTCGGGTTCGCTTCACCGAAGCGGCCCAAGAAGACTTGGAGCGGCTTTACGATTTTCTGCTCGACCGCGCCGACGGCGATTGGTCGGTGGCCGAGCGCGCACTCGATGCGATCCGCGATGGGTTATCGCTGCTGGAGCATTCGCCTTTCAGTTGCCGAAAAGCGAGTGCGCACGATGCGTTTCTGCGTGAACTGATCGTGTCGTTTGGTGCGGCCGGCTATGTCGCGTTGTTCGAGATCGAGAGCGCGGACACGGTGACGGTGCTGGCGGTTCGGCATCAGCGCGAAGACGATTTCCACTAGGGCCTTAAGCGAGCGGCCGTCTTTCGGCAACCGATTGTGTTGTGTTCGGATGCGATTCCCGAATAGCGTGCTTGGAACAGCGCCCCTCATCCGGCCTTCGGCCACCTTCTCCCCGCGTGCGGGGAGAAGGCAGGCAACAGACCTTGGCGAGTGCGTTGCTTTATTCCTTCTCCCCGCATGGCGGGGAGAAGGTGTCGCGTAGCGACGGATGAGGGGCCGGTTGTCGCTCTCTTTTTTCGCATCGCGAGTACGGCGACACGATACACAATGCATTCGCTATCGATCGCATCGGGTATCGCGCATCAAGAATCTCCTATCGAGAATTGCGCATCGAGGAAAGAGGTCCATGCATCACGCATCGGGTATTGGGCATCGACAGCCGCAGGCTTCGCATCGCCCACCCACGAAGGCAGACCCATGACTTCCGTCCGCAGCCGCGCATGACTTCCGCACCATGGCGCAGGACGTACGTGCGCGTAGCGTCTCCGTAGTTTTCGGGGAGGCGATCATGTCCAGTGCGATAGCGCGCTTGTTGCGCATGTGTGTATTGAGTACGGCGGTGGCGATGCCGTTGGGATGGGCGGGTATTGCGTCGGCGCAGGCGGCGGAGCCGTTGCCGCGGCGCGCGGCGTTGGGTGTGCAGTTGGCGAATGCGCCGGAAGGGCCGGGCGTGCAGGTGCAGGGCGTGTTGCCGGGCAGTACGGCGTTGGCGGTGGGCGTGCAGGCGGGCGATCGGTTGTTGGCGTTGAACGATGCGCCGGTGGCGTCGATCGCGGAGGTCTTGGCGTGGTTGGCGAACAGTCGCGCGGGTGCGCCGATCGCGGTGAAGGTGCGGCGCGGCGCGCAGGACATCGTGCTGCGCGGCACGATGGGCGAACGCGCGCGCGACCCCGGCGGACCGGGGTATCGCGTGGAATATGGCGAAGTCGCGATCGACGGTGCGCGGTTGCGCACGATGCTTTCGGTGCCCACGTCGCCGTCGCCGAGCGGGAAGTATCCGGTGCTGTTCTACGTGCAGGGCGTGGCGCTGAGCACGATGGACACCGTATTGGCCGAGCCGCATCCGTATTCGCGCTTTCTGCAGCCGTTCGCGCAGGCCGGTTACATCACCTATCGCGTGGACAAACCCGGCGTGGGCGACAGCGAAGGCGGGCCGGGCACGTCGGTGGATTTCCTGCGCGAATACGACGGCTATCGCGCGGCGTTGAAAGCGCTGCTGACGCGCAAGGACGTGGACGCATCGCGTGTGTTCGTGTTCGGGCACAGCATGGGCGGCGTGTGGGGGCCGATGTTGGCGGGCGAATTCAAACTGCGCGGCTTGGCGGTGTACGGCACGGCTTACCAAGGATGGTACGACTACGAACAAGAGAACGCGCGCAGACAGTACAAGCTGGCGGGGATCGAGGGCGCGACGCTGGAGTCCGCGGTGGCGCAGAAGGCGCGCATTTCGCACTTGTTCTTCAACGAAAAGCGCACGCCCGAGCAGATTCGCGCGGACTACCCCGAGCTCAGCGACGCGATGGACGAGATGTTCCAAGGCGGCGTGTATTTCGGACGCGCGTTGCCGTTTTGGCATCAGTTGAACGCGATCGACATGGCCGCGATGTGGGCGAAGGCCGACACCGCGGTGCTGGCGATGCACGGCGCGGGCGATTACGTGTCGAGCGGCGCGGATCATCGCGCGATCGCCGAGCGCGTGAATGCTGTGCGGCCGGGTACCGCGCGTGCGGTGGAAGTGACGAACGCCGATCACGGCATGATGGCGTTCGCCAACGAACGCGCGGCGTTCGCGGGTTTCGGCAAACCCGGCGCGCTGTACAGCGAAACCGTCGCGGTAGCGTTGGACGCGTGGTTGGCGCCGATGACGGGCCTGCGCGCGTTCCCCGCGACGGACGATACCGCGCGCCGATTGCCCGACGGTGCGGGCAAGGGCCGCACGATGGACATCGCGCAGGGCGATGCCGACGGCGACGGCGATTTGGATCTGTTCCTCGCCAAGGAATTCGAAGCGAACGTGCTGCTGCGCAACGACGGCGGACGCTACGCGCTGGCCGAAGGCGCGTTGCCGATCGGGCAGGAAGATTCCGAAGACGCGGTGCTCGCCGATTTCGACGGCGACGGCGATCTGGACGCGATCTTCCCCAGCGAAGACACCGCGAACAACGAGTACGTATTGAACGACGGACGTGGCGTGTTCGTCGCCAGCCCGCACCCGTTGCCGACGAAGACCGAATCCAACGCGGGCATCGCGGGCGATATCGACGGCGACGGCGATATCGACGCGATTCTCTCGCGGAATGCTGGGCGCGAGCTGGTGTTGCTTAACGACGGCAAGGGCCGTTTCGAGGTCGCGAGCGCGGTGTGGATGCCGGAGGTGATCGACGTCACCCAGGATTTGAAGCTGGTGGACATCGACGGCGACCGCGACTTGGATTTGATCGCGGGCAACGAACCGGTGAAGGGCGGGCGCAATCGTCTCTACATCAACACCGGCAAGGCCTTCGTCGACGAAACCGATGCGCGCTTGCCCGCGCCGAGCGCGCCGGAAGAAACGCGCAAGGTGGCGTTCGGCGACGCGGACGGCGACGGCGATGCCGACCTATTCTTCGCGAACGTGAATTTCCAAATGCCGGGTATCGCGCGCAGCCGCCTGCTGATCAACGACGGCGGACGCTTCCGCGACGAGACCGACACGCGTTTGCCGGCGCTGGCGCAGTCGGCGCTGGACGCGCAGTTCGAGGACGTCGACGGCGACCGCGATGCGGATCTGCTGCTCGGCACCATCGGCGCGGGTGCGCAGTGGCTGCGCAACGATGGTCGCGGCCGTTTCGAGCGTGCGACGGAGGCGTTCGGAAGCGTCGATCCGCAGCGCGCGGGGATCGCGATCGCGCTGTTGCGCACCGCGGAGGGCATGCTGCTGTACGAATCGGGTTTCGATCGCGGCGACCGGGTGTTGCGGCTCGCGAAAAGCGCGGACGGCGAGGGCTGAGGCGTCCGCGGCTTACTTTTCGTAGACCGCCTGTGGTTCGTTCACGCGGGTCTCGCTCTTCAAGACCAGATGTTTGCGTAACCACTGCGCGAATTCGGCTTCGCCGAGGCTGCCTTCGGCGAGGCTGAGCATCGCGATGTATTTCTCTTCCTGCGACGCGACCAATTCGCTGTCGTTCAGCGCCAGGAAGACTCGGTAGCAGACGTGCGCGGTGCGTTTGTTGCCGTCGACGAAGGGATGGTTGCGCGCCAGGCCGAACGCGAGGCTGGCCGCGAGCGCGGCGATGTCCGGCGGCGGATCGCCGTACGCGAACGCCTGCTGCGGGCGGGCGAGGGCGGAGTCCAAGAGCGATTCGTCCCGCACGCCGCCGCCGCCGCCGTGCTCGGCGAGCTGGCGGTCGTGGATGGCGAGCGCGAGGGCTTTCGTGATCCAGACGATCATCGCCGCGTCACTGCGCTAGTTTGTGCAGGACTTGGCGATCCTCGCGCATCACCTGCTCGGCCACATCCATCTGCGCGGCGAGTTCGGGATCGTAAGTGGTGAGCACGATGCCGCCCGGGGTTTCCAGGGCGTAGAGCTCGTCGCCTTTCTCCAGGCGGAGGCGCGCCAGCAGCTCCTTGGGGAGGATGACCCCGGCGGAGTTGCCGACGGTAGTGACTTTGAGTTTCATGACGGGCCGGATTTGAGTTATAACGAACGTTATATTGAAGGCGGCTGCGGCGAATTGCAAGCGCACGTCGAGACAGGCCCACGATCCGTCCGCGACGATAGCTGCGGTCTCGGCGGATGCGAGGCGATGAGTGGGCGAGGCAGTGGCGATGCGCACGGACCGCTCGTGCTCCTCCCGCGCCCCAGCGACCCCGACATCCGTTCGTGTACCGTGCGCGGATGAAACCGCATTCCCCCGCCTGCGAGCGCAACAAAGCCCCCATCCTCGCCGTGCTGCGCGAGCATTTCGCCGACCGGCGACGCGCGCTGGAAATCGGCAGCGGCACCGGCCAGCATGCGGTGCATTTCGCGGCGGCGATGCCGGGCTTGATCTGGCAGTGCTCGGACGCCGAGGACGCGCTGCCGGGGATTCGGATGTGGCTGGACGAGGCCGCGCTTCCTAATACTCCCGCGCCGTTCGCGCTGCAGGCGACGACGCAGCCCGCGCCGGGCTTCGCGCCCGACATCGACCCGTCGGCGCTCGGCGAGGGCTACGACGCCGTGTTCAGCGCGAACACCCTGCACATCATGGGCTGGCCCGAAGTGCAGGCGTTCTTCGCCGGCTTGCCGGCCCTGTTGGCGGCCGACGCCACGGTCGCCGTCTACGGCCCGTTCAATCGCGACGGCGCCTACACCAGCGACAGTAATCGCGACTTCGACGCCTGGTTGAAGGCCCGCGACCCGCGTTCGGGTATTCGCGATTTCGAAGCCGTGCGCGCGCTGGCCGAGGCAGCGGGGCTGCGCCTCGTCGCCGACATCGCCATGCCGGCGAACAATCGCACGCTGATCTGGCGGCGAGGGTGATGCGACGCGGCTGAGCCGCTTCTCGCGCGCCGCCGGGCCCGCCATGGCGCGAATCGCGCCCAGTCGCGCAACCTTCGCGCATCGCTCCCGCATCGTTCGCGCAAATCGGCCGAAGCGGCCCGTATTTCGTACCCGAACGCCCCGCGGATGCGGGCGTTCCGGTGATCGTTTCGGGAAGGAATCGGGTCGTTTTCGCCGCTTTCGGCCGCAATGGCGCGATCGCGCCCTTTCGCGATGTCGGCGCCTGCCTAGACTGCGCCCCAGCGTCGATGACGACGCTGCTTCGGAAATCAACAGGCTGGTCTCATAAGGAGTTACGTGATGAAACGTTTGCTTTTGTCGGCGCTGCTCGTCTTCGGCGCTGTGTCTGCCGCACAGGCGCAACGGCCCTGCTACCCGGGCTCGGTGGTGAATGTCGGTCCCGCGCAGTATCTGACCTCGACCTATCTCAGCAATTGGTGGGCGACCCATACCGTGCCCAGCAATGTGGCCAATCCGCATTACTACGTGGCCTTCCACGCCACCGACCAGTACTGCAAGGCGCTGTACGGCAATTCGGCGTGGGCGGTGATCACTGGCCCGTACGCGTTGACGAACACGGTCAACGGCACGATCTGGGGCGGCGCGTATTTCCAGTGCAAGAAGTGCTCGAACGTCATGGAGCCGGTGCCGTCCGATCCCATCGACGACAAGTAAGCGGCCTCTCTCGGGACGCGACGGATCGCGTGTCCGTCGCGCCCGAACACCCTCGATACGAACAGGCGAACGTCCGGGGCATCCACCGCAGAAGCGATGGCCCGCAACGCGGCGAGACCGGACGTCGTCGCGCATTTTCGACCAACAAGGAGAGTTGCTATGACGATGTTCCGTTCGACTCCGACCCATCGACCCAGCGCCGCTCGGCGCGCTTCCTCCGGTGTCTTCCGCACGTTCGTCCTCGCGATGGCGGCGTTGTTCGCGTTCGCGGCGGCGGTTCCCGCGTTCGCGCAAGTCGATTGGCCCAAAGACGGCGCGGGGCCGGAATGCGCCGCTAGCGTCAACATTTTCGAAGCCAAACAAACCAGCGTGAATATCCGCGTGGGATTCGCTTGGACCACCGTGGGCGCCACCAGCGCGACGGCGACGATCCGATTGTTCCCGCAAGGCTCCAACGTACCGATCTACAACAGCGGCAACATCGCGGTGTCGCCGGTGGCCTCGGGCAGTCTGTATTTCTTGATCACGCCTTCGTCGGCGTATCCGACGGGCACGTACAAAGTGCGCGTGACCTTGACCACCAACTGCGGCGCGAGCAGCCAGTACGAAGCGTTCTTCAAGTATTCGGGCGCTAGCGTGGTATTGCCGCCGGTGGTGCGCTGCGATACGCAGGCCACCGCGAACGGAACGGTGTGGGGGCAGCAATGCCTGAGCTTCGTATCCAACGGCGCCGGTGCGTACACGCTGAACTATTACGCGATCACCGACGGCGACCCGAACGGTCAAAACCTGCAGCATCCGTTCCTGGGCGTGACCTGCCAAACCTTCCGCAACGGCGTGATGATCGAACAGTACGAAGTCGAGCACGCTCTGGGATCGCAGCAGGGCAATATCGTCGAGTACGGCGCGACCAACGGCGCGTTCTATCAGACCGGCGACACTCCGCAGGGCAACTACTTCACGCTGCCGACGACGGTGCCCGCCAATGGCGCGACCTATAGCCGTACGTGCCATCACTGGGCCGGCTTCAACTTGGTCGAAACCACGGTGACGGCGACGCTGCCGTAACCCGCGTTGTTCTCGCGAAAAGGGCGTCCGCGGCGCGCGCCGCGGACGTTTCGCCGAAACGCCGGCCGCGATCGAATCGCGCGAACCCGAATCCGAATCCGAAGCCGATCGAACGCGCGGTGCGCCGATGCGTTCGATCGCCGACGGTTTCGCGATGCGCAGTTCTTGCGCTCATCCGCCCCGCATGTCGAACGACGTATCGGGGTTCCGATCCATCACGATGTCAGGAGTATGCAGATGAAACGATGGCTTCTCGCGATCGTATTGATGTTCGGTTGCGTCGTACCCGCGTTCGCGGTGCCGGTGTGCTGGCCGAACAGCCCCGTCAATATCGGTCCAGGGCGGTATTTGAATTATACGCAGTTGCAAGCATGGTGGACTACGTTCGGAGTGCCGGCGGGCACGACCAACCCGCATGTTTTTGTGGCGTTCCACGCGTCGGATCGTGTATGCAAGACCACTTACGGCGCCAACGTGTGGGCGCAAATCACCGGGCCGAATTCGCTGACCAACATGGTCGGCGTCTACACGATTTCGCACGGCGTTGGGTTCCAGTGCAAAAGGTGCCCGCTCGTCGAGGCAGAACCTGCGCCGGAAGAGGGGCTGCCGGAAGGTTGAGCCTTGCGTTGCTCGATGCGTCGCAACGAAAACGGCGGGAATTCCCGCCGTTTTCGCGCAAAAAAAAACAGGCCCCGAGATTCGGGGCCTGTCGTATTGTCGCTCGATCGGCGAGAAGCTCTGGGATCACCAGAACTTGTATTCCACCAGCAAGGTGTACGCGCGGCCGCGCGGATCGGCGACGCGCGGTTCCCACGCGGCGCCCGCGGCGAAGTCGTTCATGTGCGCGGTGAACGGCGGGTCTTGATCGAGCAGGTTCTTGATGCCGAAGCCGATCTTCAGATCCTCGATCCCCGACCACGTCACGCTGTAGTTATACGTGGTGTAGTTGTCCACGCGCGGCTTCCAACTCGCCGGAATATAGCTGCCGTTGGCCACGCTGATCGGCGGCTCGTCGTAATAGCCGTCGCGATGGATCTGGCTGAGGCTGTGCGACCAATCGCCGCGGGTGTAGCTGAAGCTCAGCGTGTGCTTCCACGAGATCGGCAGGTTGAAATAGCGCACGTAGCGATCGACGAGGTTGCTCGAATACGGCAGCGACTCCAGCGCCTTGGTCTGGAACTGATGGATGTAGCTGCCGTTGAGGTTGAGCTTCCAGTTGCCGCCGGCCAATTCGCCGCTCAGGTTCGCGTCCAACTCGATGCCGCGCATGCGGCTGCCGCCGGAGTTGATGAAGCGGCGATCGATCGCGATCACTTCGCCCGCGCTGTCGCGGATCCAGTTGTCGCGGAACAGGTCGTAGTTGCGGATCAACACGTCGCGCGGCGCGGAGCGAATCGTGTTGATGCGCTCGATTTCCCACCAGTCCAAAGCGATGTTGAACCGCTCCATCGGCGAGTACACCAAACCGAAGCTCTTCTGTTCGGATTCTTCCGGTTCCAAAGTGTCCTTGCCGCCGAAAATTTCGACCGGGCGGATGGTTTCGCAGCCGGGCACGCCCGAGCGCGCGATGCCGTCGGGGCAGGTGGCCGGGTCGGCCAAATCCAGGCCGGTGTACTGCACTTCGCTCACGCCGTTGAACAACTGATTGAAGCTGGGCACTTTGAAGCCGGTGCTGTAAGCGCCGCGGAACAGCAGCCAATCGAACGGCCGATACTTGAACGACACTTTCGGATTGGTGGTGCCACCGAAGCCGCTGTAATGGTCGTAGCGGCCGGCCAAGTTCAGATCGAAGTTGCTGAAGATCGGCAACTGGAATTCGACGTAGGCGGCCTTGATGTCGCGGCTGACGTTGTCCAGCGCGTTGGCGTCGTCGAACGGCGCGTTGAACACCGGGCGGCGGTCGGCGCGCTGATCGCCGTTGAACAGGAATTCTTCGCGGCGCAGATCGACGCCCGCGGCCATCGCGATGTTGCCGCCGGGCAGACTGAAGAAGCGCAGATCGCCGGTGACGGACGCGTCGATCGAGGTGACGATCGATTCGCCGCCGTAGAGCTTCACGCCGCGCGCGGACGCCGCTTCCAACGCTTCCATCGCCGCCGCGGACTGGCTTTGCCCCGGCGGCAGGAAGGGATTGATCAGGCCGCTGCCGAGAATCTGCCGAAGTTGGTCGGTGTAGTGGAAGCCGCTGCCGAGCGTGGATTCGGATTCGCTGCTGGCGCGGGTGAGGCCGGCGTCGTAGCTCCAGCCCTCGAACAAATCGCCGCCGATGTCGCCGCCGATACCGGCGACGAAGCGATAGGACGTGGTGGTGGTTTCGATCTGACGCGGGCCGCAGGGCATGCAGCGCCAGCGATACGCGATCGGCGTGCCGCGCGCGCCTAATTGCCCGGCGCCGAAATACGCGGCCAGCGCGTCGTACACCGTGTCGTAAGTGACTTGGGTCAACGCGTTGCGCGGATACCACGTGGTCGGGCCGAGCGCGGTGAGCGCGGTGGAGGTGCTGGAGGAAATCTGGTTCGGTTCGAAGGTCTTTTCGACCTCGACCTTCGACGCGGTGAGCTCCACGTAGGCCTCGTGCGAGCTGCCGAAGCGGTAGGTGGCGCGACCGATGAAGTCCAGGCTGTCTTGCGGTTGTTGGATCACCGCGGCGGCCGGGTAGTCCCAAGCGCAGGCGTAGCGCGAGGCCGGCGAGTTCCACAGGCGGTAGCCGTACGGCCCCATATCCGGACCGGCGGCTTCGCAACCCGCCGCTCTCGGCAGGTTGAAGATGTTCACGGCGGTCAGGCGGGTGGTGCCGACGGTCGGGTCGAGCACGCCGTTGCGCAGCAGGCTGCTGGCGCCCACGCCGGTCGAGCCCAGGCTGAACACGGTGGCGAACGGCGTGCCGCGGGTGTCGGGCGACAGGCCGCGCTCGGGCTGGAAGGTGTCGGAGAAATCGCGGTCGCTGCCGCGCAGGATGGTGTTGCGCTTGTAGCTGAGGGTGCCGAACGCGTTCCAGCCGTCGGTATCGATATCGCCTTTGCCGAACAGCACGCTGCCGCGGTACACGTTACCGCCGCCGGCTTCGGTGACGTCCACGAACGTCGAGGCTTGGCCGCCCTGGAAATCGCGCTTGGTGATGAAGTTGATCACGCCGCCGATGGCGTCGGTGCCGTAGATCGCCGAGGCGCCGTCGCGCAGCACTTCCACGCGCTCGATGGCGGCGAAAGGAATCGCGTTCAAATCCACCGAGCGGCCCTTCAAGCCGTGCGTCGCCACGCGCCGACCGTTGAGCAGCACCAGCGTCGCGTCCGCGCCCTGGCCGCGCAGGTTGGCGCCGGACACGCCGTTGTTGCCGCGCTGTTCTTCGTTGACGATGCCCGCGTTGCTGGCGAGGTTGTCCGAGCCGTTGCCCGCAATGTTGAGATTCATCAGCAACTGTTCGGCCGAGGTGATGCCCTGGCGTTCGATCTCTTCTCGGCTGTACGAGGTGATCGGCAGCGATTCCTCGATTTCCGCGCGTTTGATGCGCGAGCCGGTGACCGAGATGCGGTCCAACGTCTTCACGCCATCGGCGGTGTCGCTGGCGGTGGCGGCGTCTTGCGCGGCCGCCGGCAGCGCCATGGCGGCCAGAAGGGCGAGACAAAGACGATTGGCGCTGATCTTCGCGCGTGCGGACATGCTGATTCCTCCCCGGGAATTCGAATATGAATGTGCGATCCCCGCCGGCAGGGCGCCATGGCGCCCGGTCCGTCCCCCGGGCCGGTCTGTAAGATCGCTGTCACGTAATCTAGTCGTTTCCGGGCGTCTAGGGAAATCCCGGGCCGACGGGCGCTCGCAGGGCGCCCGCCGCGCCCCGACGAACGCGCGAAGGGCTCAAGCGAAGCCGCGCGAAGGAACGGCGGGCACTGGTGGAATCGCCCCGCACCGGGCCGCTGGATTCTGGATTCGCAACGCGATGCGCCCCGATCGCGTTGACGGGCCCAGGCCACGACCTCGGCTCCGGCGCGACTCCGGAGCCTTCGCGCTTACCGCAGCCAGCCGTCGCCGATCAGGCGTCCGCGGCTTCTTCCTTGTAGGCGTCCACCGGGATGCACGCGCACATCACGTTCTTGTCGCCGTAGACGTTGTCGACGCGCGCCACCGGCGGCCAATACTTTTGCTGCTTCAGCGTCGGCAGCGGGAACGCGGCCAGCTCGCGCGGATACGCATGAGTCCATTCGCTGGCCGACACCGCCGTCGCGGTGTGCGGGGCGTGCTTCAGCGGGTTGTCGTCGCGATCGAGGCGACCGTCTTCGATCGCGCGGATTTCGTCGCGAATCTGGATCATCGCGTCGATGAAACGGTCGAGTTCGTGCTTCGATTCGGATTCGGTCGGCTCCACCATCAACGTGCCGGCGACCGGGAAACTCAGCGTCGGCGCATGGAAGCCGAAATCGATCAAGCGCTTGGCGACGTCTTCGGCGCTCACGCCGGTGGCGTCCTTCAGCGGGCGCAGGTCGAGGATGCACTCGTGCGCCACCAAACCGTTGCGGCCGGTGTAGAGCGTGTCGTAATGCGGCGCGAGACGCTTAGCGATGTAGTTCGCGTTGAGCAGCGCGACTTGCGTGGCGCGACGCAGACCGGTGCGGCCCATCATCGCGATGTACATCCAACTGATCGGCAGAATGCTGGCGCTGCCGAAGCTCGCGGCGCTGACCATGCCGACGGCGCCTTCGCCCGCGAGGGTTTTCGGCAAAAACGGCGCCAGATGCGCTTTCACCGCGCAGGGGCCGACGCCGGGGCCGCCGCCGCCGTGCGGGATGCAGAATGTCTTGTGCAGATTCAGATGCGACACGTCCGACCCCCATTTGCCGGGTTTCGCCACGCCCACCAACGCGTTCATGTTCGCGCCGTCGGTGTACACCTGTCCGCCATGCGCGTGCACGATCTCGCAGATCTCCACCACGTCCTCCTCGAACACGCCGTGCGTGGACGGGTAGGTCATCATCATCGCGGCGAGGCGGTCGGAATATTTCTCGGCGTTACGGCGGATGTCCTCGACATCGACGTTGCCGTTGTTGTCGCATTTGGTCACGACCACGGTCATGCCGCACATCTGCGCGCTGGCCGGATTGGTGCCGTGCGCGGATTCGGGAATCAAGCAGATGTCGCGATGGCCTTCGCCGCGCGCGCGGTGGTAGGCGCGGATCGCTAGCAGTCCAGCGTATTCGCCCTGCGCGCCGGAGTTCGGCTGCAGACTCACGGCGTCGTAGCCGGTGCACTCCACCAGCATCGCTTCCAATTCGTCGATCAACTGCGCGTAACCCTGCGCTTGATCGGCCGGCGCTAGTGGATGGATGTTCGCGAATTCCGGCCACGTCACCGGGATCATTTCCGCAGTCGCATTAAGCTTCATCGTGCAACTGCCCAGCGGGATCATCGTGCGATCCATCGCCAAATCTTTATCGGCCAGCGCGCGCATGTAGCGCAGCAGTTCGTGCTCGCTGTGATGGGTGTTGAACACCGGATGGGTCAGGAACGCGCTGGTGCGCAGCAGCGACTGCGGCAGGGCATCGTGGGTGTCGAGATCGAGGCCGTCGATGTCCGAAGCGTCCGCGCCGAACAGCGCGGCGAGCGCGATCACGTCGTCGCGGGTGGTGGTTTCGTCGATGCTGATGCCGAGGCTGCGCGCATCGATGCGGCGCAGGTTGATGCCCTCGGCGCGCGCACGGGCGTGCACCGCTTCGGCGTCCACGCCGGTGATATGCAGTGTGTCGAAGAAATCGCCGCCGACGTGTACGCCTTCTTTGCGCAAGGCGGCGGCGAGAATCGCCGCGAAGCGATGCGTGCGCTGCGCGATCCGCACCAAGCCTTCGGCGCCGTGATACACCGCGTACATGCTGGCCATCACCGCCAACAGCACCTGCGCGGTGCAGATGTTCGACGTCGCCTTTTCGCGACGGATGTGCTGTTCGCGGGTCTGCAGCGTGAGGCGATACGCGGGCTTGCCTTCGGCGTCGATCGACACGCCGATCAAGCGCCCGGGCATCGAGCGCTTGTAAGCGTCGCGGCAGGCCATGAACGCCGCGTGCGGGCCGCCGAAGCCGAACGGCACGCCGAAGCGCTGCGAATTGCCGACCACGATGTCCGCGCCCCATTCGCCGGGCGCGGCGATCAGCGTGAGCGCGAGCAGATCGGTCGCCACCGCGACCAGCGCGCCGCGCGCATGCGCGGCGTCGGTCAGCGCTTTGTAATCGTGGATCTTGCCGAAGGTGTCGGGATATTGCAGCAGCACGCCGAAACAGTCGGCGTTCGCGGCCTCGGCGTCCGGCCCGACCATCAATTCGATGCCCAGCGGTTCCGCGCGCGTGCGCAGCACTTCGAGCGTTTGCGGATGCACGCCTTCGGACACGAAGAACGCGTTGGATTTCGACTTCGACGAGCGCTTGGCCAGCGTCATCGCTTCGGCCGCGGCGGTCGCTTCGTCCAACAGCGAGGCGTTGGCGATCTCCATGCCGGTGAGGTCGGCGCACATCTGTTGGAAGTTGATCAGCGCTTCCATGCGGCCCTGCGAGATTTCGGCTTGATACGGCGTGTACGCCGTGTACCACGCCGGATTCTCCAGAATGTTGCGCAGGATGACGTTCGGCGTGTGCGTGCCGTAATAGCCCTGGCCGATGAAACTGCGGAACGGCGCGTTCTTGGCCGCGATCGCGCGGATCTTCGCCAACGCTTCGACTTCGGTCATCGCCTCGGGCAAGGCCAACGGCGCCTGAGATTTGATGCTGGCCGGCACGATGGCGTCGGTCAGCGCCTCCAGCGAATCGTGGCCCACCGCGCGCAGCATTTGCGCGATTTCGGCGTCGTTCGGGCCGATGTGGCGTTCGAGGAAAGCGGCGTGATGCTCGAGGTCGCGAAGCGAAGGCGTCATGAGTGGCGTCCGAAAAGGTGGAGTGGAATCGCGTCGCGCCGGAAGCCGTGGGCCGCCGCGCGCGTTGCCGCAAACGAGCCTCGCGGCTTGCGTGCGTTCGCGGGCGTGCGGCCGTGCCGCTCGAAAGCCCCGCTGTTCCAGCCCGCAAGTCTTGCGACTCGCGTGCGTTCGCGGGCATGCGGCGATGCCGCTCGAAAGCCCCGCTGTTCCAGCCCGCAAGTCTTGCGACTCGCGGGCGTTCGCGGGCTCGCGGCGATGCCGCTCGAAAGCCCCGCTCACCCCTCTGTCCTTTTGCCTGAGAGTTTGGACGTCGCGCGGCGTGCGCATCGTCTTGCCCCTTCGGCGCCGGCGCGGCCCGCGTATCGCCGGGCGGCCGATCTCTCCAGAGTCTTCGGACCACGGTGGTTAGGGAGCCTGAGCGATTTCGGGCGATTGCGCCTTCGGCAGCGACTGCGTTCGTTCGGTTCGGCTGGCGCCGAGGTCGCGAGCGGACGGCCGCTTCTCCCACCGTGAGCCGGGATTATAGCCCGTGCGGCGACGCCCCCGGGCGCGGCCCGTGCGAGCAAGTCGAGAGCGGGCGAGCGGGCGCGGCGGGTTATGCTGCGGCCATGATGTCGTCTCCGTGTCGCCCGAGTTCGCGTGTCCTGATCCAGTCGTCCCCATGCCCGAGGGCGGCGCGTTGAGCGGCGCGTCGAATCGCCCGCCGCTCGGCCGTTTGTCGCTGATCCTGGGCGGATTGGCGATGATCGGCCCGTTCTCGATCGACACCATGTTCCCGGCGTTCCGGCAGATGGGCGCGCAGTTCGGCGCCGAC
The DNA here is from genome assembly GCA_008015835.1 of Lysobacter sp. Lineage (GTDB taxonomy): Bacteria > Pseudomonadota > Gammaproteobacteria > Xanthomonadales > Xanthomonadaceae > Lysobacter_I. The sequence goes on from SSGH01000010.1 coordinate 188,274, forward strand.
ACGCTGGCCATGCAGCAGACCGTCAGCGCCTATCTGGTCGCGTACGCGGTGATGAGCCTGGTGCACGGGCCGCTGTCGGACGCGACCGGCCGGCGTCGGGTGATTCTGGGCGGTTTGGCCGTATTCGCGCTGGCGTCGGCCGGCTGCGCGTTGGCCGACGATTTGCCGACGTTGTTGGCGTTCCGCGCGCTGCAGGGCGTGTCCGCGGGCGTGGGCTTGATCGTCGGCCGCGCGGCGATCCGCGACCTGCTGCACGGCGACGCGGCGCAGCGGATGATGAGCCAAGTCTCGATGATCTTCTCGATCGCGCCGGCGGTGGCGCCGATCATCGGCGGTTGGATCCTGGGCTGGGACCGCTGGCCGGCGATTTTCTGGTTTCTGGTGCTGTTCGCCGCCTTGCTGTGGTTGGCGACGTGGTTCGGATTGCCGGAGACGCACCCGCCGGAAGCGCGTTTTCGGCCGTCGCCGCGCGCGCTTTTGCGCAGTCATCGCTACATCGTGCTGAATCCGCGGTTCCAGCGTTTCGCGGCGGCCGGCGGCTTCAATTTCGCGGCGCTGTTTCTGTACATCGCCTCGGCGCCGGCGTTCGTGATGGAGCATTTGCGGCTGGGCCAAGACCAATTCGGTTGGTTCTTCGTGCCGACCATCGCGGGGATGATGCTGGGCGCGTTCGTCTCCGGGCGCACCGCGGGCCGGCTCAGCCCGACGCGCAGCGTCGCGATCGGTTTCGCGATCTGCGGCATCGCCGCGGTCTGCAATCTCGTCTACACCTTCGCCGTGCCGCAAGCGACGGCGCCGTGGGCCGTGTTGCCGATGGCGCTCGACGCGTTGGGCATCGCGATCGTATTCCCGATTCTGACGCTCGCGATTCTCGATATGTACCCGCGTCAGCGCGGCGCGGCCTCGTCGCTGCAATCGTTCACCAGTCTGATCCTGCAGTCGGCGGTCGCCGGCGCGATTTCTCCGCTGATCAGTCACGACCGCCGTTGGCTCGCGCTGGTCTCGGCCGCGTTCACGCTGCTGGGATTTTTATTCTGGTACTGGGAAATTCGGTCGTGCCGCGGTACGCCGGTACCGGAAACGGAAAAACCGATCGCGGAAACCCCGGCGCTATAGGGTGCGCCTGCGGCGCACCGTTTCGCTTTTTTTGCACGAAACATCGGTGCCGGACGCTTGATGCCGAACGCTCGATGCTGATACCGTGATAATCCGAGCATCGACGCACCGTGGCGCATCGGCGGTATCGCGAAGAAAAACGGTGCGCCGCAGGCGCACCCTATGCGCAATGTTGACGCGGCTGTGGCTTACTCCAACTCGCGGTGATACGTCGCGACGTCGCGCCAGCCGCGGTCGCGCGCGTGCGCGGCGAAGGTCTCGGCCAAATACACCGAGCGATGCCGGCCGCCGGTGCAGCCGAACGCGACCGTGATGTAGCTGCGGGTGTCGGCCTGCATGCGCGGCAGCCACGTGTCGAGGAACGCGGTCAATTGCGAGACGTATTCCGCGACCTGCGGCTGCGCGTCGAGATAATCGCGAATCTCGCGGTCGCGACCCGAGAGCGGGCGCAACCGCGCGTCCCAATGCGGGTTCGGCAAGCTGCGCGCGTCGAACACGAAGTCGGCGTCGGCCGGCACGCCCTTGCGGTAAGCGAACGATTCGAACAACAGCGACACCGATTGGTCGTTGCTCAGGCCCAAATCGGTGATCACCCGCCGCCGCATTTGATGCACGTTGGTGTCGCTGGTGTCGATCACCGCGTCGGCCAGCGCGCGCAGGGGTTTGAGCAATTCGCGCTCCAGCGCGATCGCGTCGGCCAGGGCCAGGCCGCGATGGCTCAGCGGATGGCGTCGCCGCGTTTCGGCGAAGCGCTTGAGCAGCACCTCGTCGTTGGCGTCGAAGAACACCAGCTTCGGATCGTGTCCGAGCGCGCCGACCTGCGAGAGCCATTCGGGCAATTTCGACAGATCGGTTTGGCGATTGCGCACGTCGATGCCGACCGCGAGTTTCGACGGCATGCCGTTTTTCGCGGTCGCGCCGCGCACGAATTCGGGCAGCAACTCCGCCGGCAAATTGTCGACGCAGTAGTAGTCCAGATCCTCGAAGGTGTGCAGCGCGATCGACTTGCCGCTGCCGGACATGCCGCTGACCACGATCAAATTGGCGTCGCCGCCCGACGCGTGCGCCGTGGTCGCGCTCATGCGAGATGCCTCCGCGTCGCGCGCGTCACTGCGCGCGCTCCAGGAAATGCGAATGCCGTGCCATGAACGCCGCCGCCGGGTCCACGCCTTTGATGCGCAGAATGTGCGCGCGCGCCGCCGCTTCGGTCAACACGGCGAGGTTGCGCCCGGGCATCACCGGCAGCGTGATCATCGGCACGTCCAAATCGAGCAAGCGCCGAGAGCCTAAATCGCCGACCAGGCGCTCCATGCCGGTGCCGGTGGCCTGCGGTTCGAGATGCGGGCGGGTGAGATGCACGATCAACCGCAGGTATTTGTTCCGCTTCACCGCGGTGTCGCCGAACATCTGGCGCACGTTCAAAATGCCAAGACCGCGCAATTCCAGCAGATCCTGCAGCAACTCCGGGCACGTGCCGTCGAGCACGTCGGGCGCGATCTGAGTGAATTCCGGCGCGTCGTCGGCCACCAAACGATGCCCGCGGGTCACCAACTCCAGCGCCAATTCGCTTTTGCCGGCGCCGGATTCGCCGGTGATGAGCACGCCGATCGAATAGATCTCCATGAACACGCCGTGCACGGTGATCTGCGGTGCGAGTTTGCGCGCGAGGTGGTACTGCAGATGGTTGAACAGCTCGTGTCCGCGTCGCGGCGAGCACCACAGCGGCGTGTCGGATTCCTCCGCGGCGATGCGCAAATCTTCGGGGCAGGGCTGGTCCTTGCTGATGACCATCGCCAACGGGCGGAATTCGACGATTTTGGCGATGGTTTCCCAGCGTTGGCGCGCATCCAGCGCGTCGAGCCACGCCAGTTCCTCGGTGCCGAGAATCTGCACCTTGTTCGGATAGATGATGTTGAGATAACCGGCCAGCGACGGGCGCCGTGCGACGGTATCCACGGCTTCGAGCACGCGTTCGGCGCCGCGCGAGCCGGCGAGCCAACGCAGCTCCAGGCGCTCCTGTTGCTGGTCGAACAGATCGCGCGCGGAGATGCTGGTGCTCATAGCGGTTCGATGTGAGCGCCGTGCGCGTCGGAAGCGATCGCGCGCGGCGCGGTGGTGTCGGCGAGCGCCGACGCGCGTGGCGTCGGCGCGGGGTTCGCGCGCGCGTCGCGCGCTGCGGGCGAGGGCGGCGTCAAGTGTCGAGTTGGCTGAGGCCTTCGCCGCGGTGATGGTCGACCATCTTTTCCTTGTGCTTGATCAGTAGACGGTCGAGCTTGTCCGCCAGCAGGTCGATCGCGGCGTACATATCTTGTCCGTTGGCGTCGGCGTGCAGCGTGCGACCGGAAATATTCACGGTGGCCTCCGCGCAGTGCGCCGGTTTTTGGATGCTCAATTGGGTGCGAACCGCGAGCGGGTGCTCGAAATGGCGCGAAAGCCGTGAGAGTTTGGTTTCGACGTAATCGCGCAGAGCGGGGGTGATTTCGAGTTGATGGCCGTGGGTTTCGATACGCATCGACGATGTCCTCTTGTTGCCGGGCCTGTGAACGCATCGCGCCGTTCGCGCGACGCTCGTCCACAGAGTAGCGCAGTGGCGGTGATGCGCAAGCCCATCGTGCGGTTCGCGTATCGGGCGCGGTTCATGCAATGGGCGAAGCCCGCGAAAACGCGAAAGATTTCGCGCAACCGATTGAAATTTCGACTATTTATCGCGCCGATTCGATGCCGGCCGATACGTCGCCCGCGACGCGCGAGGCGCGCTTCGCCGAAGCGCCGACCGCCGCGTCGGAATCAGCCGATCCGCACGCGTTCGTGCGAGGCGGGAATGTTCATCGCCTCGCGATATTTGGCCACCGTGCGCCGCGCCACGGGCACGCCGTCGGCCTTGAGCTGATCGGCGAGTTTGGCGTCGGACAGCGGCTTGCGTGGGTTCTCGGCGTCGATCAGACGCTTGATCATCGATTGGATGGCGGTGCTGGAGGCCTCGCCGCCGGTGTCGGTGTTGATGCCGGACGCGAAGAAGCCGCGCAGCGGCAGCGTGCCGCGCGGGGTCAGCGCGTATTTCCGCGCGACCGCGCGCGAGACCGTGGATTCGTGCAGCCCCACTTCGGCGGCGACCTCGCGCAGCGTCAGCGGCCGCAGCGCCTGCGCGCCGAATTCGAGGAAGCCGGATTGTTGCCGCACCAAACAGCGCACGACCTTCAGCAGCGTGTCGCCGCGGGCTTCGAGATGCTTGAGCAGCCAGCGCGCTTCCTGCAGCCGGCCGCGCAAATAACTGGCGTCGTTGCCGTTGGCGTGTTGGATCATCGCCTCGTAGCCGCGATGGATGGTCAGCCGTTGCTGGCTGCCGGCGAGACTCACCCGCCACATGCCCTGATGACGCCAGATCACGCAGTCCGGCGTGACGTAGGTGTCGGCGCTCATGCCGCCCAACTGCGAGCCCGGCCGCGGATCGAGCGAGCGCACCAGATGCAGGCCTTGCGCGACCTCGTCTTCGGGTGCGTTCAATTCGGCGGCGAGGCCCTCCGGCCCGATCTTCGGTAAGCGCTCCAGATGGTCGGCGACGATGCGACGCGCGATCGCCTTGCCGTCGGTGTCGTCGGACAGCGCGTCGATCTGCAGCAGCAGGCATTCGCGCAAATCCCGCGCGCCGATCCCGACCGGGTCGAAGCGTTGTATGCGCGACAGCATCGCGGCCACGTCGCCGACGGCGACCTGGAGTTCCGGGCGCAGCATGCGCGCGATCTCGTCGAGGCTTTCGCGCAGATAGCCGTCGTCGTCGATGGCGTCGATCAGCGCGGCGCCGATGCGCTGGTCCTGCGGCGAGAGCCGGGTGAGATGCAGTTGCCACGACAAATGATCGTGCAGCGATTCTTGGTCGACGAGTCGATCCATCGGGTCGTACCCGCCGTCGTCGTCGAAATCGCCGCCGCTACCGCCGCCACCCCAGCTTTCGCCGAATTCCCAGCGCTCTTCGTCGCGGTCGCTGTGGCGCTCGCCGTCGTGCGCGTCGCCGGCCGCATCGGCCGTGGGGGGCGCATCGTTCGGTCCCGTTTCGCCCGGCCCGTCGCTCGGCGCGGCATCGCCGCCGGCATCGAACTCGGGATGGGATTCGGCCCAGTCGAGCAACGGGTTGGTCTCGACCGCGGTCGCGATTTCGGCGTCCAGCTCGAGCGAAGACAATTGCAGCAGGTGCAGCGCCTGACGCAATTGCGGCGTCAGCACCAACTGTTGTCCCAACGATGTTTGCAGACGTGGCTTCATATCCCTACAGAACTGTGCGGAGGCGTCCTGCCGACTCCCGGACCGCTCCCCGAAGCGGCGGGCCGGTAGGCGCTTGCGCGCCGTTACGCATGAATCATGCCATCGTCGCCCGGTTTGAGGCGAGCCCCCACGCCGACGGCCCGGGCCCGAAGTGCGGAAAGCGGATCGAACGTCGCATTCTCGGCGGGGGAGCGTGCGTCGGTTCGCATCGCGTCGTCGGACGCGCGCAGCGCGACCTGCCGAAACGGGCGAAAGCGAGAACCCCGCAATCGATGCGAAGGCTCGCTCGGCGCCCGATTTCTCGATTCTTCGAGACGATGCGACGGGGGCCGGTGCGAATGGCGCGAACGATGCCGAGCCGACGCGTTCGGTACGCTCAGAGCCGGAAGGATTCGCCCAGATAGACGCGGCGCACGTCTTGGTTGGCGAGCAGCGCTTCGGGCGCGCCTTGGGCGAGCACCGCGCCTTCGCTGAGGATGTAGGCGCGGTCGCAGATGCCGAGGGTTTCGCGCACGTTGTGATCGGTGATCAACACGCCGATGCCGCGCGCCTTCAAATGACGAATGATGCGCTGGATCTCGCCGACCGAAATCGGATCGACGCCGGCGAACGGTTCGTCCAGCAGCATCAGCCGCGGCTTCGCGGCCAGCGCGCGCGCGATCTCGACGCGTCGCCGTTCGCCGCCGGAGAGGCTGGCGCCGAGTTGTTCCGCGACATGCGCGACCTGCAGTTCTTCCAACAGCGCGGCGAGTTCGCGCTCGCGGCCGTCGGCGTCCAAATCGTCGCGCAGTTCCAGCACCAAGCGCAGGTTGTCGGCGACCGACAATTTACGGAACACCGAGGGTTCCTGCGGCAAATACCCGACGCCGAGTTTGGCGCGCGCGTACATCGGGTCGGCGGTGATCTCGCGGCCGTCCAGCACGATTCGACCGGCGTCGGCGGGAATCAACCCGACGATCATGTAGAAACACGTGGTCTTGCCGGCGCCATTGGGGCCGAGCAAGCCGACCACCTCGCCCGCGTTGAGCTTCAACCCGAAATCGCGCACGACTTCGCGCGATTTGTAGCGTTTGCGCAGCCCCTCGGCGACCAGCATCAGGGTTTGCTCTTCGGCGCGGCGGGTTTGGCGTCGGAGCCGGAGGCGGGCTTCGGGGCGGGTTTCGGTTCCGCGCCGCCCTGCGCGGATTTCGGCACGAACGTCATGCTGACCCGGCCGCTATCGCCGCCGCTTTCCAGCCGGCTGCTCTTGAGGTCGTAGGTCAAACGCTGACCGTTGGTGCTGCCGCGTGGGGTGCTGACGGTGTAATTGCCGATCAACACGATGACGTCGTTGCGGGTGTCGTAGTCGATCCGATCGGCGCGGGCGTTCATCCACGTGCCGTCGTTCATTTGTTGCTTCAGCGTGGCTTGCTTGCCGACCAACACCGCGCGCGCGATGTCGCCGCCGGTGCGATGGATGTCGGCGCGGTCGGCGCGAATCTCCAACGTGCCTTGGGTGATCAACACCGCGCCGGTGAAGGTGTAGACGCCGGTCTCTTCCAGGCTGCCTTCGCTGTGCGCGGCGCCGATATTCATGTTCTGCGTGCGATCCGAGTCGCGCGCCGCCGCCGCGCCGATGCCGAGCGCGAGCAGCGCGACCGTCGCGAGCGCAGTGCGTGCGCGGGCGGACGAGGTGTGGGGGCGGATCGAAGAATCAGCGGGGAGTCGGCGCATGGGTGAACTGGACCTCGGATCGGAACACATAGCGTTTCGTGGTCGTGGACACCGTGAAGCCGCGTCCGCGGAGTATAGAACCGGGCTGAACGATGGTCACGACCGCATCGGTGCGCGCTTCGTTCTTGTCGGGGAACACGCTGAGACGGTCGGTGTTCATCGTCACCGGCCGCAGCGCGTCGGCCGGGCTTTCGGCTTTGACCTCGCCTTCCAGCCGGATTTCGCTGTGGTCGGCACCCACCCAACCGCGCTTGGCGCGCACCTCCCAGTAGTCGCCGTCGGGGTTCGGCAGCAAGAACAGAGGCGTGGTCAGCGTCATCGTCTCGTCGTCCGGGCTGCGGCTGAGGTTCGGCGCGCGCAGGGTGAAGGATTCCTTGCCCTGCTTATCCAGCGCAATCAGCTCGAAGTCGTGCAGCACGTAATCCGGGCGGGCGTCGCCGGCGACCACGCGCTCGGGCGGACGCCGATGCTTCCAGACGGCCCAGCCGCTGAGCACGGCGCCCAGCGCCAGCAGAACGAAGAGGGCATGGCGCCAGCTCATGCGCGATCGCCCTCGGCCGCGACGACGCGAACGTCGGCGCGGTTCTCATCGCGATCGGCGAGCGCATCGGGGACGGCACCGCGCGCGATCAGAATCAGATCGCACAGCTCGCGCGCGGCGCCTTTGCCGGCGCGCGCCTGCGTACGCCAATGCGCCTCCGCTGCGGTCCACGCGTGCGCGTTCGCGGGCGCGACGGCGAGCCCAACCGCGCGCATCGCGGGCAGATCGGGCAGATCGTCGCCCATGAACGCCACCTGCGCGCGCGTGATGCCGAGCTCCGCGCACAGCGCGTCCACCTGCGCGAGTTTGTCGGCGCTGCCGGTGTACGCGCGCACGCCCAGATCGCGGGCGCGCTGCGCGGCGGCGGCGCTGCGGCGCGCGGTGATCAGCGCCACCTCGACGCCGGCCTTGCGCAACAGCGCCAGCCCTTGGCCGTCGTGTACATGAAACGCCTTGAGCTCGAGAGTGCGCGCAGCGTCGTCGGTGCGGCCTTCGCCGTCGTCTTGCCCGCCGTAGACCAGGCGCCCATCGGTCAGCGTGCCGTCCACATCGAAGCAGACCAAACGAATGTTCGCCGCGCGCGCCAACAGCGCCGCGTCGATGCCGACAAGATGGGCGAGGGCGGGGGGCGCGGCGTCATGCATGGTGTCCATCGCGTCAGACCACCCGCGCGCGCAGCAGATCGTGGATGTTCAGTGCGCCGACGACCCGGCGTTCGCCGTCGATCACCAGCAGCGCGTTGATCTTGTGCGTCTCCATCAACTGCGCCGCTTCGACCGCCAGCGCATCGGCGTCGATGGTGATCGGGGTGCGCGTCATGACGCGGTCGATGCGGGTGCTGCGCACGTCGGTCGAGGGGTCGGCCAGCGATCGGCGCAGGTCGCCGTCGGTGTACAGCCCGAGCAGCACGCCGTCGGCGTCCACCACCGCGGTCATGCCCAGCCGCTTGCGGCTCATTTCCAGCAGTGCGTCGCTCAGCGTGGCGTCGGCGCCGACGCGAGGAATGTCGTCGCCCGCGTGCATCACGTCGGCGATGTGCAGCAGCAGGCGGCGGCCCAGCGCCCCGGCCGGATGCGAGCGCGCGAAATCGTCGGAGGTGAAGCCGCGGGCCTCCAGCAAGGCCACGGCCAGGGCGTCGCCCATCGCGAGCGCGGCGGTGGTGCTGGCGGTCGGCGCCAGGGCCAGCGGGCAGGCTTCGGCCGGCACGCTCACGTCCAGGTGCAGGTCGGCTTCGCGCGCCAGCGTGGATTGCGGCCGGCCGGTCATCGCGATCACCGTGTTGCCCTGGCGCTTGAGCACCGGCAGCACCATCAGGATTTCGTCGGATTCGCCCGAGTACGACAGCGCCAGCACGGCGTCGCGGTCGGTGATCATGCCCAGGTCGCCGTGCCCGGCTTCGCCCGGATGCACGTAGAAGGCCGGGGTGCCGGTGGAGGCGAGCGTGGCGGCGATCTTGCGCGCGATGTGGCCGGATTTGCCCATGCCCATGCACACCACACGGCCATTGCAGGCCAGCAACACGCGGCAGGCGGCGCTGAATTGGCCGTCGATACGCGTCGCCACGGCGGCTAAGCCATCCCGCTCCACCTCGAACACGCGACGGCCGCTGGCGGCCAGCGCCTCGTCGGAGACGTCATGCGCGGGCGGGTTGGGCAGCGGTGCGGAGGCGTTCGCCATGGGGCCGGTCGGGGTGGCTTGCGATAAACTCGCGATTTTACGCACCCCATCACCTATCCCGCCATGAATGCCGACACCATCCGCCAGTTGATCGAACAAGGCCTGCCCAACGCCCGCGTCCACGTGAGGGGCGACGATGGGGTCCATTTCGAGGCCTGGGTGGTCTCCGAGTCCTTCCGCGGCAAGCTGCCGCTGGCCCGGCATCGCATGGTCTACGCCACGCTCGGCGAGTTGATGGGCGGCGAGATCCACGCCCTGGCGCTGAAGACGCAGACGCCGGACGAGGCGGGCTGAGCCCCGGTTTTCCCGAAGCTTTCGCGCGGAAGCCTTTCCCGTCGCGCTCGGTTTCGTTCCGCTTCGTTCACCCCGATTCGCCGAAGCCCACCGACATCGCCCTCTCGCGGCTCGCGCCGCACTGACGAAGAATCCTCATGCAAAAAATCGTAGTCACCGGCGGCGCGCCGCTCGAAGGCGAAGTCCGCATCTCCGGCGCGAAGAACGCGGTGCTGCCGATCCTCTGCGCGACCTTGCTCGCCGACGGCCCGGTGGAGATCGGCAACGTGCCGCATCTGCACGATGTCGTCACCACCACCAAACTGCTGCGCGAACTCGGCGCGGCCGTCGAGCACGACCGCGAGGCGGGTCGCATCGGCGTCGATGCGCGCAGCGTGCACAGCCACGTCGCGTCGTATGAACTGGTGAAGACCATGCGCGCGTCCGTGCTGGTGCTGGGGCCGCTGCTCGCGCGCTACGGTGCGGCCGAAGTCTCGCTGCCCGGGGGCTGCGCCATCGGTTCGCGTCCGGTCGATCAGCACATCAAGGGCATGCAAGCGCTGGGCGCGGAGATCTCGGTCGATCACGGCTTCATCAAGGCCCGCGCCGATCGTTTGAAAGGTGGGCGCGTAGTCTTCGACATGGTCAGCGTCGGCGCCACCGAGAACGTGCTGATGGCGGCCACGCTGGCCGACGGCACTAGCGTGCTCGAGAACGCGGCGATGGAACCGGAAATCGTCGATCTGGCCGATTGTTTGATCGCGATGGGCGCGAAGATCGAAGGCGCCGGCAGCAATCGCATCGTCGTTCACGGCGTGGAGCGCTTGCACGGCGGTACGCATCAGGTGGTGGCCGATCGCATCGAAACCGGCACCTTTTTGGTCGCCGCGGCGATGACCGGCGGCCGCATCGTCTGCCGCGCCGCGCGCCCCGATACGCTGGATGCCGTGATCGATAAATTGACCGAGGCCGGCGCGCACATCAGCGAAGACGCCGACAGCATCACGCTCGACATGCGCGGCAAACGCCCGAAAGCCGTGAACATCAACACCGCGCCGCACCCGGGCTTCCCCACCGATATGCAGGCGCAGTTCATGGCGCTGAATTGCGTCGCCGACGGCGTAGGCATCATCAGCGAAACCATTTTCGAAAACCGCTTCATGCACGTGCAGGAACTGCTGCGCTTGGGGGCGGATATCCGCATCGACGGCCATACCGCCATCGTGCGCGGTCAAGAAACGCTGAGCGGCGCTCCGGTGATGGCCACCGATCTCCGCGCCTCGGCCTCGCTGATCCTCGCCGGCCTCGTCGCCGACGGCGACACCACGATCGACCGCATCTACCACCTCGACCGCGGCTACGAACGCATCGAAGCGAAGCTGTCGGCGCTCGGGGCGAAGATCAAGCGGATCGATTGAAGCAACGACCGCGCCGATCGGTCGTGGTCGTTCGTCGTGATGCGGTGGCGCGTGGCGATTACGGAGTGAGTCTTAGGATTTCGGCGAATCGATTGCGTCCGTATCGATATCGGCGGAAGGGCTTTGGCCCAAGTCGTTCGGAGCAGAATCCCCATCGCCGATCTGCGCGCGGAAACTCAGCCAATTCTCGTCGCCGATCAGTTCGCTGGCCTGCACGATGCGGGTGGGGTCGACGAAGATGTAGAACGGCGCCGAGTGTTTCGGGTTGAGCCTGCGCATGTCGCGGTCGTTCACTCGCAGCACGCGCGGCAGTAAGCCGGTGCCATCGAAGTAGGCGCGCAGGCGGCTTTCGCGGCCGGTCATGACGACCCACAGCGCGACGCCGGCTTCGTCCATCAACGGCAGCATGCGCCGCAGTTCCGGAATGCGCTGTAGGCAGGATTTGCAGCCCGGGCTGAGAAAGACCAGCACCGCCGCGCGATCGGCCAACAGCGTGTCCGCGTCGAGACGACGGCCGTCGTCCAGCGCGCGCGCGCGGAAGCCGGGCAGCGGCGCGCCGATCGGGACGGTGTTCGGCAGCCGCGCATGCGCCAGCGCGCCGACCAGTTTGGTCAGGTGCAGGCTCAGAAACAGATTGAACGCGACCAGTACGCTCAAGACGACGACCAATACGCTGAGCAGCGTGGCGTCGAACGGCATCGGGACGTGGGCGCCGCCATCGAGCATCGTCACAAGTCCTCGGCGTCGATGCGCAGCACGTGCGTAAGTTCGCGCAGGCCGATCGACAGCAGGAACAGCGTCGCCGCGACTGCTGCGATCGCGACGACGGCGGGCCAGGCGATGCCGCCGGAGGCGCCCGCGACGCCGGTCGCCGATGCGCCGTACAGGCCGAAACTCGCGGCCGCGATGAACAACAGATTGCGCGCCAAGTCGTGGCCGGAAATGCGGCGCTGCGAAGGGCCGAAACAATTGCAACGAACCGAAAGCCCGTTCGCGAGCACCACCGCGACGACCGCGGTGAGGAAGACGAACAGGCACAGCGCGAGGGTCAATCCTGCGCGCGACAGCGCGCCGCCCGCCAACATCGAGAGCCCCGCCGCCCACTCGCCGATCACGATCGCGCCGGCGGCGAAGGTCGCGCCAGCGCCTTTCAGCCAGGCGAAGGCGTCGCTCAGGCTGTCGCGAAAACGCCGAAATCCGAAGGTCTTGCCGATCGCGGCGGACAGCAGCGCGATCAGCACGAACCAACGGCAGAGTTCGGCGATGTAGATCTCGGCGCTCATCGCGCCATCTCGAAATCGGTCCAGTCGCCCGGCAACAGATCTTGCTGTCGCGTGCGCACCCAGCCGCGCTCGCGCGTGGCGATCAGCGCGTCGCACCACCCGTGCGGATTCGTCTTGCGCGTTTCCGGACCCATGCGCGTGCGCAGTTCGCGGATCAGCGCCCACCCCGCATCCTCCAGCGCCGGCTCCGCGCGCGCGTTCAAACCGATCTCGGCCAGGTCCGCGCCGGTCAGCGTGTAGTCGTGCGAGTGGTAGTCGAACAGCAAGGTCTCGACGATGGCGGTGCGCCGCTCCGCGGGCGTCTGCGGCATTTGCAGCGCCAGTAATTCCTCGCCGATCCGGCGTACGCCCAACGCGCTGCGATAGAACGCGGTGAGCGCGGACGGCGCGATGCTGTCGCACAACAGCGGCAGCGCGCGTTCGCGCGCCGTCGACGCGTCCAATCCGAACCAATCCTGCGCCAATGTCGGGAACATGCGGATGTCCTGCGCCGACATCGCGGTCGGTTCGCCTTGGGCGTCGCTGCCGGAGAGATGCGGATCGATCGGCGAGAACATCGCCATCGGCCCGGCCACGATCTCGTGCGCGGCCAGCGCCAGCACCGTGCCGGCCGATTGGCAGTGATGCGGCACGATGATGCGCAGACGATCGGCGAACTGGTGCAGCAACAGGCCGATCCGGCGCGCCACGGTGACTTCGCCGCCGCGGCAGTACACGATCACGTTGAGATGCGGCACTCGGCCGATGCCGCGCAGCGTTTCGTACAGCATCGGCAAGAGTTCGCCGTCCAAATGCGTCGCGCCGAAAATCAGCGCGCGGCTTTGGCGTTCGGCCTCGAAAACGGGGAGTTGGGGAAATGCCGACATGATTCAGCCTTTGCGTTGCGCGCCGTCGATCAGGCAGTCGGTCACCGCGTCCAGCATGCGCAGTTCCGGCACCAGTTGTTCGACGAACAGAAATTGCCCAGCGGGATTGTTTTCCAGGAAGACGTATTCGCCTTCCGGCGTGAAGATCAAATCGATCGCGCCGAAGGTCAAGCCGTAGCTGTGCACGAAGTCGCGGCAGCGGCGTTCGATCTCCGACGGCAAGATTTCCGCCGTGTAGTCGATTTCCGCGGAGAAATCGCGGTAATCGGTGCGCGTGCGCGCGTCGTTCTGCGAGTCGATGCGCGCCGCGAACACGCGATCCCCGATCACCGTGACTCGAAGCTCGTAGCGCTTCGGGATGTAGCGCTGGAAAAATCCGGGCAGCTCGTTCACGGCGTCGAGCATGCCCTCGTGCTCGGCGGTGATGAGCGTGGTCGCGAGGTTCGGGACGATGCGATCGGCTGCGTCCACGTCGTCGCCGCCCAGCGAAGGCGACGACAGCGGTTTGAAGATGATCTCGCCGCCGACCGCGCTGCGGAAACGGCGCACAGCATCGCCGTCGTTGGTAGTCAGCGACGGCGGTACGCGGAACCCGAATCGCGCCGCGCGATGTAGCTGTTCTCCCTTCCACATCGCGCCTTGCGAGGCCATGGGATGGTTCATCCAGTAGCCGTCGGTTATCAGCAGAAAACTGGTGAGGATGTGATGGGTTTCCGCGATCGCGTAGGCGCGTTCTTGCGGGCCGAACTCCTCGTCGCTCAAAAAGCGAAAATCGCCGGATTTGCGCGTCCACACCGCGCCGATGTCGGTCGCCGCGATCTCGCTGCGCGTCGGTAGATGCACGAGCGCGCCGCTGGGCGCGCCGTCGATTTGACGCAGATCCAACCGGTACTCCACCGGGAATCGGTCCAGATTCAGGCGGAAGGCGCGCGCATCGCGTGCGAGCAGGCGTTCGGCGACGAGATCGGCATGCAGATCGCCGCTGTGGGTGACGATGAGAATCTGTTTATTCATGCGTACGGTGGTGAGCGCAACGGCCGCGAATGCGCGGCCGCGGCGACGTTGCGGAAAAACGCGGGCCCCGCGATGCGGGGCCCGCTGCCGACGTGCGGCGGTGGATCGATGACGCGGGCGCGCTCAGCAGTAGATACCGCCGTCGCGACGGTACGGGAATGCGCGATCGGCGCGCGCGTCCGGGCCGCTGCAGCCGGCGACGGCGACGCCATCGCGCACCTGCCAAGGCTGCGGCTTGCCGGCGTTTTGCCGATCGGCGGCGGCCAGTTTGAACGCGAAGGATTTGGCTTTGTCCTGAGTTTGCATCGGATGCTCCTGATTGTGTCGGTGTTGTCGCGGAAAACGCAGTGGAACCGGCTCGCCGCATCGCGCGGCGAGGTCGGGGATTCATGTTGGATGGATCAGCACCAATAGCCTTTGTCGCGGCCGCGATACGTGCCCCAGATGTCGTAGTCGGCGCGGAAATCGCCGACGCGAGCGGGGTCGGTGCAGCCGGCCACGGCGACGCCGTCGCGGACTTGCCACGTCTTTTGATCGGTCTTCGCATCGGCCTGTTGCATCGAGGCCAACTGGAATGCGAACGTCTTCTTGTTCTGCATGGGATCTATCCTTGTCGTTGGGTGTGTCGCGAAAGGAGGCGATGGCCCCCGTTGCGCGATCGTGCGGATGGCGCGACGCTTTCCCGAACGCGACGCATGCCGCGTTCGGGAACGATGCGAGCGTTCAGCACCAGTAGCCTTTATCGAGGCCGCGCCAACGGCCGGAGTAGTCGACGGATTCGCGGTGCATGCCCTGATTCGTCGGATCGGTGCAGCCGGCGAGCGCGACGCCGTCGCGCACTTTCCACGTGTTTTGATCGGTCTTCGCATCGGCCTTCTGCATCGAGGCCAGTTGGAAAGCGAACGTCTTCTTGTTCTGCATGACGATGGTTCCTTATTCCTTGTCGAGTGGAGATTGCGATGATGATCGCGGCGAGAGATGCCGCCGAGAGGGGCGTCTCCGACTTCGGTCCGTTGCCGTCGCCGCCGCCGGCAACCGCTCAGCGGTGATAGCACGTCGTTCGGCCGGCGACAACCCATGCGCCGGCGTAGGGTCGCATCGACCCTGCGCCGGCCCGCCGCATGCCGCGACTCGTGTCGCGTTGCGGCCGCGCAAACGTGATGTCCGACACGCCTAGCGCGTCGCCCGACCCCGAACGCGAAGTTCTCGTTAAGACGCACTCGGCGTCGCATGTTGCGCAGCGGCACGCAACGGTGCGCGCCTTTGCGACGGCGCGGATCCGCATCGCCTCGCATCGGGATTCGCGCGGCCATCGGCCGTGCCGATGCGCGGATCGCCCGCATCGGGCACAATCGGGCTCGTCCACGAGCGCGCGCTTTCGCGTCGCGCGGCGTGTTCCTGATGCTCTCCCTCGGCAACGCTGGATGCGATGACCTCTCAGAACGACACCGCGACGGATCGAACGACGCCCGCCGCGAGAGGCGATCTCCGCGCGCTGTGGCCCTTGGTCCGTCGCCATCCTTGGTTGTTCGCGATTTGGTTGACGTCGCTGGCGGTGGCGACCGTCGCGACGCTGACCTTACCGGTGACGTCGGCGCAGTTGATCGACGGCGGATTCGCGCAGGGCGATCCGGCGCGCATCGATCGCGATTTCCTCACGCTGTTCGGCATCATGCTGCTGTTGGCGCTCGCCAGCACCGCACGCTACATCTTCGCCGCGTTGCTGGGCGAGCGCGTGGTCGCCAGTTTGCGCGAACGGCTCTACGTGCGGTTGCTCACGCTGGATGCGGCGTTCCACGACCGCAACCGCAGCGGCGAGCTGGTGTCGCGATTGACCTCGGATGTCGAATTCCTGCGCTTTTTGCTGACCTTCGCGGTGTCCGGCTTGCTGCGCGGCGTCGCGATGACCATCGGCGCGGTCGGCATGCTGTTCGCGACCAACGCGCAGTTGGCGTTCTATGCGTTGCTGGCGATTCCGTTGGCGGTGCTGCCCAGCATCCTGGGCGGCCGTCGCCTGCGCGGTCTTGCGCGCACGGGGCAGGACCGCATCGCCGACGCGAATGCGCTCGCCAACGAAACGCTGTCGGCGGTGCGCACGGTGCAGGCGCACGTGCGCGAAAACCACGAGCAGGGCCGTTTCGTGGCCGCGCTCAACGCCTCGCTGTTGGCGGCGCGACAGCGCATCCAGGCCCAGGCGTCGTTGACGCTGTTGGCCGCCGCGTTGAGCGGCGGCGCGCTGCTGTTCGTACTGTGGTTGGGCGCGCACGACGTCGCGGCCGGGCGCATGACCGCCGGCACGCTCACGCAGTTCGTGATGTACGCGCTGCTGGGCGGCGATGCGGTGAGCAACTTGGCCGAAGTCTGGAACGATTTTCAGCGCGCCGCGGGCGGGATGAGCCGGATCACCGAGCTATTGGCGCAGCGCGCGGAGATCGTCGCGCCGCCGGATCCGGAGCGCTTGCCGCGACCGCTGCGCGGCGAGATCGTGTTCGAGAACGTCGGTTTCCGTTATCCGCAGCGCCCCGATACGCCTGCGCTGTCGCAGTTCGATCTGCGCGTGCGTCCCGGCGAAACGGTGGCGCTGGTCGGCCCGTCCGGTGCGGGCAAAAGCACCGTGTTCTCGCTGCTGCTGCGCTTTCACGACCCCGACGAGGGCTGCGTGCGCGTGGACGGCGTCCCGTTGAATCGTTTGGATCCGGCCGAACTGCGCGCTTCGGTCGGCTTGGTGCCGCAGCAACCGACGCTGTTCGCGGTGTCGGCGCGCGACAACATCCGCTACGGCAATCTCGACGCCGACGATGCCGCGCTCGACGCTGCGATCCGCGCGGCGCAGGTCGCCGATTTTGTCGCCGAGTTGCCGCGCGGCCTGGACACGGATTTGGGGGAGCGCGGCGCGCGGTTGTCGGGCGGCCAACAGCAGCGGATCGCGATCGCGCGCGCCTTGCTCAAGGACGCGCCGATTCTGCTGCTGGACGAAGCGACCAGCGCGCTCGACGCGCAGAGCGAGCACGCGGTGCAGCGCGCGTTGGAGTCGTTGATGCGCGGGCGCACGACCCTGGTCATCGCGCACCGCCTCGCGACCGTGCTGAAGGCCGACCGCATCGTGGTGATGGATCGCGGCCGTATCGTGGCCGAAGGTACGCATCGCAGTTTGATGGCTCAGGGCGGGCTGTACGAAGAGCTCGCGCGTCTGCAATTCCTCGATGGCGCAGGCAGCGCGATGCGCGCGCGCATGGACGCGGACGCCGCCGTCGTGGACGAGAGCGTCGCCGCGCCGGGTTGAGCGTCGCGCAGCGCGTTCGTTCGCTCGGTTCTTTTCGCGGCCCGATGCGGCCCGGCTTATGCGGCCCGGCTTATTTCACCGACACGATCTTCAGATCGATATCGTCCTTGCCGTCTTTGCGCTGCAGGATGCGGGCGGGCAGGGCGAGGCCTTCGACCACCCAGATCAGCATTTGCTTGTTGCCGTTGTTGTTGACCAGCTTCGTCGCTTCGCGCGGCTTGCCGCTGACGGTGATCGTTTCCTTGCCGGCGACGGTGAAATTCATCGCCTTGGCGCGGCCTTCGTCGACCAAACGGTAGCGCAGCGGTTTGCCGGCGACGACGTCGCGGGCGATCGCCAGATTCATCAGCAAACCGTCCACGTCGCCCGCCTGCAGCGGCACCGGGCCGGCGCGTTCGGGCTTGACGTCGCCGCTCCAGCGCGCTTCGCCGGCGGCCCAGTCGTACACGGCGCTGCGGTTGATTTTCTTGATCAACAGCAGCGAGGCATCGGTGCCGGTGAGCGGGCGCCATTGGCCGTCGCGATCCTCGAAGATCGTGGTCTGGGTCAATTTCGCGGCTTGATGCACGATGCTGAGCGTGTATTTCCAGCGATTGCCGCCCTGCGGTTCGATGGTCATCTTGCCGTTCGCCGACAGCCCCATGTACTTCGCCTGATAGTCGGCGCTGAACGGCTCCAGCGCGAAGGCGGGCACGGCGAGCAGCGCAGCGGCGAGCACGGCTGCGAAGACGGCTGCGATACGGACGCGCGCGGCGCGGAGCGGGGAGGGGCGAGTCATCGTCAGTGTCCTTCGTATTGGATCAAGCGCAGGTCGATCGCGTCTTGGCCGTCTTCGCGCTGCAGGATGCGGATCGGCGTGGGCACGCCGTCGGCCACCCACACCAAGGTTTCGTCGTTGCCGCCGTTGGTGCGGGCGACGCGCAGCGTCTCGAAATTCAAATCGCCTGCCGACATCGGCTCCGGCGCGGCGGACACGCGGTACGCATGATCGCGCGCGCGGCCGCCGTCGACGTAGCGATAGTGCAACACTCTGTCCGGCTGCGCATCGCGCACGATCGCCAAATTGATCAGCAGGCCGCTCATATCGCCGTCTTGCAGCGCGACCGGCGCCTTGTGCCGGTCTTTGATATCGCCGCGCCACTGGGCGCTGCGTTTGCTCCAGTCGTACACGCCGACCGTTTTCTTGCCCAGGAACAGCCCTTTGCGCACGGTACTTTGGCTGAGCGGAAGGAACCCGGCGTCGCGGGCCTCGAATACGGTGCTTTGCTGCAGATTGAGCCCGAGTACGCCCGCGAAGCCGCGGTCGCCGCGAATGTCCAAATCGATCCGCCAGCGGGTCTCGCCCTCGCCGCGCACCAAGCGCAGCGTGGCGTCGCCGGCGCGATTGCCTTGGCGGTAGGCCTCGTAGGTGGCGGTGAACGGCGCGAGCGGCGGCACGCTGCGTTCGGCCGCGACGGCGACTGTGTTGGGCGCCGCGCTCGGCGCGGCCGAGGTCGCGGCGTCGCCCTGGCCCAGCGTGGCCGCAACCAGCCACCCGCACAGGGGCAGGGCTAGCCAGCGGATCGACACCGGGCCGCGAAGGGGGAGGAGGGCGTTCATGCGGGCGGCATCATGCGAGGCCACGGGTGGCTGAAAGCTGAAGGGGGACTC
Organism: Lysobacter sp.; assembly: GCA_008015835.1. Classification (GTDB taxonomy): domain Bacteria; phylum Pseudomonadota; class Gammaproteobacteria; order Xanthomonadales; family Xanthomonadaceae; genus Lysobacter_I. The sequence continues at coordinate 207,368 of SSGH01000010.1, forward strand.
GCAGCGGCTCCCCATTCAGGTACACCCGACCCCCGCGCAGGGCCAGCCGGCCCTCGGCGAAGCCGCGCACGGTGGCGACCAGCAGCGGGTGTTCGCGTTCGCGGACCCGCGTGGCCAAGGTGTCGGCGTCGTCGCCGGGCAGCACCGGCACCTTCGCCTGGGCGATGACCGGGCCGCCATCCAGGTCGGCCGTGACCGCGTGCACGCTGGCGCCGTGTTCGCGCACGCCGGCGTCCAGCGCCTGTTGGTGCGTGCGCAGCCCTTTGAACGCCGGCAGCAGCGAGGGATGCAGGTTGATCGCGCGGTCGCTGCGCGCGTCCGCGGCCTCGGGCGAGATCAAGCGCATGTAGCCGGCGCAGACGATCAGGTCCGGCGTCGACGCGTCCACCGCGGCGAAGAACGCGGCGTCGAAGGCCTCGCGCGAAACGAACGCCTTCGGCGACAGCGCCGTCGCCGGCAGGCCGGCGTCGCGCGCGCGCTGCAGCGCTTGGCAGGCGGGTTTGTCGGAAAACACGCCGATGATGCGCGCCCGCAAATGCCCCGACGCGATGGGGTCGATCAGCGCCTGCAGATTGGTGCCGGCGCCGGAGGCGAGGACGGCGATGCGATATTCAGCCGCCATGCGCGGCCTCCTGCGGCAGCGCGCGATGCCCGAGCCAAGGCCATGCCAGCAGCGCGCCGACCGTCGCGAGCAGCATGTCCATATGCGCGTCCCACATGTCGCCTTGTTGGCCGTTGTAAGCCTCCGCCGCTTCCGGCGACATCGTCAGTGCGATACCCCATTCCAGCCACTCGTAGACCAAGCCGCTGAGCATGATGAGCGCGACGGCGATCGTGAACGCTTGCCCTGGGCGAATCCGCCAGCGCTGCTGCGCATGCCACTGCAGTGCGGGCGCGAAGCACAGGCCATAGAGAAAATGGATCAGTCGGTCGAAATGATTGCGCTCCCAACCGAAGGCCGCTTGCGGCGACCAATCGAACAGCGCGACGCACCAGCGATCGTAGGGCACGTTGGAATACAGCCAGCGCGCGGCGACGCAATGCACGGCGATGAACGCGCAAACCGCGAGGAAGTCGCCGTCGCGCAGGGTCCAGCGGCGTTGGTGTCGCGCCAGCCAGACCAACCCGACTACGGCGAGCGAGCTGTGCAGCGCTTGTTCGACCGGCCAGATCGGGTCGATCCAGGTGATCGCGAATATCGCGAGCGTCAGGAAGAACGCGAGGCGTTGCGGGCGGGACACGAGACGCGAGAGCTCAACCGATCCGCACCCGTTCGCCGTCGCCTGCGGCCACGACCTCGCCGATCCGCCAATGCGCCAGTTCGAGGCGATCGAGCTCGCCGCCGATGGCGGCGACGGCGGTCGGCGGGACGATCAACACGAAACCGATGCCGCAGTTGAAGGTGCGCCACATCTCTTCGCGCGGCACCGCGCCTTCGCGCTGCAGCCACCGGAACACCGGCGGCAGCGGCCAGGCGTTCGCGTCGATGTTCAGACCCAGGCCGTCGGGCACCACGCGGATGATGTTTTCGGTCAGCCCGCCGCCGGTGATGTGCGCCATCGCATGCACCGCGTCGCCCTGCGCGCCGCAGAGCAACTCCAGAATCGGTTTGACGTACAGCCGCGTCGGCGCCATCAGCGCATCGACCAGCTTCGTGCCGTCGCCGAGGTCGAGATCGGCCGGACGCCCGGCGCGGTCGTAGATCTTGCGGATCAGCGAGTAACCGTTCGAATGCGGGCCGCTGGAGGCGATGCCGATCAAGACGTCGCTTTCGCGCACCTTCGCGCCGTCGAGGATCTTCGACTTCTCCACGCCCGCCACGCAAAATCCGGCGAGGTCGTATTCGCCCGGCGGGTACATGTCGGGCATTTCCGCGGTTTCGCCGCCGATCAGGGCGCAACCGGACAGCTCGCAGCCGCGGGCGATGCCGCCGACCACCGCGACCGTGGTGTCCACGTCGAGTTTGCCGGTGGCGAAATAGTCGAGGAAGAACAGCGGCTCGGCGCCCTGCACCAGCACGTCGTTCACGCACATGGCCACCAGATCGATGCCGATGGTGTCGTGGCGGTTCAACTGCTGCGCGAGTTTGAGCTTGGTGCCCACGCCGTCGGTGCCGGAGACCAGCACGGGCTCCTTGTACTTGGCGGACAGATCGAACATCGCGCCGAAGCCGCCGAGACCGCCCATGACCTCGGGCCGGAAGCTGCGTTTGACCAAGGGCTTGATGCGCTCGACGACATCGTTGCCCGCGTCGATATCGACGCCGGCGTCGCGGTAGGTCAGGGGAGTTTGGGTCACGGGCGGGCTGCGGGCGCGGAAAGCGGAATTGTAGCGGTCGCCGGGCGGACGGCCCACCTCGTTCGCGGCTTGCTGGGCCTCGAACCGTGCGTTTCGGACGATCGAGGCGCGCCGTCGGCCATGCTTCGCCCCACTTGTGGCACCATTTCGCGCGTCGACCAATGTTCGGGACGTGAAAATGCGGCAGTCGAGGCGAGGGGTGGTGCGTTGGGCGGCGGGCGCTTGTTTGACGATGGCGATGATGCTCGGGGTCGGGACCGCCTCCGCGCAGCGCGTCGAAGGGGAGCGCGCGGCGGCCAGCGGCATCTACGAAGCCGAAGTGCCGGTCAACGGCCAGGGCGAAGCCGAGCGCAACGCCGCGTTCGGTCGCGGGTTGGCGCAAGTGCTGGCCAAGCTCTCGGGCGATCGCGGCGCCACCGGGCGCCCGGGTGTGGGCCAAGAGCTGCGCCGCGCCAAGGACTACGTCACCGGGTTCGACTATCGCCAAGACCAAGGCGTTTCGGCCAACGGGACGCCCAATTTCAAAACCATGCTGGTGGTGCGCTACGACCGCGCGAAGGTCGAGGGCATGATCGGCATGCTCGGTCTGCCGATCTGGCCGCAGCCGCGGCCGAAGCCCGTGCTGTGGCTGGCTATCGACGATGGCAAGGGCCCGCGCTTGGTCGGTTTGGGGCAGAGCAACGCCGCGCGCGCGGTGCTCGACCGCGCCGTCGAGCGCGGTTATCGCCTCGGCTTGCCCACCGGCAACGCCGCCGAGCAGGCCGCGGTCGGCGCGATCTGGCGCGGCGACACCGGCGCCATCGCCCGGTTGTCTTCGCGCTACAGCCCGCCGATGCAGTTGGTCGGCAAGCTGTACCGCAAAGGTACCGGCTGGCAGGCCGAGTGGACCTTCGTCGATAGCGGCCGCGTGTTGTCGAGCTGGAAAACCAGCGACGCCGATGCGCGCCGCGCGATGGCCGGCGGCGCCGACGGCGGCGCCGATGCGCTGATCCGCAAATACGCCCGCCGCGGTTCCGGCGTCGGCGCGCCCGGCACCTTCCGCGTCGTGATCGCCGGCATCGATAGCGCCGACGATTACATCCGCCTCTCCGCGCATCTGCAGGAATTGTCGGTGGTGCGCCGCATCCGCCCGGTGTCGGCCAGCGGCAGCACGCTGGTGGTGGAACTCGAATTGCTGACCGGCCTGTCGGGCTTCAAGCGGATGGCCGAAAGCCGCGGCGTGCTGATTCCGAGCGAAGGCGCCGAAACGCCGACGTTCGATATGCGATGAGCGATGCGATGAGCGACTCGACGAACGACGCGACCGGCTCCGAGAACATGCGGGCCGCATCGAAAGCGGCCGACGCGCGCGGGGCGCTGAAGGATGTCGACGCCTCGACGCCGATCGAAGACATCGCGCGCTTCTTCCGCCGCCTGCAGTGGGCCCTACTGTTCACCGCCGTCGGCCTGCTGATCTGGGTGTTGACGCCGGTGCTGACGCCGTTCGCGGCGGCCACGCTGCTGGCGTGGCTCGGCAATCCGGTGGTGGGCCGCCTGCAGAAGCGCGGCATGTCGCGCAACGGCGCGGTGATCTTGGTGTTCGGGCTAATTCTGTTGGCGCTGGTCATTTTGGTCGTGGTGCTGGTGCCGCTGATCCAACGCCAAATCGTGACCCTGTCCGAATCGATGCCGCGCTATCTGGATTGGTTGGTCGCGACCGCGGTGCCGTGGATCAAGACCAAGACCGGTTTCGATCTGTCGGTGTGGTTGGACCCCGGCCATATCGTCGAGACGCTCAAACAGAACTGGAAAGGCGCCGGCGGCGTCGCGACGCAGGTGCTGACCTACCTCACCCAGTCGAGTTTCGCGGTGCTGGGGTGGTTCGCGAATCTGGTGCTGATTCCGTTCATCACCTTCTTCTTCCTGCGCGATTGGAACGACTTGGTGCAGCGCGCCGCCGATTTGATTCCGCGGCGTCGCGTGGACATCGTCGGCACCTTGGCCGCCGAATCCGACGCCGTGCTCGGCAGTTTTCTGCGCGGCCAGTTCATGGTGATGCTTTCCATGGGCGTCTACTACGCGATCGGCCTGTGGGCGGTGGGCATCGACGTCGGCGTGCTGATCGGTTTGCTCGGCGGCTTGCTCACGTTCGTGCCGTACGTCGGCCCGACTACGGTGCTGATCGGCGGCGTGATCGCCGCATTGGTGCAGTTCGGCGATTGGCAACACGTGGTCGGCGTACTCGCGGTGTGGGGCACCGGGCAATTGCTGGAGAGCTACGTGCTCACGCCGAAGCTGGTCGGCGACCGCGTCGGTTTGAGCCCCGTGACCGTGATTTTCGCGGTGATGACCGGCGGCACGTTGTTCGGTTTCCTCGGCATGCTGTTGGCGCTGCCGGTGGCGTCGGTGGCGAACGTGTTGATCCGGCACGCGATGAAGCAGTACAGCGCCAGTCGGTTCTATTTGGAGCACGACGGCGAAGTCGCCGCGATGAGCGTCGGTTCCGAAGACATCGAGTCCAACGCCGCCGAGCTCGAAAACGCCGAGACCACGGGTGCCGAAGCCGCGGGCGCCGAAGCCGCGGACGCCGAAAGCACGGACGCCGATTCCGCGGATCGACAGTGAACGCGCGCGGTATCGACGCAGCGGCGCAGTTGCCGCTCACGTTGCGTTTTTCGCCGGATCAACGCTTCGAGACTTTCGTCGGCGCGTCCGACGGCGCGCTCGCGCTGCTGCGCGCGTTCGCGCGCGGCGAAACCGAAGCCACGGCGGCGGTCTCCACCGTCTTTCTCGCCGGTGCGCACGGCACTGGCAAAACCCACCTCGCGCTGGCCGTCTGCGCCGAAGCCGACGCCGCGGGTGCGCGCGCCGCGTACGTGCCGCTCGCCGCCGCGCGCGGCCGCGTTCGCGACGCCCTCGAAGCGTACGAACACGCCGATCTGATCGCGTTGGACGGACTCGATGCCGCGGTCGGCGCGCGCGACGACGAAATCGCGCTGTTCGATGCGCACAACCGATGGCGCGACGCGGGTCGACGTGTGCTCTACACCGCGACCGCGACGCCCGACGCCTTGCCGCTGACGCTCCCCGACCTGCGCTCGCGTCTGTCGCAATGCGCGCGCGTCGCGCTCGATGTGCTCGACGACGCTGGCCGCGCCGAGGTGCTGCGCTTGCGCGCGCAGCGTCGCGGTCTTCAGCTCGAAACCCCCGCGATCGATTGGCTGCTCAAACGCGTCGATCGCGACCTCGGCAGCCTGACCGCCTTGCTCGATCGCCTCGATCGCGAATCGCTGGCGGCGCAGCGCAGGATTACCGTGCCGTTTTTGCGGCAAGTGCTCGGCTGATCGAAGCGGTCTGATTCGAGCGAAAAAAGCGGGCGGTGACCAGCGACGACCAGCGACGACCGACCGACGCCCGCATGCGATTGGCGCGTGCTGTTGACGATCAGCCGTGATGCTGCTGTCGGCTCATCACTGGCGCGGCCATGCGTTCCTGTTCGATCTCCTGATTGCGTTCGCGCGACGGCCCGGCGACGGCGAGCGATTGCTGCGGTTGCGGCAGCCTCTCCATTTCCTGCAGCGCCTGCATCGTCGGTTTCAATTCGTTCGGGTTGGTCGATACGCCCGAATTGCGATTGTTGAACGAATACAAATCGGCGGAATTGCCCTGGATCGCGAACAGCATTTGGCCGTGCGAGGTGTTTTCCAATTTGCCGACGTCGATCTGGGTCAGCTTGCTCTCCTTGGTCGCCAACGCCAGATTCGCGGTGATCTGATCGAGCACCTCGGCGGGTGGACGTCGGTCGCTGCCGACCTGCGCGAACGCGCGATCCACGGTCAACGCCGCTTGCATGTAGCGTTCGTGATCCGGATGATCGCGATGCGACGGCTGCAGCGGCACTTGCACCGGACGCCAGCTCAGATCGCTGCCCAGCGTGGGGTCCGCGCTTTGCGGAAGACGCCGGGTTTCGCGCGAATCGTCGAGCGCGGCGCGCAGACGCTGCGCTTCGCTGGCGTTCTCGTCCGCGTGTCCGCTCGGCGGCCGGAACGACGGCGGCGCGGCGTCCAAACGCACGCCTTGCGGCGTATCTCGCGGCGCCGGGCCGCTGCCGATTTCGCTCACGCGCCACAGCATGTTGTTGTCGGGGCGATGCACGGTGTTGAGTTCAGGCCGCAGCGATTCGGGCAGAGGCTGGAACAGCGGGTCTTTGGTCAACGTGTTGAGGTAGGACATCATCATGTTGCCGGAGCGATTCGACAGGCCGCTATCCAGCGGACTGCCGCCGACATCGCCGTGAGCGCCCGGCAAGCGCACACCGATCAAGCTGCCGTCGGCGGTCACGCCTTCCTTGATGATGTCGGTGACCGGAAATTTCGCGCGGCGCTCGTCTTCGGCGGTGATCTGCAGGCCGGAGATCACCGAATGCGGCATGCGGCGATCGTGATTGCTCGGTTCGCCGGTACCGACCGGGTCGAACAGACCCACGGCTTGCGCGGCGCGGCCCGGCGGCACCAGCACTTGACCGTCGCGATCGACGATGCCGCGTTCGTCCACCAGCCGCGAGAACCCCGCCGCCTGTTCCGCGCCGCGGCTGAAACCGACCGACACGACGCGCACGCGCAGATCGCTGTCGGGATTGCCGGGCTCGGCCCACTGATCGGTGCGTTTCCAGTCTTTCACTTGATCGACCAGCTTGTCGTACATTTTTTCCAAACGATCGTCGAAGGTGCGGCCGGTCGCCAAGTCGTGGACTTTGCTCAGCGGCGTCGTGGCGTTGTCCCACACCATGCCGGTCTTGGTCGCGATCGTGTTGCCGATGCGCCCTAACGTCGTGCTCGCTTCCGGCGTTTCGACGTTCCAACCGGGCGCGCGTTGCGTGCCCGGCCCGGGCAGATACGCATGCGCGATGCGTCCGCCGTCGTTGTCGGGCAGGGCATCGAGTTGATTGCGCAGGCGCGCGACGTTAGTGATCTTGGGGCCGCGATCCGCATCGTTTCCCGTGCCGTCGAACAGCGCGTAGAAAATGCGGTCGCGCGGGTCGTTCTTGTCGTACAGCATCGGGGCTTCGGCCGACGCCAGGATCGCGCGCGCGCGTTCGTAGCGATCCAACTGTTCCTGCGTGGCGGGGGCGGGGTTGCGGTCGTCTCTCAGGCTGCCCATTGCACTGCTCCTTCGTCGATGGATGGATAAGAACGCGATACCGCATTCGATTGCGCACAAACAACGCTATACCGACGCCATCGGCGCTCGCGTCAGAAATACGTTAAAGATGAACCGCCGTCCGGGCCGTCGTTCAGGAATCTTGCATGATCGGGACGCGGCCGCGACGACAAAATGTGTGACGGCTGTCGGTATTTGTCGCGCCATGATCCGCGGCTCGTCATTGTCGCGAGCGGTGCGTACGAAGCATGCGCGTCGAGGACGACGCTTCGGATGTTCGAGCCGTCGCGGGTCGATCGAAACCTGCGTAGGGCTATGCGCGCGTGGCGAGAAGATGTCGATCCAACGTCGCCAACCGTTCCGGCGTGCCCACATCCGTCCAGCGACCGTCGTGATATTCCCCGGTCACGGCGTTGCGGCGCATCGCGGCGCGTAGCAGCGGAGCGAGTTTGAAGCGCGGCGGGTCGGCGTCGACGCCGGGCGCGTCGCCGATGATGGCGCGCCAGTCGTCGAGGATCGACGGGCGATAGACGCCGATGCCGGAGAACGTGAGGCGTTTCGCATCAGTCTCGATGTTCGCCGGCGCCGCTGATGCGTCGTCGCGAGGCGATGCCGCATCGTTCGCGGGATGTTCGGACAGCACATCGCCGTTCGCGAGGAGCGAGAAATCGCCTTTCGCGTTGTGTTCGGGGTTGTCGATCAACACCAGATGCGCATCGCCGCGCGGCGCATGCGGCAAACGCGCGAAGTCGTAGTCGGTCCAGATGTCGCCGTTCACGGCGATGAACGGCGCGTCGGCGGCGTCATCCTGGCCGCGCAACATCGCCAGCGCATGATGCATACCGCCGCCTGTTTCCAGCGGCGTCGTGCCTTCGTAGGAAAAGTGCAGGCGTAGCCCGAAGTCGCCGCCGTCGCCCAACGAGTGCGGAAATTGATCGGCCAGCCATGATGTGTTCACCACCACATCATGTACGCCAAGCGCGGCGAGTTTTTCCAGATGCCACACGATCAGCGGTTTGCCGGCGACGCGCAGCAACGGTTTGGGCGTGGTGTCGGTAAGCGGGCGCATGCGCTCGCCCAAACCGGCGGCGAAGATCAGGGCTTTCATGCGTGTGCGGTCAAGCGCGGGCGCACATGACGGTCGAGCAACGCGGCCAGCGGCGCCAATTCGGAATACCGCGGCACGACGTCGTCGAGATAGGCGAGGAAGCGCGGGGCGTCGGCGATGTATTTCGGTTTGCCGTCGCGGTGGTTCAAGCGCGCGAAGATGCCCATCACTTTCAGATGCCGCTGCACGCCGATCCAATCGGCGTCGCGGCGAAAGCGTTCGCGCGACGGCACCGGCAAACCCGCATCGAGCGCGCGCGCATGGTAGCGATCCAGCCATGCGTCCACGCGCTCGGGCGGCCAACTCCAGAACGCGTCCTTGAACAGACTCAGCGCGTCGTAGGCGATCGGCCCGCGCACGGCGTCCTGAAAATCCAGCACCGCAGGGCCGTCGCCATCGGCCAGCGGCATCAGATTGCGCGGCATGAAATCGCGATGCACCAACACCTGCGGCTGCGCCAGCGCGGCGTCGATCAATGCGCGATACACGCGGTCGAGCCCTTCCAAATCGCCGCAGTCGAGCGCGACGCCCAAATTCGTGCCGAGGAACCACTCGTCGAACAAGCGCAATTCGCGCGTCAGCAGCGCTTCGTCGTAGGCCGGCAGGTCGTTCGGCGGTGCGATCGCTTGGAGTTTGAGCAGTTGCGCGACGGCGGCGTCGAGCATCGCGTCGGCGTCGCGGGCGTCGGCTTCGAACACGTGCAGATACGTGCGATGGCCCAGATCTTCCAACAGCAGAAAGCCGCGCTCGGCGTCTTCGGCCAAGACCCGCGGTACGCGCACGCCGCCGGTTTCGAGCAGGGCGCGAATCCGCAGCCACGGGCGCACGTCTTCTTTGTCCGGCGGCGAGTCCATGACGATGACGGTGCGACCATCGGCCTTCGCGCCGCGCCAATAGCTGCGGAAACCGGCGTCCATCGAGGCGCGATCCAAGGCTAGATCGGGTTCGCCGGACGCGGCGCGCGCCCAGGTCAGACGGTCGTCGGCGCGGGCGTCGGTCGGCGAGGAGGCGGGCGCGGAGGCGTCGGTCATGCGGCGGTCGGGGCGGTCGAAAGGCGACAGGGTAAACTGCGGGCCTGATTTTCGGGAGAGCGCGATGAGCGAGTTGCAGCCGGTGTTGTTGTCGGGCGGGTCCGGAACTCGGCTGTGGCCGCTGTCGCGCGAGGCCTATCCCAAGCAGTTCCTGCCGCTGGTCGGCGACGACACCATGCTGCAGGCCACGTGGCGTCGCGTCGCGCCGTTGAGCGACGCCGCGCCGCTGGTGGTGGCGAACGAAGACCATCGTTTTCTGGTGGCCGAGCAACTGCGCCAGATCGGCGCGCCGCAGGCGCGCATCGTGCTCGAACCCATCGGTCGCAACACCGCGCCGGCCATCGCCGCCGCCGCCTTGGTGGCGCGCGCCGACCCGCAGCACGAAGCCGGCGACCCGCTGCTGCTGGTGCTGCCGTCCGATCATGTCGTCCGCGACGCCGACGCCTTCCGCGCGGCGGTGCGCGCCGCGATGCCGGCGGCCGAAGCGGGCGCGCTGGTCACCTTCGGCATCGTGCCGAACGCGCCGGAAACCGGCTTCGGTTACATCCAAACGGACATCCGCCATGCGGGCGCCGATGCGGGCGGCGGCGTGCGCGACGTGCGCCGCTTTGTGGAAAAACCCGATGCCGCCACCGCGCAGCGTTATCTCGACGAAGGCGGGTACTACTGGAACAGCGGCATGTTCCTGTTCCGCGCTTCGCGTTACCTCGAAGAACTCGGCAAATATCGCCCCGACATACTCGCCGCCGCGCGCGCGGCCTGCGCGCACCTCGACCCCGACGACGCGACGCGCGACAGCTTGTTCCTGCGGCTGGACCGCGACGCGTTCGCCGCTTCGCCGTCGGAATCCATCGACTACGCGGTGATGGAAAAGACCGAGGCGGCGAAAGTGCTGCCGGTGGACATCGGTTGGAACGATGTCGGCTCGTGGTCGGCGCTGTGGGAAGTCAGCGAGCAGGACGGCGACGGCAATGCGCACCACGGCGATGTGATCGCGGTCGACACCCGCAACAGCTATGCCTATGCGCGGCGTTTGGTGGCGCTGGTCGGCGTGAACGATGTGGTTGTGGTCGAAACCGACGACGCGGTGCTGGTGGCGGCGAAAGACAAAGTGCAGGACGTGAAGCGCGTGGTCGAGCGTCTGAAAGCCGAACAGCGCACGCAGGCGGCGCTGCATCGCGAAGTGCATCGCCCGTGGGGCAGTTACGACTCGGTGGACATGGGCGATGGCTTCCAGGTCAAACGCATCAAGGTCAAACCCGGCGCATCGCTCTCGCTGCAGTCGCACAACCGCCGCGCGGAGCATTGGATCGTCGTGCGCGGCATCGCGCGCGTGACCCGCAATAACGACGTGTTCGAGCTATTCGCCAACCAATCGACCTACATTCCGATCGGCGCGAAACATCGCCTCGAAAACCCGGGCACCGAGGTGCTGGAACTGATCGAAGTGCAGTCCGGCGATTATCTGGGCGAGGACGATATCGTGCGCTACGAGGACGTGTACGGACGGGGCTGATCGCGTCGTGGCGGTCGCGCTGCGGTTGGGTTAGGCTGGCGCGCGCGTCGTCGCCCCGCGACCGCCGCGCCCGGAATCAGAATGCGGATCGAGGAGAGCGGTCATGAGGTCGTTCGTATCGAGCACAGGCAAAGCGCGACGGTCGGGCACGGCCACGCTATCCGGCCGCGATCTGCCGACGTCCGCGGCGCAGCACGCGCCGGGGGGCGCATCGCGGTCCGCCGCTGGGCCGTCGATCGGCAATCATGCGATGCAGCGTTTGCTCTCGAACGCGGGCGCGAGTCGCGAAAGCGCGGTGCTCGCGCCGCGAGGCGCGTCGGTTGGCGTCGGCGATGTCGCGCCGCCTTCGGTGCATGAAGCGTTGAGCGCCGCCGGGCGGCCGCTCGACGCCGCGACCCGCGCGCCGATGGAGGCGCGATTCGGCTGCGATTTTTCCGACGTACGCGTGCATTCGGGCGACGCCGCCGCGCGCTCGGCGCGCGAGGTCGGCGCGCAGGCGTACACCGTGGGCCGCGATATCGTGTTCGGCGCGGGGCGCTTCGCGCCCGGTACGTCCGCCGGGCAGCGCCTGTTGGCGCACGAATTGGCGCACACCGTGCAACAGCGCGGTGCGCGCGATGCCGGCGACGCGCTGCGGATCGGCGCCGAGCACGACGCCCACGAACGCGCGGCCGACGCATCCAGCGTTCTGGCGGCGCGCGGGCAGGCCGCGACGGTCTCCGGCCGCCTCGACACCGCACGCGTGCAGCGCGCTCCGGGCGATTCGCCGCCGATCACGGCCGATACCGACTTCAGCGCGATCCAAGCGCGCCTGGACGCGATCGTCCGCAGCGGCCCGATGCCGACGCAAACGCGCGTGATCGGCGCGGCCATCATCGATGTGCCCGGCTATCGCGGTCCGCGCGAGATTCGCGCGCTCAGCAGCATGGAAACCGATGCGCTCGGGCAGGGCGCGGACGTGCATCATGCGGTCGCGCCGCAGAACCGCACGCTCACCGCCACGCGCGGCATCTACGGTTCCGGCGTGCGGCGCGAATTTCCGTTCTCGCACATCAACGATGCGGAAATCAAACTGTTCGAAGAGATTCGAGCGAATCTGCCGCCGGGCGCGAAAGGCACGGTGCACTTCACGACGATGCGGTTCCGCCTCGTCAACGGCCAACAGGTGTTGGAGCCGATTCCCGCCTGCTCCGGCTGCAATCGCGCGACCTTCGAAATGGCCGGCGGCAGCGCCGTGATGTACGTGAGCCACGCGCCGGCGCACCCGACGACGACCCTCGATCTGGCGGGCGCTTCGTCGCCGGTCGGCGGCGGTTCTCCCGGGACGCCGCCGCGCACGCCGACGCCCGCGCCGCCGAAAGCGCCGCGACCGGAAATTCCGCCGCCGACGGCCGGCGCGAGACGTTCGACGACGCGCGCGGAAATCGGCGCGCCGCTCACGGCGCCCAACGAGGCGACGCCCGGCTACGCGCCCGCGCGCGGCGCGGCTTGGGGCGCCGCCGCGCAGATGCTGCATAGCAGGATGTTCGGCAATATCCAAAACGCCGAAGTAGCGAAGTACGAAAAGCGTCTTGCGCAGTTGCAGCCGAAGATCGACGCGTATCTGGAGAGCGGGCAATCGGTCGAATTGATCTTGATCGTCGAGAAGCCCGACCGGCCGGATGTGCTCTGCGGCGCGGGCGTCTTCTGCGACGCCAGCCAATTCATCTATTTCCGCGAGTTGTTCATCAATCGGGTCGAATCCGAGGAGCCGACGATCGACGTCTCCAGGCTCGACACCAAGCACGCGCATATGTACGCCCCGGGCGGCCGCGAAGGCTTCGTGCCCTACACGCATCAAGGCGGGTCGCTCACGGACGAAAGCGAAATCCCGTTCCTCGCGGCGCGGCATCGCGATCACCATTGCGAGTACGCCAAACAGACCCTGCATCCATCGCCGAGGATGGCGATTCTCGCGCCCAAGCGCGCGCCCGCGCCGACGCCGACGAAGAAGCCGCGCAGCGATCCGGCGACCCGCCGAGCGATGGCGTCGCAGCCGGCCAAGCTCTACACGATGTCCCACGACATCGTGCGTTATGGGAAGGTGGTCAAACTGCGCGAGAAGCTCGCGAACGATCCCTCATTCGTGCTGATGTCCGATTCGCTCGGCGGCTACGATCGCAGCCGGACCGCGGTGGTTTACTTCAGCGACCTGGATAAGCCCAGAGCCGAAGCTTTGGCCGCGTTCCTGCGCGCTCAGGGCATCGCCACGGCGTACGCGGAGATGAGCGGCGACGGCGGCGACGATCCCGGCGGCATGCAGATCATGTTCGGTCGCGACATCGACTGAGACGATGTCCACGCCGCTCGACGCCAAACTTCCGCCGCCGATCGTGATGCTCGCAGCCTGCGCGGCGATTGGGTGGGTCGCGTACGCGTATCCCGAAACGCGCATCGCGTTCGCGTTCTCCACGCCGATCGGCATCGCGCTGATCGCGCTCGGTTTCGCGCTCGATCTGCGCCCGGCCATCCAATTCTTGCGCGCGCGCACCACGCTCAATCCGCTGCGCCCGGCCGCGAGCGCGGCGCTGGTGACCGACGGGATCTATCGCTTCACGCGCAACCCCATGTATCTCGGGCAAACGCTGGTCTCGCTCGGCGTTTGGTGCGTGTGGAGCAGTGTCTACGGCCTGATCGCGCTGCCGCTGCAGGTCGCCTTTCTCACGTTGTTCCAAATCCTTCCGGAAGAGCGCGCGCTGTCGGCGAAATTCGGCGCGGAGTACGACGCGTATCGAAGCCGCGTGCGGCGATGGCTCTGATCCGCGTCGTCAGCCGTTTCACCCCAGCGCCGCCAACCACTCGTCGTCCGAACCTTCGTTAACGCCCTCGAACAGGAACGTCGAGAGATAGCGTTCGCCGGTATCGGGCAACATCGCCAGAATCACCGAGCCTTCCGCGGCGTCTTGCGCCACCTGCAGTGCGGCGGCGACGGTCGCGCCGGCAGAAATGCCGACGAAAATGCCTTCTTCAGCGGCGAGACGACGCGAGGTATCGCGCGCCAGCACGTCGTCGATCGGAATGTTCTGATCGGCGATGTTGCGATTGAGTACGGCCGGCAGGAAGTCCGGGGTCCAGCCCTGAATTTTGTGCGGCTTCCATTCGTCGCCTTTCAACAGCGCGGCGCCCGCCGGTTCGCTGGTGACGATGCGGATGTCCGGGCGCGCGAGTTTCAGCACTTCGCCGGCGCCGGTGATCGTGCCGCCGGTGCCCCAGCCGCTGACGAAATAATCGAGCCGCTTGCCGGCGAAATCGCGCAGGATTTCCGGGCCGGTGGTACTGCGGTGATAGGCGGGATTGGCTTCGTTCTCGAATTGACGGGCGAGGAACCAGCCGTGCTTCTCGGCCAATTCTTTCGCCCTGCGCACCATGCCGCTGCCGCGTTCGGCGGCGGGCGTGAGGATCACTTTCGCGCCGTAGGCGCGCATCAGTTTGCGGCGTTCGATCGAGAAGGTTTCGGTCATCACCGCGACGAAGCGATAACCGCGCGCCGCGGCGACCATCGCCAGCGCGACGCCGGTGTTGCCGGAGGTGGCTTCGACGATGGTGTCGCCGGGTTTCAACAGCCCCTTGCGTTCGGCATCGAGCACGATGGCGAGCGCGAGGCGGTCCTTGACCGATCCGCCCGGATTGAAGGCTTCGACCTTCACGTAGAAATCGACGTGCTTCGGCGCGATGCGTTGGGTTTTGACGATCGGCGTGCCGCCGATGGTATCGAGGATGTTGTCGTAGAGAGCCATGAGAAGTACCTGCGGTGATCTTCGGAATTCGGATGCGTCGGAGAGTGCGATGCGATCAAGGCGATGCGGCGGTGCGCCGACGACATCGCAGGCGTGCCCGCGATCCTCGACGGTCTTCGCGCGCGATGCTCATGCCGCCTCCGCATAAGAGGGGGCGCGCGGAGCGTCCGTTTGCGGGCGCGGGCCGGACATCGCGTCGTCGATCGGCGCTGGCGTCTGCGCAGCGGATGCCGCGCCCAGCGGCGCGGCGCCGAACCAATGCAGCCGTTCCGCCAGCGCCGCGGTTTCGCCGATCAGCACCAGCGACGGCGACTTCGCGCCGTGCGCATGCGCGCGTTCGGGCAGTTCGGCGAGCTTGCCGACGATCACGCGCTGGCTGGCGCGCCCGCCGTTTTCGACCAGCGCGAACGGCGTGTCCGGCGCGCGGCCATGCGCGAGCAACCGTTCGCGAATGCGCGCCAAGCCCGCGACGCCCATGTACAGCGCCAGCGTGCGCTGCGGTTGCGCCAGCGTGCGCCAATCCATCGTGTCCCGTTCGCTGGCGTCGTGCGCGGTCGCCAGCACCACGGATTGCGCATGATCGCGATGCGTCAGCGGCACGCCCGCGTAGGCGGCGCAGGCGAGCGCGGCGGTGATGCCCGGCACCACGTCGTAGGCGATGCCGTGCGCGCGCAGAAATTCCAATTCTTCGCCGCCGCGGCCGAAGACGAAGCCGTCGCCGCCTTTCAGGCGCACGACATGCCGTCCGGCGCGCGCGTGTTCCAGCATCAGCGCATGGATCTGGTCCTGCGTGGTGCGGTGATGCCCGGCTTCCTTCGCCACTTCGATGCGTTCGGCGTCGCGGCGCGCGAGTTCGAGCACGTCCGGCGCTACGAGGCGGTCGTGCAGGATCACGTCCGCTTCGTTGAGCGCGCGCAGCCCGCGCAAGGTCAGCAAACCGGCGTCGCCCGGGCCGGCGCCGACGAGCGTGACGCGGCCGAGACCGGCGGGGCGCGCGTCGGTCTGGATCTGCGCGGCCGCGAGGGCGTCGAAAAGGGCGCGCTCGGCGTCGGCTGCGTGACCGTTGCGCAGCGCGCGCGGCACCTCGCCGACCAGCAACTCGGCGAACCAGCGACGTCGCGCGATCAGATCGGGCAAGGCCTCGCGAATCCGCGCGCGATGGCGCAGCAGCAGCGTCGCCAGCGGCCCGAGCGCGGGGTCGAGTTCGGCTTCCCAGCGTTCGCGCAGATGCCGCGCCAGCATCGGCGCACCGCCGCCGCTGGAGATCGCGATCTGCAGCGGGCCGCGTTCGATCCGGGCAGGCAATTGCGCGCTGGAATGGGCGATATCGTCGACCGCGTTCACCCAAAGCCGGCGAGCTTCGCCGGCTTCGGCGACCCGCTTGTTGACCTCGGGGTCGTCGGTCGCGGCCACCGCGAACCAGGCCTCGTCCAACCAGGCGGGTTCGAATTCTCCGGGCAGATGCCGAATGCGGCCCGCGGCGGCCCACTCGGCTAACTCGGGCGTCAGATGCGGCGCGCCGACGCGAACTTCGGCGCCGGCATGAAGCAGCGTCTCGACCTTCCGCCGCGCCACCGCGCCGCCGCCGACCACGACCACCGAACGCCCGCGCAGATCCAGGAACGCCGGGAATAGGGCGGGCGAGGAAGCGGCATCGGCGGTGATGGGCAGGGCGGCTGCGTTCGACATGGGCGGCAGGGCCGGAGGCGGTCCGCTCACGCTAGGCCTGGCGGCGGGGGACCGGAAATAAGCGAGCAGCGTTCCGTCATAACGTTTTGGAATATACGGGGTATATTCATTCCTTTGGGTTATGGATAGCGTGTCGCGATGACCCCGCCTTCTCCGTGGATGCCGCCGCGATTCGTATCGAGTCCGGATCGCGCGCTGCGGCGACGCATCCGCGGTCGCTCGTCGATCGGCCGTCCGCAACGACCGGCCGGCCGCCTCGCTCGAGCCCGCATCCGAACGCCTTGACGCCCATGACCCTCGCCCAGCTCCGCTACTTCGTCGCCATCGCCGACGCCGGCTTCAACATCACCTTGGCGGCGGACCACGTTCACGCCACGCAGCCGGGCCTGTCCAAGCAGCTCAAGCAGTTGGAGGACGAACTGGGGTTTCTGCTGTTCGTGCGCAAAGGTCGCAGCCTGGAAGGGCTGACCCCCGCCGGTTCGCAGGTGCTGCATCACGCGCGCAAGCTGTTGACCGAGGCCGCCAATATCCGCGCCTTGGCCGCGAATCAGCGCCGCGACGGCCAGGGCGACCTGTCGATCGCCACCACGCACACCCAGGCGCGTTTCGTGCTGCCGCCGGTGATCTCGCATGTGCATCAGGCCTACCCGCAACTGAGTATCCATCTGCAGCCCAGCGCCGATGCCGATGTGCTGCAGCAATTGGCGCGGGGCGAGGCCGATCTCGCGCTGATCAGCACTGCGGGCGCGGCGCCCGCCGACGGCATCGCCGTGCCGATGTTCCGCTGGCGTCGCGTCGTATTGGTGCCGCGCGCGCACCCGCTGGCCGCGCGCGCCGCCGCGCCGACGCTGGCCGATCTCGCCGCCTATCCGCTGATCAGCTACGAATCCTCGCTGCGCCCCGACTCGTCGCTGCGCCGCGCGTTCGTCGGCGCCGGCTTGGAGCCGCAGTTGGCGATGACCGCGCGCGATGCCGATCTGATCAAAACCTATGTCCGCGCCGGCCTGGGCGTGGGCCTGCTGGCCGAAATGGCGGTGAGCGCGATCCACGACAGCGACCTCGTCGCGCTGCCCGCCCCGGACGCTGTGCCCGAATGCACCGCGTGGGCCGTGCTGCCGCGCGAACGCGTGCTGCGCGATTACACCGTCGACCTGCTGGTGGCGCTGGCGCCGCAGTTGGATCGCCACGATTTACGCCGCGTGCTGGCCGGCAATTCGCCGCCGCAATGGCCCGCCCCGCCGGCGTGGACGGATTTGAGCCAGGCCATCACCAACTGAGCGATGTCGCGCGTGCGACCGCCGCCGCCGCAAGCGTCCATTCGCATCGGAACGCGGGCATCGCGAGTCGCCGGGATCGCGACGATGGCGACGATCACCGCGGGCTTCGTGGTGCAGGCGCTGCGCCGCGGCTACGGGTTTCCCGGCTATTTGCTGCAGGCCGATTACGCGCTGTCGCTGATCGCGGCGACCGCGCTTTCGCTGGCGCTGATGTGGCCCTGGCGCGCGCGTTTGGGTTGGTTCCAAGTGCCGCTGGCCCCGGCGTTGGCGTACACGTTTTTGGCGCTGATGGCGCAAGTCTGGCGGAGTGCGTGAGCGGAGTTCGCGATGCGCGAAACGATGTCGTTACGAATTCCGTCGCACAGTGGCAACTCCGTCGATCTTGCCGGATATTCGAGCGAAGCGTAACGTTGATGCGGAGCGCCGCGCCGCCTGCGCCGCGATCCCATTTCGAAAATCGCCGAGCGATGCTCTTTGACTCGACCATCGAGAAGACACCATGGCCTACGAAGCGAAAACCAAACCCACCGACGCTAGCGTGACGGCGTATCTCGAGAAGATCGACGATCCTCGCCGGCGCGAGGATTGCGACGCTTTGGTCGCGCTGATGAGCCGCGTCAGCGGCTGTCCGGCCACGATGTGGGGACCGAGCATGGTCGGTTTCGATCGCTATCACTACGTCTACGACAGCGGCCACGAAGGCGATGCGTTCGTGATCGGCTTTTCGTCTCGAAAGAGCGAGATCAGCCTGTACCTCACCGCCGGCTTCGAGCATCAGGCGGCGTCGTTGGCGAAGCTCGGCAAGCACAAACTCGGTAAGGCTTGCCTCTACGTGAAGCGTTTGTCGGATATCGATCTGGGTGTGCTCGAAACGATGCTGAAGGCCTCGATCGCCGAAACCAAACGGCGCTATCCCAGCGCATAGCGCACGATGGCCGCTTCTTCGGAGCGATCAGGTCGCGTCCGATCCGCGCGATAACGCGCGTGAATCTCCATCTGCGATGTTCGATGAGGTATCGCATGGCGCATTACGGTCCAGATCTTCAACGTCAACGGATATGCATCGGCGTCTGCGCGATCGCCGGGGCATGGACGCTCGATGCGATCGGCGGCGCGCGCGATGGCGTCGCATCGACGATCGGTATCGCCTCGCCGGTCGCCGATGTCGTCGCGCCGAAATTGCGCGATACGCTGTCGATGCGCGATCCCGGGCAGATTTCCCTCGGAGGTTGGTTGGGCGCCAGGGTCGAATTGAACGCGACGCGCCGGTTGACGCACGTGGATCTGGAGCCGCTGCTTGCGGGCTATCGCAATAAGCCCGGACAGCATCCTTGGATCGGCGAACACATCGGCAAGTGGATTCATGCCGCGACGCTCGCCTGGGCCTACACGGGCGATGCGGCGCTCAAACGCAAACTCGATGACGGCGTGCGCGCGTTGATCGCGACGCAAGAACCCGATGGCTATCTCGGCACCTATACGCCCGACAAACGGTTCCGCAACGAACGCGATGCCGATTGGGACGTATGGTCGTCCAAATACTGCATGATCGGTCTGCTCGAATATCACCGCCACACCGGCGACCGCGCCGCGCTCGACGCGTGCCGAAAAACCGCCGACTTGCTGATCGCGACGTTCCCGGCGCAGCGCAGCATTCTGGCGGCCGGTGCGCATCAGGGCATGGCGGCGACCAGTGCGTTGGAGCCGGTCGTGCGTTTGTATCGCGCGACCGGAGACGAGCGCTACCTCGACTTCGCGCGTTACATCGTCGCCGCTTGGGATGAGGCCGGCGGGCCCGACATCGTCGATGCGTTGAACCGGACGCGGAAGGTGCAACAGGTCGCCAACGGCAAGGCTTACGAGATGTTGTCGAATCTCGTCGGGCTATGCGAATTCGCGCGAGTCGTCGGCGAAACGCGTTGGATCGACGCGGTCGAGATCGCTTGGCGCGATATCGTCGATACGCAGTTGTACGTCTCGGGGACGACCAGCCATCTCGAACATTTCCAGACCGATGCGCACATGCGCGAAGAAGAAATGCCGCATGTCGGCGAAACCTGCGTGACCGTGACCTGGATCCAGCTCAATCAGTCCTTGCTGACCTTGACCGGAAACGCGCGCTATGCCGCCGAGCTTGAGCGGACGTACTACAACGCCTTGTCCGCGGCGCAGCATCCGCAAGGCGAAGATTGGACGTATTTCACGCCGCTCAATGGCGAGAAAAAATACGATGCCGACATCACCTGTTGCCATTCTTCCGGTCCGCGCGGCATGGCGCTCGCGCCGCTAACGGCCTATTTCCTCGGCCACGACGGCGAATCGCCGACGATCCACGTCAACACCTTGGAGACATCGAGCGCTCGCTTCGATCTCGATGGGCATGCGGTTTACGTCCGCTTGAAAAGCGATTTCCCGCACCGAGGATCTGGCGCGATCCGTATCCGTACCGATGCGCCCGCACGCTTCGGTCTCCGGTTCCGGGTGCCGGACTGGGCGAAGGCGATGCGCATACGCGGCGCCGAGATTCGCGATGGTTGGGCGTCTCTGGCGCCGCGCCGTTGGCGCGATGGCGACTCGGTTCGTTTCGCTTTCGATTTGGACGCGCGTCTGGTGCCCGGCCGAGGGTTTCAAGCCGGGCGCGAGTATCAGTACTGGGGGCCTTTCCTGCTGGCCTGCGATCGCGACGCCTCCGCGACCGACGCAGCCATCGCCGGCCATCGTTATGCGGGGCCAGCGCGACGTATCGAACAGGAGGGCGCTTCGCCGATGCGCTTTCGCGCCGATGTCGTCGACTGCCACGGGCGCCCTGCATTCGTCGCAGATCTGCTCGCATTCGCCGACGCGGGCGTTGGCGGCCGCCGCTACCGTACATGGCTCCCGCTCGCGAGAGAAGAGTGACGCGACGGGAGTGCGCGACCGCGATCTTCGCGATGGACGTCCGGTTCAGGCGCTCTTCGCCAGTTCGCTCCATTCCTCATGAAGGCCGCACTCGCGCTTGAGCCCGAAAAAGCGCGTGTCTTCTTCGCGCATGCCGTCTTCGAAACGTCGCGTGGTGTGGATATCGCCGATCGACAGATAACCCTCGTGCCATAGCGGGTGGTAGGGCAATTCGTGCGTTTGCAGGTAAGCCCAGACGTCGCGATCGCTCCAATCCGCGAGCGGATGCAGCTTCCATCGGCCGTCGCGCAATTCGAGAATATCGATCCGCGCGCGACTGTCCGATTGACTGCGACGCAGACCGGCGATCCAGGTGCGCACGCCGAGTTCGCGCAGCGCGCGCTGCATGGGTTCGACTTTGCGCAGTTGGTTGTACTGCTTCAGCCCGTCCAGACCGTTTTCCCACAATTTGCCGTGACGCGCCTCCATCCACGCGATGCCGACCTGCGGGCGATACACCTTGAGATTCAGCGACAAGCGCTCGGTCATCTCGTCGACGAAGCGATACGTTTCGGGAAAGAGGTAGCCGGTGTCGATCATGATCACCGGAAGGTCGGGTTTCGCCTGCGTCGCCAGATGCAGCGACACCGCGGCCTGCGCGCCGAAACTCGACGACAGCGCGTGTTCGCCCGCCAGGTGGCGCAGCGCCCATTCGATGCGTTCTTGCGCGGAGAGGCCTTCGAGCCAGCGGTTCAGCGTTTGCAGCGCCTGCGGCGATTCGGCCGCGGCGACCGGGTCGGGGAGACTCATGACAACGACTCCATGGGAATGACGCGCGCCGCGTCCGTGGCGGTGCGCACGAGGCCGCGCGCGACGAGAAAATCGCCGAAACGTTCGTCGGGCACGCGTTCGGCGGCGTAGCGGGCGAGCAGGGGATCGAGCGCGTCGAGAATCGCGGTTTCGTCGATGTTCTCGCGATACAGCGCGTTCAAACGGCGGCCGAGATGATCGCCGCCGAGCATCAGGTTGTAACGCCCCGGCGCTTTGCCGACCAACGCGACTTCGGCCAAATACGGTCGCGAGCAACCGTTCGGGCAGCCGCTGATGCGCAGATGGATATCCGCGCCTTGCAGACCGTGCTTGGTCAGCGCCGCATCGAAGCGATCGACGAACGCGGGCAGATAGCGTTCGGCCTCGGCCATCGCCAAACCGCAGGTCGGCAGCGCGACGCAGGCCAGAGCGTTGCGCTTGAGCGCGGTGGCGTGCGCGTGCGTGTCGAGACCGTATTCGACGATCAACCGTTCGATCGCGTCGCGCTGCGCGGACGCGATGTTGGCGATCGTGAGGTTCTGATTCGCGGTGAGCCGGAATTCCGCGTCGGGGTCGACGTCGTGCAGATGCGTCGCGACCGCGCGTAAGCCGCTGAGATGGCGCAGGCCGTCGCGGTCCCAAATTCGCCCGGCGACGATACGCAAGGTCAGATGCCAACGACCATCGTGACCTTCGCGCCAACCGAAACGGTCGCCGTTGCTCGCGAACGCGAACCCGCGCGGCGCGGCGAAGCGCACGCCGCTGCGGCGCTCGACTTCGGCCTTGAACGCGTCCAGACCGCGGTCGTCGATGGTGTATTTCAAGCGCGCGCGCTTGCGCACCGCGCGGTTGCCCCAGTCGCGCTGGGTGGTCACCACCGCTTCGGCGACGGCGACGACGTGCTCCGGCGTGATGAAGCCGACGACATCGCCGATGCGCGGATAGGTCTCCGGGTCGCCGTGCGTCGCGCCCATGCCGCCGCCGACGGTGACGTCGTAGCCGGCCAGCGCGCCGTGCGCATCGGCGATGGCGACGAAGCCGAGGTCTTGCGCGAACACGTCGACATCGTTATCCGGCGGAATCGCGAAACCGATCTTGAATTTGCGCGGCAGATAGGCGTCGCCGTAGATCGGCTCATCTTCCGCGCCGCTGTCCACCACTTTTTCTTCGTCCAGCCAGATTTCGTAATACGCGCGCGTATTCGGCAGCAAATGCCGCGACAGCGCGGCGGCCTGCGCGTAGACCGCGCCGTGCAGATGCGATAACTGCGGGTTCGCCGAGACCGCGATATTGCGGTTGACGTCGCCGCAGGCGGCCAGCGTATCGATCAGCGCGGCGTTGATCGCCTGCATCGTCGGCTTCAGCGCGCGCTTGATCACGCCGTGGAACTGGAAGGCTTGGCGCGTGGTGATGCGCAGACCACGTTCGGCGAACGTCGTGGCGATGGCGTCGAGTTTCAGCCATTGCGCGGGCGAGACCACGCCGCCGGGCGTGCGCGTGCGGATCATGAACGAATAGTCCGGCTCCAGCTTCTGCCGGCGGCGCTCGTCGCGCACGTCGCGGTCGTCCTGCTGATAACTGCCGTGGTACTTGATCAGCGTTTGATCGGCGTCGGCCAGCGCGCCGGTGACGCGATCGGCCAGCGAGGCCTCCAGCGTGCCGCGCAGTCGGCCGCTGCCGCGTTTGATGTCTTCGACGGAATGCGCGCTCATGGGCGTCTCAGTAAATGTCCCGCGCATAGCGGCCCTGCGCGGCGAGCGACGCGATGTAGTCGCCGGCCGCCTCAACGTCCACGCCGCCGTGTTCGGCGACGATCTCGATCAATGCCGCGTGCACGTCTTTCGCCATGCGCGTCGCGTCGCCGCAGACGTACAGGTGCGCGCCGTTCTGCAACCAGGCGTAGACCTCGCGGCCGTGCTCGCGCAACGCGTGTTGCACGTAGACCTTCTGCGCCTGGTCGCGCGAGAAGGCCAAGCTCAAACGATGCAGCGCGCCGCGGCGCAGCGCGTCCTGCCACTCGGTCTGATACAGAAAATCGCTGCGCGCGTGCGGGTTGCCGAACACCAGCCAATTGCGGCCGCGCGCGCCGATCGCTTCGCGCTCCTGCACGAAGCCGCGGAACGGCGCGACGCCGGTGCCGGGACCGATCATCAGAATGTCGCGCGACGGATCGGCGGGTAGGCGGAAGCGCTCGTTGCGTTCCACGAATACCGACAGGCGCGCGCCTTCTTCGGCGCTGGCCAGAAAGTGCGAGGCCGCGCCCCAGCGGGTTTCGCCGTCGTGGACGTATTCGACATGGGCCACCGTCAGATGCGCTTCCTCGCCGACGGCCTTGCGGCTGGAGGCGATCGAGTACATCCGCGGCTGCAGCGGACGCAGCGCGTCGATCAAGGCGTTCGGTTCCCACGTCGCGGGATGAGCGCGCAGCAGGTCGAGCACTTGCCAGTCCGCGAACAAGCGCGTCAGCGCCTCGCGGCCCTCGGCCGAAAGCGCATGGTTCAGGGCGTCGCTGCCCGCGCGCGCCGCGTGCGCGGCGACGAACGGGCGGCTGAGTCGGGTGATTTCGCGCTCGTGCGCGAGCCATTCGCGCAGCGGCCGCTCGCGTTCGCCCACCGCGACCGGGGCATCGCCGTCGACGCCCAAGGCGTCGATCAGCGCGTCCACCAGCGCGGGCGGGTTGTGCGGCCAGACGCCGAGCGCGTCGCCGGGTTCGTAATCCAGGCCGGCGCCGTCGAGCGCGCCGCTGTCGAGCGAAATTTCGAGGTGACGGATGTCTTTCTGCGCGCCGCGGCTGACGATGCGCTGATTCGCCAACAGCTCGGCCGCGAACGGGCGCTCGCGCGACCAACGTTCGGCGGCCGGCGCGACCGGCCGCAGCGGCGTCACCGTCGCCGAGGGCGCGGCCGGGCGGGGCGTCAGCGCCTCGGCCGAGCGGCGCTGCAGATCGTCGAGCCAAGGCGCGGCGATCGTGTCGATGTCCAGATCGGCGTCGGCGCGGTCCAGCCAGCGCTCGCCGCCGAGTTCGGCCAAACGTTCGTCGAGCCGGCGGCCGATGGCGCAGAACTGCGGGTAGCTGGAATCGCCCAGCCCGAGCACCGCGAACTTGAGCTGCGGCAATTTCGGCGCGCGCTTGCCGAGCAGATGTTCGACGAAGCCGCGCGCGTCGTCCGGCGGGTCGCCGTCGCCCTGCGTGCTGATGGCGATGGCGAGGTAGCGCTCGTTCGCCAATTCGCGCAGCGGGTAGGCGTCGGCGCGCAGCAGCCGCACCGGCAGGCCGTCGGCGCTCAAGCGCTGCGCGAGGTGTTCGGCGACGCGTTTCGCGTTGCCGGTCTGGCTGCCGTAGACGACGGTGAGCCGCGTCGTTTCGGCGGCTTCCGTGGCGGCCGTCCCTGCGACGACAGGGGCGGTCTCGGCTGAGAACGGCGACGCCGAGCCGGTGCGGCTTCCGGCCAAGCCGGCCGCGTAACCCGACAGCCACCACAACTGCGGGGCGTCCAGCCGTTCGGTCAGCCGCGCCAGCGATTGCGCCTGATCCTGGGACAACGGCCAGACCGACGCGTCCCCGCGCGCAGGCGTCGCCGCGGCGAGGGCGAGCGGTGCATCGGAGGAGGGCGCGAGAACGGCGGGCATGGGACGTGCTGCGAAAGGAGGAGGGCGGACGACGCGGGTCGACCGATGCGTTCAGCCTAGGCAGCGGGCGAGGCGCGCGGAAAGGACGCCTCGTTATGCGCTTATGTCGCGCACGGACTATCTGCGGCGTGCGCGGTGGCCGATACTAGGCCCCGTCGCATCGGCCCCGATGCCCGCACCTCGCACCTTCCCACCCTCGAATGTCCATCTCCTCTTCGCCGGCGCCCGCCGCGCGCTCGCCCGGCGATCTGAGCCACCTCGATCGCCTGGAAGCTGAAAGCATCCACATCCTGCGCGAGGTCGCGGCCGAGTTCCGCAACCCGGTGATGCTGTATTCCATCGGCAAAGACAGCTCGGTGCTGCTGCATCTGATGCTCAAGGCCTTCGCGCCGGCCAAGCCGCCGATCCCGCTGCTGCACATCGACACCGGCTGGAAGTTCTCGGAAATGATCGCCTTCCGCGACCGCCGCGCGGCCGAGACCGGCGTCGACCTGCGCACTTACACCAACCCCGAGGGCGTGGCCCAGGGCATCGGCCCGATCACGCACGGCGCCACCGTGCACACCGACGTGATGAAGACCCAGGCGCTGCGGCAGGCGCTGGATATGGGCGGCTACGACGCGGCCATCGGCGGCGCGCGTCGCGACGAGGAAAAATCCCGCGCGAAGGCGCGCGTGTTCTCGTTCCGCAGCGCGCAGCACCGCTGGGACCCGAAGAATCAGCGCCCGGAGCTGTGGAACCTCTACAACACCCGCATCCACAAGGGCGAATCGGTACGCGTGTTCCCGATTTCCAACTGGACCGAACTCGACGTGTGGCTGTACATCTATCGCGAGCGCATCCCGGTGCCGTCGCTGTATCTCGCCGCCGAGCGTCCGGTGGTCGAACGCGATGGCGCCCTGTTGATGCGGGACGACGACCGCCTGCCGCTGCGCGAGAACGAAACGCCCGCGATCAAGCGCGTCCGCTTCCGCACGCTGGGCTGCTATCCGCTAACCGGCGCGATCGAATCCGAGGCCGACACGCTCGAAAAAATCGTCGCCGAAATGCTGGTCGCGACTACCTCCGAACGCCAGGGGCGCGTGATCGATCACGACCCGTCGGCGTCGATGGAGAAAAAGAAGCAAGAGGGGTATTTCTGATGTCGGCTGCGCACGATCGCATCGACGCGGGGCATGCGGCGGCCGAGCACGCCGTCGCCGAGTACCTGCAGCGCCACGAACGCAAGCGTCTGCTGCGCTTCATCACCTGCGGCAGCGTGGACGACGGCAAGAGCACGCTGATCGGCCGCCTGCTGCACGACACGCGACTCTTGCTCGACGATCAGCTCGCGACGTTGGAGCGCGACAGCCGTCGTCACGGCACGCAGAACGGCGAATTGGATTTCGCGCTGTTGGTCGATGGTCTGCACGCCGAGCGCGAGCAGGGCATCACCATCGATGTCGCGTATCGCTTCTTCGATACCGACCGCCGCAAATTCATCGTCGCCGATTGCCCGGGGCACGAGCAGTACACCCGCAACATGGCGACCGGCGCGTCCACCGCCGATCTGGCGGTGGTGCTGGTCGATGCGCGCAAGGGCCTGCTGACGCAGACGCATCGGCACAGCTATATCGTGTCGCTATTGGGCCTGCGCCATGTGGTGCTGGCGGTGAACAAGATGGATCTCGTCGATTTCGATCGCGAGATCTTCCGCCGGATCGAAAGCGACTACCGTGCGCTCGCCGCGCAACTCGGCATTCCGCATGTGGTCGCGATCCCGCTGTCCGCGCTGCAGGGCGACAATCTGCTGCAGCGTTCCGATCGCACGCCGTGGTACGATGGCCCGACGCTATTGGAACATCTGGAAACCGTGGACGCGCGCGCGGACGACCGCGAAGCGCTGGGCTTCCGCATGCCGGTGCAGTGGGTGTGCCGGCCTGATCAGCATTTCCGCGGCTTCGCCGGCACCGTCGCCGAGGGTGCGGTCGCGCCGGGCGATGAGGTAGTGGCGTTACCGTCCGGCCGCCGCTCGCGCGTCGCGCGCATCGTCAGCGCCGACGCGACGCATGCCTTGGTCGATCGCGCGCAGGCGATTCGCGGCGAAGCGGTGACGGTCACGCTGACCGACGAGATCGACATCAGCCGCGGCGATGTGCTCGCCGCCGCATCGGCGCCGCCGCAGGTCTCCGACCAATTCGCGGCGCACGTGCTGTGGATGGGCGAGAAGCCATTGCTGCCCGGGCGGCCGTATTGGCTGAAGATCGGCGCGCGCACCGTCGGCGCGTCGGTGACGGAGATCAAGCATAAAGTCGACGTGAACACACAGGAGCCGTTGGCCGCGAAGTTGCTCGACTTGAACGAGGTCGGTTACTGCAATCTGCATCTGGATCAACCCATCGCCTTCGAGCGATACGCCGACAGCCGCGCGCTTGGCGGGTTCATTTTGATCGATCGGCAAACCAATGCGACCGTCGCCGCGGGCACGCTGGATTTCGCGCTGCGCCGCGCCGAGAACGTGCACTGGCAGCATCTGGAAGTGGACAAGGCCGCGCGCGCGCACAGCCTGGGGCAAACGCCGCGCTGCCTGTGGTTCACGGGCTTGTCGGGCTCGGGCAAATCCACCATCGCCAATTTGGTCGAAAAGCGCCTGCAGGCGATGGGGCTGCACACGTATTTGTTGGACGGCGACAACGTGCGCCACGGTCTGAACAAGGATTTGGGTTTCAGCGATCAAGATCGCGTCGAGAATATCCGTCGCGTCGCCGAAGTCGCGCGATTGATGGTCGATGCCGGTTTGATCGTGCTGGTCAGCTTCATTTCGCCGTTCCGTGCCGAACGCCGGATGGCGCGCGAGTTGTTCGGCGACGGCGAGTTCGTCGAGGTCTTCGTCGATACGCCGCTGGAAGAAGCCGAGCGCCGCGACGTCAAAGGCCTGTACGCGAAAGCGCGCGCCGGCAAGATTCCGAATTTCACCGGTATCGACTCGCCTTACGAAATTCCTGAAACGCCGGAATTACGGCTGACGACGGTCGACGAGCGCCCGGAGATATTGGCGGAGCGCGTCGTGGAGCGCTTGCTGCAAGACTGATCGCCCGCCTTCGGCCGATCGATCGTTTGCCCCGAACACGAAACGCCCGGCATTCCGCCGGGCGTTTTTCGTTCGTGCAGCGCGTGCGTCGCGTCACTTCTTCTTTCGAATCATCTCGAACAAGAACAACAGCACGACCGCGGCCAGAATCGCCACCACCCAGGTCATCATGCCGTGGCCGGGGTAGAGATAACCACCGATCGCCGCGCCGCCGATGCCGAGCAGGATGGTGAGGATCCAACCCATCGAGTCGGCGCCGGGTTTGACCAAACGCGCCAGCAGGCCTATGACCGCGCCGCCGATGATGTAACCGAGAAAGCCGTCGAACATAGCGGTATCTCCCTCGTCGAAAGGCGTCGAGACGACGCCCGTCGATGCTAGCACCGTCGCACGGGCACCGCCCGGGCCATGCCGTTCAGCTTGCCGCGTTCGGCTCGCGTCGGTCGAAAGGCGCCGTTCGACCGACAGCGATCACTTCTTACGGATCAGCAACAGCCGTGCGAGCCATGATGCTCGCCGCCGGCATGCGCGGCCACGCCGGTGGTTTCGCCGCGCACGCTGGCGTTGCGGTGTTCGGCGATGACCTTGGCGACGCAGGCGGTGACGCGCTTGCCCATCGGAATGTGCAGGAATTCGTTGGGGCCGTGCGCGTTGGAATGCGGGCCGAGCACGCCGGTGATCATGAACTGCGCACCGGGGAACTTCTCGCCCAGCATGCCCATGAACGGAATGGTGCCGCCTTCGCCCATGTACATCGCGGGTTGGCCGAAATACGCGCGGCTGCCGTCGTCGATCGCTTTCTCCAGCCACGGCACCATCGTCGGCGCGTTCCAACCGGTCGAGGCTTTTTCCAGTTCCAACGACACCCGCGCGCCGTACGGCGGGTCGCGCAGCAGCGTTTGCTTCAGCAGTTCGCCGGCCTGTTTGCCGTCGACGGTCGGCGGCAGGCGCAGGCTCAGCTTGAGCGCGGTGAACGGCCGCAGCACGTTGCCTGCGGAGGACAGCGACGGCATGCCGTCGGCGCCGGTGATCGACAGCGCGGGGCGCCAGGTGCGGTTGAGCACGAGTTCGGTGAGATCCGAATGCATCGGCGTCATGCCGTCGAGGAACGGGAATTTGTCGAACACCGCGGTGCCCAGCACCTCCGAGCATTTGCGCGCTTGCGCCAAACGATCCGCGGGAATCTCCGCGTGCAGGCCGTCGAGCAGAATGCGGCCGGTGTTCTCGTCTTCGATGCGCGACAGCAGCGCGCGCAGCACGCGGAAACTCGACGGCACCACACCGGAGGCGTCGCCCGAATGCACGCCTTCGTTGAGCACGTTCACGGTGAGATTGCCGCCGGCCAAACCGCGCAGCGACGTGGTGCACCACAGTTGATCGTAATTGCCGCAGCCGGAATCGAGACAGACCACCAACGACGGTTTGCCGATCCGCGCGGCGAGATGATCGACGTAAGCGGGCAGGTCGTAGCTGCCGGATTCCTCGCAGGCTTCGATCATCACCACGCAGCGCGCATGCGGGATGCCCTGCGCGCGCAGCGCCTGCACCGCGGCGATCGAACCGAACAACGCGTAGCCGTCGTCGGCGCCGCCGCGGCCGTACAGCTTGTCGCCCTTGATCACCGGCGTCCACGGGCCGAGATCGTCGTCCCACCCGGTCATTTCCGGCTGCTTGTCGAGATGGCCGTAGAGCAGCACGCAGTCGTCGCCGGTGCCGGCGTCGGCGCTGGCGGGAATCTCGACGAAGATCAGCGGCGTGCGGCCGTCCAAACGCACCACTTCGACCTGCATGCCCGGCACGTTCTGCGCGCTCGCCCAGCGCTCCATCAACTTCACCGCATCGTCCATGTAACCGTGCGCGACCCAATCGCTGTCGAACATCGGCGATTTATTCGGGATGCGGATGTATTCGACGAGCTGCGGCACGATCTCGTCGTCCCATTTTTCGGCGACGAAGTTCTGCAGCGAGGGGGCATCGATCTGAGCGGTATCCATGGGCGAATCCGAAACGGGAATGTGCCGCGATTGTACGCCCGCCGCCTGGGCCGGAGATGACTGCGGCGGGCAAGCGCGCGCGTAAACGATTGATTCGCTTGGATGCCGCCGGGGGTAGGAATTTTCCGACACGACGAGAGGGCGAGTTCCGGCATCGCGCCGGGCGTTTCGGCGATGGGTCGGAGCAGGCGGAATCCGGAGACTGTTCACGTCGGCAGCGAGACAGCCGGCGACACACCAACCCGGTCGTCATGCCCATCACGGCACGACCACACATCGCACACCTACCCATCATTTCTCAGGAGAATCCGCATGAACGCTTTCAACGCCCGCTCGCTCAAGACCCTCTTCGGTACCCTGGCCCTGTCCCTCGCGCTGGCCGGCAGCGCCCTGGCCGCCGAAAAGGTCAACATCAACACCGCCGACGCCGCCACGCTGGATCGCGTGCTGGTGAATGTCGGCCCCGCCAAGGCCCAGGCCATCGTCGCCTACCGCAAGCAGAACGGCGCCTTCCGCAGCGCCGAGCAACTGGCGCAAGTGCAGGGCATCGGTTTGAAGACGGTGGAGAAGAACCGCGAGATGATCCTGGTCGGCGGCGGCGCCCCGGCCGCGAAACCGGCCGCCGCGAAAGCCCCGACCGCCCCGGCGAAGGGCCGCTGAGCGGAAGCGCGCTGAGGGAAGCGCTGTACTCCGCAGGTAGGCCCCTCATCCGGCGCTGCGCGCCACCTTCTCCCCGCCCTGCGGGGAGAAGGTGCGTTTCGGCGTTCGTGCCTACGGCCTTTCGTCGTCCATTTCTTTGCGCCCTTTCGGCGTTCAACGACGTTTCACCATCGCAACCGACATGGCGTCCCAGCCGCTCGTCATCCCAACAACTCGATGCATCGAGTCGGTGCATCGAGAATGCTCGATCGCTTCCCTCTCCCCGGGCGAAGCGCAGGGAGAGGATGGCCGAAGGCCGGGTCAGGGGCGCTTTTCGCGATGCGGTGCGGGAACTCGTGCCCCTCATCCAGCGCTATCGCGCCACCTTCTCCCCGCTGTGCGGGGAGAAGGAAGGCCAGGTCGCTGTTGTCGACGCGATGCGATCGGACGCCGCGAGTGCGATACAAGGTTCGAAGCGTAGATTCCGAAACAAAAGTTCCGAAGCGATCGTCCTCAGAGGCCTAGGCTTCACGATCCTCCGCTCTCCGCTCTCCGCTCTCCGCTCTCCGCTCTCCGCTCTCCGCTCTTCGCCTCCGCCTCCGCCTCCGCCTCCGAATCCGAATCCGAATCCGAATCCGAATCCGAATCCGAATCCGAATCCGAATCCGAATCCGAATCCGAATCCGAATCCGAATCCGAATCGTCGCCATCGAATCTTTGTGTCCTCGATTCGCACGGCATGTCCTCTCCTCGGCGCGCACCCGGCGCTTCGGTACACTCGCATTACGCCCGGAGGACGCCATGCCCGATCGCCTGCGTGTATTGCCCGCCCATGAA
This sequence comes from Lysobacter sp., assembly GCA_008015835.1. Lineage (GTDB taxonomy): Bacteria > Pseudomonadota > Gammaproteobacteria > Xanthomonadales > Xanthomonadaceae > Lysobacter_I. The sequence continues at coordinate 239,059 of SSGH01000010.1, forward strand.
TATCGCCGCGAGCGTTGGCGTAACGGTTTGGGGTGGACGCGCGAAATCCATCGAGAATTCGCGCCGAAAGCGCACCGCGATGACGCGTGCGATCCGGTGCCGAGCGATCCGGCGTCGGCCGGCGACGATTGGCTATGGCGCTTATCGATCGCCGAGGTCGAGCGAGACGCGGCGTTCTCGGCGTTTCCGGGCATCGATCGGGAGTTGATCCTGCTGCGCGGCAACGGCATGCGTCTGCGGTTCGACGACGGCGAGACGGTGTCGCTCGAACCGCCGCACGGGCGTTATCGGTTTTCCGGCGAACGGCCGCTGCGCGGCGAGCCGGTGGATGGGGCCACTCACGATTTCAACGTCATGTGGCGCCGCGATCGCATCGAGGCCGCGGTCTGGCATCGCCCGCTGGTGGGCTCGATGGTGGTGTTCGTCGAACCCGGCGAACGGTGGGCGATTCATGCCTTGGCCGGCGGCGCGGCGGCGACCGACGGCGAACGCCGATGCGAGATCGCCGCGGCCGATACGTTGCTGCTCGCCGCGAACGAAACGCGCGCGCGTTTCGTGCTCGACGGCGGCGGCGAAGCGCTGGTGATCCGGTTGCGGACGCTGAATGCGCCGATGTCGGACGTTCCGGCAGCGGGCGCGCGCGAGTAAAGAGGATCCGAAAGCCGATTTCGACAGCCCGTTGTCGCTCGCCGCGACGGCCAGAACCGCGACGTTCGTCCGTAAAACCGTTGTTTTCCCATGCGGCAAACCATTGCGGCGGTCGCGAAGTTGAGGTCGATCAACAAGAGCGTCGGCGCGTCTCCGTACGCTGCGCGCCATTGTCGATCCTTATGAAGGACATTTCATCATGGGCTTCGTGCTGCATGACGCTGGCGATCATCGTTGTATCGCCTTCAACGATTTGGTGCGCGGCGAGGACGGCGTGCAAGCCAATCAGTTTTTGGTCGTTCACGGCGACCATTCCGCGCTGATCGATCCGGGCGGATCGTTGCTCTACATCCCACTGCAACTGGCGCTGGGGCGCCACGTGCGTCCGCATCAGCTCGATCTGATCCTCTGCTCCCACCAAGACCCGGACATCATCGGTTCGGTGGACAAGTGGTTGCTCTACACCCAAGCCCGCGTGGTCTGCTCCAAACTGTGGGGCCGCTTCGTACCGCATTTGGTCCCGTATTACATGGAGAACGCGGGCAGCGAACGATATCTTCTGGTCGACGACGAAGGCGCCGGAATCGCGCTGGGCGATACGCGCATCCTGGCGTTGCCGGCGCATTTTCTGCATTCCGTCGGCAATCTGTCGTTCTACGACGAAACCAGCCGAATCCTGTTCTCGGGCGATATCTGCTCGGGCTTGGTCTCCAGCGGAACGCCTTACGGCTTCGTCGAAGATTTCGACAGCTATCGCCCGTGCATGGAGGGTTTCCATAAGCGCTACATGGCCAGCAACCGTGCGGTGCGCATGTGGGTGGACATGGTGCGCGAACTCGACCCCGCGATGATCGTGCCGCAGCACGGGATGCCGTTCCGCGGGCAAGCGCAGCAGGCGATGCTCGATTGGCTGTATCGATTAGACTGCGGCGTCGACCTGATGAAGCCGGAGCATTACCGCGTCGATACGGCACGGCGCGCGCTCGCGGCCTAATCGCGAGCCCCTAACGTTTCGAGGAGTGGAGCGAAGCGGCGAGCATCATGCTCGCCGTCTTCGTTCGAGTCGCGAGAGGTTCACCTTGCGACAGGCTTGGCTCGCGAGAAAGCCCGTACAACAAGCGCGCCGGCGAGGCGCTACAGCAGATTCGGGACCAATACCCAGGCCAACACCGCGACCGAGGCCGCGAAAACACTGAGCAGCATCTGTTTCCACGTGCGTCCGCGTCCCCACATCCACACGCCCGACAGCCCAAGCAGAATCATGCCGACCGCGAAGCTGTCGGCCAGCACGATCCATGCGGTGCCGCCGCCGACCGCTTTGTGCAGACGATTGACCGCGGCCAACAAGGTATGACGGCTGCGCTTGAGTTCGGCTTCGTCGTCGCCCGGTTTGTATTCCAACGACCAACTGTCGCGCGCCGTGCCGCCGCTGAGCGTCCATTTCGGTGGGCCTTTCGCATCCGGCGGCGGTTTGCGGATCACCTGCGCGTCCAGGCCTTCGCTGGCGCGCAGCCAGGTCGAGAGCGCTTCGGCGCTCGCGCGCGCTTCGGCCGGCACCGAGAGCGATGCGCGCCCGGTCTCCTCGCTATCGCCTTGCGGCCATGCGCCGTCGCCGAAGCGGTGATTCATCACCAAGCCGCTGAAGCCATAGAGAATTGCGGCGATCGCGCCCCACGCGCCGATCCATAAATGCAATTGACGGACCCAACGGTAGGTGGTCGCGGAGGCGCGCGGGCGAGGTGCAGCATTCATAGCGTGATGGTGTCCGGAAGAAAGAGGCGGCCCGCGATCGGCGACGCCGCCCGATGGCGGAATGGCGGGTGCAGTCCATTCCCGATGTCGATGTCGCTGGTCGCACCGTCGCGTTCGCCGATGGCGACGACGACGGTGTAGTCACCGTGTCGGTCAGAACTTCAGGTGCAACGTCAACGACCCGGTGCGCAGTGCGCCCGGCGTGATGTTGTTGTCGGTGTGGGCCGACGGGTAATACTGCTTGTCGAACAGGTTTTCGAGATTGATCTGCATCGAAAAACGTTCGTCGAAGGCGTAGTACACGGCCGCGTCGTAGCGGGTGTAGGACTTCAGCGTCACCGCATTGCTGATCGACGCGAACGAGGCGCTGCGATAGGTCGCGCCCAAGCCGAAGCCCCAGCGTTCGCCGAGGTCGAAACGATTCCACAATCCCACCGAGGTCTCCGGCGTTTGCGGCAGCGTGCGCCCGGCCGGCGTGGTGCCGACCGCCTGCAGCGTGCGCGCATCCTGCCAGGCATAACTTCCGATCACGCGCCAACCGTCGAACACTTCGCCGGACAGCGACAATTCCGCGCCGTCGATGCGTTGGCTATCGCCGCCCAGCAGGATCAATCGCGTGGCGTCGTTCGGGTCGGTCACCGCGGCGTTGCTGCGGTCGAGGCGATAGACCGCGGCTTCGGCCATCAAGCCGGGGCGCACTTCCCATTTCGCGCCGACTTCGACGTTCTCGAATTTTTCCGAATCCAAGGCCTGCGTATTGAACGCCAGCGAGCCGAGTTGTTCGCCCGAGCGCGGCAGATACGTCACGCCGTAGCTCGCGTACAGCGACACCGCGTCCGTCGGTTTGAAGATCAAACCGACGCGCGGCGACCACAGCGCATCTCGCGAGGAGAGCCGTCGCTGGCTGTCGGCCGTCGCCGGCCGGCGATCGAAGAAGTCGACTTCGAAACGGTCGAAACGCACGCCGAGCACCGCCGACCACTGCGGCGAGAATTCGATCTGATCTTGCGCATACAATGCGGCGATTTTCGCGGTGCCGCGGTTGTTGCCGTCGGTCGCGCTGCTGGCGTAGCGCACCGTCGGCGAGACGTTCGGCGACGACAGCGCGACCGAGCAGGTGGAGGCGAAGCCGGTGCCGCTGGTGTTGAGGCACGGCGAGCCCGCGCCGACCGCGAAGCTGCCGGTGCGCCGGAGATTCTCCGTTTCCTGGCGGCCGAACTCGGCGCCGACCATGAATTTGTGCTCGATCGCGCCGGTCGCGGCCGAAAAGATCAGGTCGGTTTGGTTGAACAGATTCTCGCGCTGCGTGGCGTTGTCGTAGGCCGACAGCGCGACCGTGGCCGCGGCGTCGTTGACGTTTCCGGGAAACACGTTGCGGTACAGCTTGTCGTAATCGGCCCAGCGCGTGCGATTGCGCAACACGGTGCCGTCGCCGAAATCGTGCTCGATCAGCGCGTTGAACGCATCGACGCGCACGGTGGCGATGCTGGCGTCCGGGTCGCCGAAGAAAGTCGAGACGTCGGTGCGCACCGGCAGGCGCGTGCCGCCGACGACGGTGGCGTACGACGGAATGCCGCGGTCCGCGGTGCGTTCGTCGGCGAAATATTCGTAACCCACGCCGATGCGCGTGTTCTCGCCGGCCACCAGCGACAGCGTGGGATTGAGGCCGCGCCGCTCCAGCGCGACATCGTCGCGGTAGCTTTCCGAATCCTCGTACACGCCGGCGACGCGGAAAGCGACGTTGTCGCCGAAGACATGACCGACATCGCCGACCGCGCGGCGTTTTTCGCCGTCGCCCAGTTGCAGGGTGAGATCGGCGGATTCGCGCCAGTCGGCCAATTTCGTGACGCGGTTGAGCAGGCCGCCCGGGCTGCCGCGGCCGAAAATCATCGCGTTCGGGCCTTTGAAGGCTTCGATGCGCTCGATGTTGTAGGTGTCGCGGAAATACTGCACGTCGTCGCGCATGCCGTCGACGAAGAAATCGGCGGTCGAACTATTCCCGCGGAACACCAAGCCGTCGCGATTGCCTTCGCCTTGGGTGATGCCGATGCCGGGCACGTAGCGCACGGCGTCGGACATGCTTTGCACCGAACGGTCGCGGAGTTGCTCTTCGGTGACGACGGTGATCGCCTGCGGAACATCTCGCAGCGGGGTGTCGGTGCGCGTTGCCGCCGTGCTGCGTTCCGCAGCGTAGCCGCGCAGACGCGCGCCTTTGACGCGGACGACATCGAGTTCGACCGCTTCCTTCTCCGCGGCTGGCGCGCCGGCCGCGGACGCGACGGCGGCGGTCGCGAGGTTGGGGGCCGCAGCGGCGGCGAGGATCGAGCCGAGGACCCAACTGAGCGGCGTCGGGCGAAGTGCGGTGTGGGGGAGGGGGCGTGGGCGAGCGCGGCGAGTCGGAGTCATGGCCTGTGGAGTTCGATGCGGCGAGGCGGATGGCTGGAATCGGCGACCGCGACCCTCGCAGTCTAATGCGAATCATTCTCAAATAAAAGCGGTTCGTATTTGATGCGGATCAAGCTTCGGCGCGAGATAGGGGGCCGGCGCGCCGCGAATCGCTCGCCGGAAGCCAGGAAAGAGCCTCCCGCCCGCACGCTAACTCCCCTCCGGACGCCTCAGCCCGTACGATGGCGACTGCTTCGCCACGGACCCCGCGCATGCGCGTCCCTTTGCTTTTTTCTTTGGATCATCGCGCATGACCCTGCTGCTCGTGCGCCACGGCCAGGCCAGTTTCGGCGCGGCCGATTACGACAATCTCTCCGAACGCGGCTGGACCCAGTCGCGACGCCTGGGCGCATGGCTGGCTCGGGGCGGGCATCGTTTCCGCACGGTGGTCGTCGGCGGCATGCGCCGTCACCGGCAAACCGCCGAGGCGGTGGCCGAGGCCTTCGCGGCCGAGGGCCTGGCGTGGCCCGAACCGACCGTCGACGACGGCTTCGCGGAGTTCGATCACCGCGCCGTGTTCTCCGCCTATCTCGAACGCGACCCCGACGACCCGATCGCTGTCGCCAGCCGCAGCGGCGATCCGCGCGATGTCGGCGCGATGCTGCAGGCCGCGTTGTTGGCGTGGGCGCGCGACGAATTGACCGGCGTGCCGGAAACCTGGGCCGAATTCGGCGATCGCGTGCGCGCCGCGGGCGAACGCTTGGACGCGTTGGCCGACGGCGGCGAAGCCCTGGTGCTCAGTTCGGGCGGCGTGATCTCGCGCTTGGCGCAGATCGCGCTGGACGTGCCCGACGCCCGCGCGGTGGAACTCAATCTCTCGCTGCGTAACAGCGCGGTCTCCGAATTCCACCCGCACCGCGGGCGTTTGCGTCTGGGGATGTGGAATTCGCTGCCGCATTTGCACGGCGACCGCGCGCTGTGGACGTACTATTGACCGAGACGCATCGCCATCGCGCACGAGCCTTCCGATGAATCCAGAACCGCTGAGTTTGTTTCCCTTTTCCGAACGTTCGCGTCGGCTGCAGGCCGAGGTGCGTCGCTTCGTCGACGAGAAGATAGTACCGGCGGAAGCCGAATTTCAAGCGCACGCCGCGGACACCGCGACGCGCTGGACGATTCCGCCGCTGTTGGAATCGCTGAAAGCCGAAGCGAAAGCGGCGGGGTTGTGGAATGTGTTTCTGCCGCCGCATGCGCACGCCGCGCAATCCGATGCCGCGCACGGCGCGGGCCTGAGCAATCTGGATTACGCGCCGATCGCCGAAGCGATGGGCCGCAGCATCTACGCGCCGGAAGTGTTCAATTGCAGCGCGCCGGACACCGGCAACATGGAAGTGCTGCTGCAGTTCGCGACGCCGCAACAGCAAGCGCCGTGGTTGCCGCGCCTGCTGGCGGGCGAGATTCGCTCCGCGTTCGCGATGACCGAGCCCGAGGTCGCCAGCTCCGATGCCACCAACATCGCGCTGCCGATCGTGCGCGACGGCGAGGAATTCGTGATTCGCGGCCGCAAATGGTGGACGACCGGCGCCGGCGATCCGCGCTGCGCGGTGTTGATCGTGATGGGCGTGACCGATCCGGACGCGGCGCCGCATCGACGGCAGTCGATGGTGCTGGTGCCGATGGATACGCCCGGCGTGCGCGTGCTGCGCCCGCTCACCGTGTTCGGCTACGACGACGCGCCGCACGGCCACGTCGAAATCGAATTCGACGACGTGCGCGTGCCGGTCGCTAATTTATTGGGCGTATCCGGCAGCGGTTTCGAGATCGCGCAGGCGCGCTTGGGGCCGGGGCGGATTCACCACTGCATGCGTTCGATCGGCCTCGCGCAGCGCGCGTTGGAGGCGATGGTCGAACGCGCGCGCACGCGTCACGCCTTCGGTCGTCCGCTCGGCGGTCACGGCATGGCGCAGGAAGCGATCGCGCTCTCGCGTTGCGAGATCGAACAAGCGCGCCTGCTCACGCTGCATGCCGCCGCGGCGTTGGATGCGTACGGCAACAAAGGTGCGAAGGATTTGATCGGCATGATCAAGATCGTCGCGCCGCGCATGGCCTGCGCGGTGATCGATCGCGCGATGCAACTGCACGGCGCGGGCGGCTTGTCGCAGGATCATTTCCTGGCGCAGGCCTACGCAGGCGCGCGCTCGCTGCGCTTGGCCGATGGCCCCGACGAAGTGCATATCGCCTCGCTCGCGCGGTCGATGCTGAAAGGCTGATGCCATCGCGCATCCGCGACATCGCTTTTCGTAGGAGGGGCTTCAGCCCCGACGCTCTTATTCGCCGTCCCGTGTATCCCCGATGAAACATTGCGCCCGCCCATCTCTCATCGCGATTCGCATGCCATGTGTCGGGGCTGAAGCCCCTCCTGCAAATGCGTTTCGGCACGACATCGGGGCTAAAGCCCCTCCTACAGGTTCGATTTCGAAGGAACGCAGATGACCCATCCGCTCGACCTCCCCATGGACACATTGGCGACCTACCTCGAAGCGAACGTCGCCGGCTTTCGCGGGCCGCTCACCGCCACCAAATTCAAAGGCGGCCAATCCAATCCGACCTATCGCATCGATGCCGCGAGCGGCGCGTACGTGCTGCGGCGCAAACCGCCCGGAAAACTCTTGCCGTCTGCGCATGCGGTGGATCGCGAATTCCGCGTGCTGCAGGCGCTACACGGCACGCAGGTGCCGGTCGCGCAACCGCTGCATTTGTGCGAAGACGAATCGATCATCGGTTCGATGTTCTATCTGATGGCGTTCGTCGATGGCCGCATTTTTTGGGACCCGTCGCTGCCCGACCAAACGCCTGCCGAACGTGCGGATATCTACACCGCCATCGTCGATGCCTTGGCGGCGCTGCATGCGATCGACCCCGCCGCCGTCGGCCTCGCCGATTACGGCAAACCCGGCAATTATTTCGAGCGTCAACTGCGACGTTGGACCGAGCAATATCGCGCCAGCGAAACCCGCCCGATCGCGGCGATGGACGCGTTGATCGACGCGCTGCCCGCGCGCTGCCCCGCCGACGACGGCGCGGTGGCGTTGGCGCACGGCGATTTCCGTATCGACAATCTGATGTTCCACCGCGACGAAGCGCGCGTCATCGCCATCGTCGATTGGGAACTCTCCACGCTCGGCCACCCGCTGGCCGACCTCGGCTATTTCTGCATGGCCCTGCGCCTACCGCGCAACCCCGCATTGCCCGGATTGGCCGGACTCGACCGCGCCGCATTGGGCATCGCGAGCGAAGCAGAACTCCTCGCACGCTACGCGGAGCGCAGCGGACGCCCGATCCCCGAAGACTGGCCGTTCGTGCTGGCTTTCAGTTTCTTCCGTCTCGCCGCCATCGCGCAGGGCGTGGCGAAACGCGCGGAGCAGGGTAACGCGTCGAACGATCAGGCCGTGCAGGCGGGACGGATGGTGGAGATGTTGGCGGTGATGGGGATGGAGGTGTTGGGCGCATGAAGCAACCCAATGCGGAGATTGCGTAGGGCGGAACCGCCGAAGGCGATTCCGCCGTTTGGCCGACGGCGTCGATGTGGCGGAATCCGCTGCGCGGGTTCTGCCCTACAGTTTGCGCCTTACGGCCTTATCAAAGATTGGTGGCGAATTGGAACCGAACCTTGTACTCCTTCGCGTTGTGGTCGTGGCTCGCAGGCGCTTGTTGGTGCGGCAGAAGATTCAGCAGATGGCCCAATTCTTCATGATGCGCGAGGACATCAGAGTGTTTGATCTGTTATTGCGTGACCTGCCGCCGCAGGAGATCTAACGATGCCTCTCCAAATGATCACTCGGGGCGCGAAGTCGGGGATTTGCAATATCTGCGGCGCCAACGGCCCTCTGACCGAGGACCACACCCCGCCCAAGGGTTGTGTCCGTCCAACAGCAATGGAGCTTCAACACGTCACGCACCGCCTTGATGCTGAAAAGGCGATCAAGACGAAGGCCCATGACGGGGTTAAGTACAGGACGTTGTGCTCACGATGCAATAACGCTTTTCTGGGTGGCCGATACGACCCGGTGCTGATCGACTTCACGAGGCAGGTGAGTCATCTGCTCGCGTCCGATTTGCTTTTACCAACCACCATGCCGCTGCCCACGAAGCCAGCTCTCCTGATTCGCGCTATTTGGGGCCACTTGGCAGCAGTCGGCGTTGATCGCTACCTCAAGGGGCCACTCACAACACAATGGCGAGACTTCTTCCTTGATGAAACCTTACCTGTGCCGGGAGGAAGCAACTTCTACTACTGGGTTTATCCCTACCGCCGGCAGGCCTTGGTCCGGGATGCAGGCACTCTTGACATCAGCAATGGCGGCCAGTCCATCTATTGGCTGATGAAGTTCTACCCAATGGCATTTTGCGTGTGGATGCCGCAGAACGGGTGGACATTGGGCTATCGCGATCTCGTGGTATGCCGCTCGTCTTATCCGGATGATGTGGTTGATGTGATGGTTGACTTCGCTCCTGTGCCTCACGAGCTGACGCTAGAAGCGCCCACGACGACACAGGCCATCATGTTCGGGAAGGACTCAATCGTTGCGAACAGTCGCGCGCCTCGCGGCCGCATTCTTCAAGTCTAACGTCTGCTCTATGTCCGATTCTGGTCGAAAGTGCTGTAGGCTGGATCATCGACCCAGCAAGATCATTGAGTTGGCTCGGCTGGGTGCAAAGCACCCAGCCTACAAGGGCTGAGGTGATCGAATTCGATTTCGCATAGGGTGCGCGTGTCGCGCACCGTTTTTGGTATCGAGCGGGAAATCACGGTGCGCGGCACGCGCACCCTATGAAATTTCACGTGCTGGTTCGTGCGGAGATTTCAATCGCGATCGTCGCGCACCCAAATCCCGCTGTGTTCGATCTTGACCGGAAATTTCGCGACGGGTTCGTAGGCGGGGGCGCAGAGGGCGCGGCCGTCGCGGAGGTCGAAGCGGGCGCCGTGGAGGACGCAGACGATGCTGCCTTCAACTGGGTCGATGTCGCCGGACGACAGTTCGAATTCGTCGTGGGTGCATTTGTCTTCGACCGCATAGAATTCGCCGTCGAGATTGACGACCAGGATCGGTGTGTCGTCGGCCCAGACGGTGGCTTTTTCGCCGGGCAGCAGTTGTTCGGTGGGGCAGACGAAAACCCAGTCGCTCACGAGGCGCGCTCCTTCAGTGATTTTTCCAGAATCTCGAAGCGCAAATCGTCGCGCTTGGGCAACCCATATCGCGGGTCGCCGTAGGGAAACGGTTTCTTGATGCCGGTGCGCGCATAGCCGCGACGTACGTAATACGCGATCAATTCCTCGCGGCAATCGATCACGGTCATGCGCATGCGCGCGCAGCCGTAGACCTCGCGCGCGATGCGTTCGGCTTCCGCAAGTACGATCTTGCCGACGCCGCCGCTTTGCGCGTCTGGGGCGACCGAAAACATGCCGAAATACGCGGCGCTGCCGTCGCCGTTCGACGCCTCGTGCCCCGCGACCTCGCTCGCCTCGTCCGCTTCAACGACGACGTGCGCGCAAGCGAGCAGTCGGTGATCGTCTTCCGCCAACAGAATCGCGCTCTGCGGCATCGCGAGATCGGCGCGCAGCATATCCGGGTCGATGCGCTGCCCGTCGAGAATATCGGCTTCAGTGGTCCAACCGCGCTTGCTGCTTTCGCCGCGATAGGCGGACGTGACCAGTTCGACCAGCGCGGGAATATCGTGTTCGGTCGCGTAACGGAAGCGAAGTGCGGACACGCGGGCTCCTTTCGATGGCGACGGGTCAGCCCAGCAGCGCGCGCACTTTACGCAGCGCGGCCGCGAAGGCGTCGATTTCGTCGTGCGTATTGTAGAACGCGAACGAAGCTCGGCAGGTCGCGGGGACGCCGAAACGCTGCATCAAAGGATGCGCGCAGTGATGGCCGGAGCGCACCGCGACGCCTTCCAGATCCAACAGCGTCGCCAAGTCGTGCGCATGCGCGCCTTCGACCAGAAAACTGATGACGGCGGCTTTGTTCGGCGCGCGGCCGACGATGCGCAGGCCATCGATGGCGTCGAGCGCTTCGGTCGCGTGCGCGAGCAGTTCGGCTTCGCGCGCGGCGACGGCGTCCATCCCGAGCGCGTTCAAATAGTCCACGGCCGCGCCGAGTCCGATATGCCCGGCGATATTCGGCGTGCCGGCCTCGAAACGATGCGGCGGGTCGTTGAAGATCGTGCCCTCGAAACGCACTTCCTTGATCATTTCGCCGCCGCCGAGAAACGGTGGCATCGCGGCCAGATGCTCGCGCCGCGTCCAAAGCGCGCCGGTGCCGGTGGGGCCGCACATCTTATGGCCGGTGAGCGCGTAGAAATCGCAGCCGAGCGACGGAATATCCAGCGCCATATGCGGCGCGGCCTGCGAGCCATCGATCACGGTGACGATGCCGCGCCGCCGCGCTTCGCGGCAGATCTCGCGCACCGGGTTGATCGTGCCGAGCACGTTCGAGACGTGCGTGAGTCCCAGCACTTTCACCGCACCGGTCATCTTGGCGTACAGCGCATCGAGATCGAGCGTGCCGTCGTCGAGAATCTCGGCGACTTCGACGCGCGCGCCGGTGCGTTCCGCGACCAATTGCCAGGGCACGATGTTGGCGTGATGCTCCATGCGGCTGAGCAGCACGACATCGCCGGCCTGCAGTCGCGGCAACGCCCAACTGTAGGCCACCAGATTCAGCGCGAACGTCGTGCCGCTGCACAGCACCAATTCGTCGCGATGCACGTTGAGGAAGCCGGCGAGCTTCGCGCGTGCGGCTTCGTAAGCGTCGGTCGCTTCGGAGCCCAAGGTGTGAACGGCGCGACTGACGTTGGCGTTGTGGCGGCGATAGAAATCGTCCACCGTTTCGATCACCGATGCCGGCTTTTGGCCGGTATTCGCCGAGTCGAGATAGATCAACGGCTTTCCGTTGATCGTGCGGGTCAATAGCGGGAAATCGGTGCGAACGGCGGCCCAATCGGGGCCGTTGCGTTCGCTCGAATCGCCGTTCGGAGCGAGATTCATCGTCGCGGTCATGGCGTATCGCCCTCGATGCGTGCGAGTGCGCGATCGAGCGCTTCGGTGATCGTCCCGCGCAGCGCATCGTCGTCGATAGTGTTCAGCAATTCGCGACAGAACGCGGCGGTCAGCATCGCGCGCGCTTCGGCTTCGGGCAGTCCGCGCGAGCGCAGATAGAACAGCGCGGTCGGGTCGAGTTGGCCGACGGTCGCGCCGTGCGCGGCCTTGACCTCGTCGGCATGGATGACGAGGACGGGTTGCGTGTCGATTTCGGCGTTCGCGGAGAGCAGCAGATTCTTGTTGGTCAGATTCGCATCCGCGCCGTCGGCGCCCTCGCGGATCGTAATTCCGCCGTGAAAGACGGCGCGACCGCGATCGGCGCCGAGCCCGCGCCAACGCAGGTCGCATGCGGTGTCGCGGGCGATATGCTCGATGCCCAGGCGCGTATCGAGGTGACGTTTGCTGTCGGCGAACAACACGCCGTGCGCGGCCAGCGTCGCGCCTTCGCCTTCGAGCCGCGCGTTCAATTCGTGACGCGACAAACTGCCGCCGAGTTCCAGATCGAGTCGCCGATACTCGGCCTCGCGCGCGAGCACCGCATCCTCGCGCACGACGAGACTGGCGCCGTCGCCTTCGTTCTGAATGCGCGCGTGGGTCAAACGCGCGCGCTGGCCCAGATGCACATGCGCGACATGGTTGCGCAAACCGCGGTGCGCGCCGAGCGCGAGGTGGTGCTCCACCAGCGTCAACGCGGCGCCGTTGCGCAGATCGACGAAATGGCGCAGATGCGCGGCGGATTCCGGGTTCATGCCGGTGGAGACGAACGCCAGATGCAGCGGCGCTTCGACGACGATATCGCGATCCACGCGAATCGTCGCGCCTTCCTCGGCCAGCGCAGCGTTGACCACGGCGAAAACTTCGTCCGCGCCGGCATAGCGGCGCATCAGGAAATTCGCGTCGCGCGGTTCGAGTTCGCGCAGCGTGCGCGACAGCGGCATCGCATCGACCCCGTTCGGGAGGCCGGAGAGATCGCTGTTCGCTGCGTCGTAGCGGCCGTCGACGAAGATCATACGCGGCGATGGAATCGCGGCGATAACGGACGTCAGCGCGTCGTCGTCGGTCGCATTCGCCGCAGGCGCATCGTCGAACGAGCGACGCTCCAGCGCGCGCAGCGAAGTGTACTTCCACGCTTCGCTGCGCGGCCCCGGCAGGCCATCGCGCAGCGCGGCCGCTAACGCGTCGCGACGATGCGCGCCCAGACCGGCGGCGTCGGCAGTCGCCAGCGCATCGAAGGCGCGGGCGAACGAGTCGAGCAGGGCGCTCATCGTGCCGTCGCCTCCGGCGCGACGCGGTCGCGAATCCACGCGTAGCCGTGTTCTTCCAGCGCCAGCGCCAGTTCCGGCCCACCGGTTTCGACGATGCGTCCATCGGCCAGCACATGCACCACATCGGGTTTGATGTAGTCGAGCAAACGCTGATAGTGGGTGATGACGATGAATGCGCGGTCCGGGCTGCGCAGCGCGTTCACGCCATCGGCGACGGCTTTCAGCGCGTCGATGTCGAGCCCGGAATCGGTTTCGTCGAGGATCGCCAGCTTCGGTTCGAGCACGGCGAGCTGGAAAATTTCGTTGCGCTTCTTTTCGCCGCCGCTGAAGCCTTCGTTCACGCCGCGATGCAGCAATTCGTCCTTCAGATGCAGCACCGCGAGCTTTTCGCGCACCAGTTTGAGGAACTGCATCGAATCGAGCTCCGACTGGCCGCGCGCCTTGCGCTGCGCGTTGAGCGCGGCGCGCAGAAAATACGTGTTGTTCACGCCCGGGATTTCGACCGGATATTGGAACGCGAGAAAAATGCCCGCGGCGGCGCGTTCTTCCGGTTCGAGCGCGAGCAGGTCGCGGCCCTCGAACGCGACGCCGCCGTCGACGATGTCGTACCCGTCGCGGCCGGCCAGCACGTTGCCGAGCGTGGATTTGCCGGCGCCGTTCGGGCCCATGATCGCGTGGACTTCGCCCGGCTTCACCTCGAGGCTGAGGCCTTTGAGGATGTCTTTGCCGGCGACGCGGGCGTGGAGGCGATCGATCTTGAGCATGGCGGTCTGTGTCGTATTTCGGAGGGGCGGGTGGAACGATGCGGTGGGCGAGAAGAGCGTTCGATCGGCGTGGGCGTTATGAACACGCCGCTTCCACGGCGATGCGATGCGTGCGGCCGGTGGAGGCATCGAGGGTTTCGAAGCACTGCAGATATTCGGAATCGCCGAACAGTTCGATCGTGGGGCAGTCGACGGGCGCGCTCTCGTCGATGCGCGGATGCGCGCCCGCGGCGGCGTCGCCCGGCGCGATGCGGCCGCGGGTGTCGGTCCAGTACCACTGTTCGCGGCCGTCGCGCCACTGCGCGAAGCCGATGCGATCCCCGCGCAGCGCGCCGATCGGCGCATTGAACGGTTTGCCCCAGGTGCGCAGCGCACGGCCGTCGGCCGCGAATTCGACCACGAAATCCGGCTGCAGCACCGGGTCGTCGAGCAATGCATCGCCGGTCTTCACCACCGGCGACATGCCGCAGGGGCTATCGGCCCAGCGCAGGATGCGACGGTCTTTCTCGGCGGCGACGGTGTCTTTCGCGCTGAATTCGGCTTCGATCGCGAAGGCTTCGGGCTTCTCGACGGTACGCGCGGCCGCCGTGGCGTTCGCGGGCGCGCTCGCTTCGCGCGAACACGCGACGAGCGTGGAGGCGGCGACGAATGCGAGCGCAGCATGCGCCAAGGCGCTCGATACGCATCGAACGTGGCGCTTGTGCGACACGCGGGAGCTGGCCGTGTTCGGCATCATGGCGCGTTCTGTTGCACCAGCGACATCAGCACGTCCATCGTCGCATCGGCCAAGTCCCACTCCACGAACAGATGGTCGTGATAGAACGAGGACACGATATTGCAGGGAATCCCGTGCCCGGCGAGTTGGCTGGTGATGATGGCGAGCACGCGCGAGGGGTCGCGGCTCGCTTGCAGGCCGAAGGTGATCTGCGCCCAGACGGTTTCGCCCGGCGCGGCGACATCGACTTCCAGAATCATCGACAGGCCTTCCGCATCGCGGAAGATCATCACCGCGTTGCCCGGCAGCGGGTCGCCGCCAGGGAACGGGCGGAACACGCGCGGCTCGCCTTCCAGACGCGGTGCGAGGTGGGCCAATTGCGCCCGCAGATTCGGTTCGCCCAGCGAGACCGGCGTATGCGATTCGAGTTTCATCCCACGCTCCCTTCGAGGCTGACTTCGAGCAGTTTTTTGGCTTCCACCGCGAACTCCATCGGCAATTCGCGGAACACCGATTTGCAGAAGCCATCGACGATCATCGACACCGCGTCCTCTTCGGAAATGCCCCGGCTGCGGCAATAGAACAGTTGGTCGTCGCTGATTTTCGAGGTGGTGGCCTCGTGTTCGACGGTAGCGCTCGGGTTCTTCACTTCCACGTAGGGAAAGGTGTGCGCGCCGCACTTCTTGCCGATCAGCAGGCTGTCGCATTGCGTGTGATTGCGCGCGCCGTCGGCCCCGCGCTCCACTTTCACCAAGCCGCGATAGCTGTTCTGGCCGCGTCCGGCGCTGATGCCCTTGCTGACGATCTTCGATTTCGTGCGCTTGCCGACATGGATCATCTTGGTGCCGGTGTCGGCCTGCTGGCGATGATGGGTGAGCGCGACCGAATGGAATTCGCCGGTCGAATCGTCGCCCAGCAGCACGCAGGACGGATATTTCCAGGTGATCGCCGAGCCGGTTTCGACTTGGGTCCAGGAAATTTTGCTGCGCGCGCCGCGGCACTCGCCGCGTTTGGTGACGAAGTTGTAGATGCCGCCGATTCCATTTTCGTCGCCCGGGTACCAGTTCTGCACCGTCGAGTATTTGATTTCGGCGTCGTCGAGCGCCACGAGTTCGACCACCGCGGCGTGCAACTGATTTTCGTCGCGCATCGGCGCGGTGCAACCTTCCAGATAGCTGACGTAGGCCTTTTCCTCGCACACGATCAGCGTGCGCTCGAACTGCCCGGTGTTCATCGCGTTGATCCGGAAATAGGTGCTGAGTTCCATCGGGCAACGCACGCCCTTGGGTACGAACACGAAACTGCCGTCGGAGAACACTGCGGAATTGAGCGCGGCGAAATAATTATCGCCGGTCGGCACCACGCTGCCGAGGTAGCGCTGGACCAGCTCCGGATGTTCCTTGATCGCTTCGGACATCGAGCAAAAGATCACGCCTTTCTCGGCGAGTTCCTTGCGATAGGTCGTGCCCACGCTGACCGAGTCGAACACCGCGTCCACCGCGACGCCCGCGAGCTTCGCGCGCTCGTGCAGCGGCACGCCGAGTTTGTCGTAGGTGTCGAGCAATTCCTGCGGCACTTCGTCCAGCGACTTATATTTCGGGCCTTTCGGCGCGGCGTAGTAGCTGATGGCTTGGAAATCGATCGGCGCGATCTCGAGCTTCGCCCACTGCGGCGGCGTCATCGTCAGCCAGTGCCGGTACGCGGCGAGCCGCCATTCGGTCATCCACTCGGGCTCGTCCTTTTTCGCCGAGAGAAAGCGGATCACGCCCTCGTTCAGGCCCGGCGGCAACGTGTCGGTTTCGATGTCGGTGACGAAGCCCGCATCGTAGCGGCGGCCGAGTTGTTCGAGGATCTCGGCGTTCTGCACGGCATCGTCGACGGCGGCGTTCGGCGGCATGGCGGTCATGAGCGGCTTCCATTCGCGTCGAGCGCGAGCGGGATGCGCTTGCGCGCGGGAAGGGCGGGCGCGGCGGGCGCGAGCATGTCGGCCAGCGACACCTTGCGCAGCGCGTCGGCGACCACATCGTTGATGCGGCGCCAATTCGCGCGCGCGCCGCAGGAGTGTTCGATCCCGCAGTGGCCGTCGTGGACGCTGCAGTCGGTCATCGCGAGCGGCCCTTCGATGGCCTCCACGATCTCGACCAGGGTGATGTCGTCCGCCGGGCGCGCCAGCCGATATCCGCCGTTGGCACCGCGAAACGCCTGCACGAGCCCGGCCTGGGCCAAGGGTTTGAGCAATTTGGCCACGGTCGGCGCTTCCAAGCCGGTGCGTTCGGCCAAACCGGCGGCGCTCTGCACGGCGTCGGCGTCGGCGGCCAAGACGGTCAACACGACGCTGGCGTAATCGGTGAGTTTGGTGACTCGTAGCATGGGCTGGCGGCCGCGAGGCGTCGCTGGCGAGAGGAATTCGAAACAGGACCGAAATTGTACGCTTTCGCGCCGCACGGCTCAAATCGACGCGCGCGTACGAACGCGGCGGGGCCATCGGCGCCCGCCGCGGGTGGGATCGATCATCGGGAATCCTGTCGTCGAGGCCGATGCCGGCCCGATGCGATGCGTCGGCCGCCGTCGCCCTCAATTCCGCCGATGCGCGGCGAAATCCGCCAGCGCCGCTTCGAGTTCCGCGTCGCGCCCGGCGGCGATATCGGCGATTCGCGGCGTCACGCGCAGGTCGGGTTCGAGGCCCGCGTCGGGCTGCGGCGTCTCGGGAAATTGGCCGATCAGCGGCAGATCCAATTCGATGCCGGAATTCGGCAGATTCAGGAAGAAGAACGCGCCGCCGTTGATGCCGCGACGATTGCCGCCGGTGGTCTGGCCGACCAGCGTACCGAGCCCGGTGCGGCGCAGGGCCAACGCGAATTCGAAGGTGGCCGAACTGTTGTTCGCGCCCACAAGCGCATAGACCTTGCCGCGATAGCGGGGCGTTTTCGGCGCGATGATGTCGCCGTCGGGATCTTCGCCTTCGCGCAGCAAGCGATAGAAGCCGTTTTCGGTTTCGGTCGCGTCTCGGCCCCAGTCGTGGAACGACCGATCCCAGGTCTTCAAATACGGGCGCAGCGCCGTCGGCGTCGTGCGGTAACGCACGAGCCGCCGGTAGGGCGGAAGCGTCACTTCGCGATCGGTGAGATAGGCCAGAATCGCGTCGCCCACGCTCAGGCCGCCCTCGTTTCTGCGCAGGTCGAGGATCAGCGCGGGCGCGCCGCGCGCATCCAACTCTTCGAACGTGCGCTGCAAGAAGCCGCGCCAGTCCCACTCGCTGTCGTACAGCGCCCAACCCGGCATGTCGAGCACGGCCACGCCCGCGTCGGTGTAGCGCAATTCGAAGGCGGGTGCGTTCGTATCCTCGACGCCGCGCACGGTCGCCAAGCGTTGGGCGTACGTGAGCGCGGGTACATCGACGCGGCGGGCTCGACGATCCTGCGGCGAGCGCACGCGCAGGGTATGCGTGCCGTCCACTTGCGGGAAAAACAGCGGCAGATAGATGTCGAACGCGGCGTAGCGGTCGACATCGCTCACCTCCAGGTACGCCCGTCGTTTCGCGTCGTTGCCGCCGTCGGCGCGGGCGACGGTCATCAAGCGGTCGAGGATTCGAGCCACCGGTACGCCTTCGATCGCCAGCACTTCGGTCCCCGGCGCCAGCGACGGATCGGTCGACAGATTGCGCGTGATCACCATGCGATCGCCGAGCCAGCGGAATTGGAACGGCACGCGGTTGGGGGATTCGAACAACGCCTTCGCCACGGGTTCGGGCTGGTTGTAGAAGCTGGCGTAGGTATGGCCGCAGCGGACCTTCGCGGCGAAGCGGGAGAACGCCAGGTAGGCCTCGGCCAGCGAGCGGTCGCGGTCGAAGGTCTTGCGCAATTCGGCGAAGTGGCCGGCCATCTCCCGCGGCGTGTTGTAGCGATACAGTCCGGGGTGCAGTTGCGTGTAGGCCTGTTCGAGCGTGTCGACATCGGCGCGCAGACCGGCGGCGGGCAGCAGACGATCGGCCGCGGCGACCGTGGTCGGCGTCGCCGCGCTCGGGCCGGCGGCGGCCGGCGTCGCCTCCGCGGCGCTCGCGAAGGGCGCGCAGCCCAGCAGCAATGCGACGACCAGGCGACGAAGGGCACGGCAAGAACGGATGCCGAGGCGAGAGGACGGAGGCGGCGGCATCGAGAAAACTCCTGCGAACGGAGCCGTAGAGTGCGGTCGGAGCCGACGCACGGCGACGCAAAACCGCAGAAGCGCGCGAATATTCAAGAAATGCGACGCCCGGAGCGCCCCGGCGTCGCCTCGGTCGCGCTCATTCGCCGCTCATCGGCCGCTCGGGGCGTCGTGCGCGTCCGCTCGGTATTCGCTGGGCGTCGCGCCGACCAGCGCGCGAAACGCGCGATTGAAGCTGGCCTTGGAGCCGAAGCCGACCTCGAGCGCGATCGTCGTGATGTCCGCGCCGTCTCGTCCGCGCGGGGCTTCGCCCAGCCGGCGCTTGGCCTCTTCGATCCGCAGCCGGTTCACGAATTGACTGAAGCTCAGGCCCAAGCCGTCGTTGAGCGCACGGGAGAGATACTGCGTATTCGTTCCCAACCGGCGCGCGAGGTCGGCCAGATTCAGATCCGGCTCCCGCCACCAGCCGGCTTCGGCCACGCGCGCGGACCAACGCTCGCCCAGCGCGCGCCAGTCGCGCTCAGGCGTCGGCGAGAGCTCCGCGCTTGGCGCGGTCTCGCCGACCGGGGCCGAAGGCGGGGCGGCGGACATCGTCGGCAGCGCGATCCCCGCATGCCGCCATCCCTCGATGCCCAGGTAATACACCAGCAGACTCAGCGCGAGGTAGAACGGGAAATAGTCGAAGTAGTCGAGATCGGCGACGAGCCCATCGACGCTCTGAAACCCGACGTTGAGCGCGACCACCGCCGCCACCGCCCACAGAAATCCGCGCAGCCAGCCCAGATGCAGCTCTTCGCGCCGTGCGCTGTTGGCCTCCAGCCAAGCTTGATAGGCCCGATAGCGACCGAACGCCCGCCACCAGTAGGCCGAGAGCGAGAGCAGGATGGCCGCGTTCAGCAGCGGCGCGACATAGGGCTCGTGGCCAGCGGCGCTCCAAGCCCACTTGGTCGGCAACGGCAGCGAAAACGCCGCAGCGTAATAAGCGCCCTGCAGCGCGGCGGGCAGGAAATGCCAGCGCCAGCGCGGCGGCGAGGCGTCTTCGCCGAGGCGGCGCACGTAGAAATACAGCAGCGGCCCGAACGCCAGTTGCCAATAGAACGGCGCGAAGGTCAACCACGGGTAGACATCGTAAAACCCCGCGTAACCGATGGTGTAGGGCGTGATCATCAGCACCGTGCCGACCAACAGCGCGGCCAAAAAGCGGTTCGCGGCCGTATTACGTTTGGCCTTGATCAGTAGGCCGGCGACGATCAGGCCGTGCAGGCTGCCCAGGCCGAGCAGGCTGCTCCACGCGCCGAATTCGATCGTCGGCGCGCTCATCTCGACGCGTCCGGCGCCGCGGTGCGACGGTGCCGCGAGGCCCGGATCGACGCCGGCGTCGATGGCCGAATCGGTGCAGGGGGCGTTGGTAGGGCCGCTGCGAGGGTCGCTGCGAGGCTCGCTGTGAAAATTGGTCGGAACGCCATGGCTCGATTGTGCCCGAAGCCCGGTAGACCGGCGATGCCCTGCGACGGCAGCGTCATATCGGCGCGGAATCGGCCATAATCGCGTCCCCGCTCGAACCGTCGCCGTCATGCCCAAGAAAAAAATCGTCGCCCGCCTGTCCTCCATCCACGGCAACGGCGTATTCGCCGACGAGCCGATCAAGAAGGGCGAACGCATCGTGCGCTACAGGGGCAAACTGCGCACGCACGACGAGGTCGACGAGGCCTACGGCGATCTGGAAGAGAACGGGCACACGTTCCTGTTCACGCTGAACGAAGACTACGTGCTGGACGCGAACAGCGAGGGCAACATCGCGCGCTGGATCAATCACAGTTGCTCACCTAACTGCGAAGCCGTGGTCGAAGAGAACGCCAAGGGCAAGTCGCACAAGGACAAGATCTTCATCGAGGCCATCCGCGACATCAAAGCGGGCGAGGAATTGACCTACAACTATGGAATCGTGCTCGACGAACCGCACACGGCCAAGCTCAAGAAACTCTGGGGCTGCAGATGCGGCTCGAAGAAGTGCACCGGCACGATGCTGCAGCCCAAGCGCTGAGCGCAACGCGCGCTTCGCGCCCGTCGCCGCCCGCGCGCGCGACATCGCGCTGACGTCGAAACCGCCGAAATGCGGCCAACTCGAGCGTGCGCGATCCGTCGCGTGCGCCGCGCTATGACTTACGACAGTCGTTCGGTCCGCGGCGATGGAACAGCATGCGCGGATCGATTCACGGAGGCACCGCCGATGCGAACCATCCGCGCCGTTCTCGCGCTCGCGGCCTGCGCGGTTTGCGCGCCGGCGCTCGCGGTCGACATCGACGGCCGGGTCGATCCGCAGGAATGGGCGGAAGCCCATCGCGTCGACGATTTCCGGTTCACGCAACCGCTGACCCGCGAGCCGGCGAAATACAAAACCGAAGCCTGGTACATGGCCACCGAAGCGGGCTTCGCGGTGGCGTTCCGCAACGCGCAGCCGGCCAGCGTGCCGCGCACGCGCCAACGCTTCCACCGCGACAACAACGGCAACGTCGACCGGGTCAACGTCTATATCGATTTCGACGGCGACGGCCGCAGCGGCTACAACTTCATGCTGGCGTTGTCCGACGGCATCGGCGACGGCACTATCGCCAACGAAAACCAATTCAACGCCGATTGGGACGGCGCATGGCAGCACGCCGTTTCCGAGGACGAACACGGTTGGTCGGCGGAAATCCTGATCCCTTGGCACATCGCGCCGATGCGCGACGGCACCGATGGCGTACGCACCATCGGGCTATCGCTCGATCGCGTCATCGGCGACACCGGCGACCGCGTGTCGTGGCCCGCCGTGAGTTTTCAGGAGCAGCCTTATCTCAGCGCGCTGAGCAAGGTGCGGATTCCGCACTACGATCAAGCCTTGTTGACCGCCACGCCCTACGTCGTCGGTTTGTACGACAACGTCGGCGGACGCAGCGATTTCGACGCGGGCGTGGACGTGTTCTGGAAACCGAACGGGCGCTTCCAGCTCAGCGCCACGCTGAACCCCGATTTCGGTCAAGTCGAAAGCGACGGCATCGTGGTGAATTTCGGCGCGATCGAAACCTTCTTCGGCGATAAGCGGCCGTTTTTCACCGAGAACCAAGGCTATTTCGAAGTCCCGTTCGGGTCGTTGGGCAATGCGCAGCAGTTGCTCTACACCCGCCGCGTCGGCGGGCCGACCGACGACGGCGCGGGTTCCGGCGATGTCGCGGCCGCGGTGAAACTGAACGGCAGTTTGGGCGGCTGGGGGTATGGTGTGTTCGCGGCGACCGAGAACGACGCGGTCGGGCGCGACTTCTATGCGCTGCGCACCACGCGCGACATCGACAGCGACGCCTTCGGCAGCATGGGCTTCGGCGCGATGGCGACGCGCGTGTCGCGCCCGTATCTCGACCGTGAGGCCACCGTGCTGTCGCTGGATCATCGCTGGTCGCCGACAGGCGATTGGAATATCCGCACGATTCTGGTCGCTTCGGACATCGACCAAGCCGGCGAACGCGTGCGCGATACCGGCGCGCAGATGCGCATCGATCACAAGATCGACAGCGCATGGCGGCAGCAGTTGTACCTGCTGCATACCGGCGGCGACTTGCAACTGAACGATTTCGGGTTTCTCGACCGCAACAACTACAATTACGGACGCTACGAGCTGCTGCATCGGAACACCGCGCTGCCCGCGGAGTCGCCGTACGCCACGCACGAGTGGCGCTACGCGGTGTCGCGTCGGACCAACGACGACGGGCTATTGATCGCCAACGCCTTCGCGATCAGTCGCTACAGCGAGCGCCGCGACGGCGGCAATCAGTTCATCGAGGTCGCGGCGTTATCGGCGGGGCACGACGATCTGATCACGCGCGGCAACGGCGCGTTGGATCATCCGGGCAAGTTTTATGTCACCGCGGAGCGATTCTTTCCGAAGAAGAAGCACTGGTCGTTCTTCGGGAGCCTCGAATACGACGCGGAGGGCCTGGGCGGCGTCGATCGCGGCGCATGGACGACCTATCTCGAACCGAATTACGCGATCAACGACGATTTGAGCCTATCGCTCGGCTTGGAGTTGAAGCGCGATCCGGAGTGGCTGCTGTGGCGTGGCGGCAATCTGCTCGGCACGTTCCGCTCCAAACAGGTGTTTCTCAACGCCGGCTTGGCGTGGCTGATCGGCGACAAGCAGGAACTGCGCGTCCGCTTGGAGGCGCTCGGTCTCGATGCCGAGGCCAAACGCGCGTGGCGCGTCGCGCCGGGCGGCCGCCCGGTGCGCAGCGACGAAGCGCTCGACGATTTCGCGTTGCGCAATCTCGGCTTCCAAGTGCGCTATCGCTACGAGTTCGCGCCGCTGTCGTATCTCTACGTGGCCTACGTGCGCGGCGGCGGAGCGTTCGCGGACGGCAGCGGGCCGTATTCGGTGCGCGAGGAATTCCGCACTGCGTTCGATTTGCGCGACAGCGAGCAGTTGCTGGTCAAGCTGTCGTACCGCTTCGAACTGTGACGGCGCCGCGATGCGCGCCGCGGCGATACGGCCCGACGGTCAACGATCGAGTTTGATCACGATCTTGCCGTTCTCGATCAAGGTGCCGGCGACGCGGCGCGAGCCCAAGGCTTTCAAATCCTCCGGGCTCAGTCGATACACCGGGTCCGCGCGCGCGTAATCGCGCAACCAGCCGTTGATCAGCTCGCGCCCGGTGTCGTTCATGCGCCCGCCGAGCAGCGGCAGATCGGCCGATTCCAGCGTCGGTTCTTCCAGATAGATCGCCTGCCGCGCGGCGTCGTAGCGCAGGCCGCTGGCGACCGCGAAATGTCCGACCGGCTTCTCGCCGCGCATGCCCAGGCCTTCGATGCCGACGTCGAAATCCAGATGCAGTGCGTTGTCGCCCTCCGGGATCGCGACCCGGGGTTCGAGGATGCGCAGGCTCGCCAATCCGCCGAGCTGCGCGTAATCGCGCGGATATTGCCGATCCAAATAGGCCTGAAGATCCTCGGTGTCGAAGGCGATGCGATTGGCGACGAGCGCGCCGACTTTATCGACCGTGGCGCAGCCGGCGAGGGCCAGCGCCGCGAACGCGCACAGCGCGAGGGAAGGGAGGAGCGAGCGGAGACGGCGCATAGACGGTCGCGGGCGAGGAGTGTGCGCGCAGCATAACGCCGGGCGCAATGAACGCGGGCCGACTTCGGAGGAATTTCGTTGCGGCCTCGCGCGCGAGCGCCGCGTTCACGCGTCGGCGTCGTTGTCGCGTGCGGTCACGCGCAGCAACGCGGGATCCGCGGCGACGTCGGCCTTACGGCGAGCGGTGTAATGCCACCAGGGATGCGGCGGTTCGCCTTCCATGAAACGCACCGCGGCGATGAAGACATCGGCGACGCAGGGATCGTGGCGCACGCCGGTGATGCGGCACAGTTCGCGATACAGCGCGTACGGGTCGCGACCGCGCAATTCGCCGGGCGAGACGATGCCGAGCGCGCGAAAGTCGGCCGCGGTGGCCGGCCCGACGTTCGGCAAATCGGTCAATGCGCGCGCCTGCGCGGCTTCGGCGGCTTTGGGCATGGCGAGAGTCTCCATCGGCGATCGAAACGCGCGGCTCCGAAACGCGAAAGGCCGGATTCCCAGGGGAAATCCGGCCTTCGGTCGTACGCGCCGCGAACGGCGAGGACGAAGGGCGAAAACGCGCTTCGGCTTAGGCCGTCGCGGCGTCCTTCAGCTTCTTCATCGGGCGCACTTTCACCTTCACCGTGGCCGGCTTGGCGGCGAACGTGGTTTCCTGACCCGTGAACGGGTTGATGCCCTTACGCTTCGGCTTGGCCGGCACATTGACGGCGGTGATCTTCAGCACGCCCGGCAGCACGAACATGCCCGCGCCCTTCTTGCCGATCGACCCGTGGATCGCGCCTTCGAGCGCGGCCATCACGGCGCGCACGTCCTTCGCGGCCACGTCGGTGGCGCCGGCGATGTGAGCGACCAGAGCGGACTTGCTCATCGCTTCTTTGATCGGTTTCGGAGCGGCCGTCTTAGCGGCGGCCTTCTTGGCGGTTTTCTTTTTCGTTGCCATGAGAGTTGGATGTCCTCGTCGGATGGTTGATCTATGTTTGGGCCGGTTGAGGCCGGTAACGCGGTACTTGGCCGGCATGCGAACTGTAGGCCAAGGGCGCGTGTTCGCCAAGCCCTTTTTACGGTTTTGAGCGGGTTTTTTCGCGTTTTTTCGCGCGCGCGAGCGGATCGGGCCGAATTTCGCGCGACTTTCGCGTTGTTCGCGCCGGAAGAGCGCGCGATGCGCGCCCGAAATCCGGCCGAATTAGCCGCGCGTTCGCCGCGCGTTCGCGCGTTATTGCCCGTTCGCCAAGACCTCCGCGGCGGCGCCGACGATCAGCGGATCGGCCGGTCGCGCGATGCGCGCGTCCTTGCCGGGGTAAGGCAAACCGGCCAGCACGTGGCGCATCGCGTTGAGGCGCGCGCGCTTTTTGTCGTCGGATTTGATCACCGTCCACGGCGCGTCCGCGGTATCGGTATGGAAGAACATCGCGGTCTTCGCCTCGGTGTAGTCGGGCCATTTGTCCAACGACTGCAGATCGATCGGCGACAGTTTCCAGTGCTTGAGCGGGTCGTTGCGGCGCGATTTGAAGCGGCGTAGCTGCTCTTCGCGGCTGACCGAGAACCAAAATTTGTAGAGGCGAATGCCGCTGCGCACGAGCATGCGCTCGAATTCGGGGGCTTCGCGCAGGAATTCGAGGTATTCGGCGGGCGAGCAGAAGCCCATCACGCGCTCGACGCCCGCGCGGTTGTACCAACTGCGGTCGAAAAACACGATTTCGCCGGTGGTCGGCAAATGTTCGATATAGCGCTGGAAATACCACTGCCCGCGTTCTTGATCGTTGGGCTTCTCCAGCGCCACCACGCGCGCGCCGCGCGGGTTGAGATGCTCGGTGAAGCGTTTGATCGCGCCGCCCTTGCCCGCGGCGTCGCGGCCTTCGAACAGCACGATGATGCGCTGCCCGGTTTCCTTGACCCAGCTCTGCATCTTCAGCAATTCGATCTGCAGCATTTTCTTTTCCGCTTCGTACTCCTTACGGCGCAACCGCGTGCGATAGGGGTAATCCGCGGGCAGCGGCGCGCTGCTGCTGTCTTCGTCGCTGAGCGGCACCGCCGCCATGCGCCGCGCGGCGTCGACGGACAGCCCCGGTTCGAGCACGGGTTCTTGCGCGTGTTCCTGCGCGAGTCCCTGCGCGGGTTGCGCGTCGATCGAAGCGACCGTCGGAGATTCGGGCGCTTCGGCGGGCTCGAGCGCGGGCGGCGGCGTCGCGGACGCGGCGGGCGCGGCGTCCGCGGCGTCCAAAGAACTGACTTCGCCATCGACGGCGTTTTTGCCGCGGCCTGCGCCGCCGCTTTTGCGGGCGCGAGTGGCCGGGGGTTGCGGTCGGCGGCGGGTGGCGGCGGCGCCGCGGCGGGACGAAGACGTGGCCATGCGAAAACTCCTGACGCGATAGGACGGAACGATGACGAGGCGCGCGAAAGGCTGTCGAAGCGAAACGGCGTTCCGCAGCCGCATTTCGGCGCGCATCGGACCATCTTCCGCCGACGTCCGCGCTGCGGATTGAGCAGGATCAATTTTCGTAGGATCGGGTTTCCTAGGATCGGGTTTCGCAGGATCGAGCTTCCAGGATTGAACTTCGCACGCTCGAGTGTCGAAAGCGCGCAGCCGACGGCGCCGCGCGTCGGCGGCGAGCAAGAAATATCGAAAACGACGAGGGCAGGCGACCCGGAACGGATGCGCCGACCGAGCCCGCGCGTCGCGGCGGAGGCTTCGTGGTGGGCGAATCCGGCGATGCCGAATCACGGCGCGATCAAGCACTCGCGCGATCGAGACCTCGCTCCATCGATGGTTCGCTTGATCGACGCCGCACTCGCTGCGAAACGGAGCGCGCGCCGATGGCGAACGCTTAGGCCGCTTCGTAAGCCCCGTAACCGCGCAGGCGGCGATAGCGGCGTTCCAGCAATTCGTCGACCGGCGTCGACTGCAGGCCGTCCAATTCGTTGAGCAGCACGGCCTTCAACCGTTTCGCCATTTGCACCGGATTGCGATGCGCACCGCCGATCGGTTCGCGCACGATCTTGTCGACCAGCCCGAGCTCGCGCAGCCGCTTAGCGGTCATGCCCAATTGTTCGGCGGCGTCCTTCGCCTTGTCGGCGGTTTTCCACAGGATCGACGCGCAGCCTTCGGGCGTGATCACCGAATACGTGCTGTATTCGAGCATCAGCGTGCGGTCGCCGACGCCGATGGCCAACGCGCCGCCGGAGCCGCCTTCGCCGATCACGGTGCAGATCACCGGCGTTTTCAGTTCCGCCATCTCCAGCAGATTGCGCGCGATGGCCTCGGATTGGCCGCGTTCTTCGGCGTCGATGCCCGGCCAGGCGCCGGCGGTGTCGATGAAGGTCAGCAGCGGCAGGCGAAAGCGTTCGGCCATCTTCATCAGGCGCAGCGCTTTGCGGTAGCCCTCGGGCTTCGGCATGCCGAAATTGCGGCGCACCTTGGCTTTCGTGTCGCGGCCTTTTTCGTGGCCGATCACCATGACGCTGCGGCCGCCGATGCGCGCCAAGCCGCCGACGATGGCGTTGTCGTTCGCGAACGCGCGGTCGCCGGCCAATTCTTGGAATTCGTCGCACATCACCCGCAGATAATCCAGCGTGTACGGCCGCGCGGGATGCCGCGCCAACTGCGACACCTGCCAAGCGCTGAGGTCGCGGAAAATCTGCGCGGTGCGGACCCGCAGTTTGTCTTCGAGCGTGCGGATTTCGGCGTCGATATTCACCGCCGGACCGGCGCTGGCGTGACGGAGCTCCTGAATCTTCGCTTCCAGGTCTGCGATGGGTTGTTCGAAATCGAGGTAGTGGGGATTCATGCGCGACGGACGATCGGCGGGAAAGGGGGCAGTCTAACCGAGGCGATGACGCGCCAGCATACTGTG
Source organism: Lysobacter sp. (assembly GCA_008015835.1). Classification (GTDB taxonomy): domain Bacteria; phylum Pseudomonadota; class Gammaproteobacteria; order Xanthomonadales; family Xanthomonadaceae; genus Lysobacter_I. Next base: position 266,791 of record SSGH01000010.1, read on the forward strand.
GCGTATGGCGCGAATCGGCGGCGCCCGGCCTCAGAGCGCTCCGCCTCTTCGCCTCGCTGGGGCTTAGCTCCAGGGCTTGCTCATCGCCACCCGCACCGCGCGCACGCTGGGCAGGGCGCGTAAAGCGCTGGGCAGATCGGCTTCCACCCGAATCGATTGCCCGCCGTTGAGGTCCAGCGTGCCGGCGGCGCCCTGCGGCAGCAGCAAATCCAGCCGCAGCGGCGTGTGTCCCGGGCGATGTTGCGCGAGCAGCGTTTCCACCGAACGCATCGCGCCGGATTCGCGCAAATCCACGCGCAGCGACAGCCGCTGCGCCTGCTGTGCGCAGAGTTGGCGGTAGTCCCAGCAGCGGCGCGCGCGCAGCGAGAAGCCGCCGCTGAATTCGTCCTCGCGCAGGCCGCCTTCGACGATCAGGATGCGGTCGCGGGTGAGCAGTTGTTGGTATTCGAAGAACGCTTCGGCGAAGAACGCGCATTCCAAACGGCCGCGACCGTCCTCGATCTGCACGAAGGCTTGGGAATCGCCGCGTTTGCGCATCGCCAGCACCATGCCCGCGACCACGACCGTCGCTTCGGCGCGCCAGGAACGACCGCTGCCGTCGCCGTCTTTGCCGCGCGACGGCGGCGCGGCGCTTTCCCACAGCGCATCGAGTTTGCCGAGGTCGTTGCCGACCAACGCCGACAATTCGTCGCGATACGGGTCCAGCGGATGGCCGCTGAGGTAATGCCCGAGCGTTTCGCGTTCGCCGGACAGCTTCTGCACCAGCGGCCAATCGGCAGTTTCGGGCAGCTCCAGCGTCAGCGCCGGCATCGATTCGGCCGGCCCGCCGAACAGCGAGACCTGGCCCGCGTCGCGCTCGCGCGCCAATTGATCGGTGGCTTTCAGCACTTCGGGCAGTTGCAGCAGCAGCGACGGCCGATTCTTGCCCAGCGCGTCCAACGCGCCGGCGCTGATCAGCGCTTCCAGCGTGCGCCGGTTGAGTTTCGCCGAATCGACCCGCTTGCAGAAATCCAACAGATCGGCATACGCGCCGTCGCGCTCGCGCGCGTCCGCGATCGCTTCGCAGGCGCCGCGGCCGACGCCTTTCACCGCGCCCAGGCCGTAACGGATCGTTTTATCGTCCAAGGCCTCGAACATGTAGTTCGAACCGTTGACGTCCGGCGGCAGCACGGTGAGGCCGAGCGCGCGCGCTTCGTCGAGGAAACCGACGACTTTGTCGGTGTTGTCCATGTCCGACGACAGCACCGCGGCCATGAATTCGGCCGGATAGTGCACTTTCAGCCACGCGGTTTGGTACGCGACCAGCGCATAGGCCGCAGAGTGCGATTTGTTGAAGCCGTATTCGGCGAACTTCTCCATCAAGTCGAAGATCTGCGTCGCGATGCGCGGATCGACGCCGCGTTCGGCCGCGCCGGCTTCGAATTTGGCGCGTTCCTTCGCCATTTCCTCGGGCTTTTTCTTGCCCATCGCGCGGCGCAGCAGGTCGGCGCCGCCCAGCGAATAGCCGGCCAGCACCTGCGCGATCTGCATCACTTGTTCCTGATACACGATCACGCCGTAGGTCGGCTTCAGCACCGGTTCGAGCGCCGGGTGCGGATAGGTCACTTCGGCGCGGCCGTGCTTACGATCCACCCATTCGCGATCCATCCCCGAGCCCAACGGGCCGGGGCGGAACAACGCGGCGAGCGCGATGATGTCTTCGAAGGTATCGGGCTTGGCGCGTTTGAGCAGTTCGCGCATGCCGCGCGATTCGAACTGGAACACCGCGACCGTGTCGCCGCGCGCGAACAACTGGTAGCTGGGCCTGTCGTCCAGCGGCAGCGCGCCGATGTCCAGCGGGGTTTGGCCTTCGCGCTTGCGCCGCGCGTTGATCGCTTTCACCGCCCAATCGATGATGGTGAGCGTGCGCAGGCCGAGGAAGTCGAACTTCACCAGGCCGATGGCTTCGACGTCGTCCTTATCGAACTGCGTGACCGGATGTCGGCCGCGGCCCTCGCCGTCGTGTTCGGCGAACAGCGGGCAGAATTCCGACAGCGGCGCGGGCGCGATCACCACGCCGCCGGCGTGTTTGCCGGCGTTGCGGGTGAGGTCTTCGAGCTGCAGCGCGAGATCGATCAGATCGCGCACGTCGTCTTCGCTGGCGTAGCGCTCTTTCAACTCCGCGACGGCGCGTTCGGGATCCTTGCGCGCGCGGTCGCTGATGCCGAGCGCGTCCTCCAACGACAGCGGGTCGGCCGGTTGCAGCGGAATGAGCTTGGAAATGCCGTCGACGAAGCCGTACGGATACCCGAGTACGCGGCCCGCATCGCGCACCACCGCCTTCGCGGCCATGGTGCCGTAGGTGATGATCTGGCTGACGCGGTCGCGCCCGTATTTCGCGGCGACGTAATCGATCACTTCGTCGCGGCGATCCATGCAGAAGTCGATGTCGAAGTCGGGCATCGACACGCGTTCGGGGTTGAGGAACCGCTCGAACAGCAGGTCGTACGGCAGCGGGTCGAGATCGGTGATGCCCAGCGCCCACGCCACCAGCGAACCCGCGCCCGAACCGCGGCCCGGGCCGACCGGGATGCCGTGCTGTTTGCCCCAGTTGATGAAGTCCGCGACGATCAGAAAGTAACCGGGAAATCCCATCTTCACGATCACGTCGAGCTCGGTTTCGAGCCGCGCGTCGTAGCTCGCGCGGTCGTGGCCGGGCGCGAGCGGATATTTTTGCAGCCGCTGCTCCAGGCCGTCGCGCGCTTCTTTGCGGATCCAACTGTCGAGCGTGTGATCCTCGGGCACCGGAAACGCCGGCAGATAGTAGGTGCCGAGCGACAGTTCGAGATTGCAGCGTTTCGCCAGATCGATCGCGTTGTCGATCGCGTCCGGCGCGTCGTGCGCGAACAGCGCGGCCATTTCCTCCGACGATTTCAGATATTGCTGCGCGCTGTAATCGCGCGGGCGTTTCGGGTCGTCGAGCACGCGGCCCGAGGCGATGCACACGCGGGCCTCGTGCGCGTCGAAGCCGTCGGCGTCGAGAAAGCGCACGTCGTTGCTGGCGATGGCTGGGATGCCGCGTTGCCCGGCGGCGTGCAAGGCGAAGGCGTTGAACGCTTCTTCGTCGTCGAAGCCGCAGCGGGTGAGTTCCAGATGCAGGCGGTCGTCGAAATGGCGCTGCCAGTCGGCCAGCCACTGCAGAGCGAGATCGTGACGATGCCCGGCGGCCAACGCGCCGGCTTGGCTATGCCGCCCGACCAGCGCGAACAGACCCTCGTTGGCCTCGGCGAGCCACTGCGGGCGCACTACCACGCCGTCGTGACGATGCCCCTCCATCCACGCGCGGCTGAGCAGGCGCGACAGCGACAGATAGCCGCTGCGGTCGCGGCAGAGCAGGGTGAGTTTCCACGGCGCTTCGTCGCCCTCGGCGACCTGTACGTCGGCGCCGGCGATGGGCTTCACGCCCGCGCTTTCGGCGGCTTTGTAGAACTTGACCAGCGCGAAGAGATTATTGCGATCGGTCATCGCCACCGCCGGCTGGCCCTGCGCGACGCAACGCGCGACGAGTTCCGGGATGCGGATCGTCGAATCGGCGAGCGAGTATTCGCTGTGCAGGTGGAGGTGGGCGAAACGGGCGGACATCGGCGTGCCGGAATGCGCAGACCGGCAGGGTAGGCCGCGTGGGCGGTCCGGGCAAGGCTTGACAGGCGCGTGCGGGCGGCGATCTCCGGAGGATCGCCGCCCATCGCGCTCAGTGCGCCCGACGCGACGGGCGCGTACCGCTTACCAGCGGCATTTGAACGAGGCGTTACGGACGGTGCTGCCGTAGGCGTTGCGCGCGGTGAGCGTGATCTTCACCGTTTCGCCGTACGCGCATTGACCGAAGAAATCGGTCCAAGCGCCGCCGTCGTACTGATAGCCGGGGCGACCGGTCCAGGTCGCCGTCGCCGGCGCGCTCGAGCTGTAGGTCGCATAGCAAGCGAACCAGCCGTTACCGCTATCGGCGGGGTTCGGGCAGACGAAGCTCGTGATCGTCGGCGGGGCCGCCGACGCGGTGTAGCCCCCGGACGCTTGCGGTTCGGCCGCGGCCGCGGTCAGCGATGCCGCAGCGAGGACGGCCGCAGCCAGGGCCGAAGCGAGTGTCGCTTCGACGCGACGGTACGGGGTGGTCGTGAACGATAACTTCATTCCTAAATCTCCATATGTCCGCCCATGCTTGGGCGTTTCGGGGGACGCCACCCGTCGATACGGGCGGCGGTCGTCTGCGACGCTGTCGAAAAGCGAAATTTTTGTGACAGACGGCACAAAAACGACGTGCGTAGATTGGCCGAATCCCCGATTGGAGCGGTATGCATCGTTTTGGGAGAAGGTTTCCTTGTTCTGGCGCGAGCGCAGACGCTCCAACGCCAATCGCCACGCGGCCGCTTTCGCAGCCGGATATTCCATCTTAGACACGGCCGCTTTCGTGGCCGGACATTCCCTCTTAGACACGGCCGCTTTCGCGGCCGTGTCGGCAACATCGGTGGTGCCTGAATCAGAGGATGATCGGTCCGCCCTTGCAGCGGGCGCGATAGCTGGTGCGCGTGACCGTGCCCGAGGCATTGGTGATGGTCACGGTCACGGTGAAGTAGTCGTTGATCGCGCAGTGGCCGTAGAAATCGCTGTGACCGGGGTCGTTGATGGTCGTGCCGTAACCCGACCAGGTGACCGTCGCCGTGCTGTCGGAGGTGTAATCGACGAAGCAGTAGAAACGGCCGCCGCCGTTATCCAACGGGCAGGCGAAGGTGGTGATGGTCGGCACCGCGGCATGCGCCGGGGCGGGGGTGAGCGCGCCGATGGCGCCGGCGACGCTGGCGAACGCCATCGAGGCGGACAACGCGATGGGCAGAAAACGCGTGCGGGCGACGGTGTCGGGGGAAGCGGACAGGGTACGCATGGTTCAATCTCCTTATCGTATGAATCGTCGTATGGATCGTGGTGTGGATCTCATTGCGGGTCGCAGTGCGACCTGGCCGCGCCGATCGACGAACGCCATCCCGGCGCGCCGCGTCGCTCCGCATGCCTTGGGCCGAACGGAGCGACCCGTCGACGTTATCCGGGGTACGACGCGCGCACTGAGACGCGGTCGACAGATTCGATCGGATCGAACGGCTCCATTCATGCGCCGGATCGCTCGCGCGATCATGCGCGCGGTCGCCCCGTGATCGTCGGCGAGATGCTCTGCGCGATCGTCCGCGGAGTCGTCGAGGGATCATCGACTCGTCGTCGCGCTGTCGTCGAGTCGTCGCCGTGTCGTCGCCGCGCGATGGCCGACGCTGCGTTTCTTCCTCTCGCACTTCCGCGCGAATGCGGCATCGCGCGCCGACCGACGCGCGGCGGTCTGTTAGGATTCGCGCCCCTCTCGTCCTGCGTCGCGACACCCGCGACGCGAACCTTCTCGTCATGCCGCGACTGTCGGGCCTCTACCGTTTCGCACCGCCGCTCGATGCGTCCGGCAATCGGATGCGTCGCGATGGGCGCAGCACCGACGGCTGGCTCATCATCCAATGCGACCCGGATGTCGGGCGCTATTTGCGGCGTTTGCGCATGCTCGAACGTCGCGCCGCGCCGCCGCTCGCCGATCCGTTATGGGGCGCGCACGTGTCGGTGGTGCTCGGCGAAACCTTGCCCGATCCGCGCCATTGGAACGACCGCGAAGGCCGCGTCGTCGAATTCGAGTACGTCCACCCGCCGCGCGAAGTCGACCAGTACGCCTTCTTCCCGGTGATCTGCGAAGAAGCGCTGGAGTACCGCGAATCGCTGGGCCTCCCGCGCGAACCGCGCTGGCCGCTGCATCTGACCTTCGGCAACTTCAAGTGAAGCCGGGCGCGAAGCGCGTCCCGGCATAAAGCGAGTCGCCTTTCGAACCGGCCCGAATCGAACCGCGCAGCGCTTTAAACCGGGTCTTGCGCGCTGAACGCCGGGTCGCGCGCGAGCGAATGCATGTAAGCGCGCGATGCGCGGTGCCGCGCATGGTATCTGCCGAGGATTTCGCCGAGCGCTTCTTGGCCTTTTTCGTCGAGCCCCAGCTTCAGCGGCGTGGTCTTGCCCGCGCGCGGCCCGCTGTTCGTGTGCACGAGGACCACCCGGGTCGCCTGCATCAGCGGTTTGTCGAAGCTCATCCGTTCGATCGTCTCCCATGCGATCAGATGGCCTTGATCGGGGTCGACGATGCCTTCGTGATTCACTTCGAGCGCGCGTCCCTTCGGCAAATCGATACGGACCTGCGGGAAATAGCGGAGGACGATTTGCCGCTCTTCTTCCGTTTCGGGCAGATAGCGCCAGGCTAGTTGTTCTTCGTGCGCCTGCGCGAACTGCTGCTCGAACACCGCCCACAGCGCCGATTCGAGCTTGTCGGCATCGATGATCTCGCCCGCCCAAGTCGCGGCGGGCAAGTCGCAGGCGATCCCGGCGTAGTCGGCCTCGTCGACGGGATAGCCGGCCTGCTTCATGCGTTCGCGCATCGGCGGATGCGAATCGAACGGGTGCGGCACGCTTCCCGAGCGCATCGCGCGCAGAAAATGCTCCGATCGCGCGAACGCCTGCAGGCCCTGCGCGATCCGGTCGGCGATGCCGAGGCGGTCGTCGTGCCGGACGTCCTGCGCGAACAACTGTTGTTCGATGCGGCCTCGGTACTCGGAGTACGCCGAAATCTTGATGAGCGAATGCGCGATATCGCGCGGCGATGTGCGCTCGGCGGCGACGCGATCGGCCGCGAATTCGCGCTCGCGGCTGCTGCGACGCAGCGCCAATTCGAACATCACCCGATAGAAATCGAGCAAGTAAGCGACCGACTTGGTCAGTCCGCCCTCGTGCATGTGAAAGCGGTAGAGATCGTAGCGCGAGAGCGCCGGCCCGAGTCGCGCGCTGTCGCGGGTGTCGCCGCCGGCGTAGTGGCCGAGTTCGTGCGCGAGCACCGCATCGGCTTCGGACTGCGCGAGCACGCGCAGCAGCGGCAAGCTGACGAACAGCGAACGGCCCTCGACGCGGCGCTCGCCGACGTTCAGCGGTTGCTCGGTCACGAAGAAATTGTCGTCGATGCCCATCACCAAATGATCGGGCGGCGGGGTGCCGATGGTGTCGGCGAGCGCGCGGATGCGTCGCCACAGCGCGGGCGCTTGGGTGTCGTCGACGACGGCGCCGAGCACTTGATATTCGTCCTTCGGGAACCGGAACAGCGCGATCACCACCATCGCGACCGCGCCCAACGCGAACAGACCCGCGATGAGAATCAGTTTGACGAAGTAGGATTGCGTGAAGAACGCGGTGACCCAGAACGACAGCCAGACCAGGAACGCCGCCTGCGTCACCACGATGATCGCTGCGCTCGCGCTCAGCAGCCGCCAGCCCGTCACGAAACTGACGTAGCGGACGCTGCGGCGCGCGAACGCCAACCCGGCCAGCAGCGCGACCACGCCGAGCAGCGCGAGACTGCCGATCAGCGCCCAGGTCGCGGCGTTTTCGGCGAGCACGAACTGGTGCAGCTCGGAATACGGCGCGCACACGGCGTCGCGATAACCGTCCAGCGATGGGTCCGCGCTCGAACACGTTTCGGAGGGTTTCACCGTTTGTATTTGCCGAACGATCGCAGCGCGTTGCTCGGCGGGCAGCGACGCGTCGCCGTTCACCGACTGGGTCAGTTCGGCCCGATAGCGGCTGTCGGTGCTCTGCTTGAAATGATGCGCGAATCCCAGCGTGACCAGCGGCACCAGCAGCAGGGCCAGCATCGCTTTGAGCGTGATCCAGAACAGTTCTTTGCGCAGCGTCTGTTGCATCGTGGTCGGTGTCCGAGGTCGAGAGCGGCGGCGCGAAGCGGCCTGCGGGACGGCGGCGCGCGCGTTACGGCATGGTAAGCAATGCGCGCACCGGCGCATAGCTGCGTCGGTGTTCTGCGCAGGGGCCGTGCGTTTTCAGCGCGTCGAGATGCGCGGGGCTCGGATAGCCTTTATGCCGGTCGAACCCGTATTCGGGGTAGCGCGCATGCAGCTCGCGCATACGCCGGTCGCGCGCGACTTTCGCCAGGATCGACGCGGCCATAATCGCCGGTTCGATCGCGTCGCCGCCGATCAAGGCTTCGGCGGGGCAGGGCAGGTCGCGCGGCAGTTTGTTGCCGTCGATGCGCGCGGCCTCGGCGCGCGGCTGCAGACCGTCCAGCGCGCGCCGCATGCCGGTCAGCGTGGCCTGCAGAATATTGAGCCGATCGATCTCGTCGGCTTCGACGAATTCGATCCGCCACGCTAGCGCGTGTTCGACGATCAGCGGAAACAAGCGTTCGCGCGCGGCTTCGCTCAGTTTTTTGGAGTCGTCCAGACCCGCGATCGGTCGCGCCGGGTCCAGGATGACCGCCGCCACCGTCACCGGCCCCGCCAGCGGCCCGCGACCGGCTTCGTCCACGCCCGCGATCAAGCGCGCGGCGGCGATGCGCGACGCGACGGACTCGGGCGCGCCGAACAGCGTCGGTGCGTTCGGGTCGTGCGGCGTGCGTTTGCGCGGCGGCATCGCGGCGACGCGGCTCAATGCGCGGCGGGATCGGCGTCGACGGACGCCGACGCGACAGCGCCGAAACGCTCCGGCGCGATCAATTCGGCGATCGCATCGGCCGCGCGCGCGGAGGCATCGCAGCGCAACTGCCGATGCAGCGCCTCGAAGCGCGGCAGCAGCGCCTCGACTGCCGCGGGATGGCCGAACCAGCGCAACAGCGCGGCCGCGAGCTTGCTGGGCGTGCAATCGTGCTGCAGCAATTCCGGCACCAAACCTTCGTTCGCCAGCACGTTCGGCAAACCGACGAAGCGCGTTTTGAGCATGCCGAACGTCGAGACGATGCGATAGGTCGTGGGCGAAATGCGGTGGCCGATCACCATCGGCCGTTTGCACAGCATCGCTTCCAGCGCGGCGGTGCCGGAGGCGAGCAGCACCGCGTCGCTCGCGATCATCGCGCGCTGCGCATCGCCGTCGAAGACGCGCACCGCATCGCCGAGTTCGGGGAATGCGCGCAGATGCGCGTCGATCGCGGTGCGGCACGCGGGCGTGGCCGCGGGCACCGCGATTCGTAGCGCGGGCAATTGCTGCCGCACCAGCGCGGCGGCTTCCAGAAAGATCGCCAGCATCTTCTCGATTTCGCCCAACCGACTGCCGGGCAGCAGCGCGAGCGTCGGCGCGCGCGGATCCAAGCCGAGCGCCTCGCGCGCGGCAGCGCGATTAGGATTCAACGGGATCGCATCGGCCAGCGGATGCCCGACGAAGCGCGCATCGACGCCGTAGCGCGCGTAGATCGGCGGCTCCATCGGGAACAGACAGAGCACACGATCCGCGCTGCGGCCGATCTTTTCGGCGCGTTCTTCGCGCCACGCCCACACCGACGGTCCGACGTAATGCGCGGTGCGCACGCCGCGTTCCTTGAGCCAGCGCTCCACGCCCAGATTGAAGTCGGGCGCGTCGATGCCGATGTAGATATCCGGTTTCCACGCCAACAGCCGCTTGCGCAGCGCGCGGCGCAGGTTCAACAGCCGCGGCAGATGGCGCAGCACTTCGGCCAAACCCATCACCGCGAGTTCTCCGCAGTCGTGCCACGCGTCGAGACCTTCGGCGCGCATCGCCGCGCCGCCGATGCCGGCGAATTCCGCGTCGGGAAAACGCGCGCGCAGCTCTGCGATCAAGCCCGCGCCGAGCTGGTCGCCGGAGGTTTCGCCGGCGACGAGCGCGATGCGTTTCGGGCCGGAGATCGAGAGCTTCGGAGTCGTCAAAAGCGCACACTCACTGGGTCGAGAACGCCGCCGGGATGCGTATCCGCTCGATTCCCGCGTCGCGGGCTCACCGCGCCAATGGCCGCTCGCCGCGTTCGATGAAGTCGAGGAACTGGCGCACGTCGTCGCTGTCGGCGGCCAATCGCTGCAATTGCGCCTTGGCGTCGGCGAGATTCGCGCCGGACATGTACAGCGCGCGGTAGGCGCGTTTGATCGCCGACACGCGCTCGGGCGCGAAACCGCGACGCTTCAGGCCTTCGGAATTGATGCCGCGCGGGCGGCCGTAATCTTCGCTGGCCACCATCAGGAACGGCGGCACGTCGCCGTTGACCAAGGCGCCCATGCCGATGAACGCGTGCGCGCCGACGCGGCAGAACTGATGCACCCCCGCGAAGCCGCTGAGGATGACGTGGTCGTCGATATCGACGTGGCCGGCCAGCGTGGCGTTGTTCGAGAACACGCAGTGATCGCCGACGCGGCAATCGTGGGCGATGTGCACGTACGCCAAGAACCAGTTGTCGTCGCCGACGCGGGTGACGCCGCCGCCGTTGCCGGTGCCGCGATTGATCGTGACGAATTCGCGGATTTGGTTGCGATCGCCGACGATCAATTCGGCGCGTTCGCCCGCGAATTTCTTGTCCTGCGGCTCGCCGCCGATCGCGGCGTGGCCGTGGATGCGGTTGTCGCGGCCGATGCGGGTCGGGCCGTGCACGCTGCAGTGCGGGCCGACGACCGTGCCGTCGCCGATCTCGACGTCCGGCCCGATGTAGGTGAACGCGCCGATCCGCACGCCTTCGCCGAGCTTGGCGGCGGGGTCGACCGAGGCCGTGGGGTGGATCGATGCCGTCGAAGGAAGCGCCGTCGTCATCGCTCGTTCTCTTTCCCTTCGGCGCACAAGAATTCGGCGCAGGCCGCTTTTTTGCCGTCGACGCGCGCGACGCCGGTGTACATCGCCATGTTGCGAATGCGGCGCGTGAGCTCGACCTCCATGTCCAAACGGTCGCCCGGCACCACCATGCGCGTGAATTTCGCGTTGTCCACCTTCACCAGATAGAACAATTTTTCGGAGAGATTGTCGCCGCCCATGCTGAGCTGGAACAGCAATCCGCCGACCTGCGCCATGGCCTCGATCACCAACACGCCCGGCATCACCGGGTGCGAAGGGAAATGGCCTTGGAAAAAGGGTTCGTTGATGGTGACGTTCTTGTACGCATGGATGCGCTTGCCGCGTTCGAACGATACGATGCGATCCACCAGCAGGAACGGATAGCGATGCGGCAGCAGCGATTGGATGCTGGGAAGATCGTCTAAGGACTGGCCGCCAGCCGCGTTCGCGTCGGAAGTGGCCGGATCGGTGCTCGTCGCGTCGGAGGTCATCGAGAATCCTTACTGCGTGGCCCGAGCTGGCGCGCCAGGGCGTCGAGATGTTTGAAGCGTGCGGCATTTTTGCGCCACGTGCGGTTATCCATCAAGGGCGTGCCCGAGGAATATTCGCCCGGTTCGCGGATCGCGCTGGTGACTAAGCTCATCGCCGTGATCACCACGCGGTCGCAGACCTCCAGATGCCCCAGTACGCCCGCGCCGCCGCCGATCAAGCAATAGCGGCCGATCGTGGCGCTGCCGGCCACCGCCGAACAGCCGGCCATCGCGGTGTGCGCGCCGATGCGCACGTTGTGGCCGATCTGAATTTGGTTGTCGAGGCGCACGTCCTCTTCGAGCACCGTGTCGTCCATCGCGCCGCGGTCGATGGTGGTGTTCGCGCCGATTTCGCAATCGTCGCCGATGCGCACGCCGCCGAGCTGCGGCACTTTCAGCCAGCGCCCGTGCTCCATCGCGATGCCGAAACCGTCGGCGCCGAGCACCGCGCCGGGATGGATCAGCACGCGTTTGCCCAAGCGCACGCGGCGCACCAAGGTCGCGCGCGCGACCAATTCGCAGTCTTCGCCGACCACGCAGTCCTCGCCGATCGCGCAGCCCGGGCCGACGATCGCGCCGGCTTCGATCCGGCTGCGCGCGCCGACGCTGACGAAGGGGCCGATGCTGGCGCGCGGCGAGATCTCGGCAGTCGGGTCGATCGCGGCCATCGGATGCACGCCCGGCGTCGCCGGCTCGCGCGCCTCGAACAGCGCCGCGATCTTCGCGAACGCGGCGTACGGGTCCTTGGCGATCAGGGCGGTGCCGACGTAAGTCTCGGCGTCCTCGGCGCGCATCACGACCGCACCCGCTTCGCAGGCGTCCAACTGGTTGCGGTAGCGCGGATTGGCGAGGAACGCGAGCTGCGAGGAGCCGGCGCGCGCGAGCGTGGCCACGCCTTCGATCGCGCGGGACGCGTCGCCGCGCGTTTCCAACGCGAAACGCTCGGCGAGTTCGGCGACGGTGCGCGTAGCGACGGACATGCGCGGGCTCGGAGTTCGAACTCAGAGACCGAACGACCGAACGTTGCGCTCCGCCGTCATCAGAACGCGCCGCCGAAGGTGAACTGCAGGCGTTCGATCTCGTCGGTGTCTTCTTTCTTGATCGGCGTGGCGTAGCTGATCGAGATCGGGCCGACCGGCGCGCGCCACAGCAGGGCCACGCCCGCGGTCGCGCGCAGTTCGTTCGCGTCGAAGCTGTCGATGTCCTTGTAGACGTTGCCGACGTCGACGAACGCGGAAATGCGCGCGGCCGGGGTATCGAGCAAGGTCGGGAAGTACATTTCCAGCGAGCCCACGGTCTTCACCGAGCCGCCGATCGGCTGCGCGAACAGACTGCCCGCGGCGAAATCGGTCGGTCCCAAGGTGTTGTCGCGGAAGCCGCGCACCGAACGCGTGCCGCCCGCGTAGAAGTTCTCGAAGATCGGCAAACCGCTGGCGCGAATCGTGCGGCGATAGTCCGGCGAACTGGGCGTGCACGGATTCGATTCGGGTGTCGCGCCGAAGCAGACGTCGCGCACGAAGTCGGAGCCGTAGCTGTCGCCGTAGCCCAATTGAAAGCGGGTATTCAGCACCAGCGCGCGCGACAGCGGCCAGTACTTCGAGTATTCGTAGTTGAGTTTGTAGTACTCGGCGGTCGAACCCGGTAGCGTGATTTCGGCCGAGACGCGCTGGTAGGTGCCCGCGGTCGGCGTGAAGAAGTCGTTGCGGGTGTCGCGCGCCCAGCCCACTTCCGCGCGCCACGAATGGAACGTCGCGCGGCCCACGCCGTCGATGTAATCGACCAGCGACTGCGGCGAACCGATGAACGAGGAGGCGAGAATCTTGTTGCGATCGATGCCGAACACCAGCGACACGGTGTCGTTCTCGGTGATCGGCAGGCCCAGCACGGTCTGGAACGCGGCGCTGGTGGTCGAATACTGCGCGGTGTTGAAGTCGGAGTTGTCGAACTCGCGCCACCACAGGTTATAGCCCAGCGACAGGCCGTCCTCGGTGAAGTACGGGTTGAGGAACGAGAACGAATAGCGCTGCAGGTACACGTTGCGCTGCACTTCGGCGCTGAGCTGGTTGCCGGTGCCGAGGAAGTTGTTCTGCGACAACTGCAGCGTGGTGGTCAGGCCCGACAACTGCGAATAGCCGAAGCCGAACGTGAAGCTGCCGGAGGTGGTTTCCTTGACGTTGAACACCACGTCGACCTGATCGTCGCTGCCGGCGACCGGCACGGTCTCGGCTTCGACCGATCCGCTCTCGAAGAAGCCCAGGCGTTGCAGACGCACTTTCGAGCGGTCGATCGCGGCCTGCGAATACCACGCGCCTTCGAACTGGCGCATCTCGCGGCGCAAGGCCTCGTCGGTGGTGCGGGTATTGCCCTTGAACAGGATGCGACGCACGCTGACGCGCGGGCCGGGGATCACCTGCAGATTGATCGCGACGGTGCGCTTCTCGCGGTCCACGTCCGGCACCGGGTTGACCCGCGCGAACGCGTAGCCGACGTTGCCGAGCGCGGCGACGATCGAATCGGAAGTGAACTCCAGGAACGCGCGCGAGAAGGTTTGGCCTTCTTTCACCAGCACGTATTTCTGCAGTTGCTCTTGCGACAGCACGGTGTCGCCGCTGATCTTCACGCCGGACACGGTGTACACCTCGCCCTCGGTGAGGCCGGCGGTGATGTACATGTCCTTCTTGTCGGGGCTGATCGCGACCTGGGTGCTGTCGACGCTGAAGTCGATGTAACCGCGGTCGAGATAGAAGTTGTTGAGCTTTTCGAGATCGCCGGAGAGCTTTTCGCGCGAGTATTGATCGTCGCGGCGGTACCAGCTCAGCCAATTGCTCTCGTTCGATTCCCAACGTTCGCGGATATCGTCTTCCTCGAACGTGTCGTTGCCGGTGAGATTGATGTGGCGAATGCGCGCGGCCTTGCCTTCGTTGACCTTGATGGTCACGTCGACGCGGTTGCGGTCGAGGCGGCTCACCGTGGGCGTGATCTGCACGTTGTATTTGCCGCGGTTGTTGTAGGCGCGGTTGAGTTCGAGCGTGACTTTATCCAGCGCGAGGCGGTCGAAGGTCTCGCCCTCGGCGATGCCGATGTCCTTGAGGTTCTTGAGCAGATCCTCGGACTTGATGTCCTTGTTGCCGGTCAGCGTCAAGGTATTGATCGCCGGGCGCTCGGTGACGGAAATCACCAAGATCGCGTTGTTCGGGTCCGCGCCGTCGCGATCGATGCGGATGTCCTCGAAGAAGCCGGTCTTGTACAGCGCGCGCATGGCTTCGCCGATGCGGGCGGAATCGACGCGGTCGCCGCGTTCGATCGGCAGGTACGTGAACACCGTACCGGCGCCGATGCGCTGCAGGCCGTCGACGCGGATGTCGGCGACGGTGAAGTCGGTCGCCGCCGCGGTGGACGAGGACTGCGCCAGGGTCGGCACGGCGTGGAGCGAAGCCAGACCGGTCGCGAGAGCGAGGGCGAGCAGGCGGCGGGTCGGCATGCGCGCCGAGAAGGGCGGCGTCATCAACAACGGCGTCATCAGAACATCCAGTGGAAAGTCGGGCGGCGTAAGCGGCGGTGGCGGGGAGGGCGACGTCATCGCGATCGATCGTCCGCGGCGCCCGCTCCGTGGGGAGCGAAGGCCTCGGCGACCGACCGGACCGAGAAAGCGGGCGCGACCGCAGCGGGCGGGCTGCGTCGATGCGTCATTGCAACAGCCCCTGCAGATCGTTGTAGAACGCCAACCCCATGAGGCTGAGCAGCACCGCCACACCGGCGTACTGCCCCGCGATCATGGCGCGCTCGCTCAACGGGCTGCCTTTGACCAACTCGATAAAGTAATACAACAGGTGCCCCCCATCCAAGACCGGGATGGGCAGCAGGTTGAGAATGGCCAGGCTCAGGCTGAGCGCGGCGAGCAGGCTGAGGAACCAGGCGACGCCGTTTTTCGCGTACACATTGGCCGCGCGGGCGATGCCGATCGGCCCGGAGACCGCGTTCTTGACCTCGATCCGGCCCTTGAAGGCGCGGGCGAACATCTCGAACAGCTCGTTCGCCTGGAACCGGGTTTCGCGCAGGGCGGCGGGCACCGCCTCGATCGGACCATAGCGCAGCACGGCGTCCTTGGGCGGGGCCGAGGTGTCCGCGGCGGTCACGCCCAGGCGCCAGGGCGCCGCCTTTCCGGGCGTAGGACGCTCGCTTTTATCGAGGAAGCGCTTGGGCGCGATCCGCAGCGCCAGGCGCCGGCCGTCGCGTTCGACCACGATCTCGCCGTCGCCGCCGGTACTCCCGACGCGGTCGCCGAGGCGGGCCGTCAGCGGGGCGATGTCCTGCCAACTGCGCACCTGGCCGCCGTCGATTTCGAGGATGCGATCGCCCACGCGCAGCACCCCGGCCCCAGGCGTCCCCGGTTCGACCGTGCCGATCACGGTCGGGACCAAGCCGTGGCGCGGGGTCAGACCCAAATACTTGCGCAGGTCGGTCAGCGGCACCTCGGCCGGGATCCGCGACAGGTCGAGACGGCGTTCGGTCGCGTTGCCGCGGGCGTCGCGGACCTGAATCGGCAGCGCGGGCGCGCGGTCGATGGCGGCGACCAGCAGCGCGCCGTAGGCCTCGGTCCAGGTCGGGGTCTCGCGGTCGCCGATCTTTAGCAGCGTATCGCCGCTGCGCAGCCCGGAGGCTTCGGCGGCGGCCTCCACGCGGCCCACGACCGGCGCGTAGTCCGGGCGGCCGATGACGAACATGGCCCAGAACAAGAAAATGCAGAGGATGAAATTGGCGATCGGGCCCGCAGCCACGATCGCGATGCGCTGCCACACGGTTTTGCGGGTGAAGGCCTGGTCGAGTTCCTCCGGCGCCACCTCGCCTTCGCGTTCGTCGAGCATGCGCACGTAGCCGCCGAGCGGAATGGCGGCGATCGCCCATTCGGTGCCGCGTCGATCGCGATGCATCCACAGCGGCTTGCCGAAGCCCACCGAGAACCGCAGCACCTTCACGCCGCAGCGGCGCGCGACCCAATAGTGGCCGAATTCGTGGAAGGTGATGAGCACGCCGAGGGCGACGATCAACCACCAGATCGAGCCGAAAAAATCGCTCATGCGCGGAGCCCCTGCGAACGCGGATCGGAAACGGGAACTGAAACGGAAGCTGAAACCTTGTCGACGGACGAAATCGCATCGCGCGTGATCGCGCGCGCGGCGGCGTCGGCGGCGAGCAGACCTTCGAGCGAATCGGCTGACGCGGCGTCGGACGGCGCGCCGGAGAGACGATCGAGCGCGCGTTCGACCAAGGCCGGGATGGACAGGAAAGCGATCCGGCCCTGAAGAAAGGCTGAAACGGCCTCTTCGTTCGCCGCGTTCAGCACCGCCGGCGCGGTGCCGCCCGCGCGCAATGCGTCGTAGGCCAAGCGCAGACACGGGAACGCGTCGAGATCGGGCGCTTCGAAATCGAGCCGGCCGTGCGCGAGCAAATCCAAACCGCCGACGCCGGAGACGATGCGCTCGGGCCATCCGAAACCGACCGCGAGCGCGGTGCGCATATCGGGCAAGCCCAATTGCGCCAGGGTCGAGCCGTCGACGAATTCCACCAGCGAATGCACCAGGCTTTGCGGATGCACCAGCACGTCGATGCGATCGTGCGGCACGCCGAATAAATGATGCGCCTCGATCACTTCGAGGCCTTTGTTCATCAGCGTCGCGGAGTCGACCGAAATTTTCGGGCCCATCGACCATTTGGGATGCGCGACCGCCTGCGCCGGCGTGATGTTCGCCAATTCCGCGCGCGTGCGGCCGCGGAATGGCCCGCCAGAGGCGGTGAGCACGATGCGTTTGAGCCCGCGGTGCGTGTCGCCGCTTTCGTCGTGCTTTGCATCTCCCTGTCGTATGCCGTCGCGCGGGGCGCTCGCGTCCGGCAAACATTGGAAGACCGCATTGTGTTCGCTGTCGATCGGCACGATGCGCGCGCCGCCGACGCGGGCGGCGGCCATCAGCAGGCCGCCGGCCAACACCAGAGATTCTTTATTCGCCAACAGTAGGCGCTTGCCGGCGCGGGCGGCGGCCAAGGTCGACGACAGGCCGGCGGCGCCGACGATCGCGGCGACCACGGTGTCGACCTCGGCGCTCGCGGCGAAGGCGTCGATGGCCTCGGGGCCGGCGTGGGCCTGAGTGTCGAGCCCCGCCGCGCGCAGGCCGTCGCGTAACGCCGCATGAAGCGCCGGATCGGCGACCGCCGCGTGAGCAGGCCGATGGCGGGTGCAGAGCGCGATCAGCGCGTCGACCTGCCGCCCGGCGACCAGCACCTCGGCGCGCAGCCGGTCCGGGTGCCGCGCGATCACGTCCAGCGCCGAGGCCCCGATCGAGCCGGTGGCGCCGAACACGGCGACCCGCTGCGGCGCGAGAGCGGGCGCTTGGGCGGGGGCGTCGAGGGCGGCGGGCGATGGCATGGCGGGGATGGACCGTCTCCGATGTCGAGAGTTCAGCGCGATGGACGAGGGTAGGCGAGGGGCTGGTGGCCGGCGTTCAGAAGCCCAGCAGCAGTTTGCCGACCGCGAACACCGGCAGCGCGGCCAGCACGCTGTCGATGCGATCGAGCACGCCGCCGTGGCCGGGGATCAGCGCGCCGGAATCCTTGGCCCCGACGTGGCGCTTGAGCAGGCTCTCGAACAAATCGCCGACCACCGAGAACAGAATGGTCCAAGCCGCGACCAGGGCGACGCCGGGGTACTGCGAGAGTTCGACGCCGATGAGCGCCGCGCCGATCAACGCCACCCCCATGCCCGCGACGATGCCGCCGATCAGACCCTCGACGGTCTTGTTCGGGCTGATCCGCGGGCTGAGTTTGCGCTTGCCGAAGGTGCGGCCGGCGAAATAGGCGCCGCTATCGGCGAACCACACGATCATCAACGCCACCAGCAGCCAGTACTGACCGTTCGGGCGTTCGGCGTGGATCAGCGCCAGCGCGCACCACGCCGGAATCACGCTGAGCGTGGCTGCGGCCAGCTTGAACACGCGGGCGTGGGTGTCGTGATCGGAGGCGAACTCGTAGTGCCGCAGCCACAGCAGCGACAGCAGCCACCACACCGCGCCGATCAGCGACATGAGCTGGAACAGCACCATCGAGCCGCCGGAGGACGAGCGCGAGGCCCACACGATCGCCACCATCATCAGCAGATTGGCGACCAGCAGCACGCTGCGCGAGATCGTGTCGTCGATCTCCGCCAACTTCAGCCATTCCCACAGGCCCAGCAGGAAGATCACGGCGCTCAGCGCGGCCATCCACGGCGTCGGCAGCAGCAAGATGGCGGCGATCGCCAATGGCCCCATGACCAGGGCGGCCAGGACTCGGGTTTTGGTCATGCGGGAGTCCTGTCGGAATCGCGATACGAAGAAATAGCGTCGGCGGCGGTGGCGGAAGCCGCACCCGCGCTCGCGCTCGCGGCGTCGCCGGCGATCTGAGCGCTGGTCAGGCCGAAGCGGCGCTCGCGCCCGGCGAAGTCGTCCAGCGCGCTCTGCAGCAGGCCAGCGTCGAGTTCCGGCCACAGCGCTTCGGTGAACCACAGCTCGGTGTAGGCCATCTGCCACAGCAGAAAATTGCTGATCCGGCGGTCGCCGCCGGTGCGGATGAACAAGTCGGGCGCGGGCAAATCCGCCAACGCGGTGTAGCGGCCGAACGCGGCTTCGTCGATTTGATCGGGGCGTAAACGACCGGCGGCCACGTCCTCGGCCAGAGCGCGCGCCGCGTGGGCGATGTCTTGACGCCCGCCGTAGCTGGCGGCGATGGTCAGATGCAAGCGTCGGTTGCGCAGCGTGCGCCGCTCTGCGTCTTCCATGCGCGCCAGGATTTCGGGCGAGAACCGGGCGCGTTCGCCGATGAAGCGCAGGCGCACGCCGCGGCGGTCGAGTTCCTCCACTTCGCGCTCCAGCGCGTTGAGGAACAGCTTCATCAGCGCGCCGACTTCCTCCGCCGGCCGGCCCCAGTTCTCGCTGGAGAACGCGAACAGGGTCAGCGCTTCGATGCCTTTTTCGAGGCAGAAGTCGATGGTCGTGTTGACCGCGCGCGCGCCGGCGCGGTGACCGATCATGCGCGGACGGCGGCGACGCTCGGCCCAACGGCCGTTGCCGTCCATGATCACGGCGAGGTGGCGGGGAATGCTCATCGCGAAGCGCCCGGGCGTCGGAATGGCGCGAACGCGACGCATCGCGCCGGCTCCGCCGATCGCGCACGATGCCGCGCGGCGGGCGTGCGCGAGGCGCGCAACGGAATCGAATCGCATGCGTCCATGGCCGACATCGCCGATCGTGGCGTCAGACGGCCATCAGTTCCTGTTCTTTGGCTTTCACCACCTCGTCGACATCCTTGATCGCCTTGTCGGTGAGTTTCTGGATGTCTTCCTCGCAGCGGCGCTCTTCGTCCTCGGTGATCTTCTTGTCCTTCAACAGTTCCTTGACGTGCTGATTGGCGTCGCGACGGATGTTGCGGATGGCGACCTTGGTGTCTTCGCCTTCCGAATGTACGTGTTTGGACAATTCCTTGCGGCGCTCTTCGGTGAGCGGCGGCAGATTGATGCGGATCACGGTGCCGGCGGTGTTCGGGGTCAGTCCCAGGTCCGAGGCGTAGATCGCTTTCTCCACCGCGGCGACCATCTGCTTTTCCCAGGGGGTGATGGTGAGCGAGCGCGCGTCGGCGACGGCGATGCTGGCGACCTGCGACAGCGGCATGTCCGAACCGTAGTAGTTGACCTTCAGATGATCGACCAGCGAAGGCGAGGCGCGGCCGGTGCGGACCTTGGTCAAGCTGTGGCGCAGCGCTTCGATGCTTTTGGTCATGCGCGCCTGCGCGTCTTTCTTGATGTCGTTGAGCATGCCGAATCCCGTGGTGATGCCGAAATGGAAGGGAGTAATCGCGGGATTATAGGCCAGGGGCAAAAGTCCGGGCGAGGGCGAGGAGGGCCGGGGCCAGCGCGCGCGCCGCGGACTCGTCGCGCCGATGCCTGGACCGATACTCGGGAGGGCGCCCGCGCCGACGCCCGCGCAGCGCGGGCTCGCGGCCGACCTTCAGCCGTGGGAATGCCCGTTGCCCGTCGCCATGGCCCCATGCGGCGCCCGGTCGTGGTGATCGTGGCGGCAGCCGCCGCCGTGTTCGACCTGCAGGGTGGGGTGGTTGATGCCGAAGCGCGCGTCCAAGGCGTGGATCAATTCGTCCAGAAAGTGGTCGTGGTCGTCGTCGGCCGGCCGCACCAAATGCGCGGTCATCGCGATTTCGCCGGCCCCCAGCGACCAGATATGCAGGTGATGGACCGCACGCACGCCGGGCTGAGACTCCAGCAGGGCCTGCACCGCGTCGCGATCGATGCCCCGCGGCACCGCGTCCATCGCCGCCTCGAAGGCGTCGCGCAGCAGCCCGAACGCGCCGATCGCCACCACCACCGCGATCAACACCGCCGTGGCCGGGTCCAGCCACACCCATTCCAGCCAGAGCATGCCGAGTCCGGCCAGCACCGCGGCGAGCGACACCGCGGCGTCGGCCATCAAATGCAGGAACGCGCCGCGCCGGTTCAGGTCGGCGCCGTGGCCATGCCCATGGGCGCCGTCGCGGAAAAACCACGCCGCGCCGAGGTTGATGGCGATGCCGATGGCGGCGATCACCACGATGGGCACCGCCGGGATTTGGGGCGGATCGGCGAACCGGCGCACGGCCTCCCAGGCCAGCGCGCCGCTGAACCCGACCAGCAACAGCGCATTGCCCAGCGGCGACAGCAGCGTGGCCCGCCGCCAACCGTAGGTATGGCGGCCGGTCGGCGCGCGCTGGGCCAGCACCGCCGCACCCCAGGCCAAGGCCAGCCCCAGCACGTCGCCGAGGTTATGCAGCGCGTCGGACAACAGCGCCAGCGACTGGATGTAGAAGCCGTACCCCGCCTCCAGTGCGGTGTAGGCGAGATTCATCAGGGTGGCGATGGCGAAGGCGCGCGTGCCGGCGGCGGGGCCGTGGTGGTGACCGTGCGCATGCGCGCGATGTTCATGCGCGCGATGCTCGTGGGCGCTATGACCGTCGTGAGAACGATCCTCGTGCGCGTGCGCATCGTGGTCGTCATGAGCATGCTCGTCATGCGCATGCTCGTCATGATCGCGGTGAGGGTGAACGCGCGGGTCGTGCGATGTCATCGCGGCATTGTGCAAGAGACGCGCGGGCGGACACTATCCGCTCGGCCGTTCGCCCGCGTCGCTGCGCTCGGCGCGACGCGCCTTGGCGAAGAGCGCGAAAGCGAACGCCCCGAAGATCGCCGCGATCGCCGCAAGACTATAACCGCCGAGCATCGCCAAAGGATCGAGCAGCCAACCGTAGGGGCGATCCTGCTGCGGTAAACGTTCCATCAGCGGCAGCGCCAACAGCGCCGCCGCGAGCAATGCGCAAAGCGCCGCGGGCGCGACGCCCAGCCACCAGCCGAAGCGTCGCAAACGCCGCGCGCGATCGACCGCCGAATCCGTCACTCGCGGGTCAGACGCTTCAGCAGCGGCGTCGCGACGAACAGCAGGCCGCCGGCGGCGATACCGATCCACATCATCTGCGTGAACACGTCGGTGTAGAGCGCCAGCGCGGCGGGCACGTCGTATTGGCCGGCGGCGTCGGGTTCGATCGTCGCCCAGGTGCCCAGTCGACCGGCGATGATTTCGCCGAAGGCCGAGAACAGGAACCACGCGCCCATCATCAAGCCGACCGCGCGCGGAATCGACAAACGCGTCACCGCCGACAGACCGACCGGCGACAGCACCATTTCGCCGACGACGAGCGCCGCGTACGCCAAGACCATCCACCACAAGCTGGCCTTGCCGCTCACGTCGGGATTCGAAGCGGCGTAGGCCAAGATGCCGAACGACAGGCCGCAGAACACCAGCGCCCACGCGAATTTCGCCGGGTAGCTGGGATTGAGGCCGGCCTTATCCAGCTTCGGCCACAGCCACGCGAACGGGAAGCTGAAGAGAATCACGAACAGCGCGCCGATCGCCGTGGTTTGGCCGGCGGTCCATTCGTAGCCGAAGGTGGTGCGATCCATGCCGATCTCGGCCATCAGCACCCACGGGCCGTAGGTCTGTTCGTACAAACCCCAGAACAAGGCGCTGACGGTGATCAGCACCATCAGCATCACCATCCGGCCTTTTTCCGCTTTCGACAGCCCGGAGAACAGCAAGCGCACGAACCATACGTACAGCGCCGCGCCCATCACCACCGCGACCACTTCGGTCAACGTCACTTCATGGCCGCCCATCAATTTCGTCAACGGGCCGAAATCGATGCGCGTCTGCAGCACGCGCCAGACCACCACGGTCAGCAGCAAACCGCCGATGTAAATCAGCGCCTCGCGCGACAGGCCCGCGAGGGCCGGCGCTTTGAGCAGCGCGGGATCGCTGGGTTCGGCATGGCCTTTCAGATGTTTCTGGCCGAACACGAATTGGATCAGACCCAAAGCCATCATCACGCCGGCCAAGGCGAAGCCGTAGCCCCAACCGATCTTTTCGCCGATGTAGGCGACGATCAACGACGACAGGAACGCGCCGACGTTGATGCCCATGTAGAAAATGGTGAAGCCCGAATCCCGGCGCGGGTCGTTTTCGCTGTACAAGCGTCCGACGATGGTGGAGATGTTCGGTTTCAGAAAGCCCACGCCGACGCCGATCAGCGCGAGGGAGAAATACATCACCTGGATGGCGACACCGTCGCGGACCGCGGTATCGGCCGAGGTGCCGGTCGCGGGAGCGCCGGTGTAGGCCATTCCCAACTGTCCCAGCACCAACAGCAAACCGCCGAACAGCACCGCTTTGCGCATGCCGAGGTAGCGGTCGGCCAACAGCCCGCCCAGTAGGGGCAGGGCGTAGGCCAAACCGGCGTAGGTGCCGAGCAGGATGGTGCCGTCGGCCTGGGCGAACAGATGGTGCTTCACCAGATACAGCAAGAGCAGCGCTTTCATGCCGTAGAAGGCGAAGCGCTCCCACATTTCGGTCAGGAAGCAGACGTACAGGCCCTTGGGGTGGCCCAGGAATTCGTCGTGAGCGGAGGCGGCGGCGGTGGTCGACACGGGCGGGTTCCCTGGGGATCAGCCGGCGAGTATAGCGGCGTCGCGCGCGAAGCCCGCCGCGTGCGCCTGGCCCCCGGCGAAGACCCTCGTCCGGCCTGTACGCTCGCGCGCGCCGGGCCTACCATCCGCAGTTCGTCCTTTCGCTCCCGCCAGGAAGTCCCATGACCCGTCATTCCCTTTGGCTCGCCCTCGCGCTGCTGCTGCCCGTCGCCGACGCGACCGCCGCGCGCGGTTTGGAGCCCCGCGACCTCGCGACGCTCGACCGTTACGGCGCGCCGACCCTTTCTGTGGGCGGGCGGTTTGTGGCGTTCACCAAGCGCACGGTCGATTTCGACGCCAACAAATCCTCGACCGCGCTTTGGATCGAGAATCTGATGGCGCGCGACGCCGCGCCGCCGAAGCGGCTCACGCCCGAGGGTTGGAACGTCAACTCGCCCGCGTTCTCGCCCGACGGCAACACGGTGTACTTTCTGAGCGCCAAATCCGGCAGCCAGCAGTTGTACGCGATCCCGACCGCGGGGGGCGCGCCGAAGCAATTGACCGATCTGCCCTTGGATGTCGGCGCGTTCAAACTCTCGCCCGACGGGAAGCGCGTCGCCCTGGGATTGGAAACCTTCGTCGATTGCGCCGCCGATCTCGCTTGCACGAAGAAGAAACTCGACGCCGCCGGCGCGCGCAAAAGCAGCGGCGTGCTGTACGACAAGATTTTCGTGCGGCATTGGGATACGTGGGCGGACGGCCGGCTCAACCGTCTGTTCGTGACCGCGCTGCCGCAGGGTAAGGCGAAGGCGACGAAAACAGCGACGCTGGTCGGCGCCGACGTGATCGGCGACGTGCCGTCCAAACCATTCGGCGATCTCAGCGAAATCGCATGGTCGCCCGACGGCGCCTCGCTGGCGCTGTCGGCGCGGTTGTCGGATCGCACCGAACCCACCAGCACCAACTTCGATCTGTATCTCGTCGCTGCCGACGGCAGCGGCCGCGCGCAGAACCTCACAGCCGCGAATAAGGCTTGGGACACCGGCCCGGTGTTCTCCGCCGACGGCAAGACGCTCTACTACCGCGCGATGAAGCGTCCCGGTTTCGAGGCGGACCGTTTCGCGCTGATGGCGATGGACCTCGCGAGCGGTACGACCCGCGAGATCGCGCCGAAATGGGACGCGTCGGCCGACGGCATCGCGCTGTCCGCCGACGGCGGCGCGATCTATACCACCGCGCAGGAACTCGGCCGCCATCCGCTGTTCGCGGTGTCCGTGGCGAACGGTGAAGTGACGTCGATCGTGAAAGACGGCTCGGTGTCGGCGTTCGATCTGGTCGGCGACCGTCTCGTCTACGCCAACAACACGCTGAAGACCGGCGACACGCTGTTCGTCGCCGACGCCAACGGTGCGAACTCACGCGCGATCACGCCCACCGCGGGCGAGATTCTGAAAGACGTGCGCTTCGGCGATTACGAGCAATTCAATTTCCGCGGCTGGAACGACGAAACCGTGTACGGCTACGTGGTCAAACCGTGGAATTACGAAGCCGGGAAACAATATCCGGTGGCGTTCCTGATCCACGGCGGCCCGCAGGGCAGCTTCGGCGACGGCTGGAGTTACCGCTGGAACCCGCAAACTTACGCGGGGCAAGGCTACGCCGTGGTGATGATCGATTTCCACGGCTCCACCGGCTACGGCCAGGCATTCACCGATAGCATCAGCCAGCATTGGGGCGACCGTCCGCTGGAGGATCTGCGCAAGGGCTGGGCGGCGGCGTTGAAGAAGTACGAGTTCCTCGACGGCGGTCGTGCCTGCGCGCTCGGCGCCAGCTACGGCGGCTACATGGTCAATTGGATCGCCGGCAATTGGTTCGACAACCAGGGCGAATCGCCGTGGAAGTGCCTGGTCAGCCACAACGGCGTGTTCGATACGCGCTCGATGGGTCTGGTCACCGAAGAGCTTTGGTTCACCGAATGGGACTTCGGCGGCACCGTCTACGACAAGCCGGAGAACTACGAGCGCTTCAACCCGTCGCGCCATATCGGCAAATGGAAAGTGCCGATGCTGATCGTCGGCGGTCAGAACGACTTCCGCGTGCCGCTGGATCAAAGTCTTTCGGCGTTCACCGCGCTGCAGCGTCGCGGCGTCGACTCGCAGTTCCTGTATTTCCCCGACGAAAACCATTGGGTGCTGAAGCCGCAGAACAGCGTGCTGTGGCACGACACGGTTCATGCTTGGATGAAGAAACACTTGGGACAGTAAGCCGAGCGCACGTCGCCGCGACGCGATGCGTCGCGGCGCGTTTCGACGAATCGTGCGACATGCGGCGAGATTTAAGGAAGGTCTGAACGACGCCATTCTGGCGTGATTCAGACGTCGCGGACGCAGGCCAAGCCTGAGCCCGCTCCCGCCGGATCAATCACTGGGGCGATCGATCCGCGAGCGCACCATCCATGGCGCGCGGAACCCCCGAATTGTTCAGAGGTTCCCTAACGGGCGACGCAGGAAACCGCGTCGCCCGTCGCGTTGGAGCTCAGGCCCCATCGCGCCGAAGCATCGCGTCAGAACACCGCGACCTCGTTAATCCGCACGTAACCCGGCTGCGTCGCCGAACCGCGCCGTCCCAGGATGCGCAAACGCGTGGTCGTCGTTTGCGCGAACGGATGCGCGTTGGTGAGGTTGGCGTTGTTATTCACGGTCGCGACCGTTTGCCAGAAGCCGCTTTGCGGCGGGCCGATCCAGACCTGCACATCGTAATCCTGCACCGCGAAGCTGCCGGTCGTGGTGACCACCGCGCGCGAGATGGCGACCGGCCATGCCCACTCCAGTTGCACCCACTGCGGCATCGAGACGCCCCAGTCGTTGGCCCAACTGGTTTGGCCGCCCAACGCGCTGCTGGCGTTGCCGTCGTTGACGCGCCACGGTGCGTAGCAATCGGGCGAGGTCTGCGGCGGCCCGCTGCAGTAGGTGCTCGACGCCGTGGCGGTCGCGAGCGGGGCGACGTTGACCGCGGGATTGCCGGCGATCTGTCGGCTGCGTTCCCAGATTTGCAGATAGATTTCCGCCGAATTTTTTTCCAGCGGCTGCATGTACTGCGGCGGCACGCCGACGCGCTTGAGATCGGCGATGTACTCCGGCAGCAGACCGACATGGCCGAGCCCTTTCTTGTGCAGTTCGCCTAAGCCGCCGTTGCCGCCGAGTTGGCTGTAGTCCTGCGTGCAGCCCACCGGCAGATAGACCGGGTCGGACAGCAACCCGTTGTTGAACCGCGTCATCACGCCCTTGGTTTGCGGAGTGAAACCGTTGAGATCGGCGCCGAAGCCGACGTTCAAGCCCTTGTCCACCGCGTAGATCAACGATTGCGCGAACGAGCGAACGCTGCCCGGGCAACTGTTGCTCACATAGGGCGCGGCCATCGGCGGGCGAACGTAGGCGTGCGCCGCTTCCGGGCCCGTGCGCAGGCCGATCATGCCGCCGGTCGAGACGATCATGTCGATCTCGTCGGCGCGCAAATACTTTTCGTTTTTATGA
Organism: Lysobacter sp.; assembly: GCA_008015835.1. Classification (GTDB taxonomy): domain Bacteria; phylum Pseudomonadota; class Gammaproteobacteria; order Xanthomonadales; family Xanthomonadaceae; genus Lysobacter_I. The sequence goes on from SSGH01000010.1 coordinate 293,529, forward strand.
TCGTCGCTCACCGTGTCCCACATGTGCGTATGCGAGTAGGTCAACGGATAGTTCGATCGCGCGACCGCGAGTTGATAGGTCTCGCGGAACGCTTTTCGCGAGAGGTGCGATACGTCCAAGATCATGCCGCGGTCCATCATCGCGCCGACCAGCGCGCGGCCGTCCGCGGTCAAGCCATGGTCGTTCAGATACCGGTCGCCGTCGCATTTGGGCAGGAAGAACGGCGGCCCGCCGAGCTGAATGCCGCCGTTCGCATCGCGGCACACGATGTCGTCGATCTGCGTGTTGATGTTGCCGCCGGTCAGCAGTTCCGCCAGCGAGGCGGCGGTGCGGAGATTGTCGATCGGCGCAGCGCCGGCGAAACGATTATTCGCGTGATGCACCAACTGCAGAGAGCGAATTCCGAGCGCGTGCAATTCGTCGAGCTGCTGGATGTAGTCGCCGGTCGGGAACAGCTTGGTCACTTCGGCCGTCAGCACCAGCGCGAGTTTGCCCTGATCGATCAGCGCCCGCGCCTGCGCCGGCGTTTCGGCGACGCCCACCCATGCGCTGTTGCGGGCGGCGTAGTCGCGCACGAACTGCGCCTGCCGTTTGATCGAGGCCATTTCGTCGCAGCCGTAGCGGCGACGCAGCGGCGGCGTGGCGCTGCACAAGAATTCGGATTCGGCCAACGACACGCCCATGATCTTCAGGCCGTTGTCGCGCGCGCGCTGCATATGGCCTTGCCACATTTGCTGATGCGCGATGGCGTCCCACTTCGGCCAATCCTCGAAATGCTCCTTCGGGCAAGTGCCGGGAATCGGAATCCACCAAAAATACCGGCAGCGCCGCTTGTCGTAACCGCGACGACGGTTCCAGTGCCAACCGGTGTCCGCGCCCAGCGCTTCGGAAACGCCGGGAAAAATCGTCGCCGCATGGCTGCCGTTGCCGATCTGGAAATTGATGTTGCCGTCGCAGCGCTCGAGCGCGTCCTGCAGCGGCCCCTCGGTGCGCCCCCAGAACCAACTGCCACCGAAGGCGTGTTCGCCCATCAGATGCGAATGGAGGTCGACGTAACCTTCGACCACCGCCGACGCCGGCGGGGCGAAGGCGAACGAGGCCGCGATGCCGCATGCGATCGCGGCGCGTTTCGGAACGTTGAGCATGAGACGTCTCCCCGCGCGGCGGACGGCAGCGCGACGATGGAGGAATAGTGGGTTAGCGCGCGTCGTGCGTGGTCGATCCGGCGATCGCGGCCGTGGCATCCGAAATCGGCGCCAGCACCGCGCCTTTGGGCGCCTGTCCGGGCGGCATCTCGGTTTCGGTCGTCGCCATCGCGCGCACGTCGAGCGTTTTCAGATGCAGGCCGCGGGTCATCCGTCCGTTCGCGTCGCCGAGGTAGAGCACGCCGCGCTCGGCGTCCAGCGCCAAGCCGTGAATGGTTTCGGCATCGCCGAGCGTCAGTAGCGGTTCGCTGCGTTCTTCCCCGGTGGCTTGGTTCAAGCGATTCAGATACACGACCGGGCCGTCCACCGCGTAATAGACGAGCTCGTCGTCGGTAGAGACGTCGATCGCGTACGGGGCATCGAACGAAGCGAGCAGCGTGCGCGGCTCGCCGCCGGCCAGCGCCAGTTTCTGCACGCGCTCGCCGCTCGCGTCGGTCCACATCAATTCCTGGGTTTCGCCGTCGAAAGCGACGCCGTAAGGAATGCCGAGGGAATCGATCACCGTCTCGACGGCGCCGCCGGCGGCGGGGCAGCGGCGGACGACGCCGGCTTCGGCATCGGCCCAATACAGTTCGGCGTCCGGCGATGGCGAGGTGCGCGAGCTTTCGACGTAAACGCCGGACTGCAGCTCCAGCGCCAGCGTTTCGGATGCGACGCGCGTCTCCGCGTCGCGGGGGTAGAGCGCCGCCGCCGACAGCGCAGCCAGCGCGAGCGCGGCCACCGGCCATGCCTTGGACATCACGTTCATCGCGGTCTCCTTTCGATGGCGCGCGGAGCGTCGCGAGCGATGCCGCATCGGGCCGCGTGCGCGCATCGATTGTCGACGCGCGCTGGGGAGAATCGCTTGAATCAGATCGCTGAACTCGCGGCCCGCCGCGGCGCGCAAAGCATTCGGATGTTCGACGGCATGGTGCCGCAGATGCGATGGAAGCTGCGGCTCAGATGCGCGCAGTCGGAGAACCCGGCGTTGTGCGCGGCCTCGGTGATGCTGTCGCCGTGCTCGAGTCGATCGAACACGTAGACCAAACGCCGCCACAGCACGTAATTGCGCACGGGTAACCCGGTGTTTTCGCGGAACACGTTCGCGAAGCGGCTGGGCGATAGATGCACCATGCGCGCGAGTCGCGTGTAATTCAGGCTTTCCAGCGGGTCGGCGTCGATGATGCGGATCGCTTGGCCGATGCGCGCATCGCTCGGTTCGATGTCGAGCAAGCCGGGCAGCGTGTGTTCGTACCAGCGATAAGCGAGGCCGCGAATGCGCTCGCGGTCGGTGTCCGGCGTGCGCAATAACGCGCGCAGCGCGGTCAGGATGCCCTCGTCGGGCGGAATCGGTATTCCGCCGCGTCGTCGCCATTCGCGGTACGCCACCGGATTGGTGTCGACATAGAGGTAAGCCAGCATGCGATCGTAGGACGCGATGCGATGGGTCTGCTGCGGCGCGACGCAGGCGAACGTGGCGTCGCAGCGTTCGATTCGACCGTCTTCGCGTTCGATCTCCAAGCCGAATACGCCGTCTAAGCCGACGGTCATTTGCAGGGCTTGATGCGCGTGCAGGCTGGACAGGTGCTCTTGCGCGAAGGCGAGCGCAAGATTCCGATACACGTGGATCCGTAACGTCATGGCGGCGCCTCTTCCGTTTCGCTGGTCGTGGACGACGACGCATGCGATGGGCGCACATCGCAACGTTCTCGCGTCGTGGCGCATTCGACTCCTTGCGCCGTTGCCGCGCATGTGCCGGTGGTCATCCGACGTCGATTACTGCCCGGCCGCCGTGTCCGCGCCTCGATCCGTCGTCGCGCTCGCACGTTCGCCAGAGGCTGCAAGCATGCGAGATCGCCCGATACGTGACCGGTGCGCGACAGCGGGCACCCGTCGCATCGCTCCGCGCTCAGCGAGAGTCTGCGTTCGGGTTCAGCAGCAGCGCGACGCGCCGCGCCCGTAGCGGGCGCGCATCCGTTCCTCGAAGAATGCTTCCCGCGTCATCGGCGTCGTCTGCGGATGCATGCGGCGCATATGCGCGAGGTAGGTCTCATAGTCGGGCACGCCGACGATCAGCCGTGCCGTCTGCACGACCAGCGCCCAAACGGCGCGCGGACGCTCAGCGAACCGCATCGAGCGCGACATACGGCGTCTCCTGCGCGGTCGGCTTGGCGTTGCGGCGCGCGGCGAGCGCGGCCCGAATCGCGAAGATCAACATCAGCACGACTACGCTCATGAACAGCACGCACAGCGCGGCGTCGAGTCGGTTGTTGAAGACGATGCGCGCCATCTGGTCCAACGATTTCGCCGGCGCCAAGACTTCGCCCTTCGCCAACGCGGCGGCGAATTTGTCGGCGTTGGCGAGGAATCCGATTTTCGGGTCGGGGTGGAAGAGTTTCTGCCAGCCCGCGGTCATCGTGCAGATCAGCAGCCACGCGGTGGGCAGCGCGGGAATCCACAGATACCTCTCTCGCTTCATCTTCACCATCGCCACGCAGACGAAGATCAGCGCCATGCTGGCGAGCATCTGATTGGCGATGCCGAACAGCGGCCACAGGGTATTGATGCCGCCGAGCGGATCGACCACGCCCTGATACAGGAACCAGCCCCAACCGGCGACGGCCAACCCCGTGCAGACCACATTCGCGGTCCAACTTTCGGTGCGGCGGAACGGCGCGTACATCACGCCGATCACTTCTTGAATCATGAAGCGCGCTACGCGCGTGCCGGCGTCGATGGTGGTGAGGATGAACAGCGCTTCGAAGAGAATGGCGTAGTGGTACCAGAACGCCATCATGCCGCTGCCGCCGATCATGCCGTGCAGAATCTGCGCCATGCCCACCGCCAATGTCGGCGCGCCGCCTGTGCGCGAGAGCACCGACGATTCGCCGATTTCCGCGGCCGATGCGGTCAGCATTTCCGGCGTGATCGCGAAGCCCCAGCCCGAAATCGTCTGCGCCGCCGATTCCACCGAGGTGCCGATCGCCGCGGCGGGCGAATTCAGCGCGAAATACAGGCCCGGGTCCAGCACGCACGCGGCGATCAAGGCCATGATCGCCACGAACGCTTCCATCAACATGCCGCCGTAACCGATCATGCGCGCGTCGCGTTCGTTGCCCAGCATCTTCGGCGTGGTGCCGCTGCTGATCAACGCATGGAAACCCGACACCGCGCCGCAGGCGATGGTGATGAACAGGAACGGGAACAATTGCCCCGCGAACACCGGCCCGGTGCCGTCGATGAAGCGCGTCACCGCCGGCATGCGCAGATCGGGCATCGCGAACACGATCGCGACCGCCAGCAGCACCACCGTGCCGATCTTAAGGAACGTGCTCAGGTAATCGCGCGGCGCCAGCAGCAACCACACCGGCAGCACTGCGGCCACGAATCCGTAGACGATCAGCAACCATGCCAGCGCTTTGCCGTCGAAGGTGAAGCGCGACGCCCACACCGCCGATTCCGCGACGCCTTGCCCCAGCCAGATCGACGCCAGCAACAACACCAGACCGATGATCGACACTTCGAGAATGCGCCCGGGCCGCAGCCAGCGCAGATAGACGCCCATCAACAGCGCGATCGGAATAGTCATCGCCACCGTGAACGTGCCCCATGGACTTTGCGCCAAGGCTTTCACGACGACCAAGCCCAACACCGCCAGCAGAATCACCATGATCGCGAGAATGCCGATCATCGCCACCAAACCGGCGGCGTTGCCGAGTTCGCTGCGGATCATGTCGCCGAGCGAGCGCCCGTCGCGTCGCGTGGACAGGAACAGCACCATGAAATCCTGCACAGCGCCCGACAGAATCACGCCGAACAGAATCCACAGCATGCCCGGCAGATAACCCATCTGCGCCGCCAACACCGGCCCGACCAGCGGCCCCGCGCCCGCGATCGCCGCGAAGTGATGCCCGTACAGCACGCGTTTGTCGGTGGGCACGTAATCCAGCCCGTCGTTGCGCCGCCACGCCGGCGTCGCCCGCGTCGGATCCAAGCGCAGCGCATGCTCGGCGATGTACAGCGAATAGAAGCGATAGCCGATGCACAAGATCGACACCGCCGCCGCCAGAATCCAGAACGCGCTGATGGTTTCCCCGCGCGACAACGCCACCGTCCCCAGCGCGAACGCCGCGAACAACGCCAACGCGCCCCAACCGATGCCCTTGATCGCCGTCATCGCCGCTCCCATCGCCCATGGCCGACTGTCGAAGCCGGAAGGGTGTCGCGGAACGCGATCCCGGTCAATCGCCCCGCCCCTCATCCGGCGCTGCGCGCCACCTTCTCCCCGCATAGCGGGGAGAAGGAATAAGCCAGATCGGCGCTTTACCAGACTTGCTATCTGCGAGGAGAACAAGAGAAGCGAACGCAATGCTTTACCCCTCTCCCCGCACCGCGGGAAGAGGGTGCCCGAAGGGCGGGTGAGGGGCGCTGTTGGCGGGAGACAGAATCACCGTCGCTACTTTCGTCGTTCGCGGCCCCTCATCCGGCGCTATGCGCCACCTTCGTCCGGTCCTCGCGTCCAGCGCTCGGGCGTTCATCGGCGCGCGAGGCATGCCTCGCAAGCGCGCCTCTTCGCCCCCGCCCGCGGGGAGAAGGGAACTTCGTGCGTTTTTTTTCCTCTCCGCGCATTGCGCAAGCAGAAGAAAGGCGATGCGTGCGGCGGCCGATCATTCCCGGGGCATGTCGTCTACGAGCGCCCGCGCTTCGCGTTGCGAGCGCAGCACCACCGCACGGCGCCCCAGCGCATCTGCCGCCCACGTGCGCAATGTCGCGAGCACCGCGGGGCGTTTGCGTTCGTATTTCGAGAACTATGGTGCGTTCAGTGCAAATAGTCGCCCTACAACCACCGGACCTTCTTGAGATAGCGATACAGCAGCAAACACGCCGCGCCGACGATGCCGATCAGAATCGCGTAGCTGTATTTGCCGCCGAGTTCGGGCATGTGTTCGAAGTTCATGCCGTACCAACTGGCGATCAGCGTGGGCGCGGCCAGCAGCCCGGCCCAGCCGGCGAGTTTTTTCACCACTTCGCCTTGGTTGATGGTCACCAGCGAGAGGTTGACGCTCATCGCGGCGCTCAGCATCTCGCGCAGCGTGTCGATCGCGTCGTTGACCCGCACGACGTGGTCGAGCACATCGCGGAAATACAGTTTGGCCTCGTCGGTGACTTGGGTCATCTGGGTGCGGGTCAACTGCGCCAGGATGTCCTGCAGCGGCGCGACCGCGAGGCGCAGTTGGGTGAGTTCTTTCTTCAGCTCATAGAGCTTCACGATGGTTTCGCGGCGGAATTCGGCGGCGAAGATGTCTTTTTCTAATGCGTTCAGTTCGTCGCGGAAATCGTTGACGATGGGTTGGTAGTTGTCGACGATAAAATCGAGAATGCCGTACAGCGCGAAGGCCGGGCCTTGCGCCAGCAATTCGGGTTCGCGTTCGAACCGCGCGCGCACGTGCTGGTACGACAGCGATGCGCCGTGACGCACGGTGATGAGAAAACGCGGGCCGATGAAGACGTGGGTTTCGCCGAAGCGGACGTGCTGTTCGATCAATTGCGCGGTGTGCACGGCGAGGAACAGTGAGTTGCCGTAGCCCTCGATCTTCGGCCGCTGATGCGCGTGCTGCGCGTCTTCGACGGCGAGGTCGTGCAGGCCGAATTCTTCCTGCAGTTTTTCCAGCAGCGTCGCCTCCGGTTCGTACAGGCCGACCCAGACGAAGCCGCCGTCCTCGCGGCCGAGCACATCGCTGATCTCGTCGAGGCCGATATCGCGGCGCTCGCCGTTGCGGTACACCGCGCAATTCACGACGCAACTGGGCAGGGCGGGGTTGGCGGCGGTCTTCGTCATGCGCGGCATCGTGCCGCGAACGGCGCACGCGGGCAAGCCGAAACGACGACGATCATCGCTGAAGAGCGGAAAAATCGCCGTCTTCTTGAATTCCTTCTCCCCGCCTGCGGGGGCGAAGAGGCGCGCTTGCGAGGCATGCCTCGCGCGCCGATGAACGTCCGAGCGCTGGGCGCGAGGGCCGGACGAAGGTGGCGCGAAGCGCCGGATGAGGGGGCAAGAGACACTCAGCGCCGGATGAGGAGCGAGCAGGAGACGCTCAGCCGCCTGAAGACGGCTGGACCGAGGCGCTGGGCCGCAGCCATGCGAACGCGAAGGCGGCGTGGATCGGCAACAACGCGCCGATCCAATGCGCATTGGCCTGGAATGCGGCGGCCGAGCCGGCGGTGATCCAATAGACGAAGAGCGACAGCGTCGCGAGCGCCACCGTCGCCGTCAGCGCGATCCGGAACACGCGACCGGGCTCGCGGCCGCGCAGCGCGCGCCATGCGCCCGGCCACAGCAGCGCGCAGTGCGGCCCGAGCAGCAGCAGATTGCGATTGGCCCAGCCGAAGCGATGTTCGGTGCCGAGCCACACGAACAGCATGACCGCGCCTAACAGCGCGGCGACGACCCAAACGCCCAGCGCGAGCGCGGCGGCGGTCCGCGGTGCGTAGGCGCGCAGGGCCAACCAAAGGCCGGCGAGGACGAGGCCGCCGAGCGTCCACCGCCACCACACCGGCTGAAATTCGGCGGGCTCCGGAGCGATACGATGCGGCAGCAGCGTGCGGTCCGCGCTCACCAGGGGGCGGCCGTCGGGTAGACGCACGTCGCGCAGGCTGTCGGCCAAGCGCATCGGCACATACGCGTCTTCCCAGCGCGATAGCGGTGCGTCCGCCGCCGGACCGAGGCCCAGATCGAAGCCCAGCCACATCCACGGCGCAGGCGAGGCCAAGCGCACCGCTTCGCTGCGATAGGTGTTGCCCTGCGAGCGCGACTTCAGTTGTTTTTCGAGAATGCCGCCGCCGAGCGCGCGATCGATCGCGTCGCGCACCCGCGTGGCGCAGTTGTCGGTGAAATACTCGTAGCGGTAGCGCGCGTTCTCGGGTTTGGCGTTTTCGGCCAGCGCCGCGGCGATGCTCCGGGCTTGCGTCTCGTCCAGCGCCAACCACTGCATGCGCACGCCGCGCCCGCTTTCTTCGTAGTAGCGGAGATCGTCGGTCAGCGGCAGTTCGACCAGGCGGTACATCATCTCGCCGCGCACGAAGCGGCCGATGAAGCCGTCTTCTTCCATGTCGAAGAAACCGAAGTTGTACGACAGCGGCCTGTCGTTCGCCGGATCGTCCACGACGATCGCGTTGTGGCCGAAACGCTCGAAGAAAATAGTGCCGGGCGACATCGTCGCCACGCCGATGCGCGGCGGCGGCGCGAGTTCGACGGCGAGCGGCGCTTCCGCCGCGGTTCGCGCCTCCTGCGACGTCGTCGGCGGGCGCTGCGCGAACGCCGCGCCGGAGGCGAGAACGCCTAGCGCCGCGACGATCGCCAACAGCGCGCGGAGCGCCTTCATCGCGGCGCGGGAAGCATGCCGCGTCGGGTCAACCGGCATGCACGCTCACATGCAGCGTGTGCAGGCGGCGCGCGTCCGCGCGGGCGACGCGGAATCCGAAGCGGCCGAGCGTGAGTTCTTCGCCGGCTTCGGGCAAATGCCCGATCGCCGCGGTGATCAACCCGCCGATGGTGTCGTATTCGTCGTCCGCGAAATCGGCGCCGAACCGCGTATTGAAATCGGCGATCGGCGTCAGCGCGTCGACCAGATATTGGCCGTCGGCCTGCGCGGCGATCAGCGCGTTCGGATCCTCGGCGTCGTCGTGCTCGTCGTCGATCTTGCCGACGATCTGCTCCAGCACGTCCTCGATCGTGACCAAGCCAGCGACCCCGCCGTATTCGTCGATCACGATCGCCATGTGGTTGCGCGACTGTCGGAACTCGCGCAGCAGGATGTCCAGCCGCTTGGATTCGGGCACCAGCACCGCCGGACGCAGCAGCTCGCGGATCGAGCCCGGGCCGTTGTCCGACACCACGCCGCGCAGCAGATCCTTCGCGAGCAGGATGCCGAGAATCTCGTCTTTGTCCTCGCCGTGCACCGGGAAGCGCGAATGCCCCGATTCCACCACTTGTTTGGCCAACGCCACGAATTTGCCGTCCACCGGCAGCACCACCATCTGCGCACGCGGCACCATCACGTCGCTGACGGTCAATTCCGAGACCGCCAACGTGCCTTCCATCATGCGCAGCGTGTCGCCGTCGATCACGCCATCGGCTTGGAGGTCGCGCAGCAGCTCGACCAAATCTTCCTGATTATCGGGCTCGCCGGAGATGGCCGAGCTGATTCTTTCCAGCCAGGTGCGGCGTTTTTCCGGCCGCTTGTCCTGCGGCGCTTTCTCGAGCGGCGGCTTGTCGTTCGCGGATTTCTCCGCGGCCGCCGCGCCGTCCGGCGCGCGCTTGGTACTGTCGTCCTCGGGCATTGGCGTAGCAGGGGCGCCCCGAATGGGGCGGAAGGCGCAGTTTAGCCCATGCGAGCGGAGGTACGCATCGCGGGGGGGCGCGCTCCGGCGTGGCGGAGAGGCCGGGCGTCGGGCGAACGCCGGGCGCGGCCCCTCATCCGGCCTTCGGCCACCTTTTCCCCTCGGTGCGGGGAGAAGGGGCGAGTTGTCGTTGCGCGATCGGTGATCGGTAGCTCCCACACGTCGAGCGGGGTGAGCGGTCGAATATCGTCGAATTTGCTCGAAGGTGCGTTCGACGCGAGTTCGAAGCTGCGGTCGATGCCGGCGCGGCCCTGCCGCTCATCCGGCCTTCGGCCACCTTCTCCCCGCGGTGCGGGGAGAAGGAAGGGACTATCGTCGCGTGGTCGGCGGCCGCGCGGTCGACGGCCGGCGACCTCCGCTCGACAGTCTCGGCGGTGCGCGCTTTAGCGCCCGGGCTCGCATCGGCTCGACAGTAACCGTTGAATGCGATGGATCGGTACGTGAATGATCGGCGCGCCGAAGACCAGTGCGCGAAAGGTCGGCTCGCCAAAGATCAGTGCGTGAATGGTCCGTGCGCGAAAGACGGATGCGCGGTCAGGCGACGACGCTGTGCCTTTTCACGCACTTGGGAAGGCATGATGCGAGTTCCTCGCGGGAGGGTCGGGACGAGACTCGACATCCGATTGCGGGAAGATGGCTACGGATGTGTCCTCTCATCGCGAGAAGATCGACACGGACCTCTGCTTCTATCGCAAACGGATCGTTCCGCTCCTTCTCCCCGCATGGCGGGGAGAAGGTGGCCGAAGGCCGGATGAGGGGCGACGACCAGGTCGCGATCCGACGCATCAATCGCGTACGCGATAAGGGTCGTCGATGTTCAGCGCCGCCAGAATCTCACGCTCCAACTGTTCCATGCACTGCGCCTCGCGCTCGTCCTGATGATCCATGCCCAACAAATGCAAGCAGCCGTGGACGGTGAGATGGGCGTAATGATGGGCGAGGGGCTTGCTCTGTTCGGCGGCCTCGCGCGCCACCACAGGCGCGCACAGCACGATGTCGCCCAGCAGCGGCATCGTCACGCCTTTGGGCAGTTTGACTTCCGGCGGCAATTCGCCGGGAAAACTCAGCACGTTGGTCGCATAGTCCTTGCCGCGATAATGCCGATTGAGCGCGCGGCCTTCGTCTTCGCCGACGATGCGGACGGCGAGGTCCGCTTCGCGGATGCGCCCCTGCAGCGCGGCGGACATCCAGCGCCGGAAACTCGCCGCCGCCGGCACGCCGGCGCGCGGCACGGCGTAACCCACGGCGATGTCGAGACGAATGGGGCCTTGGGTCATACGCCACCGCTTCCGTCGCGCGTCGCCGCCGCGTTCTGCGCGTCGTACGCCCGCACGATCTTCGCCACCAGCGGGTGGCGCACCACATCGCGGGTTTCGAAGAACGTGAAGCTGACGCCGTCCACTTCTCGCAATACGTCGATGGCGTCGCGCAGGCCGGATTTGACGTGCTTGGGCAGATCGATCTGGGTGAGGTCGCCGGTCACCACGGCGGTGCTGCCGAAGCCCAGGCGGGTCAGGAACATCTTCATCTGTTCGATGGTGGTGTTCTGCGCTTCGTCGAGAATCACGAACGCATCGTTGAGCGTGCGTCCGCGCATGTAGGCCAGCGGCGCGATTTCGATGACATTCTTCTCCAGCAGCTTCGCCACTTTTTCCACGCCCAGCATTTCGTACAGCGCGTCGTACAACGGGCGTAGGTACGGATCGACTTTTTGCGAAAGATCGCCGGGCAAAAAGCCCAATTTTTCGCCGGCTTCCACCGCCGGGCGCACCAGCACGATGCGTTGGATCCGCGCGGTGTTCAACGCTTCCACCGCCATCGCCACGGCCAGAAAGGTTTTTCCGGTGCCGGCCGGGCCGATGCCGAAATTGATGTCGTGCGTGGCGATGGCGTGCAGATATTTCTGCTGATTCGCGCCGCGGCCGCGCACGGTGCCGCGCTTGACCCGCACCGCGACTTCCTGGGGAACGATGTCCTGCGTCGTATCGCTGGCCTGCGCATCGCGGACAGCATCGGCATCGGGTGCGAACGCGTTGAGCCGAAGATGGATCGCGTGCGCATCGAACGTCGTTTCGTCGGCTTCGTCGTACAGCCGGCGCAAAAGTCGTTCGGCGCGCTGCGGCGCCTCCGCATCGTCGGCGGATACGCGGAAGACATGGCCGCGATTGGCGATCTCCACGCCGAGCCGCAGCTCGATTTGGCGCAGATGGGCGTCGAAGGGGCCGGCGAGATTGGCGAGGCGCTCCGGATCGGCGGGATCGAGCGCGAAATCGTGCGAATGAGCGGTTTGCATACAGGCGCACAGGGTAACGCGGGGCGAGCGAGGCCGCCACGAACGACGGCTGTGCGCAGCGATGGGCGGCGATGGCGGTGATGCGGCAACGCGGCAACGCGCGCGGAAATGGGGGAGGGTGTATGCAGAGGCGGGCCGCGTTGCGCCCGGCTTTGGCTTGCCCAGCCCCGCCGTTCGTCGGCATCGCGCGGTTCGTCCTAGACATTAATTAACCAATCAATTAATTTTTCTCGAATGCCCGTTTCGAAGCTCAGCCCCGCCCGTTCCGTCGCCGATCCGCTTCGGGGCGCATCCGCCGACGCCACTGCGCGCGCGCCGCGCAAACGCGCGCCGGGCCGTCCGGTCGGGCGCGCAGCCGACGACGGCGCGGACCTGCGACGCCGTTTGCTGGACGCCGCGGTCGAGCGCTACGCCCGCGACGGCATGGCCGGGGCCTCGCTGCGCGACATCGCCGAAGACGCGGGCGTCACCCCGGCGATGCTGCATTACTACTTCGGCGGGAAAGCCGCGCTGCGCGCCGCGGCGATCGAAGAAGTCTTGATGCCGGTGGTGTCCGGTTTGCGCGCGCCGCTGCAGCGCAGCGGGGACGATATCGGCGCGCTGATCGCCGGCTTCGTCGAGGCCGTCGGCGAGGCCGCGCATGCGCATCCCTGGCTGCCGCCGCTGTGGGTGCGCGAAGTGCTGCACGCCGACGGCGCGCTGCGCGATCTGATGAAGGAACGTCTCGCGCCGATGCTGGCGCGGGCCATGGCGCAGCGGTTCGCCGAGGCCCAGCGCGACGGGCGCTTGAACCCGCGCCTCGACCCGCGCCTGCTGGTGCCTTCGCTGATCGGGCAAACCCTGTTCATCGCCGCCAGCGCGCCGCTGTGGCGCGACGTGCTGAACGCGCACGACCTCGACCGCGCGCAGGTGCGCGATCACACCCTCGAATTGCTCCGCAACGGTTTGGAGTTGCCCCATGAGGCATGAATCGGCCTCGCGTCGTTCGCGCGCCCCACTCATCGCGATCGCGTTCGCGACGCTGTCGCTCGCCGGATGTCGCGACGCGCCTCCCGAAGCGCTGGGCACGCTCGAATACGACCGCATCGCTTTGCCCGCGCCCGCGGCCGAACGGATCGTGTCGATCGCGGTGAAAGAGGGCGACCGGGTCGAAGCCGGCGCGACGCTGCTGGTGCTCGACACCACACGCACCGATGCGCAGACGCGTGCGTCGGAAGCCGAAGCGCAGCGGCAGCGCGAGGCGCTGGCCGAGTTGGAGGCCGGCACCCGCGCCGAACAGATCGCGCAGGCCGAGGCGCAGGTCGCCGCGGCCGAAGCGCAAGCGCGCGATGCGCAGGCGTACGCAGCGCGGTTGCGCCCGCTGGGCGCACGCGAACTGGTCGCAGCGGCCGATGTCGACCGCGCCGTCGCCGCCGCGCGCAGCGCCGATGCGCGCTTGCGCCAAGCGCGCGAGGCCTTGAACGAAGCGCGACGCGGCGCGCGCAGCGAGCGCATCGCGCAGGCGCGTTCGGCGGTTCGCGCCGCCGAAGCGCAGGCGGATGCGCAGACCGCGACCTTGCGCAAACTCGACATCGTCGCGCCGCGCGCGGGGCGCATCGACAGTCTCCCGTATCGGTTGGGCGATCAAGCGCCGGTCGGCGCGCCGCTGGCGTTGATGTTGGTCGGCGACGCGCCGTACGCGCGGGTGTACGTGCCGGAGCCGCTGCGCGCGAACGTCGCGCCGGGCACGGCGGCCCGCGTGCGCGTGGACGGGCGCGAGACGACATATCGCGGTCGCGTGCGTTCGATCCGCAGCGATCCGAGTTTCACGCCCTACTACGCGCTGGCCGGCAAAGACGCGGCGCGCTTGAGTTACGTCGCCGAAATCGTGCTGGAGAATGCCGGCGATTTGCCGGCGGGGCTGCCCGTGCGCGTGGATTTCGAAGCGCCGGCGTCGAAATGACCAAGGCTCTCGCCAACGATCCCCTCGGCGGCGACGCGATCCATGCGCGCGGCTTGAGTAAAACCTTCGGTGCGTTGAAAGCCGTCGACGCCATCGATTTGCGCGTGCCGCGCGCGCAGGTCTACGGCTTTTTGGGGCCGAACGGTTCGGGCAAATCCACCACCATCCGCATGCTCTGCGGCTTGCTCACGCCCAGCGCGGGCGAGATCGAAGTGCTGGGGCTGCGCATCCCGGAACAGGCCGAAGCCTTGCGTCGACGCATCGGTTACATGACGCAGAAGTTCTCGCTGTACGAGGATTTGAGCGTGCGCGAGAATCTGGAATTCCTCGCCACCGTGCAGGGTCTGCCGCGCGCGCGACGCAAAGCGCGCGTGGACGAGCTGATCGAGAGCTATCGCTTCGGCGACCGTCAGCGGCAATTGGCCGGCACCATGAGCGGCGGCCAGAAACAGCGTTTGGCCTTGGCCTGCGCCACGGTGCACGAACCGGAGCTGCTGTTTCTGGACGAACCGACCAGCGCGGTGGACCCCGAATCCCGCCGCGATTTCTGGGAAACGCTGTTCGACTTGGCCGACGCCGGCACCACGCTGCTGGTGTCCACGCATTACATGGACGAGGCCGAGCGTTGTCACCGCGTGGCGATTCTCGACAACGGTCGCTTGGTCGCCGACGGCACGCCGGAGACGCTGATGCGCGCGCTCGACGGGCGCACGGTCGGCGTGCGCAGCGACACGCCGCGGCGCGCGCAGGCCGCGCTGCAGCATGCGCCGGGCGTGCTCAGCGTCGCCCAGATCGGCAGCGAACTGCGGGTGCTGATGCGCGCGGGCGGCGACGGCGCGTCGGCGCTGCGCGCGACGCTGCAGGCGGCCGGCGTCGCGGCGGATGCGGTCGCGATCGCGCCGAATCTCGAAGACGTGTTCGTCTCCGCCACCCATCGCGTCGACGCCGAGACGAACGCGACGCGGGAGCGCGCCGCATGAATCTTTCGCGCATTTTCGCGGTGATGCTGAAGGAAATGCGGCAAATGCGCCGCGACCGGCTGACGCTGGGCATGATGATCGGCATTCCGACGCTGCAGTTGCTGCTGTTCGGGTTCGCGATCAATCCCGATGTACGCCGCCTGCCGGCCGCGTTCGCGGATATGGCCGACACCGCCGGTTCGCGCGCGCTGGTGCGCGACATGCTCGCGACCGATGTGGTGCGGCAAGTCGCGTCCGCGCGCACGCCGCAGGAACTCGACGCGCTGCTCGACGCCGGCAAGATCAAGATCGGCGTCGTGATTCCGCCCGACTACGAACGACGTCGGCTCGACGGCCGCGAAGCGGTGCAGATTCTCGTCGACGGCAGCGACACGTCGGTGCAGGCCAGCGCGCGCCAGCTCAGCGCCGTGCCGCTGGAGAGCGGCGCGGTGGTGCGCGAGGGGCCGATTCGGTTGCTGCCGCTGTACAACCCCGAGCGTCGTTCGGCGGTGAACGTGGTGCCCGGCCTGATCGGCGTGATTCTGACCATGACGATGATCATGTTCACGGCGATGGCGATCGTGCGCGAACGCGAGCGCGGCAATTTGGAATTGCTCATCACCACGCCGGTGACCAGCGCCGAATTGATGATCGGCAAAGTGCTGCCGTACATCGCCGTCGGCCTGATTCAAACCAGCGTGGTGCTGCTGCTGGGCGCTTGGGTGTTCGACGTGCCGGTGCGCGGCGCGCTGCCGCAGGTGTACGCGGCGGCGATGCTGTTGATCGTGGCCAATCTCGCCCTGGGGCTGTTGATTTCCACCCGCGCGACGAGCCAATTCCAGTCGATGCAGATGGCGTTTTTCCTGTTCCTGCCGTCGATTCTGCTCTCGGGCTTCATGTTTCCGTTCGACGGCATGCCGACCGGCGCCCAGGCGATCGCGGAGGTCTTGCCGCTGACGCATTTCGTGCGGTTGATCCGCGGGGTGATGCTGCGCGGCGCCGACTTGACCGCGATGTGGACCGACGTGCTGGCGCTGGCCGCGTTCACCGCGCTGATGATGAGCGTGGCGATTCTGAAATTCCGCAAGCGCTTGGATTGAGCGCATGGGAGCGGCGCGAATCGCCGCATCAACCGCCGCATCGACAAAGCCGCGCGCGGCCGAAGCTCTCGCCGCGATCGGGAAAACGCTTCAGGGCCAGCGTATTTCGCCGTTCAGCACAGTGCAGACCCGCCCACCGGACCCGCCCGCTATAAAAATGAAAGCGCCGAATCAACGATGCCGCGCGCGCGGCCGATGCTCGCGCCGCAGCGAGGAACAATATCCTAGGGCCAGTGCAATTCTCCGTTCAACACTGTGCAGACGCGTCCCCCCGACCACACATCGCCATCCCCATCCACCGTCAACTCGATGATCGCATCGTGTCCGACTTCGCGGCCTTGGCTGATGCGATAGAAGCCGCTGTCGCCGGGCAACGCGTTCTGCGACGCCAACCACGCGGCCAGCGTCGCGTTGGCCGCGCCCGAGGCGGCGTCTTCGAAGCGCCCGGTCGAGCCGACCCAGGCGCGCACCGCCAAGTAGTAGACCGGATCGTCGCTGCGCGCGAACACGCACAGACCCATGCTGTCGGTGCGTTGCGCAAGCGCGGCGATGGCGTCCCACGGCGGCGTCGCCGCGCGCAGGGCCGTTTCGTCTGCGACTTCCGCCAACCACCAGCGCCGGCCGCCGTCCATCAGCGCGGGCGGCAGCGTACCCAGCGGCAAATCGCGCAGCGCGTCGCGCAGGCGCGGGTCGTCGGCGCTCGCGATCTCCTGCACCCGCGCGCGCGGCGTGCGCACCGCGATCGTGCGGGTCGGGCCGTCGCCGCTCACGCGCAGCGGCAACTTGCCCGCGATGCCGTCCTGCACCAGCAGTCCGTCGCGCGGCGCGGCGAGCCCGGCCTCCAACACCGCATGCGCGGTGCCGACGCTGGGATGGCCCGCGAACGGCACTTCGCGGCGCGGGCTGAAGATGCGCAGCCGATAGCTGGCGTCGTCCGAGACCGCCGGCGATACGAAGGTGGTTTCCGGCAGACGCGTCCAGCGCGCGATGGCCTGCATCGTGTCGTCGTCCAGGCCTTCCGCGTCGAGCACCACCGCGAGCGGATTGCCCGCGCCCGGGCGGTCGGCGAAGACATCGACTTGCGCGTAACGGCGCGCGCGGGGCGAGGGAAGCGACATGAGCGAGGGCGGTCCTGCGGATGGGGCGGGGCAGAGTAGCAGTGGGGCCGTGGCGCGGCGAGCGCGCGGATCGGTCGAATCGCAACGTTCAATGCAGCGCTTCGCCCTCGCCGGGCTCCGGCGGCCACAGATGGAACAGGAAACATTCGCCGTGCGTCATGGCTTCGTCGAAGGCGTCCAGCGCTTCGTCGTCGTCTTCGAGATCCTCGCGCTCGAGCGGCTGCGGTAAACGTGTGCGCTCGACGCACTCCCAAGCCGTCTCGACGAAGTAGCGCATGCAGGCCGCGTGCGCCGCGTCGGCGTCGGTCGCGCGCACGAAGCAGACGACGAATGCGCCGCCGACCGTGGCGAAATCCTCGCTGTGCGGCGCGGGCCGCACTTCGTATTCGGCGAGAAAAATGCCGGTTTCGTCGATCGGTTCGGCGTGCGGTTCGGATTTTGGATCGCGCATCTTGTCGTCCGGTGTTACCACGTGAGTCGCCCGCGAATCGCTGCTTGGACAGAACCGCCGATCCACACTTCGCCATCGTCGTCCACCCGTACCTCCACACGCCCGTCGCGCCCCAGTTCCCGGCCTTGGCTGCCGACGTAGCGGCCCTCGCGACCGGGCAAGCGGCCGACCGCGTTCAATCGGGCGGCGATGGCGGCCTGCGCGCTGCCGGTCACCGGGTCTTCGGGGATGCCGTCGGCCGGGCAGAACGCACGCACCGCCAGATGATGGCCGTCGCGTTCGTCCGCGGCGTGGACCGCGAGCCCGACCGCATCGGTCGCCAGCGTCAGTGACGCCACCGCAACCGGGTCGATCTTCAAGCCGCGCACCGCATCGGCATCGGTCAATTCGATCAGCCACCACCGCGGCCCGTTCGTCCAGAGGGCGCGCTCCAGCGCGCCGAGTCGCATGCCTTTCGTCGCGGCATCGAGCAAGGCGGTCGCGATCTCGTCGCCGCCGACCCGCTGCGCCCGCGGCGCACGCACCTGCGGGCGTCGCGCGTCGCCATCGCCTTCGATGGCCACCGGCAGCAGGCCTGCGGCGCATTCCTGCACGATGCGCGAAGCGTTCGCGCGGACGCGGCCGGCGTCGAGAGCGGCCCAGGCCGCGCCCACGCTGGGATGCCCCGCGAACGGCAGTTCCTGCCGCGGCGTGAAGATCCGCACCCGGTAATCGGCTTCGGCCGTCGTCGGCGGCAGCAGAAAGATGGTCTCGGACAGATTGGTCCAGGCCGCGAAGGCCTGCATCCGGGCCGGATCGAAGCGCTCGGCCTCGACCACCACGCCGAGCGGGTTGCCCGCGCCCGGCGTTTCGGCGAACACGTCCAACTGCAGATAAGAGAATGAGGTCATCGCCGCATCGTGGGGTGGGAGCGCAGGGTTCTGGAGCACAGCCATTCGGGAGCACAGGCGTTCGCATAGAATGACGGCTTCGCGCCGCCGCGACTCGTGCGCCTCGCAAGTCGCCCGCGGCAGTCTACCGAACGCTCCCCACCTTTTCCGCTCATGCCCGACGCATCCCCCTGGTTCGTGCTCAAGTTCGGCGGCACTTCGGTGTCCCGCAGTCATCGCTGGGACACCATCGGGCGCTTGGCGAAACGCCGCATCGACGAGGACGACGCGCGCGTGCTGGTGGTGGTGTCGGCGCTGTCGGGCGTCACCAACGAATTGCAGGCCATCGCCGATGGCAAAGACATCGCAGCGCGCATCGATGCGCTGATCGAACGCCATCGCGCCTTCTGCGCCGATCTCGAACTCGATGCGGATACCGCGTTGGGCGAGCGGCTCGCGGCGCTGCGCGCGCTCGGCGACGACCCGCGCGCCGCATCGCGCGGGTTCGATTGGCAGGCCGAAGTGCTGGCGCAGGGCGAATTGCTCTCGTCCACGCTGGGCGCGGCGTATCTGCGCGCGCAGGGGCTCGACATCGGCTGGTGCGACGCCCGCGACTGGCTGCGCGCGGTGTCGCTGCCGAACGCCAGCTCTTGGGCGCAGCGGTTGTCGGTGAACTGCGATTACCGCGGCGACGCCGAGATCCACGCCCGTTTCGCCGCGCAGCCCACGCGCGCGCTGATTTCGCAGGGCTTCATCGCCCGTCACGACGACGGCGGCACCGCGATTCTGGGTCGCGGCGGTTCGGATACGTCGGCGGCGTATTTCGGCGCCTTGCTCAAAGCGCGGCGCGTGGAGATTTGGACCGACGTGCCCGGCATGTTCAGTGCGAACCCGCGCGACGTGCCCGACGCGCGCTTGCTCGCGCGGCTCGACTACGCCGAAGCGCAGGAAATCGCCACCACAGGCGCGAAAGTGCTGCATCCGCGCTCGATCGCGCCCTGTCGCGACGCGAATGTGCCGCTGGTCATCCTCGATACCGAGCATACGGATCTGCCCGGCACGCGGATCGACGCCAGCGCCGCCACGGTGCCGGGCGTGAAGGCGATCAGCCGCCGCAACGGCATCGTCCTGGTGTCGATGGAAACCATCGGCATGTGGCAACAGGTCGGCTTCCTGGCCGACGTGTTCGAGCGCTTCAAGAAGCATGGCTTGTCCATCGACCTGATCGGCTCGTCCGAAACCAACGTCACCGTCTCGCTCGACCCCAGCGAAAACCTGGTCAGTACCGACGTGTTGGCGCAATTGTCGGCCGATCTGGCGCACGTGTGCCGGGTCAAAGTGATCGCGCCGTGCGCGGCGATCACCTTGGTTGGCCGCGGCATGCGCTCGCTGCTGCACAAGCTGTCCGAGGTGTGGGCGACGTTCGGCCAGGAACGCGTGCATCTGATTTCGCAGTCGTCGAACGATCTCAACCTCACCTTCGTCGTCGACGAAGCGGACGCCGACGGGTTGCTGCCGGTGCTGCACGACGCGCTGATCGACAGCGGCGCGATGCCGGTGCAGGATGCGGCGGTGTTCGGCCCGAGTTGGCGCGATCTGTTCCAGGCCGATGCGCGCATCGCGCGCGAAACGCCGTGGTGGCATGGCGCGCGCGAACGCTTGCTCGAAAGCGCTGCGCAGGGCACGCCGCGTTACGTTTACGACTTAGCGACCGTGCGCCGTCGCGCGCGCGCCATCGCCGGCGTGGCCGCCATCGACCGACGGTTCTATGCGCTCAAAGCCAATGCGCATCCCGACATTCTGCGCGCGCTGGAGGCCGAAGGTTTCGGTTTCGAATGCGTGTCGCTGGCCGAAGTCGAACATGCCTTGACGACGTTGCCGGGCATCGACCGCCAGCGCGTACTGTTCACGCCGAGTTTCGCGCCGCGCGCCGAATACGAGGCCGCGTTGGCGCATGGCGTCGTCGTCACCGTCGACAACATCGAAGCGCTGCGCGCATGGCCGGAAGTCTTCCGCGGCCGCGCCCTGTGGTTGCGCATCGACTTGGGTCGCGGCGATGGGCATCACGCGAAAGTGCGCACCGGCGGACGCGACGCGAAATTCGGTTTGCCGCTGAGCAAAGTCGACGCGTTCGCGGACGAGGCGCGTCGCATCGGCGCGACGATCGTGGGGCTGCATGCGCATTTGGGCAGCGGGATCGAAACGCCCGCGCATTGGCGCGAGGTCTACGCCGAGCTCGCCGGCATCGCCGACGAGATCGGCACCGTCGCCACGATCGATATCGGCGGCGGTTTGCCGATTCCGTACCGCCCCGAGGATCGCGCCTTCGACCTCGACGCATGGGCTGCGGGTCTTGCCGATATCAAATCGGCGTATGCGCGCTACGCGCTGGCGGTGGAGCCAGGGCGTTTTCTCGTCGCGGAGGCCGGCGTCTTGTTGCTGCATGTGACGCAAGTGGTGGAAAAAGACGGCTTGCGCCGCGTCGGCGCCGATGCGGGTATGAACGCCTTGATGCGTCCCGCGATGTACGACGCCTGGCACGGTATCCACAATCTCTCGCGCTTGGACGATGCCGACACCGCATTGTTCGACGTGGTCGGCCCGATCTGCGAATCCAGCGACGTCATCGGCATGCAACGCGCGTTGCCGGCCGCCACAGCGGAAGGCGACGTGCTGCTGATCGCCGATGCCGGCGCCTACGGCATGAGCATGGCGAATCGATACAACCTGCGGGCGTTGCCGGTGGAGGAGGTGTTCGAGTGAGCGAACGTCGAGCACTGATTCTCGGGAGCGCAGTCGCCGCCATTCTGGTCGGTTGCTTCGGTCTATCCTTTTTTTTCGTTTGGAGCGGTGACCTGCGGCATATGGCCGTATTCGTCGAAGAATTATTGATATTGGCGATGTTGCCGACAGTGATTGCGGCGACGATTTCATGCGCTTGGGTGTCCGAATCGAAACGATTCAAAGAACGCAGTCACTTTTCCAATGCATTGAGAATTTGCTTGCTGGCCTATCCGCTATTGTTTTTCGCGCTATTGGCGACGATCTGGGGCTGGTTGCAGTTCAATCGATACTTGCCTCCCTATGAGAGGCCTGGAAGCCTGCTCGCAATGGCCACGACGGCAGCTCGCTATACCGTCCTCGCTTTTGTTGTCGGTTTTCTGCCCGCAGTGCTGGTCGAGTATTCGGTGATTCGTATCGCGCGGCGTCGACTTGGGGCGATCGCCAGCATGGGGGCGTCACTGTGAATGAGCGAATCGTGCTGATTCTCGGTAGCGCGCTGGCGGCATTGCTCTTCGCCGGAACCGTCGCGTGGTTATTTTTGGCGCCCGGCTCGGAAGAGGTGGTGTCGGCCACAGCATGGATCCCCTTGTTGCGACTGGCTTTGCCGGCGATCCTCGCTGCCGCGTTGTCGGCGGCATGGCACTCGCGAGGCGGACGTGCCGTCGATTGCGAGGACCTCACCTTGGCATCGCGCATCGTTTGGTGGTCGTTCCCGCTTTTCGCCACGATTTTAGTCGGCGTTTTTGTGCTTGATGGAATGATTTTCGCCGACCGTGTCGCGGGGCTCGCGAGCGATCTCGCGATGATGTCGGCAGCCGTATTCTTCATCGTGATGCTCGCTTCGCTTGTCTTGTTTATCCCGGCGTTTTTCGTCGAATACGCCGTCGTTCGTCTGGTGCGCTCCGACCGTATGCGCGCCCTGTTGTCCGGAGCCGATTCGTGAGTGCCGAAAACGCATTGAATTTCGAGCGCGATGCGATTCGCGCCTTCCGCTTCGTCCGCTGCGAGTTCGATCCGCAAACCGGCGTCGCGCGTTTGGTCTACGCTTTCGACGACGGCCCGGAGTTGGTCGAGACCGTGACCGTGCCGGGGGCGCCGTTCGTGTTGGAGCCTGCGCGCGCTGCGGCGGTGGAGCGCGCGTTGCGGCTGCTGCATTTGATCGCGGGCGTGAGCTACTACAAAGCCGCGGTGCCACCGGACATCCGCATCGATTCTTATGCGATCGACGCCGATACCGCTGCGCTGCTGGAGACGATCTACCTCAACGGACTGGGCGAATTCGCGTATCGCAATGGCTTGAATCTGCACGGCAGGATTCGATTCCCGGTCGATGCGAACCCTCTCCCCGACGAGGGAGAAGGAGAAAACAACAGCGCACCTGCGCTCGGTCTGCGCGAACACGCGCTCGTCGCCATCGGCGGCGGCAAGGATTCGCTGGTCAGCATCGAAGCGCTGCGCGGCGTCGGCGTCGAACAAACGGTGACGTGGATCGGCGGTTCGCAGCTCATCAAGGCCTGCGCCGAACGTACCGGCTTGCCCATGCTCAACCCAGGACGCCAGCTCGCGTCGCAGTTGTTCGAATACAACCGTCTCGGCGCGTGGAACGGCCATATTCCGGTGACGGCGGTGAATTCGGCCATTCTGGTCTTCGCCGCTCTGCTGCACGGCATGGATCAAGTGGTGTTTTCGAACGAACGCTCGGCGAGCTACGGCAGCGTGATTCCCGGCACCGGCGAAGTGAATCATCAGTGGTCGAAAGGTTGGGCGTTCGAGCGCGCGTTCGGCGATTACGTGCAGACGCGCATCGCCGCCGATCTGAAGTATTACTCGCTGCTGCGCCCGCTCAGCGAATTGGCGGTGGCGCGGCAGTTCGCTAAAACCGACCGCTACGACGCGCATTTCTCCAGTTGCAATCGCAATTTCCATATCCTCGGCGAACGCCCAGTCAACCGCTGGTGCGGCGTGTGCCCGAAATGCCATTTCGTGTTTCTGGCGCTGGCGCCGTTCATGCCGAAGCCGCGTCTGGTCGGCATCTTCGGGCGCAATCTTCTCGACGATCCCGCGCAGATGCCCGGTTACGACGCGCTGCTGGAATTCCAGGATCACAAACCGTTCGAGTGCGTGGGCGAAGGTCGCGAATCGCGCGCGGCGATGGCGGCGTTGGCCGAGCGTCCGGAGTGGCGCGAGGACGAGATCGTCGAACGCTTCGCCCGCGAGATCCGGCCGCAGTTGCTCGATGCGGAATTGCCGATCGAACCCCTGCTCGCGTTGGACGACGAGCATCGCGTGCCCGCCGCGCTGTGGAGCCGTTTGCGTGCGCATTTCGCAGCTTGACGGCCGACGCGTCGCGCTTTGGGGCTGGGGCCGCGAGGGCAAGGCCGCCTGGCGTGCATTGCGCGCGCGCGGCTTCGACGCCGAACTGACGGTCTTCTGCGCCGCCGACGAGCTCGACGCCGTCGCGGCGACCGGCGATCCGCATCTGCGCGCGGAGGTGTTGCCCGCAGATGCCGAGGCCGGCGCCGAGCGCTTGTCGGCGTTCGAGATCGCGATCAAATCGCCGGGCATCAGCCCCTACAGGCCCGAGGCGCAGGTCGCGGCGGTGAAGGGTACGCGTTTCGTCGGCGGCACGGCGCTGTGGTTCGCGGAGCATGCCGCCGATCTCGCCGCCGATTGCGCCGTCGATCGCGAAGCGCATCCCGAAGCGCCGCCGAATTCGCGCACGCTCTGCGTGACCGGCACCAAGGGCAAAAGCACGACGACCGCGCTGTTGGCGCATCTGCTGCGCGCGGGCGGGCATCGCACCGCGCTGTGCGGCAATATCGGGCTGCCGCTGTTGGAACTGCTGGACGTCGATCCCGCGAAGTCGCCGGAATTTTGGGCGATCGAATTGTCCAGCTACCAAACCCGCGATGTCGCCGCGTCCGGCGCGCGTCCCGACATCGCCATCGTCACGAACATCTTCCCCGAGCATCTGGATTGGCACGGCGGCGAAGCGCGCTATGTCGAAGACAAACTCGCGCTGGTGACCCTTGCGAAGCCGCGGATCGCGATCCTCAATCGCGCCGACCCCACGCTGGCGGCGCTCGAACTGCCGGATTCGCGCGTGATTTGGTACGGTCACGCGGACGGCTGGCATCTGCGCGAGGACACGATCTATCGCGGCGATGCGGCGGTGTTCGACACCGCCGAGGTGCCGCTGCCCGGCCGGCACAACCGCGGCAATTTGTGCGCCGTGCTGGCCGCGATCGAAGTCCTGGGCTTGGATGCTGCGGCGCTCGCGCCGCACGCCGCGACCTTCCAACCCCTGCCGCATCGGCTGCAGACATTGGGCGAGCGCGACGGCGCGGTGTACGTGAACGATTCGATCAGCACCACGCCGCACGCCACGCTGGCCGCGTTGGACTGTTTTCGGCATCGTCGCGTGGCGGTGCTGGTCGGCGGCCACGACCGCGGCGTCGATTGGTCCGCATTCGCCGAGGCCATGCGCATGCGCGCCCCGGTCGCGATCGCGACCCTGGGCCAGAACGGCCCGCGTATCTACGACTTGCTGGCGCCGCAGGCCGACGCGGGCGGCTTCGCCTTGACCGCGGCCTCGGACTTGGCCGAGGCGATGGCGCAAGCCAGGGCGGCGCTGGGTGCGGAGGGTGGGGTGGTGCTGCTCTCGCCGGGCGCGCCGAGCTTCGGGGCGTATCGCGATTACACCGAGCGCGGCCGCCATTTCGCGGCCCTGGCCGGCTTCGACCCGCAGGCGATCGCGGCGATTCCCGGGCTGGGAATCGGCTGAGCGGCCCGGCCGGGCGGACGAGCGGAACGCTGCGGACGGCGCGAAGAGGCGGCAATCGTCTTCGTTTCCGGGTAGTCTTACCGGCCCAGTTTCGAATACGGAGTTCGACCATGCGTTCGCTGCGAACGATCGGCGTCTTCGCGCTGCTGTGCGCGTGCTACCTCTTCTCGGCCTCGGCGTTCGCCGCGATGCAGGCCAAGCCGGTCGAATGGAAACAAGGCAAGGCGCGTTTCAGCGGCTACATCGTCTACAACGACGCCACCGCGACCAAGCGCCCGGGTTTGGTGATGGTGCCCGATTGGAAGGGCGTCACCCCGGCGTCGGTGGAGAAGGCCAAGCAAGTGGCCGCCGCCGGTTACGTGGTGCTCGTCGCCGATGTGTTCGGCAAGGGCGTGCGCCCGAAGGACGACAAGGCCGCTCGCGCCCAGGTCACGAAGATGTATCAGGATTTGCCCGGTCTGCGCGCCCGCGCGCAAGCCGCGCTGGATTTCCTGCGCAGTCAAGCGTCCAGCGCCCCGATCGACCCGGCGCGCATCGGCGCCTTCGGTTACTGCTTCGGCGGCAAGACCGTGCTGGAACTCGCGCGCAGCGGCGCCAACGTCGCGGGCGTGGTCAGCATCCACGGCGGTCTCGACACCACGCTGCCGGCGCAGTCCACCTCGCTGAAGGCCAGCATTCTGGTGCTCAACGGCGCCGACGACACTTACGTGCCGGCCGAGCAGATCCAGGGCTTCGAGGCGGAAATGAAGGGCGCCGGCGCGGACTGGCAGTTCGTGAACTACAGCGGCGCGGTGCACTGCTTCGCGCTGGAAGGCGCCAACAGCCCGCCGGGCTGCGTGTACAACGAACGCGCCGCCAAGCGCGCGTTCTCGGCGATGAATCAGTTCTTCTTCGAACGCTTCGGTAACTGATCCGAAGCTTCGTTCGCATCCGCCGCGGCCGCATCGGTCGCGGCGGACGCGCATGCGATCGCGGCGGAGATCGCGGCGCGGGCCTGCGGGCTGTTCTTCCAGCACGACGCGCCCAACATCGCGGCCACGTGCTTCACGATATCGTCGACGCGGGACTGCGCCAGCGCCTTCAGCGAATCGATGCCGATTTGCTCCAAACGATCGATCACCGTGGGGCCGACGCCCTTCACGGCGAGCAGGCGCGCGCGTTCGTGCGCAGGAAACGCCATCGATGCGCGCGTCAGCGGTCGCGGCGCACGGCGTAGCGCGCCAAGCCGCGCAGCGCGGCCAGCGCATCGTTTTCGACGACGCCTTCGAGCGCGCGTTCGGCGTCGCGGGCGTAATCCTCGGCGCGGCCGCGGCTATAGGCGATGCCGCCGGTGGCCTCGATCGCCGCCAACACCTCCGGCATCGCCGAAACATCCCCTTCCTCGACGATGCCGCGCAGCCGCGCGCGCGTCGCGGCGTCGGTATGCAGCATCGCGTGGATCAGCGGCAGGGTGGCTTTGCCCTCGGCCAAATCGTCGCCCAAATGCTTGCCCAGCGCGGCCTCGTCGGCGCTGTAATCCAGCACGTCGTCGGCGATCTGGAAGGCGTAGCCCAAGGCCATGCCGTAGTCATGAAAACGCCGCTGCACGTCGTCGTCGGCGCCGGCGAGCAATGCGCCCAACCGGGTCGCGGCCGCGAACAGCACTGCGGTCTTGCGCTCGATGACTTTCAGGTAGGCCGGCTCGTCGGTGTCGGGGTTGCGGATGTGCAGCAACTGCAGCACCTCGCCCTCGGCGATGGCGTTGGTGGTGTCGGCCAGGATTTTCATCACCGGCAAACGCTCCAGCTCGACCATGAGCTGGAAGCTGCGGGAATACAGGAAATCGCCGACCAGCACGCTCGCGGCGTTGCCGAACAGCGCGTTCGCGGTCTTGCGGCCGCGACGCAGGTCGGATTCGTCCACCACGTCGTCGTGCAGCAAGGTCGCGGTGTGGATGAACTCGACGACTGCGGCGAGCTGATGCGCTTCCGCGCCGGTGACCGTCTGCGTCGCATCCGCCCACCCCGAATCCGCCTGCTGCGCGCCCCCCAGGGCGCGCGTGGCCAACAGCAACAGCATCGGCCGCAGGCGCTTGCCGCCCCCGGCGACGATGTGCTCCGCGACCTGATTCACCAAGACCACGTCCGAACCGAGCCGGGCCCGGATCAGCGCGTCGACGGCGGCCATGTCCTGGGCGACGAGCGCCTGAATGGCGGGCAGGTCCAGCGCCGGGCGGGTGAAGGTGTGGGGCTCGGCGACGGCTGACATGGGCGGTCCGATCGAACGGGACGGACATTATACGGGTTGGCTCTTCGCGCTCCGGCCGTCTCGGGATCGCTCCAGCGGCGTCCGGCTGGACCGGACGACGCGGCGTTTTCCTACCCGCGGGCGCGGCATCGCCCGATGCCGGCAGGGCCGGCGGTTATAATCCAATGCTCATCGCCAATCCGGCGAACTCTGCAGGACTCCTATCCTCATGGCACGCGGCATCAACAAGGTCATCCTGGTCGGCAATCTCGGCAACGACCCGGACACCAAATACACCCAGGGCGGCATGGCCGTCACCAAAATCAGCCTCGCCACCACCAGCGTGCGCAAGGATCGCGACGGCAACACCCAGGAACGCACCGAATGGCACCGCGTCACGATGTTCGGCAAGCTCGGCGAAATCGCCGCCGAATACCTGCGTAAAGGCAGCCAGGTCTACATCGAAGGTTCGATCCGTTACGACAAATACACCGGCCAGGACGGCGTCGAGAAATACAGCACAGACATCATCGCCGACGAAATGCAGATGCTCGGCGGCCGCGGCGACGGCGGTGGCGGCGGCGGTCAACGCAGCCAGCGTTCCGAAGGCGGCGAGGGCTACGGCGGCGGTCAACGCGGCGGCGGTTCCTACGGCGGCGGTCAGCGCCAAGGCGGCGGTTACGGCGGCGGCGCCTCGCGCCCGGCCCCCAACAGTCCGCCGCCGTCGGACGATTTCTCCGACGACGATATTCCGTTCTGATGTCCGGCGCGGTCGTCGCGCGCGGCGACCGCGTGCGTTGGCATGCGCGCCTGGGCGAGACGATTCGCCTCGCCTCGCGTCCCCCGCTTCGCTCCACTTTTCCCCGATCGGAGTTCTCGAATGCCGACATGGCTCGTCACCGGCGGCGCTGGTTTCATTGGCGGTAATTTCGTCCTCGAGGCCGTCGCGGCCGGCGTGCGCATCGTCAATCTCGACGCGCTGACCTATGCCGGCAATCTCGACACGCTGTCGGCGCTGGACGGGCAGTCGGGCCATCGCTTCGTCAAGGGCGACATCGGCGACCGCGCGCTGGTCGCGGCGTTGTTGGTCGAACATGAGCCGGATGCGATCGTGAATTTCGCCGCCGAAAGCCACGTCGACCGTTCGATCGACGGCCCGGCGGCGTTCGTGCAGACCAATGTCGTCGGTACGCTGTCGCTGCTGGAATGCGCGCGCGATTATTGGAAATCGCGCGGCGACGGCGCGCGCGATGCGTTCCGGTTCCTGCACGTCTCCACCGACGAGGTCTACGGTTCGCTCGGCGACACCGGCAAATTCGTCGAGACCACGCCCTATGCGCCGAATTCGCCGTATTCCGCGTCAAAGGCCGCCTCCGACCATCTGGTGCGCGCGTTCCATCACACCTACGGCTTGCCGACGCTGACCACGAATTGCTCCAACAACTACGGCCCGTATCAATTTCCGGAAAAACTCATTCCGCTGATCGTCGCGAAGGCCCTCGCGGGCGAAACCCTGCCGGTCTACGGCGACGGGCGTAACGTGCGCGATTGGCTGTACGTCGGCGATCACTGCAGCGCGATCCGCGCGGTGCTCGAACGCGGCCGCGTCGGCGAGGTCTACAACGTCGGCGGCGACGCCGAGCGCGAGAACATCGTCGTCGTGAAGACCATCTGCGCGCTGCTCGACGCGCGTCGTCCGCTCGCCGACGGCCGGGCCCGAGAATCGCTGATCGCGTTCGTCAAAGATCGCCCGGGCCACGATCGCCGGTACGCGATCGACGCCTCGAAACTCAAGAACGAACTCGGCTGGTCGCCGTCGGTGACGTTCGAGGAAGGCATCGCGCGCACCGTCGACTGGTATCTCGACCATCAGGATTGGGTGAAGCGCGTGCTCGACGGCAGCTATCGTCTCGAACGCATCGGAGGCGCGGCATGAGCGCGCGCAAAGGCATCATCCTCGCCGGCGGTTCCGGCACGCGGCTATATCCGATCACGCAGGCGATCAGCAAGCAACTGCTGCCGGTGTACGACAAGCCGATGATCTATTACCCGCTCAGCGTGCTGATGTTGGCGGGCATTCGCGAGGTATTGGTGATCAACACGCCGCACGAACAAGCGCTGTTCAAAGCGCTGCTCGGCGACGGTTCGCAATGGGGCATGCGCATCGAATACGCGGTGCAGCCCAGCCCCGACGGTTTGGCGCAGGCGTATTTGATCGGCCGCGAATTCGTGAACGGCCAGCCGAGTTGTTTGGTGCTCGGCGACAACATTTTCCACGGCCCCGGCTTGACCGCGATGCTGCGCGAAGCCGACGGTTTGGAGCGCGGCGCGACCGTATTCGGTTACTGGGTGGGCGACCCGGAGCGCTACGGCGTGGCCGAGTTCGACGCCACCGGCAAGGTCGTCGGGTTGGAAGAAAAACCGTCCAAGCCTAAATCCAATTACGCCGTCACCGGCCTGTATTTCTACGACGGACGCGCCAGCGATTTCGCCGCCGATCTGAAACCTTCGGCGCGCGGCGAGTTGGAGATCACCGATCTCAACCGTCGTTATCTCGAAGACGGCAGCCTGCATCTGCAGAAGCTCGGGCGCGGCTACGCGTGGCTCGATACCGGCACCCATCAGTCGCTACTGGAAGCGTCGAATTACATCGAGACCATCGAAGCGCGCCAGGGTCTGCGCGTGTGTTGCCCCGAAGAGATCGCTTGGAGCAACGGCTGGATCGACGCCGCGCAGTTGGAAGTATTGGCTAGGCCGCTCGCGAAAAACGGCTACGGCCAGTATCTGCTCGGTTTGGCCGAACGCGGTTTCGTTCCCTGACCGGCGACGCGCATGAACATCATCGAAACCGATTTGCCTGGCTGTCTCGTGATCGAACCGCAGGTGTTCGGCGATAGTCGCGGGTTTTTCTACGAATCCTTCAATCGCGACAAATTCCTCGCGCACGGACTGGCGATTCCGAACTTCGTTCAGGGCAACGTATCGTCGTCCGCGCGCGGCGTGCTGCGCGGTCTGCACTACCAATGGCCGAAGCCGCAGGGCAAATACGTGTCGGTGCTGGAAGGCGAGGTGTGGGACGTGGCGGTGGATATTCGTCGTGGCTCGCCGACGTTCGGCCGCTGGACCGCGGTCGTGCTCAGCGCCGAAAACAAACGCCATTTCTGGATCCCGCCGGGCTTCGCGCACGGCTTCGTCGCGTTGAGCGAGCGCGCCTTGTTCGCCTACCTGTGCACCGACACCTACGATCGCGATGCGGATGCCGGCATCCGTTGGGACGACGCCGCGCTGGCGATCGATTGGCCGGTCTCCGCCCCGTCGCTGTCGGACAAAGACGCGAGAGCGCCGCTGTTGGCGGATGTGGCGGCGGAGCGGCTGCCGGTTTATGCCGATTGAACTTCCGATCGATCGTTCGGTCGGGCCTTGCGTTAAGAGTCGCCTTGAAACTTCGACTAAAAAAGTATTGAAAACGGCATTAAGAATCGGACCGAGTCCCGGCATGAGCGTCGCACGATGAAAGTTCTGTTGTTCGGCGCCAACGGGCAAGTCGGGCACGCACTGCGCAGCGCGCTCGCGCCGATCGGCGACGTGTTGGCGACGACGCGCAGCGGCGCGCTCGACGACGGCGTCGCTTGCGAAACCGCCGATTTCGACCGCCCGGACGCTTTGGCGAAGCTCGTCGCGCGCATCGCGCCGGACGCGGTGGTCAACGCGGCCGCTTACACGGCGGTCGATCGCGCCGAAAGCGAACCCGATGTCGCCTTCCGCGCGAACGCCGATGCGCCCGCCGCGCTCGCCGCCGCCTGCGCGCGCGCCGGCATTCCGCTCGTGCATTACTCCACCGACTATGTCTTCGACGGCACCGCGACTCGGCCGTATCGCGAAGACGACGCCACCGCGCCGCTCGGCGTTTACGGGGCCAGCAAACTCGCGGGCGAAGACGCGATCCGTGCCAGCGGCGCGCGCCACGCGATTCTGCGCACGGCTTGGGTCTACGCGGCGCACGGCAAGAATTTCATGCGCACGATGCTGCGATTGGCCGCCGAACGCGACGAACTCCGGGTCGTCGCCGATCAGGTCGGCAGCCCGACCAGCGCGGATTGGATCGCCGCCGCCACCGTGCCCGTGCTGCGCGCGATGCTCGACGACCCCGCGCGCAGCGTGGGCGTCCGTCATTTGACCGCGGCCGGCCAAACCACGTGGCACGGCTTCGCATCGGCCATCGTCGCCAAGGCCTACGCCCGCGGCACGATCGCGCGCGCGCCGTTGATCACGCCGATCGCCACCGTCGACTATCCGACGCCCGCGCGCCGTCCTGCGTATTCGGTCCTCGACAATGGCCGCTTGGCCGCCGAACTCGGGCTACCATGGCCGCAGTGGTCGGACGAGCTCGATCGCGTGCTGGCCTCGCGCCCGGCCGCGACGGTTTGAGCGTCCGCGCGCATCTTTTTTGGTTCTTCGCATGCATAGGGGGTCGATGATGTCGCTCAGCCGCAGTCCGCTCGTTTTCGCCTGCGTTTCGTCGCTGTTGTGCGGGTTCGCTTCGCTCGCGACCGTCGCGGATGCGTTCGCCGCGGACGCGCCGCGCATTCCGGTCGAAGACTTCGTGCGTCACGCCGCCTACAGCGGCGTGAAAATTTCGCCGAACGGCGATTATCTGGCCATGACGGTCGAGCGCGAAGAGCGCTATGTGCTCGTGGTGCTGCGCACCCAGGACTTGCGCCCGCTGAAGATCAACGAGCTGCCCGATCAGAAAAGCGTCGGCCAGTTCTATTGGACCGGCCCGGAGCGTTTGATATTCACCGCGACGCGGCGCTACGGCCGCTACGCGGCGCCTGCGGGCACCGGCGAATGGTTCGGCGTCAATGCGGACGGTTCGCAGCCGCGCCCCTTGGTGTTTTACGGCACCCGCGACGCCACCCAGCGCGGCAAGACCGTCGGCAACGAATTCTTTTCGTTGCTCGATACGCTCGACGACGACGATACCAACGTCTTGATGGCCGTCAGCTACCCGCGCTCGTCGGAGGGCGCCGGCGTGGAGGTGGTGGCGTTCGATACCTTCAGCGGCCGTCGTAAGTCGTTGGCGCGCGCGCCGCGACCGAATTGCTCGATGGCGCTCGACGCCAAGAAGGCGCCGCGCTACGCCGTGTGTTACGACGACGAAGACGCCGCCGGACGTTACGACACCAGCGCCGAACTGCACCGGCTCGGCGACGACGGCAAATGGACGCTGGTCAACAGTTCGAAAGCGTCCGGAAAATTGCTCGACGTGATCGGTACCGCCCCCGACGGCCGCGTTTACGCCAGCGAGAGCGACGGCAAGGGCACGTCGGCGCTCGGCACCATCGACACCGCGACCGGCGCGTTCACCGAATTGTTCAAAGACCCGGTTTCCGATCCCGCCGGGTACATCCTGTCGGCCGATCGCGAGACGATCCTCGGCGTCGTGACCGAAGCGGGCGTACCGAAGGTGACGATGATCGATGAGGCGCATCCGGACGCCGCGCTTTACGCCTCGCTCGCCGCGGCGTTCCCCGGACAGTTCGTCGATTTCTCCAGCGCCACTCGCGACGGCAAGACGATCGTGGTGTCGGTGTCCAGCGACCGCAACCCGGGCGAGTTGTATCTGTTCGATCGCGACACCGGCAAGGCGCGTTTCCTGATGCGCGGCCGCAAATGGCTCGATCCCAAGGAGATGGCGTCGGTGAAGCCGATCGCGCTGACCGCGCGCGACGGTCTCAAGCTGCACGGTTATCTCACCGTGCCCAAAGGCAGCGACGGCAAAAATTTGCCGATGATCGTCAACGTCCACGGCGGCCCGATGGGCCCGCGCGACGATTGGTCGTTCAATTGGGAAAATCAGATGTTCGCCAACCGCGGTTACGCGGTGTTGAACGTCAACTACCGCGGCTCCGGCGGTTTCGGCAAAGGCTTTCAAGACATGGCCTACGGGCAGTGGGCCGAAGGCATCATGAACGACATCGTCGACGCCACGCGCTGGACCGTGCAGCAGGGTTACGCCGACAAGGACCGCATCTGCATCTACGGCGGCAGTTTCGGCGGTTACGCGTCGATGATGGCGCCGGCGCGCGAGCCGACGCTGTTCAAATGCGCGTTCGGCTACGTCGGCGCTTACGACGCCGAAATCCAGATGACCAAAAGCGACACCAGCGAAAGCGAAGGCGGGCGTCGTTACTTGATGCGCGCGCTCGGCGCGACCAAGGCCGAACGCGACGCGATGTCGCCGGTGAATCACGCCGGAAAGATCAAGATTCCGGTCTATCTCGCCGCCGGCGCGCGCGACCCGCGCTGCCCGCCGGAGAATACCGAAGCCATGCACAAAGCGCTGGTCGCCGCCGGCAACGCGCCCGAAGGCATGATCGTGCAGAGCGGCGAAATGCACGGGTTCTACAAGGAAGAGAACAATCTCAAGCTGTACACCGAAATGCTGAATTTCTTCGCCAAGCATATCGGCGGCGCGCCGGCCAAGTGACGCGCCGATCCGATCGACGCGTCCGGTATTTCGGCCGCGTCCGCCATCGTTCAGGGGAATCGAGATGACCGTCGTTCGCATCGCCGCTTGTTTGATCGCCGCGTGCGTCGCGTGCGCCGCCGCGCCCGCGGCGGCCCAGCACAGCGTCGAGGATTTGATCCGGAAAGAAAGTTTTCTGGAGATCAAAATTTCGCCGACCGGCGAATATCTGGCCGCGACCGTGCCGCTCGATCGCAAAACGGTACTGGCCATCCTGCGCCGCGCCGACAACAAGATCGTCGCCTCGCTGGCGCTGCCGGGCGACCGCTCGCAGGTGGCCGATTTCTGGTGGGTGAACGACGAACGCGTGTTGATCAGCGCCGCGCAGAAAATCGGCGCGCTGGAAATGCCCAGCCTCACCGGCGATCTCTACGCGATCAACGTCGACGGCAGTCGCGGCGGCATCCTGGTCGGGCAAAGCGTGCAAAGCGCGGGGCCGGGCACGCGCATCCAGCCGAAAAAAGTGGAGGCCGTGGCGGCGTTTCTCGTCGACGACCTCGACGACGACGATAAAGCCGTACTGATTTCGACGCGCCCGTTCTCGAACGATCCGTATACGCGCGCCGAACGTCTCGACGTCTACACCGGCCGTCGCCTCACGCTCGCCCAAGCGCCGGTGCGCAACGCCGAGTTCGTCACCGACAACGCCGGCAATATCCGATTCGTCTACGGCCAGGACATCGACCTGAGCCGTCGCACCTATTATCGCGCCAGCGATAAGTCCGAATGGAAAGCGCTCGAAAGCCGCGCCGGCGCGGGCCGCGCCGAATATCCGATCGGCTTCTCCGCGGACGACAAGATCGCCTATCTCTACGTCGAGCAGCCGCAGGGCCCGAGCTCGATCGTGGCTTGGGATCCGGCGACCGACGCGCGCACCGAAGTGTTTCGCGACGACGATCGCGACCCGGCCGAGATCGTTCACGACCATCGCGGCGTGCCGGTCGGCGTCTATCTGATGGACGGCACCCCCAGAACCGCGTTCTTCGACGAAGGTTCGACGACCGCGCAGTTGTACCGAAAGCTGGAGGCCGCTTTCCCGGGGCAGAGCGTGGTCGTCACCTCGACGACCAAGGACGGTAAGATCGCGCTCGTGTCGGTGAGCAGCGATAAGAACCCGGGCGATTTCTATCTGTTCGACGTGACCACCAACAAGGCCGCCTATGCCTTGACCGCTCGCGATTGGATCGATCCGGAGAAATCCGCTTCGGTCGGCCCGATCGAATTCAAAGCGCGCGACGGATTGACGATTCACGGCTACCTCGCGTCGCCGGTCGGCGCACAGGCGAAAAACGCGCCGTTGGTGGTCATGATCCACGGCGGCCCGTTCGGCATTTTCGACGCCTGGGCATTCGATGAGGAAACGCAGATGCTGGCCGCGCACGGCTACGCGGTGCTGCGCGTGAATTTCCGCGGCTCCGGCAATCGCGGCGCCGCCTTCAAAGAAGCGGGCCGTCGCGAATGGGGCGGCAAGATGCAGGACGACATCACCGACGCCACGCGTTGGGCGATCGATCAAGGCATCGCCGACCCGAAGCGCATTTGCCTGTACGGGGCGAGTTACGGCGCGTACGCGGCGCTGATGGGCGTCGCCAAGGAACCCGACCTCTATCGCTGCGCCGCGGGTTACGTCGGCGTCTACGACTTGCCGACGATGCATACCATGGGCGATATCCAAGAAGCCGGGTCGGGCGAGTCCTATCTCAACGAATGGCTCGGGCCGCGGGATGGCCTCGCCGCCGTATCGCCGAATCGCATCGCCGACCGAATCAAAGCGCCGGTCTTCCTCGCCGCGGGCGGCGAGGACGAGCGCGCGCCCGCGAAACACACCGAACTGATGGAGAAGGCGCTTCGGCAGGCGAACGTTCCGGTCGAGGCGCTGTACTATCCGACCGAGGGCCACGGGTTCTATAAAATCGAGAATCGGCGGGAGTACTACAAGAAACTCCTGACGTTTTTCGCCAAGCACATCGGCGGCCGCGCGCCGCAGTGACCGCAATATCGTTCTCAGAGCACCATTCTTTACGTATCGGGATATTCTCATGAGCATCAAACGCTGGCTGTTGCCCCTCTCGTTGACGCTGCTCGGCGCGCCTTACGCGGCGCAGGCCGCAGACGCGCCGCAGTACGAAGTGGCGGATTTCATTCGCGACGACCGTTTTCTCAGCATCCGGATTTCGCCCAAAGGCACGTACGCCGCGGCGACCGTCCCGCGGGGCGACAAAACGCTGCTGATCGTCATCAAGCCCGGGCAGCAAGAGCCCTACGGGTTGGTGAACTTCCGCGAGAGCAATACCCACGTCGTGGACTTTTGGTGGGTCAACGACGAGCGCATCCTGTTCACCGTCGGCGAGAAGGCCGGCGGTTTGGAACAGCCGGTGAGCTACGGCGAAATCTGGGGCACGAACGCCGACGGCTCGAAGCAAGGCTTGATCGCGGGCGCGCGCAATGCCGCCACCGGTTCGCGCGCGCGCGGTTCGGGCAGTCGTCAGGCTTCGCTACAGATGCTCGATACGCTGCAGAAAGAAGACGATTACGTGCTGGTCTCGACCACGCCGTTCAACTCGGGCGAAATTCCCTACACCTCGGTCGAACGCATGAACGTGTACTCGGGCACGCGCCAGCCGGTGACGCGCGCGCCGGCCCGCGGCGCGTCGTTCACCACCGACCAGAAGGGGCAGATCCGCTTCGCGGAAGGTTTGAACCGCGATTACAAGTCGGTGCTGTACTACCGCGAAAACGATAAGGCCGATTGGCAGTTGATCAACGACGAGTCGGTCAGCGACGTGATCGTCCGCGCGCTCGATTTCAGCGCGGACGACCAATACGCCTATCTGCAGACGCAAGAGAAAACCGGCCCGGATTCCATCATGGAATTCGACGTCGCCACTAAGAAAATGGAGCGCATCGCGCGCGACGATCTGGTCGACCCGGCGGGTTTGATCTACGCGATCGGCAAACCGCACCCCATCGGCGTGATGTTCATGGACGGCAAGCCGCGTTTCGAGTACTTCAACGAGAAGTCGCGCGACGCGCAGATCCACATCAGCCTGCAGCAGGGGTTCGGCGGCGAATTCGTGATCGGCGGTAGCTTCACAGAGGACGGCAAGCAAGCCTTGCTCTCGTCCATTTCGGATCGCAATCCCGGCGAAATTTTCTTGTACAACACCGAGACCGGCAAAGCGTCGCTGCTGATGAGCCGCGCGAATTGGCTGGATCGCAAGCGCTTGGGCGAGATGCGGCCGATCCTGTTCACAAGCCGCGACGGCCGCAAGATGGAGGCGTTCCTGACCTTGCCGCCGGGCAGCGACGGCAAAAAAATGCCGTTGATCGTGAATCCGCACGGCGGTCCGTTCGGCCCGAAGGACGAATGGGGCTACGCCTTGGAGCCGCAGTTGCTGGCCGCGCACGGTTACGCCGTGCTGCAGGTGAATTTCCGCGGTTCGGGCGGTTACGGTAAAGAGTTTACCGAGTCCGGCTACAAGCAGTGGGGCGGCACGATGCAGGACGACCTCACCGACGCCACGCAGTGGGCGATCCGCGAAGGCGTGGCCGATCCCAACCGGATTTGCATCTACGGCGCGAGCTACGGCGGTTATGCGTCGTTGATGGGCGTCGCCAAGGAACCCGACCTCTACAAATGCGCGGTCGGTTACGTCGGCGTGTACGACCTCGGCATGCTGTGGGGGCAGGGCGATATCAGCGAATCCTCCTACGGCAAGGACTTCCTGTCCTACGCGGTGGGCAAGGAAGGCCTCGACGCCGGTTCGCCGACCAAACAGGTCGCGCGCATCAAGGTGCCGGTCTTCCTCGCGGCCGGCGGCGCGGACGTGCGCGCGCCGCAAGAGCAGTCCGAAGCGATGGAAAAAGCGCTCAAGGGCGCGGGTAAATACGTCGAATCGCTGTACTACCCGACCGAAGGTCACGGCTTCGCCAAGGAAGAGAACAATCGCGAGTATTACGCGCGATTGCTGACCTTCTTCCATCGCTATCTCGGCGGTCGCGCCCCGGCGGTCGCGCCGAAGACGGGCTCGGGCAAGAAGTGATCGTACGAAGTCGGCGACGAGCGGCCGTCGCGGTTTTCGCAAGCCGGAAAAACGAAAGGCCCGAAGCGCATGCTTCGGGCCTCATCGTGAGCGGGCGGCGCGATGCGCGACGAGTCGCGAGGCGCGAATGTCAGAATCCGAGAATCAGGCCGTCACCAGCGTGCCGATATTCTCGCCGCGCAGGATTTTCTGCAGCACGCCCGGTTGGCTCATGTCGAAAATGCGCAGCGGCAAATGGCTGTCGCGGCACAGCGCGAACGCGGCGGTGTCCATCACCTGAATGTCGCGGGCGATCACCTCGTCGTAGGTCAACGCGTCGTAACGCACGGCGTCGGCGAACTTCTTGGGATCCTTGTCGTACACGCCGTCCACCTTGGTGGCTTTCAACAGCAAATCCGCGCCGATTTCGATCGCGCGCAGCGCGGCGCCGGAGTCGGTGGTGAAGAACGGGTTGCCGGTGCCGGCCGCGAAAATGGTGATGCGGCCCTTTTCCAAGTGGCGGATCGCGCGGCGGCGGATGTAGTCCTCGCACACGTCGTTGATCTTGATCGCGCTCATCACGCGCGACTTGGCGCCGAGTTTTTCCAGCGCGTCCTGCATCGCCAGCGCGTTGATGACCGTGGCCAGCATGCCCATTTGGTCGCCGGTGACGCGGTCCATGCCGCCGGCGGCGAGCCCCGCGCCGCGGAAGATGTTGCCGCCGCCGATCACCAGCGCGATTTCGGCGCCGGCCTCGCGCGCTTCGATCACCTCGCGCGCCAAGCGCTGGATGACTTTGGGGTCGATCCCGTAGTCCTCGTCGCCCATCAAGGCCTCGCCGGACAGTTTGAGCAGGACGCGGCGATAGGCGAGAGTGGACATGACGGACTCCGGAGGGCGTGAGCAAACCGGCGAATTCTAACCCGCCGCGGTCGGAGTACGGGCTCGAACCTGGGCGACGCCCTGTGTCGCCGTCCTCGATCAGCCGGTCGGTTCGTAGACCGCGTACAGCTTTCGCGCCGGTTCCAGCACGTCCCAAACGCCGGAGAAGCCCGCAGGCAGGACGAAACTGTCGCCCGCCGCGACGATGCGCTCCTCGCCGCTATCGGCGACGATCCGCACCCGGCCCGCCAGCATGTGACAGAACTCGTCTTCGGTGTAACGCACCCGCCAAGCGCCGACATCGCCTTCCCAAACGCCGCAGTGGAAGGCCTGGTCGGCGCTGGAATACGCGTTGGCGATGCGCTGCGCGGGCGCGCCGGCGACGATTTTCTCCGGGGCGATCGCCTCGCTCGGGGCGTCGGCGACGCCGTGCGCGATGGCGAGCGGCAAGTGGGCGATGGGCGGCATGGCGTCGGGTCCGGGCGGCGGGAAACATGACTTTACGGGATGGCGTCGCCGGACGTCTGCAGCGACAATCGTGCCCGCTAAAGGGCCGTGCTCGCGTAACGCCCGCGCTCGCCCGACGGCCTTACCGGCTTGACAGCAACCCGCCGCAGCGCCGTTTTCGCCGCGATATCGCCTTCCCTCCACTCGACGAGGATCCGCTCGTGACCGTCAAAACCCTCCAAGAATTCGTGTCCAACTCGAAAGAAAAGGACATGTCCGGCGACGCTTTCGAATTGGAAAGCTCGCATATGCTCGAAGCCCGCGTCGACGGCCTGATCTGGGCCAAGGCCGGGTCGATGATCGCGCGCAAAGGCGGTCTGAAGTTCACCCGCCAGGGGCTGATGGAGCAGGGGCTGGGCAATCTGCTGAAAAAAGCCGTCAGCGGCGAGGGTATGACCCTGATGAAGATCGAGGGCCAGGGCCGCGTGTATCTGGCCGATGTCGGCAAAAAGATCACGCTGCTGCGGCTGCAGGGCGAATCGATCTACGTCAACGGCAACGACGTGCTCGCGACCGAATCGACGATCGCCAACGAGATCAAGATGATGCGCAAGGCCGCGGGCATGATGACCGGCGGCCTGTTCAACGTGAAATTGAGCGGCCACGGCTTGGTCGCCATCACCTCGCACTACGAGCCGTTGACGCTGCCGGTGAACGCGAGCACCGGCCCGGTGTTCACCGACCCGAACGCGACCGTGGCGTGGTCCGGCAGCCTGTCGCCGGAAATCGTCACCGATATCAACATCAAGACCTTGATCGGCCGCGGTTCGGGCGAGAGCATCCAACTGCGTTTCGCCGGCGAAGGTTGGGTGGTGGTGCAGCCGTACGAGGAAGTGTATTTCCAGCAGAGCGGCGGTTCGTCCGGCGGCGGTCTGCTGAGCGTGTTGACCGACTGATCGAGCGTGCGCATGCGATGAATTCGCGGATCGCGGCGGCTCGCGAACCGCCGCCGCGATATTCCGACGAGGGCGATGCCGTCGAAACCTCGGCGCGAAGTCCCGTTTTGCTCGTCCACCGCGTGTGGCGGCGCTTCGCGATGCGTTCGATCGCGTCGATCGAGTCCGTTCGAGCTTGCCCGTTTGATCGGGCCTATTCGAGCGGGGCCATTCGAGCAGGCTTATTCGAGCGGGCCTATTCGAGCGAAGCCGTTCAATTCGGCGCGAGATACCCGTGTCGGTACGCGAGCGCGATCACGTGGCAACGGTTGCGCGCACGCATTTTCAAGAACAGATTCTGCAGGTGGAAACGCACCGTCGCCTGCGAAATCGTGAGCGCATGGGCGATTTCGGCGTCGCTCAGTCCCTCCGCGAGCAGTTCGAGCATATGCGTCTCGCGGGGGCTCAGGCTCGCGTTCTGCGCCGATGCCGGTTGCTTCGCCAGCGCGCGCATCAGCGACGGGAACAGCGCGTTCAGCACGCGCAGACGACGGTCGTCGGGGCATTTCGTTTTCGACGGCGCGGAGAGCAACAGAAATCGACCGTCCGCGATTTCGCCGCCGGCATAGCCGTACGCGGGGCGTTTGAAGTCCGCGGCCGCTTCGATCAAGCGCCGCATCAGCGGGTTGGCGACCGGTTCGCGTTCGCTGGGACGATCCGGTCGCCACCGAATCAAAGGCCTCCGCGGAAAGAACCGATCGCCGCGCACGACCGCATCGACGATCGGATCGACATGCGCGAAGCCTTCGCGCATGTACAATCCCAGCCAGGCCCTGTCGTGACCGATGGCGATCGTGTGCTGATCGCCGTAGTGCAGCGACGCGTTCAATAGCAACACTTCGTCGAGATCGAGCCATTCGCGCAGTTCGGCGATGCAGGCGTGGATGGTGTCTCGGTCGCAATGCGCGCGCAGTCGTCGATCGTATTCCACGCAACGCAGTCGGTCGTGGGCGCGCAGCGCGTCGATGGCGGTGTCGCCCCTGAGGGCGGTCGTCGCGGTCGGAGGCATCGGTGTCGTTCTCCCCGGTGTCGGCCCCCCTTGCCGTGGATACTCGTCCGCTCTCGGCGGTGCGCTCGTATCCTAACAGCGCCCCGAACGCGCGAAGCGTGATCGGCGTACGATCTCGGCGCTCGCGCGCGGCCGCCTTTCGCTTCGGATTCGCGCGAAGCGTCAGGAATCGCGGCCGAAATCCGCGCGCGACAAACGATAGCCGCGTAAGGCCCAAAACACCGTGGGCAGGCCGACGAGCAGCAGCGCCGCGGGCGCGATCGCCAGCCAGTAGCGCGTATGCGCGCTCTGGGCGGGTAGGCTCGCATCGAAGTCGATCGCTCGCAGCAGCCAGCCGCTGGCGGCGATGCTCAGGCCGCTGCCGAGCTTGTAGGCGAAGATGTACATGCCGGTATAACCGCCTGCGACGGATCGCCCGGTCGCGCGTTCGCGCGCTTGCGCGCAATCGTTGACCATCGCGTAGGGCAGCGACGAGAACGCGCCTACGCCGATGCCGGCGAGAATCTGGAACGGCAGCAGGGTCCAGACCGCATCGCGCGCCGGCGTCAGCGGAAACCACTCCCACGCGACGTGCGTGAACGGGCCGCCGACGAAACCCAACATCGCCAAGAACACCGCCGCGATCAGCGCGGGCTTCTTGTCGTAACGCCGACTCACGCGAATCCACAGCGGTTGCGACAGCGCCGCCGACAGCAACACCGCCAGCGACAGGATGCCGATTTGCGGCCCCGACATGCCGTAGGTGTAGGTGTTCAAGTGCCCGCCCAGCGCGACCACCAACTGGAACGGCAATTCGATCGCCAGAATCATCAGCAGCAACGCGCGAAGATCGGCGTCGCGCGCGAACGCGCCAGCGAGCGAGCGCAGCGATTCGTGTTCGCGATCGCCGCCCTGCAATTTCGGGATGAAGGTTCTTGTGCCGAGGACCGTCCACAGCGTCGCCGCCAACACCATCGCGGCGCAGACCAGGCCCATCGGCGCGTAGACGTGCGGATTGAGCTGGCCCTGCGGGTAG
Organism: Lysobacter sp.; assembly: GCA_008015835.1. Lineage (GTDB taxonomy): Bacteria > Pseudomonadota > Gammaproteobacteria > Xanthomonadales > Xanthomonadaceae > Lysobacter_I. The sequence continues at coordinate 335,538 of SSGH01000010.1, forward strand.
TCCGCGGTGGGGCGGAAAAAGAACACGTTGCTGCCGACCAGCGCGAGGATCATGCCGACGAGTTGGAACGCGCCGCGATAGCCTTGCGCGACCATGCGCCCGTCGTAATCGTCGGCGATTTCGCCGCCCATCGCGGTGTGCGGCACCACGAATGCGGCGATCGCGGTTTTCAGGCCGATCACCGAAACCGCGAGCCAGAGGATCGTCGCCGTCGGCCCCATGTCTTGCGGAATCGACCACAGCGCCGCCGTCAGCAACGCGGAGGCCAGGCCGCCGACGATCAGAAACGGATGACGGCGGCCGAAGCGCCGCGAGCGCATGCGATCCGACCACCACCCCAGCGGAATATCGATCGCCGCGTCCCACAGCGTGGACGCCGCCATGATCATGCCGGCGACCTCCGGCGGCACGCCGAGAATCGCGGTCGCGTACAGCAGGAACGAGCCGCTGATCAGAAAGTACGGGGCCATGGCGATGCTGCCGCCGCCGTAGCTCAGCAGATGCCGCCGTCGCGGCGCGGGCGTCGGAGAGGGCGCTGGCGAAGACATGGGCGTGGGCGAAGCGGTGTCAGCGTTCAGAGATCAGCGCTCCGGATTCGATGCCGTCGCGCACTTCGCGATGCAGCAGTTTCGCCAAGAAACTGCGCGGCAATTCGTCGACGATCAAAAAACGCTCGGGACATTGCCATGCCGGCAACGTCTCGGCCAGATGCGCTATGACCTCGGCTTCGATCCGCGAAGGATCCAGGCCGCGGCTTTCTCGGCGCAACGACACGCACAACCACACCTGTCCGCGCGCGCGCACCAAAGCCGCTTCTTTGACGCGACGGCACTCGTGCGCGCGATCTTCGACCATCCGCGGGTAAATGCGCCCCTGCGGCGTATCGATCACATTCTGCTGACGATCCAGCACATGGATTCTCGCCGCGGCATCGTAATAGCCGTAATCGCCGGTGAAGTACCAGCGGTCGCGCAGCACATCGCGATTGAGGTCGGGCCTGTCCACATACCCCTCGAAGACGGTCGGACTGCGCACCCAAATTTTGCCGATCGCGCCGGTCGGCGCCGCGCGATCGTTCTCGTCGCGCACTTCCAACCCCACACCGCGCGCGATGCGTCCCGACGAAGACAATACGCTGTCCTGCGGCGGCAGGCCATCGTCGAGATGTTCCTCCGGCGACAGCATCGCGATCGGCGGCAGGGCTTCGGACATGCCGTAGCCTTGCTGGAAGATCAAGCCGAAGCGCGCGATCGCTTCGCGCAGTTTCGCCACGGGCATCGTCGCCGAGCCGTAGATGACTTGGCGCAGGCTGTTCATGTCGTCGGTCGTGAGGTCCGGATGATCGAGCAGATCGATCAGCAGGCTGGGCGTGACGAACGCATGCGTGGGGCGGTACGTGCGCAAGGCGTCGATCAAGGCATCGGCGGTGTACGCCGAGGGCAGCAACAGTTGCCCGCCGCTGAGCATCGTCGGCAGCACCACGCCGCTGCCCGCGCCGGAGAGCGGAATCCCCACCAGCGTGCGCGAACGCTCGCGCGGCGGATCGCTCAAATTCAGCAGCAAGAGCCGCACGCTGTGCAAATAGGGCTCGTGCTTGAGCGCCAGCATTTTCGGCGCGCCGGACGTGCCGGAGGTGAAGCCCAGCGCCAGCGTATCGCCCGGGCCGATCTCTTCGTCGCTGAGCGTCGGCGTCGCGGCCGCGAGACGCGACGTCAGATCGCCGCCCGGACCGCAATCCCAGATCGGCGCGCCGCCCGCGGCCGCGTGCGCGGCGGCGAAATCGGCAGGCAGCAGGCTCAGATCGACCATCAGCAGGGCCGGCGCCAAGTCGCGCACGATCGGCGACATCAAGACCGCGGCGTGCGCGGGGCTGAAGCCGATCAGCACCACGCCCGCCTCGGTGGCGGCGAAGCGCACGACCAACTGCGGCCATTCGTCGCCCAGCAGCACGATCACGCGCGCGCCCTTGCGCACGCCCATCGCGCGCCATGCGCCGACTAAACGTCGCGCACGGTCGTCGGTGTCGCGGTAGGTCAACTCCACGCTCGGCGTCGAGAGCGCGAGTTTGTCGGCGTGCGCGTCGAACGCGAATCGTTGGATGTCGCGCATGCTCCGAGCGGCGGCGACTTTGCGCGCGACCGCGCGGATTTTCATGCGGGCGATGATGTTTCGGAAAGGATTCATGCGCGAGCTCGCGAGGGGGCGTGGAAGGGCCAACGAAGGCATATGCGCCTCGAATCGCCGGCGATCGCGCGCAGAGAGATCGACTCGATGCGTCTTGTCGTCGCGACGATCGACATCAGTCGAGGCCGTTCGCGGTCGGCATCGTTTGGAAACCGATGCGGTCGAATTCCGACGCGCGGGCGGCGAACTTTTTCGCGACGTAACGCAACTTGAGCCGCTGCAACGGGCCGCGATTGCCCCAGCGCAAGCGACCCCGGCGCAGAGTGCCGAGATACGCGTCGAACTGGAGGAATTCCGGCGCCGCGCGCAGCGGTCGGCGATCGAGCAGGGCCACGAGAGTTTCGCTGCACACCATGCCGGCGATCAGACTGATCGCGGCGGCCGACGACGGCCCGGTGTGTTCCTTCGGGTCGACTTGGCCCGGATCCATGTAGGTCCAGTGCCGGCCTTCCGGCGCCAAGCCGACGATGAAGCGCATCATGATCTCGAACGGCGACATGCCGTCGCGGAGATCGAAATAGTCCTCGTAGGTCATGCCGTCGGGCGCGAACACGCCCAAGGTGCCCGATAATCCCAACGGCGCGCCGAACAGCACCGGGATGCCCATGCGGCGCGCGGTGCGGTACATCAAGAGCCGCGCGGGTTGCGCGAAGACGTCGATCGCGTCCAGCACCGCGTCGACGTCGCACAGGAATTCCTCGATGTTGTGTTCGCCGATGCCGCCGTCGAACCGACGGACTTCCGCGCTGGGATGGATATCGCGCGCGATTTCGGCCATCACTTCGGTCTTCGGTCGGTCGATGGTGCTGCGCATCGCGCCGGCTTGGCGGTTGATGTTGGCGACGCTGAAGGTGTCGAAATCGGCGACGTTGAAATGGCCGATGCCCATCCGCGTCAGCGTGGTCAGATAGATGCCGCCGGCGCCGCCCATGCCGACGATCGCGACGCGCGAATCGCGTAGGCGTTGCTGCTCCTCGCGCGTCACGATGCCGAGGTTGCGCTTGGTGGCGGTCCAGTAATACTCGTCGGGCGTCATCTCGGGCGTCCTCTCGAAGATTCCGTCGCGCTCCCGTCGCGGGCGCGAAGCGGAAGCGCGACGCGTGCGTCGCGGAAAGCGCTCAGAAGCGATAGCGCACGTTCACGCCGAAACGGCGCGCGTCCGGTGCGTTCACCAGCGGCTGGAACAACTGCCGCCCCGCGCGCTGCCGAGTCGCGAACTCGTAAATCGTCGCAGGGCTGCTCAAGAACACCGCGCTCGCGGCACCGTCGTCGTCGAACGCATTGTCGATCCAGACCATCACTTCGACATCGTTCTTGCGCGCGCCGGCGTGCAGATTCAAGCGCGCCGCGCCCGGGATGCGGGCGGTCGCGGTCTGCACCGCGACCATGCTCGACCGGTACAGCGCGTCGCCGCGCGCGAACCAGGTCCAGCCGTTCGCGGCTTCGTGCTCGCGCATCGCGCTGAAATTCGCGGTGCGCTGCGGTGCGTACTGCAAAGGCTTGCCGGAGAGGTCGGGGTCGCCGCCGATCGCGCCGACCAACGGGAACACGTAGTCGTCGTAGGTCGCGCGGTTGTAGCTGGCGCCGCCGCGCAGCGTCCATTCCGGCGTCGGGCGCGCCTCGAACGACACTTCGACGCCGCGCGACGAGGTCTTGCCCGCATTCACGTTCAACGTCGCGCCGAGTCGGCCGATGCTGCGGACGATCTGATCGTCCCATTCGATCGCGTACAAGCTGGTGTCGAGGAAGAGCTTGCCGTCGAACAAGGAGAACTTGCCGCCGATCTCGTAGTTCATGCTGGTTTCGGCGTCGAAACTGCGCTCGTCGTCGGCGATGGCGCCGTTGGTGATCAGCGTATTGAAACCGCCGACCTTCACCGCGCGGACGACGCTGGCGTAGTAATTCGCCATGTCGTTGGCCTGATAGGTCACGTAGATGCCCGGCGTGAACGGCTCGAAACGCTCGCTCAAGCGTACGCGCTGCACCGACCCCGCGGGATTGGTCGCGCTGGGCAGATTGGTCTGGGCGACGTCCGCGGATTTGGTTTCCTCGGTGTAGCGCATCGCAAGGCCGATGCCCAGGCGCTCGGTCGCGCGCCAGGTCGCTTGCCCGAATATCGCTCGGCTCCGCGTGCGTTCCGCGTTATCGCTGAGCGTGCCGCCCAACGGCGCGGCGGCGCCCACGAAGCGGCTTTGATCGGTGCGGTCGTCGCGCAAATCGTAGTAGTACGCGCCGATCAGCCAATCGAGCTTGCGCTCGCCCTGCGACGCGAGATTGAACTCCTGACTCCATTGCGTTTGCGTCCCGCGCGTGCCGGCTTGCGAAATCTCGCGCGCCGTGTAATCGGAATCGTAGAGCTGATCGGTTTCGAATCGATCGTACGCCGCGATCGCGGTCAGCTTCGCGCCTTCGAAATCGTAATGCAGACTCAGCGCGCCCATCAGATTGTCGCGATCGAAATGCCCCGGCGTGACCTCGAAGCCGCGGGTCAGCGTCGGTACGTTGCCGAAGAACTGCTGCTCGTCGTTGAAACGCGCGACGAAGCCGCCGTTGTTGGGAACGAAGCGCTGCGCCACATCGCCTTGGCGCATGCGTTCGTACATCAGATTCAGTTGCGCGTCCCAACGTTCGCCCGGATACGCGCTAAGGGTGAGAAAGGCGTTGCGCGAGCGGCTCCAATCCAGTTCGCCGCCGGTCAATTCGTTTTCGTAATGACCGTCGCTATCGCGCGCCAGCGCGCCGACGCGGAAGAACAGCGCGTCCGACGCCAGCGGTCCGGACAGCGTGGCGCCGGCTTCGCGCCCGCCGTCGCTGCTGAGGCCCGCGCGAACGCTGCCTTCGCGTTGATCGCCGGGCAGGCGGGTGACGAAATTCACCGCGCCGCCGAAGGTGTTGCGGCCGTACAGCGCGTATTGCGGCCCGCGCGCCACTTCCACGCGCTGGATGTTGTCGCCCAGCGCGAAATCCAAACCGGCGCGCGACGGGATATAGACGCCATCGATGAAGAAGCCGACGTTAGGCTCGCCGATGGCGGTGTTGAGGCCGCGAATCACCGGGTTATAACCCGACGAACCGAACAGCGGCACCATGACGAAACCCGGCACCATCGGTGCGATGTCGGACGCATCGTTCAGCCCCGCGGTTTCGATGTCCTCCCGGTCCACCACGCTGATCGAGACCGGCACATCGCGCATCAATTCTTCGCGCTTGGTCGAGGTGACGACGATGGTGTCGAGATTCTGAGCATCGCCGTCGGCGGCTTCGCTCGACGGCGTTTCGGCGTCTTCGCCGGAGGGCGTTCGTGCATAGGCGGGCACGCTGAGCGCGGCGCAGACGGCGGCGGTCAGCGCGCAGATTCGGATTCGCATGGTGGGGGATACCTGTCTGAAAACGATGTAACGCAGGTTAGCCGCCGCTATCGGGAACGAACACTCGCGAAAACGCTAGGGTAAATCGTGCTCACGTCACAGTTTTCGATATAGGCCGCCCCGCAGCGCGAAGAGCGCTGCGGGGCGGTGCGTATCTGTGCCTCGACGCCGGATGAGGCTCAGTCTTGGCCGGACGCTTTACGGCAGTTCGCGTCGATCTTTTCCTTATCCCCAGTGGCGTAAGCGGCTTCGCAGGCTTCTAGATCGGTGCGTGCGCGGTTGTAGTTCTCGACTGCGGCCATATAGCCCGTTTCGCCGTTCAAGCGTCCACTGCGGAAGGTGAACAATGCGCTCACCGCGTCGAAATACGCTTTAAGCATCGCTGCGGGAATTTTCGCTGCCGATTCTAGTTCGCTGTCCAGATTCGGGGTGTAGCCGGTCAGTACGCCGTTGTGGAAAGCGATGGTGCCCTCGCTCTTGGCGAACAGCGAACGGTTCAACTTCAGGAAAAGCACGGGCGCATCGGTCGGGCTGAGCGCGATATCGGAGAAGACCACGCCGTTGCTGTCGCTGATTTCGACCAGATAGGGACGGTTCAACCTGAAGAAAAAGCCGTTGCCCTTATTGAGCGATTTGTTCGCCTTGCATTTGGTCGGATTCTCCGCGCAGGCGCCATCGCCCGGCTGGTTGCCGCTGTTGTCCCCGGCATCGCTCATGGAGAACCCTTGCGGCGTAATCGCGACCCTGAATCCGCACAGCGTCGAGGGGTTGGTGCCGATGGGCGCATCGGGTCGGTACACGATCGAGTAGACCCCTGGATTCGTACAGGCCACGGTAACGGCCGCCGCCGCAGTGGGAAGGCGGCTGTTCATCCGCGGTGCCAGATTGTTGATGGTTTCGAGGAGCTTCGGCTGGAAGGTGTAGCTGGCGCTGTTCAGCAGCCCAGACGTCGATACGCCGATGTTCATTTTGGTGTCGGCGATCAGGTTCTTTTGCACTTGGATGGAATAGGACCGGGGCGTGTCCGGCAGGTAGAGCGTATCCACGCCGAACGAACGCACCAGATCCGTCCCCTTTTCGGCGACGGTCATCGTCACCCGGATATGGCCTTTGGGCAGGTAGTAGGCGACGCCCGCCGGACCAGGCTCCTTGCCATCGAGATGACGAACGGATTTGAGAGCAACGCAGCCGGACATCGACGCGGTTGCGATCAGGAGTACTGCGGTTTTGAACCAGTGCGGAGCCATGGGGCCTCCCGGGCTGCGATTTGAGAAGGAGCGAGCATTCCGTGCCCGGCCGTTATCGTCTGTGCGGGGCGATTCGCAGTGTACGCAGCGGATGTCGCGACGATCGCATTGGTTCAGGATCAATTCGGATGGAACTGGAGACGAAAACGCAGACGTTCCCGGAAACTGCGCCCAAGTGCTGTCGTTCGCACGACGCTCGAAATAGAAGGCATGCCCGAAGAGAAAGCTCCGGAATGAGAAGCCTGCCGATGCAACAAAAAACCCGCGGTTTCCCGCGGGTTTTTCGTGTTCGCGAGCGAATCGCGACGTTGGCGCCAGCGATCAGACCTGCATCGCCTTCGCCACTTCGGCGGCGTAGTCTTCGACCACTTTCTCGATGCCTTCGCCCACCACCATGCGCTGGAAGCCGATCACGTCGGCGCCGGCGGCCTTCACCGCGGCTTCGACCGTCTGATCGCCGTTGAGCACGTAGCTTTGGCCGTACAGCGTGTTTTCGTTGACGATCTTGGCGATCTTGCCGCCGATGATCTTCTCCAGGATTTCGGCCGGCTTGGCCTTGTCCTTCTCGGTCATCTTCGCCAATTCGATTTCTTTTTCCTTGGCGATGAAGTCGGTCGGCACGTCGCTGGCTTTGTTGTACGGCGGGTTCATGGCCGCCACGTGCATAGCGATGCCGCGCGCGAGTTCGGCGTCGCCGCCCTTGAGCTCGACCAGCACGCCGATCTTGCCGCCGTGGACGTACGCGGCGACGTTGTCGGCGCTGTCCACGCGGGTCAGGCGGCGCACTTGGATGTTTTCGCCGAGCTTGGCGACGGCGGCGGCGCGGGCGTCTTCGACGCTGTCGCCGGACGCGGTCTTGGCGGCCTTCAAGGCCTCCACGTCGGTCGCGCCGGACGCCAGCGCGGCTTGGGCCACGGCGTTGGCGAAGGCGATGAAGTTCTCGTCCTTGGCGACGAAGTCGGTTTCGGAGTTGATCTCGACCAGCACGGCTTTACCGCCGTCCTGCGCCAACGCGATGCGGCCTTCGGCGGCGACGCGGTCGGCTTTCTTTTCCAGCTTGATGATGCCCTGCTTGCGCAGCCACTCGGACGCGGCGTCCAGATCGCCGCCGTTCTCGGTGAGCGCTTTCTTGCATTCCATCATGCCGGCGCCGGTGCGCTCGCGCAGTTCTTTGACCAGGGAGGCGGTGATTTCAGCCATGACAAACCTCTGAATTTGAATAAGACAGCGTAGGAGCGGCGCAAGCCGCGACCGAACGATGGAAGACGCGCGATCGAAGCGAAGGATCCGTCGCTCGCCCGTCGCGATGCGTCGCGGCTTGCGCCGCTCCTACGGGGAATGTGGGAACGCGGCCGCGCAGTGTGGCGCGGCCGCATGACATGGGGGTGACCCCGCGTCGATTACTCGGCGGCTTCGGCGTCGGCCTTTTTCGGCTCCGGCTTCTTGCCGGCGCCGCGCGGGCCGCGCTTGTCGTTCTTGCCTTCGCCGTCGGCTGCGAAATCCTCTTCGCGGATCGACGCGGCCGACGGTGCGGCCGCCTTGCCTTCCAGCACGGAGTCGGCGGCGGCGCGGGCGTACAACTGCACGGCGCGGATGGCGTCGTCGTTGCCCGGGATCGCGTAGTCCACCAGGCTCGGGTCGTAGTTGGTGTCGACCACGGCCACGACCGGGATGCCGAGCTTCTTGGCTTCCTGGATCGCGATGTTTTCGTGGCCGACGTCGATCACGAACAGGGCGTCGGGCAGGCGAGCCATGTCCTTGATGCCGCCGAGCGAGGCTTCCAGCTTCTCGCGCTCGCGGCGCAGGTTCAGCACTTCGTGCTTGACCAGCTTGGCGAAGCTACCGTCGGTTTCGCCGGCTTCCAGCTCTTTCAAGCGGGCGACCGACTGCTTCACGGTGCGGAAGTTGGTGAGCGTGCCGCCCAGCCAGCGCTGGGTCATGTACGGCATGCCGCAGCGTTCGGCTTCTTCCTTCACGGCGTCGCGCGCGCTGCGCTTGGTGCCGACGAACAGGATGAGGCCGCGGCGCTGGGCCACGCCCGAGATGAAGTTCATCGCGTCGTTGAACAGCGGAACCGTCTTCTCGAGGTTGATGATGTGGATCTTGCCGCGGGCGCCGAAGATGTACGGACCCATTTTCGGGTTCCAGTAGCGGGTCTGGTGGCCGAAATGGACGCCGGCTTCCAGCATCTGGCGCATGGTGATCTGAGGCATTGCGAAGAACTCCGGATAGTGGAACCGGCCGCCGCGAGCGAAAAAAGAGGGCGGTGCGCCCGCCGCGAGGACGGGGCGCGTGGTTCCGGGGTTGGGCCTCCCCGTCGCTCCGTATCCAGATTCCGAGCCTGGCGGCGCGGAACACCCCGGAACGGGTTTTGGCGGCGGGTGTGGATTCGAGGTGGCATCCGTCGATGGCGAGCGGAGGCGACGCCCCTCGTGGGCGGTTCGGCGGGCCGGGCGGAGGCCCGGGCTCGACGAAGCCCCGGAAGTATAGCCTTCCCCGCCGTTTTCGGGCAACTCGACCCCGTCCCGGACAACGATCGCCGCCCGATCGGCCATAATGGCCGCATGCCGATCACCATCAAAACGCCCGAAGACATCGAACGCATGCGCGTCGCCGGCCGCTTGGCGGCCGAAGTCCTGCAAATCGTCGCCCCGCACGTGAAGCCGGGCGTCAGCACCGGCGAGCTCGACCGCATCTGCTACGAGCACATCGTCGACACGCAGCAGGCCATTCCGGCCAACGTCGGTTACAAGGGGTTCCCGGCCACTATCTGCACCTCGGTCAACAACGTGATCTGCCACGGCATTCCCGGGCCGACCAAAGTGCTGAAGGACGGCGACATCATCAATATCGACGTCACCGTCATCAAGGACGGCTGGCACGGCGACACCAGCCGCATGTACTACGTCGGCACGCCGTCGGTGATGGCGCGGCGGCTGGTGGAAGTGACGCGCGAAGCGATGTTCCGCGGCATCCGCACCGTGCGCCCGGGCGCGACGCTCGGCGACATCGGTCGCGCGATTCAGGATTACGCCGAATCCGAGCGTTTTTCGGTGGTGCGCGAATACTGCGGCCACGGCATCGGCAAGGTGTATCACGAAGACCCGCAGGTGCTGCACTACTACAACCGCGCGAACGACAGCATCGTGCTGCAGCCGGGCATGACCTTCACCATCGAGCCGATGATCAACGAGGGCACGCGCCACACGCGGCTGATGCCCGACGGCTGGACCGTGGTGACGAAAGACCGTCGCTTGTCCGCCCAGTGGGAACACACGGTGGCGGTCACCGAGGACGGCGTCGAAATTCTGACCCGCCTGCCCGGCGACGATAACGACCTCTGAGCATGACCTCCGCAGCCGACCCCACGTCTGCGGAGCCGCCTGCGCAAGCATCGACGGCTTCGCCCTCGGACGCGCAGGCCGAAGCGTCGGCGCCCGACGACGACGCGACCTGGGCCGCCGCCGCGCGGGCCGACCTCGCGCAAAGCGATGCACGTTTAGCGAAACGCTTCGACCAGGGCGAGATCGTCGATCGGTTGGTCGCGCTGCGCGCGCGCGCGATGGACGACATCGTGCGCAGCGCGTGGCGCCGTTGCTGGCCGAAGGATCGCGGGCTCGCTTTATTCGCGGTGGGCGGCTACGGGCGCGGCGAGCTGTTTCCGCAATCGGACATCGACGTGCTGGTGCTGGCCGACGCCGAGGCCCAGAGCGCGCAAAGCGAAGCCTTGTCGCGTTTCTTCGCGATGCTGTGGCACGCGGGCGTGGCCGTCAGCCCTTCGGTGCGCTCGCTCGAGCAATGCACCGAGGCGGCAGCGGATCAAACCGTACTCACCGCCTTGATCGAAGCGCGGCCGCTGATCGCGAGCGAGGCCGAATACGCGGCGCTGCGCGCGGCGATCGCGCCGGAGAAAGTGTGGCCGCCGCGCGAATACTTTCTGGCGAAACTCGAAGAGCAGCGCCAGCGTCATGCGCGCTTCGGCGACACCTCCGACAATCTCGAACCCAACCTCAAAGACGGCCCGGGCGGGTTGCGCGATTTGCACACGCTCGGCTGGTTGGCGCAACGCAGTTTCGGCATGCGCGAGCTCGAACCGTTGATCGGTTTGGGGCAATTGGGCGCGGACGAAGCGGTCGCGTTGGATCGCGAACGTCGCGCGCTCGGCCGATTGCGTTACGGCTTGCATTTGGTCGCCGGCCGTCGCGAAGAGCGCCTGCGTTTCGATCACCAGAAAACCCTCGCCGCGCGTTTGGGACACCTGGATCAAGCCGACACGCTCGCGGTCGAGCAGATGATGCAAGGCTTCTACCGCAGCGCGGCGATCGTGCGCCGCGTCGGCGACCGCTTGCTGCAACGCTTCGAGGAGCATTTCGAGGGCGTGGGCGAGCCCGAGCGCCTCGACGATGCGTTCGAGATGCGGCGCGGCTATTTGGCGGCGCGCGATCCCGAGTGGTTGCTGCGGGATACCGCGCATGTGTTCGCGCTATTCGCGACCTGGGCGGCGCATCCGGCGCTGCGCGGCTTGCATTCGCACACTGCGCGCACGCTGGCCAGCGCGTTGCATGCCATTCCCGCCTACGACACCGCCGCGCCGGCCTTGCGCGAAGCGTTCATCGGGCTGATTCGCGGCCCGCAGCCGGTGAAAACCTTGGAGCGCATGGCGCGCCTGGGCGTGCTGGGCCGTTGGATTCCCGCGTTCGCGCAGGTGTCCGGGCGCATGCAGTTCGATCTGTTCCACGTCTACACCGTCGATCAGCACACGCTGGCGGTGCTGCGCAATCTCGCGATTTTCGCCAGCGACACCCCCGACGAACGTTTCTCGGTGGCGAACCGAGTGTGGCCGTCGCTGCGCAAACCGGAACTGCTGCTGCTCGCGGGCTTGTTCCACGACATCGCCAAAGGCCGCGGCGGCGACCATTCCGAACTCGGTGCGGTGGACGCGCGCGAGTTCTGCTTGGCGCACGACTTGTCGGAACCCGACGCGGCGCTGGTCGAATGGTTGGTGCGCAAACATTTGCTGATGTCGGTGACCGCGCAGAAGCAGGACATCACCGACCCCGATGTGATCCATCGTTTCGCGGTCGAAGTGGCGGATCGCCAGCGGTTGGATCACCTGTATCTGCTGACCTGCGCCGACATCGCCGGCACATCGCCGAAACTGTGGAACGCGTGGAAGGATCGGTTGCTCGCCGATCTGCACACCGCCACGCGCTTCGCGCTGCGCCGCGGCTTGGAGCATCCGGTCGCGGCCGAGGAGCATCGCACCGAACATCGCGATAAAGCGCGCGATCTGCTGCGCGAGGCCGGCTACGACGATGCGACCGTCGATACGCTGTTCGCGCGAATGCCGGCGGACAATTTTCTGCGCAGCCGGCCGGATCAGATCGTGTGGCAGGCGCAGGCGCTGCACGCCACGCCCGAAGACGAGGTCGCGGGCGGCAAGATGGTGATCGCGGTGCGGCCGATGCTCGGCTCGTCGGGCGGCTACGAAGTGTTCGTGCATGGACGCGACCGCGACGGCCTGTTCGCGGCGATCGTGATCACGCTCGATCGCGTCGGCGTGGCGATCCAGCAGGCGCGCGCGCTCGACGGCCCGCAGCGCACGATCTACGACAATTTTCAGGTGTTGCCGCAGCAGCCGCTGTATCCGCCGCCGGTGGAGCAGGTCGAGGCCAGTCTGCGCCGCGCGTTGTCCGGCCCGCTCGATCGGTTGCTGCCGTCGCGCCGCGCGCAGCCGCGGCATCTGCGCCATTTCCGCATCGCGCCGAAGATCGCCTTCGAAACCGCGAACGACGGCAGCCGCACGCGGCTGAGTCTGATCTGTACCGACCGCCCCGGCTTGCTCGCCGACATCACCCATACCCTGCGCCATCAGCGCGTGCGCGTGCACGATGCGCGCATCGGCACCTTCGGCGAGCGCGCCGAGGACGTGTTCCTGCTCAGCAGCCGCGAGGATCGCGCGTTGGCGCCGGAAGACGCCGAGCGCTTGCGCGTGGCGCTGGCGCAGGCGTTGGAGATCGCCAAGTCGTGACGATGCGCTTCGAACCGCCCCATGTAGGAGGGGCTTCAGCCCCGACGCCGTTTGCGGATGACCCAAGATCGGGCCTGAAGGCCCTCCTACGAGAGAATGCGCCTTCGAACGACAGACCGAATCGGTTACCCATAAAATCCGAATCCAGCTTCAATCAGAATTCCTCAGGACGCTACGACCGCCTTATGTCTCAAGATGCCCATAGCGCTTTGCGCGCCACGATCGAAACCGCGTGGGAACGCCGCGCCGAACTGACCGCCGAAGAAACCGAGTCCTCGTTGCGCCCGGCGGTGGATCGCGCCATCGCCGGTCTGGAAGCCGGCGAATGGCGCGTCGCCGAACCCGACGGTCAGGGCGCATGGCGCGTCAACGAATGGCTGAAGAAAGCGGTGCTGCTGTTCTTCCGCACGCAGGAGATGCGCGTGATCGATGCGCAGCCCGCGCCGTACTGGGACAAGGTGCCGGCGCGTTTCGAGGGCTTCGGCGAAGCCGAGTTCCGTGCGCTCGGCGCGCGCGTGGTGCCGGGCGCGGTCGCGCGCCGCGGCGCGCATATCGGCAAAGACGTGGTGCTGATGCCGAGCTTCGTCAACATCGGCGCGTACGTGGGCGAGGGCACGATGGTCGACACCTGGGCCACGGTCGGCAGTTGCGCGCAGATCGGCAAGCACTGCCATTTGTCCGGCGGCGTCGGCATCGGCGGCGTGCTCGAGCCGCTGCAGGCCTCGCCGACGGTGATCGAAGACCACTGCTTCATCGGCGCGCGTTCGGAAGTGGTCGAGGGCGTCGTGGTCGGCCACCACAGCGTGATCGGCATGGGCGTGTTCATCGGCCAAAGCACCCGCATCTACAACCGTGCGACCAAAGAAGTGAGCTACGGCTACGTGCCGCCGGGCAGCGTGGTGGTGTCGGGGCAATTGCCCGCCGCCGACGGTTCGCATTCGCTGTACTGCGCGGTGATCGTGAAGCAGGTGGACGAGAAGACGCGCGGCAAGACCTCGATCAACGATTTGCTCCGCGGTTTGGCCGATTGAGAAGGCGTGACGCCTGTAGAGCGGAGCGCAGCTCCGCTGAACACCGTTCCGAAGACATGACAGCGGAGCTTCGCTCCGCTCTACGAAACATCCCGATGTTCGGATCTAGAACGACGGCGGAGTTTCGCTCCGCTCTACGAAATACCTTGATGTACGATTCGACACATCAGCGGAGCTTCGCTCCGCTCTACGCGAGAGAATCCGCATGACCACCCTGTACGGCCTGAACAATTGCGACACCTGCAAGAAAGCCCGCAACTGGCTCAAGCGCTTCGAGATCGCGCACGATTTCGTCGATTATCGCGATCACCGACAGTCGCCCGACACGCTGGTCGCGTGGAGGGACGCGCTCGGCGGCTGGGACGCGATGATCAACAAATCGTCGACGACCTGGCGACAATTGCCCGACAACCGCAAAACGCCCGGCTCCGACGCCGAATGGAAATTGCTGCTGAAAGAGTATCCGCAGTTGATTCGCCGCCCGGTAGTCGTCGCCGACGACGGTTCGGTCACGCAGGGCTTCAGCGATAACGGCTTCAAAAAGCGATTCGGGGTGGGCGCATGAGTCTCGCGAAAAACGATGTGCTGGCCTTGACCGAAGACTTGATCGCACGGCATTCGGTCACGCCGGACGATGCGGGCTGTCAGGCCGCCATCGCCGCGCGATTGGAGCGCGCGGGCTTCCACTGCGAGCACCTGCGCTACGGCGAGACCGACAATCTGTGGGCGACGCATCGCAGCGAAGCGCGCGAGGCGCAGGGGCCGGTGCTCGCTCTATTGGGCCACACCGACGTAGTGCCGCCGGGGCCGCGCGAGGCCTGGGCCAGCGATCCGTTCGAGCCCAGCATTCGCGATGGCGTCCTGTATGGGCGCGGCGCGGCCGATATGAAAGGCAGCGTGGCCGCGTTCGTGGTCGCGCTGGAAGCCTTCGTCGCCGCGCACCCGCATCATCCGGGCACGGTGGCGTTGCTGCTGACCTCGGACGAAGAGGGCGATGGGCTCGACGGTGTGCGTAAGGTCGCCGAGCATTTCCGCGAACGCGGCCAGCGCATCGATTGGTGCATCACCGGCGAACCGTCGTCGAAAACCGCGCTCGGCGATTTGGTGCGCGTCGGTCGTCGCGGCACGCTCTCTGCGACGTTGACGGTCGAAGGTATCCAAGGCCACGTGGCGTACCCGGAAAAGGCGCGTAATCCGATCCATCAAGCGATGCCGGCGCTGACCGAACTCGCCGCGCGCCGATGGGACGAGGGCTACGAAACCTTCCCGCCTACCAGCCTGCAGATCAGCAACGTCCACGCCGGCACCGGCGCGAACAACGTGATTCCCGGCGAGCTCGGCGTGATTTTCAATTTGCGCTACAACCCGCATTGGCGCGCCGAGCAACTCGAACGCGAGTGCGAAGCGGTGCTCGACGCGCACGGCTTGGAATACCGCATTCATTGGCATCGAGGCGGCGAACCGTTCTACACGCCGGAAGGTCCGCTGCGCGCGGCGGCGCGTGCAGTGTTGACCGAATTCGCGGGCTTCGCGCCGGAAGAAAGCACCGGCGGCGGCACGTCCGACGCGCGTTTCATCGCGCCGCTCGGCGCGCATTGCGTCGAGATCGGCCCGGTCAACGCCAGCATCCATAAAGTGGACGAACACGTCGCGGTGGCCGATCTCGAACGCTTGCCGGCGCTGTATTTGCGCGTGATCGAACGCTTGATGATCCCCGGGTGAGGATGAGCATGCGTCCCGCTCGCGATCGCAATGCCGTCGTGCGCGCTTTAGCCGCGCGTTCGTACGTGCGTGCGCTCGCCTGCGGGCTCGCCCTCGTCGCGATGCTCGCCGCGCTCGCGGCCTGCGGGCGCGCCGAAGACGTGGCGCCGAGAAAGACCGTGGTGATCGGCCCGCACAAGTTGAAGGTCGATATTTACGAGCCCGTCGGCGGCAAGCGTTTCGCGCGACCGGCGGTGCTGATGGTGCACGGCGGCGGCTGGGGCGCGGGCGATCGCAGCGAACTCGCGACGCTCGCGCATTCGGCCGCACAGCAGGGCGTCGTCGCCTTGAGCATGGATTACCGGCTGACGTCGCAGGGCGCGCATTGGCCCGCGCAGGCCGAGGATGTCGCGTCGGTGTTGAAGTGGATGCGCGGCCATGCCGGCGATCTCGGTATCGACGGCCAGCGGATCGCCTTGCTCGGCGGCTCGGCCGGCGGCCATCTCGCCGCGTGGATCGCGCGCGATCCCGACCCGAAGAAACGCCCGAATCGTTTGATCGTGCTGTGGGGGCCGTGGGATCTGGAGCGATTGCCCGAAGGCGGTCCGGACTGGGTACGCCCCTCGGTCGCCGCGCTGTTGAACGGGCGTCCCGCGCGCGAGGCCTCGCCCTTGTTCCACTTAGCCGACGGCATGCCGCCGACGTTGATCGTTCACGGCGTCGACGACGAGATCGTGCCGATCGATCAATCGCGTCGCGCCTGCGCGGCGCTGCGCGAGATCGGCAACGACTGCACGCTGGTGGAATTGCCCGGCCAACGCCATGCGCCGGAAGATCCCAAGCAGATCGCGCGCGCCTTCGAAGCCGTGCGCGAGGCGCTGGCGGCGCTGTGAGCGTTCTCGCGCCCCGCGTCGCTGCGAACTGAATCGCCGCGCGATGGCCTACGCATTCCGGTTCGTCGAAGGAGCGGATTCCGTTTCGCCCACACTGCCCACGCTGACGATTTCCGCGTCTGGGAGCAGCGCTGTGCTGCGTGTCGTCGTTTTCCGAGACGAATCGCCCATGCTGTCGATCGAAATCCACGACGATCACGGCGGCATGCCGTCCCGAGATGCGCGCATCCTCGGCGACGTGCTATTGGTCGGAGGCCTGAATCATATTCATGCGATCGCGCTGTCCGGCAGCCCGCGGCTTTTGCGATCGACCCGCATCTCCGGATACTTTTCGGAGTTCAACGTTCCCGAAGAGCTCGACGCGCCGCCGGATGCGTTCGATGTCATCGCTGTCGGCTGTTCCGACGCCATCCGTTTCGCACGAACCGGGGATATCGTTTGGCGCGTTTCGGGCTTGGCGGTCGATGGCATCGTTCTGCATCGCGTCGTCAACGGTCGGATTCGGGGCGATGCCGAATGGGACCCTCCGGGCGGCTGGGAACCCTTCGAACTCGATGCGGACACGGGCGAGGTGTTGGTCGCGCCGGTATCGCGAATGCGATATTAGGGCTTGCCAGCCCCGCTCGGCCGGGTTAGGGTTGACCCATGACTCGCCGCTTCTCTAACCGCAACCGCGCCAATAATCGCAATTCGAATAATTGCGACGACACCGTGCGCGCGAGGCGAAACGGCGACCAGGCATAAGTTCCAGCAGCACCGCCCAGTCCCCGAAACCCGCGCCGAAAGCGCGGGTTTCGCGCTTTCGGGGTCCACGAAACACTCATGCCCCCCAGGAAGCCTCCCCATGTGTTCGATTCTCGGCGTTTTCGATCTTCGCCCCGGTGCCGATCTCGGCCCGCTGCGCCCCTTGGCCCTTTCGCTATCCGCGCGACAGCGGCATCGCGGCCCCGATTGGTCCGGCGTCCACGTCGAGCCGCGCGCGCTGTTGGTGCATGAGCGCTTGGCCATCGTCGACCCGGCCGGCGGCGCGCAGCCGCTGCATTCGGAGGACGGCGATCTCACTCTCGCGGTGAACGGCGAGATATACAACCATCGTGCGCTGGAAGGTGCGTTGCGCAAGCCCTACGCGTTCCAGTCGGGTTCGGACTGCGAAGTCATCAACGCGCTGTACGCCGAAAGCAAAGCCCGCGACGGCGCCGACATCGGCGCTTGGCTCGACCGCCTGAACGGTATCTTCGCGTTCGTGCTGTGGGATCGCGCGGCCGGCCGCTACATCATCGCCCGCGACCCGATCGGCGTGTGTCCGCTGTACTGGGGACACGACGCCGACGGACGCGTGTGGGTGGCCTCGGAAATGAAGGCCTTGGTGCGCGTGTGCGACGACGTGGCGCAGTTCCCCCCGGGGCATTATTTCGATAGCGCCAGCGGCGAATTGCGGCGGTATTACGAGCGCGCATGGCGCGACTACGACGCCACCGCGGGCGTGCAGGTGTCCGCGCGCGAACTGCGCGAAGCGTTCGAGGCCGCGGTGCATCGGCAGTTGATGAGCGATGTGCCTTACGGCGTGCTGCTATCGGGCGGTTTGGACTCTTCGTTGGTCGCGGCCTGCGCCGCGCGGTTCGCGAGACGCCGCGTCGAGGACGGCGATCAGACCGAAGCGTGGTGGCCGCGGCTGCACTCCTTCGCCATCGGCTTGAAGCGCTCGCCCGATCTCGCCGCCGCCGAAGTGGCGGCCAAGGCGCTGGGTACGGTGCATCATGGCTTCACCTACACGTTCGAAGAAGGTCTCGATGCGCTGCCGGAAGTGATTCGGCACGTCGAAACCTACGACGTCACCACGATTCGCGCGTCCACGCCGATGTTCCTGCTGGCGCGCCGGATCAAGGCGATGGGCGTGAAGATGGTGCTGTCGGGCGAGGGCAGCGACGAGGTGTTCGGCGGCTATCTGTATTTCCACAAGGCGCCGAACGCGCGCGAATTCCACGCCGAAACCATCCGCAAGCTCGACGCGCTGTACAACTACGATTGCCTGCGCGCCAACAAATCGATGATGGCCTGGGGCGTGGAAGCGCGGGTGCCGTTCCTCGACACCGAATTCCTCGACGTGGCGATGCGCATGGACGCCACCGCGAAGATGGCCGGCGTGCAGCCCGATGGCTCGAAGAAAATCGAAAAAGCGGTGTTGCGCGAAGCGTTCGAGGGCTATCTGCCGAAGGAAATCCTCTGGCGGCAGAAAGAGCAGTTCAGCGACGGCGTGGGCTACGGCTGGATCGATGGCTTGAAAGCGCACGCCGAGGCGCACGTGAGCGATGACGACTTCGCCGCCGCTGAGCAGCGCTTCCCGATCAACCCGCCGCAAACCAAGGAAGCGTATTTCTATCGCCGCTTGTTCGAACAACAATTTCCGGGCGATGGCTGCGCGCGCACGGTGCCGGGCGGCAAATCGATCGCGTGTTCGTCGCCTGCGGCCATCGCTTGGGACGCCGCGTTCGCGAACGCCGCCGATCCGTCGGGCCGCGCGGTGGCGGGCGTGCACCAAGCGGCGTTGGCGACTGGCTGAGGGGGCTCGAAAGCGCGACTCGGCGCGGCGACGCGTCGAGTCGTGTCGCGTCGTATAAAAGCACGCGTCGATCGAGATTCGCCGCGAATCCGCGGCGGATGCAGTGGACCCTATCTCCAATCAGCGGAGAAACGAGCCCGCTCGATATCGTCATTCCGGCGAAAGCCGGAACCCAGCTTTTTTGCCATGATTTTTTAAGCGGGATCCCGGCTTTCTCTGGGATGATGGCTCAAAGTCGCGAGTCTTTCGATGTTGAGATCGGTTCTAGCGAGGATTCGCCGCGATTCCGCGACGAATCAGCATCATCGTCGTCGCGATTTCGCTGCGCCAGTAGCCGCTGTACTTCGGCAGCGAGTCGTCGATATCGGCGACGCGACGGTGATAGAAAATATGCGCGACGGGCGCGGGCGCGTCGACCGAAACGAGATTCGCCGTCGGCACGAACGCGAATGCGCGCAGCGGCCCGAACGCGAGCACGCCGTGAACGGGCCGTCCGCACGCGAGGCAGGTGCTGCGGTCCAGCGCCGGCGGTTTGCGATAACGCGCGGTCTTCACCCGTTCGGGCGACGCCGGCATCAGATCGCGCGGCCACAACACCGATACGTCCGCGAACGGCGCGCCGTAAATGCGTTGGCAGATCAGACAGTGGCAATAGAGCCGCGCGAATGGGCGCGCGCGGATCTCGAATCGCGCTTCGCCGCAGGGGCATGCGCAAGCATGGCGTCGCGCGCGGTCGTGATCGGTGGTCGAGGTCATCGCGTGTCGTCCCTGTCGTGCGTCGCGTCGCGCGCCGACGCGGTCGTCTTCGATACGATTTTGCTTTATGGAAGGTCTGAATCCATCGCTTTCGCGATCGATTCGCGAGCGCGCCTTTTCAATGCGTGCGGACACTCCGAGTGATTCGGAGTGCCCTCAGCGCTTCGTCGAAGGCCGTAGGGTCAAGGTGTAGCGCGTTTCGCCCGGTAAGAACGGCGTCGGTTTGCCTTCGACCCAGTCCGCATGGCCCGCGCCCCAGAACGGCGAGAGAAAATGCCCGCTCTGTCCGCCTGGCATATGGGTGATGCCGTCGGCTTCGCGCCCTGGCGACACCACCATGCGCTCGGAAGCGCCGAAACTCGGCCCGACCACGCGCGGCATGCTGCCGTCGCCCGACAGGCGATCCGGCGGCATGCACAGCAGACGTTTGCCCACCAGCGGGATCGCTTTCGCGAGCGGATGGCAAATATCGGCGGTATTGCGCTCGCCCCAGGTGCGCTGCGCCAGCGGGCCTTGCGCCTTCAACTCGTCGCGCACGTTTTTCGCCGCGTCTTCCAGCAGCGCGTCCCAGGTGGCGTATTTGCGCGAGAGCAAGTGCGCCGGCCGTTGCTCCAGCAGCGGCCACACCACGCCTTCCAATTGCTGGAACGCGGGCATCTCGAACGCATCGCCCAAAGCCGCGTGCGCGGGCGCGGTCAGCCCTTCGGCCACACGCTCGTGTACCGCGAGTCGCCACGCGCGCACGATGCGATAACTCGTCGATTCCGCGCTCGCGCGGCCGTCCCATGGTTTCGCCGCCGCGGCGAGTTCGGCCAGTGCCGGCGATTTCGCGCGCGCGGCGCTGTCGATCAGCATGCGCCGCCACTCGGCGAGGAATAACGCGCGGTCGTCGAGTTGGATCGCGAGCATGTCGCGTTCGCTCATCGTCTCGCGCGCGAACAGACCGTCGCGAATTTGTTTCGCGCGCGCGCCGAACGCGAAACCGCCGTCGCCGACGGATGCGAGCGCCGCGGCGTCCATCGTGCGGTTGTTCGCGCTCCACAGGCGATGGCCGGGCGGGTCGATCACACTGGGCGAACGGTCGGTCGCGACGGTCCAGGGAATGCAGCGTCCGGCTTGTTCGGCGTCGGTGCCCGGCAGCGCGGCGTCGCAGTCTTCGGCGCGCTGCGCCAGCGGTCCGATCAAACGCCACGCGATGCGGCCTTTGGCATCGCCGATCAGCAAGTTCTGGGTCGGCACCGCGGCGCGGTCGACGATCGCCAACGCGCGATCCAGATCGCCCGCGATCGGCATGTCGGTCAAGCCGAACCCGAGCGCGCCTTTTTGGTGCGCGTTCCAGCGCAGCGCGAACACGGTGTCGCCTTCGCGATGCAGGATCGGGCCCCATTCGGTTTCTTCGACCTCGAATTCCACCGGCGCACCGTCGGCGACGCGGATGACTTCCGCGTGCGATACCGGCTTCACGCAGTTCGCCGTGTCGGTGTCGGTCGCTTTGCAGGCGGTATGGATGCGCCAATCGGCCGTGTCGACGTAGCTATTGGTGAACGCCCAGGCGACGTGCGTATTGCTGCCGACCACCATCGCCGGCAGGCCGGGCAAGGTGAACCCGGTGACGTCGACCTTGCCGCCCGGCGCGCGCGGATCTGGGTAGCGCAGCCGCGCGCGGAACCAAATGTTCGGCGCGCGCAGGCCCAAATGCATGTCGTTGGCGACGATGGCGCGGCCGTCTTCGCCCACCGTGCCGTCGACCGCGAAGTTGTTGCTGCCGGGCACGATGTCGTCGGCGGCGACGCCATGACGCTTGCCGGGCGGTCCGGGCAATGTGCGCAGGTTCACTTCGGCGGCGGTCGGCAATGCCGCATCGCCGCGCGCTTCGCCCATCAACGGCGCGTCCCAGCGCGTGCCGTCGCGCGCGAGCAAGGCGTACAGCGCGGGCGGCAGATGCGGCTTGATGCGCCACATCGCCAATTCGCGCGCGTTCGCGCCGTCCTGCAGGTCGAAATACATCGCGTAGCCGACCAGCGCCGCGTCCTGCAGTTCCCAGCGTTTCGGCGTTTGCCGCAGCAGCAGATACGGCCAAGGTTTCACTCGCAGCGCGGCCAGACCCGCGTTCGCGCCCGCAGTGTAGGCCTCCAACTGCGCGCGTTTGCCGTCGGTCATCGCGGCGAGCTCGGCCTCGGCGCGCGCGCGGATGCGATGCACGCGCTGGGTCTTGTCTTTTTCGACGGCGATCGCGCCGAACAGCTCCGACAGCTCGCCGGTGGACACGCGCCGCATCAGATCCATCTCGAAATAGCGCTCCTGCGCGTGCGCGTAGCCGAGCGCGCGCAGCGCATCGACCTCGTTCTCGGCGTCGATGGTGACGGTGCCGTTGGCGTCGCGCTGGAGCTTCACGGGCGCCGATAAACCATCGAGGGCGACTTCGCCGTCGAGCGTCGCCAGACTGCCGCGCAGCAGCCACCAGACGCTGCCCGCGCCGACCACCAGAAGGACGAGCAGCAACAGCGCGATGCGTTTGAGCCACGTTTTCATGGATCGTTCCGGTTTATGGGCGGGCTTCGACAATCGTCGGAGGAGCGTCGGGTTTCGAATGCGTCGATGAAATCGAGTAATGCGGGACTGTGCATCCGCAAGCATGCCGATCCGGAGTTTTCGGATTCGAGCGATGCCTTGATCGCGGCGTGGGCTTGTCCGTTTTGCAGTAATTCGGCGAAGCGCATC
The DNA here is from genome assembly GCA_008015835.1 of Lysobacter sp. Taxonomy (GTDB): domain Bacteria; phylum Pseudomonadota; class Gammaproteobacteria; order Xanthomonadales; family Xanthomonadaceae; genus Lysobacter_I. Next base: position 358,030 of record SSGH01000010.1, read on the forward strand.
GTCGCGAATTGGTCCATCACCGCCTCGGGGATCGATACGCCGGACGAGTACGATTCGTTGGCGGGCGAATAGGACCGGCGAGTCCACAGATGCAGCGCCTCGCCGTCGGACCAAAGATACGTATCGCCGCGAAAGTAAGACATATGTGCGTCCAATTTATCGTGACTGGAACTTTTCCAGCCGATACGCGCAATTCGCGAGCGCGGTCACGCCCTGCGCGACGAAACTCGGTTGCGTCGCCAGAATGTCCTCGCGCTCCAGCAACGCGACCGTCCAGGCGGGGGCGAAGCGTTCGCGGACTTCGTTCTCGTCGACCGAAAACGGCGGGCCGTCTTTCTCGTGCTGGGGATACTCCATCGAGATCAAGAGTCCGCGACAGCCGTGCGGCAAGCGGGCATAGAGTTCGGCGACGTAGCGTTCGCGCAGTTCGGGCGGCAACGCGATCAACGCCGCGCGGTCGTACACTGCGCTGCAGCCGGCCAAGACCTCGGCGGGCAGCGCGAATACGTCGCCGAGGATCAATTCGATCGGACCGGCGCGATGCGATCGGCCGTAAACAGTTTCGACGATCTCCGGCTGCAGCGCGTTCTCCTCGAAGAACTGCGTCACCGCCAGCGGCGACAGTTCGACGCCGAGCACGCGATGCCCCTGCGACGCCAGCCACAGCATGTCCAGCGATTTGCCCGCCAACGGCACGAACACGCGCGCGTCGGCCGGTGCTCCGATGGCGGGCCAATGCGCCTGCAACAGCGGCGTCGCTTCCGGCTGATGAAAGCCGATCTGATTCTCTTGCCAGCGACGATGCCAGAATTCCGCGTCCATCATTCCACCGCCAGTGCGTCGACTTTCTGCCAGCCGCGCGGCAACAAACCGCCGCGACTGCCGCGCGCGCCGAGGTAGGTCTCCAGTTCTTTGAACGAGAGCGTCATCGTGCGGTTGCCCGATTTCACCGACAACTGCGCGCCCGGCGCGACCACCGCGATCGCGATCACGCGCTCGGTGCCGCGCTTGGCCTTCGGAATCTCGATGATCTTATTACCCTTGCCTTTGTCGAGTTCCGGCAATTGCGACAGCGGGAACGCCAGCAGATGCCCGGCGCTGGTGACGGCGACGAGGCGGCCTTGCTGGGCGTTCGCGACGAACGCCGGCGGCAGTACCGTCGAACCCGGCGTCAACGACAGCATGGCCTTGCCGGCTTTGTTGCGGCCGGTGAGGTTTTCGAATTTCGCCACGAAGCCGTAGCCATGCGACGAGGCCAGTACGAAGCGCGCGTCGTTGTCGCCCGTCGCCATCGCCTGGAACGAAGCGCCCGGCGGCGGCGCGAAGCGGCCGGTCAAGGGCTCGCCGTTGCCGCGCGCCGACGGTAGCGTGTGCGCGGCGCTGGAATAGCTGCGGCCCGTCGAATCGAGGAACGCCACTTGCTGCGTGCTGCGGCCGCGCACTGCGATCAGCAAGCCGTCGCCGTCGCGATACGACAAGGCCGCCGCATCCACATCGTGGCCTTTCGCGGCGCGAATCCAGCCTTTTTCGCTCAGCACCACCGTCACCGGTTCGCTCGCGACCAATTCGGTTTCGTCGATGGCCTGCGCGGCTTCGCGCGCGACCAGCGGCGAGCGGCGCGCGTCGCCGAACTTCTTGGCGTCGGCCAGCAACTCGTCCTTGATCAACTTCTTGAGTTTGGCCCTGCTGTCGAGAATGCCGGCGATCTTCTCGCGTTCGGCTTCGAGTTCGGCCTGTTCGCCGCGAATCTTCATTTCCTCCAAGCGCGCCAACTGCTTGAGCTTGGTGTCGAGAATGTAGTCGGCCTGTTCTTCGCTCAGTTCGAAGCGCGCCATCAGCACGGCCTTGGGTTCGTCCTCGGTGCGGATGATGCGGATCACTTCGTCCAGATTGAGGAAGGCGACCAACAAGCCGGCCAACAGGTGCAGGCGACGGTCGACCTTGTCCAAACGATGCTTGAGGCGCTTGACCACGGTGTCGCTGCGGAACTGCAGCCACTCGCTCAGCAAGACTCTCAAATTCTTGACTTGCGGGCGCCCGTCCAGGCCGATCACGTTGAGATTGACGCGATAGCTTTTCTCGAGATCGGTGGTGGCGAACAGATGCCCCATCAATTGCTCGACATCGACGCGATTGCTGCGCGGGATCATCACCACCCGCACCGGATTCTGATGATCCGATTCGTCGCGCAGATCCTCCAGCCACGGCAGTTTCTTCGCGCGCATCTGCTGCGCGATCTGCTCGATCACTTTCGACGGCGAGACCTGATACGGCAGCGCGGTGATGACGATGTTCTGACCTTCCTTCGCGTACGTCGCCCGCGCGCGCGCGCTGCCGTTGCCGGTCTCGTAGATCGTCTGCAGGTCGACCGCCGGGGTGATGATTTCGGCGGTGGTCGGATAATCGGGCCCGCGCACGTGTTCGCATAGGTCGCGCACGGTGGCGTCCGGGTCGTCGAGAAGCCGCACGCAGGCACTGACGATCTCGTTCAAGTTGTGCGGCGGCACATCGGTGGCCATACCGACCGCGATGCCGGTGGTGCCGTTGAGCAGCAGATGCGGCAGCCGGGCCGGCAACCACGTCGGTTCTTCCAGCGTGCCGTCGAAGTTGGGATCCCAATCCACCGTGCCCTGGCCGAGTTCGCCCAGCAGCACTTCGGCGATCGGCGTGAGTTTGGATTCGGTGTAGCGCATGGCCGCGAACGATTTGGGATCGTCGCTGGAACCGAAGTTGCCTTGACCGTCGATCAGCGGGTAACGATACGAGAACGGCTGCGCCATCAGCACCAGCGCTTCGTAACAGGCGCTATCGCCGTGCGGATGGTATTTGCCGATGACGTCGCCGACGGTGCGCGCGGATTTCTTCGGCTTCGACGCGGCGTTGAGGCCGAGTTCGCTCATCGCGTACACGATGCGCCGCTGCACCGGCTTCAAGCCGTCGCCGAGGAAGGGCAGGGCGCGGTCCAGCACCACGTACATCGAATAGTCGAGGTAGGCGCGCTCGGCGTATTCGCGCAGCGGGATTTGTTCGAAACCGTGAAAAGCGGGGCGTGCGGTGTCGCTCATGCGTCGGGCGTGCTCGGGCAAACCCGCATTCTAATCGCTTACCCCGACGCGAAGATCGGACGCTCGCTCTGAGCGCCCGATTCTCATGTCCTGCAACAACCCGCTGTTACGTTACCGCTACGGAGTTCGAAAGAGTGGGGCTCGCCCCCGAAATTCGACTCCCGCCCGCAGTCTCAGCTCGGAAATCACGGGCAGGCTGGGGTTCCTACGGCGAGCCGGTCGTCGGACGGAGAAGAGGAGGGGGCTCCTTGCCATCGTCGCGACCGTTCGCTCCGCACCATCCAAATTCAATGGGGAAAATTGAATGAAACACCGAATCCAGACCAAGCTCGCCTTGGCCTGCGCACTGCTCATCGGCACGGCGGGCGCCGCCCATGCCGCCACCCTGGTCACCGATTGGAACGATCAGGCCCTGCAAGCCGTCCGCGCCACGCGGATGGCGCCGCCGATCTTCGCCCGCGCCAACGCCATCGTGAACACCGCGATGTACGACGCCTGGGCGGCTTACGACAACAAAGCCAACGGCACCCAGCTCGGCGGCGAACTGCGCCGTCCGGCCGCCGAACGCACGAACGCCAACCGCCGCAAGGCCATGAGCTTCGCCGCCTATCGCGCCTTGGTCGAATTGTTCCCGACCCGTAAAGCGCAATTCGACGCCGAAATGGCGCGCTTGGGCTACGACCCCACCGACACCACGGGGAATCTCGCCACCCCGCAGGGCGTGGGCAACGTGGCCGCGGCGGCGGTGATCCAGTTCCGTCGTAACGACGGCTCCAATCAGCTCGGCAACCTCAATGGCGGCGCGCCGTACAGCGACTACACGGGCTACGTCCCGGTGAATTCGCCGACCCAGATCGTCGACCCGACGCGTTGGCAGCCGCTGTCGGTTCCCAACGGCAACGGCGGCTTCGTCACCCAGGGCTTCCTCACGCCGCATTGGGGCAATGTCGCGCCGTTCGCCATGAGCGGCTACAACCAATTCTTCGTTCCGCCGCCCGCGGCGAAAAACAGCTTGGAGTGGTGGCGCCAGTCGGTCGAAGTGATCGGTTACAGCGCCACGTTGACCGATCGCACGAAAGCCATCGCCGAATGGTGGGCCGACGGCCCCGGTTCGGAAACGCCGCCGGGCACGTGGGTGCTGTTCGCCAAGCAGGTGTCGGATCGCAAGCACCACACGCTGGCGCAAGACGTGAAGATGCACTTCGCGATGACCAACGCCATGTTCGACGCCGGCATCGCGGTGTGGGGTTACAAGCGCCAGTACGACTACGCGCGCCCGATCACCACGATCCGCTACATGTTCAACAATCGCCCGATCGTGGCCTGGGGCGGCCCGGGGCAGGGCGCGAAGGTGATTCTCGGCCAGAATTGGCGTCCGTATCAGGTGCTGACGTTCCCCACGCCGCCGTTCGCCGAACATGTGTCCGGCCACAGCACCTTCAGTTCGTCCGCCGCGGAAGTGCTGAAGCTGTTCACCGGCAGCGATAGCTTCCCGAACTCGGCCGTGGTGCCGGCGGGTTTCTCCGCGATCGAACCCGGGGTGCCGGCGACGGATATCACGCTGTCGTGGCCGACCTTCTCGGCGGCGGCGGACGAGGCCGGCATTTCGCGTCTGTACGGCGGGATCCACTTCCGCAACGGCGATCTGCAGGGCCGCAAGCTGGGCCGCAAGGTGGGCGCGCAGGCCTACGCTCAGGCGATGGCGTACGCCAACGGTACCGCCGGAAATTGAAGAAGCGACGCCGACTCGCATCGGCATCGTCGCTTCGACGTTCGAGAAACGAGCCGCAGCGATGCGGCTCGTTTTTTGGCGAACTGCGGTCGTTTCGCCGCGTGCGCGACGTGCGCGAGCCGACGTCTCGCCGTCGAATGGACACAAAAAAAGCCGCATCTCTGCGGCTCTTTCGTTCGGTGTTTGGTGCCCAGGAGAGGACTCGAACCTCCACGGTTTTACCCGCTAGTACCTGAAACTAGTGCGTCTACCAATTCCGCCACCTGGGCTTGGCCCGCGTATGTTGCGTTGCGGCGGGCCGCTTGTCAACGCGGATCGCGAGGCGGGATTCGGTTCGCGGTCAGGCTGCGGTTGAGCCGATGGCCGCGGCGGCCGGTTCGCGGGCGTTTCGCGGTTTCGCGGGTATACTGGCCGCGATGTCTAAAAAAACCAAGAAAAACACGGGTTCGCGCGCGGCCCGGCGGAAGGCGGCGAACGCCACCGCGAATATCGGCGCGAAGAACATCGTCGCTCACCACGACGGCGCTAAAAGCCCAGGCGCGAAACGATCCACGAAGCCTGCCACCGAACCGGAGGCGAAACGCGGTGCGAAACCGACGGTCTCCGCATCCGGCAGCGCCTCGTCGGCATCCGCGAAATCCGCCTCTAGCGGCGTCGCCCGTCGGTCCGCGAAGTCGTCCCTCGACGCGCCCCCCAAGCCCGCGAACGCCGAGCGATCGGCCGCGAAGCGCGGCGGGACACCGAGCGCGAACACCGTGCCGCGTCGCGCTACGAAGTCCGCCGCAACATCGGGCGCTCAACCCGCCTCCGCGAAGCCGGCGCCTTGGTGGCCCGATACTGTGCCCGCGCCCAGCGCGAAACGCTCGAGTGCGCGCCGCGATCGTCCCGACCGCGATCGCCCCGACGACCCCGCCCGCTCTCCTCGCCCCGCGCCGGCCGGGCGTTTCCAGGATCCGCACGCCGCGCGCGAAGCCGAACGCTACGCCGATCCGATTCCCAGCCGCGAGGCGATCCTGCAATTGCTCGGCGCCGCCGAAGGGCCGATGTCGGCCGAAACGCTGGCGTCGCATATGCATCTGGAGACCTTCGAGCGCCGCGATGCGCTGGGCAAGCGCTTGGCGGCGATGTTGCGCGACGGCCAACTGCTGCAGAACCGTCGCGGCGGCTATCTGCCCGCCGCGCGCATGGATTTGATCGCCGGCACCGTCATCGCCAATCGCGACGGCTACGGCTTTATGCGCCCCGACGCCGCGCCCGGCCGGGCCGCCACGGGCGACGATCTGTTCCTCTCGCCGGTGGAAATGCGCAAAGTGCTGCACGGCGACCGCGTGATGGCCAGCGTGATCGGGCTGGATCGCCGCGGCCGACGCGAAGGCATGATCGTCGAAGTGTTGGAGCGCCGACTGACGCGGTTGATCGGTCGCTTCACCGTCGAGGCCGGCTTGAGTTATGTCGTGCCCGACGACGAGCGCGTCCAGCGCAACGTGCAGATTCCGGTGGATGCGCGCCTCGACGCCCGCAACGGCCAGTTGGTGGTGTGCGAGATCGTGCATATGCCCGACGCGCATCGGCCGCCGATCGGTCGCGTGCTCACGGTGCTCGGCGACAAGCTCACGCCGTCGCTGGTGGTCGAGACCGCGATTCACGGCCACGACTTGCCGCACGAATTCCCGCAGCCGGTGCTGGCCGAAGCGTTGGCGGTGCCGCTGACGGTGGGCGAAACCGAGATCGCCGGTCGCGTCGATCTGCGCGGCGTGCCGCTGGTCACCATCGACGGCGAGGACGCCAAGGATTTCGACGATGCGGTGTGGTGCGAACCGAATCGTAATGGTTTTCGTCTGATCGTCGCCATCGCCGACGTGTCGCATTACGTGCGCCCCGGCGCGCCGCTCGACGACGAAGCGCAGCGACGCGCGACCTCGGTATATTTCCCCGGTTTCGTCGTGCCGATGCTGCCGGAGACGCTGTCGAACGGTATCTGCTCGCTCAACCCGAAAGTCGATCGCCTGTGCTTCGTCTGCGATATGCAGGTGAATACCGACGGCGAAGTGACGAAATCCAAATTCTACGAAGCGGTGATGCACTCGCACGCGCGTCTGACCTACACCCAGGTCTGGAAAGCGGTGGGCGAGGGCGATGCCGAAACGATCGAACGCATCGGCGCGTTGATGCCGCAGGTGCGGAATCTGCATCGGCTGTACGGCCTGTTGGCGAAAGCCCGCAAAGCCCGCGGCGCCATCGAATTCGAAAGCAGCGAAGTGCGCTTCGTGCTCGGCCCGCAGGGCGAAGTGGTGCAGGCCGGCATGCTTCAGCGCAACGATGCGCACAAGCTGATCGAAGAATGCATGATCGCGGCCAACGTGGAAGCCGCGCGGTTCCTGCTCAAGAGGCGAACGCCGGCACCGTATCGTATCCACGACAAGCCGCCGGAAAGCAAATACGCCGATGTGCTCGAATTCCTCAAGGAATTCAAGCTGCGGATGCCGGCTTGGGCGGCGGTGCAGCCGCGCGATTTCACTGCACTGTTGACGAAAATTCGCGAACGCGCCGATGCGACGCTGTTGGAGTCGGTGCTGCTGCGCAGTCAGTCGCTGGCGGTGTACGCGCCGGAGAATATCGGCCATTTCGGCCTGGCCCTGGAGGCTTACGCGCATTTCACCTCGCCGATTCGGCGTTATCCCGATTTGTTGGTGCATCGCGCGATCAAGCATGCGCTGACCGGCGCGAAACCCACGGCCTTCGCCTATTCGCAAAGCGCGATGGCGGCGCTGGCGCTGCAGTGCTCCGAACGCGAACGTCGCGCCGACGAAGCCGAACGCGAAGTGGACGAGCGTTATCGCGCCGCGTGGATGGAAAAACATATCGGTGGCCGCTTCGAAGGCACCATCAGCGGCGTCACCAGCTTCGGTTTGTTCGTGGAATTGGACGAGTCGAAGGTCAACGGCCTGATCCACATCACCCAGTTGCCGCACGACTACTACCACTTCGACCCGATCCGCAAAACTCTGACCGGCGAACGCATGGGTCGCGTCTTCCGCCTCGGCGACCGCGCCGAGATCGTCGTGCTCAAAGCGAGCCTGGAAGAGCGCAAGATCGACTTCAAGCTGGCCGAAGAACGCGGCGCGAAACCGCTGCCGCCGCGCGGGCAACCGGCGAAGCGCACAAAGCAAAAATACTGACGCACCGGGCCAATTCCTACCCGACCTGTAGAGCGGAGCGTAGCTCCGCTAAACATCTCCCAGAATCCCAGTAGAGCGGAGCGCAGCTCCGCTAAACACCCACCGAAGCCGCCGGTAGAGCCGAGAGCTCCGCTAAACACCTAAACGCTCCTCGACGCCCATCTCCGCAACCCATCGCACCCCCAAAGCGGGTATTCGTCAATCCTCGCCACGATTCCAGCACGCACCGGATTCTCGATCATGTAGCGCATATACCGCTTCAAATCCTCTTCCGTGCGTATTCTGCGGCCGTAAAAGCCCGCTTGCCACACACTACCGTGACGTTGGCGCGCGGCATTGATTCGATTCGCGCTAGCGCATTTCATTCGCTGAACGGCGTTGCTGATCGATGAGCGTTCCAAACGAAACAGCCAATGCAGGTGATCCGGCATCGCGACCCAGGCGAAGGTCGTCGCGACGCCGACTTCGCCCGTCGCTTTCAATTCCGCGATGACGCATTGCGCGGCGATCGGGTCGGCGAAGAGCCGTGATCGACCAGCGGTGCAAGTGGTGATCGAGTAATAGTGGCCGATCTCCGATCGACGGCCTTTGATGAGACGTGGGCTGGACATGGCCCATCTTGTTTTGTTGGGGGGCATCTTGAAATCAGACAACAACCCACATTTGCGTAGGGGTTTCCCGACATTGAGTGGTGTCGCTGGAGGGTGAAGCCCCGGAGCTGCGCTGAGCGCTATAGGCATTCTGTGAGATGTTTAGCGGAGCTGCGCTCCGCTCTACGGGGGAGGTTGGCGTGGATTGAGGGCGTATTGCGCTGCGCCGCGCCCCGCGATCAAGCCGCCGGCGAAACATGCCGTCAGCAGATAGCCGCCGGTCGGGGCTTCCCAATCGAGCATTTCGCCTGCGCAGAAGACGCCGGGCATCGCGTTAGATTGCAGGCCGTCGTCCAACCCTTCCAGGCGTACGCCGCCGGCGGTGCTGATCGCCTCGGCGAGCGGTCGCGCGCGTTTCAAGCGTAACGGTAGCCGCTTGATCATCGCGGCGATGCGCGCGGCGTCTTCCATCGCTTCGCGCGGCAGTGCTTCGAAGAGCAACGCCGCTTTCGCCGCATCCAATCCGGTGCGGCGACGCAGATGTTCGCCGATGCTGCGTTTGCCGTGCGGCGTCGCGAGCTCGCCGCGCAACCGCTCTTCGGAACGACCCGGCGCGAGATCCAGCCACAGCATCGCGTCGCCGTCGCGCGCGATGACTTCGCGCAGATCCGTCGACGCCGCGTAAATCGCGCTGCCTTCGATACCGGTTTCGGTCAGTACGCATTCGCCTTGCAGCGCGCGTTCGTTGCCGTCGAGGTCGCGCCAATACAGCACAACCGGTTTCAGCGGTGCGCCGGCCTGTTTCTGCGCCAGGTGCGCGCTCCAATCGATGTCGAAGCCGCAGTTCGACGGTTGTAGTGGCGCGAGGTCGATGCCGCGGTCGCGCAGCGTCGGCACCCAAGCGCCATCGGAACCCAGTTGCGGCCAACTGCCGCCGCCGAGCGCTAACACGGTGGCGTCGGCGCGCACCAGCGCGTCGCCTTCGGGCGTTTCGAACCGCAGTGCGCCGTCGTCGTCCCAGCCGCGCCAGCGGTGATGGACGTGAAAGCGCACGCCGCGTTCGCGCAGTCGTCGCACCCAAGCGCGCAGCAGCGGCGCGGCTTTGCGATCCATCGGAAACACGCGGCCGGAGGTGCCGACGTAGGTCTCGACGCCCAACTCGCGCGCCCACGTGCGCAGCGCATCGGCATCGAAGGCATCCAACCAGCGCGCGACCTCGGCGCTGCGTTCGCGGTAGCGCGCATCGAAGGCCGGGCGCGGTTCGCTGTGGGTCAGATTCAGGCCGCCTTTGCCGGCGATCAAAAACTTGCGCCCCACCGAACCCTTGGCCTCGAACACCTCCACGCGCAGGCCGGCGGCGTTCGCGGTTTCGGCCGCCATCAGCCCGGCGGGGCCGCCGCCGACGATGCAGACTTGCGTGGCGTGAGCGGTGCGGTCGGGCACGGGGCGTCGGTCTCGCGGCTTCGGTCTCGGTGGGGCGGCGGATGATAGCGCGGGCCGGGCAAAGCCTCGCGCTTCGCGGCACAATAGCCGGATGACGAAGAATTCTCCCTGGATCGTCGGCATCAACGCCGTCGCCGCCGCGGTCGAGCACGATGCCGACCACGTCCGCGAAGTGATGATCGAAGCCGGCGCCAAGAACCCGCGCCTGACCGAAATCGAAGAAAACGCGCGCCGCAAGGACATCGACGTGCGTCGGGTCGCGACCAATGCGCTCGATGGCGTGGCCGGCGGCTTGCGCCATCAGGGCGTGGTCGCGCGCTACGCCGCCGCGAAGACTTACAACGAAGACGATTTGCCCGCGCTGATCGAAGCGGCCGAAGGCAAGGCGCTGCTGTTGGTGTTGGACGGCGTGCAGGACCCGCACAACCTCGGCGCGTGTTTGCGCAGCGCGGCCGCGGCCGGCGTCACTGCGGTGGTCATTCCGAAAGACAAAGCCGTGCAGGTGAACGCGACGGTGCGTAAGACTTCGGCCGGCGCCGCCGACAGTGTGCCGGTGGTGCGCGTCACCAACTTGGCCCGTGCGATGCGCGACCTGCAGCAACTCGGCGTTTGGATTTACGGCCTGGCCGGCGAAGCCGCCGCATCGCTGTATGCGCTCGATCTGCGCGGTAACGTCGCGTTGGCGCTCGGCGGCGAAGCTGACGGCCTGCGTCGCCTCACTCGCGAGCATTGCGATCAACTGGTGACGATCCCGATGCCCGGCCTCGCCAACGCGCCCGGCGTGGAAAGCCTCAACGTGTCGGTCGCGACCGGCGTGGCGTTGTTCGAAGCGGTACGGCAGCGGCAGTGAACTCGCCGGACCGTCTTGCGTAGCCAGCATGTGGGAGGGCCGGAAGGCCCGATTCTTGAGCTTGTGTGTCAATAAGCTGACTCAAGTCGAATCATCCAATTCGAGCGATACCGATCGGGCCTTCCGGCCCTCCCACAGCTTTTATTCCATCCGCGGCCAACTGTTCGCGATCTTGCAGAACAATTCCGCGGTGCGTTCGGTGTCGTACACGGCCGAGTGCGCTTCTTCGCCGTTCCAGGCAATGCCGGCGGCCATCACCGCGCGGGCCAGGACGGTTTGGCCGTAGGCCACACCGGCGAGCGTGACCGTATCGAAGACGCTGAAGGGGTGGAACGGGTTGCGCTTGTGCTGCGTGCGCGCGACGGCCGCGTTGAGAAAATTCAGATCGAAATGCGCGTTGTGGCCGACCAGAATCGCGCGTTGGCAATTGTGCTTACGCAAGGCGTTACGCACCGCGGCGAAGACGTGATCGAGCGCATCCTTTTCGGCTTTCGCCAGCCGGAACGGGTGGTCGAGTTTGATGCCGGTGACTTCCAGCGATTTCGGGTCGATCTCGGTGCCGGGCGCGGGGATCAGATGCGCGCTGGCGATTTCGCCGGGCACCAGCGCGCCCTTGTCGTCCAGATCGATCGGTTGCGCCGCGATCTCCAGCAGCGCGTGGCGGTTCCAATCGAAACCGCCGGTTTCCACATCCACCACCACGGGCAGAAAGCCGCGGAAGCGGTCGGACATTTTGCGGATCGAAGAGCTCGCCTCGGGGGAGGATGGAACGGCGGTTTCGGTCATACGCACAGGTTATCAGACCGAAACCGGGCGCCGGCTTGCGTTCGGACAGAAGTTTGGACCTCCGTCGAACTTCGCGTTCGCAGCGACATCGCCCTCGCGAAGCGAGCGACTCGCTTCGGCCGACGCGAGCTTAGTCTCGGCGTGTTCCGAGAATCGTGCCGTCGCGGCGAAATGCAATCAGTTGCGATGCGCCATCGGCGACGAAACGGTCGACATCCTCCGCGCCGGCCTCCGCGGCCAGCGCGCGCAGTTGGTCGCGCCCGCTGAGGCTCGGCTCCGCGTCCAGGCGCTGCAGTAGGCGGAAGGTCAACGGGGCGAGCGCATGAAAGCTGACCTTGCCATCGGCTTCGCGCCGCAGCATCAGCAGCGTCGGCCCGTCCGGCGGGGCGTCGGGCCGGTGGTCCGGACCGATGCGATGCACCGGCCACGCGTACGCCAGCGGCCAGACCAGCGGGGACAGCAGCGGCCGGCCCTCCAGCAGATCGCCGTCGGGGTCGTGCGCGATGTCGTCGATGCCGGCTTCGCTGATCTGCAGCGCCAGTTCCACCCACTCGTAGTGCGCCAGTTCCCGCAGCCAGGGCGGATCGCCGCGTCCCTGCGCTTCGCGCGTCTCCAGATAACGCATGAATTCGCGCGGCAATTCGGTGAACAACGGCGTCTGGCAGCCGTGCTCGCGATAGAAATCGCGAATCAATTTCTGCCATTCATCGCCATAAATCCTATGGATCACCGGGAAATTCCCGGCCAGCAGGCTCTCGACGTTGTTGAAGAACAGTTCGCGATAGATCTTCAACCGCCGCGGCTCGATTCCGGGAGGCGGCGGTACGCGCTCCGGGTCGCGCACGTACGCGCCCAGCGCGTTGTGCCGTTCGGCGAAGGACAGGGACTCAGGCGGCGCGTCGTGCGTCATGCGCGTGGGCTCCGAGGCGGCGGCGAATCTGGCCCAACTCGTCGAGCAGGTCCTCGAACGGCGGGAAGTTGAAATCGCGCTCCAGCAACGTCGGTTTCGGGCCGAACAGCCGATACGTCGATTCCAGCAGCGACCACACCTGCGCGTTCACCGCCGCGCCGTGGGTGTCGATCTTGAGATCGTCGGCTTCGTCGTAATGACCGGCGACGTGCAAATAGGCGATGCGTTCGCCCGGCAACGCGGCGAGAAACGCGTCCGGGTCGTAACGATGATTCGTCGCGTTGACCACGATGTTGTTCACATCGAGCAACAGCAGACAATCGGCTTCGGCCAACACCGCGTTGACGAAGTCGATTTCCGCCATGTCCTGGAACGGCGCGGCGTAGTAAGAAATGTTTTCGATCGCGATGCGTCGGCCCAGGATGTCCTGCACGCGACGGATGCGCGCGGCGACGTGGCGCACCGCTTCTTCGCAGAAGGGCAGCGGCAGCAAGTCGTACAACTGCCCCTGCGTATCGCCGCAGGCGCTGAGGTGTTCGCTGTAGAGCGGGCAGCGATGCGCGTCCATCAGTTTGCGGATCTTCGTCACCAGCGTTTCGTCCAGCGGCGCGGGTCCGCCGACCGAGAGCGACAGGCCGTGCAACACGATGGGATAGCGCGCGCTCAACTCGGCGAAGGCTTCGCCGAGCGCGCCGCCGACGCCGATCCAATTCTCGGGCGCGGCTTCGAGAAAATCGAAACTGCCGGGCGCGGCGTTGCGCAGTTGCGGCAACAGATTGCGCCGCAGACCGAGCCCGGCGGCATCGGGCGACAGAGGCATGACGTTCATGACGTTGGCGAGGTTGGAGGACCGGGAATCGAGCGCCGAGGTCCGAAAACGGACCGGGCGGTCGTCGCCGACCGCCCGGGGATGCGTTTCGATCGATGCCGACGCGGAGCGTTCGACGCGATCGAAGACGGCGCGGAGCGACTCGCCTCAGGCGAATCGCCGACGGATCAGATCGAACCGCCGCACTTACCCTCGCCGCATTTGCCTTCGCCGGCTTTCTTTTCGCCGCCGCACTTGCCTTCGCCGGCCTTGGCGCCGCCGCATTTGCCTTCGCCGCACTTGCCTTCGTGCGTGGCTTTCATTTCTTCGGCGCTGATCGAGCCGTCCTTGTTGGTGTCGTGCTTGGCGAAATTGCCGCCGCCGTTCTTGTGCGCGGCGTCGTATTCGGCCTTGGAAATCTTGCCGTCCTTATTGGTGTCCATCTTGTCCATACCGCACTTGCCTTCGCCGCACTTGGCTTCCGCGGCTTTCTGGCCGCCGCACTTGCCTTCGCCGCATTTGGCTTCCGCGGCTTTCTGTTCGCCGCCGCACTTGCCTTCGCCGCACTTGGCTTCGGCCGCCTTCTCGCCGGCGGGGGCCGCGCCGAGCAGATAGCCTTGGCTCAAGGGGGTCGACGCGAACGCGGAACCGGACAGCAGCAGACCGCCGGCCAGGGCGGTGGACACTGCGATCGCGACGGGTTTCTTGCTGGACATGCTGATGATCTCCTCGGGGTGGTTGTCCATGTGGGTGGACGAATGCTAACGCGGGTGGCGACGGGATGACACCCCGTCAGACGGTATAGGGCAGCGCATCGAGCGGGACTTCGGGCGACAGATATTGTCGAGCCAAACTTCTCGCCCGATGAAGACGGGCTTTGGCGGCTTCCGGATGCAGCGCGAGCGTTTCGGCGATTTCGGCGGTGGTCAGACCTTCCAAATCGCGCATCAGGATGATTTCGCGGTAGTGCTGCGGCAGCGCGGCCAGGGCCGCGGCCACGTCGTGGATCAAACCGCTCGGCGCCGGCGCGTGCGGGCCGTCGATTTCCTCCAAATCGCAGGGCTCCATCAGCACGTAGCGCGTCGCGCGCTTCAAGCGATTGCATTCGCGCTTGACGATTCGGAACAGCCAGGAGGCGTAGGCTTCGAGCGCGCGGAGGCCGCCGATCTTGCGCGACACCAGCAGCATGCTTTCCTGCACGGCGTCTTCCACGTCGTTCACCGCGCAGTGGTACTCGGCGTAGCGGCGAAGATCCTGCCGCGAGCGGACCAGCACGCGCTCCAACGCGCGGCGATCGCCCGAGCGCGCGGCGAGTAGGCAAGTTTGGAAGTCGGGGTCGCGCATCGCATCGTTCCTGAAGGGGGCGCACGCCGAAGCGGGGTGCGTTGACGTTCCAAAGAGTTAGTCGCGGCTTCGCAGGTTGCTCGGGGAGCGATCGATTACCGAAATTTTAACGGTTTTGTTTATTTTCGATTCAGTCTGGGGCGCTCTGGATCGAAATCCGAGCGCGGTCTCAAAAGCGCGGGGCGAGCCTCGAAGGACTCGCCCCGCTTCATCGCGCCTGCTGCGCCGTTCGCCGCATGCGTTGCGCCGCCGCCGCCGCCGGCGTCCAGCGTGTTGGGCTCAGCCGACCGTGCCGGTCTCGTCGTGTTTGGTCCGCGGCGGCAGCGGCAATTCGCCGTATTCCTGGAACCACACGTTCTCGGCGATGTTGGTGGCGTGATCGCCCACGCGCTCCAGGTTCTTGGCCATGAACAGCAGATGCGTGCAGGGCGTGATCGCGCGCGCGTCTTCCATCATGTACGTGAGCAATTCGCGGAACAGCCCGGTGTACTGCGTATCGACCTCGGCGTCGCGGGCGCGCACCCGCTGCGCGGCCTCGGCGTCGCCTTCGCTGTAGGCGTGCAGCACTTCGCGCACCTGGGTCACGACCAACTCGCCCAGCGCGCTCAAGCCGCGGGTATGCGGCAGCGGCGGGGCGAGGTTCAACGCGATCGAACGCTTGGCCATGTTCGAGGCGTAATCGCCGATGCGCTCGATATCCGAGGCGATCCGCAGCGCGGCCAGGATTTCGCGCAGGTCGCGCGCGAGCGGGCCGCGCAGCGCCAGCTTCATCGCATCGTGACCGACGCGCAGTTCGAGCGCGTCGATCGCTTCGTCGTTAGCGATGATGCGCTCGGCGGCGCGATCGTCGCGGCGTTCGATCACGTCCAACGCCGCTTCCAGTTGCGACGCCGCCATTTCGCCCATGCGCAGGATTTCGTCGTGCAGTTGCCGGCGTTCGTCGTCGTGGCTTTTGACGATATGTTGGTGTTGGTTGTTCATCGTGCGGAGGCTCGGTCTTGGGAGTCGACGGATCGAGAGGGCGATCGGCGCCTTACCCGAATCGGCCGGTGATGTAGTCTTCGGTCTGCTGTTTCGACGGCGACGAGAAAATCTTTTCGGTCGAATCGTGTTCGATCAGATCGCCCAGGTACATGAAGGCGGTGAAATCCGAGACGCGCGCCGCCTGCTGCATGTTGTGGGTGACGATGGCGATGGTGTAGTCGCGCTTGAGTTCTTCGATCAACTGCTCGATGCGGCTGGTCGAAATCGGGTCGAGCGCCGACGTCGGTTCGTCGAGCAACAGCACTTCCGGACGCAGCGCCACCGCGCGCGCGATGCACAGCCGCTGCTGTTGGCCGCCGGACAGGCCGAGCGCGCTTTGGCCGAGCTTGTCCTTCACTTCGTCCCACAGCGCGGCCTGCCGCAGCGCTTCTTCGACGCGCGCGGCCATGTCGGCCTTGGCGAGACGTTCGTGATGCCGAATGCCGTAGGCGACGTTCTCGAAGATCGTCATCGGGAACGGCACCGGCTTCTGGAACACCATGCCGACCTTGCTGCGCAGGCGATTCATCGGATATTTCGGGTCGAGAATGTTCTCGCCGTCCAGCAGCACTTGCCCTTTCGCTTCCTGCTTCGGGTACAGCGCATAAATCCGGTTGAAGATACGTAGCAGCGTCGACTTGCCGCAGCCGGAGGGGCCGATGAGCGCGGTGACGCGCTTCTCGGGAATCTCCAGTTCGATGTTCTTCAGCGCGTGGAATTTGTCGTAATAGAAATCCAGGCCGCGCGCGGCGAGTTTCACCGGCGCGATCGGCGCGGCGTCGCGATGGGTCGCGGCGATATTCATGCGCGGCGCGTGTTGGGACGGATGTTGTAGATCGTTCATGTGCGAAGTCCAGCGGCTGCCGGTGGTGGTGTCCTCGGCGACGGCGTCGTCGTCGAGGGCGATGCGGTGCGCGTCCGAGCCGCGCGTGCGAGGCGTATCAGTCATTGGAAATCTTGTTGCGCAGCAAAACGAAGCGGGCCACGAGGCTGGTCGACAGCACGAACAGGGTGAGCACTAGCGCACCGGCCCAGGCGATTTGCTCCCAGTTCTCGAAGCCGCTGCCGGCGAAGCGATACATCACCAGCGGCACGGCGGACATCGCGCCGGTCACGTCGGTGGTGAGATAAGCGTTGCCGAAAGCGGTGAACAACAGCGGCGCGGTTTCGCCGGAAATGCGGGCGAGCGCGAGCAGAACGCCGGTGACGATGCCCGGCAGGGCCGAGCGATACAGCACCTGCACGATCACCTTCCACTGCGGGACGCCGAGGGACAGCGCGGCCTCGCGCATCTGCACCGGCACCAAGCGCAGCATTTCGTCGGTGGTGCGCACCACCACCGGCAGCACGATGAACGCGAGCGCGACCGCGCCGGCGATCGCCGAGAACTTACCGTCGCTCAGCCACATCACGAACACGGCGTAGACGAACAAGCCCAGCACGATCGACGGCGCCGACAGCAGAATGTCGTTGACGAAGCGCACGATCGTGCCGAGTTTGCGGCGGTGGCCGTATTCGGCCAGCCACGTGCCCGCGGCGATGCCCAGCGGCGTGCCGATCAGCAGGCCCATGCCGCACATCAGCATGCTGCCGACGAAGGCGTTGCGCAGGCCGCCGACTTCCAGCGGCGGCGGTTGATCCTGCGCGAACAGCGCGAGATTCAGATTGGCGAACCCTTTGGAGAGCAGGGTCCATAGAATCCAGCCGAGAAACGCCAAACCGAACAGCGCGGCCGCGCAGGCCATGCCCACGGCCAGGATATTGACGAAATTCCGACGGGCGTATAGCCGCTTGGTGGCCGGATCGAGCTTCGCGGAGACGGGCGCGTTCATCAGTTACCCTCCTTGCGCGCCAGTTGCAGCAGCATCAAACGCGCCGCGGCCAGCACCACGAACGTCACGATGAACAGCACGAAACCGAGCAGCAACAAGGCCGCGCGATAGTCGTCGGTCGCTTCGCCGAAGTCGTTGGCGATCAATGCGGCGATCGTAGTGCTCGGCTCCAGCAGCGACTTGGTGAAGACCACGTTGTTGCCGATCACGAACGCCACCGCCATGGTTTCGCCCAGCGCGCGCCCCAAGCCGAGAAACACGCCGCCGATCACCGCGGACCGGGTGTAGGGCAGGACGATGTCCCAGACCACTTCCCAGCGCGTGGAGCCGAGCGCGTAGGCCGATTCCTTCAAGCGGCCGGGCACGGTGAGGAACACTTCGCGCATCACCGAGGAGATGAACGGCACCACCATGATCGCGAGCACCAAACCGGAAGTCAGCATGCCCGCGCCGATCGGCGGTCCTTGGAACAAAGCGCCGATCACCGGCAACGGGCCGAGATGGTCGTTGAGCCAGGGAATCACGCTGTCGCGCATCACCGGCATCAATACGAAAAAGCCCCACATGCCGTAGATGATCGACGGCACGCCCGCGAGCAGTTCGATCGCGGTGCCGACCGGCGTGCGCAGCCAGCGCGGCGCGACCTCGGTCAAAAAGAACGCGATGCCGAAGCTGACCGGCACGGCGATCAGCATCGCGATCACGGCCGTCACCACGGTGCCGTAGATCGGCACCAGCGCGCCGTATTTGTTTTCGACCGGGTTCCAGTCGCTGGAGAAGAAGAAGTCGGCGCCCTGCGAGAACAGCACGCTGCGGCCGCCCCACAGCATCGACAGGGCGGCGCCGGCCAACGTGAACAGTACGAACACGGCGACGGCGGTGATCGCCCATTTGAACGCGCGGTCGTGGCGCGCGTCGGCGAGGTCGCGACCGATCGGTTTCGAGGCGGGAGATTGGGCGATGCTCATCGGAAGGCGTGAGGAGGCGAGGTTCTGAGCGCGAATCCGGCGGCGAACGCGCCGAATCGGACTATCAGATGATTTTTTCGTGACATCCGTATGACAGCGCGTCATCCGGATGTCGCGAACGCGGAGTATTTGCGCCGTCCGTTGCGCGCGATCGATGGGGCATACGACAGTCGAACCGCCGAGCGCATCGTCCGTCTAAAAAAAGCGGGCCCGAAGGCCCGCAAGGAGGGAGGATGCGATGCGATGCGATCGTCGGATCAATACGGCATGGTCTTGGCCCAGTAGGCCTCGATCTGCTTGACCAAGGCTTCGGGCAGCGGCACGTAGTCCAGTGATTTGGCCTGCGCGTCGCCGTTGGCGTAGACCCAGCGGAAGAATTCCTTAGCGCTCTTCGCGCCCGCGGCGTTCTTCGGCTTCTTGTACATCAGAATGAAGTTGGTGGCGGCGATCGGCCAGGCGTTCTCGCCCGGGGCGTTCGTCATGACCAGATAGAAATCTTTCGCCGTCGCCCAATTCGCGCTGTTCGCGGCGGCCTGGAAGCTCTCTTCGTTCGGCAACACGAATTTGCCGGCCGCATTCTTCATCCGCGCATAAGCGAGCTTGTTCTGCAGCGCGTAGGAGAATTCGACGTAGCCGATACCTCCCTTGATTTGCTTGACGTACGCGGTGACGCCTTCGTTGCCCTTACCGCCGACGCCGACCGGCCATTTCACCGAATTGCCTTCGCCGACCTTGGTTTTCCATTCCGGGCTGACTTTCGACAGATAGTTGACGAAATTGAACGTCGTGCCCGAACCGTCCGAGCGGCGCACCACCGTGATCTTCATCGCCGGCAGATTGACGCCGCCGTTGAGCGCCTCGATCTTCGGGTCGTTCCACATCGTCACGTTGCCCAAGAAGATGTCGGCCAGCAGCGGGCCATCGAACTTCAGCGCGCCGGCTTGCACGCCCGGAACGTTGACCACCGGAACCACGCCGCCGATCACCGACGGGAACTGGGCCAAGCCCGCTTTCGCCAGATCTTCGGGCTTCAACGGCGCGTCCGACGAACCGAAATCGACCGTGCCGGCCTTGATCTGAGCGATACCGCCGCCCGAACCGATCGACTGATAGTTGACCTTGATGTTCTTGAGCTTCGCGTAGTCGGCCGACCATTTGGTCATGACCGGGAACACGAAGGTGGCGCCGGCGCCGGTGATGTCTTCGGCCTGAACGCCGAAGGCGGCGCTGGCGGCGACGACCAAAGCGGCGGCGCGGAATTTGAGGGAATTGAGCACGGAGGACTCCTGAAAGGGCATGACGAGCCGGGCGGTCCCGGGACCGCGCCATTGAAGCCAAGCTCCGTGACAGTCTCGTGTTTGAAATATGACGATAAAATGACGGCTGTCGTATGGGCGACTCGCGGGCGAGGCCATCGCCGCGTTTCGCGGCGATGAGACCTTTCGTAGCGGGGGTGCCCCGCGGCCGCGGTGGGCGCGGACCGACACTGCGCTGTCACCTCGGTGTCATGTTTGGCTCATGCGAATGTCACATTTCGGGCTCACGCTGCCGCCCTGCGCCGCATCGCGCTTCGGCTTCGCCGCGCCGGCCGCTCGTTCGAGGGCCATCGCCGGAGCGAGCCCGCCGGAATCGCTTCGCCCGTCTCGCCGGCACATCATTCACTTCACTTCAGGAACTCAATCGCATGCGTCATTCCATTCTCGCGCTCGCTGTGGGCGTCGCGCTCGCCGGCACCAGTCTGTCCGCTTCGGCGCAATCCAGGGACGCCGAAATCGCGGAGCTGAAGGCGCAGATCGCCGAATTGATGGAAAAGGTCCAGTCGCTCGAAGAACGCAGCGACGCGCAGTCGGACGTGAACGTCGACACCGCGCAGAAGCTGGACGATATCGCGGTGAAGACGCCGAAAGTCGAGACCAAGGGCGGCATCAAGATCACTTCCGCCGACGGCAAGTTCGAAGCCAACGTTAACGGTCGCGTCCATTTCGATGCCTACACCTTCGATCGCGACATCGTCGACACCACCGGCACCACCGAATTCCGCCGCGCGCGCTTGACCCTGTCCGGCAAAGCGTTGGGCTGGGAATACAAGATGGAGCAAGACTTCGGCGCCGGCACCAATCTCGACGGTCTGCGCGATCTCTACATCGCCAAGAACGCGCTGGGCGGCAAGTTCACCATCGGTCATTTCAAGCCCTATCGTTCGATGGAAGAACTGACCAGCTCGAACGAAATCCTGATGATGGAGCGTCCGTTCTCCTCGGCCACCGGTCTGTTCAACGCGCGTCAGTTCCAGCAAGGCGTCGCTTACCTGCGCGCGGGCGAGAACTACACCGCGGGGCTGTCGGTGTTCAATCTGCGCAGTGCCGCCGGCGTCCGCAACGAAGGCATGGGCTACGCCGGCCGCGTGACCTACGCGCCGATCAACAGAGATAACAGCACGCTGCATCTCGGCGGTTGGTTCAGTTCGGAAGACCTCAACAAGGGCTCGGCCACGACCACCGCCGTCGCGAACTACGCCGGCCGTCGCGGTCCGTCGCTGACCATCGCCAGCATCAACGGCACCGGCGGCGACAAGATCACCGCGTACGGCGCGGAAGTCGCGGGTTCGTTCGGTCCGGCGTTCTTCCAGGGCGAATACGTGAAGTCGACCTACGAACAGCCGTTCCGCTCGCCCGATCAGGACATCACCTCGTGGTATCTGCAGGGCAGTTGGATCCTCAACGGCGGCCACAAGGCGTACAAGCCGGCGACCGGCGTGTTCGCTTCGCCGAAAGTCGGCGACAAGGGCCTGTGGGAACTGACCGCGCGCTACGACACCATCGAAAACAAGGACATCGCCAACCGCGAAGCCACGAGCCTGTTGTTCGGCGTGAACTACTACGTCAATCCGAACCTGCGTTTCATGTTCAACTACACGCAGGGCGAAAACGAAAGCAACGGCGACGAAACCGGCCAGTACGCACTGCGCACGCAATTCGCGTTCTGATCCGCGCCACCGTCTCTCTCCCCCCGATGTACTTCGAGCCCCGGCGCAAGCCGGGGCTCTTTTTGCGTCGAGGTAGGCGAAGCGCGAATGGATCGATCGCCCAATGGACTGTAAGAGCGACGCGAGTCGCGACGTTCGCCGTCTCGACGAAAAGAGCGGTCGCGACTCGCGTCGCATCTTACGATGCTCCTACGGTTCGGCGGCGGAGCTTGGCGTGAATGCGCGAGTGCATCATGGCGCTGATGCGACGATGCCGCGTTCGCGGCTTACGATCGTGCCGCTGTTTCGATCAAGGCCCGTCGCCGGGAGTCTTGTCTTTGAATCGGCACAGATCGCGGATCGGGCAACGTCCGCATTCGGGTTTGCGCGCTTTGCAGGTGTAACGCCCGTGCAGGATCAGCCAATGATGCGCATCCTGCAGAAACTCGGCCGGCACGCGCTTCAACAACGCTTCTTCCACCGCGCGCACGTCCTTGCCCGGCGCCAATCCGGTGCGATTGGCGACGCGGAAAATATGCGTGTCCACCGCCATCGTCGGTTCGCCGAAGGCGGTGTTGAGCACGACGTTCGCGGTTTTGCGACCGACGCCCGGCAACGCTTCCAGCGCGGCGCGGTCGCGCGGGACTTCGCCGCCGTGTTCCGCGATCAATCGTTCGCACAGCGCGACGACGTTCGCGGCTTTCGCGTTGAACAAGCCGATCGTGGCGATATACGGTTTCAGGCCTTCCACGCCGAGCGCCGCGATCGCGGCGGGCGTGTTCGCGACCGGGAACAATCGGCGCGTCGCCTTGTTCACGCCCACGTCCGTGGCCTGCGCCGACAGCACCACCGCGACCAAGAGTTCGAACGGCGTCGAATAGATCAGCTCGGTGGTCGGGTGCGGATTCAGTTCGCGCCAGCGCTCGAACGCGGTACGGATCGCATCGGCGCTCATGCGCGGGGCGGCGGGCGTCTTCTTCTCCGTCGCGTCGCCCGCTTTTTTCGCGGGACGCTTCGTCGTTTTCTTCGCGCGATCGGCCTTCGCCGCTGTTTTCGACGCGACTGCTTTCGACCCGACTGTTTTCGACCCGACTGTTTTCGACCCGACTGTTTTCGACCCGACTGTTTTCGCCGGCTTACCCGGCGTTCTTTTCGCGGAGGGGCTCATCGCTCTCCTTCGCGTTTCGCGGCGGCTTTCGCTTTCGCCCGCGCCAGCGCGGCGGCGGCGGCGGGCGGTAACGCCGGCTTCGGCTTCGAGACCGCCGATGCTGCATCGTGGGCGGCCGAGGCGGTATTCGAGGTTGCGGCGGCCTGGCGCTTTTCCGCGCGCGCACGCTCGCGTTCGCGCAGTCGGCGCTCGCGTTTACGGAAGCGCTCGCGCGCAGCGAGCGCACGCAAACGCGCGTCGCGCGCGAGCGTCACCGCGCGGTCGCGATTCGCGCACGCCTCGCATACCGATGCGGCGTCGATATCGCGGCGTTCGTCGATCGCGACGTAGTCCAACAGCCCGCGCGCGATCGCCGCGTCGACATCGTCGGCCTCGAGCGCGGCGGCCAACGCGCGCAGAGCGTCCGCGGCCGGCGCGAGCGGGCAATCGTTCGCGGCGTGCGCCATCGCGGCTTATCGACCGACGAATTTGGGTTTGCGACGTTCCAAGAACGCGCCGGTGCCTTCGCGCATGTCGTCGGTGGAGAACACCAAGCCGAATTGCGCGGATTCGTATTCCAAGCCTTCCTCCAAGCCGCATTCGCCGCCCACGTTCACGCAGTCGAGCATGCCGCGCAGCGCCAGCGGCGCGGCGCTGGCGAGTTGCTCGGCGATCTTCATGGTTTCGGTTTCGAGATCGGCGGCGGGCACCACGCGGTTGACGATGCCGAGCGCGTAGGCGCGGGCGGCGTCGATCGGTACGCCCAGCAGGCACAGTTCCAGGGTCGCGGCGCGGCCGCACAGGCGCAGCAAGCGCTGGGTGCCGCCGAAACCGGGGATCAGGCCGAGGTTGATTTCGGGCTGACCCATTTTCGCGGTGTCGGCGGCGATCCGCAGGTGACAGGCCATCGCCAACTCCAGCCCGCCGCCCAAGGCGAAGCCGTTGACCATCGCGATCACCGGCTTCGGCATTTTTTCCAGACGGCGCATCATCCGCTGGCCGCGCAGGGAAAAGTCGCGGCCCTCGACCGGGGTCAGTCCGTTCATCTGCGCGATATCGGCGCCGGCGACGAAGGCTTTGGGGCCGGCCCCGGTCAGCACCACCGCGCGCACCTCCGGGTCGGAGGCCGCGGCGTCGAACGCGGCGTGCAGGGCGTCGAGCGTGGCCGCGTCCAGCGCGTTGAGGCGCTCGGGGCGGTTGACGGCGATCCGGCGGATCGCGCCGATATCGTCGATGAGCAGGGGCGAGGAGGCAGCGGCGTCGGTCATGGGGCGTCTTGTCGGATAAGGGGCGTAGGGGCAGGGGCGAACAGGCGAGAGGCGCTCGGAACCCGAGCCCGATGGCCCCGTTCGGATGAACGGCGGCGATTCGGGCGGGAACTTGCGTTCCGAGCAGGGGTCGGAAGGGCGTCCGCGGTGGCGGTCGCGCGCCGTGGACAGTATCCTAACGCGCTGTTTTCCGGCCCCAAAGGCCGGCGATGTCGGAAGCGGCCCACCGCCCGATGTCGAGGTTCCGAAATCCATCGTCGTAAGCGCTCGGTTTCGAGCGCCACCACCGGAACGGCGTCGACGCTCCACTCCATGCCGTCCCAACCCCATGCCGGGCCTCCCGGCAGACCTCCCCGGAGATTCATTCGAATGAAGTTGCGTTTGCTCGTTGCCGCCACGCTCGCGGCGTTGACTCTCACCGTCGGTACCGTGGGCGCGCAGGACACCACGTCCGAAAAAGGCAAGCTCAGCTATGCCATCGGCTTCAAGACCGGCATCGACATCGCCCGCCTGCAGGCGCGCGGCGAGCAAATCGACATCGCCACCGTGATCAAGGCGCTGCAGGACGCGGTCGCGAAGAAAGACCCGGCCGTGCCGGCCGAACAGCTCGGTCAGTCGATCGAGAACATGCAGAAGCGCTTGGCGGCGAAGGCCAAGGCCGAATTCGACAAGCTGGCCGCCGACAACAAGACCAAGAGCGACGCGTTCCTGGCCCAGAACAAGGGCAAGAGCGGCGTGAAGACCCTGGCCAGCGGCGTTCAGTACCGCGTGATCGAAGCCGGCGCCGGCGCCAAGCCGACCCAGGCCAGCCAGGTCCAGATTTCCTACAAAGGCACGCTGCCCGACGGCCGCGTGATCGTCGATACCGCTCAAGCCGCGCCGAATCAGCCGGCCGGCCCGGTGTCGATCAAGGTCAGCGAAATCCCGCTGCCCGGTCTGCGCGAAGCGCTGCAACTGATGCCGAACGGCGCGCGCTGGGAAGTGGTGATGCCGGGCAATGCCGCCTACGGCACCACCATCGAAGCCGGCGAGATGGCCAATCAGGCCGTCGTGTTCGACGTCAAGCTGGTGAGCTTCAAGTAATCCGAACCCGGGCGCTTGGCCGTCGGCCGGCGTCCTTCGCGTTTTGTTCCGAAGCATGGACAGCCTCGATCCCGCATTCCGCGAATCCGCGACCCACGAACGGCCCGCCCATCAGCGGGCCGTTTCGTTGCGGGACCGCAAACGATTCCCGCGCGCGATCCGCGCGCGACGCACTCCGAGAGCCTTCCCATGGCGATGACCGACCGTACGCCGCCCGCGTCCGTGCGCGCCGTGCTCACTCCTTGCATCGGCGTTTGCACGCTGGATCCCGCCGGCTATTGCGACGGCTGCCTGCGCACGACCGACGAGATTTGCGACTGGCTGGACATGAACGAGCAACAGCGCTTGCACATCATGAATGTGGTGTTGCCCGAACGCGAAGCGCGACTCGCCCAGGGCGGGCTGGTCGGGTCGCAGGGCTGAGTCCTTCGCTCGATTCTTCAGCGGATAGTCGTGCGCGGGTCGTGCTCGCGGGCGTGCGTGCAGGTCGATCCGCGACCGCCGCATCGCGCATAATGCGCGGATGACGTTCGCGATGCCGCCGCTGTCTTCCGCACTCGCCGCTGCCGCCGCGCTCGACCCCACGACGATGCTTCCGCCCGGTGCGCTGCATCCTTTGCGGATCGCGCCGACGCACGCGCCCTGGAATTACGAAGAACTGGCCGATCTGCTGGCGGATGCGCCGGTGGTGGAGGCCGCGGTGTTGGTGGGTTTGGTGCCGCGCGCGTCGGGCCTGCAGGTGTTGCTGACGCAGCGCACCGACCGCTTGCGTCACCATGCGGGCCAAGTCAGTTTTCCCGGCGGGCGCATCGATCGCGACGACGACGGCCCAGTCGCCGCCGCATTGCGCGAAGCCGAGGAAGAAATCGGCTTGGCGCGCGCGCAGACCACGCCGCTGGGCTTTCTCGACCCGCTGGTGACGATCACCGGCTTCCGGGTGATGCCGGTGGTGGCGTATATCGCGCCGGAGTTCGTCGCCGCGCCCAATCCCGACGAAGTCGCGGACGTGTTCGAGGTCGACCTCGATTTTTTGATGCATCCGGAACACTTGGAGCGCATTCCGTTGGATTACCGCGGCCGTCGCCGCGATGTGCTGCAGTTCCGCCATGCGCCGCAGGCGCCGGACAAACGCATTTGGGGCGTGACCGCGGCGATTCTGTTCAATCTGCGCGAGCGCTTGGCGCGCGCGGCCGAGGCGACGCGATGAACGGTTGGCGCACGCTGGTCGATGCCGAAACCTTGGCGGCGCAGTCGCCGCACGCCGATCTGGTCGTGTTCGATTGCCGATTCGCGCTCGCCGATGCCGATGCGGGCCAGCGCGCGTGGCGCGAAGCGCGCATTCCCGGCGCGCGCTATGCGCATCTGGACCGCGATTTATCCGATTTCGCATCGCCGCATCGCGAAGGCAGCGGCCGTCATCCTTGGCCGCGGGCCGATGTCTTCGTCGGGTGGCTCGCGCGCAACGGCGTCGGCGTGCGCACGCAAGTGGTGGCCTACGATGCCGGCGACGGCGCGTTCGCCGCGCGGCTGTGGGCGCTGCTGCGCGCGCTCGGCCATCGCGATGTCGCGGTGCTCGACGGGGGTTGGGCGCGTTGGTGCGCGTTGGACCTTCCGATCGAAGGCGGCGAGCCCTCGGACGCATCGGTCGAAATCGCGTCGGCCAAAGTCCCATTGAGCGACGCGTACTCGCCTTCGGCCGCGACATTCGATCGCCTGCGATTGCTCGACGCCGCGGGCGTGCGCGATGCGCTGTCGTCGGGCGATGTCGTGATCGATGCGCGCGCAGCGGAGCGCTTTCGCGGCGAGGTCGAACCGATCGATCGCGTCGCCGGTCATGTGCCGGGTGCGATCAATCGGCCGTATGCGATGAATCTGGAGAACGGTCGTTTCAAAACGCCGCAGGCGCTGCGCGAAGAATTCGAGTCGTTGCTCGGCGCGGGCGGTCCCGGCTTTGGTTCCGGCCCCGAACGCGCGATCGCGATGTGCGGCTCGGGCGTGACCGCGTGCCATCATTTGTTGGTGATGGAACACGCAGGACTGGCGGGCGCGGCGCTGTACGCCGGCTCATGGAGCGGATGGATCGAAGACGCGTCGCGGCCGATCGCGACGGGCGACGCATAACGCCGCACTTTTCGCACGACATCACAAAGGCCGACCGCATGCACGTCGAAATTTGGCACAACCCCGCCTGCGGCACCTCGCGTAATACGCTGGCGCTGATCCGTCACGCGGGCATCGAACCGACCGTCGTCGAATACCTGAAAACGCCGCCGTCGAAAGCGCGTTTGGCCGAAGCGATCGCCGCCGCGGGCTTGTCGGTGCGCGACGCGATTCGCCAGAAGGGCACGCCCTACGCCGAACTCGGCCTCGACGACGCCTCCTTGAGCGACGACGCGCTGCTCGACGCGATGATCGCGACGCCGGTGTTGATCAATCGCCCGTTCGTGTTTTCGCCGAAGGGCGCGCGTCTGTGTCGGCCGTCCGAAGCGGTGCTCGATCTGTTGCCGCCGGTAAGCGAGCCGTTCATGAAGGAAGACGGCGAAGTCGTGATCGACGCGAACGGCGTGCGGGTGCGGTGAGCGAACGAAATCCTTACGCGCCGCCGTCCTCGCCCATGTCGGAGGCGCCGCTGTCTTACCGAAACCGTACGTGGCGATTGATGCTGTCGGCAGCCGCGGTTCAATGCCTGTTCGCATTGTTTTCGCTGCCGGCGGTGTTGCGAATCGTGCGGGATGGCGACGCTTCGGTCGCTCATCTTATCCTCGCGACGACCGTGCAAACCCTGATCCTCGTCGGTGGCTCGCTTCTGTTCTTCGGACATCGCAGCGCCGCCTTCGCATTCGCCGCATCGTCCGTACTGGCCGCGGCCCTGGCGATTTCCTGGCGGCCTCCGATGTTGCTGACCGGAATCGTCGTCGCCTCGATCGGCGCTTGGCTCAGTTCTCGAATTCTTCGGCGTAAACCATTCCCGTAGAGCGGAGCGCAGCTCCGCTGAACGATTCGTTCCCGGAGATTTTCAGCGGAGCTGCGCTCCGCTCTACAGCAGGGGGCGGGCGAGCGCGGTTATTTGCCGAGTTTCGCCACCAACGCCTTCAACGCCGCTTGGGTGTCGGGCTCGAACCAGCCTTGGACGAAGCGGTCGAGCTGCACGAGTTCGGGCGTCAATGCGACTTGCACCGCTTCGCGGGCGATGGCGCGGGTTTGCAGCATCGGTCTGCGCGGCAGCGCAAGCAGGGCTTGCAGCCATTCCATGGCGCGCGGCACCACGGCATCGCCGTCGGCCAATTCGTCGACGAGTCCGATCTCGTGAGCGCGTTCGGCGCCGATCATCGCGCCGGCGATCATCAACCGCTCCGCGCGATAGTCGCCGACCACGCGGCGCATCAGGCGCTGGATGCCTTCGGGCACGGTCAAGCCGACTTGGGTTTCGTTGAGACCGATCAGGAACGGGCGCGTCGGGTCCGCGCTGCGCGCCATGATGCGGTAGTCGGCGCACAGCGCCAGCACGCAGCCGCCCGCGGGCGAATGGCCGGTCAGCGCGGCCACCACCGGCGCGCGGAAACCGGCGATCGCGCGCGCGGAGGCGAAGAACGCCTGCCACGCGTGGAACAGGGCCTCGCGGTCGTCGCCGAGCGAGAGCAGATACGGCACATCCAACCCCGCCGAGAAAATCTTCGGATTACCCGCCAACACCACGCCATCCACGGCCTCGTTCGCGGCGGTCTCCAGCGCGGCGACCAACGCGCCGCACAGCTCGGGGTTCAAGGCGTTCACGGGTGGGCGCGCGAGGCGAAGCACGCGAATGGAGCCGAAATCCTGGGTATCGACGAGTGCGGTCATCGTGCGGCGGCCGGGGCCGAGTGCGGAGGGAGGCGTTATCATAGGCCCATGCGCAATCGACTCGAACGTTTTCTCTCTATCGCCGCGCTGCTGTGCGCCGTCGCCTGTGCGGCGCCCACCGTTTATGCCGGCGATTGTCGTCCCACCGTCCGCGAAGGGTGGGTCCGCCTGCCTCCGACCGGTCCCGCCGCGAAGACGGCGGCCATCATGGCCGGTTACGGCCGCATCGTGAATACGTGCGCGATGCCGGTGGTGATCGTCGGCGCGTCCAGTCCCTCGTTCGGCAGCGTGATGCTGCACGAAACCCGCACCGCCGACGGCGTCAGCAAGATGCGGCACGTGCCGGAATTGCGGGTCGCCCCAGACGGTAGCGTGACGTTCCGCCCTGGCGGGCTGCATGTGATGTTGACGAAACCGCGCGCGCCGCTGAAGCCGGGCAGCCGTATCGTCGTCGAATTCGCGCTCAAGGGCGGCGGTTCGCTGCTGGGCGAATTCGAGGTGCGGAAGCCGGAGATCTGAGGTCAGGAAACGATGCGGCTCGCGGCGTCGCGAGATTCGATCGTGCCAGTTCGTTCTTCTTTCTGACGCTCCGCGACCGAGCGTAACGAAATCGATCATGTGCCTATTCATCAGCGCCGTTTTGCCGGGGAACGCCGATGCGGATGCCGTTGCGGCGATTTTCCGTGCGCACGGTCGTTTTTTTTCTCCGAGGCGAGCGGATTCGGCGATCGTGGCTTCGTTCGCGCCCGGCGAGCGCCTCTTCGGCACCACGCCGGGCCATTGCGATTGCGGTACCCCGCTGGGCAGCGCTCACGATGCGTCGAGCCCGCCTCGCGACGACCCGGAGATCGAGGCCGCGCGTCTGCGGCGTAAAGGCTGGGGCGAAGCGAAGATCGCGCGCGCGATCGAACAGCGCGCCGAAGCGAAGTCGCGCCCGCCCCGACCGAGAGCGGAACCCGAAGTCACCTCGCTGCGCGTCTGGCGTGAGTTGATCGAGGCCGTGTTGGCATCGCGCGCGACGCCCTCGCTCGGGCTGGTGTTGCACGGCATGGACCACCCCAACGACTTCGAAGACTTTCCGGTCAGCGGCCGCGAGCGCATCGCGCGCAAACGACTCAGCGAAACCGTCCTGGCGAGTATGCGCGACGACACGCTCTACGATTTTGTGCGCTGAGCGCGTTGCCGCTGCTTAGCCGCCCGCCGCTCAAGCGCCCGCCGAAGCCGAGGCCGCATTGCGCACCGCTTCCGGCATCGCGGTGGGCCGGCCCCTATCTCGTTCGATCCATACCAGAACGCAGTGGCCGTCGGCGTACAGTCGCCCGTCGTTGTCGACGATGCGATGGCCCAGCGTGAGGCTGCTGTGGCCGATCTTTTCCGCGAATAGTTCCACCGCGACGTCGGCCGGGTAGGGGATCGGCAGACGGTAATTCATCTGCACCGCGGCCAACAGCGGAATGCTGGTGTCGTCGATCCATGGCCGGCACGCGCCGTCGAGCCAGCGGATCCGCGCCTCTTCCAAATACGTCATGAAATTGGCGTTGTTGACGTGGTTGAATGCGTCGAGATCGCGCCAGCGCAGGTCGATCGGCATGCGGAACAGAGCGGTGGATGCGGTCATGGCGGTGCGAGAGGGGAGAGGGTCTCAGTAATCCACGCCGCACCGACGACGGTCGGCGGCGCGGCGTTGGTTAAGCGATCAGGCTTTCTTTTTCGCGGCTTTCTTGGCGGCTGTCTTCGCGGCCTTGTTCGATCGCGGCGGCAGCGCGCGCTCGTCTTTAGATATCGACGAAGCTTTCGACGGCGTACTGCCCGCCGCGCGCTTGCGCCCGAGCAGCGGCGCGAGAAAACGCCCGGTATGCGATTCGGGAATCGCGATCAGTTGCTCCGGCGTGCCTTCGCCGATGATCTGGCCGCCGCGATGGCCGCCCTCGGGGCCGAGATCGACCACCCAGTCGGCGGTCTTGATCACGTCGAGGTTGTGCTCGATCACGACGATGGTATTGCCCTCGTCGCGCAGCTTATGCAGCACCGCGAGCAAGTGCTCGATGTCGTGGAAATGCAGGCCGGTGGTCGGTTCGTCGAGGATGTAGAGCGTGCGCCCGGTATCGCGGCGCGAGAGTTCCTTCGAGAGTTTGACGCGTTGCGCTTCGCCGCCCGACAGCGTGGTCGCCGACTGACCTAAACGGATGTAGCTCAGGCCCACGTCCATCAGCGTTTCGAGTTTGCGCGCGATGGTCGGCACCGGCTCGAACAACTTGAGCGCGTCTTCCACCGTCATTTCCAGCACATCGTGGATGCTGTAGCCCTTGTAGAGAATTTCCAGCGTCTCGCGGTTGTAGCGCTTGCCGTGGCAGACGTCGCAGGGCACGTAGACGTCGGGCAGGAAGTGCATTTCCACCTTGATCAGGCCGTCGCCCTGGCAGGCTTCGCAGCGGCCGCCGCGCACGTTGAAACTGAAGCGACCGGGCGAATAACCGCGCGCGCGCGCTTCCGGCACCTGCGCATACAGCTCGCGCAGCGGCGTGAACAGGCCGGTGTACGTCGCGGGATTGCTGCGCGGCGTCCGGCCGATCGGCGACTGATCGATATCGACGACTTTGTCGAACAGATCGAGGCCTTTGACTTCGCGATACGCCGCCGGCTTGTGCGAGGCACCGTTGATTTCGTTCGCGGCCAGCGCGTACAGCGTGTCGTTGATCAACGTGGATTTGCCCGAACCCGACACGCCGGTGATCGCGGTGAACAGCCCTGCGTGCAGGGTCAGATCGACGTTCTTCAAGTTGTTGCCCGAAGCGCCGCGCAATTGCATTTTCATCTTCGGATTCGGCGCGTGGCGATGCGCCGGGATCTCGATTTTGCGGCGACCGCTGAGGTATTGCCCGGTCAGCGAACGCGGCGCCTTCAACAAATCGTCGAGAGTGCCTTCCGCGATCACTTCGCCGCCATGCACGCCCGCGCCGGGGCCGATGTCGACCACATGATCGGCCAAGCGAATCGCGTCCTCGTCGTGTTCGACCACGATCACGGTGTTGCCCAGATCGCGCAGACGGGTGAGGGTGCCGAGCAGACGCTCGTTATCGCGTTGATGCAGCCCGATCGAGGGTTCGTCCAGCACGTACATCACGCCGACCAAGCCGGCGCCGATCTGCGAGGCCAGCCGAATGCGTTGCGCTTCGCCGCCGGAGAGGGTGTCGGCTTTGCGTTCGAGCGTGAGGTAATCGAGGCCGACATCGACCAGGAAATTCAGACGGTCGCGAATTTCCTTGACGATCTTGGTGGCGATTTCGCCGCGCCAGCCGGACAGCGTCAGCATGCTGAAGAACGCCAGCGCTTCGTCGATCGGCAGCACCACCAGCGACGGTAGCGGGCGGTCGGCGACGAACACGTTGCGCGCCGAACGGTTCAATCGCGCGCCGCCGCAGTCCGGGCAGGCGCGTTCGCTGATGTATTTCGCCAGTTCCTCGCGCACCGCCGGCGATTCGGTCTCGCGGTAGCGGCGTTCGAGATTCGGCAAAATGCCCTCGAATTTATGCTTGCGCTGCGTGCGGCCGCCGGCATCGGTCAAATAGTTGAACGCGATGACTTCGCCGCCGCTGCCGTTCAACACCGCGTCGCGCACGCGGTCGGGCAAGTCCTGCCACGGCGTGTCCACGCTGAAGCCGTAGTGTTTGGCGAGCGATTGGATCAGTTGGAAGTAATAGACGTTGCGCCGGTCCCAACCGCGCACCGCGCCCGCGGCGAGCGACAGTTCCGGATGCGCCACCACGCGTACCGGGTCGAAGAATTGGGTGACGCCCAGGCCGTCGCAAGTGGGGCAGGCGCCGACCGGCGAGTTGAATGAGAACAGCCGCGGTTCCAATTCCGGCAGCGCGTAGTCGCACACCGGGCAACTGTATTTCGAGGAAAACAACAGCGGCTCGGCATTCGCATCGTCGAGAGACTGCACCATCGCCATGCCGTCGCCCAGTTTCAGTGCGGTCTCGAACGATTCGGCGAGACGCTGCTTCAAATCTTCGCGCGGCTTGAAGCGGTCGATCACCGCTTCGATCGTGTGCTTCTGGCGCAGCGCCAGCGGCGGCACCGCGTCGATCTCGTGCAACACGCCGTCCACCCGCACGCGGACGTAGCCCTGCGCGCGCAGTTGCTCGAACACCTGCGCGTGCTCGCCCTTGCGCTCGCGCACCACCGGCGCGAGCAGCATCCAGCGCTGTTCGGCGGTTTTCGGGTCGTTCGCCAGCGCGAGAACCTGATCGACCATCTGGCTGACGGTCTGCGCTTCCAGTGGGAAATGGTGATCCGGGCAGCGCGGCGAACCCACGCGCGCGTACAGCAGGCGCAGGTAGTCGTAGATTTCGGTGATGGTGCCGACGGTCGAGCGCGGGTTGTGCGAGGTCGATTTCTGTTCGATCGAAATCGCGGGGCTCAAGCCCTCGATGTGATCGACATCGGGCTTCTCCATCACGCTAAGGAACTGGCGCGCGTACGCCGACAGCGATTCGACGTAGCGGCGCTGGCCCTCGGCGTAGATGGTGTCGAACGCCAGCGACGATTTGCCCGAACCCGACAGGCCGGTGATCACGATCAATTTGTCGCGCGGCAGATCGAGATCGATGTTTTTGAGGTTGTGGGTACGCGCTCCGCGAATGCGGATGGTGTCCAGGGCCATTGCGAGGTCCGAAAGCGGTGGGGGCTGGCTTTTCCGCCCTCGGACATGGTGCCGGGGGCGAAAAGAACCAACCCGCTAGCCTACCGAGCCGCCGAGTGCGGAGCAAACCGCTGCGATGGCCCGTCGCAGCGCCGGGCCGAGTCGCCTTAGCCCTGCGGTGGCAGCAGTTCGAAGCGCATCGGTACGCCGGCGGCCGGCGGGGTCGGCGTACCGGTGTCGGGCGTCGAACCATCCGGGTTTTGGCCCCAGCCGCGGGTTTCGATCACGGCCGGGTTCACACCGCTGAGGATCAACTGCGCTTTCAGCGCTTCGGCGCGCTGTTTGGACAGGAAGCTGTCGTTGCCGCTGTCTTTGCTGGGCACCATCGGGCCGACGATCCGCAGACGCGTGCCGGGCGGCGCGGCGGCGATGGCTTTCGCGGCCTGCGCCACCGTGGTCAAGCTGGCTTCGCTCACGCTGCCCTTGCCTTCGTCGAAGCGCACTTGCATCAAATTCAGCGCGCGCGTCAGTTTGACGGCGTCGGGATTGGGGGCGGCGGCCAGCGCCTGCAGTTCGGCGTTCGCCGGCGTGTTTTCGGCCTCGGCCAACAGGCCTTCGAGCTTGGCGTTGGGGAACGCGGCGCGGATCGCATCGCGCAGGCTCGCGCGGGTGGCGTCGTCGACGCGGCCGCTCAGCACGACGCGATCGCCTTCGAAGCGCAGGGCGGCGCCTTGCGCGGCCTCGAACGCCTTCAGCACCGGCGCTAAGCCGGTGGACCACGCGGCGGGGCGCGCGACCGCGTCCACTTCGATCGCGCCGGTCGCGCGTCCGCCGGGGTAGGCGGTCTGCAGCGCGCCGTCGAGCGCGGTGCGGGTGGCGTCGTCGGCGACCGCGCCGCCGAAGTCGATACGGCCGGCGTTGTTGGCCAGCGTGAGGTGCGCGTCGAACGGGGCGCGTTCGGGTTCGGCGGCGGTTTTCGGCGTGGGCGTTCGCGCGGCGTCGTCGCGCCGACAGCCGCTCGCGATCAATGCGAGCGCGGCCATGGCCGCGAGCAGCGGCAGGCGCAGCGCGCCGTCGCGCAGGCGCGAACCGAAGGAAGACGGGGGGAGCGAGCGCGATGCGCTGCGCTGCGGATGCGGCGAGTTCAGCATGGAAGCCTCGAAACGGGGGAATGGCTGGAATAGACAACGGCTAGAGACAGAGATTCGCTAAACACAGAGGTTCGCTAAAACAGAAAGTCGCTAAAAACTAAGGAGGGAAGCGATCGAAGACCGCATCGCGATCCGGACGCGGATCGCTCGAGCGCATGGGGATCGAAACGCGAAGCGCGCGACGGCCGAAGGACGAGAAAAGAGAGGGCCCGTCGCCGGGCCCTCCCGAGAGGAACGATCGGATCGGCGCCGAAAACGACGCCGAGCCGACGCGTACCGACCGCGATCAATGCAGGCGGTTGTTCTTCACCACGCCGTTGCGCGTACGGATGCCGGCGACGGGTGCGCTCGCCGCGACCGCGGCGCTGCTGCCCGGACGCAGGCTCGAGATGCCGATCGACCGCGCCGAAGCGTAGTTGATCGTGACCTCGTCCGAGCACTCGTTGGTGCCCTGGTTGCAGATCTTGTACGTCATCGCGCCGCTACCGACGATGCGGAAGTTGTCGGTATAGGTGTAGGTGTTGCGACGCGAGTTGTAGATCAAGCCGTTGCGGTAGATGTCCACGTTGGCCTTGCCGTGCTTCCACGTCAGCGTCACGCGCGTGCGGTGGTTGCTCAGCTGCTCGACCGACGCCGCTTGCTTGTACGGATAGTTCGGATCGATGAACGTGTTGTACAGCGACACGCCCGACGCGGCCGAGAAGCCGCGGATCGTCACGTACCACGTGCCGGAGCGCGGGGCGGCGAAGAAGCAGGTTTCGTCGTTGCCGAAGCGGAACGGACGGCAGTCGTACGAAGACGTGGTCGGCTGCGCGCCGTACTTGACGTAGATATCGGCGTCGCCGGTACCGCCGTACATGGCGAACAGCAGATGCGACGAACCGTTCGGCACCACCAACTGATACTTCAGTTCGGCATTCGCGCCGACGCTGATGCCGGACAGAATGTCGCCGTTGAACAGCTCGGTGGCCGGCGGCGGCGGCGGCGGCGGCGGCGGGTCGGACGGCAGCGGATCGGTACCGTTGGCGACGCGCACTGCGGCGGTCGCGTCGGCGATGCCGGTGCCGCAGGGCTGCTCGTAGGAGCAACCGCCCGGGAAGCCGCCGTTGGCGTACGCGGTGTTTTCGATGATCTTCTTCACCTGCGCCGGGGTCTTCGGCGTGGTCGAAGCCGACTGGATCAACGCCGCGATGCCCGCCACGTGCGGAGACGCCATCGAGGTGCCCGCATACCAGGCGTAGCCTTCCGCGCCCTGCGTGGTCAGGCCCAGGTTGAGCGTGGACAGCACGTTATCCGCCGCCGGGCTGGCGCCGGTGCCGCCAGGCGCGGCCACGTCGACGACCGGACCGTAGTTCGAGTAGTCGGCGAGGGTGCCGGTCGGACCGACCGCGGACACCGTGATGACGTTGTTGCAGCTCGCGGGCTGTTCGCTCGCGGCATCGCCGCCGGAGTTGCCGGCCGCGACCACGACCGTCGTACCGCGGCCCACCGCGCCGTCGATCGCCGACTGGAACGCGACGCTACACGCGCCGCCGCCGCCCAAGCTCAGGTTCAGCACCTCGGCCGGGTTGGCGTTCGCCGGAACGCCGGAGACCGTGCCGCCCGAACCCCAGGTGATGGCGTCGACGATGTCCGAGAGGAAGCCGCCGCACTTGCCGAGCGCGCGCATCGGCAGGATCTTGGCTTGACCGGCCACGCCGGCCACGCCGATCCCGTTGTTGGTCAACGCGGCGATGGTGCCGGCGACGTGCGTGCCGTGCCAACTGCTGTCTTCGGGAATGCCGAAGAAGTTGCATTCGCCGTCGTGCCAATCGCCCGGGTCGTTCGGGTCGGCATCGCGACCGTCGCCGTCCACGGCGGTGTCCAGATCGCCGATGAAGTCGTAGCCCGCCACGGTTTGGCCGGCGAGATCCGAGTGCGGGGTGATGCCGGTGTCGATCACGCCGACCACCACGCCGCTGCCCTGGGTGATATCCCATGCCGGCTCGGCGTTGATGCCGCCGGCGCCGCTCTTCAGGTGCCACTGCTGCGCGTACAGCGGATCGTTCGGCACGAGGCGCGGCTGCAGTTTGATGTCGGCTTCCACGGCCAACACGTTCGGATCTTTAAGCAGCTCGATCATCATCGCTTTCGCTTCGTTGCGATCGAGCTTGCGGTCGGTGCGGATCAGATCGGCGCCGGTGGACAGCGAACGCGCCATGCGCACCGTGCTTCCGGCGGCCTTCGAGGCGGCGCTCAACTTGCCCTGCAGCGCAGCGGCGTTGGCTTTGGCCGACGTCTTGCTGGCGTAGGTGACGATGAAACGGTCGGTCGCTTCGTTTTGCTGGGCCTGCGCGACCTTCGTGGCGGGGGCGTTGGCCTTATTGACGATCGCCGCGCGACCGCCGGAATACGCCATCGGGGCGATGGCGGCGGCAGCGGCGACCGCGATGGCGCTCAACTTCAGCGCATCGAGTCTTTTACGGGAACTCATGCAAACTCTCCTTCATGGACACATCAACGAACGGATTCCGCCGCGAGGGCGGCGGAAGCGATATCCGGCGGCCGTGGAACCGAACCGACGGAAAAGGAAAAGGTGCGCGCGCAGCGTGTCGCGCGATGAGATCGGCGAGAAAAAGCGCGACATCGCGCAGCCGACGGCGAGGAGGCGGGAATCGTACGGAATGCGCGCTGCGAGAAGCCGTCCGGCGCGTTCGCGGCGGTGGATTCGACGTTTCGGAACTCGAACGCTCCGAGATGTGATGACGCGATGACGTCAAGCAGGGCCCCTGTCCTTGAGTTGCGCGTCGCCCCGGGCATGCGGCGCGACGCATCGATCGCGAAGATCGAATCTATGCGATACCCGGGCGGCCCCCTGCGCACCCGGATAATGTAACGAGGCCCGAGACTAATCCGGCTCGCGCCCGCGCCGCAAGTGCCGTCGTCGGTGCGCGGATGGACGGTTTCTGTCTCCCTTTCTTTGCGCTTCCCGGGCGGCGATATGACGATTCGGCGACGTTTCGATGCGCCGATGTCGACGGGCTCGCATCGGCGGGCATGCGCAAGAGCGTTTGAATCGGCGTTTGAAACGGAGCATGAAACGACGCATAAGACGGCTTAGGAGCGATGCGTCGACGATTCGGATCGAAAAGAAGTCGACCGATCGCATGCGGATATCTTCTCGTTGCTCCCGATCGCGGCCATGCGAATCGTCGCGGATGCGGTCTCGCGCGGGACCGTGCGGAATATCCTTCGTGCCGTCGACAGTCGGGATTCTGGCGGGACCTCTGCAGCCGATGCGGGTTCCGCTGTCGAAATACTGCCTGCTCGCGCAGGCGCCGCTGAGTGGGTGCGCACCCTGAGGCCAAGCCGGTCTGGAACGTGCCGGTCTGGACCTGGCCTATCTGGAACAGGCCGGGCTCGCGGACGCTTTCGGGCCGCCGGAGATTGTCGGTCGGCCATCCGACGGCCCCCCACCGCTCGGTTCGGGCGAGAAGGGTTGGGTTGCGGCGGCGCCCGTAAGTCATTAAAATCCCGCCTCTTTCCGTCCGCCTGGATGGTTTGCGGTACCCGAAACACCCTGAGCGACACCCGGCAACACCCAATAACGACAGAGGAATCCGATCCATGTACGCAGTTCTGGTCACCGGCGGTAAGCAATACCGCGTGATGCAAGGCGAGACGCTCCGCGTCGAGCTCCTCGAAGCCGACGCCGGCAGCGAGATCACATTCGATAACGTCCTGATGATGGGCGACGGCGAGGGCGTGACTCTCGGCGACGCGCTGAAGGGCGCCAGCGTCACCGCGAAGGTGCTCGGCCACGGCCGCGCCGACAAGGTCCGCATCGTCAAATTCCGCCGCCGTAAGCACCATCGCAAGCAGATGGGCCATCGGCAGCACTACACCGAAATCCAGATCACCGGCATCGCCGGTGGCAACAAGTAAGGAGAAGCCGCCATGGCACATAAAAAGGGCGTAGGTTCCTCGCGCAACGGCCGCGACTCCAACCCGAAATATCTCGGCGTGAAGCTGTTCGGCGGTCAGGCCGTCGAAGCCGGCAACATCATCGTCCGTCAGCGCGGCACCCAGTTCCATCCGGGTCCGGGCGTCGGCCTCGGCCGCGACCACACGCTGTTCGCGCTGGTCGACGGCAAAGTCGATTTCTCGGTGAAAGGCGCCAAAAAACGCCGTACCGTGAGCGTCGTCGCCGGCTGATCGCCGTCGCCGCAACGCGCCGCAAAGCCCCGCTTCGCGCGGGGCTTTTCGTTTGCGCGTGCGGCGGTCGGCGTTCCGCGATTCCGCGCTCGACGGCGCATCACGCCGACTTCACCGACTGGCGGTAGACTCCTCGCGCGAATCGCCGCCCCGATTCTTCCTTTTCGATTCACTCATCCCCGAAGCCATGAAACTCGTCGACGAAGCCGAAATCAATGTCTCCGCCGGAAACGGCGGCAACGGCTGCGTCGGTTTCCGGCGCGAAAAATTCATCCCGCTGGGCGGACCGGACGGCGGCGACGGCGGCGACGGCGGCAGCGTGTGGCTGCAGGCCGACGAGAACCTCAACACCCTCGTCGATTTCCGCCATCAGCGCGCGTTCCGCGCCCAGCGCGGCGAAAACGGCATGGGCCGGCAGATGTACGGCAAAGGCGGCGAAGACCTGACGGTCGTGGTGCCGGTCGGCACGGTGGTGACGAACGTCGAGACCGACGAAGTGATCGGCGACCTCACCCGTCACGGCCAACGCCTGCTGGTCGCGAAGGGCGGCAAAGGCGGCCTGGGCAATATGCATTTCAAAAGTTCGGTGAACCGCGCGCCGCGCAAGGCGCTGCCGGGCCTGCCGGGCGAGGAGCGCACGCTCAAGCTCGAATTGAAGTTGCTGGCCGACGTGGGTCTGCTGGGCTTTCCGAACGCCGGCAAAAGCACGTTTATTCGCGCGGTGTCGGCGGCGACGCCGAAAGTGGCCGATTACCCGTTCACCACGCTCTATCCGAACCTCGGCGTGGTCAGCGTCGAGCCGCATCGCAGTTTCGTGATCGCCGATATTCCCGGCTTGATCGAAGGCGCGGCCGACGGCGCCGGACTCGGCAGCCTGTTCCTGAAGCACGTCCAGCGCACGCGTCTTCTGCTGCATCTGGTCGACATGGCGCCGATGGCGTACGACGACGGCGCGGAGGTCGGCGGCGTCGCCGCATCGCCGGTCGAGCAAGTGCGTGCGATCGAGCACGAACTGCGCAAATACGATCCGGGCATGCTGGAAAAGCCCCGCTGGCTGGTGCTCAACAAAGCGGATTTGATGTTCGAGGACGAAGCGCGCGAACGCGCTCAAGCCATCGTCGACGAACTCGGTTGGCGCGAGCCTTGGTTCATGGTCTCCGCGTTGTCGCGCGAGGGTACCTGGCCGATCATGCTGGAGATCCAGCGGTTCTTCGATCGCCTGCGCGAAGAGCAGCTCGAAGCGGATGCCGACGCGCAGGCTGCGGGTCAAGCGAGCGATGCCTGAGCACCGCCCCGTAGAGCGGAGCGAAGCTCCGCTGAATCGCTTCGATCGCCCCCGTAGAGCGGAGCGCAGCTCCGCTGAATCGCCGGATCGCATCAATACCGAAGCCGAGCTGCGCTCGGCTCTACAGGCGTTTTCGCGCGATCGCTGCCGATGCGGCGCAACGAAAAACCCGGCCGGAGCCGGGTTTTTCTGCGATCCGCGCGGGCCGAAGGCCCCGAAGGGATCAGCCTGCTTTCAGCGCCTTGATGCGCGCGGTGAGGCGGCTCTTATGGCGCGCGGCCTTGTTCTTGTGGATCAGGCCGCGGGCGCTGAAACGGTCGAGGATCGGCTGGGCGACGGCGAACGCGGCTTCGGCGCCGGCGACGTCGTTGGCCTCGAGCGCTTTCAGCACTTTCTTGACCGAGGTGCGGAGCATGGAGCGCTGAGCGGTGTTGCGGGCGTTGCGCACGACGGTCTGCTTGGCGCGCTTCTTGGCGGACTTGATGTTGGCCACGATGGAATCCTGGGTTGCGATGAATTCGACCGCCGGTCGATCAAGGCCGAAGCCTGCGAACGCGTGCGAATTCCGTTGGGTGGTGAGAAATGGGTGGTGAGAAAAGTGAAGAACAGACCGCCGCTATGCGGACAGTGAGACCGAAAAGTATGGGCGATTCAGCGGGTTGCGTCAACCCAAAGCCGCGTCGTAAACCGATGAGGGGGCGCCGATGAGCGCCTCCGGCCCGAAGCCCCCTACCGAACGCGGCGGCGAGCCCGCGTCGACCCAGGGCGCTCCGACCGCTCACGACGACGAAGCCCCGCGCGGAACGCCCGGTTCCGCGCCGGCCGAAGACGCGGTCGAGACCGACCATACGGCTGTCCATGCCGCTGTTCCCCCGACCGCTTCGCCGCCCGCCGCCCAGCCAGCTCGCAAGTCGGGCCTGCTGCGCTCCACCTCGATTTTCAGCGCGATGACGTTGCTGTCGCGCATCGCCGGCTTCGCGCGCGACGCCCTGCAGTCGCGGCTGTTCGGCAGCTCCGCGGCGATGGACGCCTTCGTCATCGCCTACCGCATTCCGAACTATCTGCGCCGGATCTTCGCCGAAGGCTCGATGCAAATGGCCTTCGTGCCGGTGCTCAACGAAATCCGCGAGCGCGGAACGCCGGCCGAGCTGAAGGAATTCGTCGACCGCATGGCCGGCGCGCTGTTCGCCGTGGTCTTCGTGGTCTCGGGCGTGGGCATGCTGGCCGCGCCGTGGATCGCCGCGGCGTTCGCGCCGGGCGCCATCGACGAGCCGGCGAAGCTGCAGCTCATCGCCGAGATGCTGCGGATCACCTTCCCGTATCTGCTGTTCATTTCGATGATGGCCCTGGTGGCCTCGGTGCTGAACAGCTTCGGCAAATTCGCGCTGCCGGCGGTGACCCCGGTGCTGCACAACCTCACCGTGATCGCGGCGATGGTGTGGTTAGCGCCGCGGTTCCAGCAGCCGGCGAAGGCCCTGGCCTGGGGCGTGTTGGCCGCAGGGATTCTGCAATTGCTGGTGTTGTGGCCGGCGATGGGGCGTTTGGGCTTGCGGCCCACGCTCAAAC
Organism: Lysobacter sp.; assembly: GCA_008015835.1. GTDB lineage: Bacteria > Pseudomonadota > Gammaproteobacteria > Xanthomonadales > Xanthomonadaceae > Lysobacter_I. Next base: position 399,704 of record SSGH01000010.1, read on the forward strand.
CCGGGTTCCGCCACCCCGACGTGCGGCGCGTGGCGAAATTGATGGTGCCGACGCTGTTCTCCTCGTCGGTGGCGCAGTTGAATCTGCTGGTCGGCACGATCTTCGCGTCGCTGCTGGCGACCGGCAGTCAGACCTGGCTGTACCTGTCGGATCGCTTGGTCGAATTCCCGCTGGGGCTGTTCGGCGTGGCGATCGGCACGGTGATCCTGCCGCATTTGTCGCGGCGGCACGCGGCGGACGACGCCGAGGGCTACACGGTCGCGCTCGATTGGGGCCTGCGCTTGGCGCTGCTCGTCGGCGTGCCGGCGGCGGTCGGTTTGCTGCTGATGGCCGAACCGCTGACCGCGGTGGTGTATCAGGGCGGCGAATTCACCCCGCACGACACCCGCATGGCGGCGATCAGCCTGAGCGCGATGAGCCTGGGCATTCCCGCGTTCATGCTGAGCAAAGTGCTGTCGCCCGCGTTTTATGCGCGGCAAGACACCAAAACTCCGATGCGCGCGGCGATTCTCACCGTGATCGCTAACGTCGCGATGACCGTCGGGTTCACCTGGCCGCTGTGGCATTACGGAGTGCAGGGCGCGCACGGCGGGATCGCGCTGGCGACCGGCCTCGCCGGCATCTTCAACGCCTGGCTGCTGTGGCGCTATCTGCGACGCGACGGCCTGCTCAAACCGCAGCCGGGGTGGGGCATGCACCTGCTGCGGATCGGGGTCGGCTGCGGGCTGATGGCGGCGGTGGTGCTGCTGCTGAACGCGCGCATCGGCGATTGGACCGCGATCGCCAATCCGTGGTGGCGCGCGGGGCTGCTGCTGGCGGTGGTCGCGGCGGGCGCGGCCGCCTATGCCGTCGCCCTGATCGCGCTCGGCCTACGTCCGCGGCATTTGCGGCACTGAGCGGCAATGAACGGCGCATTCGCCCGTATTTCGGACTGAACGTGCGGCGCTCGGTATACTCACGGATCGTCTGAACTTCCCCCGCCGGGTCTTCGCGCCGGGCGTCCCAACCGAATGACCGAACTATTCCGCGACCTCGACGGCGGGCCGCTGTGTCCGAACGGAAGCGTGGCATGCATCGGCGCCTTCGACGGCCTGCATTTGGGCCATCGCGCGCTGGTCCGCCATGCGGTCGCCCGCGCGCGCGCGCTGGGCGTGTCTGCGGTGGCCTTGAGCTTCGAGCCGCTGCCGCGCGAATTCTTCGCCGGCCCGGCCGCGCCCGCGCGTCTGCAGTTGCCGGCGATGCGGATTCGCGAATTCGGCAAGCTCGGCATCGATCGCGTCGGTTTGCTGCGTTTCAACGCGCGCCTGGCGGCGATGTCGGCGGAGGATTTCGTACGCCGCATGCTGATCGAACGTTTGAACGTGCGCGAAGTGTGGGTCGGGCCGGATTTCCGCTTCGGTCACGGCCGCGCGGGGCATTTGGGTCTGCTGCAGGCGATGGGCGCCGAGGCCGGTTTCGCGGCCGACACCATCGCGCCGGTGGACGTGGACGGCGCGCGCGTGTCCAGCACGCGCATCCGCATCGCGCTGCAGGCCGGCGATTTCCGCACCGCCGCGCGTTTACTCGGCAAGCCCTACGCGATTCGCGGCCGAGTGGTGCGCGGCCAGCAACTCGGCCGCACGCTGGGCTATCCCACTGCGAATCTGCGCTTCGCCGATAAAACGCCGGCGCTGCGCGGCATCTACGCGACCTGGGTGCACGGCGTGGGCCGCGCGCCGCGCGCGTCGGTGTCGAGCTTCGGCACGCGGCCGACCGTAGGCGGCAAAGAGCCGCTGCTGGAAGCGCATTTGTTCGATTTCGACGGCGATCTCTACGGCCGTCACATCGAAGTGGAGTTCGTCGCCAAACTGCGCGACGAAGAACGATTCCCCGATCTGCCGACCCTGGTCGCGCAGATGCATCGCGACGCCGCCCAGGCACGCGACTTGTTGATGTCATTGCCCGAGCGAGCCGACGCGTGAGCGACCAAGAGAACAGTTCCGAAAACAACCGCTACAAGGCCACGATCCATCTGCCGGCCACGGATTTCCCGATGCGCGGCGACTTGCCCAAACGCGAGCCGCAAACGCTGGCGCGTTGGCAGGCGCAGGACTTGTACGCGCAGGTGCGCGCCAAGACCCGCGGCCGCGCGCAGTCGTTCGTGCTGCACGACGGCCCGCCGTACGCCAACGGCGCGATCCACATCGGTCATGCGGTCAACAAAATCCTGAAAGACCTGGTGGTGAAGTCGAAGTTGATGGCCGGCTTCGATGCGCCGTACGTGCCGGGTTGGGATTGCCACGGGCTGCCGATCGAACTGCAGGTCGAGAAGAAGTTCGGCAAGGTCGGCGACAAGATCGACGCCGCCGAATTCCGAAAGCGCTGCCGCGAATACGCCGCCGAGCAGATCGAACTGCAGCGCAAAGACTTCAAGCGTCTGGGCGTGCTGGGCGATTGGGATCACCCGTATCGCACCATGGATTTCCGCTACGAAGCGGACATGCTGCGCGCGCTGGCGAAGATCGTCGATCGCGGCCATCTGGCGCGCGGCGTGAAGCCGGTGCATTGGTGTTTCGATTGCGGCTCGGCGTTGGCCGAAGCCGAGATCGAATACGCCGATAAGCAATCGCCCGCCGTGGATATCGCGTATCCCGCGCGCGATGCGCATGCGCTGGCGGCGAAGTTCGGCGTGGGTCTCGACGGCGATGTCGAAGTGGCGGTGCCGATCTGGACCACCACGCCGTGGACGCTGCCGGCGTCGCTAGCGGTGACGCTCGGCCCCGAACTCGAATACGCGCTGGTCGAAGGCCCGTCGCGCGACGGCAAGCGCCGCCTGCTGGTGCTGGCCGACGCGTTGGCGGAAAAAGCGCTGAAGCGTTACGGGGTGAACGAGACGACGGTGCTCGGTCGCGCCCACGGCGCGGCGCTGGAGAACCTGTTGCTGGCGCATCCATTCGCTTTCGAGGGGAATGCCTACGCTGAGCGCGACATCCCGCTGATCCTGGGCGATCACGTCAGCGCCGAAGACGGCACCGGCGCCGTGCATACCGCGCCCGGTCACGGTCAGGAAGACTTTGTCGTCGGCTTGAAATACGGCTTGGTCGCGAAATACACCGCCGCGCAGTTGAACCCCGTGGACGGCAAAGGCGTGTATCTGCCGTCGACGCCGCCGCTCGGCGACACCACGCTCGCCGGTCTGCATATCTGGAAAGCGAACGCCGTCATCGTCGAAGCGTTGCGCGGCACCGGCGCGCTGCTCGCGCATTTCCCGTTGACGCACAGCTACCCGCATTGCTGGCGGCATAAATCGCCGGTCGCGTTCCGCGCCACGCCGCAGTGGTTCATCTCGATGGATCAGGCGAATCTGCGCGCCGATGCGTTGGATGCGATCAAACAAGTCGAATGGTTCCCCGACTGGGGTCAAGCGCGCATCACCGGCATGATCGAGAACCGCCCGGACTGGACGATCTCGCGCCAACGCACCTGGGGCGTGCCGATCGCGCTGTTCATCCACCGCGAAACCGGCGAGCCGCATCCGAATTCGCCTGCGCTGATGCGCCAAGTCGCCGATCGCGTGGAGCGCGAAGGCGCCGATGCGTGGTATGCGCTGGATGCGGCCGAACTGCTGGGCGAGCAGGCGAAGGACTACGACAAAGTCGTGGACATCCTCGACGTGTGGTTCGACTCCGGCGTCAGCCACGAGTGCGTGCTCGCGCAGCGTCCGCACGACGGCTTGCGCAAGCCGGCCGACATGTATCTCGAAGGCTCGGATCAGCATCGCGGCTGGTTCCACAGCGCGCTGTTGACGGGCATCGCGATGGACGGGCATGCGCCGTATCGCGAAGTGCTGACCCACGGCTTCACGGTGGACGAGCATGGCAAGAAAATGTCGAAGTCGCTCGGCAACGTGGTGGAACCGCAGAAGGTCATCGACCAAATGGGCGCGGACGTGCTGCGCCTGTGGGTGGCGTCGGCCGATTACCGCAACGAAATGTCGGTGTCGGACACCATCCTCAAGCGCAGCGGCGATGTGTATCGCCGCCTCCGCAACACCGCGCGCTTCCTGCTCGGCAATCTGCATGGTTTCGACCCGGCGCAGCATCTGTTGGCGAACGACGATCTGCTGGCGTTGGACCGCTGGATCGTGCATCGCGCCTACGAGCTGCAAGCGGAGATCGCGAATGCATATCGCCGCTACGACTTCGCCGAAGTCGTGCAGGCGTTGGTGAATTTCTGCAGCGTCGATTTGGGCTCGCTGTATCTCGACGTCACCAAAGATCGGCTCTACACCATGCGCGAGGATTCGCGCGGCCGGCGCAGCGCGCAGAGCGCGATGTACCGCATCGCCGAAGCCTTCGCGCGCTGGATCGCGCCGATCCTCAGCTTCACCGCCGACGAACTGTGGGGCCATCTGCCCGCGACCACCGACCGCGGCCCGCGCGAAGAGAACGTGCTGTTCGCGACGTGGTACGAAGGCTTAGCGGCGTTGCCGGCGGATGCGACGTTGAACGCGGAGCGATTCTCGCGTCTGCTCGCGCTGCGCGAGCACGTGGCGAAGACGCTGGAACCGATGCGCGCCAGCGGCGAAATCGGCGCGGCCTTGGATGCGGAAATCGCGCTTCGATGCTCGGCGCAGGACGCCGCATGGCTCGCGCCGCTCGCCGACGAACTGCGCTTCTTCTTCATCAGCGGCGATGTCGCGGTGGAGCAGGGCAGCGGTTCGGATATGGAGATCGTCGCGACCGTCAGCGCCAAGCCCAAATGCGTCCGCTGCTGGCACCACCGCGACGATGTCGGCGCGCACCCCGATCACCCGGAACTCTGCGGCCGTTGCGTGAGCAACGTCGATGGGCCGGGCGAAGATCGGCAATGCTTCTGAACATCTGTGGGAGGGCCGGTAGGCCCGAGGATCTTCCGGCCGATGGTCGCATCGGCCCTTCCGGGCCTCCCACAGTCGTTGTCCTTATTCCGTTTCGCTGCCGCCGCGCTGTTTGTCGAGATCGATGAACTCCTTTGCTTTCACAAGACGTCATCCATGACCAATCCCCGTCCCAAACCTAACGCGCTCGCTTGGCTGCTGCTCTCGGCGGTCGTGATCGGCCTCGATCAGTGGACGAAAGCCTGGGTGCTGGCTTCGCTGCCGGAATACCAAGCGGTGCCGGTGATCGACGGTTTCTGGAACTGGTACCGCACGTACAACACCGGCGCGGCGTTCAGTTTCCTCGCCGATGCCGGCGGTTGGCAGAAGTACCTGTTCATGACGCTGGCGGTGACGATCTGCGCGGTCCTGGCCTACTGGCTCAGCCGCACCCCGCGCGCCGATTGGCGCAATGCGCTGCCGTTCTCGCTGGTGATCGGCGGCGCGCTGGGCAACGTGATCGACCGCATCCAGCACGGCCACGTGATCGACTTCATTCAGTGGTATTGGCGGGACCATTACTGGCCCGCGTTCAATATCGCCGATTCGGCGGTGGTGGCTGGCGCGATCGGCTTGATTCTGTTCGGCCTGCTGTTCGACGGCCGCCGCAAGCCCTCAGACGCCGCCGACGCGGCGAAATCCGACGAATGAGCGCGCCGATGAACCGATTCGCGAACCCGCGCGCCGAACGGAGCGCCCGATTCGGCGCCCAACGAAGCGCCGCGCAGGCGCTCGTCGGGCGTTCGGTGTTTATGAACGCGACGAATTACGCGCGCACGCGTCTCGGTGGATAATCCCCGTATGGAAATCATTCTCGCCAACCCGCGCGGCTTCTGCGCCGGCGTCGACCGCGCGATCGAGATCGTCAAGCGCGCGATCGAAATCCTCGGCGCGCCGATCTACGTGCGGCACGAAGTCGTGCATAACCGCTTCGTGGTCGACGACCTGCGCGAGCGCGGCGCGATCTTCGTCGAGGAACTCGACGAAGTGCCCGACGGCGCGACGGTCATCTTCAGCGCCCACGGCGTCTCGCAGGCGGTGCGCAACGAGGCACGCGACCGCGGCCTCAAAATTTTCGACGCCACCTGTCCGCTGGTGACCAAGGTCCACCTGGAGGTCGCGCGCCACTGCCGCGCCGGGCGCGACGTGGTGCTGATCGGCCACGCGGGCCACCCGGAAGTGGAAGGCACGATGGGCCAGTGGCTGGTCGAGGCCGGGCAGGGCGCCATCTACTTGGTCGAAGACCGCGAGGACGTGGCCGCGTTGCGGGTCGGCCAGCCCGAGAATCTGGCCTACACCACCCAGACCACGCTGTCGGTGGACGATACCCGCGACGTGATCGAGGCGCTGCAGGCGAAGTACCCGGCGATTCAGGGGCCGCGCAACGACGACATCTGCTACGCCACCCAGAACCGTCAGGACGCCGTGCGCGAACTGGCCGAACAGGCGGATCTGGTGCTGGTGGTCGGCTCGCCGAACAGCTCCAACTCCAACCGTCTGCGCGAATTGGCCGAGCGCGAGGGCGTGGAGGCCTACCTGATCGACGGCGCGCACGAGATCGACCCGCGCTGGGTCGAGGGTCGTCGCCACATCGGCGTGACCGCGGGCGCCTCCGCCCCCGACGTGCTGGTGCAGGGCGTGATCCAGCGCCTGCGCGAACTCGGCGCCGGCGGCCTGCGCGAACTGGCCGGCGAACCCGAGGACATGGTCTTCGCCCTGCCCAAGGAGTTGCGGGTGCAGTTGGTGGATTGAGCGACGCGCCCGGTCGAAAAGACCGTCGCCGAGATTGACCGCACCCCGCCCGAAACCTAGAATTCACCTCCCGCGCCGGCCCGGCCGATGCGGAACGCCTCAAATGCCGGAATAGCTCAGTTGGTAGAGCGGCGCATTCGTAATGCGTAGGTCGTAGGTTCGATTCCTATTTCCGGCACCATTCTCCATCGCCGTCCGCCGCGTTCGTCGGCGCGACCCGCGAAATCGAAGAACCCCGCCTCGGCGGGGTTTTTTGTCGCCCGTTTTCTGCCACGATGCGCCACCCGTCTCGCGTTTCCGCGCTACGCGCGTCTTCGAGCCATCGCGATGTTCAAGAAAATCCGAATCGCCGTGCTGTTGCTGGTGTTGTTCATCGTCGGGATGAACGCGTGGCGCAGTCGCGCGCAGGCGGTGGCTTGGGAACATCCGCTGCAGGTCGTGGTGTTTCCGATCAACGGCGACGGCAGCGATGCGTCGGCGCGTTACATCGCCGGATTGACGACCGACGCTTTCAAACCGGTCGATGCGTTCATGGCCGAGCAGGCGAAACGCTATCGCGTGGAATTGACCTATGGGCAAGCGCCGGTACGCGTCGCGTTAGCGCCCGAGGTCGTGTCCAAACCGCCGCCGCCGCCGGAGCGCGGCAACGTGCTCGCGGTGATGGCGTGGAGTTTGCGCATGCGCTACTGGGCGTGGAAGCACGGCGATGTCGACGGAATGCCGGCGCAAGTGCGCATGTTCGTGGTGTTTCACGACCCCGCGACCCATCCGCGATTGGCGCATTCCATCGGTTTGGAGAAGGGGCTCATCGGCGTGGTCAACGCGTTCGCCGCGCCCGAGATGGCCGGGCAGAACAATCTGGTGATCGCGCACGAGCTGCTGCATACCGTCGGCGCCACCGACAAATACGATTACGCGACCAATTTGCCCGCGTATCCGGACGGTTACGCCGAACCCGCGCGCGCGCCGCGTTACCCGCAAACGACGGCGGAAATCATGGGTGGCCGCATTCCGGTGTCCGCGACCGAAGCGATCATTCCCGAAAGCCTGCAGTCGGCGGCGATCGGCGAGAAGACCGCGCTCGAGATCGGCTGGTCCAAATGAGCGCCGTCTCGAACGCGATGCGCTGAGCAGTCTCGGCGAACGTTCCGGCCGTCGCCGAGGAGGCGAGCGTCGAGTCCGCTCATCTCGAAACGCGTCGCAGCGAAACTCGCTATCCCGAAACCCGTCGCACCGAACCCGACATGTCCTCACGCGCGCTGTCCATCGCCATCGTCGTTTCCGCCGCGCTCGCGATCGTCGGCGCGGGATCGGATGCGCCGTGGAGCGCGCTGTTCTATCTCGGCAAACCGGCGACCACGGCGCTGATTTTCCTGCTCGCCTGGTCGTCGTCATCGTCGCCGAGGCTCGACGCACGCTACCGACGTGCGGTCTTGGTGGGCATCGCGCTGTCGCTCGTGGGCGATGTGTTTCTGATGTGGCCGAACCGGGGGTTCGTGCCCGGCTTGATCGCGTTTCTGCTGGCGCATATCGGCTACATCGTCGCGTTCGCGTCGGGCACATCGGCGCGTGCGCGCGTCGCGATCGGCGTCGTCATGGTGTGCATCGCCGCGACGAATCTCGTCGGCCTGTTGCCGCGGATCGGCGCGGAGCTGAAAGTGCCGGTGTTGGCCTACGTCGCCGTATTGACGACGATGGCGACGTTCGCGATCGCGCGCGCGTGGACGCCCGCGCTGTCGCGCGAAACTCCGCGCAGCGTGCGCTTCGCGGCCGTCGGCGGCGCGGCGTTCGTGCTCAGCGACAGCCTGTTGGCCTGGGACAAATTCGGCGGCGCCGTTCCGCAGGCGCAGCTTCTGATCTTGTCGACGTATTGGTTCGCGCAATGGTGCATCGCCCGTTCGGTGCGAGCGGAATGAACCCAGTCGAGCGCCCGCACGCCGAAGCGCACATCGCAGCGCGGCCTGAATGAAGCCGAGCGGGTCGTCTTGTGACGGTCAGCGCAGGATGAATCTCACATCGCGCGACTTAGCTGGTTAAAGTAGCGTCGGACCCGCCGCATGCCCCGACTGTCTCGATGAGCAAACCTTCCGCGAAAACCCGAGTCGCCTACGTCTGCGGCGAGTGCGGCGCCGAACACGGCAAATGGCAGGGGCAGTGCGCGGAATGCGGCGCGTGGAACAGTCTCAGCCAAATCGCATTAGGGCCCGCGCCCGCGGCGCAGACGCCGGCCGCGCGCCGCGACGGCTGGGCGGGGCGGGTCGATCCGCCGAAAGTCACCGCGCTCAAGGACGTTTCGCAGCGCGAAGACGCGCGCACCGGCACCGGCATCGGCGAATTCGACCGCGTGCTCGGCGGCGGCTTGGTCGAGGGCGCGGTGGTGCTGGTCGGCGGCGACCCCGGCATCGGCAAATCCACGCTGCTGCTGCAGGCGATGGCGAAGATGGCCGGACGCATGCCGGGGCTGTACGTCACCGGCGAGGAGTCCTTGGCGCAGGTCGCCGGCCGCGCCACGCGCCTGGACCTGCCGCTGGACGGTCTCGCCGCCTTGGCCGAAACCTGCGTCGAGCGCATTTTGGAGCAGGCTGTCGTCGCGCGCCCTCGCGTGATCGTGGCCGATTCGGTGCAGACGCTGTGGACCGAATCGCTCACCGCCGCGCCCGGTTCGGTGAGTCAGGTGCGCGAAAGCGCCGCGCGGCTGGTGCGCTACGCCAAAGAAACCGGCACCGCGATTTTTCTGGTGGGCCACGTGACCAAGGAAGGCGGCATCGCTGGGCCGCGCGTGCTCGAACACATGGTCGATGCGGTGCTGTATTTCGAAGGCGATAGTGGCAGTCGTTTTCGTGTGCTGCGCGCGTTCAAGAATCGCTTCGGCGCGGTGAACGAACTCGGCGTGTTCGCGATGGCCGACAAAGGCCTGCGCGAGGTGCCGAACCCGTCGGCGATTTTCCTCTCCGGCGGTAGCGCGCGGCAGCCCGGCAGTTGCGTCCTCGTCACGCGCGAGGGAACGCGCCCGCTGCTGGTCGAAGTGCAGGCGCTGGTGGACGCTTCGCCGCTGTCCAATCCGCGCCGCGTCGCCGTCGGTCTCGAACAGAATCGGTTGGCGATGTTGCTTGCGGTACTGCATCGTCACGGCGGCATCGTGGTGAGCGATCAGGACGTATTCGTGAACGTGGTCGGCGGCATTCGCGTGCAGGAAACCGCCGCCGATCTGCCGGTGCTGCTTGCGGTGCTGTCGTCGCTGCGCGATCGTCCGCTCGCGGAGAAAACCATCGCGTTCGGCGAAGTGGGGCTTTCCGGCGAGATTCGCCCGGTGCCCAACGGTGAAGAGCGGTTGAAGGAGGCGGCGACGCATGGGTTCAAGCGCGCGATCGTGCCGAAAGCGAATGCGCCGAAAATCGGCGCGTCGGCAGCCGCGTACAAAGGCCTGGAAGTCGTCGCGGTCGAGCGCTTGAGCGATGCGCTCGATGCGGCGTTCGACTGAGCGCCGTCGCGCCCGTTTTCGGAAATCAGGCTTCGAACAGCGGCTTCGAATAGCGGCTTCGATCGTGGTTCCGGTCACAGATTTTTTAATCAGCGATTTCGACTACGAATAAAAGGTGATGGCATGGCGGGATTCTTGTCGAGTTTGCGCGGTCTATTCGGCGCGAAAGAGGAATTGCCGACGCCGCAGGCGTTCACCGTGCTTGCGCAGCGCATGCTCTCCGCCGAGGTGCCGAGCGCGCGGGTCGAGATCGTCGGCGAGATGGAGCTCACCGTCGACGCTGGCACGCAGGGCGAACATCGCATCTTCCTCGATAACGCCTATCGCGCCTACGCGGCGGAATCGCCGAAAGAACGGATGCCGGTGCTGGAACGGTTCGTGCGTTCGTACGCCGAAGCCGCGCGCGGCTTGGATCGCAGCCCGGATCGCATCGTGCCGATGATCAAGACCCGCGCCTGGTTGAGCGAAGTGCAGGCCTCGATGCGGCGCATGAACGAGGACAAAGCGCAGAGCAACGTGTACGAGGACCTGACCGACGAATTGATCCTGGTCTACGCCATCGATACGCCGAGCAATATCGCGTATCTGGCGCAGGACGAATTCGATGCGATGGGCATTCCGCGCACCGATCTGCGCGCGCACGCGGTGCGCAATCTGCGCGGTTTGTTGCCGGGGATCGATGTGAAACGCGGGCCGCAGATCGGGATGGTCGTCGCCGACGGCAATTACGAGCCGTCGCTGATGCTGTTCGCGGATCTATGGGCGCGCGAGGGCGGGCAGATGCGCGGGCCGCCAGCGGTGGCCTGCCCGGGGCACGATCTGCTGCTGTTCGCCGATTCCGCGAACGAAGGCGCGGTCGCGCAATTGCGGACCTTGGCCGGGAAATTGTTCCGGGAAGCCTCGCGCCCGCTGACGCCGCGCGTGCATCTGCTGCGCGACGGCGTGCCCACGCCGATGGACTGATCGGACGGTCTCGAACCGTCGGCGGAGCCGCGAGCCCCTGCGCGAAACGGCTTCATTCCAAGGCGATGTTGTGACACTATCGTCGCTCACCACAGACATCATTGGGGGCTTTCGTGGAATGGATGTTGATGCCGTTGAAGCGGTATTTCGATTTCGAGGGGCGGTCCAGGCGTAAAGAGTACTGGATGTTCACCTTGCTCTACGCGCTGTTGATGATCGCGGCGTTCGTCGTCGTGGGCATCGGCGCGGCGACGAGCGGCGACAGCGGCGAGTTGAACGCCTTGGGGATGCTAGGCTTCAGTCTGCTCGGCCTGATCGTGCTGATCTTCTTCATTCCGTCGATCGCGGTGCAGGTGCGCCGTTTTCACGATCAAGACAAGTCCGGCTGGTTCGTGCTGCTGAACCTGATCCCGTCGATCGGCGGCTTGATCGTCCTAGTCTTCATGTGCTTGGAAGGCACGCCCGGCGACAATCGCTTCGGCTCCGATCCGAAAGGCGCCAACGGCCGACGCTGACCGTATCGCCGATGCGCGACGAGTTTCCAGCGCCCGCCTTCATGGCGGGCGTTTCGTTTATGGCCGAATCGATTAGCTCGTTTCGCCCGCGAAATGCGATTGTATCCGCCGCGCCCACGCGTGCTGAACCGCCTCCGCCACCGCCCCGTAGAGTGGAGCGAAGCTCCGCTAAACCTCTTCCCGAAAAAACGGACCGCCGAAGCGTCATCCCGCTTGCGGTTTCGGGTCGCGGCTGAAGCCGGTCCTACGAAAGCGCGGTTACACCGAGAAAACGACGGTTCTCTGCCCGTTGAGCAAAATCCGATCGTCCAAATAACACCGCAACGCATGCGCCAGCACGCGACGTTCGATGTCGCGACCGATGCGGATCAGGTCCTCGGGCGTGTCGTGATGGCTCACGCGCTGCGTGTCCTGCTCGATGATCGGGCCTTCGTCGAGGTCCGCAGTGACGAAGTGCGCGGTGGCGCCGATCAATTTCACGCCGCGCGCGTGGGCGCTGTGGTACGGGCGCGCGCCCTTGAAGCTCGGCAAAAACGAATGATGGATGTTGATGCAGCGGCCGGAGAGCTTTTCGGTCAGCTCGTTCGACAACACCTGCATATAGCGCGCCAGCACCACCAGTTCCGTGCCGGTCTCTTCGATCAACGTCCAGAGCTTGGCTTCCTGTTCGGCTTTGCCGCCGGGCGGCACCGGCAGGTGATGGAACGGAATGCCCTCGAAATCCATGTGCCGATAGGTCTCGCGCGGATGATTCGAGACGATCGCGACGATGTCCATCGGCAGTTCGCCGGTGCGCCAGCGATACAGCACGTCGGCGAGGCAGTGATCGAATTTGGACGCCATCAGCAGCACCCGTCGGCGCTGACCGCGGTCGCGCATCGTCCACTGCATGCCGAAGCGCCCGGCGGGCACCGCGAACGCTTCGCGCAGGGCCTCGAACGAGGCGCCGGTTTCGACCAGCGCGAATACCGTGCGCATGAAGAAACGATCGGTTTCCGGATCGCTGTATTGCTGCGATTCCAGGATGTTGGCGCCGTGCCCGAACAGATGTCCGGATACCGCATTGACGATGCCCGGACGGTCCGGGCACGAGAAGGTCAGAACGTAGTGGCGCGACGACATGCGAAGCTCGTGGGGCGGGGGGATCGCGACTTTACACGCTGCGCGGGCGCGAGGTCACGACGCCGAAGCGCGATCTGCGATACCCAGCCATCGATCGCGTCGTCAATCGCCGTCCACCGCGCGTCGGCCCAGCGCCGGGTCGTCGGTGAAGAAAGCGTCCAGACCCATGGCGACGTAATCGCGAATCTGCCGAACGGACCCGGCGTCGTGGCGCGCGGCATCGTTGCCCTCGCCGCGATACGCGCGCTCCAAGAAATGATTCTCGGGGCGGAAGGTGTAGGCGACCACGCGCAGTCCCGCGGCCTTCGCGTCGTCGACGAGGCGGCTGCGACGGACGCTATCGGCGTTTTCGGCCGGGTCCAGGTCGCGATAGGCCACGCCGATGGCGTCGGCGTAGGTCGCGATCTCGCGCAGGCCTTCGGCGCGCATCATCGCGCCGTAATCGATCGATGCGCCCGCGACCTCGGCATCGTAGGGTCGCTCGCTGCGGCGACCGAGCAATTGCAGCAGCGCGATGTTGGCGCCGCGTGGGATCTTCTCGCGCAACGCGCGCAGATTCGCGATCTCGAAGGACTGGATCATGACCGGCGCCGCGCGCGTATGCGGATGCACCGCAAGCGCGGCGAGCAAGCGGTCCTCCATCGCTAGCCCCAAACGCGCGAAGTGCGTCGGGTGTTTGATTTCCGGCGCTAAGCCGATGAGCCGCCCGCGCTTGCGGGATTCTTCGTCGGCCAGCGCGACGATCTCCTCGAACGTCGCGATCTCGAACTGTCCATCGAACGCCGTCGAACGCAATTCCGGCAAACGCTCGCGCGCCCGCAGCGTCTTCAACTCCGCCAGCGTGAAATCCTCGACGAACCAGCCTTCCGTACGTTCGCCATCGATGCGCTTGACGGTCCTGCGCGCGGCGAATTCCGGATGCGAGGCGACATCGGTGGTGCCGGAAATCTCGTTTTCGTGCCGTGCCACAAGCACGCCGTCCTTCGTACTGACCAAATCCGGCTCGATCCAATCCGCGCCGTCCTCGATCGCCTTGCGGTAACTCGCCAGCGTGTGCTCCGGGCGCAGCGCGCTGGCGCCGCGGTGGGCGATGACGATGGCGCGATCGCGCGCGGTGGCTGCAGATTTCGAATCGATGGGCATGAGAGAAGGGAGTGCGGGGGGCGTGCGCGGAACGTCGGCGCATCCTGCCATGCACAGCAGGACGACGATCGTCGCCGCGGGTCCGATTTTTCGGCTGCGTCCGCGTCGCGGCATGCGAGCCGATTTTTCGGATCCGAGATCGCGGTACGCGGCGGCGAGAAGTCGGCGAATGGGCATGGGCTTAGATCAGCGGATATCGGTAGCCCGGGTAAGCGCGTAGCGCGCACCCGGGAAAACGCAAACAGCCACGTATTTTAAAGGTTCAAGATTAAAATCCCCGGGTGCGGCCTGTGGCCTTACCCGGGCTACTCGCTACTCGTTTTCAGGTTGCGCAGAAAGGAGGCGGCAGAGGGATCGAGTATTTTTCGCAAGCACAGAGAAATTCGTCGAGTCTGACGCACCAATTCGTAGGAGAGTCGAAGGAAGTGCGCTCGTCCATGAAAATTCTGCGAGCTGCTCGTTCTTTCTGGAAAATGGCAACGAGCGATCCGATGGGATTTAGCAAAGAGATCAAATCCGATTTCGATAACCGTTCGATGCCGAATTCTCGCCAGTTTTCCACACGTGCGACTTCGACCGGGTATATATGACCGCCATTTTTGAGTCGAATGGCTCGATTGGATTCAAACGTGCGGAAAGAATTGTCGTAGATTATTTTGTCTTTTCTCTTGTTGTGGTCGTAAGCCAAGAGCAATGATTGTTTCGGTATTTTTGGCCAGCTTTGATAAAAGTCAATTCTGCTCAAATCGTAGCCTCGTTCCCTTGCCTGGCGCAGTGCCTCTTTGCTGTCGTAATCGGCCTCTTCAGAGGTCAATGCGACAAAGATGGGAATCCCTGACACACTGGATGGAGAGATGCTGTCGCCGGAGGTCAGCGGTCGACGCTGCCTGAAGGATAGTCGACTGATTCTCCATGCGATTTTTGCTTGCTCGATGACCTCGGAATCAAGCTTTCGAGCCGCCTTCCAAAGTCCGTCAAACCAAGTCCAGGACTCTGACGAGATAGCGTCGTCCATGACCTCTATGCTTGCTTCTTTCCAGAAGATCATTTCCTTGCCCTCAAATCCCAGTCCATTCGCGGAGGCATTGGCCGAGCCTACGAGAGTCTTTTTCCCGCAAAGAGCGACTTTCGCATGGAGCTCGGGATCGCTACGAACCTCGACGTGAGGGGCTAATCCGAGCAGGATTTGCAGTTCGGAAGGGTTGCAGGCGCCCGATGTGGCATTCAGTAGGATTCTTATCGGGGCCCTTCCCGGGGTATCGATGCCGAGCGCATTGCAAGCGCCAGCCCCCCAGAACGCAATCGCCATGGCCAACGGTTCGCGCGAATCGACGTAGGAGCGTAAAGCTTCGGCTATTTCGGTGGGTCCGCATAAAAATCGGCCCGTGTTGGGGAGTGTTGTCGTCATCGATTCCTCCATGATGTGAGCGATGCCTTATTTGCCATAAAACCCCCGATACCACTCCACGAACCGCTTGACCCCCACCTCCACCGGCGTCGTCGGCGCATAGCCGGTATCGCGCGCGAGCGCGCTGACATCGGCGTACGTGTCGGGCACATCGCCCGCTTGCATCGGCAGCAGGCGCTTTTCGGCTTTGCGGCCGAGGCAGTCTTCGATCACTTCGATGTAGCGCAGCAGTTCGACCGGGCGGTTGTTGCCGATGTTGTAGACGCGATACGGTGCGTTCGAGGAGGCGGGCGTCGGTTGCAGCGGGTCGTAGTCGGGATCGGGGCCGGGCACGCGGTCGAGGCTGCGGATCACGCCGTCGACGATGTCGTCGATGTAGGTGAAATCGCGGGTGTGCTTGCCGTGGTTGAACACGTCGATGGGTTCGCCGGCCAGGATCTTGCGAGTGAACAGAAACAGCGCCATGTCCGGGCGTCCCCACGGGCCGTACACCGTGAAGAAACGCAGGCCGGTGGTCGGCAGACCATAGAGATGGCTGTAGGTATGCGCCATCAATTCGTTGGCTTTCTTGGTCGCGGCGTACAGGCTGACCGGGTGGTCGACGCTGTCCTCCACCGCGAACGGCAGTTTGCGATTCGCGCCGTAGACCGAACTCGACGAGGCGTAGACGAGATGTTCGATCTTGCGATGCCGACAGGCTTCCAACATGTTCATGAAACCGACGATATTGCTGTCGATATAGGCATGCGGGTTTTCCAGCGAATAACGCACGCCGGCCTGCGCGGCCAAATTCACGACGCGATCGGGTTGGAAGGCGTCGAACGCCGCTTCCAGCGTCGCGCGGTCTTCGAGCGATCCCTTCACGAACGAGAAGCCCGGTTTCGGCGTGAGCAGGGCGAGACGCGCGTCTTTCAGCGACGGGTCGTAATAATCGTTGAGGTTGTCGAAGCCCAGCACCTCGTCGCCGCTTTCGAGCAGGCGATGGCTGAGGGCCGAACCGATGAACCCGGCGGCGCCGGTGACGAGGATGCGCATGAAATCGCCTTGCGGGAGCGGGAGCGTCGGGCGGTATTGTCCTGCCGGGGGCGCGGAGAATCCAGCCGATCAGTGGAGGAGGTCTTTTTCCTCCCCGCGGGCGCGAACGACGCGCTCCCATATCTCTTCCGAACTCGCGTTGCGCCAGACGCCGTGAAGGGTGTTGCGGAAGAGGGGGTCTTTCTCCGCCTCCGCTTCGATGCGGTCGATGAATTGCCAGCCTCTGAAGGCGATGAGGTCTTCGAGTAGGCCTGCTGCGAGATATCCCAGCACGTGCTTTGGGGGGCGACGTGCGATGACTTTCAGGATGAAGCGCCAGACGTCTTCTTCGTGGCCCTGATGGATCGCGAACATCTCAGGATCGGACAACAGCGTCTCGATGTCGCTGCTTTGGTTTGTCGCGGCGGCCTTGGCTTGGAAGAACGCTTCCAACGCATCCGGGTCTTCCGGCGGTTCTTCTTTATGTTCTTCGATGAACGCCTCGACCCACTCGTCGAGCTGTTCCTCGCTATCGAACGGCCATGCCATGGCGATGCGGGCGGCCGTTAAAGCCGCCCGTCCACCGCATCCCGCGGCAGCGCGCCTTTCACGTCGAACAGCACGCTATCGGGTTTGCCGAAGGCGCGGATGCCGTCGCCGCCCAGTTCGACGAATTCGCGATGGGCGACGGCCAGAATCGTCGCGTCGTAGGCGCCGAGTTCCGGTGCATCGGTCAACGCGATGTCGTATTCCGTCTGCGCCAATGCCGCATCCACGCGCGGGTCGTGGATGTCCACTTGCGCGCCGTAGCGGCGAAGTTCGTCGACGATATCCACCACGCGGGTGTTGCGCAGGTCCGGGCAGTTTTCCTTGAACGCCAGCCCCAGCACCAGCACGCGTGCGCCGGCCATCGGGCGGCCGCGCTGCGCCATCGCCTGCAGCGTGCGCTGCGCGACGTGCTGGCCCATGCCGTCGTTGATGCGGCGGCCGGCCAGGATCACCTCGGGGTGATAGCCGATCTGCTGCGCCTTGTGGGTGAGGTAGTAGGGGTCCACGCCGATGCAATGCCCGCCGACCAGGCCCGGTTTGAACGGCAGGAAATTCCACTTCGTCGACGACGCGGCGAGCACGTCGTGGGTGTCGATGCCGAGTCGATCGAAGATCAGCGCCAATTCGTTGATCAACGCGATATTCACGTCGCGCTGGATGTTCTCGATCACTTTCGCCGCTTCGGCGACGCGGATGCTCGGGGCGAGATGCGTGCCCGCGGGCACGACGCTGGCGTACAGGGCTTCGACGAAATTCGCGGCCTCGGGCGTGGAGCCGGAAACGACTTTAACGATGGATTCCAAGCGATGCTGGCGATCGCCGGGGTTAATGCGTTCCGGGCTATAGCCCGCGAAGAAGTCGTGGCCGTAGCGTAGGCCGGATTCGCGTTCGACGATGGGCGCGCAAATTTCTTCGGTCGCCCCGGGAAAGACGGTGGATTCGTAAATCGCGATGCCGCCCGGACGGATCGCGCGGCCCACCGTGCGGCTGGCCGCTTCCAGCGGACCGAGGTCGGGGCGTTTGTAGGCGTCGATGGGCGTGGGCACGGCGACGATGAACACGTTGCGATCGCGCAGTGCGCTTTCGTCGTGAGCGAACCGAAGCCGAGCGGATTCCCGCAATTCCGCCTCGGTGGTTTCCAGGGTGCGGTCGTGGCCTCGGGTCAATTCGGCCACGCGCGCGGCGTCGATATCGAAACCGAGGGTGTCGTAGCGCCGGCCGAACGCCGCCGCGAGCGGCAGGCCCACATAGCCCAGGCCGATCACGGCGATACGGATCTCGTCCTGGGCGGGCAGTGCGGCGGTCGGTGGCATAGTCGCGGGCATGTTCGCGGGGATATTCGCTGGGATATGCGGCGGTGGGGCGCTTTGGCCGAGCCGGCCGCGGCGAAGGGCGCAGTCTAACAGTCGTCGTCGGACGCCCGCCCGTATCCGGCGCGCGGGCCGTTTGCCGGTTCGCTCGCGTTTCGCCGTTTGGCACGGTGTTGTCGGTACCGAAATGCGTGAGCGGCGCGCGTTCGCGGAAGCGGGCCGACGAGAGTTGGGGAGAGACGATTCATGCGGGTCATGGTGTGCGGCGGGGCGGGGTACATCGGAAGTCACACCTGCGTCGCGCTCGGCGAGCGCGGTCACGAGGTCGTCGTCGTCGATAACTTCAGCCACAGCGCGCCCAAAGCGCTGTCGCGCTTGGAAGCGCTCCTCGGTCGATCGCTCGATGCGCATTGCGTCGACGTGCGCGACGGCGCCGCGCTCGCGGCCCTGTTCGCGCGGCATCGTTACGACGCGGTGGTGCATCTGGCCGCATCGCGCTCGGTCCACGACGCGCGCACGCGGCCGCTGGCCTATTTCGACAACAACATCGCCGGCACGATCGCCCTGCTGCGGACGATGCGCGAGGCGGGCGTCGGCCGCTTGGTCCACGGCTCGTCGGCGGCGGTGTACGGCGACGGCGCCTCGGGCGCGCTCGACGAAGACGCGCCGCCGATCTGCGACGACCCCTACGCGCGCACCGTCGCGTTCGTCGAGCAATTGATCGGCGAGGTGTGCGCGACCGACCCGGGCCTGCGCGCCGTCAGTCTGCGCCACTTCGATCCGGTCGGCGCGCATCCATCCGGTCGCATCGGCGACTGCGTCGGCGGCGGCGTCAACGACACCTTGCAAGCGATCTGCCAAGTGGTCGACGGCGTGCGCGAATGCGTGCCGATCTACGGCGACGATTGGCCGACGGCCGACGGCACCTGCGCCCGCGACTATCTGCATGTGATGGATGCGGCGCGCGCCTACGCGGACGCCGTGGATGCGTTGGGCGACGATGCTCGCGATGTCGATGGCGGGCACATGGCGATGAATATCGGTTCGGGCCGCAGCGTCGGCGCGTTGGAGCTCCTAGGCGCGTTCGAAGCCGCTAGCGGTCTACGCATTCCCTATCGCGTTTTAGCGCACCGTATCGGCGATGTGGCCGAGGTGTACGCGGACACGCGCCGCGCGGCGGACTGGTTAGGGTGGCGCGCCGAATCGGGCGTAGACGCGATTTGCCGCGACGTGTGGCGTCGGCTTTCGATGCGGGCGGAGCGAACGCCGAGCCCCGCGTTTCAGGCGGAGGCGGGCGCGGCCCCGAAGTGATCGAGCACCAACAGATCGCTGCGCCCCGGGCGACCGCCGCCGCGCAGCGCGCGATGGATGTAGTCCGAGGCGGCGACGCAGGCGTCGCGCAGCGTCGCGCCGCGCGCCAGATTCGCGGCGATCGCGGCCGCCAAGGTGCAGCCGGTGCCGTGGGCGTTCACGGCCAAGCGCGGGTGATGGATGGCGTGCAGCGTCACGGCGTCGCCCTCGCGCAGCGCGAACAGATCCGTCACCGTATCGCCCGACGCCAGATGCCCGCCTTTCAGCAGCACGGCTTTCGCGCCGAGATTCGATAATTCGACGCACGCGGCGCGCATCGCGTCCAGGTCGTCGATGGATGTTCCGAGCAGCAACTCGGCTTCCGGCAGATTCGGCGTCACGATGTCGGCCATCGGCAATAGCCGATCGCGCAAAGCCTGTAGTGCATCGTCCGCCAACAGTTTCGCGCCGGACGTGGCCACCATCACCGGGTCGAGGACGTACTTCGGCGCGCGATACGTCGCGACGGCGTCGGCCGCGGTCTCGATCACGTCGCGCGTCGCCAACATGCCGAACTTGACCGTGCGGATATCGAAATCGTCGAAACAGGCGTCGATCTGCGCGCGCAGGAATTCGATCGGCGGGACATGCACCGCGGTCACGCCGCGCGTGTGCTGCGCGGTGAGCGCGGCGATCGCGCTGAGCCCATGCACGCGATGCGCGGCGAATGTTTTCAGATCGGCCTGAATGCCCGCGCCGCCGCCGGAGTCGCTGCCGGCGATGGTGAGGGCGGAGACGGGGCGGGGCATCGCGGAGTCGGCGGTCATGCGTCGGTCGTCGTGTCGTGGCGTTCGCGAGGCCATCGTACGGCGGTGGCGGCGCGCAGGCGAGGCCTCGCGGTCGAGCGATTCGGGCGAACGCATCGAATCGCGCTCTCGAACAAGTCGCTTGAGCCCGTCGCTTGAGCCCGCCGCTTGAGCCCGTCGCTCGAACCCGCCGACCAGAGCCGCCGAGACGATCTCAGGACGGCAAATCCTCCGTCGCGCGCCCTTCGATCAACTCCCGCGCCACGGTCAGCGCGGCGTCGAAATCCGGCGCGATATGCAGCATGCCATGGCGCGGGTGCAGGCGCATTTTCGCGAACACTTTTCGCGGTTGCGGCTGCAGACCCGAGATCACGAGCACGATGCCGCGACGCTGACAGCGCTCCAGCAGATTCTCCAGCGCATGCACGCCGCTGGCGTCGATCACCGGCACCAAGCGCATGCGCAGAATGAAGACCTTCGGCGGGATGCGGAATTGATCGAGCAGATCGTCCAGACGATTCGCCGCGCCGAAGAACAGCGGCCCGCTGATTTGGAAGGCTTCCACGCCGGCCGGCAGGCGCGAACGCTGGGTCGGGTCTTCGCCGGTGTCGTCGTCGGCGAGGTCCTGTTCCGATTGCACTTCCACCGCGTTCGCCATGCGGAACATGAAGACGAAGGCCGCGACCACCACGCCGGCTTCGATCGCCAGCGTCAAATCGAAGAACACCGTGAGGAAGAACGTCAGCAGCAGCACCAGGCGATCGCCTTTCGGCGCCGACAGCGTGTGCCGGAACGCTTCGACTTCGCTGATGTTCCAAGCCACGATCAGCAGAATCGCCGCCAATCCCGCCAGCGGCACGTAACGCATCAACGGCGCCAGCGCCAGCATGAACAGCAGCAGGAAGGCCGCATGCAGAATGCCCGATAGCGGCGAACGCGCGCCGGCGCGGATATTCGTCGCGGTGCGCGCGATCGCGCCGGTCGCCGGCAAACCGCCGAACAAGGCCGACGCGCTGTTGGCGACGCCCTGCGCCACCAATTCCATATTCGAACGATGCCGGCCGCCGGTCATGCCGTCGGCCACGACCGCCGACAGCAGCGACTCCACGCCGGCGAGAAACGCGATGGTGAACGCGCTGGGCAGCAGCTCGCGCGTGCGCTCGAAGGGGATATGCGGGAAATCGAAGCTCGGCAGCGCCGACGGTAAGCCGCCGAATTTGCTGCCGATGGTGTCGACCGGCAGCGCGAATGCGGTGCAGGCCAGCGTGCACAGCAGCAGCGAGATCAAGAACCCCGGCCATGCCGGCCGCCAACGGCGCAGCGCCAGAATCGCTGCCAAACCGAGCGCGGTCAGCGCGATGGTCGCGAGTTGCGCGGTGCCGATATGCTGCGCGTAGGCGGTCCAGCGCGGAATGAACTCCGCCGGCACTTGCCCCATTTTCAGGCCGAGCGCGTCCTTGATCTGGCTGGAGAAAATGCTGACCGCGATGCCGGCGGTGAACCCGGTGACGACCGGCTGCGGCATGTACTTCATCAGCGTGCCCAGCCGCAGCAGGCCGGCCGCGATGAGCATCAAGCCGGCGAGCAGGGTGCAGAGAATCAAACCGCCGTAGCCGAACTTCTCGATCGTCGCGAACACCACCGGGATGAACGCTGCGGTGGGGCCGCCGATCTGCACCTTCGAACCGCCGAGGAACGAGATCAAGAACCCGGCGATGATCGCGGTGTGCAGGCCCTTTTCCGGCGTGGTGCCGCTGGCGATCGCTAGCGCCATCGCCAAGGGCAGGGCGATGATCGCGACGGTCAACCCGGCGATCGCGTCGGCGCGCAGATCGCCCAGCCCGTAGCCGCCGCGGAGCGCGGTGAAGGTCTTCGGCGTGAATTCGCGCAGCACGCTCTTCTTCGCGGCGGCGTTCATCGCTCGGACTCCTTCAAGCGCACGCCGCGGCCTTTGGCCTGACTGATCTGTTCGTTGCCGATCAACTCGATCCCGGCGGCGTCGAGCGCATCGACGATCTTGGTCAACGAACCGACCACGCCGCGCACGTGGCCCTGGCTGGCCTCCATGCGTTGGATCGTCGGCAGGGACACGCCCGACAGCTCGGCCAGACGTTTCTGGTCGATGCCGAGCAAGGCGCGCGCGGCGCGCATCTGGGCGGCGGTGATCATCGCGGGCTCCGTGCGGAGAAGCCTGCAGTATTCCAATTCAGGCGATCTTAAATCAAGTTTTTTATAGTCTAAATGATGTTTTAAACATCATCGCGAGCTTTCGTCGAGATCGGTCGGAATCAACGAAAACACCATCGCATCCTGCGCCCGCCCGGCGACCACGATCGCGTTACGGGCGACGCCCTCGCAAACGGCGCCGAGTTTGGTCGCGACCCGGGCGCTGGCGTGGTTTTGCGGCTGCACCAGAAGCGCGATGCGTTGCAGCCCCAGCGCGTCGAAGCCGAACCGAGCGGCTTGGCGCGCGGCGTCGACCGCGATTCCGCGCCCGCGCATCGCGTCCGTCACCCAATAGCCCATGTGCGCGCTGCGGTAGGCCGGGATGCGGTGGTTCAGCCCCACGCTGCCCAGCAACGCGCCGCCGTTCGTGTCGAATACGCCGAAATGATGTTCGCTATCGGCGTCGCGCGCGGCGATACAGTGCGCGATCCACGTTTCGGCGCGCGCGAGGTCGTAGTCGTCTGTGGCCCAGGGCAGCCACAACGAGAGCGTGGGCAACGAGGCGCGGACAGCGGCGAGCAGCGCTGCGGCGTCGTCGGGACGGTAGGGCCGAATCGTCGTAGACAAGCGTTCGTCGGTTGTCATGATGTCGCGTCCGCAAGGTCTCGCTCCGCCCGCGCGACCGCGAGACTTCGTCGCGAGGAGTTCATTCCGAATCGACCGCTCGGCTTACAGCACATCCGACGCATAATCCGCCAAGCGCGAACGCTCGCCGCGTTTGAGCGTGATATGCGCGCTGTGCGCCCAGCCTTTGAAGCGGTCGACCGCGTAGGTCAGGCCGGAGGTGGTTTCGGTGAGGTAGGGCGTATCGATCTGTTCGACGTTGCCCAGGCAGACGATTTTCGTGCCGGGGCCGGCGCGGGTGATCAGCGTTTTCATCTGCTTAGGCGTGAGGTTTTGCGCTTCGTCGAGAATCAGCCAACGGCTCAGGAACGTACGGCCGCGCATGAAATTCAGCGAGCGAATTTTGATCCGCGAGGCGAGCAGATCGTTGGTCGCGGCGCGGCCCCAACTGCCGCCTTCCTGATTGCTCGGCATCAGTACTTCCAGGTTGTCGGTCAGCGCGCCCATCCACGGCGTCATCTTTTCCTCTTCGGTGCCGGGCAGGAAACCGATGTCTTCGCCGACGCTGACCGTCGCGCGGGTCATGATGATTTCGCGATAGCGCTGCTGATCCATCGTCTGCGCGAGGCCCGCGGCGAGGGCGAGCAGAGTCTTGCCGGTGCCGGCGGTGCCGAGCAGAGTGACGAAATCGATCTCTGGGTCCATCAGCGCGTTCAGCGCGAAATTCTGTTCGCGATTGCGCGCGGCGATGCCCCACACCGCATGCTGGTGACTGCGGTAATCGTCGACGATCTGCAGCACCACGCGATCGCCGTCGATGCGCGCGACGCGCATCTCGGTCTCGTCGTCGCCGGGCAGATACAGGTATTGGTTCGGATACCATTCGTCGTCGTCGCCGCGCGAGATTTCGTAGAACGTGCGGCCTTTTTCCGTCCACGATTTCAGATCGTGGCCGTAGCGCGTCCAGAAGTCCTCCGGCAGCGGGCTGGCGCCGGTGTAGAGCAGGCTGAAATCGTCGAGCGCGCGGTCGTTCTCGTAATCTTCCGACGCGATGCCGGCGATCGACGCTTTGATCCGCAGGTTGATGTCCTTGGAGACGAACACCACCGGCACGCCGGGTTCCGACTCCTGCAGCATCAGAATGGCGCCGAGGATCTGATTGTCCGGCATCACCGCGCCGAAACGCTTGGCCGAATCGAAACTGCCGGTTTGGAAGCGCAGTTTGCCGATGCTCTCCGCTGCGCGCAGTTGCAGGCCCTTCGGACGCGACAGCGTCAAGCCGGACGAAATCCTGTCGGCGCCGTGCGCTTCGATCAGCTCATTGATGAAGCGACTGACCTGACGCGCGTTGCGGCTGGATTCGGAGGTGCCTTTCTTGGCGTTGTCCAATTCCTCGATGACCTGCATCGGCAGAAAGACATCGTGTTCCTCGAACTTGAACAGCGCCGTCGGGTCGTGCATCAGCACATTGGTGTCGAGGACGTAGATGCGTTTGCCTTTGGTCATCATGCGGTGTGTGTGTCCGTTATGTCGGGATCTGCGACGTAGAGCGGAGCGCAGCTCCGCTGAATGGGGTCGGATAGGGGTTCGGCGAAGCTTCGCTTCGCCAGGGAGTCGGGCTGTTCAGCGGAGCTTTGCTCCGCTCTACAGGTATGTGGTTCAGCGGAGTTTCGCTCCGCAGGGGTGTTGTGCTGTTCAGCGGAGCTGCGCTCCGCTCTACGGGGGGCGAACGAGGTTGCGGGCGCGCGGAAGCGTCGCCGCGTCCCGCGGAGCGGGGCGCGAACGCGCATGGCGAGCATCGGCATCACTTGGCTTGCGCCGCCTTCAAGGCGTCGAGGACGGCCTGCGCGTGGCCGGCGACCTTCACGCCGCGCCACTCCGCGGTGAGTTTGCCGTCGGGGTCGATCAAGAACGTGCTGCGGACGATGCCCAGCACTTTCTTGCCGTACATGTTCTTTTCCTGGATGACGTCGAACGCGTTGCACAGCGTTTCGTCGGCGTCGCTGATCAGGGGGAACTTGAAACCCTGTTTCTCGCAGAAATTCTGATGCGATTTGATCGAATCGCGAGACACGCCGAGCACGTCGCAGCCGAGCTTCTCGAACTTCGGCAGCAAGGCGTTGAATTCGAGCCCCTCGGTGGTGCAGCCGGGCGTGGAGTCCTTGGGGTAGAAGTACAAGACCACCCAACGGCCGGCGAAATCGGCGAGGGCGGCGGCGGTGCCGTCGGAGAGGGCGAACGAGTGCTTCAGCGTCGTCTTGGGCAGGGCTTTACCGGTGGCCGTCATCGTGATCTCGGTCGGAGGCGGGGAGTTCCCTTCGGAGTTTCGTCGAGTCGCCGCTCAGAATTTCATCGGGTCCATGATCGCATCGAGATTGAGGTGATCGCAAAATTCGAGGAAATCGTCGCGCAGCGCGGCGATGTGCATCTCGGACGGCACGCCGATGGTGACTTGCGCCGAGAACATGTCCGCGCCGGTCTGCATCGCGCGATAGCGCGCGCAGTGCAGGCTTTCGATGGTGATGCCCTGGCGATCGAAGAAATCCGCCAACTGGTAGAGGATGCCGGGCTTATCGGCCGCCACCACTTCCACCACGTAGGGCAACAAGTTCGATTGCACGGGTTTGGGCCCGGTGCGATACCAGATCAGCTTGATGCCTTCCTCGCGTTCGAGCCGGGTGAGCATGGCCTCGAGCTTGGCGATGGCGTCCCACGAGCCCACCGCCAGCGCGGTGACCGAGACGTCCCGGCCTACGGTGGACAGGCGCGCGTCCACCAGGTTGCAGCCGCTGTCGGCGATGCGACGCGTCACGGACAGCAGCGGGGACTGCGGATGCGTCGTGTAGGCGTTGATCAGCAGGTGGTTTTCGTTCGGCGCAGGCCGCGAAGCTGAGGCTGAATCGGTCAAGTGGGCGTCCGCGCGAGTGAGTTCGAAGATCCAAGAGGGCGATGCCATGCCCGGAAGGCGTCGATCCGACCACCGACCGGATCGACGGGCGGGCTCGACAGGGCGCCAGCATACTGGCCCCCGGTTTCGCGCCGCAACCCGGTCGCCGCGCTCGCCGCCGCGCTCGACGTCGACGATTTCATGCCCTCGTGTGAATCGTCCGACGATGCGCCCGCCATGGCGCGGCGCAGACCGGGTACCATGCTGCGGCTGTTCCGCCCAGGCGCGCCGCCATCGTCGCGACCGCCGCCGGGCGCGTCCTCCCTGGTACGAACTTCCCTGGCAAGACCGAGGCCCCGCTTTGTATCTCTCCGGCAGTATCACCGCGCTGGCCACGCCGTTCGCGACGAGCGGCGAGCTCGATTTCGACGCCTGGCGCCGCCACCTTCGCAATCAAATGGACGCCGGCACCCAGGCCGTCGTGGTCGCCGGCTCGACCGGCGAAGCGAACGCCTTGACCGACGCCGAATACGACGCGCTGCTGCAGGTCGCGGTGGAGACCATCGACGGCCGCGTGCCGGTGTTGGCCGGCACCGGCCTGTCGAACACCGCGAAAACCGTCGACGCCACCCGGCGCGCGGCGGCGCTCGGCGCCGATGCGGCCCTGATCGTGACCCCGCCCTACGTGCGCCCGACCCAAGCCGGCCTGATCGCGCACTACCGCGCCGTCGCCGACGACGGCGCCCTCCCGGTGGTGCTCTATAACGTGCCCGGCCGCACCGGCTGCGACCTGTCGCCGGAGACCGTCGCCGTGCTGGCCCCGCACCCGCGGATCGTCGGCATCAAGGAAGCGCGGGCCGAACCGGAACGCATGACCGCCTTGCTCGCCCTGCGCAGCGACGCGTTCTCGATTCTGAGCGGCGACGACCCGACCGCGGCCCGGGCGATGCTGGCCGGCGCGGACGGCACCATCTCGGTGGCCTCGAACATCATTCCCGCCGCTTTCCGCCGCCTGTGCGACCTCGCCCGCAGCGGCGCGCGCGCCGACACCGCGGCTTGGGACGCGCAATTGCAGCCGGTCTACGAGTTTCTCGCCGTCGAGCCGAATCCGATCCCGGTCAAGGCCATCCTCGACCGCCAAGGCATCGGCCGCGGGTTGCGGCTGCCGCTCACCGATCTGTCGCCCGTCCATGCCGCGCAGGCGGACGCCATCGCCGCCCGCATTCCCGCGCTGGAAGCG